>CAVZTH010000027.1:0-490695 GCA_963778125.1 uncultured Alphaproteobacteria bacterium | reverse complement strand
TCGCGGATTCGATCCCGAAAAATCCCGGTTTGGTCCGGATGTGGCATGATAAGTATATGGAATGCCACGTCTATATCGGACCTCGGCGGCTGAAAACGGGTGTAGTGAAGACCTACCCCGTTTCCGTGGGCTGATTTGCTTCGCTAGACTTACCGGGTCATGTTTTTGCGGCAAACCCGACGACGGAAGGATGGCAAGACGCACAGCTATTGGAGCGTCGTCGAGAACCGACGTCTCCAGGGCGGTCGGGTGGTGCAACGGCATGTTCTGTATCTGGGTGAGATCAGTCCGTCGCAGGCGACCGCCTGGCGCAAATCCATCGAGGTTTTCGACGAGGACGCCGGACGCCCACGGACGCTGGCGCTGTTTCCTGAGGATCGTTGTGCCACGGTGACGCCAGACGGTTCGACCGTACAACTTCGCCTATCGGAGATGCGGCTGTGCCGACCGCGGCAATGGGGTGCATGCTGGCTGGTTGGACAGTTGTGGGAAGAGCTGCAATTGGATCGCTTCTGGTCCGAGCGTCTGCCGGTCAACCGCAAGGGCACGCGCTGGGATCAGGTCTTGCAGGTGCTGGTGTCATACCGGCTGATCGCGCCGGGTAGCGAGTGGAAGTTGCACCGCGACTGGTTCGGCCGCAGTGCCATGGCCGATCTGCTCGGTTCGGATTTCCGTCTGGCCGAGCCGCACAAGCTTTACGCCTGTCATGATTTTCTGCTGGCGCACAAAGCGGATTTGTTCTCGCACCTAGTGGCGCGCTGGCGCGACTTGTTCAACGCCGACTTCGACGTGCTGCTCTACGATCTGACCAGCACCTATTTCGAGATCAATGCTGCGGATGTGCCCGAGGGCGACAAGCGCCGCCACGGCTACAGCCGTGACAAACGGCCCGACTGCCCGCAGGTGGTGATCGCGCTGGTGATCACGCCGGACGGTCTGCCCCTGGCCTACGAGATCCTGCCCGGCAATACTGCGGATTGTAGAACGTTACGGACATTCCTCGACAAGATCGCACAGCAATACGGCCGCGCTCGACGAGTGTGGGTCATGGACCGCGGCATTCCGACGGAAGCGGTGCTGGCCGAAATGCGCGCCAGCGAACCGCCGGTGCAATATCTGGTGGGAACGCCGAAGGGCCGTCTGTCGCGGCTGGAGAAAGATCTGCTGTCCAAGCCTTGGCAACAGGCGCGCGAAGGCGTGCAGGTCAAACTGCTCGCTGAAGACAGCGAACTTTACGTCTACGCCGAGAGTGTCGATCGCGTTTCCAAGGAACGCGCGATGCGCAAGCGGCAGATGAAGTGGCTGTGGAAACGGCTGCGTGAGCTTGCCGCCATGGAAATATCGCGCGAGGAGATGTTGATGAAGCTGGGGGCGGCGCGATCGCGCGCACCAACAGCATGGCGGCTAGTGGACATCGAGATGGACAAGGAAAGTTCCATGTTCATCTATACGCTTAACCGCCAGAAGTTGCGGCGGGTGCGGCGACGTGAAGGGCGGTATTTGTTGCGCACCAACCTCACCGAGAACGATCCCGCGCTGCTCTGGCAGTACCTACATTCAGCTTGTCGCCGTGGAAGAGGCGTTCAAAAACCTGAAAGGGGACCTGGCGATTCGGCCGGTCTTCCATCAGGACGAGCGTCGGATCGAGGCTCATATCTTCATCGCGTTCCTGGCTTACTGTCTGCAAATCACATTACAGCGCCGACTGCATGCCCTCGCGCCGGGGCTGACCGCGCGTAGCGCTGTGGAGAAGTTCGCCGCCGTGCAGATGATCGATGTCCATCTGCCGACGACCGATGGGCGCGAGTTGCTGCTGACCCGCTACACCCAGCCCGAACCGGAACTCCAGCTTCTGATCCACCAGCTCCAGCTCCAGCTCCCGCCCCAGCCACCGCCAAAAATCGCCATCGCCGCCGTCACCTGCGCCACCTGATGTAGTGAAGACTTTTTCGCCCAACTCATTGAAAACCAATGAGCGGCCTCCTCAAAATACAACGAATCCGCGAAGACGGGCTAACAACATCGCTAGAATTCGAGGCCTTTGCCCAAAGCTTGCAAACACAGTTGCGACTGGCCAACGGCCGCGGGTTCCGTCATGCATCTTGCTCGGGAAAGCGTTCCAACCAATGGCGGGCAATCTGGTCGCGGCGTGCCAGCCAGACGCCGCCCCGATCGCGCATGTGGCGCAACACCCGCTCCAGGCCGCCGATCCGTCCGGGGCGCCCGATCATCCGCAGGTGCAGGCCGACCGACAGCATCCGTGGCGTATCCGCCCCTTCGGCCCAAAGCTGGTCGAACGCATCGATGACATATTCGGCGAAATGCGCCGCGGTGGTGAACCGTTGAGCCCCTTGGTGAAAATGCATGTCGTTGGTGTCGAAGCTGTACGGCAGCACCAATGCCGCGCGCCATCCCCTACCGGAACGAAAAACGGCAGGTCGTCGCTATAGGCATCGCTGTCATACAAGAAACCGCCATGCTCCAGCAGCAGCCGGCGGGTGTTGACCGATGGCGCCGACCGCGTATGCCAGCCGACCGGCGCGGTCCCGGTGGCATCCCGGATCGCGGCACAGGCGCGAGCGATGGCGCGGCGTTCCGTCGCCTCATCCATCCCGGCATGGCGTTCCCAGCGCCAGCCATGGCAGGCCACCTCATGCCCCCGCGTCACCGCATCCCGCGCCAGCCAGGGGGACCGGAAGACTGACCGGCCACAGGCGTTCAGCGTCGCGGGGACGGCGTATACAGTCGAGCAATCGCATGATCCGCCAGTAGCCGACCCGGGTGCCATACTCGAAATGACTGTCACGACACGGATCCGGCGCGTCGCGCACTTCGTCGGTGACCTCGTACACGGCCTCGTTGCGTCGTCGCCATCGGCCACCGACAGTTCCGCGCCTTCCTCGACGTTGACCACGAAGGAGACGGCCACCCGAGCACCGTCGGGCCAGCTCGGATTAGGCGGCGCAGGGCCGTAGCCAGCGAAGTCGCGCTCGGACTGCATCAAACCCCCGCCATCCGGTTCAGCCCGACCAGCCGGTCGCCGGCGATCAGCATCAGGATCGTTAGTCCGATGATCAAAGTGGACACGGCCGCGACGGTCGGGTCGGGCGACTCGCCAAGATACTGCAGAAGTTGAATCGGCAACGTGCGGTGATAAACGTCGGTCAGGAAGATCGACACCGGGTAGTTGTCCACCGACGCCAGAAACCCGAACAGTGCCCCGGTGATGAACGACGGCGCCAACACGGGCACCATCACCCGCAGCACCGCCCGGGGATAAGACAGCCCCAGCGTCCGAGCGGCGTCGATCAGCGCGAAGTCGAAGCGCGCCAGCCCAGCGGTCAGCGTCCGCATCACGAACGGCAGCACGATCACCACATGTGCCAGCAGCAAGCTTGGCAATGCTTCCCGCAAACCCAGCGCCCGGAAATATTGCAGGACCGCGATGCCGATCACCAGACCAGGCAGCATCAGCGGCGAGATCAGGAACGTCGCGATCGCCTCGCCGGCCGGGGAATTGACCGCGCACCACGGCGATGGCCGCGAGCGTGCCGATCAGGAGCGAGACCGCGGTCGCCACCACCGCCACCTCCAGCGTCAGCACCACCGATTCGGCCAGTCCATCCAAGGTCTTCACGTGCCGGTACCAAGTCAATGACAAGGTGTCGGTCGGCAAGGCGAACACCGGCGAGGGCGACAGCGAAACGAGTATGGTAACCACCAGGGGCATCAGCAGGAACACCACGCTCGCGGCCAACATGGCCCCGGCGAATGCTCGGGCGACCAATCGGGTCACGATGCGTTCGACCGGCGCCCGAGCGAGGCGCTCGCCGCGACCACCAGCAGGGACAGCGCCAGCAGCACCACGCCGGCAACAGAACCGCGCTGCGGATCCTGCAGATACAGGAACGCCGTGGCGATCGTGGTCGGCAACGTCTGGTAGGCATCGCCCATCAGCAGCGTCGGAATGACATAGGCCGCGATCGACAGCGAGAACACCAGAGTGCCGCCGGCGACGATGCCGGGCACGGTCAGCGGCAGGATGACGCGCAGGAAGCAATGGACCGGGCCGCCGCCCAGTGTTGCCGCCGCGTCGGATAGACGGGGGTCCAGTTGACGGATACTGGCAAATAACGGCAGCACCATGAAGGGCAGGAAGATGTTGACGATGCCGATCAGCAGCCCGGTCTCGGTGAACAGCAGCCGCATCGGGCTGCTGGTCAGCCCGATCGCCTGCAACGTCACGTTGATGAGCCCGTCGCCCCGGAGCAGCACGGTCCAACCAAACGCCTTGACGATGACACTCAGCGACAGCGGCAGCAGCAGCGCGGCCACCAGGACCGATTGCAGCCAGCCTCGCGCCCAGGACAGGGCGAAGGCGGCGGGGTAGCCGATTGCGAAGCAGATGGCGGTGGTGATGGCGGCCAGGCGTAGCGTGCGCCCGATCACTCCCCAGGCGCTGGCGCTGCCGAAGAACGTGGTGTAACCGGCCAACGTCCAGCCGGCCGGTCCATGCAGGCTTCCGACGAGCAGCACGGCCAGCGGTATCGCGAACAGCAACACGCAATAGGCGGTCGCCGGTGCTGCGAGCCAGCCGATGCCGAAACGCGTCATGCCGCGGCCGCCGGATACAACAGGGTGTCGGCTATGCGCCACGCGATATCGACTGTTTCTCCGGGGGCGGCGTTGCCGACTGCATCGGCGGGCAGCTCGATAATCGCCCGGTCTTCGCCATGAACGGCGCCGTGCAGCAGACAGCGGCTACCAAGGAACGTGCGAGCGGCCAACGGCAGCGATGCGCCAGTCCAGTCGGCCGCCTTGGGACGTCCGAGGGTGATCCGCTCGGGCCGGACAGCGACGATGACCGGCGATCCGCGCAGGAACCGGCCCGGCGCTTCGATCATCCCATGTTTGGTGCGGACCAGCACAGTTTGGGCATTCTGCTGCACTACTTCGCCGTGCAGCACTGTCGCCTGGCCTACGAAATCCAAAACGAAGGGCGTGGCCGGGCGGTCGTAGATCGTCTGCGGCACAGCCAATTGTTCAATTCGCCCGGTATTCATCACCGCGATCCGGTCAGACAGTGCCAGAGCCTCTTCCTGGTCATGCGTAACGAAGATTGCTGTCATCCCGAGTTGGCGCAGCAGACCGCGCAACTCTACTTGCATTGTCTCGCGCAGCTTGCGATCCAGAGCCGACAACGGTTCGTCCAGCAAGACCAGATCAGGGCTGACCGCGAGCGCCCGGCGATGGCGACGCGTTGTTGCTGGCCGCCGGAGAGTTGCGCTATCGGCCGTCCGGCGAGGGGCCCCAGCTGCACCATCGCCAGCAATTCGCTGACCCGCGGGCCGATACGCGCCTTCGACACGCCATGAGCCCGCAGCCCGAACGCAACGTTCTCCGCTACCGTCAGATGCGGAAACAGCGCGTAGTTCTGGAACACCACGCCGACCTTGCGCCGGTGCGGCGGCAAGCGTCCCAGATCGCGTCCACCCAGGATGACCCGCCCGCGGTCCGGAGCCAGCAGTCCGGCCAGGATGCGCAGCAGCGTTGTCTTGCCGCACCCTGACGGCCCCAGCAGCGAGACGAACTCGCCCTTTCCAACCGACAGCGCGATATCGTCCAGCACGACCATCTGGCGAAACCGTTTGGCGACGCCGTCGATCTCCAGGTAGTCGAGATCGGCCATCCCGGCCTTTAGGCCATGACCTGGTTCCAGCGCTCGATCCAGGCGGCGCGGTTCTTGTTGACGTAACCCCAATCCGGGACGAACGGGTCGCCCGGCTGCGCGAACCCAGGCGGAATGGTCGCGCTCGGGTTGGTCGGCAGCACGAAGGATTTCTCGACGAGGATGGTCTGGATTTCCGGGCTCAGATAGGCGTTGATGAACGCATCCGCGGCCGTTTCATTTGGGCCGTCCTTCACTTTGCAGATGCCTGACGGCATCGCGAACACGCCCTCCTTCGGCGCTGAAAGCCCAACCGGAGACCCCGCCGCCGCTCGGATGAGCGTGTAGCTGGAAAACTGCCCACTCATCAGTGAGGCTTCGCCCGATTCCAGCGAGATTCTCCGCCTGTGGCTGGTTGGTATAGATGGTCAGCACGTTCGGCTTCAGCGAGGCCAGCTTCTTGAAGCCTGAATCCGCGTCATACTGTGCGTCCTTGAATGGCTTGCCGGTCTCCAGGTGTGAGGCGGCCAGGAGCGTCCACAGGCCCTCGGTATTCTGCAGCGAAGGCACGATTACCTTCCCCTTGTTCGCCGGGTCCCAGAGGGTGGTGTAACTCGCCACACCGTTAGGCAAGGCCTTGGTGTTGTAGGCGATCCCGGCCCAGGGCTGCTGATAATTGGCCCAGGCGCCATCGAGATGCACCGCCGCCGGCTTGATCTTGGCAAGGTTCGGGACCGCGGACGGCGTCAGCTTGGCTATCAGCCCGTCATCCCAGGCGATCTGCATGACGGGGTCGTCCATCAGCACGACCGACATCTTCGGCGCGGCCTTGTCAGCCCGCAGCTTCTCCAGATTGACCAGTGATCGCGTTCCGTCGAACACGACGTGGATGCCGAGTTGCTTCTCGACGACCGGGAACACGAACTCCTTCATGTAGCCGGCCATTCCGGCGGCGCCTCCGACTACTAGGTCTTTGGTCTCGGCGCGCAAAACGGCCGGTCGCGCAAGTAACGGGATGGCCGCGGCGGTAGTCAGCAGATGGCGGCGGGAAAGCGTGAGGTTCATCTCTCTGTCCTTTGCCGATGCGTGGCCGATGACGACGTGTCGCCGACGGCATCGCAAGCCCCATGCCAGCACGAAATGGCCGGCTTGCCTTTGGAGCATCCGGCGATTGTGTACAATCCAGCCAGTGATCACGTTCGGATTGCATACGATCGTGGCTTGAGGGACCGCGGGTTCTGCGCATAGTGTCTATTCACTATAGCAGGGGAGCGGACCGCATGCCCGAAGCCGGCGGCGCGACTGAGCGGCTGGCCTGGGTGGAGCAGTTCGCGCAAACCCGGGACACCGCATCCGTGTGCCGTCAGTTTGCGATCTCCCGAGCGACCTTGCGCAAATGGTGGCTGCGGTATGAAGCGAGTGGTGCCGCCGGCCTGGAGGAAGCAAGCCGCAAGCCACGGTCGTCGCCTAACCGCAAGGTGTTTGAACCCGAGGCTGCGCTGATTCATGAGATGCGGTTGCGCGGGTTTGGCGTGTCGCGCATCCGGTCTGAATTGCGTGCCGGTCATATGCTGGACGTCTCGGCGACGACGGTTTGGAAAGTCCTTCGGGGCAGTTCTGTGCAGCCTTCCCGGGCGTGCCACGGCGCCAGTGGCACCCAGTCTGTTTGCCGCGGCACTGCCGGATGACGGGATCTCGCGATTACTGGCTGCCGAAATCAGCAAGGGCAGTTTCCGGCCAGGCGAGCGGTTGACCGAAGAGTTGCTTGCTCAGCGGTTTCGTGCCGGACGGACCCGGATACGCCAGGCCTTACGCTCGCTGGCGATGATCGGCCTGGTCAGGATCGAGCGGAACCGGGGCGCGGTTGTGGCGATGCCCTCGGATGAGGTGGTGGCCGACGCCTACGAGGCGAGACGGATCGTCGAGGCGACGATCGTGCAGCACGTCGCCGCCTGTCATTCCCGCGAACAGATCGAGGCGCTGAGGCATCACCTGCGGCGGCAGTCCGATGCGGAGCGGCGCGGCGATAAAGTCACGCTGGTGCATCTGCTTACCGATTTCCATTTGTTGCTGGCCTCGATGGCCCGCAACCAGTTTTTGCGCGGGTTCGTCGAAACGCTGGCATCGACAACGTCGCTCGCGGTGCTGCTGTATGATCAGTCGGAGGCGCCTTCGCACGCCGTCGCTGAACACCGTGAACTTGTGCAGCTGCTGGAGCAGGGAAAGGGCGCCGCGGCGAGCGCCCTCATGCGGCGGCATCTCGGCCGCAATCAGCAGCGTCAGGAGCGAGCGGCTATGGGCTGAGGAAACTGCTGCGTTGGAGCGCGGACAGGGTGTCTTGCCCAACCCGGGCGACCTCTCCGAAGCGGACATGCAGGCAAGGGTGCAGGACGGGGTAACAACTGCGGTATAGGTATTCAGAGCCAGCACCACATATTTCCTAACCGGGCCGCTGGATGGCCCTTCCCCAGCGGCGTGCGGCCGGGCCGTGACCGATATGCGCTTACTGCGCCGTCATGCCGCCATCGATCACCAGTTCCGAGCCGGTGACCCAGGATGCTTCGTCGGACGCCAGGAACAGCACGCCATTGGCGATATCCTCGGCGGTACCGAGCCGACCCATCGGCGTGCGATCGAGCAGCGTCTGGCGCACGGCCGGATCGCTGAAGCGCTTCTCGGTCAGCGGCGTATCCGCATAGCCCGGGTGCACCGAATTGATGCGGATATTTTCCCTCGCATATTGCAGCGCCGCCGACTTGGTGAAGGTCGTGATGGCGCCCTTGGCGGCCGAATAGGCCGGCGAGGTGGGGCTGCCGACAATGCCCATCACCGAGGACGTATTGATGATCGACCCGCCACCGCCTTTGCGCATGGCCGGGATCGCCGTGCGGGTGCCGAGGAAGACCCCCTTGGCATGCACGCCAAGCTCGCGGTCCCAGATGTCCACGGTGATGTCCTCGACTTTGCCGGGAAAGGAGACACCGGCGTTGTTGAACAGGATGTCCAGCCGTCCGTGCGCCGCCATCACCGCGTCCACCACCTGGGCCCAGTTCTGTTCCGATGTCACGTCGAGGTGCATGTAGCGCGCGTCATGGCCCTCGGCGCGCAGGGCGGCCGCGGCGCGCTCGCCCAGTTCGTCGCGGATGTCGGTGAGCACGACCTTCGCGCCCTCGCGGACGAACAGATGCGCCGCCGCGCCGCCGAAGCCCATGAGTTCGCCCTTGATCGCAGCCGCCGCGCCGGTCAGCAGCGCTATTTTGTTTTGGAGTCGCATTGTTCCTCCCGTTTCATTGTTGATCGGCGGGCAGGATGCACCATTTCGTATCCTGGCTCCATCGGCGCACCGCGGTCCGGCTTGAGGTGGTGCTCGTGTTCTGAGCCTAGCTCTGAATGGTGATCGGAAATGCCGAGGCGGGTGGAAGCCCGTGGTCCACCTTGAGGCGCCGCCGTTCAGCCCAGACCGGACATTGGCCGATTGCCGATCTGGGCCGATTCCGGATCGGGAGTTTATCGACTACGATCAAAACAGGTTGTTGGATCAAGAGGATTTGCACATTGAAACTCAGTCGACAAATCGGAATCACGACGTCTGCTCGCCCGCTCCGGGTCGCGTATTGTGTTCCTCTGACCGATCCAAGCAACGATATTCTCACAAAGATATTCGACGAATGTTATTCGCGCTGGGGCGGACGATACACCCTAATAGTACCCTGCATAAACAACGGCATAGATCCAGCCTATCTAACTTGGCTTCGGTGCTTCGATCCAGATATCATTTACACTTATCTGCCGCTTCCCCAGGACATGCATGAAAATATGGATAAAATAATGCCACAAGCGATCATAACCCACCGCCACCTGGACGATGGACGGCCAAACTATTGGCCCCATCTAAATTTAATGGGGCTGTCGAGTTTTTCTGGACTTCCTGCACTCAAGATGACCGTTGGAAATCTGACACCACGCATCACGTCGGTTATTGACGCCTATCCATTTTGGGAAGGGGACGGCTTTGTCACCGACAGTTTTGGCGTGCGGAGTTCATCAGCCGGCCGCACAATGGTGTGGCCGATAGATCTGCAGATCCGCGATTTTGTGGGCTCGCTTGCAATTCTGCCACCCAACGCGCCTTCCAGCCTTAACCACATGCAAAAGGCTGATCGCGAAGTCAGTGAGAATCCGAACTTTTGCGTGCTATGACAACGGATACAAGTATCGTCAGTATGGCTCATCTAGCTGGTTCAATGGTCGAGCTCGATCTTCCGCATAACTTTCACTCTTGGGCTCATTCCCTTACCCTTATCATCGGCGATAGTCCTGTCGACCGGCTATGTTATTGGAACAGCCGTCTTTTATATGCGTCGTGGCTCCTGCATGGCTTGACACCGCTGCGAATACCCGAAGCTCGACTAGACGATGGCGAATTCATCGATGCTTTAGTGAACTTTGTCGCCAGGCGAAATTGGCTCAATGCTAGTGGCGGCGGCGTATGGCAAATCGCGTTGCGCTCGGCATCCGTTGATCCCGCGAGCTTAGTTGCGTTGGCCGCACGATTGGGGCAGGCGACCCATGTTCGGGTCGTCATTGAGCCAATCTCATCGGTTTTGGATTGCGTCCCAACAGAAGAAAAATTGGAAGAGACACAATTCCAGAAACGCGATCAGCCAAGTCAATTTGTGTTGGAATCTCCGTTCTCGCTCGACTGCCCTCTGCCTAGACACCTTATCGATGCTGCCCCAGTTCCGCCTGCGCTTCGGCTCGGTTGTTGGGGGGCAGACGTAAAGGTCGAACGGCATGATGTTCAATCGCCGTATGCGAATGTGAAACATTGGTGGAAGTTGCCCCGCCGATGGGAAATCCTACGCTTATTCACGTCGAAAGGACGGATCAATCGTCTCGGAAAGATCAGCGTATTTCCCGAGGAATTTCCGCAGGAAGGCGGCACAAGGGTGCAGTTCACGATCCCGGCGTCCGACGATCAAGCCGTGATGTCCCTGTTCGTCCGCAATCTGTTCGACCGGCGACATACCGTGTCAGGCCCTTCCCTTGCCGCCTCGTCCTATCGAGGTGTGACCCCATGGGATAAAGGGCGCTACCTCAGAGGCGTAGTCGGCTTGTTTGGCAGTTTGGCAACAGCCTATGAGGTGTTGGGCAATGGCTTTTGGCAGAAAACGTTTATGGAAATGGCGTCGCCATCGAAGAACCGTTCGGACGTAAAGAGACGGCAAATCCTGCAGGCGCTAAAACCGGCATATAAGCGACTAAGTCGGACAGAAACGGTTAATTCCGACGAGAATTGGGCATCTCTTGTCGATGCTATGGTGAAGGTAGTGCCAAACCAGCTGAAGAACCCCCTCACTGTGATCGGCTATGACGACCTCCTGCAAAAATGGAAGAAGGATTTGGCTGACTACCTTGACGGTGAAGCGTCCCTACAACCTTCGAGAGAAGAGATAGAAAGCGAGGCCGAAGCGAGGCTCAAGATCTCGATCGAAAATAGATGTCAGGAGGGTGTCTTCACCCAAGGACACCGCTGGACGTGCCGGCAGTGCGCGCACGCTAATTGGTCGTCGATCGATTCGATGGCGCGTGTTTTGACGTGTGCAGTTTGTCGAACCCAAACACCACTGCCTGCTGACTTCCGATGGCATTTCTATATGAACGACTTCTTAGCTGACGGGCTCCGAGAACATGGCCTTCTTGGTCTCGTATGGAGTTTGGGTCACCTGCAGTGGCGGGCGGAGGAGTCCTTTTTCTTCGTACCGCCCCTCGGCCTTTTCCGATCGATTCCTCAAACACGGCGCGCCCCTCCCAACAAGGAGGTGGATATCTGCTGCGTTGTGGACGGAATATTTATTATAGGCGAGGTCAAGGAGTTCAGGTCGAGATATCAATGATGCTTTGGGTGATGATCTTGTTCAAATGGCAACTCAGATCCATCCAGATAAGGTGGTTCTTGCTTGCTTAGAGCGGACTGCTCTTGGTGCGATCGAGCGGCAGTTGAGGCGAGTTGCGCCCATCCTCGCGAAAATAGATTGTGTTGTTGAGGGTATGGTTCCTGACCCGCACTTCGGGGCGGGGCGCCATTATTTGGCCTAGGTACTCGATGTCCTGTGCCGATTTCGCCCTGAATGATGCATGACACCACCACCAGCTCGTGGCGGTGGTGTCGAACGTCCGGCTTCGAGATGGCCCCGGCTCGTGGTCTGGTGGGCGAGTTGGGTCCGATTTAGACATTCCGCGGTCGCTGCTCGTAACGCCGGTCGCGGGTTCCCGACGCCGGATGGATACATCGCGGCGATCGCCGCCTCGCGTGGCTTCATCGTCGCGTCACGTGACACGTCACCCTACGAGGCTGGCGGCCTCCGGGTTGTCGACCCGTGGCAAAGCTGATCTCGGCGACGTTATCGGCCCCCGTCCTGACCGGCGCACCTCTCAAGGCACCGGCACACCGATGGATTTGAGCCGAGCATGTGCGCGGCTGGCACGCGCCTTCAGGCCATCCAAATAGGTGCTGACGTCGTTGCCGGGCAGGTTCAACACCTTGCACCCAAGCTGCCAGTACTCCTCGATCTGCGCCTCGGTTTCCGCCGACCCTCGGGCCAGTTTCCCGTGGGCGTTGCAGGCCTCCGCGATCCGGCGCACGGCTGCCTTGAACGTCGGGTGCTCAAGCTGGAGATGAACGCCGAGGCGCGCACTGAGGTCGGAGTGGCCATAGGCGATCATGTCGATGCCCTCCACGGCCGCGATCGCCTCGACATTTTCCAGGCCCTCGAGTGACTCGATCGACACGCAAACGATGATGTTGGCATTGGCCCAAGGCGCATACTCGGACGCGTGACGGGCGCCATAGCTCCTGTATCCCGTGTGCATCCCCTGCCCCGAGATACCGCGATTGCCGATCGGCGGATATTTTGCCTCCCGCACAATCGCGCGCGCCTCCTCGGCGTTGTCGACCTCCGAAACCTGGATACCCATGATCCCCTGATCGAGGATCGCGGGAATCAGATGCGTGAAGGATTTGTGGATGCGTACGATCGCCGAGACGTCGGTGGCCTGAAACCACCCGGCGAGATCCGCGATCGTCTCGAGGTCGAAGGCGCCATGTTCATGGTCGATCATGCAGTAGTCGAAGCCGGAGGCCTCGATGATCCACGGGACGCCGCGCGACGCGAACTCCTTGAGCCCGGTCCCAAGCGCGGCCCGCCCCTCGCGCACCGCCCGCCATATGCTGTTGTCTTTCATCGATCGTACGAGGCTCCCACTGCAAGGTACAGAATTTCAAATTCGCCGTGTAATACCAGCCCAATGATCCCCAAGCCGCCAGCTTGCCCTTGGAGCACGCTTGGGCCATCCGGCACCGGGTAAGACCTACATCGGCCTCGCCCGGGGCTGGTTGCTTCAGGCTTGAACTCACTGATAGGCTAGGCTCTGAATGGGCAAACATCAGCCCATCCGACAGGCAGGCCATAAGCAGGGAGTTCAACGAATGTCTGGGTACGCCGGAAACGCGGCAAACGGTCCGTGGTGGAAAGAACCCACCAAGGACCAATGGTACGCCTATTGCGCCGCCTGGATGGGTTGGACGCTCGACGCCTTCGACTTCACCGTCTTCCTTCTGATCATGGCACCGATTGCGCAGGAGTTTGGGGTGCCGCTGATCGACGTGACCGCGATCTTCTCGGTCACGCTGGTCATGCGCCTGTGTGGAGCGACGGCATCCGGTTGGCTGGCCGATCGGCTGGGGCGCCGAGCGCCTCTGATGATCTCGATTCTTTGGTATTCCATCTGCAATTTCCTCGCGGGCTTCTCGCCCAGCTTTACCTTCCTGTTCGTGATCCGGGCGCTGTTGGGCATCGGCATGGGGGCGGAATGGCCGGCCGGCGCGGCGCTGGCGATGGAATCCTGGCCGGCGCGGTCGCGCGGGCTGATGTCCGGGGTGTTGCAGGGCTCCTGGGGGTTGGGCTTCGCACTTGTCCGGCCTGGCTTATGGCTTCCTGTATGGCCCGTTGGAAGCATGGCATAAGGGCTACGGATGGCGCGGCATGCTGATCCTGGGCGTGCTGCCGGCCCTGGCCTGCGTCTGGATCCGCATCTATGTCAAAGAGCCCGAGGTCTGGACCGAAAACAAGAAGATCCAGGACGCGACGCAAACCCAGGTCACCCTGCCACTGTTCGCCATCTTCAAGCCCAAGTATCTGTACAACACCCTCACGGGTTGCCTATGGATGGCCGCCAACTTCTGCGTCTACTACGCGGTCTGGGCCATGCTCGGCACCTATCTGACCAAGGAAATGGGCTGGACGCCGGCCCAGGTGGCGGTGCCGGTATTCTGGGGCAACATCCTCAGGTTCCTCGCGTGCAGCTTCTGGGGCGCGGTGTCGGAGCGCGTCGGACGGCGCTGGGCGCTGATGATCCCCACGATCATCGCCTTGTTCCTTATTCCGCTGTATATCACGCAGATCGATCGTGACCTTATTTACTGGCGTTCTTCCTGCTGTTCATCTGTTTCTTTAGCGGCAAGGATGCCCTGAACCCCGGCTGGCTTTCGGAACGCTTCCCGACCGAGGTACGAGCCACCGCCGCCGGTTTCGTCTATCACCAGGGCGCGGTTTGGGGCGCGGCCGTCGCGCCGATCCTGACCTACTTCGCAGTGAACCAAGGCATGGGTTTCGCCAAACCGATGATGTACGGCGCGATCGGCTCGCTGGTCGTGTATATCATCGCAGTCTACCTGGGGCCGGAAACCAAGGGCAAGGTCATGACCGCCGAACTGGAAGTGATCGAGGCCGAAGTCACGCTAGGATAGCCCGCAACGGCACGGCCGGGGCGCCTCTCGGCACCGGGGTTTGCCCGGTCGGACGCCTCGCTACACCGAACTGGCCTGCGCCGGGGTAGGGGCTTGGCGCGGAGCAGCCGGCTTGGTCCGATGTCCATCACGTGAGGCTCTGGGAGCTCTGGGTGAAAGCGAACAGCACAATTTCCTTGATGCCGCTCGCGATGGTATGAATGCTCCGCACGAGACCAGCGCCATCGAAATATCTTGAGCAAATGCGCTTAATTTGACATTCGCAACACGGCTCATCGGTGTTCTCAAAGGAGCGTGGGATCGTGCCAAATTACACAATGGACTTTTGGACCGGTTTAAGAACCGCTACCGGTGCAAATTCGCGGCGGATAATATTATGCGAGGGATTTGGAATCAAGACAACAGATACCGGAATGGAAAGTAAGTCCACCGAAGGGTTTTATTATTGCGGTGAAAATATAAATAAGGCTGACGACGTTGTGTCTTTAGACCTTCTGTCTGAAAGTTCTGATAACACTGTGCGATCATATTGGCTTCCATGGAAGGATAACCGAACGACATCCGTCGCTCGCGCCGTATTTGAGGATGACCCGAATTGCAACTACTTTATGACGCCTAGATTGGAAGGCTGTAGATTCGTATTGACCGCGGACAAAGTTCTACATGTGGCCGCCAACGCATTGAATGCTGTCGAGGGTGCGCCAGGATCAGCCACCCGGGACAAGGCGGAGCGGGCTGTCATCGGCGATGCTCGTTCAAGGCGGTTATATTTCCCTCACATGCTTGTGCATCAACCCCCATAGCCGCTCAGCGGATCCAGATGCGGCATGTCGGATGAGGCAGTTCCATCCGGCCGGCCGGCCAACACTGCACCAGGTGGCGTGGTGTAGCGGCGTTGTCCACAAACAGGTGGACTAGCCGCTGCCGGATACATCGCTCGATCGCCCGCAGCAACAGATCAGCTGATCGCATCACCGTGCGCTCGATCATACCGGTTCTGCCGGTCTCGAGATCGATCGCACCGTGAGTTCAGGCGTGCCGGCCGCTGGTCTGTTCCACAGCGACCGGCGTGTCTTCGGTGCCCAGCACCCCACAGGCCGCACCGCAGCGTGGCACCGCATCGCCAAATAGGACGGCCTCGTCATCCCCAAGCTGGTTCAGCAAATTATCGTAACTCTCGATAAAAGCCGCCTGCTTTTCAGGTCCAGCTTGACGAACTATATCCTCGACCAACATAAATGATGAATGGTCCGGATATCCCTACGAGAAGCAAGCTTTTGTTTTTGGAGTTAGGTTAGAAGATGCTTGGCAATATAAGGCTTTAATTAACACTGATCCAACTCATGCACTTGGGCAGTGGACGACCTTCATTGATCCGTAGTTCGATGTCGGACGGAGTGACACGAGGATTATCGGTTGCATCCGGCCAAGACAGCGCAGAAGGCCCATTGTGTGAATTCTGCTCCGGAAAGCAGACTGCCCGCTGTCTCATTGCGGCCGTGGGGGGCTGTGGCGGTACCGCTCGAATCAACTCCGAGCGGCAACTCCAAGGGAACATTCCCTGCCGCCTGACCGAGGCATTGCGGGGGCAAGCGGCTTCGGAATCACATTCGCAACCGGTCAAAAGCCCCGGGCAGAGGCAGTTGATAGCGGGGCTGTGAAGCTAAGCTGGAACCGGTCGGACAACGCACCAGCGATAACGCGTTCGTATGTCCAGACGTGGTCCGAGTTCGAACAGCAGCATCCGCGCGAACACGCTGAGCCCGGGCGTCGTCGACACGCCGATGCTCGGCTCCCGGGCGGTTGAGGTTCTCGCCAGCCCGTTGCCCGACGTCTGATTGAAGAGCCCTGTTCGTCTCGAGCCACCATGAGGATGCGAGTGCGCCCTTCGCGGCTCTCGCGGAAAGCCTTGGTTTTGCAGCCTATCGAAGTCGGCAAGATCGCGGAAGGCGCCGCTTGGTCCTGACGCGGGCACTCCTGGTATTTCAGAAGCAAAGAATGAAAGTAAGGTATTGATTTATTGGAGGTCCGGGCCGGAATCGAACCGGCATCCGCGGATTTGCAGTCCGATGCATCACCACTCTGCCACCGGACCCCCGGGCGCAGGACGGCGTATATGGTTCGGCATAGGCTTCGCGGTCAAGAGTGAACTCCGGGACCGCCGGCGAGCCATCCGAACACTATGCGTCCGGTCAATCAGCAGGAACAGCAGCGCAGCGACTAGCCGTATTAATCCTCGCCCTTGCGGAATGGCGACTCCTGCGCAAGGCAGGCCATTTCAGCCTCGACCCCGGCGCGTTCTTCCACCAGGAAGTTCGCCACCGCACGGCGCAGCCCGGTATGGGTGATCCAATGGGCCGAATAGGTAGAGCGCGGCGTGTATCCCCGCTGGATCTTGTGCCGTCCTTGCGCGCCGGCCTCGACCCGCTTCAGCCCATGCTCGATGGCCCAATCGATGGCTCGATAGTAGCAAAGTTCGAAGTGCAGGAAGGGCCAATCTCCCCGACAGCCCCAGTTGCGGCCATAAAGAGCCTCGTCTCCGGCCAGGTTCAACGCGCCGGCGACGGGCTTGCCGGCGTTTTCGGCATACATCAGCACAACCCTGTCCCCAAGGCGCTGACCGAGCATGGAGAAGAACGAGCGGGTTAGGTAAGCCGACCCCCATTTGCGGTCCACGGTTGACTGGTAGAACGCGTAGAACGCGTCCCAGTGCCGCTCGGTGATGTCTGCGCCGGAAAGCGTATGGAACGTCAGGCCGGCAGCATTGGCATCGCGGCGTTCGCGGCGAAGCACCTTGCGCTTGCGGGATGACAGCGCGCCCAGAAAGCTTTCGAAGTTGGCATAGCCGTCGTTCTCCCAATGGAACTGCATGCCGATGCGCTGCAGCCAGCCGGCATCACCAAGACCGTTCCATTCATCCTCGGTGCAAAACGTGACATGGACCGAGGACAGCCCATGCGACTGGCACGCCTGTTCCAGCGCGTTCGCCATGGTCGCCACCGAAACACCGGCACCCGGACGGCGGAGCAAGCGAGGCCCCGGTACCGGACTAAACGGCGCCGCGGCCTGTAATTTCGGATAATAGTTCTCGCCGATCCGCTCCAGCGCGTGGGCCCAGCCGTGGTCGAACACGTATTCGCCGTAGCTGTGCGACTTCACATACATCGGCACGACGCCGACGATCTCGCCGCCATCGCGCCGCAGGACCGCGTGCTGCGGCAGCCAGCCGGTGCGCGAACTGGCCGATCCGCTGTCCTCCATTGCGCTCAGGAACGCGTGGCTGACGAAAGGATTCCCGGCGCCGGCGCAGGCGTCCCAATCGGCCGCACCGACCTCCGCGATGCGGGCATGAAGCGTGAGGGTCAGGGTGGTCGAACCATCTGGCATGCGAGGCGGCCTAGTGGAGCTCAAACATTCCCTCCACCTCGACAGCAGCGTCGGCGGGCAGGGAAGGGACCCCGATCGTGCTGCGAGCGTGCCGCCCGGCCTCACCAAATATCGCCACTGCCAGGTCTGACGCGCCGTTCATCACCTGGGCGTGCTGATTGAACTCGGAAGGGGCAGCGATGAAGCCCCCCAGACGGACCACACGCTTCACCCGGTCCAGGTCGCCACCGCAGGCCGCTTTCAGATGCACCAGTACGTTGATGAAACACAGCCGCGCGGCTTCCTTCGCCTGCTCGATCGAGACACCCCAACTGACCTTGCCGGTGATCGCGATCTTGCCGTCGATCGCCGGAACCTGGCCGGAGACGATAACCAGATTGCCGGTCAGGACGTACGGGCACGTAGTTCGCGATCGGGGGCATCGGCCGCGGCAGGGTGATGCCGAGTTCCGCCAGCTTCGCCTCGATCTGACCGGCCATTCGCTGCTCCTTCGTGAAGATGGCGAGCGTAGCCGATCATCGCCCTGTTCTAAAGAGGTCACCCGAGCGCGAGCACCGCAAAAGTGGCGAGCCAGTGTTCCCCCATGTAGTCGCCGCATGACGTGTGGCAGGCTGGCATCGAGATGAACCTGCGCGGCGCGCCGAGCTGCGTCTGGATCAGGGGTGAATTCAGCCAGCGCACGCCAGCACCAGGCGCGACTGAGGTTCAATCCGTCGAGATGCGCGATCTTTCCGTCGCTGCGGTCGCTGACACTAGCGGGGGTGAATAAAGTCGCGGGCAGCGATTGCCCCAACCGAGGCAAGAATGCCTCGAACCAGAGGCGGAACTCGGGGGCGGGTAGGGCAGTGCGCATGCACTCGGCCTCGATCAGTGCGGGGGACAGGAATTCGTCGCCGCCCGGTTCCCACGCCTGGCAGTCCGCATCACCCGGTACCACCGCCGGGCGGCATCGGTCAGCAGTGCGCGCAGCGCCTCGTCCGGGTAATCCAAGGTCAGCCGCACGGCGAAGGCGGTGTTGGAGTGCACGCCGGCCCGGACGGGGTAGGTGGCGATCGGCAGGAACGCCTTGAAGCGCTGGGCGAATATATCGGCCAACGGTTCCAGAGCGGCTGACCACGCTTGACCCTCCGATGTCTCATGCAGCGCCAACTCGGCGGCGAGCTTGAGCAGCCAGGCCCAGCCGTAGGGACGCTCGAACCCAAGTGTTGCCGGGCGGGCGAGATAGCGGCATTCGCCGGCGATCCGGCCGGGCGTCAGATGCGAGTCGAACAGGGCGCGGATCGCCGCGGCGTTCGGCATGTTGGGAAAGCGCCGGTAGAGATGCGCCAGCATCCAGTACCCGTGCACGCACGAATGCCAGTCGAAGCTGCCGTAGAAGACCGGGTGCAGCTCCGCTGGGCCGCCCGCGTCTTCCGGGCCGGCCAGGACGTGGTCCAGCTTGTTGGGGTACTCGCGAGTGACGTGTCCAAGCGCAATCGTAGTGAATTGTTGGGCGAGATCAGGCGTCATCGGGGAAGGACCATATCGGCACGATGGTTCCTATTTGGCGGAACAGGTACACTTGCAACGGGCCCGGAAAACTTCATTGCGGGTCAAGGAGTTTTGGCAAGGCAGGTCGGCACAGCAAGATGAGTGGTTGACAGACGAATCTCACGCTGTATGCAAGAATTTAGCAAGCGTCATAAGCCGGGCGCGAGTTTTGCCCTGAGTTCGGATGCGGAAAGGTCGGATAGCGGGCGCATGCTACTTGTTTCGCTTCGTGCATCGGATGCAGGCGGACGGCCGTGCGAGAGACCTGCGGTCGACATCCGCGGGATGTTTCTGCGTGCCTTGAGCGAACCGCGGAATGAGCTTGATATTGACTACGAAAAAATCGTTGTTCGCAATTTGCCCTGAATATATCTTTACTTTTAGAAATCTTTGGGACAAAGCCCAAGCAGGCGGGAGAGAAGTGCCCGTCCAAGCTGCGGCCCGGCCGTTGACGTTGTTTTGGGGGAGAGCGACGTTTGAGACTTCCTCGCGCCGGCAAGGGTGATGGCGTCGCAAGCCGGCTCTGGGTGACCGCGGCCGGGATTTTTTTAGGCCTTTTTTTGATCCTGTCCGCCATTATCTGGAGCGGCGAGCGCGCTTCCTCCGACCGCAGGAAAGCCGAACTTCGGGAGATCCACACTCAAACCGTGCTTCTCGAGGCGCAGCATCTTCTCTCGGCGCTGCAAGACACTGAGACGGCCGAACGTGGCTATGTCATTACTGCAAGGCCTGGTTTTCTTGAGCCCTACGAAACGGGACGCAAAGAGGTCGCGGCGTCGCTCGATCGCTTAGCCGAAATGAATCTATACAGTCCAATCCAGCAGACGCGCATCCGCGAGTTGGGCCGCATCATCGCAGCGAAGATCGCAGAATTTTCAGAAATCGTTGCTCTCGTGCAGGCCGGCAATCAGCCAGGTGCCGTCGCGATCATCATGACGGAGCGCGGAATGAGCCGGATCGAGGAGGCTCGGTCCATCATCGGCGCGGCAATTGCTGAAGAGCAGCGGCAGCAGACTCTGCTGAGCGCTGCGGTCGACGAGGCTGGTAACCGCGACCGCCGCCTTTCCTACGCACTTGCCGCGGTCGGTCTTTTGACCCTGCTCGGCGCAGCAATGGCGGCCGTTCTGGCCTTACGCCAAATAAGTCGTGCGCAATTATCCGCGCAGCTCATTGCTTCGGAAGACCGGCTGCGGCTGCTGGTGGAGCGGGCACCCGCCGCAATTGCAATGTTTGACAAAGACATGCGCTATCTTTTGGCGAATCGACGTTACATCAGTGACTACAGGTTGCATGATGCAGTGGACAAAGGAGCCTTGATCAATCACAGCCACTACGAGGTTTTTCCCGAATGCCCGCAAAATCGGCGGGAGATTCACCGGCGTGTTCTAGGGGGTGAGACACTCTGTGCCGATGATGATGAATTTCCGCGCGCGGACGGCTCCACTGACTGGGTGCGCTGGGAGATGACTCCATGGCATCGGGCAGACGGCAAAATCGGGGGGGCTATGCTGTTTTCCGAAGTGACGACAGCGCGTAAGCAAGTGGAAAGCCGGCAGGCCCTGCTGCTCGAACTCGCATGCCGGCTACGGACCACACCGGACGAGACGATGGACGGCGCGGCCGCTTTGCTCGGCAGCCACCTTTCGATAAGTCGGGTCGGTTACGGCGAACTTGATGTGACTTCGAAACGTATAACGGTCGGCCATGAATATCGCGATGGTATGGCCGCAGCCGCTATCGGCACGCTTGATCTCTCTGTTCTCGGAGCTGAGATCATGGAAGATCTGCGTGCGGGACGCACACTTGTAGTGAAGGACGTGGTCTCTGATCATCGCACCCGCGAGCGAAGTGCGCCGCATCAATCGATGGACACACGCTCGCTCATCATGGTGCCCTTGGTGCGGCACGACCGCTTGCAGGCGCTTCTCTATCTCGCCCATCGTGAGCCGCGAGCCTGGACGACGGGCGAGGTCGAGTTGATAGAGGAGGTAGCTGCCCGGACTTGGGCGGCTGTCGAGCAGGCGCGCATGAAAGTAGCGCTTGAGCGGACCGCGGAGGAATTCCTCACTCTGGCGGAGGGCTTGCCGATGCTGTGTTGGATGGCCGAGCCAGATGGGCACGTCTACTGGTATAACCAGCGTTGGTATGACTACACCGGCACAACGCCTCCCGAGGTGGAGGGCTGGGGTTGGCAGTCCGTGCCCGATCCGAAGGTGCTGCCCGGGGTACTGGAGCGCTGGAACGCCTCTCTCGCAACGGGCGAGCCGTTTGAAATGACATTTCCGCTGCGTGGAGCTGACGGCGTGTTCCGCATGTTCCTGACCCGCATTGCCCCGGTGCGCGACGCCGATGGGCGGGTGCGTCGCTGGCTCGGCACAAACGTCGACGTCGGTGAGGCCGCGGGGCGCGAGGCGGCGCTTGAACGTTCGGCAGCAGCCCTTCGCGAGCGAGAGGCTCGGCTCCAGCAGGCCCACGATGAACTCGAAAGCCGCGTGATTGAAGAGGTCAAGGCACGTGAAACGGTGCAGGCCAGACTGGCCCAAGCCGAGAAGCTAAGTGCGCTCGGGCAACTCGCCGGCGGCATCGCGCACGATTTCAACAACGTCATGCAAGCTGTCTCCGGCGGCGCCAGCCTGATCGGGCGGCACGCGGAAAGCGTGGATACCGTAAAGCGGCTGTCCAAGATCGTGGAAGACGCGGCCTGGCGAGGTGCGTCCGTGACCCGTCGTCTGCTCGCCTTCGCCAGGCGAGGTGAGTTGCGTGCCGCGCCAGTTCAGATCTGCAAAATGCTCCACGGCATGCGCGAGATACTTGCACACACATTGGGTTCGGCCGTCAGGGTGGAGTTGGACGTGGCTCAGGGGCTGCCGGCGGTGCTTGCCGACGGAAGCCAGTTGGAGTCCGTGGTGGTCAGCCTAGCCACCAATGCGCGTGATGCGATGCCCCAGGGCGGGACGATCACCATCACTGCCACCAGCGAGCGGATAATAGACAACGACGAGGTGGAGGGGCTTGAGCCGGGGACCTACGTTCGTCTTACCATCGCTGACACCGGAACTGGGATTGAACCCGCCACGCTGCCGCGGGTTATGGAACCCTTCTTCACCACAAAGGCGCAAGGCAAAGGCACCGGCCTTGGTCTGCCCATGGCTCGCGGCTTTGCCCAGCAATCAGGCGGTGCGCTCACCATCGCCAGCGACCCGGGCCTGGGAACCGTGGTGGCGTTGTGGCTGCCCTTGAGCGACATCGAGATCATGCGGCCTGACCATTCAAGAAAAACCGCTGTTTCGGTAAGTGGCGAAAGAAAGCCGCGCCTTCTTGTAGTGGAAGATGAGGAGTTAGTTCGAGAAGTGATCGCGGAACAACTGATCGACCGCGGCTATGACGTTATTGAAGCGGAGGGAGGCCGGCGGGCCCTCGCGCTGCTGGACGGAGGTTGCGCCGTGGACCTGATCATCTCGGACCTATCGATGCCGGGGATGGACGGCGTGTCGCTCATTCGCGCGGCACAAATACGTAGACCGCGGCTGCCCGCCATCCTGCTCACGGGGTATGCCGGTGAGACCGCCGCGCTCGCCGTTGGCCGGGAACTGAACGGTTCGTTCAGCCTGCTGCGTAAGCCGGTTTCCGGCGATCATCTGGCCGATCGGGTCGCTACGCTGTTGGAGGCGGAAGCATTAAACGGAGGTGGCGAAGCCGCGGTCCCGCTCGGGTGGTATATAGATAGGTTCTGACAGAGCGTCGTTTGGGGGGCGCCGATCCAAGCAAATGAATAACTGCCCTGCGCGACGATGTTGGATCAGCTCCGCGGTGGCCCTGATAGAAGACACGACGTCCAAAGTAACTGAGGCTGACTCTCCGGCCTCCGTCATGCCGGCGCATGCCGGCATCCACGGCTCTGTTCAGATCAGCACAGCAAACCGGGGATGGTGGGCCTGCGCCCACCAAGACGGCGAGAGCGAAGTCTCCATGGGTCACTCTCAGGGGCCGCTGCTATGATTTACAATATTTTGATACCTTACTGCGCCTTACCAAAGTAAAAATCATTGAGCATCTGGTAACGGACAAGGCGGGGATCGGGCCCGGCGCCGGATTGTTCGGCAAGCCTCATCACCGTGCCGTCTGGCCCAGTGTATGCGGGCCAGTCTGGCAGGCCTGGTCCGTTCGGGTTCCCGCTCTTGGCGAAGTTCGCCCAATAGGATGAGGTGATCTCCGCCATGCGACGATCCTCCGGCCGCCAGGGCCAGTCGCGGACCTGGAGGTTGTCGAAGACATAAACGATCTCTGCCGCATGGAACGCGCCCGCGGCTGCCAGCGAAAGCTCGGGCGACGGCGGCCGCAACTCGAACAGGTAGCGGTAGTTGGAAGCCTTGCCCGTCTTGGCCTGCAACTCATTCCATAGCCAAGTCGGGTAGGCGATGAGCTGGTCTCCGAACAGCGCCGCGAAGGACGACTTCGTCTCTTCCGGCGTGCCGCCCGGATACAGCTTCAGGACCAACTCGGCGGCATTACCGAAGAACTTGCGGATCTGCTCCGCATAGTTCTCGGGCGTCGCATGCTGTGCCTGAGAAGTGAACAGGGTCCCCTCATCCGAAGTCGAGCCCGCCAGCAACGGCACGTCGGTCTGCTGGCCCTTGATGAAGATCTCTACCGGGTTCACCGGCAGCACCCGGCCGTCGATAATAGGACCCCTGGACATGCTCGGGACGTCGGGGCTCTTGACTATCGCATCCAGCAGCGCCTCAGCCGGCCTCTCGCGAAGTTCAGCGATGGAGTGGGCGGACAAGACGTCAGCAAATTTCACTCCGGCCTGTTCCGCCTTGGTCAGGGATGGCAGGGCGAAAGGAGATTTGTCAGGAAACAGCATCGCGCCGCTCTCACCGATGACGCGCTGGAACAAACCGCGGGCAAGCGGGGAGGCCATCAATGCACTGACGGAGAGGGACCCGGCGGATTCACCGAATACGGTTGTCCGACCGGGATCGCCACCGAACGCCCCGATGTTGCGCTTGACCCAGCCTAGTGCGGCGATCTGATCCAGCAGCCCGTAATTGCCCGATGCATGGTTGTTGCTTTCGCTCGTAAGTTCGGGATGAGCCAGGAATCCGAACACATCCAAGCGGTAGTTCACGGTGACGACGATCACCCCTTTTTTGGCCAGATTCGCCCCATTGTACCAGGGCTCGGAGCCGGACCCGCCCTTGAAGCCGCCACCGTAAATCCAGACCATGACCGGCAGCCGGTCATCGACTGACTTCGCCGGGGTCCAGACGTTTAGGTACAGGCAGTCCTCGCTCATGGGCGGGTTGGAGGGATCGATGTCGCCGAGCCGCCCGGTTTGCATGCATCTAGGCCCGAATTGTTCTGCGCTACGCTCGCCAAGCCAGGGCTTCTCCGGCTGGGGTGGCCTCCAGCGCAGTTCGCCGACCGGGGGTGCGGCAAAGGGAATTCCCTTGAAGCTGCGAACCCCGGCCGCGTCGGGCGGCACATCGGCGATTTCGCCGCCCTCTACCGTCAGCGCCGCAGCTGCCGCATCACGGGCGCCCCCGGCCAGCGACACGGCGGTGACGAGGGCCAAGGCCAACACGAGGCGTCGCGTTGCGGTCCGGCGCCTGCGTGCAAGAATTTCGGGCGAATGCCAATGGTGCAACCGCGGACCAAGATCGCGGTGATCGAACTCGCCGCTGCCCTGCAGCCGGGCCGCGGAGGGGGTCTGGCTGGAGTCGTCCGCCATCGTAGCCTCCTTTTGACGCCCCGCTACGCATGACGGTTTAGCCCCAGCAGCCAGCAAACGTCGCCATGGCAACGTCAGCGGTGGGTGCCGGACTGTCAACGGTTCGGCTGTGCTGAAGACGCCGAAATTTCGAACTCGTAAACCTGATCGCTGGCGAGCCCGCACGCGCAATCAACGAACTGACGCCGTATCCGCGCAGCAACGCCATGCCGAACGCTCGGGCCCCTCCCGCGGATGAGTGCGGGACCGAGCTCGCCCAAGGTTGCAGCCTTCGGGCGGCCGGTCGCAGCACCGGCCACGTCTCCCCACCTGACGCATAAGTCCAATGCTGCGATGCAGCATTAATATCCTGCGAGCAGTGTCCATGTAGCGCCGGTGGATTCGGGACCTCTCGCCCGAGCGGATATGGAAAATCCGGATGAAAGCACCAATCATCCTCTGCTGTTCTGAGTCATGGCGTGGGCACGCCTTCCGCACTGGGCTTCGAAGTTCAGTAACGTCGTCCAGCATGCCTCTTCGGGGGCGTACGATCTGGTGGAGAGTTTGTCCGATAGTGGTGGCGACCCTGGCATCTAGAGGTCTTTTCCAATGGGCATAGTCCGCTTTGCGCTCAGATTTCCGCACACGTTCTATGTGGTGGCTGGGCTCATGCTGTTCCTGGGCTGCAGCGCGATCCTGGTCACGCCGAAGGACATCTTCCCCGCCATCAACATCCCGGTGGTAACAGTCATCTGGCAGTATACCGGACTGTCTCCGGCAGGAGATGGAGCAGCGAATCACCACATACAGCGAGTATGCGGTCAGTGCGAGCGTCAGCAACGTGCGCAACATCGAGAGCCAGACGCTGGAAGGCATCGCGGTCGAAAAAGTCTACTTTCAGCCGAACGTGAACATCAGTCTCGCGATCGCCCAGCTGGTCTCGGCGAGTAACTCCATCCGAGCGCTGATGCCCGCTGGCGTCCAGCCGCCTATAATTGTCCAGTATAACGCATCCTCGGTTCCGGTACTGCAGCTCAGCCTGAGTTCGGACACGCTGAACGAACAGCAGCTTTATGACTACGGCCTGTACCAGGTACGCCAGCAACTAGCGCCAATTCCGGGCATCACGCTGCCGACCCCCGCCGGCGGTAAGTATCGCCAGATCATGGTCTATCTCGACCCGGACGCGCTGCGCGCCCGCGGCGTCACGCCGAACGACGTGGTGAATGCGGTAAACGCCCAGAGCCTCACGCTGCCCGCGGGTGACGCCAAGTTGGGCGACGAGCAGTTCATCGTGCGGGTGAACGCGATGCCGCCCTCGATCGACGCGTTGCAACACCTGACGATCAAGCAGGTCGGGCCCACCACGGTCTATCTGTCCGACGTGGCGCATGTGGCGGACTCCTGGTTGGCCCAGGCAGAACATCGTGCACGCCGAGGGCAAGCGAGCGGTGCTGCTTACGATCATCAAGAACGGCGACGCGTCCACGCTCGACGTGGTGAAGAACGTGAAGGCTGCGCTGCCCGCCATCCAGAAAGCGGCGCCCCCCGGCATGCAGATCCACATGCTGTTCGATCAGTCGGTGTTCGTGCAGAACGCGATCACCAGCGTGCTGCGTGAGGGCGCCATCGCCGCCGGCCTGACGGCGCTGATGATCCTGCTGTTCCTGGGCTCCTGGCGCTCAACCGTCGTGGTGATGGTTTCGATCCCGTTGTCGATCCTCACCTCGATCGCGGTGATGTCGGCACTCGGCCAGACCATCAACACCATGACCTTGGGCGGGCTGGCGCTCGCCGTCGGCATCCTCGTCGACGACTCGACGGTGACGATCGAAAACACCCACCGGTTGCTGGAGGAGGGGCGCACGTTCGAGCCAGGCCGTGCTGGAGGGCGCGGCCGGCATCGCGGTCCCGACCCTGATCTCCACGCTCGCGATTTGCTGCGTCTTCGTCTCGGTGTTCTTCCTGCAGGGTGCGTCGAAATACCTCTTCACCCCGCTCGCCATGGCGGTCGTGTTCGCGATGCTGGCCTCCTACGGCATCTCGCGCACGCTGACCCCGATCATCATCCGCCTGCTGCTGCGCAAGGAGTATGCCAGTCACGGCGCTCCGAAGGGGTGGTTCGGACGCATTCACGAGCGATTCAATGCCGGGTTTGACCGGTTCCGCGACTTCTACGGCTGGCTGCTCGGCGGAATCCTGCGCCGGCGGGTTCTGACGCCGCTCGTTGCGGGCTCGATAGTGGCCGGCGCGGCAGTGATATCGCTGTTCGTCGGCTCCGACTTCTTTCCGCCAGTGGACGCGGGGCTGATCGAGTTGCATGTCCGCGCCCCGGCGCGCACCCGCATCGAAAGAACCGAACAAATCTTCCACGCGGTCGAGGACAACATCCGGCAGCAGATTCCGCAATCGGATCTCGGGCTCGTGCTCGACAATATCGGCCTGCCAGCGCGTTTGTTTAATCTGGCCTTCACCGATGGCAGCACGATCGGCGTCAACGACGGCCAGATCATGTTGCAACTGAACGAGGGCCACGCGCCTACCGCCGACTACGTCAAGAAGCTGAGACGTGAGCTGCCGGTGGCGTTCCCCGACGTAGCGTTCTATTTCCAGCCAGCCGACATGGCGACGCAGGTGCTGAATTTCGGCGTGCCCTCCCAGATCGACGTGCGGGTGCAAGGCCGCGACCGTGCCGCCAACCAGGTCATCGCCAAGGAGCTGCAGAAACGCCTGGCCGCCATCCCCGGCATCGTGGACGCGCACATACAGCAGGAGCTGGATGCGCCGGAACTCGAGTACACGATCAACCGTACGCGCGCGCAGGAACTCGGTCTCAACGTCAACACGATCGCCAACGACGTCAACATCAGCCTGAGTTCGTCGGAGCAGGTTTCGCCGAATTTCTGGACCGATCCGAAAAACGGCATTCCGTACTTTTTCGCGGTGCAGACGCCGGAATACCGTGTCGCCAGCAAGCAGGACATCGACAATACGCCGATCTCCGGAACCCAGTCCGGCTCCAACATCGTGCCGAATCTGCTGGGCAACGTTGCCACGGCGCAGCGGGTGCCGGTGCAGTCCGTTTACAACCATGCCAACATACAGCCAGTCTACGATGTCTATGCCAGCGTGCAGGACCGTGATCTCGGCAGCACCGCGGCGGCGATCCGGAATGTTGTGCATGAGATGCAAGGCAAGCTCGGCCCCGCCGACCGCATCGTCATCCTCGGTCAGATCGATAGCATGGATCATGCTTTCACCAATCTAACCATCGGCCTGCTGTTCGCCGCGGTGTTTGTCTATGCGCTGATGGTGGTGAACTATCAAAGCTTCGTCGACCCGCTCGCCGTCGTCCTGGCGCTGCCTGGGGCGGGCAGCGGCATCATCCTGCTCCTGTTCGCCACAGGTACGACGTTCAGCGTGCCGTCGCTGATGGGGGCGATCATGGCGGTGGGCGTTGCCTCGGCGAACTCCATCCTGCTGGTCACCTTCGCACTTGAACAGCGCGACGCCGGCATGGACGCGTTCGAGGCCGCCCTGTCCGCCGGCACCACGCGGCTGCGTCCGGTGCTGATGACCGCCGCGGCGATGATTGTCGGGATGTTACCGATGGCGATTGGCGGCCCCGGCGAGGAGCAGAACGCAGTGCTCGCCCGCGCCGTGATCGGCGGCGTCGCCATCGGAACCATCACCACACTGCTGTTCGTCCCCTACCTATATTCTGTCTTCGGCAAGTTCGAACGCGGACATATATAACTGCTGTCATCTCTGATGCAGTCCGGAGCACACCAATGGACCAGATTTCACCGCGGCAACCCGATGTCCTGCCGGCTGAACAGAGGCGCGATGCGAACCAGGAACGGCGTCGCCGCCGCATAGCACAATGGGGCGGCCTCACCGCCGTGGCCGTCTTGGCCGCCCTGGTCGGCGTCGGCGCATGGGGCGAGGCGGAACGTCACGCCGAGACGATCGCCACGCTGGCGGCGGAACGTGACGCCGTGCCGGTCGTGCGCACCGAGGTCCTCAAGCTGCTGAGCACACCGCCACGAATTGAGCTTACCGGGTCGACGCAGGCGTTCGATGCCGCGACGCTGTTTGCCCGTGCGACTGGATACATCAGCAAGCGCAATGTGGACATCGGCAGTCGCGTGCATGCGGGCGACGTGCTTGCGGTGATCGCCGCGCCCGATCTCGATCAGCAATATGCTCAGGCGCGGGCGCAACTGACGCAGATGCAGGCTGCACTGGCGCAGTCGCAGGTCAACATGGAGCTCGCCAAGGTGACGAACGGCCGCCAGTCGCAACTGACGAAGGACGGCTGGACCAGCCAGCAGGGAGGCGACCAGGCTCGGCTGAGTTACGCGGCCAGCGTCGCTGCCGTCGGGGTGGCGCGCGCCAACCTGCAGGCGCAGCAGGCACAGGTCGACCAATTGGAACAACTGACTGGGTTCGAGCGCGTGGCCGCGCCGTTCGATGGCGTGATCACGACCCGGCAAATCGATGTCGGCAGCCTGGTCACCGCCAATGCGAGCAGCGGAACGCCGCTGTTCTCCATCGCGCATACTGATATTCTGCGGGTGCAGATCTACGTCCCGCAGAATGATTATTTCGGCCTCAAGGATGGCCAACAGGCCGAGGTGACGGTCCCGGAACTGTCTGGCCGGGTGTTCCACGGCCGGCTTGCGCGTAATGCCAGCGCGCTGCAGGACGCCACGCGGACGGTGCTTGCCGAGGTCGATGTCGACAATAAGGACGGCACCCTTGCACCGGGCATGTATACCGTCGTGCGCCTGGACGAACCGCAGTCCGAGCCGGTCATCGCTGTGCCGTCACAGGCGGTCATCTTCGACAAGGACGGGTTGCAGGCCGCGGTTGAAGAGAACGGCGTGGCGCAGATCCGGCATCTCGACGTTGCCGCCGATAACGGCGCTACGGTCAACGTGCGCTCCGGTCTGAAAGCGGGCGATCGGCTCATCTTGAATCCGCCGATCGGCGTCACCGCCGGTATGCGCGTTAGGACGCCCTCACCTGCGCCACCGACTGGCTCAGATCATCAGGGATGATCAATCGCGTGGACAATCATCTGGCCGGCGCAGCTGGGCGATCGGCTGGCGGATCTTGCGAGCGACGGTGGGAGTGGGCAGTCGGGCCTTGACCGGTATTCCCACACGCCTGATTGAGGGGGATCGTTCGCCACGGCTTTCCTGGAATCCGACACGTGAATTTGGATGTATCTGCGGCAGCCGGACCCCCGCTGATCCCGCAACCCGAACCCGACATGACACCCGAACGCCTTTTCAAACGGGCGATCGCACTGCGCGGCCTGTTGCGGGAACAACAGGACGAAGCGGATGAACGCGGCTCCTACTCGCCTGAAATGCACGAGGCTTTTCGCAGGGCGGGCTTCTACCGGGTCACGCAGCCCCGGCAATTCGGCGGGTATGAGTTCGAGCTCGGGACCGCCTACCGGCTGATCGTCGAGATATCGCGTGGTCATCCCGGTGCCGGCTGGTGCTTGTCGCTGGGTGGGTCACATGCCTACGTCGTTGGTTCCCATTGGCCCGAGCGCGCGCAACGCGAGCTGTTCGGTCCGGACGGGCACTTCATCGCTCCGCATCGACCCGCGCCGATGGGCACGCTGAAGCCTGTGGACGGCGGCTATATCCTGAACGGGCAGTGGGACTACTGCTCCGGAATAACGTATGCGACGCACCTGCTGTGTGGCGCGATGCTTGACGGGGAAGGGGGCGGACGTCAGGTCGTGGTGCCTCGGCCGGCGTTCGAGGTGCTCGATGATTGGGGCGGCGACCGCACCTTGGGCATGCGCGCGAGCGGTTCCAACAGCGCTCGGGTGCGCGATGCCTTCGTTCCGGAGCACATGGTCATCGTGCTGGACTGGCTGGGCGCCAGACCCGACGGGATGGAGAACGGCACGGCGGGTACACGGCTGCATGGCAACCCGATGTATCTCGGCCGGATGATGGGACCCTATCATTGTTCGCTGGTATCGGTGGTGGTTGGCGCGGCCTGGGCTGCTCTGGACGAATTCGAGACACTGATGCTGCGCAACCGATCGATCGCCGATCCGAGCCTGTTGTGGGCGGATCATCCGGATTATTTGCGGCCGTTCGGTATGGCCTTGTCGATGACCGAGGCAGCGGAAACAATCCTCTACGGGGTGGCGGAGCGATACATGGATCTATGCCGGCGATGGCAGCGCGACCGCACACCGATCAGCGTCGAAGACAATTTGCGGCTGTGGGCGATGGCACAGCAGGCGGGTGGCCTTGCCAGGCAGGCGGTCGAACTTCTGTTCCAAAATTCGCTGTCGGCGCCCACGAAGAAAGGCAGCAAACTGGCGCGGTATTTTGCTGATGTGGCGATGTACAACTCGCATATCTCGGCGCTGCAAAACAATCACGCGACTTATCTTGCGCGGGCACACTTTGGCCGGCCGACCGGCTTCCGGGGGCTGTAGGCGGGACAAGCGATGCCGAAGCTGACGGACTACGCGACGTATGCCGATGCGCAGCGCCTGTTCTCGACCGCCCGGCTGTGGGAACTTTTCGACGGCAATCGAGAAAGCCTGAACATCGGTCATGAATGCGTCGACCGCTACGCCAGCCCCGGTCGGGTTGCTCTGCGCATCGCGCATGCTTCGGGGGCGGATGAAACCATCACCTTTACCGATCTGTCGGCTTGGTCATCCCGCTTCGCGCATTGGCTGGACGCCACGGGGGTAAGGCCCGGCGATCGAGTGGGCATCATGCTGGAACCGTCCCTGCCGTTCTATGCGGCGTTGTTCGGAGCAATGAAGCGAGGCGCCGTGGCGGTCCCGTTGTTCACATTGTTCGGCCCCGACGGCGTCCGCCTGCGCATCAATGACTGTGCGCCGTCCCTGCTGTTGACCACGCCGGAAAAAGCAACGGAGCTTGCATCTCTTCCCCGCCCGCGCATCCTGGCGGCGGATCATGCGTTCATGGCCGCGCTGGAGGCGTTTCCTGACCGCTATGAACCGCGGACCGCCGCGACCGACATGGCGATCTTCCAGTACACCTCAGGCACCACGCGTGAGATGCCCGACGCCATCAAGCACACTCACCGTGCAATCGTCGTGGTGATGAACGCGGCGCTGTACGGCACCGGCTTGCGACCCGGCGACCGGTTCTTCTGCCCCTCCTCGCCCGCCTGGGGTCATGGCCTGTGGCATGGCACGCTGGCTCCATTGGCGTTGGGAATCGAGACCGGTGCCTACGCTGGCAAGTTCGACGCGGACCGTCTTCTGAAGGCGTTGCGGGATTATGGCACGACGAATTTGTCAGCGGCGGCCACCCATTATCGGATGATGAAAAACACCGGCCACATTCAGGATTACCGCACGGTCCTGCGAAAGCTTTCGTTTACCGGCGAGCCCATCGATCAAGAGACTGCTTCGTTCATTCAGGCTGCCTTCGGTGTGCCGTTGTGCAGCATGTACGGAACCACCGAAGTTGGCGTCGTTCTCGCCAATTATCCCGGCGCACCGGACTTCCAGATCAAGGACGGATCGCTCGGCCGCCCGGTTCCTGGCGTTGATGTGGAAGTGCAACGGCCGGATGGGTCCCGGTGTCAGCCAGACGAACTTGGCGAGATCAAGGTGCGTCGCCACGGCGCGTGGTTCCCCACCAAGGATCGCGGCCTGATCGATGCCGACGGCTATTTCTATCATGCCGGCCGAGCCGATGATGTCATAATCTCAGCGGGCTGGACCATGAGCGCGGTTGAGATCGAGGACGCACTAGTAGGGCATCCAGCGGTTCAGGCGGCCGCGGTGATCGGCGTGCCCGATGCGCTGCGAGGGCTTGTGGTAAAGGCGTTCATCGTGCCGGCCCCTGGCCATACAACCGATGAAGCCACTATCAGCGACATTCAGGCGTTCGTCCGCACGAGGCTCAGCCAGCACGAATACCCTCGCCTCATCAGTTTCGTCTCCGACCTACCCAGGACGCCGGCCGGCAAAATCAATCGCCGGGCCCTGCGCGACCAGGAAGCCGCCTCGTTCAAACCAGCGGAGCACACATGAGCGCCGAAACCGAAACCACGCGGTACTTTCCGAAGATAACCGACCAGGCGCTCGATGCATTGCGGGCCCGTAAGAATGTGCGGATCGAGAATACGCTCGAACCGTGGTGCCATGAAGCGACGCGCGACAACATCCGTCATTACGCTCATGGCATTGGCGACGACAACCCGCTGTGGTGCGATCCATCATACGCCGCGCGGTCGCGTTTCGGCGGCATCGTGGCGTTGCCGAGTTTCCTGTTTGCCACCAGCCGAATCGTGTCCGGCTACGTGGGCGGAATTCCAGGCGTGCATGCGATGTGGGCAGGCGCCGACTGGGCCTGGCACAAGCCAGTCTTCCGCAATCAGGAAATTGCCACGGAAGCGTGGCTGAAGGATCTGATCGAGCACGATACGAAATTTGCCGGTCGGGCGATTCAACAGATCTACCATGTCAATTTTTTCAATCCAGAGGGCGACCTCGTCGCCGAGGCCGATAGCTGGTGCTTCCGTACCGACCGCGACCTGGCGCGCGAGCAAGGCACCAAATACACCGAAGTCCGCGCTCGGTCGCAGCGTGTCTATACTCAAGATGACCTTCAACGTCTCTACAAGCATTATGAGGCTGAACAAATTCGTGGTTCCACGCCACGGTATTGGGAGGACGTGGCGGTCGGCGATGTGGTGCCGACCATGGCGAAGGGGCCGATGACGGTAACCGGCTTCATTGCCTTCGCGCAGGGTTGGGGAGGCCTCTATATCCGCGCCAACAAGCTGGCATGGCGTCAGGTCAGTAACCATCCTGGCTTGGGGATTGCCAATCGTTTCGGCATCCCGGATTGCCCTGAGCGAGTACATTGGGAGCCGGAGTTTGCCTTGATGGTCGGTGCGCCGGGCGCCTATGACTACGGCCCGGAGCGCTGCTCCTGGCTGACCCACCATCTGACGAACTGGATGGGTGACGACGGTTTTCTTCGGCGCGCGTCCTGCAAGATCCGCCGGCATAATCCGGAAGGCGACCTGCTGTTCATCGACGGTACCGTGGTCCGGACATTCCAGGAGGAGGGTCGGCATCTGGTCGAGATCGAACAGTCCGCGCACAACCAGGATGGAGAATTGTCGGTGCTGGGCTCAGGGATTGTGGAATTGCCGAGCAGAGCGGGCGTATGAGGCATGGGCACCGGCGGGCTGTCACAAATTAGAGGCATTAAGTGATCATATCTCACAAGTTTCGCTTCGTTCTGCTATTGCCTTGGAAAACTGCCAGCTCGACCTGTTACGAGCGGCTCGTTGCCCACAACGACAGTCCCTATAGCCGCTTTTTTTACTTCAACCCTTTCCTTCAGCGGGTCGTGCATCAGCATATTACGTACCCTGAATTCGCAGCCCTCCCGGAAGGTCGGAAAGGCTATTTCTCCGGAGCGTTCGTTCGCAATCCCTATGACAGGGTCTATTCCGGATTTCTACAGTTGCAGCGGGATATCCAGCAGCATCCGACGGCGGAGTTTCCGGCTCCTTGGATAAAGGCGTTGGTCATGCAGCAGATTGCTGAAAACTTCGCCCAACTCGCAACCGCCGGTTTTGACTTCGATCGGTGGTTCGGACTAATCGAGGAACACCAGATCTACGAGGTTGGACGAAACTCGAGCTTTCCTTTGCATCCGGCACATTATTGGACCGGCCTCAACAAGGAGCAGAACGTCAACTTTGTGGGCCGCGTGGAGAACTTCGACCACGACTTCAGTGCGTTCTGCTCCAATGTCGGAGTGACACCTGCTGACGCTCCAAATTCAAATGTCTCAAACGTAGTGGTCGATACCTCGGCCACAACAAGTCCCCGTTATCTAAGTAGAATGAACGCCGCATCGATCAGCAAGGTCAACGCATTGTTCAGTGTGGACCTCGAACTGTTTGGCTACAAGAAATATATCTAAACCGGTTTCGGGTTGCGCTCGGCTGAATGCCGCTAAATCTTCCGGCTTCCGGCTCCCCAGTTATCCTCCAGATTGCGGATCAGGCCCTCACTGAAATGGCACAGCGCCTGTTCACGAGCATAAACGGCGCAGTATCGGCGGAAAACATCCAAAGGCTCGACCCCAACCCGCAGCGCCCGACGGTTGGCAATCGCACCGACAGCGCCCGCGCTTGTCAACATCGACGCCGTGCGATCAATCGCCGCATCCATGTCTGGAGCAGAAACGATCTCGTCGCAGATCAGCCGGCCCTCCGGACTATCGCACTGCAGGCGCCGTTCGGCCTGGATCAACTGCCGCGCGAGACGGTCGCCGGTGAACCGGGGCAGCCTCAGGTTCGCCGCCCCAGGGATAATCCCTTCCTTGCGGGCGGGTAACGACAGGAAGGCATCATCCGTTGCCAGCACGTAGTCCATGGTCAAAAGAATCTGGCAGTGGCCGCCGATCGCGAATCCCTCGACGGCTGCGATCCAGGGCTTTTCGACGCCTGCTCCATTCACGTCGTCGGGCAGTAAATCGGGCGTGGCGATACCGCGCAGGTATTTGTGCATGAAGCCCAGTTCGCGCTGCAGATACCAAAGATACGGGATCGATCCGTGATACAGATGCGTCAGGTTGATACCGGCGCCGAAGATGCGGCGTCCGGCATACTTAGCGTGCTCCACCGGCTGCCCGCGCAGCACCGCGATTTCCGTCCCCGGGTCTAGCGTGGCGACATCGACGCCGATCTCCATCGCATCGATCGTGCCCTGGTCTTCCGCATTCAGATAGCGCGGGTTCGAGCTCAGCAAATGCACCGCGCGGCCGTGCCGTTCGAGGCGCACGGGTCCAAGATCCACATATCCCTGAGCCGACAGAGTCGCCAGCGCCGCCGCCGCCTCCGGGCGAGGCAGCAGCATCGCGTGGCAGAGATGCGTTCCGCAACGCGGATCGGCCAGAACATGCGCGAGCAGCAGGCTTTGGTCGGCTTCCCACCCTTCCTTGTCCTTCAGCGGACGCCCGCTCTCGGCGACAAGCTGTTCGCGTGTCGGCACCAGCCCCGGATAGGCTTCGGCGGCGTCGCGAACCAGGTCTTCGACACGCACGAACCGAGTCATCCCGTCGGTCACGGTGTGGTAGACCGCCTCGACATTCTCCCGCAGGAAGCGGTCGCGCGCCGGGCGGTCATTGAAGCTCGGATGCATTGGCGTCAATCCCTCGGCCGCAGATCGAGGACTTGTTTGGCCTTACCCTGCGAGCGTTCGAGCGTCCCCGGCTCGACCACCCTGACTTTCGTCGTTATGCCGACGAACGATTTTATCAGATGTTCCGCGTGCCGCTCGAGGGCCGTCATGTCCGCGCCGCTCAGTTTGCCGGCTAAAACCGCGCGGGTTTCCACCACGACATCCAGCTCGTCCAGACTTCCGGGGCGCCGCAATTCCAGCAGATAATGCGGGGCGAGCCGGTCGTCCTTCGCCAGTACCGCCTCGATATTGGAGGGAAACACGTTGACGCCGCGGATAATCAGCATGTCGTCGCTGCGCCCGCTGATGCGATCGATCCGCCGCATGGCGCGCGTTGCCGGCGGCAGCAACCGCGTCAGGTCGCGGGTGCGATAGCGGATGACAGGCATGCCCTCCTTCGTGAGTGTGGTCAGGACGAGTTCACCAGCGTGCCCGTCGGGAACCGGTATGCCGGTGCCAGGATCGATTATCTCTGGAAAGAAATGGTCTTCCCAAAGCGTCAGCGCGCCTTTCGAATCCGCGCATTCCTGAGCGATTCCCGGGCCCATGACTTCTGACAGACCATAGATATCCAGCGCTTCCAGCCCCATGCGCCTTTCGAGTTCACCACGCATCCCTTCGCCCCACGGTTCGGCACCGAATATCCCAAGCCGCAGACTGCACGCTGACGCGTCGATCCCCTGCCGGTCGAACTCATCGGCGATCGCCAACATATATGACGGCGTCACCATGATGATATCCGGCTTGAAATCGTTGATGATCTGCACCTGCCGTTCAGTGAACCCGCCGCTAACCGGAATCACCGCTGCCCCGAGATGCTCGCCACCGTAATGAGCGCCCAGGCCGCCGGTGAACAAACCATAGCCATACGCTATGTGAATCTTGTCCGATGCACGTCCCCCCGCCGCTCGGATAGACCGAGCCATTAATATCGACCAAGTATTGATGTCGTTCTTTGTGTAACCGACGACCGTCGGCTTGCCGGTGGTGCCGCTGGAAGCATGGATGCGAACGATGTCATCCATGGGGACGGCGAACATACCGAACGGGTAATTCTGCCGCAGGTCCTCCTTGGCGGTGAGCGGAAACCTTGCAATGTCCTCCAGCCGCCGAAGGTCGTCCGGGTGAACGCCCGCCGCATCGAAGCGAGCCCGGTAATGGGGAACGCGTTCGTACGCATGGCGCACAGTGTCGCGCAGCCGGATCAACTGCGACGCCCTCAACTCGTCGGCACTGGCGTGCTCAATCGGTTCGACGTGGACCACGACGCTCTCCCTGGCTGCCCCTCCCCGTTTCGAAGCGGATCAGAAATCCACGATCGTGCAGCGCGGCGGGGGCGTCAACAAAGCGCTCGCTGTCTCACAACCCGAACAAAGCCTTCGCATTCCCCCCGGCGATGGCCGCCCGGTCCGCTTCGGTGAATGAGGCCACAGAGGCGATGTGACCGATCGGGTCGTATTCCCCCATGTCGTAAGGATAATCTGTCCCCAGCAGTATCTTGTCCACGCCGAACAGTTTGACCAAGGCTTCCAACTGGTCTGGCGTGAAAACGATCGTGTCGAGGTAGATTTTCTTCAGATAGAAAGTTGGCGGCTTCGGCAGCGTTCCGTGTGCGTCGCTGCGCGCGCCCCATGCATGATCCATCCGGCCGGAATACGCCGGCAGAATACCCGCCGCCATGGGAGGCGATGATCTTCAGGTCGGGATACCGCTCCAGCACCCCGTCAAAGATCAGGTGATGCAGCGCCATGGTGGTGTCCAGCGGATTGCCGATGACGTTGCTGAAGTAGAACCGGCCGAACCGTCGGGGTTCGGTGAAGCCGCTGGGGTGGATGAACACCACCGCGCCGAGCGCTTCGGCCTTGGCCCAGAATGGCTCGAAGGATGGATCGGACAGTTCCAGGTCGCCAACATGTGCCAGCACCTCGACGCCCTTGAGGCCCAGCGTTTTCACGGCGTATTCGCAGTTCCTCGACGCTGCCGCCGCGCCGCCGGCTTGCAGCGGCACCGATCCCATTGCGGCGGGTATACGATCCGGCATCCTGGCCGCGATGGCCGCCACGCCCTCGTTAACCATACGTGCCGCCTCGATGCCGACCTCGGCCGGCACGTTGTAGTAGCACTGCGCCGGAGCCGGACTGATCACCTGTGCATCCACCCCCATCGCGTCGAAGTCGCGCATCCGCAGCGCCAGGTCCAGCGAGGTTCGGCGTTCGGTCCTCGTCCTGCTTGCGGGAGAGGATACGTGTTTCCTCGGAATAGACGGCTGAGCGAGGATCCGGCGTGCTGGTGCGGTCCGACAAACGCGGCCGGCGGCGTCGGACCAAAACGTGAGAATGGATGTCGACGGTCAGGCTGCGTGGCCTGATTTCCCGCCCGGCCGGCCATGCGCGCGGGCTGCGGACAGGCCATAGCGATTGGTGGGTTCAGTCATCGCGTTCCTCTCCCGAGTTGGTCACCGAAAAAATCGTGTGGAAACCTAGACCGAGGTTCACGCCCACGTGATATCGCGTCCCGAGGGCACTGGCTATTTTTACCTGATCCCGTAATTTCGTGCGGCCTCGATACAGGATTCCGCACAATTATGGCTAAATCTACCAGCGTCCCGCCTTCCAGTGATAATTTCGGAATTGGCGACGATCCTTATCGCCGACTGGCTCGCCAAGCTGAACGCGTCGCCTGGATGCCAGACTGGCCGCCGCCGGAACTGGAAAGCCAGTGCGAAAGCATCGTTAAGAGACTGGCGCAAGCCTGCCGCGACGGCAACGTCACCGATACCGACGCGTCGTCATTCGCCCCGCTGCGAGAGATCCTGGCCGACTTGTCGCGGACCCGGGCGCTGGCGGGATTTTCACCCACCGAAACCGCGAAGTTCATTCTATCGCTGAAGCAGCCCTTGTTTGCCCGGTTGGGCGCCGCTCTGGCCGCCGAACCGGAACGTCTTACCGCCGAGACGCTGACCGGCAGCGAACTGATCGACGCCCTCGGTCTGTTCATGATGGAAGCGTTTCAGCGGGCACGGGAGGAGGTGATTATCCGCCAGCAGACGGAAATCGCGGAACTTTCGACGCCGGTGGTGAAGCTTTGGCAGGGCGTCTTGGCGCTGCCGCTTGATTGGCACACTCGATTCCGCCCGCACTCAGGTGGTGATGGAGAATTTGCTGGAAAGTATCGTTCGCTACGAAGCGGACATCGCGATCATCGACATCACCGGTGTTCCGACCGTCGACACGCTCGTCGCGCAGCATCTGCTTAAGACGGTCGCCGCCGCCCGGCTGATGGGCGCGGACTGCATCATCAGTGGCATCAGGCCGCAGATCGCACAGACCATGGTGCATCTCGGTGTCGAATTGAACGTCATTTCCAAGGCCAACCTGTCGGATGCTTTCGCGCTGGCGCTACGCCGCCTGGGCAAGGTGGTGGTCAACCAGCGGCGCGCCGCCCCAACCGAAGCGGGGTGAAGCGCAGACTTATGGACCGTATTCCCATTCTGAAGCTGGGCGAGGCGCTACTCGTCACCATCCAGGTCGACATGCACGACCGTCTCGCCATGGCACTTGAGGAAGACCTGACCACGCGGATCGTCGAGCATTCAGCGCCAAGGGCGTGCTGATCGACATCTCTGCGCTGGAGATCGTCGATAGCTTTCATCGGCCGCACATTGGCTAACATCGCCATGATCGCCAAGGTCTTGGACGCCGACACCGTGGTCGTCGGCATGCGCCCCGCCGTCGCCATCACTCTCGTGGAACTTGGCCTGTCGCTTCCGGGCGTGCGTACCGCGCTCAACGCGGAACGTGGCATGGCCATGATCAGCAACCGGATTGCCGACGCCATGTGCGATTGAAGGGAACGAGGAAGCGGGTGACCCGTAGCACCGTGCCGATCCGCGCCGGCGAGGATGTGGTGCGGGTTCGCCAGGAAGTGCGCCGCTTCGCGATCGAGGCGGGGCTGGGACTGGTGGATCAGACCAAGATCGTCACCGCGGCCAGCGAACTGGCCCGCAACACGCTGGACTACGGCAAGGGCGGTCACGCGATCATGGAAATCGTGCAGAACGGTGCCCGACGGGGCGTGAGGATCGTTTTCGAGGATCAAGGGCCCGGCATCGTGGACATCGAACATGGCATTGAAAGATGGCTACACCAGCGGAAAAGGCATGGGACTGGGCTCGGGGGCTGCTCGGCGGCTATGCAACGAGTTCGCGATCGTGTCGGCGCCTGGGGAAGGCACCAGGGTCACCATCGCGCGTTGGAAGTAGCGCCATGGAAGCCATCTCCGTCCGCGATCCGACCGACGTCGCCAACGCGCGCCGGCGCATCGGCGGCCTGACCGCACGGCTCGGTTACGATGAAACCAACGCCGGCCGCGTCGCCATCGTGGTAACCGAACTGGCACAGAACCTGTGCGCCATGGCGGTGGCGGCGAAATCCTGGCCGCGGCCGACCAGCTCGGGAGGCAGGGATCGAGATCATGGCGCTGGACCGCGGCCCCGGCATCGCCGATGTCGCCGCCTGTCTGCGCGACGGCTATTCCACCGGGGGGACCAGTGGGAACGGGCTTAGGGGCAGTTAATCGGCTGGCACATCAGATATTGTTTCATTCGACACCCCAAAAGGGCGGCGGGCGGCGGCACCGCCGATGCTCGTGCGCATGGGTGGGAACCGGATCGACCCTGGCGCCACGCCAAATCACCGCAGCCGCTTTGCGTGCCAAAGTTCGGCGAAACCGTTTGCGGCGACACCGCCGCGATCGTCCGCCGGCCGGACGGCAGCTGTCGAGGTCATGCTGGCGGACGGCCTCGGCCACGGCCCGCAAGCGGCGGCGGCCTCCGGCGAGGCCGCCCGATTGTTCCGCAAACAGGCTGCCGCCGGCCCCGCGGCGATCTTGGCCACACTGCATGCCGGATTGCGCGCGACTCGCGGCGCCGCCGTGGCGGTCGCATCGATCGATCCTGTTGCCAGGCAGGTCACCTATAGCGGCATCGGCAACATCGCGGGCTTCATCTACGACACCGGCGGCGTGCGCCGCATGGTGTCTCATAGCGGGACCGCCGGTCATACCGCTGGCCGGCTCCAGGACTTTCGCTATCCGATTCACAACCGTCCCGTTCTGGTAATGTATTCCGATGGCCTCGCCACATCCTGGTCGCCCGAAAGTCATCCCGGGATTGTTCGAGTTGGATCCACTGCTGATCGCCGGCGTGCTGTATCGTGACCATGCGCGCGGCAGGGACGATGCGTCCGTGGTCGTGTGGAAGGGCTGACACGATGGAATGGCCGCTGTTGACTGTTGACCTGACTAACCCGAGGACATCGTCGTGGCACGCCATCGTGCTCGGCAGGTCGCCTCGCTGGCTGGGTTGGACGCGTCCAGCCAAACCCGGCTGGCGGCTTCGGTTTCAGAGATCTCTCGAAATGCGCTCACCTATGCCGGGCGCGGCCGGGTCTCGTTCGCGATCACCCGATCGGAGCCCTTGGCGCGTGCGTGTTCGGGTCACCGATCGCGGGCCGGGAATAGCCGATCTCGATGCGGTTTTGGAAGGGCGCACCGCCGGCCAGGGTATTGTTGGAGCCCGCCGGCTGGTGGACGATTTTACCATCACGAGCCAACCGGCTGGCACCATCGTGACCCTGTCGCGGCGCCTGCCGGAAGGCGCCGTCGTCTCCTCGGCCGATGTCGCCCGCATCGTCGGTGCGCTGGGAACCGGCGTAGCCCTCAATCCATCCGCCGAGTTGCTTACCCAGAATACCGAACTGATCGCCAGCCTGACGGAACTGCGCACCCGCCAGGACGAACTTGTGCGACTCAACACCGAATTGGAGGATACCAATCGCGGCGTCGTCGCGCTGTATGCCGAACTGGATGAGCGAGCGGAGCAGTTACGCCAGGCCAGCGAGCTGAAATCGCGCTTTCTGTCGAACATGAGCCACGAATTCCGCACGCCGTTGAACTCGATACTGGCGCTGTCGCGGCTGCTGATGGACCGCACGGACGGGCCGTTGACGGTGGAGCAGGAACGCCAGGTCACTTATATCCGCCGCTCTGCCGAGAGCCTGACCGAACTGGTCAACGACCTGCTGGACCTGGCCAAGGTGGAAGCCGGCAAACTGGAGATCCGTCCGAGCTACTTCACGATCGGCGAGCTGTTTGGCGCGCTGCGGGGCGTAATGAAGCCGCTGCAGCAGAACGACGCGGTGGACCTGATTTTCGAGGATGTCACCGATTGCCCGCCGGTGTTCACCGATGAGGCCAAGCTGGCCCAGATCCTTCGAAATCTGATCTCCAACGCGCTCAAGTTCACCGAACGCGGCGAAGTTCGGGTAGCCGCGGCTTTCGATCGCGAAACACGGCAATGCCGCCTGGAGGTCTTGGACACCGGGATTGGCATCGCGCCCGAAGACCAGGAGGTGGTATTTCAGGAGTTCTCTCAGGTCGCCAATATGCTGCAATATCGTGCCAAGGGTACCGGTCTCGGCCTGCCGCTGTCACGCCGCCTGGCGGAGCTTCTTGGGGGAACCTGACGCTGCGAAGCACGCCAGGCGTAGGGTCCACCTTTACCTTGTGTATTCCGATGTCGCTCGGACAGTTATCGGCACGATTGCTCCTGTGGTCGTGTCTCAACCGAGGCAGTCGCGCAGCGTTTTACTGATCGATGACGAAGAGACATCCCGATATGTGGTGCGCCAGATGCTTGCCGGCTTCGAGCCAGTGCGAGTCCAGGAAGCCGAGACCGGCGCCGACGGCCTCCGGCTGGCGCGGGCATGGCAGCCCGATGTTGTGCTGCTGGACCTCCGCCTGCCCGATCTTGATGGGTTTGACGTGATGGACCGCCTCCACGCTGATCCCGTCACTGCCGCCCTACCTGTGATCGTATGCACCTCATCGGTGCTGACCCAGCAGCAGCGCGGCCGGCTGAATCATGCTCGGGCGATTCTGTCGAAGGCGACCCTGACACGCGATATCATGCAGCGCACGCTGGGCGATATTTGGCCAGTGAACCTGCCGGCCGAGATTCGGGAGCCATCGGAGTGAATGTGATGCCGGTGGTGCGGACGCGCCCGCTCGTCCTCAACGTCGATGACGACGCGGCGAACCGGTACGTCAAGACACGCTCGCTCCGGTTGGGTGAGATGGAAGTGATCGAGGCGGAGACCGGCGACCGCCGCCCTCGCCCTGATCGCCGAGCGGCAACCGCTGTTGGTTTTGCTGGACGTTAATTTGCCCGACGTGGGCGGTTTGGAGGTTTGCCGGCGGATCAAGGCCGATTGGCCAGACATCATCGTCATTCAGATTTCTGCCACCGCCACCTCGGCGGCCGAGAAAGTCATCGGGCTGGAGAGCGGCGCGGATTGCTACCTGACGACGCCGGTCGAGCCGATGGAATTGATCGCTGTCACGCGGGCGATGCTGCGGTTGCGTCACGCGGAAGCCCAGGCGCAAGAATCCGGTGAGCGCTATCGTATGATCGTCGAGAGTGCGGTCGATTACGCGATATTCACCTGCGGACTCGACGGCCGGATCACCAGTTGGAACTCCGGCGCCCAGGCGATACTTGGGTATCTGCCGGAAGACATCATCGGCGAGCCTTGCGCGCGCATCTTCATGGCGGATGACATCGTCGCGGAGGTCCCCAATGCGGAGATGCGGGCCGCTTTCCAGGGCATCAGTGTGCGCGCCGAGCGCTGGCACCGACGTCTCGACGGCTCCCGTTTTTGGAGCAGTGGCCGGATGGTGGCACTGCGCGACCGGCGTGGCGAGGTGGCGGGGTTTCTGAAGATTTTATACGACCGGTCGGTCGAGAAGGCGGGCCGGGACGCTCTGGAGGCCCTGAACGCAGAGCTTGAAGACCGGGTTGCCGAACGCACTCGCGATCTGGCGGAGGCCAACGAGAAGCTGCGGGCCGAAATCACGGAACGCGAACGGGCTGGCGAGCAAATCCGCCAACTGCAAAAAATGGAGGCGCTGGGCCAGCTTACCGGCGGCATCGCGCATGATTTCAACAATCTTCTCACGGCGATCCTGGGTGGCCTGGAAGTTACCCGCCGCCGTATCGAGGACCCCAGAAGCCTTCGGCTGATCGACAGCTCCATCAGCGCCGCACAGCGGGGCGCCAAACTGATCGCTCAGCTCATGGCATTCGCCCGCAAGCAGAATCTGCGGGTGGAGCATCTGCCGCTGAACGCTCTGGTGCATGACATGAAGGAATTATTGGAACGGAGCGTCGGGGCGGAGGTCCGTCTGATCTATGATCTGACAACGGACGCGTGGCCGGTGATGGCGGACGCCAACCAAGTGCAGACGGCGCTGCTGAACCTGGCGATCAACGCCAGGGACGCGATGCCGGACGGCGGGACGTTGCGGATCGCGACCGGAAATGTTTGCATCCCCGACACCGAACCGGACCTCTCGGCCGGCGAATATTCCGTGCTCTCCGTCCAGGACACCGGCACGGGGATGCCGGAGGCAGTGCAAGCGAGGCTGTTCGAGCCGTTCTTCACGACCAAGGAGATCGGCAAGGGCACCGGACTAGGGCTGGCTCAGGTTTATGGGTTCGTGCGCCAGTCGGGTGGCAGCGTGCGGGTGCACAGCGTGGTGGGCGAGGGGACGACGTTCACCATCTTGCTGCCGCGGGCCAAGCCGGAAGACGTGGAAGCGCAGAACTCTTAGCGCGATACGAGCGTCAGGACATCACGTCCCGACGTAGCTTCAGGCCATCTCGGTGCGCCGCTCGTCCAGATCGCATGCCGCAAACGGCGCGTCGCTCGGCAACCCTGCCAGTTGCAGCGGCGACGGTCACGCGATTGCCCCATTCCAGCTTGCCCTGATAGGCGTGGGGTGCGATTGTCCGACCGTTTCGGAAGACCGGGGAACCGGCTCCCGCTGTGTTCCGCCGAGAGGATATTATGGCAAAGATTAAGGTCAAAACTCCGGTTGTCGAGTTGGACGGGGACGAGATGACCCGCATTATCTGGGGTTTCATCAAGGAAAAGCTCATTCTTCCCTATCTCGATATCGATCTGAAATATTACGATTTAGGGATCGAATACCGCGATCAGACCGACGATCAGGTGACGGTTGATGCCGCCAACGCCATCGCCCTGTATGGCGTCGGAGTGAAATGCGCGACCATCACGCCGGACGAGGCTCGGGTAAAAGAATTCGGCCTCAAGCGGATGTATCGCAGCCCAAATGGAACGTTACGCAACATTCTGGACGGCACCATCTTCCGCGAACCGATCATCTGCCAGAATGTTCCGCGCCTGGTGCCGCATTGGACACATCCGATCGTCATCGGCCGCCATGCGTATGGCGACGTGTATCGCGCGGTAGAAATGAAAGTGCCAGGCCCAGGTACGGTTACAATGAGCTACCAGCCCGCGGACGGAGGGCCGGTGCAGACGCTGGAGGTCCACAGGTTCAATGAGGGCGGTGGCGTGGCGATGTCGATGCATAACACGCGCGTGTCCATCGAAGGATTTGCCCGCGCCAGTTTCAACTACGCGCTGATGCGCGGCTGGCCGCTGTATTTCTCGACCAAGAACACGATCCTGAAAACCTACGACGGCTTCTTCAAGGATATCTTCGAGACGATTTACCAGAACGAGTTCAAATCGGAGTTCGACAAAGCCAACCTGACCTACGAGCATCGTCTGATCGACGACATGGTCGCCTGCGCGTTGAAGTGGAACGGCGACTACGTTTGGGCCTGCAAGAACTATGACGGCGACGTGCAGTCCGATACCGTGGCGCAGGGCTTCGGGTCGCTCGGCCTGATGACATCGGTGCTGCTGAGTCCCGATGGTACGAAGGTGGAAGCCGAGGCGGCGCATGGCACGGTCACGCGGCATTATCGCCAGCACCAGCAGGGCAAGGAAACATCTACCAACCCGATCGCGTCGATCTTCGCGTGGACCCGCGGCCTGATCTATCGCGGCAAGTTCGACGACACCCCCGACGTGACCGCTTTCGCCGAGACGCTGGAAAGGGTCTGCATCGAAACGGTGGAGGCCGGGCACATGACCCGCGATCTGTCCGTCATGATCGGGCCGGATCAGCCGTGGATGACGACGCTAGGCTTCCTGGCAAAGCTGGATGAGAATCTACAAACGGCGATGAGGTAGCACCTCATGCGGGATCTGTCCCATCGCCGGGGCGGAGGGGCGGACATGACCGATGTGACCGAGATCGCGGGTCTTCGGAACTATCCGTTTGCCCGCCGCGGCATGCTGATGACCGGGCTGATCAGCGGTTTCACGCTGGCCACTGAGCGTGTGGAGGCGCAGGCGATCCACACCGACGCGGCCGGGATCGAGGCCGGCGCGACGGAAATCCCGACCACGGACGGCAACCTGCCGGCATATTACGCCAAACCGGCCCGCACAGGGCCGTTCCCGATCGTCCTGGTGAACGAAGAGATTTTCGGCGTCCACGAGTACATCAAGGACATATGCCGGCGGCTCGCAAAGGTTGGCTATCTCGCGGTGGCGACCGAGTATTACGCCCGTATCGGCGATCTCTCGAAGATGACTGATGTGAAGCAGATCCTCAGCGAGGTGATTTGGAAGACGCCGGACGCCCAATATATGTCGGACCTGGATTCCACCGCCGCGTGGGCGCAGCAACACGACGGCAGCGCGACACGCCTCGGCGTCGTGGGCTTTTGCCGCGGCGGGCGGCAGACTTGGCTGTATGCCGCGCACAACCCGCGACTGAAGGCAGCGGTCGCTTTTTATGGCCCGATCGGTGGTGAACCTTCGCCAATCCAGCCCCAGAGCGTGCTGGATATTGCCGGGCAAATCGAATGTCCGCTGCTGGGTCTGTATGGCGGCCAGGATCAGGGCATTTCGGTCGATGCCGTGAGGCAGGCGGAAGCCAAGGCGAGAGCGGCGCACAAGATCATCGATATCGTCATCTATCCCGACGCGCCGCACGGCTTTCACGCCGACTACCGGCCGAGTTACCGGCAGGCGGACGCGGAGGATGCGTGGAAGCGCATGTTGACCTGGTTTCATCGCTTCGGCGTTTGAGGACCACGGGTTCCGTGCCGCTTCCCGGGTGCTGCCCCAGCAAATATTTTCTCGTTCTGGTGTTGGGCGGCCTGCTGTTGCCGGCCGCGTTTGGCCAGGGGACGTCGCAAACCTTGCTGCCACCCGGCGATCTCAGCACCAAGGGTAATCAGATTGTCGACCAGAAGGGACGGCCCGTCAGGCTGGCCTGCGTTGGCTGGAACCAGGTGGACGACAAAATCCCGCTGGAACGCCAAACTGCGCTGATGGCAAAGCTGGGCTTCAACTGTATCCGGCTTTCCTGGGTCAACGCGACCAAGGACCAAGACATCGCCGGGATCGACCGCATCGTGGTCGCGGCGAGCAAGGCGGGATTGCGCCTGATCCTGGATAACCACACCAACGAAGCCGGTCACAGCGAACAGGACAACTGGGGTGCACAGCAGAAAAATGGCCTGTGGTACGATCTGGGCGGCAGTTCCGACGGGACCGACGGGGGCGGCAACCCCGGCACCGTCACGGACGCAAAATTCCGCGCCGACTGGGAATTCGTCGCTCGGCACTACCTCGGCAACCAGACGGTCATCGGCTACGATCTGCGCAACGAACCGCTGAAATGGCGGCACATGAGCGTGTGGGGCGGCGGCTCCGACCGCGATATCGCCTCGATGTATACTCGTGTTGGCAACGCGGTCCTGGCGATCGATCCCACCAAGCTGATCATCGTCGAACCGCCGAACAGCGATTGCCGGGGGGTCCGCGAGTATCCGCTGACATTGGCGGTGCCACACAAGCTGGTTTACTCGGTACACGAATATCCCGGCGAGATCAGCGGCCAGAAGGTCAGCAGCGGCCCCGGCTTGATCAAGCGGATGAACGAGGAGTGGGGCTGGATTTACAACGAGAACGTAGGACCGATCTTCGTTGGCGAGATGGGGTCGTCGATGGTCAGTGATCAAGCCAAGGCCTGGGCCGCAACGATCGTGCCTTACCTGAATGGCACTGGGCCGGATGGTTTACATGTTCCTCCCGGGGGGCAGGCGGTTTCCACCGACTGGTGGGACTGGGGTTACCTCCCCGGACAGGCTCCCGACGGCAACTTAGAAGCCGATTGGAAGACCCCCCGCCCCGAGCAGGAGGCGGTTTATGGGAAGCTGCGACAGACTACGTTGCCGGACCAGTGATGTGATCGCTGGTCAGGTGGCATGCCGGCGGCTGATCGCGAACATGCGGTAATAGACCCTCAATTGTCGTAACGACGGCGGACACAGCAGCGCGACGATCGGGACGGCAATATCCCAAAGTCCGAGGTCCTGCCAGAACAACCCGATCGCGACCGCCGCCCACCAAAAGACCGCGATGCCATAGTCCGGCGATCCGATCACCTGGCGTAGCGACCGGTGAAGCACCGGATAGCTCAGCAATGCCACCATCTCGGCATAACCGTAGCCCGCGATCCCGCAGCGATTGACCAAGACCCAGGCTGCGCCGGCAAACAAGAGGATATGGACGACGTGGAACAGGAACACCGCCCAGTTACGGTGCAACACAAAGAGGACCGAAACATGCATGTTGAACTGAGCGTTGGTTAAATAGCTCACGGCCAGGTAGGGATAGACCACCATCACCGGATCCCAGCGCTTGCCAAACGCCAGCGCCAGCAGGCTGCCGCCGAACCAACTGAAGCCGATCAGGACAGGGCCAAGTGCCAAGGTCTGCAGACGCATACCGTCCGTGGTCGCCTCGACCAGTTTGGCCGGCTCGTGCTGCACCCGCGCTAGGACAGCGACCGACAGCCGGTAGGCGACCGCCTTGGTGAATGTCAGCAGTTCCAGCATTCTGATCGCGAGACCGATCTGGCCGACGGCCTCGGCCGGCAGGAAGTGTCCCACAATCAGCGGATTGATCAGCCCCCGCAGTTGCCACAGCCAGTCCGACGCGGCGTAGCCAAGGGCGTAGCTCAACATCGAGCGGACGATCGCGGCGTCCCATGTCAGCCTCGGCCAATACCGCGCCCCAATGTGGAAAGCGACGCATAGGAAAATCTGTTGCAGGCACCAGCCGCTGACCAGCGACCAAACGCCGAAGCCGGTGAACACCAATGGCAAGGCGAGGCCGTAGTAGAGCAACTGGCCCGCCACCTCGATCATCGCCACGCGGCGGAAATCGAGCGCACGCTCCAGCCGCGCGCTGGCGCCGACGGCGATGGTCTGGAAGACGACCGACACCAGCAGCACCGCCAGCAAGGGAGGCAGCCCCGGCATCGGGATCCATCTCGCGATGAGGCCAAGACTGGCTTCCAGGGTCGCAACCAGCGTAATGCCGGTAATCAACAGCAATGTTGTCGCAACGTCGAAAGTTCGTCTCGTCACTTCTCCCGGGGCTCGGACGAGATAGACGCCGATGCCAGCCTGGCCGAGGCCTTGTGCGTACTGGCAGATGCCGAGCGCCGCCACATAAGGGCCGTATGCCGCCGGCCCGATGATTTGCGTGATCAGAAGCAGGCCGATCAGGCTAAGGCCCATCGAGGCGAGCTGACGCCCCATCAACAGGGCTCCCCCCTCGACGATCTTGCTTCTCAGGCCTTGGCGGGCGGTTTCCATTGATCGCGGGCTCGATTTCCCGAAAGCGGGACTGGAGTGGTGATACCACCCAGCCTGGCGCGATCCGATTAGATTCGTCTGGGAAATGACGTGGCCACCGGAAAGAAAGATCACGGTGCGTGTGGCTGTCCCCAGACGACACCCCGCAAAGGCGCATGACCTGGTATCCCGATGGTCCCAAACCGATCAGGCCCGGATTGTGGCGACACCCGCATCGCGGCGGCTCTGCAACGCGCCAGTAACGACAGCAACTTTTTGTTCGGTCCCCAGGGTAAACTTCCTTTATGTTTGGAAGAGCGAGGAGCGAGGGCCAACTTCGGAAAGCGGCAGACTGGCGTTGGATGTCGTTTCAAACGGCGGAGCGGCTGGGGACGCGATAGCGGTAAGCAGCCGACGAACGGGAAAGACTTGGAAACAGAGCCTGGCGGGCGCTCTCATAGGCCTTCCAGTCAGCCAGATCCGGCAGCGACGGCAGGGTTACCAACTCGCCTTGATCAAGTCCCGCCAGCGCCGCATCGACCATCTCGCCCGCCGGCATCACCAACTCTGAGGGAAGCTGCTCGGCCGGAATACCGGCGATGCCCCAGAAGTCGGTGGCGGTCGCGCCGGGAAGCACTACCTGGACACGCACGCCCTTGTCGGCCAGCTCATGATTTAGCGACTGGCTAAAGGCGAGCACGAAGGCCTTCGTGCCCGCATACACGCCGTTGAGAATCTCGGGATGGACGGCAACAATCGAGGCGATATTGATAATTGTCCCGGCGCCGCGGGCGACGAAGGCCGGAGCCGCGGCATAGGTCAGCCGCGTGATTGCGCCGACGTTCAGCGCGATCATTTGGCTCATCTTATCGACTTCGGAGCCAAGCAGCGGCGCGGTGGCTCCTATCCCCGCGTTGTTGACCAGCATCGAGATGCGCGGATCGGTGCGCAGCACCCGTTCGACCGTCGCGAGATCGGCTGGATCGGTCAGGTCGGCGGCCAGCACCTCGATCCTGCGCCCGGTTCTGCGAGCAATCTGCGCGCTGACGATCTCCAGGCGCTGTCGATTTCGCGCAACCAGAACAAGGTCATAGCCACGGTGTGCCAATCGGTCGGCATAGATCGCGCCGATGCTCGAGGAGGCGCCACTGATCAGGGCCACGCTCGAGGTATCTTGGTACATCTCCGTTTCTTTCAAATCGCTGGGTTTGGCCTCGGGTTGGACGGGTCAACCCGCCACCACGAATTTACTCTCGAAGCCCGGTCGGTGCTTTTACAGGACTGCGCGAATTTTCCACCGATTGCCGTGATTCAGCGCATTGGCGACTATCATCTCGAGCGTCTCGAGCTCCCGATGGCCTACGGTGCGGCCCCCATGGCGCGAAACTGACCGCTGACCTAAGGTGTGCCCAGGTCAGGCGGTGACAAAAGTTGACGCAATGATTACAGAGCGGGTGGCGCGCACTACAGACGTAATCTCCTTCGGGCCGTTCACCTTGGTCGCTAGCGAACGCCTTCTGATGAAGGAAGGCGCACCAGTCGAATTGGGCTCGCGCACGCTCGACATCTTGATCGCTCTGGTGTCCCGCCCAAACGAGGTGGTTGGCAAAAGAGAACTATTGGCCCAGGTCTGGCCCGACGTCACCGTGGAAGAAGGCAGCTTACGGTTTCACATCGCGGGGCTGCGCAGGGCGCTCAGCGACGGGAAGGACGGCGCACGATATATCACCACTCATGCCGGGCGGGGTTACTGCTTCGTCGCTCCGATCTCGCTGTCGGCAGGCAAAGCCAGCGAGAACAACGCGGACGCCGCGACGATCATCCCGGACGCAAACCTCCCAGCCCGTTCGACGCGAATGGTCGGGCGCGAGGACAGTATTCTCACCCTTTCGGTTCAGCTCGCCGCCTCGCGCTTCGTCACCATCGTGGGCTCCGGCGGAGTCGGCAAGACCACGGTCGCCGTGGCGGTTGCGCATGATCTGCTGGAGGCGTTCGCCGGGTCGGTGCTCTTCGTTGATCTTGCAGCGTTGTTGGATGCCGATCTGGCGGCCATTTCGCTGGCCTCGATGCTGGGGCTGTCGGTTCAATCCGACGACCCGATACCCGCCCTGATCGCGTATCTGCGCGACAAGAAGATGGTTCTGATCCTCGATAACTGCGAACATATCATTGAAGCCGCTGCAAGCTTGGCGGAACGGGTGTTTCTGGCAGCCCCTCAGGTCCATATCCTGGCGACCAGCCGCGAAGCTCTAAGGGTGCAAGGCGAGCGGGTCCACAGGCTGGCGCCGCTTAGCTTTCCGCCCGACGATCCGGGGCTCACCGGCGCGATCGCTCTGACGTTTCCCGCGGTCCAACTGTTCCTCGAGCGCGCGGAAGCGGGTGGCATCTGCTTGGACCTCGATGACGCGGACGCCGCGATCGTGGCGAGCATCTGCCGAAAGCTCGACGGTGTGCCACTGGCGATCGAGTTGGCCGCCGGACGGGTTGAGGCCTACGGCCTGCAGGAAACCGCGGCGCTTCTGGAGCAACGCCTGACACTGCCGTGGCTGGGGCAGCGCACGGCGCCGCCACGTCAGAGGACACTGCAAGCGACGCTGGACTGGAGTTACGGGCTGCTGTCCCCAGTGGAACGCGTGGTGCTTCGCAGACTTGCTGTATTCGTCGGCCACTTTACGCTCGAGGCGGCGCGGGCAGTCGCGACGAGCGCGACCATCGACCAGGTTCTGATCCTCGGAGCCGTTGGCAGCCTCGTCGCCAAGTCGATGGTCTCGACCAATCGCGTCGGGACAACGATGCGCTACAGGCTGTTGGACACGACACGCGCATACGCCCTGGAAATCAACGATGACGACGCCGCCGATATCGCCGCGCGCCACGCGACTTACTATCGAGAATGGCTGGAGCAGAACAGCGCCGAATGGTCGACCTGGTCGACCGGGACGGAACGCGCGCCGCACCTTGACAAGCTGAACAATGCCCGTGCGGCCCTGGAATGGTGCTTCGGCGTCAACGGCGATCGCGAAATTGGCATCGGACTCGCTGCTGCGGCCGTGCCGATTTTCTTAGTGATGTCGTTGCTACCGGAATGTCACCGATGGTCGGAGCGGGCAATACTCGCGCTCGACGATACCGCCCGCGGAGGATCCGAGGAGATGCATCTCCAGGCGGGGATCGGAATTTCATCAATGCAGATGCAAGGAGAGGGCGATGCGGCACGTTCGGCCTTGAACAGAAGCCTGGCAATCGCCGAAGAACGCAGTGACATTCTCCACCAGGCGGCACTGCTCGGCATGCTGCACATGTTTCACTTCCGCGCCGGGGATTTCAAAACTGCTTTGGATTACGCAACGCGCTGCCGGGGCCTTGCCGAGACCATTGATGATCCGGCCGGTATCACGTTAGCCCATTCGATCTTGGGGAGGTCACTGCTGGTCATGGGTGACCTTGGCGTCGCCCGCATCGAGCTCGAAGCTTTGCTGCCGATTTGGCCGAGCGCCCAGCGGACCCGCTCAATCTATCTGGCCTACGACCGGCACTATCGAGCCGGCATCGCCTTGGCGCGGACGCTTTGGTTGCAAGGCCATCCGTTTCAAGCCGTGGAGCGCGCAGTCCAGACCATCAAGGACGCTGAACGGATGGACCATCCCGCATCACTAGTCTCCGTCTTGGCGTGGGGTGCGTCGGTATTCCTTTGGACGGGCGATCTCAGAAGCGCCGAAGCGCACATAGAATCGTGTATTTCCCGAGCCGAATCCTATTCCCTGGAGCCACTCGTCGCCGTCGGACAGGCTCGCAAAGCGGAGCTGGCCATTCGCCGGGGCGATGCCAAAAACGGCGTGGAGAGCCTGAGGGAATCTCTAGAGAAAATTCACGCGGTGCGTTACGAGCTGATCACCACAGAGTTCGATATCTCGCTCGCCGAAGGACTTGGAGCGATCGAACGGTTCTCCGAAGCCATCAAGGTGATCAACGAGACGATCCAACGGGTGGAGACAAACGGCGACGCCGCATACATGCCGGAGCTGCTACGGGTAAAGGGACGCCTTCTTTTGTCGAAGTCCCAGTCTAATGCTGCCGAAGCGGAATCATCCTTTATGCAATCCCTCGAGCTGAGCCGGCGTCAGGGCGCGCGCGCATGGGAGTTGCGCACCGCGACCGACTTGGCAGCTCTATTCGCCGCTCAGGGGCGTTCCGAGCGTGGCCGGGCGCTACTGCAGCCGGTATTCGGGCAGTTCCTGGAGGGCTCAGACACAGCGGATCTGAAGGTTGCCGAACGCCTGTTGGCGACCTTGGGCTAGCTGGCAGTCTCCCTGAGCAGCGCGGCCCGCTGTCCAACTTCGCGGCCTTGCTGACCCCGCACTCCCGCCGCTCACAGCTACTAACAGCAACTGCCAGCGGCGCTCACAATCCATAACGGGCGCTTTCCGGAGCCATGCCTATGTGTTTGAGGCAGCCAGTGAATGGGGCTGTGTCCGCGGACTGGTTGCCGCTCAGAGGGAGGCATTCGATGGGTTCGTATGCTCGTCTTAGCCGAGGGGAAAGCCGTTCTCGACCAGAAGACGCTTGGTCGGAACACGAATGGCCTCCCGTCTTCGTGGTCAAGGAAAGCTTGGACGTGGCGAGGCCGCCAAATGGCGGGTCAGGTTTTGCTGACTGGTCTGTCGACGCTCGACGCCTCCCGACGGGGGAAGTTCACGCATCCCCCTCTTTGAGTTGGCATCCGAGCGCGTGCTCGCAGAACGGCAGGTATGAGGGGTTTTCGGCCGACCAACTTCTCGATGACCTCCGCCGGGCCATGGAGCGAAATCCGGAAGCCACGCGCGCGGCGGTGGCGCAGTTGGTAACGTTCCTTACGCCGCCGGCCGCGGTTGAATCGGCCAGCGCCCGCGGTGGTCTGGCGCCGTGGCAGAAGCGCAAGGTCAGATCGGTATCTGAGGGAGAACCTGGACCGCCCGGTGCGCCTCAATAAGGTGGCCGAGCAAGTCGCGCTCAGTGTCAGTTATTTCTCCCGTGCGTTCAAAGAAACCTTCGGGACTACTCCGCACATGCACATGCTTCGGCTGAGGCTGGAATTGGCCCAGAAGCTGATGCTGACAACGGAAGATCCGCTAAGTCAAATTGCCCTCGCGTGTGGCCTGGCGGATCAGGCACACCTTTCGAAGCTGTTCCGACGCGTCGTCGGCGAGACCCCGAGCGCTTGGCGTCGCCGAAATCTCACGGATGCTCAAGCCGAGGCGAGAAGCCGCCGCTCAACAAGAGGCCAATTCGCTCTACCAGACACGGGTTCTCGGGGTATCGCCGCGTCGGCCTGACCTCAGACGCATGAGACCGCATCGTGACGGTGCTGCATATCCGTCACGCGCGCTCGGGATGGTTCCGTGCAGCAGGGAAACGGATGACGATGCATAAGCGCGCATTTGTTAGCGTGGGAAGTGTTCTCAGGTAGGCCACTTGCCCATCTTTAGTTGCGTACCAAGAAGGAACATAATTGGGGTAGACTGCCCGGGCAGACAGTCATAGTCTCGAATTCATGAAGCACATCGCGGTCCTTACGAGTGGTGGTGATGCCCCCGGCATGAACGCGGCTATACGCGCCGTCACACGCAGCGCGCTCGATCAAGATATGACAGTATATGGCGTGCTCCAGGGTTGGCAGGGCCTGGTCGACGGTCAGATCCGACAGCTGAGTGCGCGCGACGTGGGCGGCATCATTCAGGTCGGCGGCACGTTTCTCGGCAGTGCCAGGTCAGCGGAGTTTCGCGAGGAAAGTGGCCGGACGAAGGCGCTTCGCAATCTCGCCCAACGCGGCATCGACGGCGTGGTGGTGATTGGCGGCAACGGGTCGCAGACCGGCTCGTACATGCTCAGCCAGCTTGGGGTTGATGTGGTGGGCATCGCCTCCACCATCGACAACGACCTGTGCGGGACCGACGTCACGATCGGCTGTGACACCGCCATCAACGTCACGCTTGAGGCGATCGACCATCTACGCACGACCGGTTCCTCACACAATCGTGCTTTTCTGGTTGAAACCATGGGAAGGGACTGCGGCTACCTCGCGATGATGGCCGGTCTCGCGGGCGGCGCCGAAGTCATCTCAACGCCCGAGTTCGAGGTCTCCGCCAGGGAGATCGCCGCAGCGCCTGCACGCGGCATATCAACGCGGCAAAACCCATGCGATCGTGGTGATTGCCGAAGGCGTTAAGGAGAACGCCGCCAAAATTCTGGCTTTTTTTGAAGCAGACAAGAAAAGGACGGGGTTTGAGCTGCGTACAACCACGCTTGGGCACGTCGTGCGCGGTGCTCCGCCCAGCGCTTTTGATCGTCTGTTGGCGACAAGGTTGGGCGTGGGTGCCGTCAAGTCTCTGAGTAACAATGAGGCTGGTGTACTGGTCGGCTTTCAGAACAACGAGGTCACCCGAACGCCGCTCGCTGACGTCGTCGGACGAACCAAGCCGATGCACACAGAACTTCTGGAGCTTGCGCGGATCCTGGCGAAGTAATACCGGTCGATGCTTGCAAAGGCGGCCCTACTCCGCCGCCTCAGCGAAAGCCTCCAGCGGGGCGCATGTGCAAACCAAATTCCGGTCGCCATAGACATTGTCCACTCGCTTGACCGGCGGCCAGTATTTCGAGGCGGCCACCCAAGGCAGTGGAAACGCTGCCTGTTCGCGCGAATAGGCATGCGTCCATACATCCGAAATGATCTCTCGCGCGGTGTGAGGTGCATGCTTTAACGGATTGTCCGCTCGATCCATTCGGCCCGTCGCCACCGAGGCAATCTCCGCCCGGATCGCGATCATAGCGTCACAGAAACGGTCCAATTCGGCTTTCGACTCGCTCTCGGTCGGCTCGATCATCAGAGTGCCGGCGACCGGCCAGGACATGGTCGGTGCGTGATAGCCATAATCCTGCAGTCGCTTGGCGATATCCTCCACCTGCACACCCGCCTCGGCGGCGAAGCCGCGGCAGTCGATGATGCATTCGTGCGCCACCATCCCACCGGGCCCGGCGTACAGAATCGGATAGGCATCCCGCAGCCGGTGAGCAATGTAGTTGGCGGATAGAATCGCGACCTGGGTGGCGCGCGTCAGGCCGGCGGCGCCCATCATGCGGATATAGGCGTACGAGATCGGCAGGATCAGCGCGCTGCCGAACGGTGCCGCGGAAACCGGGCCGATCCCCGTCGCCGGCCCGGCATCCGCTCGCAACGGATGGTTGGGCAGAAACGGCGCCAGATGCGAGGCCACGCCGATCGGGCCGACCCCAGGACCGCCGCCGCCATGCGGAATACAGAATGTCTTGTGCAGGTTCAGATGGCACACATCGGCGCCGATTGAAGCGGGCGAGGTGAGCCCAACCTGCGCGTTCATGTTGGCGCCATCCATGTAGACCTGGCCGCCGTTGCGGTGGATGACATCGCAGATATCGCGGATCGGCTGCTCGAAAACTCCATGCGTCGAGGGATAGGTGATCATCAATGCCGCCAACCGGCCGGCATGTTTCTCCGCCTTCGCGCGCAAATCCGTCAGATCGACATTGCCCTCGCGGTCGCAGCCGACAACCACGACCTTCAACCCCGCCATCGCCGCACTGGCGGGGTTGGTGCCGTGCGCCGAGGACGGGATCAGGCACACGTCACGATGTTGTTCGCCACGCGACTCATGCCATGCCCGGATCACCAGCAAACCGGCATATTCGCCCTGAGAGCCGGCATTCGGTTGCAGCGATACTTCTGCGAATCCCGTTACGGCGGAGAGCCAGGTCGCCAGGCGGCGGATCACAGTCAGATACCCTGTCGTCTGATCCGCTGGCGCGAAGGGATGGATATCGGCGAACCCGGGCAGCGTGATCGCGATCATCTCGGCGGTGGCGTTCAGCTTCATCGTGCAAGACCCCAGCGGAATCATGCTGCGATTGAGCGCTATGTCCTTGTCTTCCAGCCGTTTGAGATAGCGCAGCATCTCGTGTTCGGCGTGATACTGATTGAAAGCGGCCTGTTGCAGAAACGCTGAACCCCGCAGCAGTTCCGGGGGGAGCGACGCAACAGCGCCCGACAGGCCGGAACCTAGCAGACCTGCGATAGCGACCAGATCATCGCGCGTAACCGTTTCGTCCAGCGCGATCGCGACGCCGGTTTCATCGACACTTCGGAAATTGTAGCCAGCCGCGGCCGCGCGAGCGATCAGGTCGCCGCTATCCTCAACCACGAAAGTGTCGAAGAACGCATCATCCCGAACACGCAGCCCGGCCCGTAATGCGGCATCGGCCAGCATGCGCGCCTGCAGGGACACCCGCCGGGCGATCCGGCGCAGCCCCTCAGGCCCGTGCCACACGGCGTAGAACCCCGCGATCACGGCCAACAGCACCTGTGCGGTGCAGATGTTGGAGGTGGCTTTCTCGCGGCGGATGTGCTGCTCGCGAGTTTGTAGCGCCAGACGCATGGCCGGTTGGCCAGCGGCGTCCAGGGACACGCCGACCAAGCGGCCGGGCATGGCGCGCTTGAACGCATCCTTGGTGGCAAAAAAACCAGCGTGCGGGCCGCCGAAGCCCATTGGGACTCCGAAACGCTGGGCGGAGCCGACGACGATATCAGCCCCCATCTCGCCGGGCGGCGTCAGCAGGGCCAGTGCCAGCGGATCGGTGGCGACGATAACCAGAGCGCTGGCCTCGTGCGCGGTCGCGATTTCCTCCGACAGGTCACGTATCGCACCGGTCGTCCCGGGATACTGCAGCAACAGCGCAAACGGATTGGCAGCGCCGATGGCGCCGAGATCGCCCGGCTCGACAGGAACCAGGGTGATTCCGATCGGCTTGGCTCGTGTGGCGAGGACGGCAAGCGTTTGCGGGTGGAGGTCGGTTGCGACCGCCAGGACATCGGATCCGGATTTGCCCAGTGCGTGCGCCATGGCCATCGCCTCGGCGGCGGCGGTGGCCTCGTCGAGCAGGGACGCGTTGGCGATCTGCATGCCGGTCAACTCGCAGATCATCGTTTGGAAGTTCAGCAGCGCTTCCAGCCGGCCCTGGGCGATTTCAGCCTGGTATGGCGTATAGGCCGTGTACCAGCCTGGATTTTCCAGCACATTGCGCAGGATTACGGGGGGCGTGAAGGTGCCGTGGTAGCCCATTCCGATCAAGCTTTTCGCCGTCACGTTCTGCGCCGCCAGGGCGCGCAGTTCGGCGATCACCGCGGCCTCATCGATGGGTGGCGGCAGGTCCAGCACGGCATTGGAACGGATCGCCGCGGGGATCGTCTTACCCGCGACATCGTCCAGTGTCGCGGCGCCGATGACGTGCAGCATGGCGGCAAGTTCGGTCTCGGACGGTCCGATATGGCGGCGAACGAAGCCGTCGCCCTCCTCCAGTTCCGCCAGTTCGGCCAGGCCATCCACGTTTACTTCAACCACGACATCCATGCTTACAAAGTCTCCAGGAATTCGTCGTAGCCGTCCTGATCCATCAACGTCTCGAACGAGTCGGTGTCGTCGAGTTCAATCCGGAAGAACCAGCCCTCACCTTCCGCGTCGCTGTTGACGATCGAGGGGTCCTCGACGACGGTTTCGTTGATCTCCACGACCTTGCCTGCCAGCGGGGCGAAGACATCAGCCGCGGCCTTGACGCTTTCAACGACGGCGCAGGTTTCGCCTTCGGTAACGGCACGCTCCAGGTCGGGCAGTTCGACGTGGACCAGGTCACCGAGCTGTTCCTGGGCGTGGTCGGTGATGCCGACGGTGGCGATGTCGCCATCCAGCAAAACCCATTCGTGGTCTTTGGTGTAACGCTTGTCCGCACTCTTGCTGGCCATGGGGCGTTCCTTTCAGCGTATGTATCGGTGGGGTATGAAGGGGAGCGGCACGACAGCGGCTGGGAGCGGTTTGCCGCGGACGATGAGGATCAGCCGGGTGCCGTCGGCGGCGAGGTCTTTCCGGACATAGCCCATGGCGATCGGGCCGTTTACCGAGGGACCAAAGCCGCCGGACGTCACAACCCCCGCCTCCGTTCCGTCCTCGGCCATTATCGTCGTTTGGGCTCGGGCGGGCGCGCGGCCGTCCGGTCGGATGCCGACGCGACGCCGGATCGGGCCGTTGTCAAGCTGGTCCCGCATCACCAGGCCGCCGAGGAAATCCCAGCCCAGCTTGCGGCGTTTACCGATGGCCCAGGTCAGGCCGGCCTCGATCGGGCTGGTGAGTTCGTCCAGATCGTTACCGTAGAGGCAAAGCCCGGCCTCGAGGCGCAGCGAGTTCGCGGGCGCCGAGCCCGACGGGGACCACTTCCGGCTGCCGGATCAGGATGTCGGCAAGGGCTTCCGCTTGAGTGGCGGAAACCGAAATCTCGAAGCCGTCCTCGCCGGTGTATCCGGATCGGGAAAGCAGGCAGTCAATACCTTCAACCGTGGCGGCGGCGATGCCCATGAACGGAAGGGCGGCGGCATCGGGCGACAGGCGTGCCATGACGGCAATGGCTTCAGGGCCTTGCAGCGCCAGCAGCGCTCTGTCCTCCAGTGGAGCAAGCCCGACGGCCTCCCCCAAATTGGTCGCGAGGTGGGTGAAGTCGACGTCCTTGCGGCTGGCGTTAACGACCAGGAACAGGCGATTCTGATCCAGGCGGGCGACCATCAGGTCGTCGATGATGCCTCCGGCCTCGTTGGTGAGCAGCGTGTAGCGCTGGCGGCCGGGTTTCAGGCCGGCGATATCACCGGGGACCAGCCGTTCGAGCGCTGCCGCCACATCGGATCCCGTGAGCATGGCTTGGCCCATGTGCGAGACGTCGAACAGACCGGCGTGAGCGCGCGTATGAAGATGCTCGGCGAGAACGCCTCCCCTGCAGCGTGAGGCGAGGTCGCCGCTCAGATCGTATTGCACCGGCATGGCATAGCCGGCGAACGCCACCATGCGGGCACCGTGGCGGCGGTGCCAGGCGTCGAGCGGAGTCGTTTGAAGCGGCGTTGGAGTGGGGTCGTCTGGCAGAGCGTTCTGAACCACACGTATCTCCGCGAACGGGGCCATCCACCGGCGGGATGCCGGCAGCGATGACCCCCCTCTGTCACGGTACCTGAGAGATTCGAGGATTGCGACCCCTTACTCCGTCGGTGCGGACCCCTCGCTTGCGCGCGGTCCGGCTTTCCAGAGATCCCTGCCCGTCGCGGTCCGTTTGCCTGAGCGTTTCCGGGGGCCGGTTGCGCCTTCGGCGGCGGGATGTGGCCCGCACTCTCCCGCGGCGGGTGCCTGGGACAAGGCGGAGAATGCGCTTGTCGGGGGATGGATGCCAAGTGATTTCGCACGGATTCCATCGCGTGGCACGGCGCATTGGCCTGTGAACAATCAAGCCACTGCTTCGAGCACCATCGGACCCATCGCTTCATCAATCGCCGCGATTTGGTCGGGGGACAGCCGGAGCCCGAGCTTGCTACGCCGCCAGACGACATCGGCGGCCGTGCGCGCCCATTCCGCGCTGACCAGATAGCGAAGTTCCGCCTCGGTAAGGTCGGCGCCAAATACCCTGCCCAGGTCGGCGAGGCATGTCGCACCATCGATCAATCGGTCGATCCGTGTGCCGTAAGCCCGCAGCAGGCGCCGCAACATCGATCCGGGCACAAACGGATAGCGCGCCACAGCGGCAGCCAGCTGATTTTCAAAGCCATCCGTGGGGAAGTCGCCACCTGGTAACGGCTCGCGCCCGGTCCAGCCGGCCGCCTGACCGGAAACCGCCGGCAGGTGCGGCAGCAGCATCGCCAACGACATCTCGGCCAAACGCCGATAGGTGGTGATCTTGCCGCCAAAGATCGAAAGCAGGGCAGGCGCGTCGAGGCGGCGCATCGAGTTTTAGCACGTAGTCCCGGGTCGCCCGCTGCGGCGCGCACGTTCCGTCGTCGTAGAGCGGCCGCACGCCGGAGTATGACCAAACCACCATCTCGGGAGTTACGGGTTCGCGCAAATAGGCACTTGCCGACGTGCAAAGATAGGCGATCTCGGACGCACTTGCCCGCACGTCGGCCGGATCGCCGGTAAAGTCCTCGTCGGTCGTGCCGACCAGGGTAAAGTCGCGCTCGTAGGGGATTAGAAAAAACACCCGGCCGTCTGCATTCTGAAAGATGTAACAGCCATCATGGTCATACAGCCGTCGCACCACGATGTGGCTGCCCTTGACCAGACGAACAGGGGCGGCGGCCACGCCGGCGCGGATCACCGAACCGGCAACCTCGGCCACCCACGGCCCAGCCGCGTTGACCAGGGCCTTCGCGCGTGATCATTCGACGCTGGCCGGTCGCACCATCGCTCAGCGTAACAATCCATCGGCCGTTCGACCGTTCCGCCGACACGCAGGCGGTGCGCGGCGCAATCGTCGCCCCGCGTTCAGCGGCATCGCACGCGTTCAGAAGAACCAGACGCGAATCCTCCACCCAACAATCCGAATACGCGAAACCTCGGGTGAATTCAGGCTTGAGCGCCGCGCCGGCGGGGTCGTTTCGCAGGTTCAGCGTGCGCGTCGGCGGCAGGCGATTGCGGCCGCCGAGGTGGTCGTAGATGAACAAGCCAAGCCGCAGCAGCCACGACGGGACGCAGACGCTTGTGATGCGGCAAGACAAAACGCAGCGGCCAGATGATGTGCGGTGCGATACCCCACAGGACTTCACGCTCCAGTAGCGCCTCGCGCACCAGACGAAATTCATGGTTTTCCAGGTATCGCAACCCGCCATGGATCAGCTTGGTGGACGCACTGGACGTTCCGGAGCCCAAATCGCCCTGTTCGCACAGAAACACCCGCCAGCCCCGGCCCGCGGCGTCGCGGGCAATGCCACAACCGTTGATGCCTCCGCCGATGATGGCAAGATCGTATTCGGGGCTGTCGCGAGCTTCATCCATCGGGGTGGTTTGATACCTCGTTGCATGCGCGTTTGGTTGGGATTCCGGCATATACGCGTCGTTTGTCGTGGTCACGGGCGATTTTCGGCGATGCGTATCTGAGGGTTAGGGATCCTGGGCCGCCGCCGGTCTGGTCTGGCGCCCCCAGCCGTGGAATGATGGCAACTTGACAACGATGGTTGGGTGCAGCCGCAACAAGCTATTCCCCCGCCACGCGCACAGGAAACATCAATGTCCGACCTTTTGAGCCTCCCATTGTTGGATCACGAACTGGAGGAGGACGAACGGGCGTGGATGAAATCCGTCTATCAAGACTTCGAGGCAGTCCGAGCCTCGTTCGCTGGACGGGAAAGCGAATTCAATCCGAAGGAAGCCCTGCGAGAAGTCCTCAGCCGGGAGACGCACATTCTGCCGACGCCCATGAACTTGACGGGCCCGGGTCCTTGGCCAAACGGCCGCAATCGCCAAGGCCGTCTGGTCGCCGCGGTGTTTTTGCGGAAGGTCGAGTTGCATAGACACGCCCGAAGCAGAACGGACCAGTTTTCGATGTATGTCGTCGGTGAAGCGGACGCGTTTTCGATCGGCAAGGACGGACAACCCGTCCTCATCCCGGTGTCCGGCGGTGACCACTTCCACAATTCGCCGGGTGCACCGCATGCGTTCGTACCGAAAGTCGGAAAGCCGGTCCCCGAGGACTGGGAGATCGCTTTTATCGCGATAACACCTCGGAACCTGAGGGAGGATACACAGGCGGTCTGCGAGGAGGTCAGGGCAGCCTATAAGCGCGCGGTCGGAATTGAAGCACCGTTGGGCATCTAGCTGGGCCAGGTCCCTGTCTCGCCCTGGGCCTCGCCCTGGGGGCAAGCTATAGCCGCGTGACACGAACGGAGTCATCATCCCGGGTCTGGGACGACGGAGGCAAATGATGGACGCGATTGCTGAAGAGGTGCGCCTGCCCATCGACATAGACGCTCAACCGGTGGTCCGCGCCGCCGCAGCCATGCGCCCGAAGCTCCGCGACTACAAACACCAGGTGGAAACAGAGCAGCGGCTGCCGCCCGAGCTGGTAGAGGAATTCCGCGCGGCCGGGTTCTACAGCCTGCTGATGCCCCGTTCGATGGGCGGCCTGCAGGCCGATCCGTTGACCTATCAGCGCGTCGTCGAACTGCTGGCGGAGGGTCTGGGGTCTGCCGGCTGGAACGTCGCCAACAATGGCGTCGGGCAGTTGATCACGCTGGGCTACCCGGACGAGGGTGTGCGGGAGATCTACGCGAACGGCGCCGACACGATCCTTGCCGGCACCGCGGTGCCGGGTGGCGGGACGGCGGTGCCGGTAGACGGCGGCTATCGTGTCACCGGCCGCTGGAGCTTCGGCAGCGGCTGCCAGGAGGCGGCCTGGATGACCGGCAGTTTCGCCATTCCGGATCGGGGTCCAGGATATTGGCGCGGAACGTTCGCCAAGCATGAGGTCACGGTCATTCCAGGAAGCTGGGAGGTCACCGGCATGCGCGGTACCGGCAGCTTCGACTGGACGGTCGAGGACCTGTTTGTCCCGGAACGCCGCGTCATGGCGCATGTCGGCGCGCCGCTGGACAATCAGTGGGCACACTGGCCTGGCATCACCTATGCGATGCCGAGTGTCGCCTGGGTCGGCCCGCACCACTGCTCCGTGTTGACCGGCATTGCCCGTGCGGGGATCGATGCGCTGATCGAGCTGGCCGGCGGCAAGGTGCCGCGTGGCCGCGCGAGTTCGGCACTGTTGTGCGACAGCGCTCAGGTGCAGGAGGCGGTCGGACGGGCGGACTCGATGCTCAACGCCGGGCGGATCTATCGCGCCGCGACGATCCGCGAATTGTGGGACACGATAGCGTCCGGCGAGGAGACCACGCTGGAACAGCGGGCTCGGTGCCGTCTCGCCGCTACATTCGCCGCCGATTGCGCGCGCGATGCGATGGACCTGATGTACCGGCTGGGTGGCAGCACCTCGTTCAAGCAGGAAAGCCGCCTCGCGGAGTGCTGGCGCGACCTGCATGTCGTCGGGCAGACTGCCAACATCGCCCCCGAGTGGTATCCGCTCGGCGGACGGGTTCTTATGGGGATGGACGCGGGGCCCAGGCTGCGATGATGCTTTCGTCAAGTCTTGCTGGAAGATCGGTGCGCCACGCTGATGCCAGCAGCCAATCGTGACCTCGGCTCGGCTACTTCTATCTGCCCTTATCCCTTGATCTCGATCATTGCCTGCTTGAACGTATTGTGCAGGATCTCGCTATCGCTGGAATAGGCAAGCAACAACGCTCCTGCCTCTTTCCAGTGACGCGCCTGCTCTTTGCTACTGCAAAGCATTGCACAAGTCTTGCCGTGTTTTTTGGCAGCCGCGAGAATTTGGTCTCGCTTCTCATCCAGCACGCGCGCCTGTTCGGGCAAGCCGAACACCCCAAGATCCTGTGCCAGGTCCGCGGGTCCGATCGTGAGTGCGTCGATCCCATCCATCGCGGCGATTTCGTCCAGATCGCTGAAGGCGGCGGCAGTTTCAAACATCACCGTGACGAATACCTGCTTGTTGGCGAAAGCCCGCCGCTCCGCAGCGCTTCCCGTCATGTCGTAGTCGGTTCCCGGACTATGTCCCGCGTTGCCGCGCCGGCCACGCGGCGCGTAACGTGATGCCGCGACGATCTCGGCAGCGTGACGCGCGCTTTCGACCTGGGGGCAGTGCAGATTCCAGACGCCGACGTCGAGCAACCGGGTAATCCATTCTCTGTTGGCCGTCGGCGGCCGCACGACGATCGGAAAATTCAGCCCGCGTGCCAGCAATGCCATGTCGGCGATCGTTTCGATCGACGGTGTCGAGTGCTCCATGTCCACCCGAGCAAAGTCGAGGCCGGCAGCTTTCAACAAGGTCAGTATTGCGGGATTGCGAACCAGATTGACCCAGGTACCGATCTGCACCTCCCCGCGGTCAACGCTCGCACGCAACGGATTGGCTTGCATTCTTGCCTCCCTGCCTTCGCGGGTAGTTTCCGCCGAACCCGGCCGCCGGGTCAAAATCCGGCGGCATGTTCTTCTCCCGGCCGCAACGGATTCTTCGCCGCGGCCCTTGGGTCGATGCAACAACCGCGGCAGCGCTATTCCGCGGCCGGGGCGGCTCGCGACCCGTTTGTGGCCGTCAAGGCCGCGCCAGCACCCTCGCCCTTGAACTTGCGGATCAAACCGTCCAGCCGCGAGAAGAAGGCCTCAACCGCGTAGCCCACCAGGAAGGCCACCCCCAGCGGTGGGATTGCCATTCCCTTGGGCAACAGAGAGCCAAACAAGCCGACCACTAGCCCAGCGATTGCCGCGATGAAGTAGCGTGCACTGTGCGCGGCGGACGGCAGGAACTCCTTGCGGCGGATCAGCCGGGAATACATGCGAAACCCATAGAGGAAGGCACCGAGCAACGCGTAGATAGTTGGCAGAAGATATGTAGAGAAGCCAATATAGATAAGTGAATTGATCTCGAAAAGGCCAAGCGCGTAGTCGCGGATATTCTGATAGACCCGTATTTGATAGGCAGCTTCGTCTTCGATTTGGGTGACAGTCGATAATTCTGGCGGCACGTTCAGATGGTTCATGCCCTTTTTATTTTCGTCATTGAACGTAACGTCGGCGACGGACAGGGTACTCCACCACGGGGTAAATGAGCCGTTCAGCCGGCTGGCGGACTGCAGAAGCCAGGCACTCTTGCGCGAAAACTCTACTGTTTCTTCGAACACGCGGTCAGCGATGACCGACGTGCTATGGCTCGATGTTCCGTTCCCATCTTCCGTGCTGTTGCGCATCAACTGGAGATCTGACCGCAGCTTTAGAGCGGCTATGTTCTGCTGGTCGATAAGGTCTCGCGTTTCAGTCAGCGTGGCGGTGCTCATGAACAGGAAGATCGAGGAGGCGATGACCAACATACGATCAGGCTGGCTCGGATTTTCATTCCGAGCATGGGGACATGTTCGCTAGCGGCCAGCGATGCCGCCGAGACTGGCGATGTGAGGCGGGCGAGGCGCCCGTAAGCAATCCAAAAGGCGACGGTAATATCTGCGGTTAGGGCGCGGGCGCGGGTGGCTTCTACCGCCTGGATCAGGTTAGGGATTACGACGTCTGCAGCGTTCGGGCCTTCATCCGGAAACAGTCCGGTGCTGGCAGCATGTTCCAAAAGCCGGGTGGCGTCGGCGAGGGCATGGTCGAACGCGGGTGTTGTAGCCCCGTTGGCGTTCCGTGCGGCATTTGGCCGACCGAAGGCTTCGAATTGACTGTCCGGCATATCCGTTTCCAGTCCTGATTTTCTGTGCATGCCATCTTTCCGCCGCAATAGGACAAGCGCAGTGAAACAGTTCACAGCATCAAAAAACGATAGGCATAGACCTCTTCAGTAAAACGGGAGTGGCGGTTGGCGCCTAACGCAGCGCCCGACGCGCCTCGCGGAGCACAGTTTTGCAGCGAGCCGCGCTTAGCTGAGGCACCTGCACGTCAACGCCCTGCCCGTCTGTCGATACACGGGCATAGGCTATTTCGTCGGGTTCCTCGGTCAGCTCCCACATGCGGAAGAAGTAGCTCCGATGCCAGTTTCGCTCACAAGAATGCGCCGCGCCGGCTCATGCGGGCTGTGCACCCCATCCCTTGCAGGGCTTCGCCTCGTCGGTCGGGTAGGCGGACAGGATGCGGTTACCGTCGAAGATGGCATCGGTATTGGTCTGTCCGTCCTCGGCATCAACGGCTCCCCAACTGCTCAAAACATTTCAGGAGATAAGTTGCGGCGGCTGCGTGTTCCGCGCCCGATGTTATGATGATTAACCGAGGCAGAAGAGCGGTTTTCAGGGACGAGCCCAACGGCCTCATGCGAGCGACGAAGAGCAGCACAGGACTGACGCAGGTCCGACAGGGTTCGGGCGATTTGCATGTCGCGGAGCTTGGTGCATGCCTGTTCCGCGGGCAACATGCCTGGGATGCGATGCAGCATCGCGCAAGGAAGGATCGAGGATGAAATTGCAGGCGCAGGTGGCACTGATCACGGGCGGATCGCGCGGAATTGGCCGGGCCACGGCACTGGCGTTTGCGCGGGAAGGCGCGGACATCGCATTTTGTCATTTGGATGATGGTGCGCACGCCGACCGCACCGCCGCGGACATCACCGCGCTCGGCCGCCGTGCGATGCATCGGTCCTTCGATGTGTCGGACATCGCGGCGGGCAAGGCGTTCGCCGCGGAGGCGGAGGCCCAACTCGGACCCATCGACATCCTGTTCAACAACGCGGGGATGAACATCCGTAAGCCATTCGAGGCTTATACCGAGGCGGACTTCGACCGCATCTTCGCGGTGCACATGAAGGGCATGTTCTTCATGGCGCAGGCAGTCTATCCCGGCATGATTGCCCGTGGCCGCGGCTGCATCATCAACGTGGCGTCGCAACGCGGATTGAAGGGCGCGGTGAACGCAGCACCCTATTCCGCCGCCAAGGCTGCGATCATGGGATTCACCCGGTCATTGTCATGGGAGGCTGCCCCAAAGGGCGTGCGGGTCAACGCGGTCGCACCGGGACCCATCGACACGGACTTGACGGCGACCATGGACCCGGCCGACCGACAGGCCTTCATCGATGCTCTCCCGGTCGGCCGATTTGGACGCCCCGAGGAAATCGCAGCTACAGCGTTGCTTCTGGCTGGGCCGGATGGCGGGTTCTTCGTGGGGGCGACCTTGTCCCCGAATGGCGGCGACGTGATGTATTGACCGGCTTCTTGCAAATTTTCTCGACACGTCTGTCAGTAGAACTGAAATAGCGGCGACCCTTTCGGTGCTCCGACTATCGTGGTCGGCAAAACAGGTCCAGGTAGCCATCAGGACCATAGCCAAAACCCACCCTGAGATAGCTGTCTCTTCGACTATCGCATAGAATGTTCCCGTCCAAACAAATGGGGTTGACTACTGTGCTGCCGCCTATCGACATGAATGCGCCTTGGGTAACGCTTTCCCTCGCGACCGTCCTGCTGGCTGGTGACCTTCGTCGACGCGCGGCGAGACGCGACCCGGCCGCTGTGGCTCCGCCTCGTCATCCGACTGGTCACTTTCGGCGCGCTGACATGGCTGCTGCAGCGGTCCATTGGCCTTCCGACGGTAACGGCGACGTTCCTTTCGCCGGCCATCCGGATCTGGGCGCATGTGGCTGAAGTCGGCTGGTGGGTCCTGGGCGCGCGCGTCGCCGTCGGCATCCTGCGGCTGATCGTGGTGCTGGAAGGCCGTCCGCGGGAGACCCAGATCGTCGCGGATCTGCTGGCCGGCGCGATCTACACGGCGACCGCGCTCTCGGTGGTGAACTTCGTTTTCGAAGTGCCGATCGGCGGCCTGATCGCGACCTCCGGCGTCATCGCCATCGTCCTGGGCCTGGCCCTGCAGAGCACACTGTCGGACGTCTTCTCCGGCATCGCGATGGGGCTGGAGCACGCCTATAAGCCCGGTGACAGCCTGTGGGTGGAAGGCGGCATCGAGGGCCAGGTCATGCAGATCAGTTGGCGCTCCACCCAGATCTCGACACTGCACAACAGTATCGCGGTCATCCCGAACAGCGTGATTGCCAAGTCGCGCCTGGAAAACCGCAGTGCGCCGACACCGACGCGCAGTGTGTCGCTGACGATCAGCATCGATGCCGCGGTGGACCCCCGCCGCTGCGTTGCCGCGTTGCAGTCGGCGGTTCAGGCCTGCCGCATTCCCCTGGCGTCACCCAAGCCCGCGGTGAATTGCTCGGGGCTGCAGCGGGACGGAAATCTGTATCAGGTGCGCTTTACCGTCGGCACAAGCCGCGACATTGAAAAAGCCCGCACGGAAGCGTTCGAACTGATCCATCGGCACTTGCGCCACGCCGGCATCGGCCTCGGTGCTCCGGGCATCGAGCCGCTGCCCGCGGCACCCGTGCCGACACTCGATGATCTGATGGCGGAGTCGGATCTGCTGGGCCAGCTGGCGCCGGATGAGCGAGGCATCTTCGCCGAACATTTCGAAGCCGCGAGCTACCAGACCGGTGACATCCTGGTGCAGCAGAACGAACTGCCGGAGGCGATTTTCCTGATTGCCACGGGCACGGTCGACGTAACCCGCACGGACGCGAACGGCACGCGTGTGCTGTTACGGGCCAGCCCGGCCGATAGCATCGCGGCGATGCCAATGATCTTGGGCCAGACGGCGCTGTTCACCGCTACCGCCATGACGCCGGTCACGGCCTATCGTCTCGACAAAGCCTCGATCGCCGCGGTGATGCGGGTCAGGCCAGAGCTGTCGAAAAGCTTGGAGGCTCAGGCGCGGCGCGGCAGCGCCTGGATCCGCTGCGAGACAGAGGCCAACCTGGAGATCGCCGGCGGCAGATCCGACGTGCTGCTCACCCGGCTGCGCAATTTCCTGCAACGGCTCAATGTCTGATCTGATCGCCCTTCCGCCACCCGTTTTCAGCTCTCGACGTTAGGGGCATCGCGTTGCCATCGGCGCTGTTTCGTCCTCCAATACCGGCTCGCGGCGTCCCTGGGTCAAAGGAAAAGGCTTTGTCATGCGCGATATCATTCTCGAGAGGACGCGCGAGGAATTGCAGGCGCCGAGCGAAACGGAGTTGCACCGGTCATGATCGTCAACATTGAAATCAATCGCCGCTCCCCGTTTGTCGGCGGAGCTTCCTTCGGTGAAGTAGGTGCGTATGAGCGCATCGATGGCGTAGCGACCGGCCTTTTGGATCCGGCACATCCGCGTAACCGAACAATCGCACTCCTGGACCAGGCGCCGCGTAAACGCGGATGGGCTGGTGGCGTACCGGTCCGATTTTGTCTTGCTGCGGCCGGTGGACGCGGCGAGGGGCAACGGGCGGCTGCTCTACGAGGTGAACAACCGTGGGCGGATCATGCTGTTCGCCAATCTATGCGCGGGGGCGGCCGGCAACCAGCCTGAAACCCCCAAGGATCTCGGTAACGCGCTGCCGCTGCGGTTAGGATTTTCCCTGCTCTGGACCGGATGGGATCCTGCGGCACCGAAAGCGACCGGCTTATCGCTGGATGTACCGGTCATCGAGGGCATCACCAAACCAATCCGGGAGGAATTCGTCTCCGGAACGCGGCTCGGCGTGCACGAGGCGTTCAAGCTGGCCTACGAGGCGGTCGGTGCGGCCCGCGTGACAGTACGGCGCACGCAGACGGCACCACGAATTTCTCTACCGTCCGAGATGGTGGATATCCGGACGGTGCGGCCGTCTGACAGCGATCGAGACGGGGTCGATTTACGAGGTGCGGTATCAGGCGACGAAGCCTCGGGTGCTAGGCATCGGGCACGCGGCGACGCGAGATATGGTCAGTTACTTTCGGCATCATGGCGCGGACCTGATCGGGCGGCCGGTCGAGCACACGCTGGCTTTCGGAATTTCCCAGGCCGGTCGTTACTTGCGGGACCACATCGCGCAAGGCTTCAATGGTGATGAAGACGGACGCCGGGTGTTTGACGGCGTGTTCACCCATGTAGCCGGCATCGGAAGAATTTTCTTCAACACACCGTTCGGGCAGCCATTCCGGACGCGGACCTGGCATGAAGATCATGACTTCCCCGAAGTGGAATTCCCGCATTCCTCCGCGTCGATGGACGATCCGGTCACCGGCCGCAGCGGAGCGCTGATGCGCGGCGATGCAACCGATCCGTTGCTGATCGAGACCAACACCTCGACCGAGTATTGGCAGAAAGGAGCTTCCCTGCTGCACACCGATCCGCTCGGTACGCGGGATGTCGCGCTGCCGGCGAATGTGCGGGCGTATCTGCTGCCGGGGACGCAACATGGCGGCAAGGCGGCGATGCCGACGGACAACGGACCATGCACCAACCCCCGGAACTGGCACGATCCGATGCCAGCCGTTCGGGCGCTGCTGGTGGCGCTGGATGACTGGGTTTCCTCCGGGCGGACGCCGCCGGACAGCCGAGTGCCTCGGATCGATAACGGAACGCTGGTGCCGGCGGAAGAAGTGGCATTTCCGGCAATACCGGGATCAATCCTGCCGCGTGCGGCGAACGATGCGCCGCCGCTGGGCGATTGGACCGATCCGGTGCCCGCGAGCCGCGCCTATGTCACGCTGGTGCCTCAGGTGGACGCGGACGGGAATGAACAGCGCAGGGATACGGCTCCCGGATATCGCGGTCCCGCGCGGGACCTTCACCGGATGGAATCTCTATGCCGCCCCGTACCCCGAGGGCGAACTCGCTGACCGCGACGGCTCGTTCCTGGCGTTCGCGAATACCGAGGCGGAACGCGGCAACGATCCGCGGCCTTCCCTGGCGGAGCGTTATCCGGGAACCGCATATGCCAATAGGGTGCGGACAGTGACGCAGGCACTGCTGAACGATCGGCTGCTGTTGCAGCAGGACGCGGACCGCTATCTCGGACGAGACGGGCTGTGATGACGCAGGTGGATCACCAGCAACGGCACCAGCGGCAGCGTCGGGATTATTTATATAAGATACCAGCCGCCCGTCTTTCGCCTGAAGAGTTCGATGTCTCGGGCGGCTGGTATTATGCATCGTCATCCGTCTCCTCCTGCACGAAAGCATCGCGAGCGCCGTGATGGATAGGCAGCACCGTCACGATGCGGTTGCGCTCGTCAATCGCGTAGATAATCCGGTAACGATACCGCCTGCGCCCGTACAGCAGATGGCGGAGGTTGCGGTCCTCAGGAGTGGAGGCGCCTCTGGCAGGGTGTTCGTCGAGGCTTAGAATTGCCTCCTCAAGCCCGTTGAACCACGCGGGCCGGCGCGGCACCTTCTGCGTTTCACTCTTCGATTATATCCGTGAACAACTGCCAATGATGTCCGTCGAAGCGCTGTAGGCGTAATTGCTTGACCGGATTGTAGTCGGTTGGGCTTGTGTTCAGAGTAATGCCGGGAAGCAGCGAAGGCATGTGGACATTTTGCAAGTTGGTGGCGAGTTCCAGCAGATGCTCGCGGGTCAGGTCGTCGCCACAACGGCGCAGGATGTCTGCGAACAGCACGGCGCTGGAGTAACCATTGAACACGAGTTGATCCGTGATGTCGCCATCGGGGTAGTGGGCGCGCATGAAAGCAAGCCACGCTAGATATTCGCGATCGGTTGCCCATTGCGGGTCGTCAACTGCTTTGAAGGAGGTCGCGGTGATGACACCCAATGACTTGTCGAACCCAGCAGGCGCCAGCACCGCGCCAGTGGACGCCGAGACCTGTGCTATGAAGCGGACTGGGCGCCAGCCTAAGTCAAAGCTCTTTCGGATCGCCTGAGCAGCGAATTTCGGCCCGGCTGCGATAATGAAAGCGTCGGCTCCCGAGGCTTGCAGAGAAACAATCTGGGAGTTGACGGTTGGATCGGCCTGTTCATAGCTCGCTGTTGCGACAATCATATGGTCGGCTTGGGTGCCAAACCGCTCATTGAGGCCTGCTACGAAGTCTTTGCCGAAGTCATCGTTTTGGTAAAGGACAGCCACACGGGCACTCGGGTTGGTTAGCAGTATGTAGCCGGCGTAGGCCTTTGCTTCGGCCCGTACAAGGTTGACAAGCGGCATCGTCCACGGGAAGTGGGTGGGATCATTCCACCGGGAGGCGCCCGCCTGGATGAAGAGCTGCGGCACATGCCTTTCATTCAGATATCTCTGGATCGCCGCATTTGTCGGAGTTCCGAATGACCCAAGGATTGCCAGCACCTCATCCTGCTCGACCAGCCGCCTGGTCTGCTCCATGGTTTTCGGGGGACTATAGCTATCGTCAAGCGAGATGAAGTTGATCCGGCGGCCATTGATGCCGCCCTGCTCGTTGATCATTTCGAAATAGGCATGCTCGATCTTGCCAATCACCCCACCCGCCGAGACCGGGCCGCTGTATGGCATCGTCTGACCGATCTTGATTTCCACATCGCTCACACCGGGGCCATAATTCCTTTCGGCAGCCACGGGAAATGAAGCGAAGTCCAGGCAAAGCATGGCCATGGCCACACCAACGATGGATGCGCGGGTCATTGCCGTCCTCACCCGTCCCGCGCGTCGGGATGAGCCGTAAATGCGTCGCTCTTCACCGCTTCCATGATTGTGAATTGGGAAGCAGTCGGCTGGGACCCGATTAACCTGAGGCCCGCCGTTGTGAGGAGCGTCGCGTATTGCGCGATCGTCCGCTCACGACCGCCGGCCAAAACGAGCATCTGCATATCCATCATCACGATCTCCTGGTGAGCGTCGGTGCATTCAATCAGGTCGGGCAGCACGCGCTCCATGACCAGGAGTTTACTGTCCGACCGCATGGCCCGACGACAGTTCCCAAGGATGACGACGGCCTGATCGTCGTTCCAGTCGTGAAGGATACTCTTCAGAACATAGGCGTCCGCTACTTCCGGTACGGATTGGAAGAAATCGCCCGCGACAAGCTGGCACCGATCCACCACCCCCGCCGCATCGACGTGACGCCTCGCGCTTGCGATGACTTCGGGGGAATCAAATACAATGCCGGTCGATCCAGGTGCGCGGGCAAGAATGCTGCTCAGAAGAGTGCCGTTGCCGCCGCCGACATCGACGATGATGCGATAGCCGGCGAAGTCATGAGCCGCCAGTATCGCAGCTGTCGCCCGACGCGTGGTATCAGCCATGAAAGCGTTAAATACCGTCGCATGGTCCGGGTGGAACGTGTTGTATTGAAATGGCCCCATGTCGAAGAGATGCTCAAAAGCCGTGCCGCCGGTGCGGATCGCGTGAAGCAGATCGGCCCACGCCCGCCAGAACGGGTCGCTCCCGAGTAGCAGCGCATCATTACGTAGGGAGCCAGGAACGTCTGTCCGCAACAGCTCCCCGAGCGCTGTCATATTGAAGCGCCCCGGTTCTGGTTCATTGACCAGGCCAAGCGCGGTAAGCGCGCGCAGCAGCCGAGCGAGTGACGGCGCGTGGGTATTGGTTTGCTTCGCCAACTCCACGTCTGTCATCGCGCCTCCGGTCAAGATATCGGCGACACCAATCGTTGCCGTTGCGCAAATCAACTGCGAAATCATGTAGCCCGAGATCATCTGGCGAAGGTGGGTCGCACCCTCCACATCAACATTGGACATCGATAACTCCTCAACAATGCCTGAGTTAAACTGGCGATTTGGCCCGCCCCAACTCAAACCGGGTGGGTCTATGCCACGCGGGTGTAAATGGCATATATTAGCGCTGTAATCGTGCCGGCGAATTTGCAGCCGATGCCTGTCTTGGCCACACCCTCGCTGGGCGCGCCGTTCTCGATCAAGTCCAAGCAGTGATGCAGCCGGTCGGCAGCCCAAAGGAGACCAGGCCGTGAGCGAAACCATGCACGTCAATGGATTGATGCTTGACATGGCCGGCCATTCGCTCGTTGACGCCTCCGGCCGCGAGATAACGCTAACCCGGGGTGAATTTGCGCTGCTGGCGACGCTGATGCGTCACCCGGGCCAGGTGCTGTCTCGCGACCGATTGCTCGACGCCGTGAGCGGCCGAAGCGCCGATAGCTTCGACCGGAGCATCGACAACTTGATCGCCCGGTTGCGTCGCAAGATCGGGGAGGACGCCAAAAAGCCACGCCTGATCGTCACGGTTCCCAGTGCCGGCTACAAATTCCTGCCTGAGCGCCATGAGTCCGAGGGTGTGCTGGCCATTGCAACGACATCGGGATTTTCGATAGGCGTAATTCCGTTCGCCGATCTCAGTGGTGGTCCCGACCTTGCTGAGTTTGTCCGCAGCGTCTCCGCCATAGTAACCGCCGATCTCAAGCACATCATTGGCGCGTCATTGATTGGTCGCGACGGCGCTGTCACAGCGAGGGATAGCGCGGCGAATATACCGGAAACCAGCCGCCACTCCGACGCCCGTTATGTTGTGCAGGGCAGTACTCGCCGCCACGGTAATATCGTCCGCATCAATGTCGAAGTCACCAACACGAAGACAAACACTCAGGTTTGGGCTAACTCCTTCGACGGCGAGCTGGCCGACCTGTTCTCGTTCGAAAAAGCGGTTGCCAGACGGATTGCCCGTGCGATCGACCTTGAACTCGTGGAGACCGAAAGCCGGAACCGCCGCGATCGTGCTCGCGGTCCACAGCTTATGGACCTGGTGACGAGCGGCTACGCCCGGCTTTATCGCCCCCGCTCACGAGAAAATCTCGCCGCGGCGCGCACCTGTTTCGAGCGTGCTCTTCGCCTAGATAACCGCTGCCCCGAAGCGCTTGCGGGTCTGGCTCAAACCCATCTTTCCTTCACCCTCAATCTATGGAGCGATGAACCTGTATTGCAAATCCGTCTCGCGGACGATTTGGCAACGCGGGCCCTCGAAGTGCGCCCCAAGCTGGCTTATGGCTATCACGTAAAAGGCCTTGCGCTGCGGCTTCAGTGGCAGCACGAGCGTGCGATCGCGGCGCTCGACATGGCCACTCAGCTCAACCCCAGCCTGGCTATAGCCCACGCCGAGCTCGGTATCGCAAAGAATTTGTTCGGCCGCGGTGACGGCGCTTTAGCTTATGCGTACAACGGTGTGGCCACCGCCAGGAGCATCAGTCCCACGGACCCTGTCCTTGCCAACTGGCTCTGTGCAATCGGCCTGGCCAATCTGCACGCCGGTGAGACCGTGGAGGCAATCAGGTGGCTGAACGAGTCGATTGGTGTCAATTCGCTACCGCCGGCGCTGCCCTGTCTCGCCGCCGCATACGCATTGAGTGGCGACGACGAGCGTGCCCGGATCGTCTTGGGAGAACTTGCTCGAAAGCATCCCAATGAGACGCTTCGGTCGTTCAGGTCGCGAACACGGGTCGACTACCAGCTATTCCCGCGATCGCGTGTATATGAGGGCCTGCTTAAAGCGGGGATGCCAGAACAGTAACCGGGCTCGGTTTGCGGGCCGTGGTGATAACGCTACCTAAACCGGCGTCGTTGCCGAAGATCGGACAGACTAATTTGCGGCCCCTTGTTGTTATGCGCCGTAAAGGATCTCTGCCTGCGGATCGCAAAAGGCGCGTCCTCATCGGGCCGGCGGTGCCATCCTCGACCAAGCAGTTTAGATCTGCAGGTCGCGCTTCGCCAACTCTCGATCCTGCAACTCGTGTGAGTCCCGTTCAGCAATGATGCGTCCCTTGTCGATCACGTAGCAGCGTTGCGCGAGCGACAGAATGACGTCGAGATTCTGTTCCACAAACAAAACGGTGGTGCCAAGCTCCTTGTTGACCCGGCGGATCACCCGCATGATCTCCAGGATGATTGAAGGCTGGATGCCTTCGGAAGGCTCGTCGAGCAGCAGCAGCTTGGGATTCCCGATCATGGCGCGGCCGATGGCAAGTTGCTGTTGCTGTCCGCCGCTCATGGTTCCGGCCTTCTGGTCGCGCCGCTCCGCCAGAATAGGGAAGAACTCGTAAACCATTTCATACAGCTTCTTCTCCCCGCGTAAGCCGACCATCTCGCCCACGCGAAGATTCTCCTCCACCGTCATGCGCCCAAATACTTCCCGCCCCTGCGGGATATAGCCAAACCCGAGATGCGCCCGCCGCTCCGGCAACATTGAGGAAATATCGGCCCCGCCGAAGCTGATTGCGCCCGCCCAGACGCGAAGCTGTCCGATCAGGCAACGCATCAACGTCGATTTGCCGACACCGTTGCGTCCGATGACCGCGACGATCTCGCCGGCGCGCACCTTCAGGTCGATCCCCTGCAGGATCGGCGAACTGCCGTATCCGGTGCGCACGCCAGTCAGTTCCAGGAGCGTTTCAGACGGCATCGTGGCTAACGCCGAGATAGATCGATTGCACGTCCTCGTTGGCGGTAATCTCGTCGATCGAGCCTTCCGCGAACAGCTTGCCGAAATGCAGGACCGTCACCTGTTCGGCAATCTGGCGCACAAACGCCATGTCGTGCTCGACCACCAGGATCGTCATTCCCTCGCGCTGTAGCGCCAGCACCATCTCCCCGGTCTTGAATGTCTCCTCCGGCGATAGGCCGGCGGTTGGCTCGTCCAGAAACAGCAGCGCCGGGTTCAGGCCGATCGCCATGGCGATCTCCAGCCACTGCTTCTGGCCGTGCGCCAACTGTCCCGCGGGCTTCGCCGCATCGCCGGTGAGCTCAGCGAAGTCGAGCAGGCGGTCCACTTCTCGCCGCGTTTCCGCCCGGCTGTGATGTCGTTGCAGGGCGATGGTCAGGTTCTGCGCTACCGGCAGTTCCGGGAAGATCCCGGGCACCTGCATCTTGATGCTGATGCCGGCACGAATACGCTCCGACGTCGGCAGCGCGGTGATGTCGCGCTCGCGAAACCAAATGCTGCCTTCGGTGGGCGTGATGCGGCCAACAATCAGCTTGAACAGGGTGCTCTTGCCGGCGCCATTAGGGCCGATCAGGCAGTGCAGGCCGCCCTGGTCGACGCTGAAGTCCAGGTTGTCGATCGCCGTGACGCCGCCGAAGCGTTTCGTGAGGCCGCGGGTTTCAAGCAGCTTAGCCACGAGCGATACCCGTGCCTGCCCTACCCACGATGCACCCCCTCGCGGAGATGCAGCTCCACCGCGTCCGGCGGAGCAACGGAGCGGCGGCGCAAGCGGCCCACCATATCCACGACCCACAGCACATAGCCGCCCGGCGCTACCAGCACCGTCACCACCAGCAGGGCGCCGATCGCGATCAGTGCATATTGCTGGCTGATCACCGTCAGCATTTGGAAAACATAAAGGACAACGAAGGTGCCGATCAGTGTTGCCGTCACGTCCTGCCGGCCACCGACCGCCACCCAGATGATCGGCATCGCCGCGGCCGGCAATGCCATCGAAGCAGGCACGATGAAATTACCCCAGGCGGCGTATAGCGCGCCGCTGAGCGAGGCAAGGAACCCGCCGATCGCGAATGCCGCCAGTTGGTAGCGGCGGATGGCATAGCCGAGAAGTTCGGCACGCTCAGGGTTCTCGCGGCTGGCGACAAGAACATTGCCAAAGCGGGAATTTACCAGCACCCGCAGCGCCAGATATGTCACCACGAGTAGTACCGAGGATGAGATAGTAGAAGTTGGCGCCATCAAACTTGATGCGGTGACCGTTGAACCAGTCCACCGACAGCGACGGGATACGCGTCATCCCGTTGTAGCCGTTCAGCCGCGCTCGGCCGATGCGCCACTCCGGCCCGGCGGTCTGGTTCATGAAGGTCGCGAAGGCCAGGGTGACGGAAAGCGTAACGATACCCACGAACACGCCGTTGATTCCGCCATAGATCATGAAGTAGCCGAGCAGGGCCGCAAACGCCGTACCGATCGCCAGCGCACAGATCAGCGCCAGCACCGGGTAGGAATGGGCAGCGCCGAGGTTGATCGCGATCACGCCGTACGCGTAGCCCGCCAAACCGAAAAACGCCGTCTGCCCGAAGCTGAGCATGCCGCCATAGCCCCACAGCAGTCCGAGCCCTAGCGCCATGAACACCCAGACGCCGAAATACGCCGTGTTGGAGATGGCGAAAGGCTCCGCGTAGAGCGGGTAGATCGCAGCCAGAATCACCACCAGGACCGCCACCGACCAGAAGCCAACACCACGGCCGATGGTCTGCGGGCCATTCAGCAACGCCGCCAGGTCTCGCAATGCCATTTCTCCCAGACTTAGGCGCGTCGTCGCATGAACCACCCGCTGAAGCCGTCAGGCAGCAGCCGGATGACGATGCAGACGGTGACCAGCAGCCCGATCAGGCCGAACACCTGACCCCAGGCGGCGGTGCAGGCGGCGCGGATGATGGCAAGCACCGCCGACGCCGGTGCGGTGCCCATCAAAACATCCGCCCCACCCACTACGACGGTGACAAACGATTCGACCACGAATGTGGTGCCCATGGTCGGGCTCAGCGTCAGGGTAGGGGCATATATGCCGCCGGCCAGACCGGCCAGCGCCGCGCCGATCCCGAATGTCTGTGCGTAGATCCGGTCGACGGGAACCCCGAGCGAGCGAGCCATCGCCGGGTTCTCGATCGTCGCTCGGGCATGGACGCCGAAGCGGGTCTTCATAAACAGCAGATAGATGCACAGCAGAACGCCAAACGCCACCGCCAGCATCACCAGGCGGTAGATCGCAAAAGAATAGTCGCCAAAGGATATGGTGCCGAGCGGAGTGCCTATCGTGGTCCATGCCGAACCCAGCACCAGCAGCGCACCCTGCGTGAAGATCAGGCTGACTCCCCAGGTCACGACCAGAGAGTTGATCGGCCGATTGTAGAACCGGCAAACGATGGTGCGCTCGAGCACGATGCCGAGGACACCCGCCGCAAGCGCGCCGACCAGGATCGCCAGCGGCAACGGCACGCCGGTGCGGGCCATCGCCGTGGTGACATAGGCGCCGCAGGTGATGAACTCGCCATGCGCCATATTAATGACGCCCATCATGCCGAAAATGATGGCGAGTCCGCTCGAAGCGAGTACCAGGAAGGCGAACACGTCCGCCACCTGGTACGCGAAAGCGAGCGTCTGAAAGCCAATCGTGGTCATCGGGGCTCCGCCGACTTACTTATTCGGCAGATAACTTGGTGTGTATTGGTCCTTCGGATCGTCCTTCGTCAAATCGCAGCCGATCTCACCTAGCCAATATGGCTCCACCCGATCCCAGGTCTTTTCCACCTTGACCGAATGGTCGGCCCCGACCGACAGCAGCGTAATCTGGTGGCTGGCATGCTGGGATTTCGGATCGATGCAGATCTTGCCTTCCGGTGCGTCGATGCAGGCCTTGCCGGTGGCAATCTGCTCGCGGATCTTGGCGATATCGGTCGAGCCACCCATTTCGACCAGCTTCTTGTACATGTAGACGGCGGCGTATTCGTTCTCGCCCATGTCGTTGATGTAGAACTCGTCGGGATACTTGGCGTGCCAACGCTTGACGAAATCCTTGGCGGCGGGGCGGTCAATTTCCTCGAACCAGTTGATGGCGACGTGCATGCCCTCCATCGTCGGCGGCTTGAACCGCTTATGCTCGAAGCCGAGACCAATGGTGATCGAACTGCCCATCGGGATATGCAATCCGGCTGAAGCGGCCTGTTCATAGAACGCGGACTGCGAGTTGCCGACGACCAGCGACATCAGCCAGTCGGGTTTGGCTTTCTGAATGTTCTGGATGGTCTGGCCGAACTGCGAGACGCCCAGCGGGATCAGTTCCGCGCCTAGGATCTGACCGCCACCCTCGGTGACCAGCTTCTTCGTCCATTCGGTGGAGATCTGGCCGAAATTGTAGTCCGCCGCGATGATGTAGACCTTCTTGCCGTATTTCTCCATCATCCACGGAATGAGCGTGGAAAACTGCTGTTCCGGCAGGCCGCCGGTGCCGATCATGTTGCCGTCACACACGCCGCCCTCGTACTGCTGGGCGTAAAACAGCAACGCGTTGTCCTTGTCGATGATCGGCCGGATCGCTTCTCGCGAAGCGCTGGTCGCGGCGCCGAAGATGACCTCCACCTTATCCTTCTCAATCAGACGGCGGGCGAATTCCTGGAACTTCGCGTTGTCGAACTGCGGGTCATATTCGGTGATCTCGACCTTGCGGCCGAGGATGCCGCCGGCAGCGTTGATCTCGTCCACGGCGAGGTGGGCGCCATGCACTTTTGGCATCGTAAAGATGGCGATGTCGCCCGAGTGGTCCTCAAGGACGCCAACCTTCAGCGGTGGCTTGTCGTCCGCCGCCGCCGGCGCGGCCCACATCAGTGGAACGCAGGCCAATGCACCACACGCGATAGACGCTAAGGCTGTTGTTCGACGTTTGCCCATTTTCTTGCTCCTGCTGCACACCGCCGGCCGATGATTTCGGCGCCTCAGTGACGGTGGCATGAAGCAAGGGGTATGCCAAGGACGCGCCCCGAGAATGCTGGCGCTCTATCGCTGCGGTCGGCCGCCATGATCTCGGCGCCGAATGCCGCTTCCACATTCGATCGGGTTCCCGCCTACGATAGGGCAAAGCAGGGATTAAGATTTCATCTGAAACAACAATATTGCATATACCGACGTATTTCCCGCGCGATCAAGGAGCGTTCAAGTGGGCGGGTTTAGACGACATATGCATAAAGAGTGGGCAATTACGCACTGTAGTGCAGCGTTCGATCAGCACTGGCAGTGGTTGCGCCACCTCGCAACGAAATTTTTTCGGCTCGCGAGCGCGCGGTGCCGGCGATGTAACCAGGTTGCAGAATTCTTGGTTTGTCGCAACAACCACAGAATACCACCCCTCCGCGATTACCCTCTCTCAATGGGCATCTTGGCATCGAGGTCAAAATCACAGACAAAGTCGGGGCGACCCCAAGCCGCCTTTCTTCGCAGCGCACCGTATCCGTGGAACTCGATGAAGGAGAGATCAAGATGCACGCGATTAACATCCCTGACACCATCCTGGACCGCGTAGCCCGGTTCCGTCCGCAACGGCATATGTTCACCGATCTCGACCCGCGCCGCACCGCGCATATCGTCGTCGACCTGCAGAACGGCTTCATGGAGCCTGGCGCCCCGGTCGAAGTGCCGACGGCGCGCGAGATCGTGCCGAACGTCAATCGAATCACCAAGGCGGTGCGCGACGCCGGCGGCACCATTGTCTACTTGCGGTTCATGACCGACGCCGGCGCGTTGGCCAGTTGGACGGCGTTCTACGACGCCATGTTCAACCGCGCCCGCCGCGACGAAATGCAGGCCGCGTTCGGTCCCGACAGCCACCATTTCGCGCTGTGGCCGCAACTCGACGTGCAGCCATCGGACTGGATCGTCGACAAGACGCGCTTCAGCGCCTTTGTCCCCGGTGCCTGCGACCTGCATGAAAGGCTGCGTTCGGCCGGGATCGACACCCTGATCATCACCGGCACGCTGACCAACTGCTGTTGCAGAGTCCACCGCGCGGGACGCCATGCAGCGCGACTACCGGGTGATCTTTATCAGCGACGGCAACGGCGCCCTTACCGACGCCGAGCACAACGCGACGCTGGTCAACATGGTAACGCTGTTTGCCGACGTCATGACAACGGACGAGGTCGTCGCCTGTGCCGCCGCCATTCCGGCAGCCGCCACGAAGGCGGCCTGAGCCGTGGCGTTCCAGGGTCCGACCGTTCGGGATCTGCAGGACGGGGCGCACCGCCTCGGCCTGCCGCCGCTGAGCACCGACACCGCGACGACGATACGCGCCGCCCTCGACAAGTCGGTGGCCGCGATGCAGCAGTTGGACGCCATGCCGGACCCGGTGATTCCGGGCGCGGACATGTCGCCGCGTCCGCCCGGCCGAGCGCCGACCGCGGCAGAAAATCCGTTCGGGGCGTGGGCTTGGCTGGGGCCGATCACCGGCTCGGGGAAGGGGCTGCTGGCCGGCAAGTCGGTCGGTATCAAGGACAACACCTCGGTGCGCGGATTTCCTCTCCGCAACGGGTCGCGCGTCTTGGATGGGTTCGTCGGCTGATTGCGACGCCACCGTGGTGACCCGCATCCTGGCCGCCGGAGGCACCGTTCACGGCAAGACGGTGTGCGAGAACCTCAGCTATTCCGGACACAGCCACACCAGTTGGCCCAATCGCGTGGTCAATCCGCGCGCGCCTGGGTTCTCCGCGGGTGGCTCCTCCAGCGGCAGCGGTGCAGCGATCGCGGCCGGCGACGTACCGATGGCGCTCGGCTGCGATCAGGGCGGATCGATCCGCATTCCGGCCTCCTGGTGCGGTGTGGTCGGACTCAAGCCGACGCACGGGCTGGTGCCGTACACCGGCATCTGCGCGCTGGAGGCCAGCATCGATCACTGCGGGCCGATGGGTGCCACTGTCGAAGACGTGGCGCGGCTGCTGACGGTTGTCGCCGGCCCGGACGGACTGGATCCGCGCCAGCCGGCATCGATCCCCCAGATCGATTATCTCGCCGCCCTGGGCGAAGGCCTGCGCGGAATACGGATCGGCGTCATGAAGGAAGGTTTCGGACGGCCAGAAAGCGATCCCGCCACCGATTCCGCGGTGCGCGAGACGCTGGCGCGCATGCAGGCGGCCGGCGCGGAGCTCGAAGAGATCGCTGTCCCAGCGCATGAGGAGATGTTCGCCATCTTCAGCGCGATCGTCGCCGAGGGCACCGCCGCGCTGATGTTCGGCGCCGGAACCGGCGGCTATGCCGAGGGCTTTACCTCGATGGCGCTGCTGGACGCCTTCTCGCAGGGCTGGCGGGAGCGAGGGGACGCAATCAGCCCGTCGGCACTGACCATGCTGCTGATGGGCGAGCATATGCAGCACCGCTACCACGGGCACTATTACGCCAAGGCTCAGGCGCTGCGCGGGAAGGTGCGGGACGCCTACACTTCCGCGTTCGGCCGCTGCGACGTCGTCGCGCTTCCGACCATCCCATTCCCGGCGATGCCGATGCCGCCGACCCAGGCGACATTTTCGGAAATCCTGGACTGCGCGTTGCCGATGATCGGCAATACCGCGTCGCTCGATGCCACCGGCCATCCGGCCATCAGCGTCCCGTGCGCGATGCGGGGCGGGTTGCCGATCGGGCTTATGCTTGTCGGCCGGCATTTTCAGGACGCTGTCGTGCTGCGCGCGGCCGCCGGTGTGGAAGCGCTCGGCGACTGGCGGACGTTCTGAGCCGAGGCGATGTTTGGGGGCTTTCAGGTCTGGGATAACCGCTGAACCAGAAAATCAGCCAGAACTTGCACCCGGGCCGGCCGTGGCCCGTTCGGTGGCGTGATAAGATACAGGCTGCCTCGGGATCCGCTCCATTGAGGCAGGATCGGTTCCAGCCGCCCGTCCGCCACCGCCAGCCGAGCGATGAATTCCGGCATCGCGGCGATGCCCAGCCCGGCAATAACCGCGGGCAGTATCGCCTCACCGTTGTTCGACCGCAGGCGCCCCGACGGGCGCACCGCGACGGTCTCGCCCGCCTCGCTGGTGAAGTGCCAAGTATCGCGCGTGCGCAGATACGCGTAGGCGAAACAGTCATGATTTGCCAAATCCGCCGGATGCGCCGGCCGTCCGCGTCGGTCCAGATAAGCCGGAGACGCGACCAGCATGCTTGGCATGGGCGCCAGCCGCCGGGCCCGAAGTGACGAATCAGCCAATTCGCCGATGCGCAACGCGATGTCGAACCCCTCGCCGATCACATCCACCAGCGCGTCGCTCAGGTGGAGATCAACCGAGACCTCCGGATATCGTTCCAGGAAGTCCGGCAGGATTGGCGCGACCCCGCTGAGACCGAAGGACATCGGCGCGGCCAGCCGCACCGCGCCGCGAGGTGTGGCCGATTGCGCGAGCAGCGCGTCCTGGGCGGCTTCTGCGTCCGCCAGCAGCCTGGCCGCGCGTTCGGCGAGCGCGTGCCCGGCGTCGGTCAAAGCGAAGCGCCGGGACGTGCGATTGAGCAGCCGCGACCCAAGCCGCTGCTCTAATCGGACGAGGGCCTTGGAAACGGTGGGGGCGGACAGACCCAGCTCGGCCGCCGCGGCGGTGATGCCACGGGTTTCCACGATCTTGGCGAAGATCGCCATCCCCTCCATGTCGGGCAATCTTGACATAAGAATCTGAAATCTTGTGTTGTCATTATTTCTACTTTTTCCGTCCGTCGGTGTCCACATATCTGCAGGCAATCGCAACCCGCCCCGGCGCGATGGTCCGGGGGTTCCAAGGAGATCGAGATGGCTAAGGTTCTGGTGCTGTATTACTCGGCGTATGGCCACATCGAGACCATGGCGAACGCCGTGGCCGAGGGCGCCCGGGAGGCCGGGGCTCAAGTCGACGTAAAGCGAGTGCCGGAGCTGGTGCCGCTTGAGGTGGCGAAGAGTTCCTACTTCAAGCTGGACCAGCCGGCCCCGGTCGCGGCTGTGGCGGACCTGGCGAATTATGACGCGATCATTGTCGGGACCGGGACGCGGTTCGGACGGATGTCGTCGCAGATGGCCAACTTTCTCGACCAGGCGGGCGGGTTGTGGGCCAAGGGCGCGCTGCACGGCAAGGTCGGCGGGGCCTTCACCTCTTCCGGCGTCCAGCATGGCGGCCAGGAGACGACGCTGTTCTCCATCATCACCAACCTGCTGCATTTCGGCATGGTCGTGGTCGGGCCTGGATTACGGGTACGCGGCGCAGATGACGCTGGACGAGATCGTCGGCGGTGCGCCGTACGGAGCAACGACGATCGCCGGCACCGATGGAACGCGTCAACCGTCAGAGAAGGAGCTGGACGGCGCCCGCTATCAGGGCCGCCGGGTGGCAGAGGTCGCGGCGAAGTTGCACGGGTAAACCGTGCTATCCAGGAGGTGGCGGGCGTTGCCTGCCATCCTCGCCGGCCCTCGAAATACGTGCTGGTCAAATCGTAGAGCAGGACTTCGAACTTGGCGTCGAACAGGGTCGTCCAGCGCTGCTGCAGGAAACTGAACAGTTCCGTCTTGTGCGCCAGCAGCCTGTCGAGGCAGCGATACAGGTTGTCCTTCTGCGCCAGGTCGAATTCCTCGCCCAGCAGATCGCCCATCGCACTGCGTTCGAACCATTGCCGGTGCAGCCGCCACTCACTGCCTGGATCGATCAATCGGTAAGCGACCAGCGTCTTCAGAATGCTCAGCCAGCGTGTTCCCTGACGTGATCGCGGCAGGCGTGGCGACCAGAACTCATCCAGTTGAAGCTGATCCCATAGATGGCACGCCAGCCAACAGCCACCCCATTGCCGCGGCCGGCGCAGGCGCAGACCGCTGAGCCGGACATGCACGACATCGCAATCCAATGACGGTGCCGCACGATCCTCAGGAAACAGGGCGATCTGTCTGCCGGCCTGCCCGCTCTCGTCGAACGCCTCGATCGTCTGGCACCAGGCAGCGCGCTGGCTGTCGTTGATCTCGCCCAGGTAAAGCACGTGCCGCTGCACCGTCCGGCCGCTGGACACCCGGCGGTTCTCCACGACGCTCCAGTAGCGGTGCTCCTTGCCGTCTTTGCGACGAAGCTTGTGGCGTAAAAACATGACGCCAGCCTTCCAAAGCCGCTGGCCGTTTCGCAAGGGGCTTGGTCGGCACCGCAAGCGGTTTCAGCCGGTTCGCCCCAGCTCACGCCGCACTCTTGCTGGCTTGATCGGCATCCGGCAGTCGCGAAATTTCCAAAACCGAGGTCGAGTTGCGAAAGTCGGGTTAACCTCCAGACTTCCGGCCGGGCCGCCTTAAAATTCGAGCCGCAGAGGAAGGTCACCCAGATGTTGGGGCACCGTCACTTCAGTGTCGGGCACCGAACACTGCGAACGGGACGGGTGCGCAAACGTCTTCTCCCGGGCTGCGCGGATTATCGACCAAAGCGATAGGCCGGTCTCCGTACCAAACCTGGACGGCCCTGTAATCCCCTGACTCCTTGGCGGCATTTTCCACCGCTTGCTGGTCGGTCAGACACTCGATCTGCCTGCTTCTGCCGATGTGCTCGTTCGCATCGATAAAGAGGAGGCTGTAAGTCGCCATGATCTGCCTCGCTACGTTTGGTTTATAGAAAAAGACACGCGATAGGCTTGCTCTGAAGCATGATCCGCGCCGGAAACGAGGCAGCGCCTTGCAGCGCCGTCAAGTTCGAGGAATGAAACATCCTGACCATAACTGTTGCAGGCCGGCTAGGGAAGTCCCAGAAACTACTTACTACTGTTAGGTGGCAACAACTATTAGCGAGTTCACTATATAACTTCGGTTTTTTAGATGCATGTCAGGAGGGTCGTGTCTCATTAACCGCACCCGTTGCGCGTTGTGGCCCACCTGCTCTCGCGCCGTTTGTCTCACGCGGTGCGTATTTCCGCTGATCTTATCAGGAAGATCCTTAAGGTGGCTTCCGGATCATCCAATCAGCAGCGCTTCCGTTGCGGCAGCGGCTGCGTCGTCATATCCTCTGACATCTAGACATCGACGCGACTCCGTTCCTTTAAGGACACGAACATCACCGCCAATGTTTTCGCGTCCAGGGTCGATTCTGTGCAGCAACCACGTGTGCCCGTCGTCTTGCATCGCACCCAACCGCTCATGCGAAAAATCCGTTACGGAAATCACCAAATGCAGGGTGCGGCCTGGTAGCGCGCGTAAATGGCTGCCCAAGCGGCATAGATTGACGTCGGCTGAACAAGTGGAAAATCATTTTGGTAAAATATCACTCTCGACAGCGACGCGGTCACCCTTTCGTCTAATCGTAATAGACGATGAAATATCAAGGAGTATGCTCTGCACTAAGAATTTTGCCAAAAACGGTCCGTAAACGCATCGTAATTGTGATCACAATTGCGTGATTTTATAATTCCATGATCAACAATCCGTGAGCTATACGAACGGTGCTTCCTCCCTAAACTTGAAGCCGCGGGGAGCAGCCCTCTCCGCGGCCCCTTTTTGAGTTTAGACGCGAGGATCACTGGCTAGCGGCAACGGTGTCTTCATGCGCTCTCAGGTCTCTCCACGCGTCGATCCGAGCCCACCAGGCTGGGCTGCTACTTTCGGCACCTTACTCGTCATCGTTGGTCTTCTGATCACCTGGACCGGGCTTTGCGCCCTTTGAGCCAGCACCGCACCCTCAGAGGCCTGGCCTTCGATATCGCCGATCTGCTGAAGATCCAGAGCTGGGCTGCGCACAATGCGGTTTGTATGGACGTCCGGCTGGACCATGGCGTTGAAGGCGAAGAATACGAAGAAGTCATCGCTTTCCTCACCGATACCGTCGCCTGCACTCTTCTGATGTGGCGCGACCAAAATACCGTCTTCGCGCAGCCGATGCCGGGACGCCAACAGTGCTTTCCCTCCGTGTCTGCCGCCCTCAGCCGTCTTTACGTGAAGCCAAGCGAACCCGTCGCACCGGAACCACCAGCGGCTTCCCCCAACTCACCGGAGACAGACCATGTCCACGTCCGAGACAGATCACAGGCAGGCAGCTGAAACTCGGCATTACCGGCACCTTTGGAGCGCGGTCGTGCTGCAGGCTAAGGACGATATCGAGAACCAGCCGTTAGACTCAGTCGAATTCACTCAGGCCGTTGCGTTTTTTATCGGCCGGGGGTGATTGGGTGCAGAATTGCACTGCCATCGGGGACTTTCTCAACCTCCATCGTGATGATCTCGAGAAGGCAGGGCGGCGTTGCATCAATAAGCGGCGCGTCTTGGAGGGGTTGGAACCCCTTTTGGCGAAGCAGCCGTGGCCAACGCCCGCGCGTACCCGCAGGGCGCTTGAGCATCGGCCTGAACCCCAGCCGGCGTCACCACCACCATCGCCACTGCAGCCCATGCCAAAGGTTAACCCGTTTTTTCCGCGCGGCGTCTATGCCCCGCTGATGTCAGCTGACCAGGCAGCCTAGGATCGTGCATGGCTGCCGTTCGGCATTCGGCGCCTCCATTGCGTTCCCCCAGCATCGCGTTGCACCGCAGCTCATGGACGTGACGACGTGCAGCCTCTCGCGAGTGCCCATTTTACCATCTCGACCAACTCGACAAGCTTGAATGGTTTGCGCATAAACGCGACGTAACCCGAGCATCGTTCGGCGACCGCAGCCTCCGGCATCGAGCTCATCATCACCACCGGAATTTTGCGCAGCGAAGGGTCGGCCTGCATCGCAGCCAGCATCGCGGAGCCGTCCATGACCGGCATCATATAGTCCATGAACACCATGTCCGGACGCTCCTGGACCAGCTTCTCGAGGCCCAGCTTGCCGTTCATCGCGGTCAGCACGTGGTAGCCCTCGTCCGTGAGCACGGCGTCGAACAGCTCGGCGATGCCGAACTCGTCCTCAACGACCAACACAATCGCCACGGTTATTCACCACGCCGAGCTTGCGAAGCCTCGTCGCGGCGCGGCCCGGCATGGTGTTGGTGCTGCGACTTACCCAGGATCGCCTCGGCGCTGTCACCGGTGTCCGCGATCCGCAGACCCTGGTCTGTGATGACATACTCGTGGGCCGAAGAATTGAAATCACTGTCGCGGACCTTAATGATGGAAATAAGGCGGTGAAGGCGTGAGCGCACCTCGACGTAGCGCATCAGGATCAAGTTGTCGGCGAGGTTCAGGAAGTCGCCGTCGATCGGTGAGCGCGTATACTGCCCGACGATGTCAGGCACCACGAGTGCGAAAACCGTGGTCACCCCGAGCACCCGCAGTTCGTTCACCAACGCGGTCAGGTACTGGTTCAGGCGCGCTGACTCGACGGACGCGCTCTGGAATGCGTTCAGGCCGTCGACGAACAGGCGCTTTACGCCGCGGCGGCGAACGCCGTCGAGCAGGCGCTCGCCATAAAGGTCAAGCAGGCCGTCGGTCGGCGGCTGCCAAACCATCTCGACGACGCCGCTGTCAAGCAGGCCCCGCAGGGGCCGGCATATCTCGTCCACCTTGGCGTTGATGCGCACCGGGGTTTCATAGAGGCCGAACAGCAGGCCAGGCTCGGTCTCGCTGGACCGGGAAAGGAACTCCAGCCCGAGTGTCGTCTTACCGACGCCGGATGGCCCCATGACCTTGCTGGTGGAGGCCAAGGGCAGGCCGCCCCCCAGCATGGTGTCGAGCCGGTCCAGACCGCTCGGAATCGTTTCGACAGGAACGGTGTCGGGGCGCGATGGCCGTTTTAACAGTGCTTCGATGCGCGGGTAAACGATAATACCATCCTCGGTGATTCGGAAGGCGTGCAGGCCACGCAGGTAGCTGCTACCTCGCAGCTTGATCACCTGCAGCGTGCTTTCTGCCGACCAGCCGATCAGGTGATCGCTCAACTCCACGATGCCGTCCACCATGGTATATTCGGGCGTTTCTCTGACCCCCACGGCGCTGGTAAGCAGGAACATCGTGCAGTCGGTGGCGGTAGCGATACCCTGCAGCTCGTGAACAAATTCATTGAACTTCAGGAGCTCGGGCTCCCGCCGCTGTGCGGTTGCGAAGCCGTCGAGGATCAGGATGGTCGCCTTTTGGGCGACGATTTCCTGGCGCATCAGGTCGCGCAGTCCGCTGTAGCCCTGCTCAGCGAGGGTGCCGTAGCCATTGAGATATCTGATCTGCCCGGGAATCTTCGTGATGTCGAAGAACGACATATTGCTGAGGTGTTGCACCATCCGGTCGTGATATTCGGCAAGCAGGGTGATGTAGAGTGCCTGTCCGCCGGTGGTTGCGTGGCTGAAGCAGATCTGGTTGGCCAGCGTCGTCTTGCCGGTGCCGGGCGTGCCCTGGATGATATAGAGGCCGCCTTCGAGGAAGCCACCGTTCAGGATGGTGTCCAGACCGCTGATGCCGGACGGCACCCGGCCGACGCGAATTGGGTCATTCATAAGCGCGTCCTTTCCGAGTGTTGCGGCAGGTTCACCGTGAACGAAGCGCCACCGCCCGGTGTATCCCCCACCACAACCGCGCCACCCATCGCTTCGGTCAGTTGGCGGACGACCCACAGGCCGACGCCGAAGCCGGCGCGGCGCTCGTTTCGTCCCAGCGCCCGTTCGAAACACCCGAACACCCGTTCGCGGTCAGCCGCTGGGATGCCGCTGCCATGGTCACGAACCTCGATGCTGACGCGCTCGCCGCGCGATCGGCGGAAATTTCGACGGGGGTGCCGCAGCCATACTTGATCGCGTTGGAAAGAAGGTTGTCGGTTATCTGCTCCAGGGCCAGGCGGTCCCAGGTGCCTAGAAGGCGGTCAGGGGCGGTAACGCTGATCGTAACGCCCGCGTGAAGAGCCGCGCCGGCAAAATCCGCGGCGATATCGCGCAGCAGATTTGCGATGTCGCATGATTCCAGCGCAAGCCGGAGCCTGCCGCTGTTGATCCGGGACACATCAAGCAGAATATCAGTCCGCGTCACGAAGTGGCGCATGCTCTGCTGGATGCGTTCCACCCTATCGTCAACCTGCTCAAGTGTGCATCGGCCGGCCCTGACCGCTGAGCGGAGAAGCTCGATCTGTCCGATGATCGGGGCCATCGGGTTGCGCAACTCATGGGCGGCAATTGCTATGAAGGTGTCGCGCGCTTCAACTGCGGCAATCAGCTCGGCGATGCGGTGGCGCAGTTGCTCGACCTCGCCGCCGTCCGGGGTAATGGCGGTATGGGATGGCCGTGGAAGCAAGCCATCGAATGCGGTCATGAGCCGATCATGCCATCCACCAGTAAATGGTTGTAACGACCTGCGCAATCAGCAGTCCAGATATTTCAGAAACTCGAGATATAAGCAGGATATATGCCAGTGCGACAAATTCCACGCGCTGTTCGACATCTTCAGCGAGGCTATCGCGCAAATACCGCGCGTGGCAGCTCGCTGGTCGAGAACCTCAGTTCGAGCCTACGCAACTACTTCACACTTCGCCACCCGCACGGTTCATACTCAGGCTTGCTGCGGTTCTTCTTGAACCATCGTCGCTTCATGCGCAGCCGACGTGCCGAACGCAGCGGCAAGAGCCCGCGCGAATGAATTACGCGCCAAGGCCATCAGCATTGGTTGACGCTGCCTGGGCCTCGGGATTCAGCCCCTGCACGCTTGACCCGCCTGTAACCTAGAAACGGTTGATTCTGAACCACGCCGCAAGCACAAACGTTATCATGCGATTCCTCGGCGCGATTGAACGTTGATGAGCTAACCCCAGCCTTGACCCACCGGCGCGTTGGTTACGCCGAACAGTTGCCGCGTGAGCGGTTCCTGGCACGAGGGGCGAAAGACATGTTGGTCGAGAAGCCTTTCCGACATTGGCATAGTTACCTGCGCGTCGCCGGAAGACATCGGGCCCCCCATAGCAAGCGCAGTCGTCATCGAGCAGCCGACGAAAGCCATCAGGCTGGCATTGAACACCTGATCGATCCAGTTCTGGGCAGTGGCCTTATTGCGTTCCATTGCGGCATTGCTGAACATTGTGTGCGTCCTTTCGTTGGACAGGAAGGCTGCTTGGGAAGCTTGTCCGGAATCCCACGTCCTTGCTTCGGATACCGACCGACAGGTGGTTGATGGTAGTGAGGTGGATTTAGTTACCGGGTACCGAACGGTGGGAGTGACAAGTGTGGCGGGATTCCGATGGACTCGCTGATCACGGCCGCGGCGCGTGCACTCGCGGCGGGTGATCTCCTCGGCGCATTGAAGCGGGTCGCGCTGCGCGACGACGCACCGGCTCTTGCGCTTCGAGGCATCGCGATGGCGCAGCTCGGCGATCTGGTTCGAGCCAAGGCTCTCCTGCGAAGTGCGGCGCGCGCCTTCGGTCCGAAAGAGGCGGTCGCCCGAGCGAGATGTGTCGTCGCCGAGGCCGAGATCGCGCTCGTCTCGCGCGACCTGGGCTGGCCGGCGAAGGCGCTCGACGCGGCGCGGGCGACGCTCGAAGCGCACGGCGACCGGGTAAACGCCGCGCATGCGCGGAATCTCGAGGTCCGGCGCCTGCTCCTGATCGGGCGCCTCGACGAGGCCGAGCGCGCGCTCGCCGAGCTGGACTCCACGCCGGCTTCCACCCGCGTCGAGGGCCGCCCACGAGCTGGTCGTTGCGGGAATCGCGATGCGACGCCTCCGGACAAAGACGGCGCGCGCCGCGCTCGCTCGGGCCGAGCAAGCCGCGCGCGCCGCGGATATCCCGGCGCTGACGGCGGAGGTCGAAAGCGCATCCCTCGTCCTGAACACGCCCGCGGCGCGCCTGATTGCGCGCGGCGAGGAGCGACTCCTCCTGCTGGAGGAGGTCGAAGCGCTACTGGCGTCGGAGGCGCTCGTCGTGGACGCATGCCGTCATGTCGTGCGCGATGCAGGCACGGTGGTCTCGCTCGCGACGCGCCCGGTATTGTTCGCGCTTGCTCGCGCGCTGGGCGAAGCGTGGCCCGGAGACGTGCCGAGGAGCACGCTGGTCGCGCGCGCCTTCCGGGCGAAGCACGCCGATGAATCGCATCGCGCACGGTTGCGGGTCGAAGTCGGGCGGCTTCGCGTCGAGCTTCGGACGCTGGCCGACGTGAGCGCGACGAAGCGGGGCTTTGCGCTGGCGCCGCGCCGCGCGCGCGAGGTCGTCGTGCTGGCGCCGCCCGTCGAAGAGCAGCATGCGGCGGTGCTCGCCTTCCTCGCCGACGGTGAGTCGTGGTCGAGCTCGGCGCTGGCGATCGCGCTTGGAGCCAGCCCGCGCACCGTGCAGCGGGCACTCGATTCGCTTGCGGCGGCAGGCAAGGTGCAGTCGTTCGGCCTCGGGCGGGCGCGTCGCTGGATGACCCCGCCCGTGCCGGGATTCCCGACAGTCTTGTTACTCCCCGGTCCACTGCCGAGTGATTAGCTAGGATGGAGCCAAGCGAACAGGATGGCACCATGAACCGATCAGCGGCCGAAATCCTTCGTGAATATGGACCCTTTCCGGGTGCCGACCGCGTGCAATGGGGTCACGTTCGACGGTCAGCACGTCTGGTTTGCCTCCGGAGACAAGCTGAACGCCTTCGATCCGGCGAGCGGCAAGACGGTGCGCACGATTGATGTCGCCGCGCATGCAGGAACCGCCTTCGACGGCCAGCACCTGTTTCAGATCGCCGAGGATCGCATCCAGAAGATCGATCCGAAGACCGGCAGCGTGCTCGCCACGATCCCGGCGCCCGGCGGCGGCGGTGACTCGGGGCTCGCGTGGGCCGAGGGGACGCTTTGGGTGGGGCAGCATCGGGGCCGGAAGATCCATCAGGTCGATCCCCAAACGGGGGCGATTCTTCGCACCATCGAGTCCAACCGCTTCGTCACCGGGGTCACCTGGGTCGACGGAGAGCTCTGGCACGGCACCTGGGAAGGTGAGGAGAGCGAGTTGAGGCGAATCGATCCGCGGACGGGAGAGGTCCTGGAGAGGCTCGAGATGCCGCCCGGAACAGGCGTGTCGGGACTCGAGTCCGATGGCGGCGATGAGTTCTTCTGCGGAGGCGGAGGCAGCGGGAAGGTGAGAGCCGTCCGCCGGCCTCGGCGAGGCGAAGCCCCCACGAGCAAATGATCGACTCCGAGGCGGACAGCGCCTCGACTTGGGAAATAATCGAAGCGTAGCCGAGGACGCATCCGCGACGTCATGGTCGGCGCCGGCCGACCAACCACGGCTTACGGCGACGGACGGTCGGGAACGACGACAATCGATTGGGAGCCGGAAAATGATAACGTCCTCAGCAGCAAACAAACCAAGCGCAAGGGCCTGGGACCCGCGCGGTGCAGCCGGCTGGCTCGCCCTCGCGGCCTCGCCGACCTTCGCGCTCATGGCGTGGATCGCGGCGAACCATGCGCGCCCGATCGCGCTCTGCTCCCCGAGCATCCTGCCGATGGACGGCATGACCACGATGTACGGGCTGATGTGCCTCTTCCACCTGTCGCCCTGGCTGAAGCTCGCGTCCGCCCATCCACGGGCGCGCACCTGACCCTAACCAAAGGAGACTGACCATGGACCATGCGATCGTTTCGCGCGAAGAGTGGCTTGACGCCCGCAAGGCGCTGCTCGCCAAGGAGCGCGCCATGACCCACGAACTCGACGCGCTCCGTGCCGAACGCCGGCAACTGCCCTGGGTCAGGATCGAGAAGCCCTATGTCTTCGAAGCGCCCGAGGGGCAATGCACGCTCGGCGATCTGTTCCGCGGCCGCAGCCAGCTCGCCGTCTATCATTTCATGCTGACGCCGGGCTCGGACCATGTGTGCCGCGGCTGCTCGTTCATCGCCGATCATGTCGACGCGGCACGGCAGCATTTCGAACATGCCGACCTGTCGTTCGCCGCGGTCTCGCGCGTGCCGCTTCGGCGGATCGAGGAGGTCAAGGACCGGATGGGCTGGACGTTCCCCTGGGTCTCCTCGGAAGGCAGCGACTTCAACTTCGATTTCGGCGTGTCGTTCACGCCCGAGGACATCGCCGCCGGCCGCGCGATCTACAATTACGGCACCGTGATCCAGAATAGCCCGGATATGTTCGGCGCGAGCATCTTCGTGAAGGATGACGGCGGCGCCATCTTCCACAGCTACTCCACCTATCATCGCGGCGCCGAGCTTGTTGATGGGAGCGTTCAACTGGCTCGATCTCGTCCCCAAGGGCCGCAACGAGGGCGCCGGCACCATGGGCTGGATGCGGCGGCACGACGAATATTGAACCGCACGGCTCCCCCCGAGCACCGGTGCCGAGGCGCGAACGGCTCCAGATGTAGCCCGTTTTGAACCACGCCCTATTCGTCATCCACGAACGGGTTCTTCGTCCCCCGCAATTGCAACCGGATTGGTATCCCCGGCAGCTTGAATGTCTCCCGCAGACTATTCACCAGATACCGTGTATAATCTTCCGGTGTCTGCTCCGCCCGTGTCCCAAACACCACGAATGTCGGCGGCCGAGCCTTTACCTGCGTCACATATCGCAGCTTCAGCCGCCGCCCAGCGACCAGAGGCGGCTGATGGGTCTCCAGCGCATGCTCGAACCAGCGGTTCAGTTCACCCGTGGGGACACGCTTGTTCCACACCTCATGCGCCGCCCGCACCGCCGGCAGCAATCGCTCCACCCCTGAGCCCGTCAGCGCCGATAGAGTAACGACCGAGATGCCCTTCATCTGCGCCAGGCTATCCTCGAGCCGCTCCATGATCGCCTTGCGCGTGGCATTCCGATCCGCCACCGCGTCCCATTTGTTCAGCGCAACGATGCACGCTCTGCCTTCGCGCTCGATCAACCGTGCGATCTGCAAATCCTGATCGTGAATCCCCTCGACCGCGTCCAGCGTGAGCACCACAACCTCGGCCATCTTCAACGCCTCGATCGCCGAACTGACCGACATCTTCTCCAGCGGCGCCTCGACCCGAGCCCGCCGCCGCAGCCCGGCGGTATCGACGATCTCAACCGGTCGCCCCTGATCATCGGACAGCACGACGGCGATCGCATCCCGCGTGAGTCCAGGCTCGGGGCCGGTGATCATCCGCTCCTCGCCCAACAGGCGATTCAGCAGTGTCGATTTCCCCGCATTTGGACGCCCGACGATGGCCAACTTCAGCGGCCGATCCTCATGTCCCTCCGCCGCCTCCACCTTGGGCAGGCGGTCGGCGATTTCCGACATCAGATCCGCCACGCCCTCCCCGTGTTCCGCCGACACGCCGACTGGGTCGCCGAGCCCTAATGAATAAGCATCCAAAATCGAGGATGTCGCCGTCCGCCCCTCGGCCTTGTTCGCCACGAGCAGCACCGGCTTTCCCTGCCGCCGCAGCCACTGAGCGAAATGTTCATCCGCCGGCGTGACGCCTGCCCGGGCATCCAGGACAAACAGCACCAGATCGGCCTGCGCGACTGCGGATGCCGACCCAGCCCGCATCCGCCCGGCCAGCGTCTCCGGCGCGGCTTCCTCCAGCCCCGCGGTGTCGATCAGCTTTACCATCCGGCCGCGCAATTGCGCTTCGGCTTCGCGGCGGTCACGTGTTACGCCGGGTGTATCGGACACCAGGGCGATTCGCCGTCCGGCCAACCGATTGAACAGCGTCGATTTGCCGACATTGGGCCGTCCGGCGATGACGACGATCGGCAACATGGCCTCTACCTCAGCGCCAACAGGCGCCCATCATTGGTGACGATCAGCACGGTCCCATCGGCGACCACGGGAATGGTCGGTGCGGCGGCCGCCGACAGCTCGATATGGCCGAGGATTTCGCCAGTGTACGGGCTGAGCGACAAAGCGTCCTTGCTGATGCCGGTAACGATCAGCCGGTCGCTGACCAGCAGCGGGCCATACCAGGTCAGGGTGTCCTTGCGCTTGACCGCGTCATCCCAGCGCGGAAGCTGAGTGATCCACGCGATCCGGCCATCGTTGATGTTGATGGCGCCGATCTGCTGCTCGGCGGAGATCACGAACATCCAGTCGCCGGCAATATAGGGTGTGTCCACGCCGGCGACCTGGCGCTCCCACACCCGCCGCCCGGTCGGGACGTCGTTGCAGACGAGCAGACCGCCCATGCTGATCGCATACACCAGTCCGTTGACGATAACAGGCAGTCCGCGGATCGATAGCAGGTCCGACACCGAGGCACGGCCCTCCGACGCGCCGAGGCCGTCGGTCCAGACCACGCTGCCGCTGTCGGCGCGCAGGCAAGCCAGCTCGCCGGACCCGAACCCGGCTACGACAAGTCCCCGCCAATAGCCGGCGGCCGGCTGACCGAGCATGGAAGTGACGGGCTCGGTTGCCTGATGGGTCCAAAGTTGGCGGCCGTCCGCGGCGGTGAAGGCAAGCAAGCGGTCATCAATCGTGGTGACGAACACACGGCCGTCGGCGATCATTGGAGCCGAGCGGGCAGGGAAGGCGAGATTCGCGCGCCACTTCTCCTTGCCTGTAGCGACGTCGAGCGCCACCAGGGACGACAGGCCGTTGTCGGCATAGAGCGTGCTTCCATCGACACCCAAACCGCCTCCGACATTGGTGCTGTCGAGATCTTTCGGCTTGGTATCTACCCGCCAGAGACGCGTGCCGGTGGCCAGCGAAAACGCCGAGACCACCGCATCGGAATCCATGGTAAAAACCGTGCCGTTCAACACGACCGGCTGTGCCATGATGATCTTGCGGTAACCGCCGCCGTCTCCGATATCCGCCTTCCACGCCTCGACGAGGTGATCGTTCGCTTCCAGATGCCCCATCAAATGAGCGGGATTGCCGCCGGCCTGGGGCCAAGCTGCATTGCGCACGGCAGGCGGCAGAGTGACCTTGGGGGCGCCTTCGTCCACGACCAGGCCGCGCCGGTCCGCGAATACATTTTCACGCTTGCCCGGCAGAGACTTCTTTTTGTCCTCAAACAAATCGGAGAACCATGAGCAACCCGCCAGCGCGAGAGGGGTCAACAGCACGGCCCGGCGGGCCAGCATGCTGGTCCTGGAATAGGCATTGAGGCTCACGCAAGGCTTCCCTGTCGGTTGGGGTACTCGACGGTCATTTGTCCTGAGGACCCAGGCCCGTAAGCAGGGCAGAGGCACGTTGGCGGAATCCGGATGGCGCCTCGATGTCGATCGACAGCGCCTGCAGGGTCTTGCGGGCCTCGTCCACCTTGCCCAGCCGCAGGTCGAGTATCGCCAGTTGCTCGCGCGCCAGGCTGGACCATGGGTTACCGGCTTCGGTCAGTGGCTTCAGCCGGGCCTCGAGCTGCCCGGGGTCGCCGTGATCGAGTTCGCGTGCGATGGCCATCAGGCTGGCGAAGTCGCGCAACAGGGGGTCCGCGCTGGAGTCGGCTGACACGGCGTTCCAAAGCGCCTCGGCCCCTTGCAGATCGCCAGCGTCAGCTTTCAGGCCGGCGGCACGCAACCTGGCCAGAGTTTTGTATCCCTCGGGGCCAGTGGCGGCCAGTTGGTCAAGGATGGCGATCTGATCAGGTTTGGCGGCGCCCGGTTGGTCCGTGGCGCTTTGCGCAGCCACGAAGCGGCTGGCAGCCACGGCGTCCTGTTGTCGCTGATAACGCGACCAAAGCTGCCAGCCGGCGGAGGCGCCGACAACCCCCACGGCTGCGGCGATGATCAGCCACCCGTACTTTTTCAGCAGCTTTGCAGCACGCTCTGCCCGGAGGTCTTCCTCGACCTCGTCGAAAATATCAACCACGTGGATTCTCTCGCCTGCCTGCTTTTGCCTTGGCACCGGGACGCCCGGCGGCGACGGACCATAGCGGCGTCGGGGTGTGGCGGCAAACCGACGGCGCGGCAAGGGTTCATTTACCATTAGGGTATAAACGGGCGGGATGAAGATGATCGTTTTGGCAGGGCTCCTGCCGTTGACCGGTTGCGTGCCCTGGCCGATCGCCACGGCGGTGGTCGGGACCGGGTGTGGGCAGCGTGGCGACCATCCAGCGGACGCCGACGGATGCAGTCTACTCGCTTTTGACCGGACGCGATTGTTCCCTGGTACGGCTGGACCAGGGCAAGACCTACTGTCGGCCAGTGGAGCCGCCGCCAGAAGCGCCGACGTTCTGCACACGCACTCTGGCAACGGTAAATTGCTGGAAGGATCCGGGGAGTCTGCCGGGCCATCCACCCGGCGTTGCCGACGGGCCAAGCGGTACTGACGGCGGAACAAGAGGCGGATCGGGTACGGAGATGGCCCTAAGCCCGAGGGCTTATCAAATCGGCAGATTGAGGTTTGCGGAGAATACCGGTATAGGGACGCGCATTGCCCCTTAGACTCGGGGTGCGCTGGACCCGTAGCTCAGTTGGATAGAGCGTCGCCCTCCGAAGGCGAAGGTCGCACGTTCGAATCGTGTCGGGTCCGCCAAATTTTTCAATAACTTAGATTAGCCTATCGGACGGAGCGAAAGCGGCCGGAAGCGCCGCGCACTCTTCCACTGCGCTCGCTCCGCGATGTTCGGCCAGCTCCGCGGGACATGTGTGGATGATGTCGCGGTGGGACGGCGCGGCAATCACGGCCGGGCAGAGCCGCTGACAAGAGACCCTTTGCGCTTGTCGAGATCGCGCCCATAGGGTTGCGGGGATGCGCGACCATCTTGATGCTGCTGACTGATTCGTAATCAGTAGGTCCACATTTCAATTCTGTGCGCCGGCATCAGTTTTTCTCGATCGGAGGTCCACGGGGGTCTAACCCAAGTGATCGGTAGGCCGCTGGCAGCTTTAAAGGAGTCCAAGGAGCGCGCGGCTAGGGAGCACATCCAGCGACTCTGCCAGCTACGGCGATCCTTTTCATCGCTGAGCGGCGGAAGCTGGAGTTCGCGGTGTCGCGGGGGATCAATCCCTTCGCTAATGGCGCTCCGCCTCCCTCGCGCTGACGATCCAGCGCCAATGCTCGTCCACCATTTAGTTTGCCACCGGCCTTCAGCCGGCCCACTCTGGATGAAAATCCGGGTACGCGGGGGCGGGCGTCAGTCGGCACATCTGCGCGCGAACGACAGCGCGCGGATGGCCGAGACTGGCGCCCGGCCATGGCCGTAGAGCGGGGCAATCCGAGTTACCCATAATCTTCCTAGCAGCAGCAGGCTGGACAGGTAGGCACCATCCCACCCAGCCCGCTTGAACTTGCCGCCCAAGCACTCCCCGACCTTGTACCGAACCGCGCCGCGGGCCATCAGCGATCAGGGCTAACCTCGGACGGCCGCGCTAGCGACGGCTCACCGTCGTCGCTCAGCGCATCACGAAGCCGTCGTAATTCTTGGCCGCGGCTTCATCGCACTTCTGCCGATAAGCTCCGACGCCGCCGATGTAGGACAGCAGGCGCCGAGGTTTTCCCTCGACGTTGGAACCCATGTACCAAGAATTGGTCTTGGTCACCAGCGTCGCGGCGGCGATCGCTTCGTGGTGGTCGATCCACTGGTCCTCCGCCGCCCTGGTCGGCTCGCATACCGTCAGGTCATGGTCGCGCATGTAGCGGACGCAGTCGCTGATCCACTCGGCCTGCTGCTGCAGGCAGGTGGTCATGTTGCACAGCGCGGCCGAGGGTGCGAGCGGCGCCGCGGTCGTGAACAAGTTCGGATAGCCGTGCACCTGAAGCCCCATCGTGGTGCGAATCTCCCGGCCCCAGTCGTCTTTCAACAACCGCCCGTCGCGGCCGCGTATGTCGATCCGCGTCAGCGCGCCGGTTCCCGCATCGAAGCCGGTGGCGAAGATCAGCACGTCAAACGCGTGCTCCGTGCCATCCATCAGCTGCAGCCCGTTCGGCGTGACGCGTTCGATCGGATTGTCCTTGACGCTGACGACCTGGACGTTCGGCCGCAGAAATGCTTCCAGGAAGCCGTTCTCGAGCGGGACCCGATGAGTGCCGAAGCCGTAGTCCTTGGGAATCAGGATGTTGCACAGAAGCGGGTCCTTCAGCCGCGAACGCATCTTCTCGCGCACGAACTCCGAGACCTCTTCGCTGACCTCGGCATCGAAGAAGAGTTCGCCGAACGACGCGAGCCAGAACTTCAGCGAACCGTCCTCCCAGGTCTCCTCCAGCACGGCGCGCCGCTGATCCGGTGTCGAGTTCCGCCCAGACGTGTTCGAAATCGTGCTCGAAGCCGGTGAAGGTGTGCGGCAGGCGCTTGGCCAGCCACTCAAACTTCGACTTGTAGGCGTCCTGATCCTCCGCCGTGAATTTCGGGTTCTTCATCGGAATGATGTATTGCGGGGTGCGGACGAACACCGTCAGGTCACCGACCTTGTCGGCGATTGTCTGAATCACCTGGATTCCGGTCGCACCAATTCCGACGACACCGACGCGCTTGCCAGCGAGATCGATCGCTTCATTCGGCCAACGCGCGGTGTGGAACAGTCGCCCCTTGAACGTTTCCTGTCCGGGGAACAGCGACGACATCGGGGCGGACAGCATTCCGCAGCAGGTGACCAGATACTGCGTGTCGATTACTTGGCCCTTGTCAGTGGTGATCGTCCAACGTCCGGTCGCCTCGTTGAAATGCGCGCTTTGGATCGTCGTGTTGAACTGGATGTCGCGGCGCAGGTCGAGCTTGTCAGCGACATAGTGCATCCAGCGCTCAATCTCCGGCTGCGCCGGGAACTTCTCGCTCCAACTCCATCCCTTGTAGAGATCCTCTGAGAACAGGTACTGGTAAATATACGATTCGGAATCGAACCGCGCACCGGGATAGCGGTTCCAGTCACCACGTCCCGCCGACGTCGGATGCAGCGTCGAACGCCTTCACGGTCAGTCCCTGATCGCGCAGCAGATGAAGCTGATAGAGTCCCGCGACCCCGGCGCCGACGACAGCGGCGTCGAGCGTGAGAGTGGGGTGCGAGCCGTTGGACGTCTTCGTGATAGTTGCTGCTTCAGCCATTTTTTCGCCTCCTGTTTGTTGATCCTTGCCGCAACGCGCCGTGGCGAAAGCCAGTCGTGCGCGCCTGGGTTTTTTTCTAAGGGAGCGACTGGGGCAGGGTCTTGGACGAGTTTGGACGTCGCGTTGTCTAGAATTGCTGGGCAGGAGCTCCGCAGCACGGGCGGCCGGGCACTGACCGCCGCGCCGAGGTCGCCCGCTTGCCCGAAGTGGTGCAAGCCGGCACTGACCAAAGCATTGAGGTTGCCTTTGCCGATCACGGCCACGCGATAAGCCTGTGGCCTCCGCGGCCGACGTTAACGGCATCGAACTCGTTTTGGTCAAACTGCCGGAGCGGAAACAAAGGGCGTCGTGCGGCACGGTCGTCTACGAGACGGTGCGACGCGGCGGTGTCTGAAGGGTGCCTGGGGCCGGCGACACGCGCTGAGATCACCTGGCCAATTCGGCGGCGGTGCCTTGGCTTGGCTTCCGTTTCTGGCGTTGGATGTGTCCCCAGGGCAGCGATGTCCCGGCTCGGGGAAAGAAATTCAAGGCCACTTTCTTCCGCCGTTGCGGATAAACTGCGACCGCTCCGCCGGCCGTCAGGTCGTAAGCGGCAGCAGGGCGATGTAGGCTCCGATCAGGCCGATGATCGTTACGACAACTCGGATATAAGCACGCATCGCGGCCCTCGTCTTCCGGGCGGGAGCTGCTTGAGCCATTGTTTTCGCCTCCGCTTGTTGATCCTTGCTGCGCCGCGACGTCGCGGACGCCGGAGGGGTGCAGCAAGGGTCGTTTAGCGGACAGGCCCGGACAGGATCTTGAATAGGGTTGGCCGTCGCCGTTGTCCAAAATTGCCGGCGGTGGCCGCGTTCTTAGAGCGGCTGGCCACGGTGAACCGGCGTCCGCGAGTTACGGTCGAGGTGAAAGCCGCTCCAGCTAGAAGCTGACTGCGTTGCGATATTCCGCCGGGGTCGTGCCCAGCAGGCGGCGGAAAAGTCGCGTCATGTGGCTTTGGTCGGAGAAGCCGCAGTCAGCGGCCACGACCTTGAGCGGGATGTCACGGCGCGCCATCTGGCGCTTCGCATGCTCAATGCGCCGTTGCATGACATAGGCATGCGGCGGACAGCCGAATTCGGTGCGGAATTTCCGCAGGAAATGAAAGACGCTGAGTTGCACCACCCCAGCGAGATCCTGGAGCGAGATGTTCTGATCAAGATTTTCGTCTATATATTGGATTAATAGGCGGCATTGCGGGGGCGAGAGCCCGCCGTAAGTGGTCGGCTGGCGAAAGCTCACGTTGGCGTAGTGCCGCAGCATATGGATGCACGCCTGATTCTTCAGCGAGTCCACGTAGAGCCGCCCGCCTAGCCCGCCGTGGTGCGATTCCCGCGCGAGAGAGCCGACGATCGCGGAGAGGACGGGGTCCTCGGTCCTTAGAACATCAAGCAACTCGATATCTCGGACGTTGCGCTCGTAGGCCTGTGCTGCAACGTCCGCCAATGCCCCGACGGACAGATAGAGGTGCGTGACCTCGATGTCGTCGCTCCACCGCCAGTGCAATTCCGCGGCGCGGGTGAGGAGCGAGATGCTGCCGGGGGAAACCTGCTCGCGGCACCAATCACCTATGCAGCGCCGGTTCATCGCGGTCGCGCCGTCCTGATAAGCGACGACCAGATAGTCTTGCGTCCCTGGGATCGGCACATCCAACGGCGTGTAGCGATAGCCGCGGATCCGCACGCCGTCCCAGCCGAGGGGGGCGCTGTCCATGGTTAACTCTCCCGGGACCCAGCGGGGCAATTCGTCAGGCGTGATCAGCTCGCTCATATGCTCCCTCCAAGCATGGCCGCGGCAAGCCCCGCGGTCTTTAGACCGCGGTTGTTACAATCGGCGATGGCGCCACAGCCGCTATCCTCCAAACGGTGCCACTTCCTTTTCCGCCTCGATTGTTGATGGGTTCCGAGCTCGCGCCGACGCGCGGATAACCGCGTTCACCGACCGTCCGGGACGGCCGGTGGTCCGCTCCGAATACTTCGCGCGACACTGAAATCTGACGGCCAGAACGTTCTCCCTTACAACCGGGATCGGCCCGACGGGCTGCAGCAGCGCTGCCTGGCCGGCAACCGCACCTAGCGCTTCATACGCACGGCAATCAGGCTAGAACTGCTGGCCGTCGACCAGCAGCCCCCGTCTGTTCGGCGATGCCGCTTGCACCACCGGTATAGAGTATCGCAGGAAATTTCGGAAATAGAAGACCTCGTCTATTTACCACTTGTCCCCTGCCAAAAGCGTTGTCAGCTTGACAGTGGACGGGCGCGATCGACAGTTCGCCTCATTTTCGCACTTAGGCTTCAAGCACGTATCCGCCCGGCGCGGGCATAATCGGCGCATACGTCTCGTTCCCAAGCCTCTTCGGTGCCGGCTGCTTTTCGCCTGACCGCTCAGCCAACCATCCGACCCAATGGCCCCACCAGGAGCCGGAATGCTCGCGCGCTGACGCCAGCCATTCATCCGCGGATCCGGTCGGGTTGCCGCCGAGATAATATTTCGCGCGCGGATTGCCCGGCGGGTTGATCAGGCTTTGGATGTGCCCACTGCTGCTCAGCACGAACTCGGTCGATCCGCCGAACAGAGCGGTGGACTGCAGCACGCCCTTCCACGGCGTGATGTGGTCGGTCACCCCGGCAACGACGAACTTGTCCAAATCGACCGCGCTCAAGTCAATGGATTCCCCCAAAACGGACATTACGCCCGGTTTGTGCAACAACTCGCCGCCGAACACGTCCAGTAGATCGGAATGGAATCCGGCCGGCAGGCGCGTGCTGTCGCTGTTCCAGTAAAGCACATCGAAGGCCGGCGGCGAATTACCTATCAGGTAGTTGTTCACCCAATAATTCCACACCAGATCGTTCGGCCGCATCCACGCGAAGATCCGGCTCATCTCCTCGCCTTCCAACACGCCCTTCGCCCCCGAGGCGACGCGCGCGGCGGCGATCGTTCCCTTCGACGCGAATGCGCCGAGCAGCAACTCGTTCTCGGGCCTCAAGACCGCGACCATCATCGAAACGGCGTGGATCCGTTTCTGCTTCTTCGCCGCCAAATATCCCAGCAAAGCAGAAGTCGTGATGGCACCGGAACAGGCGGCGTGCAGGTTCACGTCTTCGGTGCCGGTGATGGCTCGCACGGCCTCGATCGCGTCAAGCAATGACGAGACATAGGTTTCCATATTCCAGTCACGCTGTTCAGCCGTCGGGTTGCGCCAACTGACGATGAAGGTCTGGAATCCGTGCTTCAGCAGGTGCTCTACGATGCTTTTGCCGGGTGCCAGATCGAACACGTAGAACTTGTTGATTTGAGGTGGCACGATCAGGTGCGGCCTCGCATAGACCTCGGTCGTCTGCGGTATGTATTGGATCAGCTCCAGAATTTCGTTGCGCCAGACGACCGCACCGGGCGACAGCGCCAGATTACCGCCTACTTTGAACTTCGACTTGTCGACCTGCGCGGGCATCCCGTTATTGGTCACTAGGTCGTTCAGCAGGTTGCGCAGCCCGTTCGTCAGGCTTTGCCCGCCGGATTCCAGTGCCGCCTTCAGCGCTGCCGGGTTGCCCACCAGCGTGTTGGTCGGCGCGCTCGCCTCGGTCAGCAGGCCCATCACAAACCGGGCGCGGCGTTGCGCCGCCTCGTCCGGCCCGATATCTCGAGCGAAACCTTCCATCGTCCGGGACCAGGCAAGATAGGCCTGCATCGACATGCGATAAAACGGATTCGTGCTCCAGACTGGATCGGCAAACCGCTTGTCGCCCTTCTGCACCTCAATTTCAGCAGCGCCCGCCAGAATTGAGAGCAGCGTGCGTACGAAGTCCATCTCGCGGTTGAGCGCGGCCTGGGGCGATCGCAGCACGCCGCCAGCGATCCGCTGCATCGTCTCCAGGATGTCGGCCGGGCTCAAGCCGACGAGCGGGTTGGGCCCCAGGATGTCCAGGCCCTCTAAAAGCGTGACGTTGGATGTTTCGGTCGGCATATCGGTTCTCCGGGAAAGGGTCAGAAGTCTTCTTCGCGGAGCGCGCTGATCCGCAGAATCTCCGCTCCTGATCGTCGCCACCATCGCTGCGGCCTGCGGCAGGAACTGCTCCGCGTAGAACGCCGCGGTCGTCAGCTTCGCGCGGCGGAAATCGTCGTCCGCCGCATCATCCGCGCTCGCGCCGACGGCCAGTGCCGCCCGCGCCATCTGCCAGCCGCCGCAGATATAGCCGGTGAGCATCAGGTAGTTGACCGAGGCCGCCATCACCGCGGCAGGATCAGACCCCACCGTTTCCAGCACCCAGGCGGTGGCTTGTTCCAGCGCGTCGATCGCTGGCCCCAGATGCGCGCGAAGAATGTTGTATTCCAGGCCGTTCGCCGTGCTCAGACGGTCCTCGATGTCGCGCATCTCGCCGATCAGCACGGACATCGCCTCACCCTTGTCGCGCCCCAGCTTGCGGCCTACGAGGTCAGCCGCCTGGATGCCGGTCGTGCCCTCGTAGATCGTGGAGATGCGGGCATCGCGCAGGAACTGGGCGGCCCCCGTTTCCTCAATGAAGCCCATGCCGCCGTGGACCTGGACGCCCGTGGAGGCGATTTCCTGCCCCAACTCGGTGCACCAGCCCTTCAGGACCGGCGTCAGCAGTTCCACACGCGCATGGCGGCGCCGGCGCTCCTCGGGATCGGGATGGCGCGCTGCGCGGTCCACGTCGCATGCGACAACATAGCCGAACGCACGCATCGCCTCGACGCGGGACCGCATCGTCATCAGCATCCGGCGGACGTCGGGGTGATGGATGATGGCTGCGCGGCCCTCGCCCCTTGTGTCCCACTGGCCTGCCTTGCACCCGCTCCTTGGCGTAGTCGCGCGCAGCCTGGTAAGCTCGTTCGGCGATGCCGATGCCTTGGATGCCGACCTTCTGCCGAGCCTCGTTCATCATGGTGAACATGTGCGCGAGGCCGTGGTTCGCCTTGCCGACCAGATAGCCGACAGCGCCGTCCTTCTCCCCGAACAGCATCACGCAGGTCGGGCTGCCGTGGATGCCCAGCTTGTGCTCCAGTGAGCCGCAGGTCACGTCGTTGCGTGCGCCCAGCGTCCCGTCCGGATTGACCAGAAACTTCGGCACCAGGAACAACGAGATGCCGCGCGTTCCTGCAGGCGCGTCCGGCAGGCGGGCCAGCACAAGATGGACAATATTGTCCGTCATGTCATGATCGCCCCAAGTAATGAAGATCTTCTGGCCGTAAATGCGGTAATGGTCGCCCTCCGGAACAGCCCGCGTGCGGACCCCCGCCAGATCCGACCCAGCCTGCGGCTCGGTCAGGTTCATCGTGCCGGTCCATTCGCCGCTTGCCATGCGCGGCAGGTAGACGGATTTAAGTTCGTCCGACCCGTGTGCCGCGATCGCCTCCATCGCGCCGACGCTCAGCATCGGACAGAGCGAGAAGGCGAAGTTGGCGCTGTTCCACATCTCCGAGACCGCCGCACCCAGCGCGCCAGGCAAGCCCTGGCCGCCATGGGCGGGATCGATGCTCAGCCCGCACCAGCCGTTTTCAGCAAAGGCCTTGTAGGCGTCGGCGAAACCCGCGGTCGCGATGACCCCTTTCTCGCCGAGCTCGGCGCCCGACCTGTCGCCTTTCAAATTAAGCGGCGACAACACGTCGCTTGCCAGCTTGCCGGCTTCTTCGAGGACCGCGTCGGCCAGGTCTGGCGTGCAATCCTCGTAACCCGGCAGCGCAATGATCTCGTCCAGGCCGGCAAGCGCGCCGAGGGCGAACTTCATGTCCCGGATGGGGGCGATATAGTCGTTCATGATGTGCTCCTCTTGTTTCAGGTTTCGGTTGCAGCCGGTTGCGCGTACCACTTGCGCAACGTTTTCTTGTCCTGCTTGCCGACGCTCGTCTTCGGCAGCTGCTCCAGGACATGGATCTGCTCAGGCACCGCATATTTCGAGATCAGGCCGCGCTCGGCGAAACAGCGGAGGAAGTCGCGAAGCTCGTCCGCCGTCACCGTCTTGTCGGCCTGCAGAGCGACGACGGCCAGCGGCCGCTCGCTCCATTTCGGGTCGGGCACGCCGATCACGGCCGCGTCGGCGATCGCTTCGTGCTTCAGGATCAAGTCCTCGAGGTCAAGCGAGGAGACCCATTCGCCGCCGGTCTTGATGACGTCCTTCAGGCGATCGGTGATCTTCAGGTAACCGTCCTTGTCGATCGTTCCGATATCGCCGGTGTGCAGCCAGCCGCCGGCCCATAGTTTCTCGGAATTCACGGGATCCTTCAGGTAACCCTGCGTCAGCCAGGGCGCGCGTACGACGATTTCGCCCGGCGTCTGACCATCGTGCGCAACATCGTTCATCGCTTCGTCGACGATGCGAATCTGCACCATCGCCACCGGGCGCCCGGCTTTGGTCCGGTACTCGACCTGATGGTCAACGTCGGACGCCTCCATCTTCGGCTTCAGATGGGCCAGGGTCAGGATCGGGCCGCTCTCGGACATGCCATAACCGGTGAACACGTCGACACCTTCCGCGAGGGCCCGCCTGGCCAGAGCTCCTGGCAGGGCGGCGCCACCGATTACGACTTTCCAGCCAGCCAGTTCCATGGACCGCTTCTTGGCCGTATCGAGAATCATCTGCAGGATCGTCGGCACGCAGTGCGAGAAGGTCACCTTCTCCTGTGCGATCGCGTCGACCAGCGCGCCGGGCACGTAACGGCCCGGGTAGATTTGCTTCACGCCAAGGCAGGTCGCGACATACGGCAGGCCCCAGGCGTGCACATGAAACATCGGAGTGACCGGCATATAGACGTCAGCCACGGTGAAACTGCCGTGGCCGGCCCGGGACAACGCCTGCCGCACCGCCATGGTGTGCAGCACGAGCTGACGATGGCTGAAATATACCCCCTTGGGCAGGCCGGTCGTGCCCGTGGTATAGAAGGTTGTCGCCCGCGCGTCCTCGTCCAACTCAGGGAAGTCGAAATATGGATCAGCGGCGGCCAGCAGCGCTTCATACTCGCCTTCCAGCGGTAGTTCTGTGTTCGGCACTTCGCCACTGTCGCTCAGCACGACAAACTTCTTGCCGGACTCTATCCGGTCACGGATCTGCTCGAGTAGCGGCAGGAATTCGACGTTCACCAGGATCACGGCGTCATCGGCGTGATTGATCGTGTAGAGGATCTGCTCGGGCGAAAGGCGAACATTCACCGTATGCAGAACCGCGCCCATCATCGGGATCGCGAAGAAGCACTCCAGATAGCGCGGGGTATCCCAGTCCATGACCGCGACAGTCTGGCCTGGAGTGACTCCGATTTCGCCGAGCGCCGAAGCCAGGCGGTGAACACGCTCGCCGAATTCACGGTACGAACGCCGCACGACGCCCGGTTGCACGATCTCTGCGGATGAGTCGAGGTTCATCGCCGATCGGAACAGGCTGCGGATTAGCAGCGGGAAGTGGTATGCTGCTTGCGTTTTTTCGATGACGTGTGTGGGCATTGCTGGTTCCTCCTAAGGGCGCCACGGCGGTCGCCTTGCGGGGCAAATTGCCGTTCGAAGCGGGAGGACTGAATCCCCAGAAGGGGGGAGTGGGTGGCAATCAGTCGGGGGATCACGCCGTCGTTTGGGTCATGGCCGGGCTGGTATCTCTCTGGACAGAGGTTTTTGTCCGGTTGGATGACGAGCCACCCCCTGTCCGCCGGAGCGGGGCTCCGCCCGGGATAGCCGGTCTCGACCAAAGTTGTGTGGCAAACTCCTCGGACCCGATTGACTCCGACCATGCCTCCGGGCCGTACTAAGCGGCCCAGCGGGGAACGCCCAGATGATCCAGTGGCCTGGAGCCGGTGAATGGCTGTTCTCGATGAAAACATTCATCGCTGCGATGCTCGCGGTCTATATCGCGCTCGCTATCGGCCTTGACCGCCCGTACTGGGCGATGGCGACGGTCTACATTGTTTCCCAGCCGCTGACGGGCGCCCTGCGCTCCAAGGCTCTTTATCGCCTGCTGGGCACGATCATTGGAGCCGCGGCGACCATTGTGCTGGTCCCGAACCTGGTTGACGCGCCCGAACTGCTTTGCGCCGCGCTCGCGCTGTGGACCGGGTTTTGCCTCTACATCGCGCAACTCGACCGCACGCCGCGCAGCTACGTCTTCCTGCTTGCCGGCTATACGGCCGCATTCATCGGGTTTCCTACCGTCACCGCGCCCGAGACAATCTGGGATGTCGCCGTCTCGCGCGTCGAGGAAATCTGGCTAGGGATCATCTGCGCCAGTGTGGTCGGAGCGGTCGTGTTTCCACGCCCTCTGGGGCCGCTCCTCGGCAGACGCATCCTCGCCTGGGTCGGCGATGCCAGCTCATGGGCGGAGGAAGCTCTGACCAACACAGAAATTTCCGTTGACCGAACATCGCGGCTACGACTGGCGGCGGACGCCGTCGAGCTTCGCATGCTTGCCACCCACCTCGCGTATGATACCTCCAAAATGCAAGGAGCCACGCGGTGGGTCAGCGAACTGCAGCGGCGCATGGTGTTGTTGCTTCCGCTGTTGTCCTCCATCGCGGATCGCGTGCGCGTTCTATGCGCGCGGAGGCGGGATGACGCCGGCGCTGGACAGGCTGTTGGCAGACATGCGTGTCTGGGTCCGCGCCACCGATGTGCCGCCCCCTCGCAGCGAGGCCGGACGGCTTCGCGAGGCCATCGCAGGCCTGGAAGCCGAAAACGACCCACGCGCCGGATGGAATGCCGTCATACGCGACAGCCTGCTCCTGCGCCTCCGCGAACTGGTGGATATCCGGCAGGACATGCGCGACCTGCGATCGCACATCGAAGCGGGAGGCGGCATTCTAACCATACCGCTGGCCGTGCACATCGAGCGGCGGGAGCAGCTTCATGTTGACCATCGTCTCGCCTTGCTCTCGGCTTTCGCCGCCGCGCTCACGATCCTGCTGCTCTGCACCTTCTGGATCGAGACAGGCTGGCAAGCCGGCGGAGGCGCCGCACAAATCGCGGCAGCCGCATGCAGCCTCTTCGCCGCGCTGGACGATCCGACACCCATGCTCAAAAAATTCCTGATTGCCGCTGTTCTGTCCATCGGGGCGGTCGGCATCGGCCTGTTCGCCATCTTGCCGCAGGTGGGCGACTTTGAGATGCTCACGCTCGCCCTGGGCGCCTTCTTCGTGCCGGTCGGCGTCCTGATGGCGATCCCGGCCACGCAGTTTTTCGCCACCGGGCTCGGTTTCATAACCGCGACGCTGCTGAGCTTGCAAAGCACCTACGCAGCCGATTTCGTATCCTATGCTGACGGTAGCTTGGCTGCTCTTCTCGGCGTCGCAGGGGCCGTGGTCATAACCGCGCTGGTCCGCTCCGTCGGGGCGGAATGGAGCGCGCGTCGCCTGCTGCGGGCAGGCTGGCGGGACTTGGCGAAGATTCCGGCGAGGAGAACCCCGCAAGATCGTCTGGCCCTGGCTGGGCTGCTGCTGGACCGGATCGGCTTGCTTGTGCCGCGGCTGGCGGCGGTTGGTGCGGGCAACGATCTGGCTGCGTCGGATGCGCTGGCGGATGTCAGGGTTGGCATCAACATGGCTGAGCTGCAGGTCGACCGCGAAGGCATGCCGCCGACGTTGCGCGCAGCGCTCGATCGCGTGCTATCGGGCGCGGCCCAGCACTTCGCCCGGCAGGCGGATCTGGGCAGCGTTCAGCCACCATCGATCGAGCTGTTGAATGACCTCGACCGTGCGTTGGATGCTGCAATTGCCATACCGTGCTCCCGCACGCGCCTGGTGCTCCGAGACCTGGTGGGTATTCGGCGCGGCCTATTCAACGACGCTCCGCCCTATCGGCCATTGCCGCCTCCGGAGGAGACGACGGACATCCCTTCAAACCTGAGGCATGCTGCATGATCGGCGAATTCGACATCTACGGCGTGTTCGTACCCGCTCTTCTGGTATGGGCGCTGGTCGCCCTGTCGCTGACGGGTGTCCTGCGAACGGTCCTTGCTCGGGTGGGCTTCTACCGGCTGGTCTGGCACCGCCCCCTCGTCGACCTCTCGCTGCTGGTCATCGTTCTTACCATCGTGACGAATGTCCTTTCGTACTGGATCGCAGTTATGAGATCCCTGTTCCGTCGGCTGACACCTAGTTTCGGCCGCGCCCTTCTAACACTGGTGATCGTCGCGGTCGCTATTGTCGCCGGGCGAAGCTTATGGGTCTATTACGAGGAATCGCCTTGGACCCGCGACGGGCGCATACGTGCCGATGTCGTGACGATTGCGCCCGATGTGTCCGGGCTGACCAGCGAGGTCCTGGTCCACGACAATCAGCCAGTCAAGCGCGGGGATGTCTTGTTCCGCATTGATCCGGCGCGGTTCGAGCTGGCCCTGGCGCAGGCAGATGCACAAGCCGCGAGCCGGAAAGCCCAGATGGACGAAGCGGAGCGGGAGACAGAACGGACCCAAAAATTGAATGCGCTGTCCGTATCGCAGGAGCAACAGCAGAGCCGCCAGGCCACGGCCGACGCGGCGTCAGCAGCGTACCGCCAAGCACTGGCGGACCGAGCCGTTGCACAATTGAACCTGACGCGCTCGGAAGTGGTCAGTCCGGTTGACGGCACGGTCACCAATGTGAACCTTGAGCCTGGCGACTATGTGTCCGCCGGTAAAGGCGTTATGGCGCTAGTGGACCGCGCGACTCTTCGGGTAGAAGGTTATTTTGAAGAAACAAAACTGCCGAAGATCCACGTGGGCGCCCCGGTCCGGGTGCGCCTAATGGGGGAATCCGAGCTTTTGACAGGACATGTCGAAAGCATCTCCGCGGGTATCGCCGATCGCGAGCGGAGTGACAGCCCCGACCTGCTGGCCAACATCAATCCGACATTTACGTGGGTTCGCTTGGCACAACGTGTTCCGGTTCGGGTGAAGCTCGATGGGGTGCCGCCCGCGGTTCAGCTGGTGCTTGGCCGAACGGCAACAGTGTACGTAGGACAGAAGGTAAATTAGCATTACAGTTTCGTCCTGACCTCCTGTGATTTCGTCCGCTTAAGACGTACCCGCACCAGCCGCGGCGCGCTTGGGAAGGTCCGCGTCAGAGGTGCTGGCCGGGCTGATCTAACGACGGACATGGTGAAGGTTTTCGGATGCCGGCCATCGCCGGTCGCGCGTCTGGGCATGGGGCCGGCGTACGAAAACCTTCACCGAATCGGAGTTCAAAACCGACGACCGCGGGCAAACGGATCGGCGGTTGCGGCTGGTAAGGCGCGGCTCCACTGTCGGCCGCGGCTTATGCGACCGGCTCACGCCGTCTGGAGGCGTCTGGCCGACCGGCTGCGGGAGGGCGTCGGATCAGTCGCGTGGGTGACGCTCGACGCGATGGACGACGAACCTATCCAGTTCCTGTTCAACGTTGCGAGCGTCCTTGGGCGATGTGCAGATCGCGCCCGCTCTGAAACAGCCGATTTCATCCGCGAAATGTCGCTGGCTTCGGCCCGCACGGTCCTGGTTATGCTGATCAACGAAATCGCCAACCGGAACCCGCCCTTCGCTACTGCGGCCAAATGTCCAATCGCCTCGGCTCTGGCCTGTTCAACGGTCAGCATGCCGTGGAGGCCGATCTTCACCCGCCGGGCAAGGCCGTTGGCTCGATACTGCAGCAAGTAGCTGCGCTTCCCCCTAGATCCGAACACCAAACCCTGGCAACTCGTCGCACCACAAAAAGTGGTCCACCGACTTTTTGGCGCTGCCTCGACCGTGCGCTTGGTCAGTTGCCCATCTTCTCCGCTGCTTCCAGTCCGAATGCCGAAAGCTCGCGGGAGCAATTCGCCGCAATCCTGCATAACAGCTAGCAAGGCTACTCACGACAAAAAGCACCTTTTTCAGACAGATAGTCCCTTCGCCTTCGGAGGGGGAGGTCATCAGATTGCGCGTGATTGCCGGACTTTGCGCCGAAGGTCGCACGTTCGAATCGTGTCGGGTCCGCCAAGTTTTCAAACCCTCGCCCGTCAATCCGATGGAGAAACTTGGCGTCGTCCGCCCACTGCCGGGGTTCAGACGGCGCTACAACACCAGACGCCCGCCCACGATGCAGAGCACCGCGGCCAGCAGTGGGCGCAACACCGTGTCGGGGACGTGGGCTGACAGATAGCTGCCCAGGATGATGCCGGGGATCGACCCGCTCAGCAGCGAAGTCAGAAGTGGCAGGTCCACCGACCCCAGCCACCAGTGCCCGGCGCCGGCCACCAGCGTCAACGGCACGGCGTGAGCGATATCGGAGCCGACAATCACCTTCATCGACGCCCGCGGGTAAAGCAACAGCAGCGCCGTTACGCCCAGTGCGCCCGCGCCAACCGACGAAAGCGTGACCAGAACGCCCAGGATGGCTCCCGCGATCGTAGTGAATTGCGCCGCCTGGCGTGGCGTCACCCGCTCGAGTGACGGTCCCATAAGATCAATAAAGCGATGCCGGAAAATCAGCGACACCGCCGTCAGCAGCAGCATGATCCCGAGGACAAGCGATATGATCCGACCGCTCATAGGACCGCTGATGTCGTACCGCGAGATTGCCAGCAGGGTAACCAACGTCGCCGGGACGCTGCCGGATGCCAGCCGTCGTACGATCCGCCAATCGACCGTGTGATTTAGGCCATGCACCAGCGTTCCGACCGTTTTCGTCGCCGAGGCATACAGAAGATCGGTCCCGACCGCGGTGGCCGGGTGGACACCGAACAGCAGCACCAGGATCGGCGTCATAAGCGAGCCGCCGCCGACGCCGGTTTGGCCAACCAGCAGGCCAACGAAAAACCCTGAGAGCATGAACAGGGGATCGATGGCGGCAAACGAATTCATTAGCCCTCACTTGATGATACGGGCCAGTTTAACACACCGGCTCCTCGGTATCAGTGTTCCGGTCGCAGGGCCTTATCAGACGTCCGAGCGGTTCGTCATAGCCCCCTTGGCAAGAAAAAACGATCGCTCCTGACAGGCGCCGCGAGCGATGCGAATTATCTTCCCTGGCGACGAAGCCGAGAATTTGTTACCACGTCTCCGCCTCAGAGCGCTCGCGACCGCGGGCCACTTCACGCTTCCCCGCGCCCAAACCCGTCCAACATCCCCCGGATCCGCTCCGGATCGCTCTGCTCCATCACCCGGCGGGCAAACCGGACACAGGCGTCGATCGCCACCGACCGGATCGCTTGCTTCACCTTCGGCACCGCCGAGGCATTCATGCTAAGCGACCGCACTCCCAAGCCCAGCAGCAACGGAGTGACTTTGGGGGCCGCCGCCAGTTCGCCGCAGATCGCAACCGGCATCCGCATCCGCAGCGCCGCCTCGGTGGCGAACTGCACCAACCGCAGCACAGCCGGGTGGATCGGGTCGTACAACTCCGCCACGTCGCTTTCCGCGCGATCCACCGCCAGCGTGTATGCTGTCAGGTCGTTGGTCCCGATCGAGAAAAAATCCGCTTCCAGCGCCAAGGCATCGGCGGACAGCGCGGCTCCGGGCGTCTCGATCATGATCCCTAGCGGCGGCAGCTTCTCCGCGATCCGCTCGCCCCTTCGCCGAAGCCGCCGAGCCACGCGTTCATAGACCTCCCGCGCCGCCCTAACCTCGCCCACCGTGGTCACCATCGGCAGCAATACCCGCACCGGGCCGGTCATCGAGGCGCGCAGGATGGCTGCAAGTTGGGTCTCCAGCAGTTCCGGCCGCCGCAGCAGCAGCCTGATCCCGCGCAGCCCCAGCGCCGGATTGGTGTCGGCGATCTCCGGCACGATGCCGGCCAGGGTCAGCGCCTCGATCTCCTTTTCACCGCCCCAGTCCAGAACACGGATAGTCACCGGATCGCCGTGCATCGCGTCAACGATCGTGCGATAGCTTTCGGTTTGAGTGGCCTCGTCCGGAATGGTCTCGCGGTTCATGAACAAAAACTCGGTTCGTAGCAGACCAATGCCCACGGCGCCGGACTGCACGATCAGCGGCAACTCGACCGGCAGCTCCAGGTTGGCCTGCAACTCCACGCTTACTCCGTCCTGCGTGACCGCCGGCAGCCGCCGCAACCGAGAGTAACGCTGCCGCTCTCGCGCGAAGGCCGTCACGGCCTTGCGCGCGGCCAGCAGTGTCGGGGGCGCCGGATTCAACGTTACTGTCCCGGCAATTCCATCCACCACCGCAACATCGCCCGGCTGCATCACATGAGCCAGGCCAGCGGCCCCAAGCACCGCCGGCACGCCCAGCGCTCGCAGCATGACTGCGGTATGGCCATCAGCGCCGCCTTCCTCGGTCACCACCCCCGCCAACCGCGACGGATCGAGCAATGCCGCATCAGCCGGCCGCAGCGCCTCAGCCACCAAAATCGCGCCCGCCGGCAAGCCAGCGAAACTGCGGAACGGGGAACGGGTCAGGTTGCGCACCAGCCGCCGCGCTATTTCACCGATCTCGTCGGCCCGCCGCCGCAGCCCCGCCAAATCCTCGGCTGACAAAGTCGGCTCGGCCTGCGCCATAATCGCCTCGGCAATCGCCTCGGCCTCGGTCATCACGGCAGATTCGGCGGACAGCAGGGTTTCCTCGATGCGCGCGCGAACCCCACGGACCAGCCGGGACGGACCCAGCATGCGGATGTAGGCCTCGATCAGTGGGGCGATTTCCGACTGGCTTTCCTCCGGCAGCACCGCCAGCTTGGCGCGTAGCTTCGCCAATTGCTTCCGAGACTGAACGATTGCGGCTTCCAGGCGGGCGACCTCGGCGCCGATGTCAGATGCCTGGATCTTCTGCCGTGTGATGACCGCTTCCGGTTCGGTGGTGCCGAACACTGGGCCGATCGCAACACCAGCCGACACGGCTATACCATGGAACAAGCGCTCGGCGCGTGGCTGGGGGGCAGCGAGGGCACGTTGGGCCAGTCGCTCGTGTTGTGGCGGTGGTGGCTCAATCCTGTTCATCGAAGCCGGCCTCGACCAGAGCTGCCAGGGCGTCCAACGCCTCCTTGGCATCCCAGCCTTCGGCACGCAACTCGATATCGGCACCACGCGCCGCGCCAAGCATCATCAGGCCCATGATGGAGCGGGCGGAGATTACCTGCCCGTCCTTCAACACATCGATCGACGCACCGAAACGCTCGGCAAGCGTCACAAAGCGCGCAGCGGCACGAGCATGTAGACCGCGCTTATTGCAGATCGTGACGACACGTGTCAGGTACAGTCTCACCGGACGACGGCGAGTTGGTCACTCAGCCTTCCCGTTCCCACAGGATCCGTTGGTCCCGTTGACCTTACAGCCGTGCAGCACGTGCGATGCCGCCGCGATGTATTTTCGGCCGGCGTCCTCCGCGCAATTAACCGCGTCGGCCAGAGGTTGCTTGGATCGGACTTTCGCCAGTTTGACCAGCATCGGCAGGTTCACCCCTGCGATCACCTCGACCCCCTTCTTCTCCATCATGGAGATGGCGAGGTTGCAGGGCGTTCCGCCGAACATGTCGGTCAGCAGTACCACCCCGTCGCCGGTGTCACACCGGCCGATACAGGCCTCGATTTCGGCACGTCGGTTCTCCATGTCATCGTCCGGCCCGATACAGACCGTGTCGACATTCCGTTGTGACCCGACCACATGCTCCATAGCGGAGCGCAGCTCGATCGCGAGCCGCCCGTGCGTCACCAGGACCATTCCGATCATGAGCGGACCAGCGTGTCCCGCAGTGTCGGTGAGCGAGCTTTTGCATAACCGTTCGATGTTGCCATCGTATTGTATCAGGCCTCCTATGCCTGAACCGACAAAGCCTGCGCAGCCTTGTCTATGTCCGTTTGATCCCGGCGCGCAACCGGGCGGTCCATCAGAAAAGCATCGGCCTTACCGTCCCTCGCCAACTCCCGATGGGTGACCAACACCCGCCAAAGAGCTTCGTCGCCACCATCGTCAGGCCGGGTTACGGCACGACTGGTGAGATGATTTGCAAGTTTTTCAATCAGATGAACGGACCTATGACGACCGCCCGTGCACCCGATCGTAATCGTAGCGTATTTTTTGCCTTCCTGCACAAATCGCGGCAGAATAAATTCTATCAATTCCGCGATCCGTGAAAAAAATATCGGGTAATCCGGATCGGCCTCGATGTACTTCCCGACATCGGTATCCAACCCTGTCTTGTTGCGCAATATGGGATCGTAGTACGGGTTACGAAGGAAGCGTGCGTCGAATACCAGATCTGCTTCGCGTGGCAGGCCCTTCGGATAAGCAAAGGACACCAGTGAGATCGCCATCTGGGCGTTGGTGGCATCCGCGCCGAAGTGCCGCTCGATCAGGTGGCGAAGGTTGGCGATCGGCAGGTCTGAGGTATCCACCACCAGATCCGCTTCTTCTCGTAGAGGCTCGGTCAAGGCAATTTCGGCGGCGATCCCATCCGCCACGATGCCTAGCGGCGCCAAGGGATGGCGGCGACGGGTTTCGGTGAAGCGCCGCAGCAGGGTGCTTTCGTCGGCCCATACATAAACCAGTTGAAGGCGCAGCCCACGCTTCTTACGCAGCCGGGCGAGTGCCTCCAGCACTGCGGCGGCGTCGAACCCGCGGGTGCGGGCGTCGATACCTACAGCCAACTTACGATCGCCTGAAGTCGCCCCACCATCGTGAGGGATGACGGCTGCCTCATCGCCGCTGGCAATCATTTTCTCCAGCATCGTCACCGGCGGATTATCGACCGCTTCGTAGCCGACGTCTTCCAGCGCCCGCAGAATCGAGGCCTTTCCGCCGCCGGACAAGCCGGTGACGATTACGACGCTCAGGCTGCTCATGCAGCGAATGCCCCAGCGACCTGGCTGATCCGGCCAACCGCGCACTCCAGCGCGAGGGCGACGCGTTCCGGCGCGGACGGCGCGGCAGCGTCGATATGCACCAACGGCAAATTCAATTCGGCATGGTTGTCGGGCTTCGGCATCCGGTCGGCACGCCCATCCAATTCGACCACAAGAGCCAGCCGAGCGCGAGCACGGTACGGCAGGCGCACGATGCCAAGTCCACGGACTTCAAGCAACCCGGCTAATTCCGCCGGGCCGGAAGCGACGCCGTCGGTGATCGTCACCTGGTCGTCTGCCACCAGTTCGAAACCGCAAGAAAGAAGCCGCAACACTAGATCCGATTTACCGGATCCCGGTGGACCAAGCACCAAAACCGCATCTCCATCCTTCGATACGCAGCTTCCGTGCATTCGCCGATGGCTGTGCATAAGGCGGCACTCTGAGCGCATCGCACAGGAAAAGGAAGCGACTTGTCGGGGATTTGCCGGCATGCCAGCGTCCGACAATTATGATTGATCGAAAATTGGTGGCTGCGGCGGCAGCTCGCATAGGCCCGAATGTTCGCCATACCCCGGTGCTGAAGGGTGATCTTGGTATCGGAGCGCCGGTCACCATGAAGCTGGAGTTGCTCCAGCATACTGGCAGCTTCAAGCCCCGAGGGGCGTTCAATCGGCTGCTGACTGCGGCGCTCCCGGTGGAAGGGGTGGTCGCCGCATCGGGCGGCAATCATGGCGCGGCGGTAGCATATGCGGCGCGCAGTATGGGCATCGCGGCGGAAATCTACGTGCCCACCGGCACGCCTGCGGCCAAGCTCGCTCGGATCGCCGGTTACGGCGCCCGTGTGGTGCGGGGTGGCAACAGCTATGCCGAGGCTCTAATAGCCTCCCGCGAGCGCCAGGCGGAAACCGGCGCGCTGGAGATCCATGCTTACGATGATATCGACGTATTGGCGGGTCAGGGCACCGTGGGGTGGGAGTTCGAGCAGGATGCGCCTAACCTCACCCATATCCTGGTGGCGAGCGGCGGAGGTGGGTTGATCGGCGGGATTGCGGCTTGGTACGCAGGAAGTGCCGAGATTATCAGCGTCGAGCCAGAGGCCTGCCCTAGCCTCCACAATGCGCTGCTGGCGGGCCAACCGACCGACTCGCCGGTTGGCGGCCTAGCCGCCGACAGCCTCGGCGCGCGGCGGGTAGGCGCCCTGATGTTCCCCGTCGCCAAGCGTTTCGTAAGCCAGGCTGTGCTGGTGCCCGACGAGGCTATCATGGCGGCGCAACGTGAGTTATGGCAACGTTTTCGCCTGGTCGCCGAACCCGGTGGCGCCACCGCCGCGGCAGCACTGCTTTCCGGGCGTTTTCAACTGCCCCCCGGCGCTCGGGTTGGCGTAGTAATCTGTGGAGCGAACACCGACCCAGCGGCGGTGGCCGGCTAGTCGATCAGGCCGCGCCGCCGATCATCCGAGATCTCAATGCTGTTTGGTCGCGTCGTCCAGGGCCGGATCAGAGTGGCTAAGGCTCTGCGCGGCCTGCTTGGTAACCTGAGGATGGCTCAGACTCTGAGCGGCCTGCTTGCTTGCGTCCGAATGACTTATGCTTTGCGCCTGCTGCTTCGATACATCAGCGTGACTTCAGGCTTTGCGCCGGTTGTTTCGATACATCGGCGTGACTTAAGCTCTGCGCCGGTTGCTTGGCCGAATCCGGCGTGGATTGCGCGAATCCCGGCGCCGCGGCAAGAATTATAGCGGCCGCGCCCATCATAGCGATAATCTTCATCTACAGCTCCTCGTTCGCCTTCAGGCGATTATCGGAAGGTTGGTCGAATGGCATGACTTTATCATGTTGACCACAGGATCTGGTGCGAGCCAAACGCCTTGCAAGTAGGAAACTGAGGCTTATCCCAGCTAGCTCCGCCGGGAAAAGTCCCACTTCCCGAACACCGTTATTCCGCTCCTAACAGTCGACGCCAGCCCCGACAATTGTATCACAACGTTTGCGACCTCGCTGCCTGGGTCGCATGCAGGCTAAGGCGCGGCAAATAAGCGACGCCTAGGCCAGGCTTACCCGCGGCATCACGCGCATGTACGACGATTTGGAAGCCGAGCAAAGTTTCTCCACCGCGCCTACGATGATCTCCAAAGCAAGTCTTGCAAAAATCGATCATCCGTTTCCGTCACGCCGAAGGCCGCACCCAACTACCTCGCTGGCCGTCCATGCACCACGTCGTGCACGAACCCGAGCTTCGACACCACCGTCGGAGACAGGACGAACGGATAGAGGTCGGGGCTGCCCATCGCCCGATTGAGACTGTTCATCGCGAACGTCAGGGGCAGCCAGGCGTCGATGATCTCCTTCATGTCGGCATCCGCCGCGTATGGGTCGAGGTCGATCACTGCGCTCAAAGTCTCGTCCCGGGTTAGCCGGGGCTTTACGGTGATGCCGAACGCACTCGCCATCTCCAGCGTATCGATGATGTGCAGGTAGTGGGCCCACGTTTCCGCCCAGTCTTCCCACGGATGGGTGCTGGCGTACTGGCTGACGAAGTGTTCCTGCCAGTCGGCCGGTGCGCCGTTCTGGTAGTGCACCTGCAACGCCGCATTGTAATCCTGGCTGTCGTCGCCAAAGATCGCTCGGCATTCCTCGAGGCGGCCACCGTCGCGGATCAGCACGTCCCAGAAGTAGTGGCCGACCTCGTGACGGAAGTGACCGAGCAGCGAGCGGTAGGGCTCCCGCATGGCGGTGCGGCGGCGTTCGCGTTCGGCGTCGTCGGCCTCGATCAGGGCGATAGTGATCAAACCGTTGTCGTGGCCGGTCATCACCTTAGGGCTGGCGTCGGGGCTGTCGGCGAGAAAATCAAACGCGAGGCCGTGTTCGGGGTTGTCGATCCGGTTCTCCAGCGGCAACCGCAGGCGCAGCAGCGAGTAGAATAAATGATGCTTAGCCGCCTCCATGCGCTTCCAGCGCTCCAAGTTCTGCGCGATCGCAAGGTCCGGAATGGTGCGGTTGTGGCGGCAGGCGAAACAGAGGGTGGCGACACTGTCGGCCGACACCAACCAATTGCAGGCGTCGTGGCCAGCGTTGTCGCATAAGCGGAGCGGAGTTTTCGGCTCAGCGAAGGCGCGGAATACGTCGTTGTCCGGCTCCAGCGCGGACATTGTCATCGCCTCAGGCAGGTATCCGAGCGGATAGCCGCAGGATTTACATTTGGTATTTTCGAAATAGACGACCTGGCCACAGTTTTGGCATTTGAACAACTTCACGCGGGTTTTCCTTCTCGGTTCGCGGTTCGGCGCCAACCCAGGCCCAAACGGGGCATCAGCCCGCTCCATCCCGCTCAGCGACCACAATAGTCGCGTTGAAGCGCACGAGACCACGGGACGTTCCATAAGCGAACGCCGTCCTGTCCGTTATGCGATCACGTCACCGCAAGGTGCGGCGTGCGGGCGTTATGCAGCAGCGAGGTCAGTGATGAAGCGTCGCCGGCTCAGGCCGTGGCGAACCCTTCGTAACCCTTGACCGCGATGTCCGCGCAAAGCTGCCGATAGGCGCCGACGCCCCCGGCGTAAGGCATAAAGACACGCGGCTTGCCGGGGATGTTCGCCCCCATGTACCAGGAATCCGCTTGCGGGAACAACGTTGTGTGGGCGACCTCGTTGACGTGGGCGTCCCAGGCTTGCTGCGCCTCCTCCGTCGCCTCAATCGAATGAAGATTGTGGCGCCGCAAATGCTCAACGCAGTCGGCGATCCATTCCACATGCTGCTCGATCGATACGGGCATGTTGCTGAGCACTGAGGGACTGCCGGGTCCGGTGATGATAAACAGGTTCGGGAAGCCGGCCGTCGCCACGCCTAGATAGGTATGCGGCCCGTCCGCCCAGCTTTCCTTGAGTGCGACACCGCCGCGGCCCCTAATGCCGAGATTGAACAGCGTCCCCGTCATCGCATCGAAACCGGTCGCGAAGACAATGCTGTCCAGCGCGTACTCACCATCTCGGGTGCGGATACCCTTTTCGGTGATCTCCTCGATCGGCGCGCTTCTGATGTCGACCAACGTAACGTTGTCACGATTGAACGTCTCGTAATAGTCGGTGTCGATGGGTGGCCGCTTGGTGCCGATCGGGTGAGTGCGTGGCGATAGCTTCTCAGCGATGACGGGGTCCTTGACGATCTCGCGGATCTTTCCCCGAACAAATTCGGCGGCGGTTTCATTGGCTTCCCTGTTGAGGATCAGGTCGCTGTAGCTCGACAGAAGAAACTTGAAGCCACCATACTCCCAAAGTGAATCGAACAGGCGATCCCGTTCTTCCGCCGGCACCTCCAGCGCGGATTGCTCGGCCGGATCAAACGGGATGCCAAAAACAGATTCGCGCATTTTTTGCCTCATTTGCGCGTAATTGGCCTTCGCATTCCGATGGGCCTCCGCCGTCAGCGGATGGTCCTTGGCCGGGACGGTGAAATTCGCCGTCCGTTGAAAGACGGTTAGATGATCGGCCTGGGCGGCAATGACCGGAATGGCCTGAATAGCGGTCGATCCCGTGCCGATGATCCCAACCCGCTTGCCGGTGAAGTCGACGCCCTCGTGAGGCCATTTGCCGGTATGGTACCACTTGCCCTGGAAGGTCTCGAGACCCTTGATGTCCGGCATTTGTGCGGCCGAGAGACAGCCGACCGCGGTAATCAGGAACGTGGCGGAGACACGTTCGCCGGCATCCGTATCTATATCCCACCGATTGGTTTGCTCGTTGAGCACGGCGGCGGTGACCCGCGTGTTGAACTTGATGTCCCGGCGCAGGTCCAACTTGTCCGCTACGAAATTCAGATAGCGCAGGATCTCCGGTTGTTCAGGATAGCGACACGTCCACTCCCATTCCTTTTGGATCTCGTCAGAGAATGAATAGTTATAGTAATGACTTTCCGAGTCACAACGTGCCCCTGGATAGCGGTTCCAATACCAGGTACCACCGACGCCATCGGCCGCCTCGTAGACGCGCGTTGAAAGTCCAAGTTCCCGCAGGCGATGGAGCATGTAAAGCCCGGAGAAGCCGGCCCCGACGACAACCGCATCCAACTCCAATCCACTTTTGCTATTGCTGCCCGAAACCTGTGATGACACGCTCATATCAAGCCTCCCGCTATCAAGGGCTCATCGTTCAAGCTGATTTGCGTCACACGGTGCTCTGCTTCCGTAGTTCGTTGCCGATTTCGGCGATCAGTTGTTTTCCGGCATCCAACGCACCTGCCATCCAGAAGAAGCCGTGAATCATCCCCTCGTAATGCGACGACTTGACACTCACGCCGGCATCCCGCAGCCGCTGAGCATAGGCTTGCCCCTCATCGCGCAATGGGTCGAACTCAGCCGTTATGACCATGGCGGGCGGCAAACCCGCTAGGTCAGACGCATGCAGCGGCGAAGCATAGGGGTTCTTTCCGTCGCTTGGAGACGCCAGGTAATGATCCCAGAACCACTCCATGCCTGGTTTCGTCAGCAAATACCCGTCGGCGTTGTCGCGATACGACGCGAATGTCGTGCCCGCGGCGGGCGCCGTCACCGGATAGAGCAACAACTGATACGCTAGTGCCGGGGCGCCACGGTCGCGCGCCATCAGCGCCACCGCTGCGGCCAGATTGCCGCCCGCACTGTCACCCGAAACGGCGACAAATCGGCCGTTGGCTCCCACGGTTTGCGCGTGCTCCGCCAACCACCGTGTGGCGGCGTAGCAATCCTCGACTGGCCCGGGAAATTTCGTTTCTGGACTGATCCTATAATTCACCGAAGCGACAACGCATTGCGATGCGTTCGCCAAGGCCCGGCATGGCTTGTCGACGATCTCGATATCACCGATGACCCAGCCGCCGCCGTGGAAATAAACCACCAGGGGAAGCAATTTTCCCGGCGAGGGATGATACAGCCGCACCGGCAGCGCGCCGGCCGGACCGGGAACCAGGATATCGCGGACCTCGGCGACGTCTTCCGGCTCGCCCTGCAGATCGCGGAAGCCCATCGCAACGAGGCGTGCCTGCGTGGGGCTCATTTGTTCGAACGGCGGCAGTCCTTGCTTTTCAAACTCATCGAGAAGCGCCCGAACTTGGGGATTTACCGGCATGTCATGACTCCGAGTGGGGACCCAACAGGGGGTCTGTTGCGGGTGAAGCAGAAATTCCGGCGGATGCCGGCTGCGAAGGTTGGGGATTGGGGACCTCTAGCCGGATGAGCGAACCGCTCCTGCGGATGCCTGTGCCGGTCATGCACTGGTGCAGCCAATCACAGTCGACGCCACACGAGTCGGCCAAAAAGCCTTGAAATGACACGACGCGGTTCTTCGACCGGTTCACTGCCAACCTCCCGTTCCGGGTTACCCAACACGACGTTGGGATGCTCGTCAAGCACCTGACGGCTCGGTATGCGCTGCGTTGGGCCATAACTGCTGTCGAGAGAAGCCCACGGGCCAGCACAGTCGCGACGCGGGCGATTGGAACTAGGCGAATGCCACGAATGATTCCGGCACGATACCACCTGCGGCATGAACAAACCGCCGTGGGGCGGCGCTGGCGACGGCAAGCCGCAGGCAGTTGCCGTGGTGCCGGAAGGGCCGCCGCCGCTACTTGACATCCAAGTAGAGCACATTATCAGCCCTAAAATGCGCCGCTACGCTATGGTTGTTAGTGTGTTCCTGGCTTTTGTCGCCGAACCAGTAATGGCGGAGCCGCAATGGCTAACCTTGCCGCCAACGCCGAGCTTGCCCGCCGCGACGCGGCAAGCAATCGCGCCGGTGAACGGGGTCCGGATCTGGTATGCGGAATTCGGCCATGGTGAGCCCGTCATCATGCTGCACGGCGGCCTGGCCAACTCAAATTACTGGGGCAACCAGGTGCGAGCGCTGCAAGGCCGCTACCAGCTCATCGTGATGGACAGTCGTGGGCACGGACGTAGCACTCGTAACGATATGCCTTATAGTTACGACCTGATGGCTTCGGACGTGATCGGTCTGATGGATTTCCTGAACATCAGGAAGGCTGCGATCATCGGTTGGAGCGACGGGGCGATCATCGGTCTGGATATCGCGATGAAGCATGCGGAACGGCTGACCAGGTTGTTCGCGTTCGCCGCTAACTCCAATCCCAGCGGGGTTGCCGATATTGCCCACAATACGGTGTTTAACGCGTTCATCGCCCGCGCTAAATTCGAGTATGACAAGCTTTCGCCGGCGCCGAACCAATACAAATCCTTTCTGACACAAATCGAAAAGATGTGGCGATCGCAACCGAACTGGACGGCGGATCAGTTGCACGCGATCACCGTCCCAACTTGGATTGTCGATGGCGACCACGATGAAGCGATCAAGCGCGAGAACACCGAGTTCATGGCTGCCCATATACCGAACGCCGGCCTGCTGTTGGAACCCGAGGTCAGCCACTTTTCATTCCTGCAGGATCCGGAACAATTCAGCACGGACGTGCTGCATTTTCTCGACCACGTAAGCAGTAAGTGACAATCCAGCCAAGCCATTGGTTGCGCCCAGAGGGTTCCGGCCTATGCTACGCCGCCCAGGGAAGCTCACAGGGAGGCTCAAATGACCGAAGTCAGCCACCGCTTCATCGAGACCAACGGCATCCGCATGCACATCGCGGAGCAAGGCTCTGGCCCGCTGGTTCTACTGTGCCATGGATTTCCCGAGTCCTGGTATTCGTGGCGGCATCAGATCGGCGCGCTGGCGGACGCCGGGTTTCACGTCGTGACGCCGGATATGCGCGGGTATGGCCAGACCGAGGCTCCGGAGGCGATCGACCAATACACGCTGCTGCATCTTGTCGGCGACATGGTCGGTGTGCTCGATGCGCTCGGCGCGGAAACCGCGGTCATCGCCGGTCACGATTGGGGCGCGCCGGTCGCCTGGCACGCCGCGCTGATGCGGCCGGACCGGTTTCGTGCCGTGATCGGGCTCAGCGTGCCATACCGGCCGCGCGGCAAAGTAAGGCCGACGACGGTGATGCCCCGAACCAACGATGCAATGTTCTATCAGTTGTATTTCCAGCAGCCCGGCGTGGCGGAGGCAGACCTCGAGGCGGATGTGCGAGCCTCGGTCCGCGGAATCCTGCTGCGGGTCGCGGGTGAGGCGACCGTTCCGCCGAGCGGCTTCGCCATGGTGCCTCTGGACGGGGGGATGCGGGCACGCAACCCGGCGGAGACACCGGCGCCGCTGCCGGGTTGGCTGACCGAGGCGGATGTTGATTTCTATGCAGCGGAATTCGCTCGGACCGGGTTCCGCGGTGGATTGAACTGGTATCGCAACATCGACCGGAACTGGGAGATTCTGGCGCCGTTCGCCGGGGCAAAGGTGACGGTTCCGGCCTTGTATGTAGCCGGCGAGCGGGATCTCGTTTTGGCGTTTCCAGGAGCGGCCGAGATGGTCGCCAACCTGCCAACGGTCGTTCCGAAGTTGCGGGAGACGATCATGCTGCCGGGGTGCGGGCATTGGACCCAGCAGGAACGGCCGGAGCAAGTGAACGCCGCCATCATCGGGTTCTTGCGGACGTTGTAACCCAGCAGCGCTTCCACTCTATAGCGCGCCTTCTCTACGGACCCAAGGTCATTGCGTGCTGCTGTGGCACCACGCCGCGACCTGGGCATGTGTGGCAAACCAGCAGCCACCCTTCGCCTTGATGTGCCTGATCAAACGCTCCAGCAGCGGCAGCCGAGACCGGTGGCCGATGATGTGCGGATGCATCGTCAGCAGGAACATACCGCCCTCGTCCCACGCCCCATCGAATTCCGCCGTAAAAATCTCCTCCACGGCCGATGGCGGCGTGTAAGGCCGCAACCCCGAAAACCGCAGCATGTTGAAATACACCGCGTCATCGCGAATCCATTCCGGCGGCAATTCGACAATCCCGGTCGGCTCCCCCTGATCCTCCAGTTCATAGGGATCATCATCGGCCATCAAACTGCTGTCGTACAGCAGTTTCATCTCTCGGATGATATCCAACGTATTCACCGAAAAATCCCAGCTCGCTGTCCGGATTCCCACCGGCTCGACCCCGCTGATCTTCGCCAGCGTATCCCGCGCGCGGAACGTCAATTCGCGTTCGGCCTCCCGAGGCAACGCCGTATTGACCTCATGAATCCACGAATGGATGCCGATCTCGTGCCCGTCCTCCGCGACCGCACGCACCTCGTTCGGGTGCAGCATCGCCGACACCGCCGGATAGAAGAACGTCGCCGGCACCGACTCCCGCTCCAGCAACCGGCGGATCCGAGGCGTCGCCTGTCGCGCCCCATAGTGCCCCTGGCTGATACGCATCGGGCTTTCGTCGTTGTCGCGCAGCGGAATCGTCTCGTGATCCGCGTCGAAGCTGATCGCAACCGCGCAGCGCGCGCCCTGTGGCCAGAACGCGGGCTTCAAGCTGCGTCCCGCCCGAGCGCGGCCGACTATCGTGCGCCAGGTCTCTTCCTCCCATTGCCACGGTTCGATGCTCATCCGGGGTTCCCTCCGTGTGCTGCCGGCGTCATGCTGCACTTGGTTCGCCTCATCGGAAAAGAGCACCCATGCCGGACGTAGACCCCGCCTTGTTGAGCGCCACGGACATGCTGGCGGCCTTCGCCCGCCGCCAACTAACTCCGGTCGACGTGTTGCAGGCGATCACCGAGCGTGTGGCACGACTGAACCCTGGCCTGAACGCGTTTGCCGTGATGAACCCAGGCGCGCTTCAAGCCGCGGCGGAAAGCACGTCCCGCTGGCGCTCCGGCCGCCCGATCGGGATCCTCGACGGTGTCCCATGCACCGTGAAAGACCTCGTCGATCTCGCGGGTTTTCCGACCCGCCGAGGCAGCCGCACCACCAGCGCCGACCCAGTGCCCGACGATGCGCCGATGGTCGTCGGTCTCAAAGCGGCAGGCGCGGTGATCCTGGGCAAGACCACGACCACCGAGTTCGGCTGGAAATCCCCCGGCGACAACCCGCTGCACGGCATCACGCGCAATCCATGGAACCCGGCCTACACCACCGGCGGATCCTCCTCCGGCGCGGGCGCGGCCGGCGCGGCCGGCTTCGGGCCACTACACATCGGCACCGACGCCGGCGGGTCGGTCCGCATCCCCGCCGCGTGGTGTGGGCTTGTCGGCTTGAAACCCACCTACGGCCGCATTCCACAATGGCCGGTGAGCGCCTTCGCGAGCGTCGCCGTAGCCGGCCCGATGACCCGCACCGTCCGCGACGCCGCCCTGATGTTCTCCGCCATGGCGCGCTGGGACCTGCGCGACCCGTTCTGCCTCCCCGACGATCCTCGAAATTGGACCGACGGCATCGAGGCGGGGGTCGCCGGCCTCACGATCGGCGTGCTGAGCAACCCCGGCTTCAATGCCCCGGTCGATCCGGATGGCATCGCCGCGGTGGAGCGGGCCGCGCAACTGCTGGTCGATGCCGGCGCCTACGTGGAACAAGCCGACGCCGGCCTGCCCGACACCAGCCTCGTCTTCGGCCGCGTATGGGGCGCCGCTCTGGCCCGCCTCGTCGCCAACACACCCACCCAACTGGCAGGCCTGCTGGACCCCGGCATCCGCGAGGTCGCCGAAACCCTAGGCGGCATGACCGCGATCGAGTTCATGGACGCCGAGGCCACCCGCGCCACCGCCGCCCACGCCATGGCTCGGCTGCACCAGCGCTACGACCTCGTGCTGTGCCCGACGGTGCCAGCCGGCCCGCCTTTGGCCGATGCTCCAACCATCGATCCGGTGCGCGCTCTATGGACCGCCTGGGCACCGTGGACCTTCGCCTTCAACCTGACCCGCCAGCCCGCGATTTCTGTCCCGATGGGGCCGCGAGCGGACGGGATGCCTAACTCGGTGCAGATCGCGGCGGCACAGTTTCGCGACGATCTCGTGCTCCGTGCCGCCCGGGCGATCGAGATGGCACAGCCGTTCCAACTGGCGGATCTCAAGTGAAAACGGCCCACGAAGTGGCCGTTGTGAGAAACAAATGAACTGCGGATGAACACGCAGGAGTCGGCCGTTATCAGCGCCCCGGAGAGGAGCCGCCTTGTCCGCCATCGCTGCTTCGGTCATAAGCAGCCCGACTTTTCGATCAGGGGTTCCAATGCCGATATTTCCGGACTGCTCTTTTGGCGGGCCGTCCCGCCTGCTTGCCGCCGCTGCCCTGTTGGGAGCGGTCTGCGGAGCGCCAGCCCTAGCGCAAACTGATGCCGATCCTGTGCTGGCCAAAGTCAACGGCCAGCCATCCATGCCAGCGACCTGAAGGCCGCTGCCGAGACGCTTGCCGCCGCAGGCCCGCTCAATGCCGCCGCAGCAGCTGTATCCGCATGCTGCTCGACCAACTTGTTGATGCACAGGCGCTGCTGGTCGAAGCGCAAAAGACCGGCCTCGACAAGGAGCCGGATGTGCAGCGCGCATGCAGATGGCGCAGGACCGGGCGCTGGCATCGTCGTTGCTTAACAAAGTGGTGCGCGCCGCAGGTTACCGACGAGGCGATCAAGGCGCGCTATGACGAGCAATTTGCCAAGCAAAGCAGGCGAGCCTGAGGTGCATGCGCGGCATATCCTGGTGGGCGACGAAGCGACCGCCAAGAAGATCATCGCCGAACTGAAGAAGGGGGGTGACTTCGCAGCGTTGTCGAAGCAGTACAGCAAGGATCCCGAGCGCCTCGGCAGCAAGGCGGCGATCTGGGCTTCTTCAAGAAGGGCGACATGGTGCCGGAGTTCGCCGACGTCGCGTTCGGGCTGAAGGACAACGAAGTCACGCCGATGCCGGTGAAGACCCAGTTCGGCTGGCACGTGATCCAGACGTTGGAGCATCGCACGACGCGCCACCGACGTTCGAGCAGGCAACGTGACGAGCTGCGCCAGAAGATGGTGCAGGCGGCCGTGCAGAAGGAGATCGCGGACGCGCGCGGCGCAGGTCACGATTGAGCGTTCAACCCGGACGGTTCGGCGGTCAAGGCGACCGACACGGCGGAGCCACCATCGGCCTCGGATCCCCGCCGGCCGCCAAGTCCCAACCAGCGTCTCCGGCTAGCCGCCGAGGCTCCGCCAACAAGACCAAGAAGCGAAGGAATCGATGGCGACCGCCGTCTCCCCGCTCGCCGTGCCGCTGCCTGAATTGCCGCCGCTGGCCGGGGTTCGCCTGTCCGCCACCGCGGCGGGCATACGCTATCAGGAACGCACCGATGTGGTGATGATCGAGACCTCGTCGAACAGCACGGTTGCGGGGGTGTTTCACCTCGAACAAATGCCCCGGCGCGCCGATCGACTGGTGCCGAGCGTCGCTGAAGGGCGGCAAAGCTCGGTTGGTGGTGGTGAATGCGGGCAACGCGAACGTTTTCACCGGCAAGGCGGGGCGCGACGCCTGCGCCGCGACGGCCGGCGGCGGCGGCCAAGCTGGTCGGATGTCCGCCGAGGCAGGTGTTCGTCGCTTCGACCGGCGTGATCGGGGAGGTGTTGCCGCACGAGAAGCTGATCGCGGTGTTGCCGGCGCTGCAGGCCGCACTGGCCGAGGACGCGCTGGGAAGCAGCCGCGCGCGGCATGATGACGACGGATACGTTCCCCAAGGCGGCGACGCGGACGGCACAGATCGGCGACGGGACGGTGCGGATCACCGGCATCGCCAAGGGCAGCGGCATGATCGCGCCGGATATGGCGACGATGCTGTGTTTCGTATTCACCGACGCAAAGATCCCGGCCGATGCGCTGCAGACGATGCTGAGGAAAGGCGTCGATGCCAGCTTCAACTGCACGACGGTGGATTCCGATACGTCCACCTCGGACACGGTGCTGCTGATTGCCACCGGACAGGCGAAGCATACGCGGATTCCGTCCGCTGACGGAAATGCTGCGCGCAACCGGATGCTGGCCGATTTTGCCCGGGCGCTGGACGCCGTGCTGCTGGATCTGGCGTTGCAGGTCACAGGCGACGGCGAGGGCGCGCAAAAACGAGTGCGCATCGACGTCACCGGCGCGGCCAATGCGAGGTCGGCCAAGCGGATCGCGATGGCGGTCGCGAACTCCCCACTGGTGAAGACGGCGATCGCCGGCGAGGACGCCAACTGGGGCCGTATCGTCATGGCAGTGGGCAAATCCGGCGAGCCGGCGGATCGCGACAAGCTTTCGATCGGTGTCGGCGGGGTGTGGATGGCCAGGGAAGGTGCGGTTATCCCCGGCTACGACGAGACGCCGGTTGTCGCGCACATGAAGGGCAAGGAAGTCGAAATCGCGATCGACATCGGTCTCGGCAAGGGCAAGTCCACCGTCTGGACCTGCGACCTTACGCACGGCTATATCGACATCAACGGCTCATACCGAAGTTAGAGTCTAGCCGTTCAGGCTTTCACTTGAGCGCGAACATTATGCTCTAATCGACGGAGAAAAGGCTAGGTTCGAGCGACGCTCGATCTTCCCTATCCTCGCTGACAGAACTCAGGCGCAGGGTCATTGTAGTCCCCTCACCAGGTTGCACGTCGACGTCTAGCGCGCCGCCACGCATGGCGACACGCCTCATCAAATCCCGCACGCTGGCTCTGCGCACGTCCTGATCGGCATTCGGGATGTCGTCGCTCATCGAAATTGAGATATTCGCGCCATCTGCGGCCGCGGACAGCAAAATTCGGCTGACCGGCGCCGCATGGACGACCACCGTCAGCATTTCTTCCAGCAGTTCCGCCAGAGCAGCCCCGCGCATTCGGACCATCAGCCCAAATGAGGCTGCGATGTCAGCCTGGACCGACAAGTTCGCCATGAGGGGGGCGAGACGTTTCAAGGCCAACCGAAGGGCTGCTCCCGCATCGGCCTGTAGCGTGGTCTCGGACAGGTCGATCTCAGCAGACTGCAGATTACCGTCGCGCATGGGCGAAAACCCGTGCGTTTGTTTGCTCTGCCAACCCGCAAATAAAAAGAATACGGACGCAACAGCGGCGGCCAAGAAGTATATTATCCAGATCGTAATCACGCCGAACTAACCCGAAGATTACAATCAATTCGTAGCAGCATGAGCTTAACAGAAGGTAAACAAGAGACCGTGTTGATGGGGGTTGCATTACCTCCGTTTTTTACCCGTGTATGCTCAGATACTCTGCTTACGCAACAAACGGAAATGGTCCCCGGTAGGAATCAGTGTAGACGGTATGGGACACAAATCCGTTATTCCTAGACCACAAATGCAACTGAAATCGATGGCGGTTCGAAATTAAAGGCGCCAGGATCAGACGGATCAAAGGTTAGCTGCACCTGGTGCGCGGTTGAAGATGAAATGGATGCAATTGCATGCGCACACTGTCCGATCACCGGGCGGTGATGGTGCCCGCAGACGATGCGCTCCACTTGCCGGTGGCGAGCGATAACAGAGCGGAAGGCGTCCCGGTCCAGTAAAGCGATTTTGTCCATGTGCGGGATGCCGGTGATGAAAGGCGGGTGGTGCATTCCCACCAGGGTCGGCTTCGACGGCTGCGCCGCCAAGGTATCGTCCAGCCATTCCAACTGAGCGGCGGATTGGGCACCATGGTTTTTGCCGGGTACAAGGGTGTCAAGCATAACCAGGCGAACCGGGTAGTCTTCGACCGCGTATTGCACGAAATGTGGGTCCGAAGTAACGCCAGGGAGATGGGCAAGGCTGGCCCGCAGGGCCTCGCGTCGGTCATGGTTGCCGGGTACAACGTAAACGGGAACCGACAGTGTGCGAGCTAAGATCGCCGATACGTTGGCGTATTCCGCTTCCTGGCCGCTTTCCGTGAGGTCGCCGGTGATGATCACCACGTCGGGAAGCGGCGTGAAGGCGGCGGCGACGCGGCAGGCGCGTTCGGTGAGCATATTGGTCTCCGACGCTTCATTGGCCGCTCCGTGTGGATGGACATGCAGGTCGGTGAGTTGGCAGATCAGCATTCGGGTTACTCTACTCCAGGACGTTCAGCTCGGCCTGCTCGACACAACGGACTCTTCAGCACGTCGGCAGGTTGTTGAGCCGTGCCATCGCGGCCTCCCGCATCGCTTTGCCGGATAGCACGGCGGATACCCCATTCTCCATCGCCTAATGATGTAGGTGGAGAACCGGCCGCGCATAGACGAATCAGTCCCTCACGCACGCCAGCGCGATTAAAGCGCGTTCACTTTGCGGGGTTGTTTCAGATGAGACCTGGCGATGGACCGGATCGTCACGCGGGTGTAAACTTCACGATCTATCTTGAAGCAGGGACACCCCCATGCCCGACAGCGTTGCCCCGTCCATTTCGCCCGATGGCGACACCCTGATCATCGACATGATCCGCCGCTTCTCCCAGGACCGCCTCGCCCCTCTGGCGGCGGAGCGGGAGCGGCAGAAGCGGATCGAGCCCGAGATCATCGCAGAATTGGGCGAACTCGGGGTGTTCGGCGCCACGACGCCGGCCGAGTGGGACGGCAGCGAGATCGATCCGGTGACCTATGCAATGCTGCTGGAGGAAATTGCCGCCGGGGACGGATCAGTCTCCACGATGGTCTCGGTGCACAATTCGCCGACCTGCATCGTCGTCAACAACTATGGCACCGCCGCTCAGAAAGACCGCTGGCTGCGCAAGCTGGCGACCGGGGAGCATGTCGGATCGTTCGGGCTGACCGAACCGCAAGCGGGGTCGGATGCGTCGAATCTGAAGACCCGGGCGGTGAAGAAGGGCGACCGGTATGTCATCAACGGCGCCAAGCAGTTCATCAGCAATGCGGCGCATCCGGGCAGCCTGGTGTTCTTCGCAGTCACCGATCCGGGGGCGGGAAAGAAGGGGCTGTCGGCGTTCGTGATCGACAAAACCCATCCCGGGTTCGCGGTGGCGCGCGTGGAGGAAAAACTGGGGCAGAAGGCTTCCGACACCTGCGCGCTGACATTCGACGACATGGAAGTGCCCGAGGACCAGCGCATCGGCGCCGAGGGCGAGGGCTACAAGATCGCGCTTTCGACGCTTGAAAGCGGCCGCATCGGCATCGCCGCGCAGAGTGTCGGGATGGCTCGGGCGGCGCTGGAATACGCGATCGGTTACGCGCGCGATCGAAAGGCATTCGGCGGGGCGATCATCGACTTCCAGGCCGTCGGGTTCCGGCTGGCTGAGGCGAAGACTCGGTTGGAGGCGGCCCGGCAGTTGACACTTTACGCCGCGCGCCTGAAGGCCGAGGGGAAGCCCGCCCTCGAAGCGGCCTGCATGGCGAAGCTGTTCGCCTCAGAGGCCGCCGAGGCGATCTGCACCGCATCAATCCAGACGCTTGGTGGGTATGGATTCCTCGCCGACTACCCGGTGGAGCGGATCTATCGCGATGTCCGCGTATGCCAGATCTACGAAGGCACATCGGACGTGCAGAAGTTGATTCTGCAGCGGATGTTGTAGGATGGCAACGCCGAGGCGCCGTCCTTTCTTGGCGAAATGCGACCGCCGGTGCGCGGCATTGCCGGTGTCGGTTCGGAAACAGAAGGGCGCACCACCTGATGCTTCGCCACCTGCTTCAGGGACTTAAGAAGCCCCTTACGGAGCCGCCGCCGCCTCTGGACAGGGCACTCGAGTCGCTGGCCTCCACCCTCGACCAGATTGCCCGGGCCCGGTTGGGCCGGAGCCTATCGATCCGGCAGGTTGACGCCGGCTCCTGCAACGGCTGCGAACTGGAAATCCATGCGTTGAACAACGCATTCAATGATCTGGAACGTTACGGCCTGCGCTTTGTCGCTTCTCCGCGCCACGCCGACGTACTGCTGGTGACAGGACCAGTAACCAAGAACATGCGCGAGGCGCTGGAGCGCACATGGCGCGCCACGCCAAACCCGAAATGGGTCGTTGCGGTCGGGGATTGCGGCGCCGATGGCGGGATATTCGCCGGCAGCTACGCGGTAACGGGCGGTGTCTCGACCGTCGTGCCGGTGGATCTGGTCATCCGCGGCTGCCCGCCCACGCCGAAGCAGATGCTGCAAGGACTGCTGGCGCTGCTGGAGCACGATGATGCCGAACAGCCATAGCTATTGGCGAAGTAGCCACTTGGCGAGAAGCCTGGGGACGGACTGACTCTGGCCGACATTTGCGATGCCGGATCTACAAAGAACGGACCTCCAAACGCTGACCGGACCTCGCCGCAGAGCTCGATGACACCTTGAGCTTCGAGCGCAAGGAGTTCGCCTCGCCGGTATTCCGGGTACCCCGCCCGAGCTGAAAAGCCGAACGCCGCATCGAGGCTTGGCCGCGACTGGTAAATTCCGATCTACCCAATGCTGCGAAAGATTGCATTCATGTTTCAAGCAACACGCAATGGTAAACATGAATATGGACTTTTACACGTAACGATGATTACATTCGGTCGAGCACTCTTTGGGGAAATCTGAAAATCACGCCGCCCAACCATGCCCAGCACATCCCTGCCGTCATCGACCGTCACTGAAGATCTCTAGGGGGAAGACCGTGAACAACCTCAAACGTAATCTACTTTTCCTTGCCCTGCCGGTAGCACTCCTGGCTACACAGGAAGCGGCACCGCAATCAGCCTTTCGGCCGCAGCTTGCACAGTCATTCGATCACGCATGTTGATGCCCCTCATGATGAGGCTGACAGATTCTGAGATCGACGCAGTTGACTGTGTGGTCGCGCAAGTTTCTGACCGCATCGAGAACCAACGGGGTATCTTGGAAGAGGTAGGCCCCGCTCGGCTGCCGATCGATCAAAAGCTGCTTCTTTTTGATCTGCACGTAGATCCAGTTCACCGGAATATTCAGTCGGCTGGCTAATTCCGGAGCGCTGAGCAGACTGGAGCCATGGGACCACCTGTTGCGCGGCTCGGTCACCCTGATGCCGGCGCGGCGCCGGATCTGTCCCACTGTGATCGGTAGGACCGTGTTCTCGCAAGTTGGGGAGCGGTGACCCTCGCCAGTGAGGACCGCGGCGATTGCGTCGTCGGGCATACCATTGCCGGCAAGTTCCAGCGCCCGATTACGCATTTCCGTGCCTCGCGTGAGTTTGGCGACGGAGTTGACCTTCATCTTGACGTCGAGGTTGCTCACAGCGCCACCGCGCCAGACAATTCTGACCACAGCGAGATCGTGCTCGCCGCGATCAAGCACGACCTTCTCGACAAGACACCGCAACAGCGCCTTGCGTTGAGCATCCGTGGTGGCTGGATCCTTCCAAATGTGTGGGAGGTGCCCGGCGAGGTTCACGACTTTGCCAAGCATGGCCTTACCAATCCCCATTTGACCGATGGCCTGTGGCGAGGATTGCTGAGCAAGCGCCTCTTCCGCCGCTCGGACCTCGCTCAAGGCGACTTCCCAGCGTCGTTCGAGTTCCGCAGCGACGAGACGATTATCGGGGTCGACCTTGTTGAACTGGCGTTCGGCCAGCGAGGCGGCATAGCGCTTGCGCTCGAGCTGCCGTTCGGCACTGGCTCGCAGCGCCGTATCCACCTGCTGCTGGGCGCGCCGAGCCCTGGACAGCGCGTCCAGCTCGGCAGGCGCGAGGGCCGTCAGGAAGGCATCCGCCACTACCGCGTCTACCCGTGCGGCACGGATGTACTGGCAGGCCGGCGAGCCCTCATTGGAACGCAGATGGTTACATACATATTGCCCGCCGCCCTTGTAGCGGACATACATCTTATGGCCGCACCGCGCGCACCAGGCGATGCCGTGCAACAGAAGATCGCCGTCGCGGGGAGCGCCTCTCGTCTTGGTGCGCATGTATTCGGCCCGGTTATCCTTTATGACATTACGGATCATTTCGTAAGTCGCCCAGTCGACGTAAGCAGGATATCGATCCTTCACGACAATCCGCCATTCCTCGATTGGCCGCGGCACTTTTGCCCGCGACGCGCCCTCACGAGCGAGTTCGCGCATGCGGGTGCGGCCATAGACGAAGGCACCGGCATAGGCAGGATTTTTGAGGATCGCGGCGACGGAACAGATCGTCGCTCGTGCCCAACACAAATCGCCATGCCGGTCCCGGCGAGGCAGGTCGAGACCACGATCGTTGAGTAGGCGCATGACCTTGCCGACAGTGCGGAACTTCAGGAACATCTCGAACACAAGACCCAGCCGCTCCTGAACCGCCATGTCAGGGTCTTTGACGACCACACCACTTGGGTCACGCACGAGACCGATTGGCAAGCAGAGTGCAAGTTCGCCGCGCTCGGCTTTGGCGAGAAGCCCGGCGGTCAGGCGACTGCGGATTGTGTGCAGTTCAAGCTCGGATATCGTTCCCTTCAGTCCCAGAAGCAGCCGGCCGTTGGCGCTGGCCGGATCATAGACGCCGTCGCGATCGGCGATAAGGCAACCGCGCAAGCCACAAATATCCAAGAGCGGGTACCAGTCGGAGCAGTTGCGCGCCAGCCGCGTCACGTCGATCGACAAGATCAACCCGACCTCGCTAAGCCCGACCCGGCCCACGAGTTCTTTAAAGCCGCTCCGCTGCGCAACCGACGCCCCGCTCAGGCCGAGATCCGCATCGATCACGTCGATATCGGCCTCATGCCATCCGAGTTCCCGAGCGCGCTGGCGAAGCGCGTATTGGAGCCGCAGGCTTTCCTGATTGCTTACCACCTGGTGGGGTGTCGATTGCCGGACGTAGACCACGGCCTTGCGCGCCAGGTGGACCGGCTTGATCAGTTCGGACTTCACGAGAAATCTCCGCCAGAACCGCGGCAACGTCGTCGACAATCTGTCGCCGCAGACCCGGCGGCAGCGCCGCCCAGAGATCTTTCGGATCTACGCTCATCGGATTCGAGACATTCGACCGCCGATATAAGCTCGCAGAGTGCCTCTATACTCAATTTTGTCCGATTTGCACTCGCTTCATCAGGCTCAGTTGCAGATATTGGAACCAATAGACTTGTTCCGCCTCTATGCTCGACTTCGTACGAAGTCGGAAAATTGCCGCCTCTATGCGATGAACGACAGATGACGCGGAAGGATCGTCCGTATAGAGGATGTCGCGGATCTAGAACCTGGACCACTTCGGCTAAGATTCGTCAGGTTCACCAGAGGGGATATTCCTGTAGGCCTTCGCTCGAGGCACTAAGAGGGGCAACTCCGTTCCAAAACAACAATGGCGCGGTGCCCCCGCCCAACGTGTATTCCGGCCCAATGTTCGCGCTGAACCATGTCTGGCCGACCCAGCCTCTACCGCCTCTGACCAACGCGCCTTGGCGGGCGGCGATCAATAACGGCAAGATTACCCCGGAGAACGCCGGCGCCTATGCTAACGCCTTGAAGGCCGCGGTCGCCAAGAACGGACGTGACCTGATCATGCACTACGACACTTGGAATGCGGCCAAGGCAGGCTGGTACATCGAACCCTGGCTCGGTAGCCAGCGCGAGGCGATTCACGGCACGTATGAGGCGGGCGAGTTCGGCCCCGGCATCTTCCCCGATACAGGTTTGCGCGCGCAGTTCAACACGCACGTCGTGACCTACTACGACGCTCGCGCGGCCTATACCCTGCGCAAATTCTGGGGCTCATCGGCGATGAAACCGAGCTTGCAGACTGAAAGCGCCCAGTTCGCCGAGGGGGCCATCTCCGTGAAGGCTGCGGTCTTCGCGTCCGAGGATACCTCGAAGCCGGCTGACTGGTGGGATGCCATGAACGGTGCTCAATCGTGGAAGATGTATGTCAGCGTCGGACCGAGCGGTAATCCGAACCCGCCGCCGCCGCGGCTTTGGCCTGGCTACGTGGCGCAATTTGATATTATCGTGAAAGATTCTCAGTCCGCTCCGAAGACCGGATGGGTATTCATGACGCTAGTCTATGACAGCTCGGCTAAGGGCGACATCTGGGACAAGATGGTTCCACTCGGCGTCGAATGGGGCAACGATCCCGAGGCGACCTCCGCTGACATGCCCCTGCAGGAAAACTGGATCAACCCGCAGGCGCCGCTTTACGCAACTCAGACCCTGGGATGGGGTGGCCGGCTCTCCGGGCCGAACGACGGCGCGCGGAACAACATCGCCGTCAACGGCGTGGTCATGAAAAACGAGCCGGATTCCGGCTGCATCAGTTGTCACAGTACGGCACAATGGAACGTCAAAGAGCACAAGATGGATTCGTTCCTGCTGCCGTCGTTCGCCACCGCGAACCCGCCGGGCTTCCAAACCTGCGGCGACACCGGGAAGCCGGACCCCAACGGCACCAACATTTGCTCGCCCGCGCAAGGTTCAGCCGCTTGGCTGAAATGGTTCAAGAACCGGTTAGGAACGGAACCGATGGATGCCGGCTCAATTGCGGTCGATTTCGACGAGGTGTTCTCGTTCAAATCGCTGAAGCTTTGGTGGGCAGCGGTGGGCCCGAAAAATCAACCCATGCCGCTGCTCCTGCGGGTTCCCGGCAATGGTCCGCGCTTCAATCTCTACAATGGCGCACCACTGCCAAAGCAGTAGTCGCGAATCAACTCGCTCTGACCGCGCGCTTTAGCGCGCGGTTTCGGCCAGGGGGCGGACGCTATTCGGCGGCGGACGCCTGCGACGCCGAGCGCCGGGCAGCCAGATAGCGCACGCCGTCTGCTTCGGTATGCTCTTCATGCATGGTACCGGCAGGGACGCTGCAAGAGTCACCCGGACCATAAGCGACGCGGTCCTCGCCGAATACTAGAGTGATGGAACCGTCCAATATGAACAGGCGGGCGTCGAATCCGTGAGCGTGCGCCTCGCGATGCTCGTTCGGCTTGATCTCGCCTTCGCGGACCTCATAGCCTTCCCGGCGGACATCGGCCTCGAATTCGGTTCTGTTCATCGATTTCACCCTTTCTGACCAGCACAACTCTATGGGGCGCGCAAAGCCTGGTCAAACGGCGTTGGAGGCGATCGCGCCAGCAAACCGAACTACTGATTGCGTTCAGCGAAGGAAATCGGATAGGCCGCGTCGCGGGTCGCAATCAGCGGATCGTCCGAGAGTTCGATCCCGTCCGTCACCAGGCCGGGCAGAAACAGCAACTGCTTTTGCACCGCGTCACTGTCAGGCACCACGTTGGTAATTGTCAGCACGCCCAGATCCACGACCTTGTTGCTGTCGGGCCAAGGCTTCGTTGCGTCAGCCGTCGGATCGTCAGGGCCGCCGAGCTGTGCTTTCAAGTGAAACGTTATCGGACCACGCTTCAACCGCGCAGGCAGGTCGGTCATCAGAAAATCTGGCGACTGCTTCGCCGCCTCGGCCGGCGCCAGATGCACCACGTGATCCGGCACCATCTGATAGCGTACCGCCTGTCGATGCCCTGCCTTGTCAACCAGCACGAAAGCATTGACGCCAAAATACGCCTCGTCGGCAAAGCTGTCGGGCGTGGCGACCGTTGCGAAAGCGGCCGGCGCGGCGGGATGCGCCGCCATGAACCGCTCGATCGGAGTTGGCTTGGGAGCGTCCGGCGGGCTGGCCGCGATCGCCAGAAACAGATCGCGAAAGCCCTCGCCGTTAGCGACTGGAAAGAACTTGAGCGAGTTGATCACCATATCGGTATCGCTGCCGTCCGGCATGTGGAACTTAATCGACATGCCGTGCGGATTAGCGAGGCTCGACCCATCCGGCAGGTTCGGGATACCGGTTGAGTCGGAGAAGCGGACCGTGGTCGGTATAGGGGCGCCACCGAAGATCACCGCCTTGCTAATGCGCGCGCCCTCGGCCGATCCCTTGAAGGTGCCCTCCGCGACGATACCCTTCGCGTGGTTGGCGCGAAACCCGGGATGAACACCGAACGTCTTGTGCAGCGCCTCAATGATCTGCGCCTCGACCGGTTTGTCCTGTGCGCGAAGCGAGTTCGCGCCGGCGTCGAGGCTCAAAAGACAGGCAAGCACGGCTACGGTCCTTCGCATGGGTGCCTCCACAGTGATAACCCGATGATGTTCGATGATGGGAAACAGCATGGCAGGCACCGGACGATCGCACAATGGCGTGCCCGGCGCGGCGTCTCTCACCCGCGATGCACTTAAGTCCTTGCCCTCTGCGAAGATCGCCTCGACGAAAACAGCCGTCTTTTCAGCCTGCCGGCAGCACCTTGCGACCTTGACAGCGGCGGCCCTGGTGCCACCCTCCCGCCAACGCAACAGGAGGGGACACCATGCGCTTCGGCCTGATCATCCGCGGCCAATACCCGCAAGGCGACGACATGCGTGTCCGCTTGAAGGAGGACCTGGAAGCGGCCAAACGAGCGGAGCAACTCGGTTACGACATCATCGCCAAGGGATCGCACTACAGTTCGTACCCGTTCCAGTACATCCAGCAGATCCCCTATCTCTGTCAGGTCGCAATGATCGCGCCGAAGCTGCGCCTTTGCCCCGGCGTGGTTCTACTGCCGCTGCACAGCCCGCTGCACGTCGCCGAGGAACTTGGATCGCTCGACGTCATGTGCGACGGCAAATTGGTCTTCGGCGCCGGCATCGGCTACCGCGAAGTGGAGTTCAACGCCTTCGGCTCCACGCAAAAACAATCCGGCCCGAGGTTCGAGGAATGCCTCGCTGCCGTAAAACGCTTATGGACCGAAGACTTCGTCACGATGACCGGCAGTTACTTCAAACTGGACCACGCCAACTGCACGACCATGCCGGTGCAGAAACCAATGCCGCCAGTGTGGATCGGCGCCAACGCGAATGTCGGTATCCGCCGCGCCGCACGCATGGCGGACACCTGGTTTATCAACCCGCACAACAAGATTGACACTATCGCGCAACAGATGGAGGTCTATAAGCGCGCCTTGGACGACTGCGGCAAACCATTCCCCGACGAACTCCCGATGGCCCGTGAAGTCTTCGTCGCGCCCACTCGCGCGGAAGCCATCCGCCTCGCGAAACCGTCCTTGGAAACGAAGTATAAAGCCTACAAAGACTGGGGGCAGGACAAGGTGATGCCGTCGGGTGACGCGTTCAGCATGGATTTCGAGGACTTGATGAACGACCGCTTCCTGTTCGGATCGCCCAGTGAAGTGGTTGAGCAGATCCTCACGCTGAAACGCCGATTCGGCGTCAATACGCTGATCCTCGGCATTCACTGGGTTGGCATGCCAGCTACCCTGGCAATGGAACAGATGCAGTTGATCTCGGAAGAAGTATTCCCCGCGGTCCGCTCAGCCTGAGCCAAGCCAGTCCCGTCATGCGGCCGCCACTCAATGCCTCCATGGTGACCGAAGGGCACCATCCACGCAGGCCGACCGCCTCTTGACGCCGCCGCCCTCCGGCAGCCCACACTGCCGCCGAAACCGGGGAAATCAGAATGAAAATCGGCGCCGTCATGTTCTTCACCACCGACTCCATGCAGCCCGCCCCGCTCGGCCGAGCGCTGGAGGAACGGGGCTTTGAATTGCTGTGGGTGCCGGAGCACACCCATGTGCCCTCGACCCGTCTGTCGGAGTATCCGAGCGGCGGCCCGTTGCCCCGGCCCTATTACGACATCTACGACCCCTTCCTGGCGCTGAATACCGCCGCGACCGCAACGACAAACCTGAAGATCGGCACCGGTATCTGCCTGGTGGTGCAACGAGATCCTATCGTGACGGCAAAGATGGTCTCGTCGATCGACCAACTCTCCCAGGGCCGGTTTCTGTTTGGCGTGGGCAACGGCTGGAACCGCGACGAGATCGAAAATCACGGCACTGCGTTTACAACACGCAACAAGCTGGCCCGCGAGCGGATCGAGGCCATGCAGACGATCTGGACCCAGGATGAACCCGCCTACGAAGGCGAGTTCGTGAAATTCGGGCCGATGAGCCAATGGCCCAAGCCGTTTCAGAAACCCTACCCGCCAATCATCGTCGGAGGCGCCTTCCCATACGCCGCGTATCGCGCCATCCGTTACGGCAACGGCTGGATTCCCCGCGCCGACCGGCTAGAGCACGATGGCGTCGGCACCGTCATCAAGAAGTTCCGCGACATGGCAATCGAGGCCGGGCGCGACCCCGCCTCCCTGCCGATCAGCATCTTCCGTGTCCCCGACGACCTCGACAAACTTCGCTTCTGCCAGGAGATTGAGGTCGATCGCGTCGTCTTCAGCCTGCCGGCCGAGAACGAGGACAAAATCCTGCCCATCCTCGACCGGTGGCTGAGTGTGAAGCGCACGTTGGGGATCTGATTCACTTCGTCACGGCCCGATGAATCGACTCAGGGTCCCGAAGGAGGGAACGAACATGCCAAGACAACTCGGCTACCTGCTACCGACCCGCGAAGCAATCATGGAGGGCCGCCCGGAAGCCGCTCCCCTCCTGAAGCTCGCCGAACAAGCCGCGTCCCTGGGCTTCGCCTCCATCTGGGTTGGCGACTCCCTGACCGCTCGGCCCCGCCACGAACCGCTGACGTTGCTCGCCGCGGTATCGGGTCGAACACCGGGTCTGACAATCGGCACGGCGGTCCTCCTCCCCATGCTGCGCAATCCCGTCATCCTCGCGCATCAGGTCGCCACGCTTGACCGGATCTCCGAGGGCAATCTGATCCTCGGCGTCGGTTTCGCCGCCGACTTGCCGAACATCCGGGCGGAATTCGCCGCTGCCGGCGTGCCGTTCGAGCACCGCATCGGCCGCATGATGGAAGGCCTGCGCCTGTGCAGGGCGCTATGGTCTGGCAAGCCCGTCGATTGGGAAGGGCGGTGGCAGACGGCCCAGGCCGTGGTGGCTCCGACGCCCGGCCGACCCGGCGGCCCTTTGCTTTGGATCGGAGGCAACCTCCCGAGCAGCCTGGACCGTGCCGGCAAGTACTTCGACGGCTGGTTCCCCAGCGCCCCCGACGCGCCCGAGTTCGCCTCCGGCATGTCGCGTGTCCGCGACGTCGCCAGGGATAACGGTCGCGATCCGGCCAGCGTCAGCGGTGCGATGTATCTGACCGCGGCGCTCGATGACGACGCGAAGAAGGCCGACGACCGGTTGAACCACTTCCTCGAGCGTTACTATGGCCAGCCCGCCTCCGTGATGCGCCGTCGCCAAGCCTGCTATGCAGGACCGGCCGCTGGTCTTCCAGCGTGGCTAGACACTTACTGGCAAGCGGGCGCCAACCACCTGGTCCTCCGCTTTGCCGGTGACCACGAACGCCACCTAAGCGCCGTCGCGACGCTCTGCCTTGCGTAAGGTATAGTTGCCCGCTGACCGTGTCCGGCGTAAAGGCACGCTATGCCCAATCCGAACCGTAGCCCTGCGACCAAGCCCGCGCACGCGCGCACCAATTTCGACGACCGTATCAGCGCCGCCGCCGCCGCTAAGCAAGCCCTGCTGGAGCGCTTCCGCGCCCGGCCGCAACCCGATGATCCCGCCGAGATCGCCCGACAGGCTGCCCTGAAGGCGATCGCCGATGCCAGGGATGCGCGCGCCGCAGAGCGCAAGGCCGCCAAGGACGCCGAGGCCGCGCGCCTCGCTGCGGAACAGGCCACTCGCCGGGCTCAGGAACAGGAAGCCGCAACTCAAGCCAAGGCTCGGGCCGCGGCCGTAGAGGCCGAACGCAAGGCCGCGCGGGACAAGAAATATGCCGCCCGCAAGGCGCGGAAGTAAGCAACCCGTCAGCCGCCGGAAATAGTGGCCGCCTGCCTGTTCGTTCGTGTGCGGGCAACCTATCTGAGTTTCAACATCCCATAACCGAACGCGGCATCGCGTCCCGGAGGCACCAGTGGTCAAGCGTCGTAAAGAGGAAGACATCGCCGGGATCCTGGAGTTCGACGGCCGTGGCGCCGAGGACCCGGAGTTCCTGGAGTGGTTGGCGGATCACAAAGCCCGCAACGGCGGAAAGATCCGGGTTAGCCAGGGCGGCAAGGGCGTCCGCGTGATGTTCAGCAAGGATGCCGATATGGCGCTGTGGCAGCGCCGATCGGATGCCTCGATGAAAGGCAAGAAGTTCGTCGCCTGAGGGGCTACCAAATACCCCCACTTGGCCCAGCGCATGATCGCACGCGCGGCGCATGACGCTTTATACCAGCGCAACTCCGGACATCTCGCGGCAGTAGTCGAGTAGACGGTCCTGCCGTTCGGGGTCCCGCGCGGCCGGGTGCACGTCTCTCGGCCGCTGATGGTAGAAATAGCCCCCGGTCCCCAGCGCTTCCGGGTCGTCGCTCACCGCCAGCCAGGCCTGGGTCAGATGCCCTTGGCCGAGGTCATCCGGCGCGCCCGTCCCGCCCATCCGGGTCGGCACCCACCCGGGATGAACTGCATTCGACAGCACATCCGGCCAGCGTCGCGCAACGCCGAAGGCGAGAAGCACGTCATGCAGCTTGGTGTCCGAATAAGCTTGGCTGCCGTTCCAACGCCGCCCCGACCATTGGGGGTCGTCCAGGCTCGGATCGCCGCCGGTGTGCATGCCCGAACTGAGATAAACCAGCCGGCCGGGCCTTTGCATGAGCGCGGTGAGCACGTAAGGCGCGAGCACGTTGACGGCCCACAGTTGGGACAGCCCGTCGACAGTCTCGACGCGGCGCGGCTCGCGGTAGCCGATCCCGACATTGTGGATCACCGCATCGAACCGTCCCCGTCCGTTCGCCTGATCCGCGACGTCGCGCATCGCGGCGAGCGTCGAAAGATCGCCGACCAGCACCGCCTCGGCTTGCGGCAGCGCGGCCCGCGCGGCCTCAGCCCGTGCTCCGGTCCTGGCATGGAGCACGACCTCATGCCCCTGCTCGGCCAGCAGGCGACCCGCCATCAAGCCGAGCCCATCCGACGATCCGGTGATGAAGACTTTTGCCAATTCGTCCTCCTTGCCTCAGGGCCTGCTGCGAAATGCCCGAATCGTGGCCGAGAACGCATCCGCTACGCGACATCATGGTCGGCGGAGGCCGACCATCCATGGCTCACGGTGCCGAACTCACGAAATCCGTGGATGGTAGGCATTCGCTACCATGACGGCCTGGGGCGACGGTGCCTCGACCGCAGAACTTGTTTTGCGGCAGGTCCTTAGTCGTGGGCCGCGAGCCTGTCCAGCCTCATCTCGATGCCCGCTTCGGCCGGATTGAAATCGACCATTCGTTCGTATTAAGTATCGAACAGACTGCGACCCTACGCCGTCTCGCTCAGCCATGTCGTGCGGTAGAATGCGGCGAGCGGACCGGTGAAGCCGATACTGTCAAGTGTCAGGTCATCCTGCCCGATCGCCTGCGGCCGTTCAGGCCAGGTGGCGTCCGGACCGCGGCGCAACAGGTCAGCGCCGATCGAAGTTGAATGCAGGACCAGGATTTCGCGCACACTCGGGATGGTCGTGTAGCTCCAGACGTTCGTCCATGTTTCGGCGCGATTGCTGGGCGACAGAACCTCGATCACCAGAACGGGGTCGCGGATCGCGTTGTCCCCTGGCAACGCCGGCGAGCAGGTCACCGCGAGATCAGGGATACGCATGTTGATGTCGGATTGCACGCGCGGAATGACGCCAGGCGCGACCATGACGAAGCACGCCTCTTTCTTCAAAGTCAAATGGTTACGGAGCAAACCAGCAACCTCGCCTAGGATCGCAGCGTGAGTAGGGCTCGCCGGCGCCATCGCGTGTGGCACACCGTCGACCAATTGCCAAAGCTGGCCCATCGGCGCTTCCCAACGCAGGAACGCGTCAACGGTGAGGAACTCCGGCAGCGTGACCGCTGTACTCATAGTCGCACGCTACCACCCGCATACCCGAAAAGCGACCCATCTATCGGGCGCGGCATGTCTGCTCCAATCCTCCCACCGCCCATCCTACCGCAGCACAGCCTCCGTCTTCCGAGCGATCAGTTCGAAATCGATCTCCCCGCCCAGCCCCGGCTCGGTCGGCGCGTGCATCATCCCGTTCGCGTCGATCTCCAACTCCTTGACCATGCCGTATTTGTGCGCCCCATCCGGCAACAACACCTCCCACATCGTGGTGTTCCGCAGCGCCATGCACAGATGCAGGTTGGCCAGGTTGTTCAGCGAATTCCCGGAGTGATGGATTTCGTATTTCATCCCGAAGGCCTCGGCCAGGTGCGCCGTCTTCAGCATCGCCGTCAGGCCGCCCTTGTTCGGGATATCGCCGCGCAGATAGTCGGTAGCCTTCTCGGTCAGCCAGATCGGATAGGTATCCAGCCCGCCGGCCGGATATTCGGTCGCCATGATCGGGATATCCAGCTTCTGCCGCAGTTTGACGTAGCCGTAGATGTCCTCGTCCGACAGCGGGTCCTCGAACCAGTAATACCCCATCTCCTCGATCGCCCGGCCCACACGCAGCGCGTCGGTGTAGTCATACGACCAGGTGGAATCGAGCATCAGCCGGTAGTCGTCGCCGACCGCCTTCCGCACCGCCTCGCACACCTTGATGTCCCGTTCGGGCACCCGAGGCGGATGGATCTTGTAGGCCTGCCAGCCTGCCGCCTTGAACGCCTGCGCCTGATCCACATACGCCGCCGCGTCCGGCAACACCTGCGAGCTGGCATAGGCCGGGATCGAGTTCCGAAACGTCCCCATCAACGCATGCACCGGCAGCCCGGCGATCTTGCCGGCAAGATCCCACAGCGCCGTATCGACCGCGCCGATCGTGCGATAGCTGACGGCGCGGTTGATCAGCCGCATCCCGGCATGGAGCCGCTCGCGCTGCAACGGATCCTGGCCCATCAGCATCGGCTTCAACGACCGGATCAGTTGCGGACCGTCCATCGCGGCCGGATTGCTGGCGGACCCGAGGAACGCATATCCCTCCAGCCCCGCATCTGTGTGGATACGCAGCAGCCCCAAGTTACTCCCGGACGCAGCGGTCGCCCCCTGATGGTAGATTGTCACCGGGATATTCTCCCAGGCGAAGATCGTTACCGAGACATCATCGATTTTCACGACGCTCCCCCTTTTCTTGCTGCACCGGTGCGTCACTTGTCGTCACCGGGAGGTCATTCCGTCGAACCTACCGCACGGGTGCGTTGAGAACCACACCGGTCAGTTCCGCCTTGACGTTCACCGATGACCGTTTGCCAACGTTGCCGAGATATCTGCCCACCCACGTGTCCGCCGTTCGGTAACCCGCGTCGCGGAGCTCGGACAGGAACCCCCAGGACGTGCTGTTCTTCGAAACGAAGCCCAATTGCTCCACAAATTTATCGTTACGGATGGCGTGGAGTCGGACAGTCTTGTAGCGCCCGGTATAAGCCACGCCCGAAGCCTCCAATTCGGCCAGCAGGCTGTTGATCGCCTCGATCGCGTTCACCTCCAGCACAACTGATGCATTGAAGGTGATCTCGTTCAACCGGTCCATGATCGCGGGCGCGGTGTGTGGCGGCATACCGTCGCGGTGAAACGCATTGACCAGCACAAGCAGCAAATCCTGCGCATGATCGAGCAGCGGCGTCAGTGACGGATTGCCAAGATAGCCGCCGTCCCAATAGGGCACGCCATCAATGGTGACGGCTTTGAAATCGGTGGGAAGACAAGCAGAGGCCCGCAGCGAAGCGGCCGAAATGGAGGGTTGGGTGAAAATCGCCCGGCCGTTGCTCGTGACATCCGTGGCGGTCAGGAACAGCCGTGGTTCGGCGGCGGCATTCAGCGCGGCCAGATCCTCGGCGGAGAAAGCCTGCTCGACCAGCGGCCCTATTGAATCGGTATAGAAAACGTTGGTGTATGGCGAGACGACCAGCCCGATTGCCTCCAGCGCGATCGCCACCGGGGACCAGTCCAGGTTGACGCCGAACGGTCCGGGTTCCCCGAAGAAAAATGCATTGCCGCCGCGGAAGCCGGCCTGCGAGGTGGACCGCCAGAAATCCTCCAGCTTGCGCCGGGCGAGACCTGGGCCACCCTGCACCAGGCCGCTGACCGTCAGTGCCGCGTTAAACGCACCGGCACTGGTGCCGCTGATCGCGGCGAAGCGGAGCCTATCGGCTGCCACCTCCTGCAGCAGGCGATCGAGAACACCCCAGGTGAATGCCCCGTGGGACCCGCCGCCTTGAAGCGCGAGAGCAACGGTCGGTATTTGGTTCGACATAGTGGCCTCCGGGGCCAGCGCGGCTCAAAAGCAACGTTGCCAGGAGCTAACTGACGAAACGTGATCAGATCTCGCGTGAGGTCTCGGATCTGTCGCCATCGTTCCCCGCAAATACGCCTGATCAGCCGAGCCCGCGGACCCGTGGCACAGCCACGGGTCCAATAGTCCCTGTTACGCCAGCCCCAACTTCGGACGAACCCAGGCCGCCTGGCGTCGGATCGCCTCATCCGCCTCCGGCGCAACGCCAGCCAGGAAGTGGAACACGTGCTGCATCTCGGGGAAAACGTCGAGCTTCACCTCCCCGTCCGCCTTGCGCACCGCTTCGGCCAACGCGTGGCTGTCGTCCAGCAACGTCTCGTATCCGCCAACCTGGATATACACCGGCGGCAAACCGCGCAGGTCCGCGTGCAGCGGATTGGCCAACGGATGCTTCCGGTCACCCTTCTCCCCCAGGAATGTTGCGGCCATTCCCTGGATGATCTCGCGCATAACAAGGACATCCCGCTCCTTGTTGGTTTCGAAGCTGGCGCCAGTCCCCTCCATGTCGAGCCAAGGTGAGATCGGCATCGTCGCCGCCGGCAGCGGCAGCCCCTGTTCCCGGACCCGGAGAAGCGTCGTAACCGCCAGGCCGCCGCCTGCCGAATCGCCGGTCAACGCGATATGCCCAGGCTTGATCCCCTGATCCAGCAGCCATTTGTACGACTTTGCCATATCGTTGACCGGGCCCGGATGCACATTCTCCGGTGCCAATCCATAGTCCACGATAAGCGCGCGGCAGCCAATCGCCTTGGCGAGGTGTCCATACACCTTGCGATGTGTGAACATCGATCCGGTGACGTAACCGCCGCCATGCGAGCACAACAGCACCCGGTCCTGAGCACTGCCCTTCGGCACCGCCCAAAGCGCCGGAACGCCGCCGGCATCGGTTTCGATATAATCGACCCCGCCCGGTTCCGCCGTTACGTCACCCCAATGTCCGAACATCTCCCGCATTTCGTCCAGCGGCATCTCCGGGTTGACCGCCAGCGCCCCTATTACGCTCTCATAATATGCGACAAGTTTCTCACTCTGCTTACTCGCCATTTTTGCATCTCCCATCAGGCTGCGTAATTGATGCCGCGTTCCGGCAGATCCACCTTGCCGCCGCACTCGCGCGCGATCACCGGCATCACCTCCTCTGCGAACAACTGCATCTGGTCTTCGATTTCCCGTCCCTCGAAGCCGCCGAGTTCGAACCAGGCCATGAAGTTGAAATCGTCGTATCCGATCTCTTTCTTCATCTTCATGATTTTGTCGATGACGAACTGTTTGGACCCCTGGATGGCAATTTCCCGCTCCCGCAGCATTTCCGCCGTGACCCGCTTGTTCAGGTCGAACATCGGCTCGTCCAGGCGCGCAACGACAGCGCCGAAACCGAACGGTCCATAGTAGTCGAACTGCAACTCCATCGCCTTGGCGGCACGCTCCATGGCCTGCTTCTCTTTGCCGGGCGTGGTGATGTGGATATAGCGGCTGGTCATGATGCCGCGGCGCTTCTGCGCGTCCCAGCCATACTTGAACTTGCCGCGATTGAGCATGTCCGGCCAGCCGGCCTTCTCCGCCGCTTCGTAATAGATGTCGATGTTCTTCTTCAGCCGGTCATTCGGCTCGACGATCATCACGCCGTTGACGCCGTGCTCGGCCGCCCATTTCAGCGAGCGGGAACTCGTCACCGGCTCCCAGATCTGCGGATGCGGCTTCTGCACCGGTTGCGGAAAGACCTGCAGCTCCAGCAAGGTCGTCGTCGTCGCCTGCACCGGATTGCCGGCGGAATACATATCGGGGGCGCCGATCGCGATCACGTCCTCCAGCCGCCGCTCGACCTTGTCCATCCCGAAATAGGCAATGGTCTGCTTGTGGTTCCATTTGGTATAAGTCGGCGGAATGGAAAAATTCTCGCCGCGATGCGAAAACGATGGCTGCGTCCAGCATTTCTGGATGATCGCAACCGTTTCCTCGAACGATTTGCGGTTACGCTCCTGATCCTGGATCGTCGAGCCGTACGGCCGGCCCAGTGTCTCGTTTTCGCGCGGCTGATAGCCCCGGCCCATGCCGCATTCCACGCGCCCGCCGCTGATCACATCAAGCTGCGCGATCTGCTCGGCGATCCGGACGGGATGGTGCCAGACGACGATGTTGGCGCACTGCCCCAGGCGGATCTTCTTGGTCTGTGACGCGATGGCCATCTGGGTGAACAGCGGATTCGGGCTCATTTCCGCGCCTTCCGGCTGGAAATGGTGCTCGGTCAGCCAGAACGACTGGAATCCCAGTTTCTCCGCCAGGATCCCCTGACGGACCTGATTGATCATGACCTCTTGTGCGGCGGCATGCACTTCGGCGAGCGAGCCGTCATTAACCGCGACACCGTCCTTGGTAAGGACCACCGGAAGGCTGGACGCGCCGTTATGAAAGACGCCAATCTCGAACATTGCATTTCCCTTTCAAGCGTTTCTTGCATTAGTGGCGGATGCTGACCGCATTGGCCGATCCGGTCGTTGCCGGTAGAACCACTCGCCACACGGCCAGTAACTGCCGGGTGAGGGGGGACCGCAAGCGCTTGAGGGCGGGAAAGTCGTGGGTTCACAGAGTCGTGTTATCGGCCCCTTCAGGTGATGAGAGGCAACAACGCGACATAGGCGCCCAACAGGCCGATGATCGTCAAAATGACCTCGATATAGACGCGCATGAAAGCCTCCTTGCTGCTTCGGCGGCAACCCTGCCAAGGCTGGCGCGTCGGCGCTGTGTCCTGGGACACAGGGCGTAGATATTCATGCAGCGTGGCTGATGCGCGGTGGCGATTGGGTAAGAATGTGGCACCGGCTTATGCCGGAACCCCCATAGGACCATCAAAAGTGTCGCAATCCATATTCCCGTCGGAGCGGGCACGGCGAGCCGCGACATGCCGTTGAACACGACTGATCTGGCACCGTTTCAACATCGTCGAAATGACGATTGTAGATACTTATGTTCTGGGCGGCACTAGCTTGAGGTCTATCGTCAAAGGAGACCGCATGATCAATCCAACGGCCCGCGGCGGCCCAAAGTGGACAAAATTAAAAAAAAGCCGGCCGGCGGCTTTGCTCCAGCGATCGACCGGCCGCACCGATACAGAGGAAGAATTTAGCCGCCCAGCAAATTCTTGGCACTATCTTCGTAGATGCCGTCGATCAATTTCTGGGCCTCTGCGTCGGACGTCCCCTTGGCTTGATAGGTGCTCTGCCAATGCAGGGCCGAACCTTTGCCATCCGGGGCTACGCTCAGCGTTGAGCGGTAGCCGGAGACCGGCAGCGGACCTGACAAGATCGAGTAGGTGTAGCTCCGCTTAGCGTCGTCCCAGTTGTCTAGCCGTTCGACCACTTCGCCGCCATTTTTCAGCGAGACGGTCCGCTGCTTGCCGTCAGCGCTGATTACGCAGCCGGAGACCGCCGGGATCCACGATTTGATCCCGCAGAAATCTCCAATCTTCTTCCACACCGCGTCGGGCGGCATGGAAGACTTTACGGTTACGTTGGACTCTAGCGCGAAAGCGGACGCCGTGGAGACGACGAACGCGGTCGCTGCGACGACCGGCAATATAAATCGTGACACTGTGTTTCCTTCCCTTTAGGGCCGCCATTCTGTGTGGCGCGCCTGTCAAAGATCCTGCTCCGGTTGGCTCAGGCGGGCAAGATGCACCTGGCTCGGCATCGATCAATTGACAACAAACCGTCAGCGACATAGGGCACCTCCTAACGTGCCGCATGACAATTGACCGCGCAGTCTTCGTTGGTCGTCCAGTCCTGTCTGCGCCGGGGAGAAACGAGAAAACGCCTCCGCCGCCACGTCAGCATCAGCAGTTCAACTCTTGAGCCTGGCACGCTGATTTCGCCGGCTTGCTGGCACAGGCCTCGTTAGGGAACTTTGCAGACGCTGACGCTCACCCGCTGCGATATCATCAAGGTATTGACGGACTGCCTCGCCGGGAATCGGCTTGCCCAACAAAAACCCCTGCATTTCGGGGCAACGCATTTGGCGCATGATCGTCAACTGCTGTTCCGTCTCAATGCCTTCTGCAATAACATCCATACCGAGGCTTCGCGCCATCGCCAGGATGGCGTCCACGATCGAGCGGGCACTCGGATCATCCTCGAGCCCGCTGATAAACGACTTGTCGATCTTAATCTTGTCGAACGGAAACATCCTCAAATAACTAAGGCTCGAGTACCCGGTCCCGAAATCGTCGAGCGCAACGGTCACGCCCAGTCTTTTCAACGAACGCAATACCGAGAGCGCCAGATCAGTATCGTCGATCAGCAAAGATTCTGTCACCTCGAGTTCAAGGCGGCACGCCGGTAATTGCGTTCTGCGCAGGATATCGGCCACCAGATCCGGCAAGTCTCCACCACGGAACTGAGCAGCTGAAAGGTTCACGGCGACGCGATGAGGTATCGGCCAACTCATGGCGGCGACGCAGGATGCTTCGATGACCCAAGCCCCCAATTGGATGATCAATCTGGACGTCTCCGCCAGCGGAATCATGATGCTAGGAGCAATGTTGCCCCTCGAAGGATGCTGCCACCGCAATAAGGCTTCGAATCCGGTGATCGCCCTGCTGTTGCTGTTGAATTGCGGCTGGAAGTGCATCTTCAGTTGATCGGTCCCGATCGCCTCTCGCAGATCTTGCGCAAGCGCGCTCCGGTCACTGATTTCCAGGTCCATTTCCCGCGCGAACAAGCGAAATGTGCAACCGCCTTGCGCCTTTGCGCGATACAGTGCGACGTCGGAGTTCTTCAGCAGGTCATCTGCTGTTTCCCCATCGGCGGGGCACAGCGCGATCCCAACACTTCCACCGATAGTGATGGTCTTATCTCCGATATCGATCGGCGCCGATAACATCGAGACTACTCTTCGGGCCAGTTCGACAGCGGCTGTCGGCCGATCGAAGTCGCACTGGATTACTACAAACTCGTCGCCTCCTGTTCGTGCGGCCGTATCGGAGGAGCGAAGAGCGTTTCGTAGACGCTCGGCCACCTGCACGAGGACGCGGTCCCCGGCAGCGTGCCCGTAAGCGTCATTGATGAACTTGAACCGATCCAAATCCAACGTCAAAACGGCGATCGAACTCCCGGTGCGTTTGCTGTGAGCCAGCGCCTGAGACAAGCGGTCAGACAGCAGGGCTCGGTTCGGAAGTTCAGTTAACGCATCATGAAAGGCCAGAAATTGGATGCGCTGCTCTGAACGCCGTCTCTCGGTGATATCCAGAACCGCAGCCAGCAACATCGTCTTGCCGTCGATCTCAATTGGATTGAGGCCGATTTCGACAGGGAATTCCGATCCGTCCATACGCCGGCCAAACAGGTCGCGGCCCTCACCCATCGGTCGGACCGATGCGTCAGCCAGAAAGCGGCTCCGCAGTCCAGGATGCCGGCTACGGTAGCGTTCCGGCAGCAGAATCTCGAGCGCCTGCCCAAGCATCATCTTCCGCTCGTAACCGAATATTCGCTCGGCCTGCCGGTTTACCATTTCGATCGTTCCGTCCGAGCCGACCATCACCAGCGCGCTCGGTGACGCTTCAATCACACGCGCGAATTGGTCGTCGGGAGTGGGCGGCATGCCGTCGTTCGATGGAACCGCGTTAAACAACACAGTTGGATCCCTTTTCCTTGGTTTCGCGCAGCTCATCTCAAGCTTCCCGCTGCCACGGGCCGATGTCCGCATTTGAAAACAACGAAGGCATTACTGCCGCGGGTACAGGCCTTCATTCGATGCTCCCCCAAGTTTAAAAAGAACACCAACAGAATGTTTGAGTATCGACAAATAGATAATAATAGGTTAATACGCTATTAATATATCATGGAAATTTCTCGTGGATCTACTCGCAGCACCAGGGTTGCCGAGGCAAGCATGTCGCACGCCATAAAAGCCGCCATGCGCCGCAACAATCGTGCACAAACAGCCCCCGCGCAGGTAATCCCGCCCCCGCGGACGCCGGAAACCTAATCGCTCCTGAGCAGACCCTCTACTCCCTCAACTCAACCCGTATTCGACCTCTGCCGTATAAACTGAGGCCTCTTTCCCCAACTGCGAACTGAACAGCGTGAAATGCTCCACGGGCACCGGTTCCGCGCGAAACAGATTATGCGCCTGAACGTACGAAACCAGCTTCGCTTCCGGTACATTGTCCAACCGAGCGAGCGTGACGTGCGGTTGGAATCGGCGCCGTTCCGGCTCTAGCCCGCACCGTTGCAGCGCAGTCTCGATCTTGTTTTGTAGATGATCCAATTGCGGGTTTCGCTCCACCCCCACCCAAAGCGCCGTGCTCCGGCCGCCTTTGGTGAACGTCCCTAGGCCCGCGAGTGTCAAGGAAAACCCCCGCGCCCGCAGCCCGGTCAGTGCCGTATCAATGTCTTCAGCCCGATGCCCTGGCGTTTCCCCGATAAACCGCAGCGTCAGATGATAGTTCGCCGGCGGTACCCACCGGGCACCCGGAATGCCCGCGCCAGCCAGCTTCAACAAGCGCTCCCGCAATGTCCACGGCAGATCGAGGGCGACAAATAGTCTCATCCGGCCAACCTTACGCGGGATGGGTCTCCGCGAGCAATCGTTCCACCAGCGGCAGGATCCGCGCAACCTCCCGTTTCACCCCGTCCTCGTTTGGATGCTCCCCGTCAGCCTGGATTAGCTCGGTGTGCATCGCCACATCGTCCAGGAAGAACGGATCATACAGCACGCCGGGCCGCTTTCCGAGCTTGTCGAATACCGCCCGAAACGCCTTCTGATAATCCGGTCCGAGATTCGGCGGCGCATACATCCCGGCCAGCAATACCGGAATATGCTTCGCTGCCAGCGCATCCAGGATCGCGGTCAGGTTCGCCTCCATCTCCTTCGGGTCCAACCCGCGCAACCCGTCGTTCGCCCCCAGTTCGACGATGGCCGCATCTGCCCCATCCCCTAGGGTCCATTCCAACCTTGCCCGGCCGCCGGCACTGGTATCGCCGGAAACGGCACCATCGATAATCGATACATCGTGCCCTCGCGCCTTCAGCGCCTGCTGCAACTGGACCTCGAACCCGTCATCGTGCGGCAGTCCATATCCGGCGCTCAGCGAGTCCCCCAGCACCAGCAGGCGCGGCGGCGCGCGGCGTGAAGGGGGGAAGCAAGCCCGGCGATGGCGAGCGTTAACGCAATCGCCACGCGGCATCCCTTTCGCCACCGCGCGCTATCCCAATATAAGCGCCCGATGGATGCCATCTCTCCGCTCCCTGCCAACCCGCTCGTGCGCGTCAAAGACCTGTTCCTGACCGTGCCGTCCGCCGCCGGCCCGGTCAACATATTGCGTGGCGTCGCCCTCGACATCGCCAGGGGCGAGGCGGTTGGTCTGATCGGCCCATCCGGTTCGGGCAAGACCAGCCTGTTGATGGTTCTCGCCGGCCTGGAACGCGCCACGTCGGGCAGCGTTTCGCTGGACGGACGGGAGATCACCCGGCTGAACGAAGATGCGCTGGCCAAATTGCGGCGCGAGCACATCGGCATCGTCTTCCAGGCATTTCATTTGATCCCGACCATGACCGCCCTGGAAAATGTCGCGATCCCCCTGGAACTCGCCGGCGTGCGAGATGCCAACGCCCGGGCCCGCGCTGCTCTGGACGCGGTTGGCCTGAGCCATCGTCTCACCCACCTCCCCGGCCAGTTGTCGGGCGGCGAACAGCAACGCACCGCTCTTGCACGCGCATTCGCCCCCGAACCCGCGCTGCTGTTGGCCGATGAACCGACCGGCAACCTCGATCACGCGACGGGGCAAACCGTGATCGACCTCCTCTTTTCGCTGAGACAACGCACCGGCGCCACGCTGCTGCTCATCACCCACGATCGAAATCTTGCGGCTCGCTGTGACCGGCAGATTCATTTGTCCGACGGGTGCGTGGAGGAGGCCATCCCGGTGTAAGTCCCCCAGCCGCGGCGAGGACGCCCGGGGGCGCCCCGATCCATCTGGCCTGGACATTGTCGATATACGATCCAGACTGCTGCCTGGCGCCGGCAATACCGGGCGAGAGCGACCACATGCGACATGCGAGGGCCAGGCGCACGGACAGAAGGAAACGGAACAATGCGGCAAATGGTCATGGTCGGGTTCCTGCAGGCGCAGAACTGCACCACCCTGGCGAGCGCCTGGCGCCATCCGGACGCCCGTAGCGATTTCACCACCGCCGCGTACTACCAAAAAATCGGCCAGGTGCTGGAGGAAGGCAAGTTCCAGCTTGCCTTCTTCGACGACCGCCTCGCGATGCCCGACATCTACGGCGGCAACCCGGCGGAGGTGGTCGCCAACGGCGTCCGCGTGGTCAAGATCGATCCGGTCGCCACGCTGATGGCGATGGGGTTCGGCACGAAATACCTCGGCATCGGATCGACCGCCTCCACGACTTACTACGAGCCGTTCGATGTCGCCCGCCGGTTCCAGACCGTGGACCACATGATCGGCGGCCGGGCGGCGTGGAACGTGGTGACGTCGGTTAACGATGGCGAGGCGCACAACATGGGCCGCGCCGTCCACATGGAGCACGACCTCCGCTACGACCGCGCCGATGAGTTCATGGAGATCGTGCTGAGCTGCTGGGACGGCTGGGAAGACGGCGCGCTGATCGTTGACAAGAAGACCGGTCTGTTCGCCGACCCGTCCAAAGTGCACCGGCTGGAATATAAAGGAAAATTCCTGAACTCGTCCGGCACGTTCACCGTGCCCCGCAGCCCGCAAGGCCATCCGGTGATCATTCAGGCCGGCGCCAGCGCGCGGGGCAAGACGTTTTCCGCGCGCTGGGCTGAAACGGTGTTCGTCGGTTACGCCGATCTCGAAGAGGGCAAGCATCAATACGCCGAATTCAAGACCGAGGTGGCGCGTCTCGGCCGCGATCCTGACCTGACGACCGTCAATACGATCGCCTATCCGGTCGTCGCCGAAACGCGCTCCGAGGCCGAGGACAAGATGGCGCTGATCGAGTCGCTGTACAAGGAGGTTGATGGGCTGTCGTTACTGTCCGAGGCGATGAACTTCGACTTCAAGACCAAGGGCATGGACGAGGCCTTCACCAAAGAGGAACTCGCCGGCATGTCCGGCATGCAGGCCATGCGAGACCGCGTGATGCGCGTAATCGGCCACAACCCGACCGTTCGCGACTTCCTGGAGGTCACCCGCCGCGGGCGCCCGCGCGAGTCTGTCGTCGGCAGCGGCAAGGACATCGCCGATTATCTGGAGCACTGGTTCACCGAACGCGCCTGCGACGGGTTCGTCATCGCCGGGCACCCACACGCCCGGCACGTTCGAGGATTTTGTTCGGTTCGTCGTCCCGGAGCTGCAGCGGCGTGGCCTGTACCGCAAGGAGTATACCGGCGCGACGCTGCGGGAGAACCTGGGGCTGCCAGTGCCAAAGCGAGGTGCGTGGCGTCTGCCCGAAGCGGCCGACTAGCGCGCTTCTCGTTGCCGCGGCCCCGCGCACGGTGATTCCTCCTCGGTAGAGCATGCGGCCCGCCGACTCATCGATGAGCGGATCGCCAAGCGCACAGCGGAGGTGCAAGTCGACGATTTGGCTTGGGCGAAACCCTATCTGGAACAAGCTCCGGGGATATCGCGGCTGTCCGGATTTTTTGCCGCTAGAAGAGGAACATGTAGCCCGAATGGTCGGATGCGACTGTCAGATTAAATCTACCAGCAACTCCTTGGCTTCTTTCAGATCCTTGGTGTCGAAGCCTTCGGTGAACCAGCCGTAGACCGGGGCAAGCAATTCATACGCGTCTTGGCGTTTGCCTTGGCTCTGCCACAGGCGCGCTAGGCTGGTCGATGTGCGCAGCTCCCACATTCTCGCCTGCTGGCGACGCGCCCAGTCGAGCGAGGCGAGATAGTTCCGTTCAGCACCGTCGATATCGCCCTTGAGCGAAAGTAGCCATCCCTTGATGCGGAGGGTTTCGGCGTAATACCACCGCTCTCCCCAACCTGGTCTTTCAATCTGCTCGACGGCCTCATCGACAAGAGCCAGTGCCCCTTCAACATCGCCAGCTTGTGCGGTGCCGTATGCAAGAACCGTTCGAAGGTAAGGGAGAGCGAGCCTTCCACCGATCTCCTCCCAAACGGAAATGCCGGTTTTGAGGGACCTGGCTCCAAGTTCAAATTGAGCTTTTCGGATCGACGCTATTCCTGACGAGACCGGGACAAAGAAGGCAACGAAAACCAGAAGACTGTTCTCACGAGCCAACTGTTCGGCCTCCTCGACGCGCATCAACTGTTCGTCGGGTTCGTTGAGGTGGTCGTATATCCATGCGCCCTCCGTTAAGGCGAAACCCACGTCGAAAGGGTGGCCGCGTCTACGCGCGTGGGAGTTCTCGCGCATCGCCGATCTCGATAGCCTGATCGTAGTAGCCGAGCATGCCACTCGAAAGCGCCGCTCGTATTAACCCGAACGTCTTCGGGTCGTGGTTGAGAATGTTCACCAAATGACTGTGGTGCTCTTCTTGATACAGCGATAGGACCTGCTCTGAGTGTTCCCGTGCCTTGATTAGCTCTCCCAGCCAGAAGTAGGAGTTTGCAGTAGCGAGGTGACCAATCATCAAGAGGTCCTGGCGAGAATGCGCCTCGGCAGCCTCGACTATCCGCTCAGCCCAGCGGAGCGACTCTTCGACCTTGCCCGTGGTCAACACGTTGGTGTAGAGCCCCCAAAGTAATGGGACCATAGCCTCGCCGCGACGAAGCGAGTCCGCTATCCTCATCGCGGGAAATAGGCTGTCCCAAACCTTTTGAGCTTGCCAGCCCCTGAGCGCGATCCAGGCGGTGCCCAAGGCAGTTCGCAGATCTAGCTCCCAGCCGTCACGCTCCGCTGATTGTGGGAGGCCAGCAATCTGATCCAGCCCTGTGTCCAAATGCTTAATCGACTCGGCTAGCGCTAGCCGTGTAATCCCCAGCTTGCCGGCTTTGTGCCAAAGTGGGATCGCCTTCTGAAACTCCTTGGCTTCCGCATAATGATACGCTAACAGTTCAGGCTCGGTGCCCTCGGTTGCCGGCAAAAGTTTCTCTATCACTCTCGCAATTTTGGCGTGCAACTCCTGGCGCCGGCTCTTAAGCAGTGACTCGTAGGCCGCATCGCATACCAGCACATGTTTGAAACTGTAAAAAGCGTCCGGTGGCGTGCCACGACGGAAGGCCAGTCCCGACTTGGTCAGCCGCACGAGTGCGTCGTCGAGTTGTGCCTGAGCCATCGGCGCGACCGCGGCGATAAGCTCGTAGCTGAATTCGCGGCCAATCGCCGCCCCAATCTGGGCGATCTCCTTCACCGGCATAAAGCGATCCAGCCGCGCCATCAGCGAGTCCCGGAGTGTGGCCGGGATGGTGAGGGCTTGAGCAGAGCCGCCGTAGTCGTAGTGATCGCCTGCCTCCGTCAACTCGCCCGATTCGAGAATGGACTTGGTCAGCTCCTCTACAAACAGTGGAACGCCGTCGGTTCGCGTCAGGATCTGCTCGATCAGTGCCCCGGGAAACGCCTTGCCGCCCGCGAGCGTGGAGACCATCGCGGCACTCTGCGACCGGGTCAGCTTGGACAGGTTCAGTGCGCCGACATGTCCCTGCCCGGACCAGCGCAACTGAAACTCCGGCCGGTGGGTCAGCACTACCAGCAGCGGAACGGCCTTCACGCGGTCGATCAGCAGATCCAACACCTCCAGCGTGGTGGGGTCCCCCCAGTGCGCATCCTCGAACAGCATGACGCTGGGCTGCTTGCGGGCGGCCGCTTCGACGAGATCGACCAAAGTTCGTAGCGTCTCGTCTTTGTGCTTCTGTGGCGTCATGGACAGCGGCCCGTAGCGCTGCTCGCATGGGATCGACAGGATTGAGGCGACGAACCGGACGTCGGCGAGTGGGCGGCCATACGCGACGACCAGCGCTTCAAGCTTGTCGAGTTTCGCGTCCGTTGTTTCGTCGCGCGCGAACTTCAACGCCCGTTCGAGGTTGTCGATGCTGGGCCAGAAGGCGCTGTTCACGTAGTAGGGGGAGCACTGGAACCGCAGCGCCTGCACACCTTGCGCCTCGAGCCGCTCGCGCAGCGCGCTCAGGATACGGCTCTTGCCAATTCCCGGCTCGCCCGACAGCAGCACCACCTGGCCTTCGCCGTCCCGCGCCTGCGACCATCGGCGCAGCAGCAGATCCAGCTCCTCTTCGCGGCCCACCAGCGGCGTCAGTGCGCCACCGCCGCGATTGGCATCGAAGCGGCTCTCCGTCACCGAGGCACGCTCCACCCGCCAGGCGTGAACCGGTTCCGCGATCCCTTTCAGGTCATGTTCGCCAAGATCGCCCAGTTCAAACGCATTGCCGACCAATCGACGGGTCGAGGCGGCGATGACGATTTGGTCGGCGGCGGCCAATCCTTGCAGACGCGCAGCTAAGTTGGGCGTGGTGCCGACCGCCAGCTTTGACTGGTCTCCTGCACCAGCCTGTTCGCCGACGACGACGGGACCGGTGGCGATGCTGATACGGACCGACAAGTTCTCGGCGGGCGACGCCCGCTTGACGGTATGAACGATCTCCAACGCCGCTTGCACGGCGCGCTCGGCGTCCTCCTCGTGGGCGGTGGGCCAGCCGAAATACGTCAGGATGCCATCACCCACGTAGCGGGCGACAAACCCGTCGTATCGCGCGATGACGTCGCCACAGAGGGTCCGATATGCATGCAACAGGCTGCGCAGTTCTTCAGGGTCGAGCTTTTCACTCAGCGCCGTCGAACCGACCAGGTCGCAGAACATCACCGTAAGCTGTCGGCGTTCGCCACTCGCCGCCGCTTCGGGCGGGCTGACTGTCGGCGGCGGGCTTGCGGCCGGTGCGGGCTCCCCTAGCGCGGCGATGGCATCGAGTAGCTTGCGCCGGTGGCCGACCTGCGCGACGCCGATATCCTTCAGATCATCGCGGGTCAGTCGCGCCAGCACCGCGTCATCTATCGCGTTTTCGCGGAAGGCGGGTTCGTATTGCTCCAAGCCCAGGCTTCGCAGCCAGTCTGCGATATCCATGCGGCGCCTCGATCCCAGATAACGGCATGATGGTCGCCACGGCGAAAACTTGTCCAGCCCAGAAGGGCTCCGCGCGTGGGCGCCCAGATATCCCCGAGCAGGTGACAGTCCAGGCCTGACCGAAACCTACTGCGCGAAGAACATCTCAGTCAGAACATAGTCGAACGCCAGGATCAGAATCGAAGCACTCACCACCGCCAGCGTCGTGGCCGACCCCACCCCTTGCGCGCCTCCTTTACTGTTGTAGCCCTGGTAGCACCCCATCAGAGCGATCAGAAACCCGAACACCGCCGCCTTGACCAAGCCTGACGCGACGTCACCCATCTGCACGAAGTTCACCGTGTTCGTCACATAGACGTCCGCGTTGAACCCCAGCTTGAGCGTGGAGACGATGAACCCGCCCATCACCCCCAGCACATCGGCGATCACCACCAACAGCGGCAGCGCGATGATCCCAGCCAACAACCGAGGCGCCACCAAATACTTCATCGGATTCGTAGACAGCGTGGAAAGCGCGTCGATCTGATCGGTCACCCGCATCGTCCCAAGCTCGGCAGCCATCGCCGCGCCGACGCGGCCGGCCACCATTAGCCCGGCCAGCACCGGCCCCAGTTCCCGCGTCACCGACAACACCACCAGATTCGCCACCGCCCCCTGAGCGGAAAACCGCGCAAAGCCGGTGTATGACTGCAACGCCAACACCATCCCGGTGAACACCGCCGTCAGCGCCACCACAGGCAAACTGAAATACCCGATCTCCAGCAGCGCCCGCCCAAACAAGCGCCCGTAGAACGGTGGACGGAATAGGTGCGACAACCCCTCCAGCCCAAACACCGCCAGCGCGCCGGCGCCCCGGCACAAGCCAATTACCGCTCGGCCGATGGCCGCCAGCAGATCCAAAATTCTGTTCACGCTGTTCGATACACCCGATGAAAGCGGCGGCCCAGGGACGTCAGCACCTCATATCCATTCGTGCCGCCCGCCTCAGCGACCTCGTCAGGGGACAGATGCGGGCCAAGAACCTCCAGCCAGCAACCCGGTTGCACGGCGGGATGGTCGGTAACATCGAACGTGGTGAGGTCCATGGACACGCGCCCTACCAGTGGAACGGGGGAACCGTCAAAGCGTGCCGATCCCCGGCCAGACAGGCTGCGATGAAAACCATCAGCATACCCCAGCGCCGCCGTCGCGATCCGGCTCGGTCGCGTGGCGGTCCAGGTGGCATTATAGCCGACCGAAGTTCCCTCCGGGACCTCTCGCACCGCGAGGACGCGCACGCACAACCGCACGACGGCCTGCATCGGGTTGGGGCGCTCCGGCGTCGGGTTGATGCCATAAAGCGCGGCCCCAGGCCGAGCCAGATCGGAGCCGAACGCCGGCCCCAGAAAGATGCCCGAGGAATTCGCCAGGCTACACGGCACCGGCGGCAACATTGCCCGCGCCGCGTCGAAGCGCTGCCGCTGAAGCGCATTGATCGGGTCGTCCGGCTGTTCCGACGACACGAGATGCGACATCACATAGCGGATCGTTAACCCCTCCAGCCAGGTAGTATCCTCAGACACGACTGCCACTTCCGCCGGCGACAGACCAAGCCGGGACATCCCGGTATCGATCTGCAGGATCGCGTCGCGGCCGCGCCCGCGCCACCGCGCGATCTCGTCCAACGACCCCAGCACCGGCGTCAGATCGTACGCGACGCACTCGTCCTCGGTGCCATGGATCAGACCGCCCAGGACACCCAGCATCGCACCCGGCACGACGTCTCGAATTGTCAGCGCCTCGTTCAGGTAGGCGACGAAGAAATGCCGGCACCCCGCTCGGTGCAGCGCGGCGGCGACCTGTCGGGCTCCCAGCCCGTAGCCGTCGGCTTTTACAACGCCGGCGACCGGACCCGAGGGATGACGGGCACACAATGCCCGCCAGTTGGCGACCACGGCCCGCAGATCGATTTCAAGGACCGCTTGGTCACCCGCCATAGTCGGTATGGATCAGGTCCAAATCGCCGAAGCGGGTAAACTCGCCTTCGAACAGCAGCGGAATCGTGCCCGTGGGACCATGGCGCTGTTTCGCGATGATCAGATCGGCACGGTTATGCGCTTTCGCCATCCGCTGCTGCCACTCCTCCATCGCCGCATGATACTTTTCGCCGTTGCCGTCGAACGCGATCTCCTTGGGCATCTTCTGCTCAAGGTAATATTCATCGCGGTACACGAACATCACCGCGTCGGCGTCCTGCTCGATCGAGCCGGATTCGCGCAGGTCCGACAGCTGCGGCCGCTTGTCGTCACGATTCTCCACCTGGCGCGAAAGCTGTGATAGCGCCATCACCGGGACGGCCAGTTCCTTCGCCAGCGCCTTCAGGCCTTGGGTAATCATGCTGATTTCCAGCACACGGCTTTCCGGTTTGGTCCCGGCGGCGGGACGCATCAATTGCAGGTAATCGACGATCACCAACGCCAGCCCTTTGGTGCGCTTCAATCGCCGGCAGCGCGTGCGCAGTGCTGACATGGTGATTGCCGGCGTATCGTCGATCTGAATCGGCAGCGATGCGATCTCCCGCGATACCTGGACGAATTTGTCGAAATCCTTCTGTCCGATATCGCCGCGTCGGATCCGGTCGCCTGAAATCCGCGCCTCCTCGCTAAGCAAACGGGTGGCAAGCTGTTCAGCGCTCATTTCCAGCGAGAAGATCGCGACAGTTGCCTTGGCGACCCCGTTCGGATCCTTCAACCGAGCCTCGGCTTGCAAGGCCTTAGCGGCGCCAAACGCGATCTTGGTGGCCAGCGCGGTCTTGCCCATCCCGGGACGCCCCGCCAGGATCAGCAGATCCGACGGATGCATCCCGCCCATTTTGCTGTCCAGATCACGCAATCCGGTTGTCAGACCGGAAACGCTGCCGGCGCGGCGGAAAGCCCGCTCCGCCCCCAGGATCGCGTCGGTCAGCGCCCGCTCGAAGGTGATGAACCCGCCGCTGGTGCCGTTGTCCGCGGCAAGGTCGAACAGCGATTGCTCGGCGGCCTCGATCTGCAGCGCGCCGTCCAGTTCGGGGTCGGCGCCAAACGCGTTGTTGACGACCGTTTCGCCGATGTCGATCAACTGGCGGCGCATCCAGGTGTCGAGCACCGCCCTCCCGTAATCGCCCGCGTTGATGATGCCGACCATGGCGGTCAACAACTGGGTCAGGTAGGCGGTGCCGCCGACTTCCTCCAGGATGCCGGCATGCTCGAACTCCGCCTTGAGGGTCACGGCGTCGGCAAGCTGGCCAGCCTCCACGCGGCGAGAGATCGCCTGATAGATGCGGCCATGGATCGGGTCGGCGAAGTGTTCGGGGGCCAGAAACTCGGAGACTCGCTCGTAAGCCTTGTTGTTGGCCAGGAGCGCACCGAGCAGCGCCTGCTCCGCCTGGACGTTAGAGGGAGGGAGTCGCTGGGAAAGGCCGAAGAGCGGCGAGTCGATGGTGTTCACTCAGGTATCCTAGCGCAGGCTGAGGACCGAGCGCATCGAGTTACAGCATGTTGCGCTGTGGATAGCGGGTGCAAGTTTGAAACGAGCCGATCACCCGAACGATCGGCTTGTCGTTGCCTCGCGGAGGAGCTGATCCGGCAGAGTGCCCAAGAATGCCTGACTTAGCCCTACCGGTTCCACCAAAATCAACTCCAGCCGAGCTTTCAGCACGTGCGCTGTGGACCGGTTCACAGCCCCGTCTGACGATTTCGCCGATCCTGCGGTGTGGCCACCGTGGACCCCCACCGTGCGATACCGGCCAAGCGTAGCCAGGAACGCCGCGAAGGAGCAAATGACCAATGGCAGCCTCGCTGTTTCGCATGGAAGCTGTCGAATACCAACGGACCCGTGCATGGGCCGGAGCCACCACCGCACCGCCCGTCGCAACTTGGCTGCTAACTATCTTCTTCGCCGCCTCGATCGCCGGTGCGATCCTGTTCCTCGCCTTTGGTAGTTACGCCCGCAAGGAAACCGCTCCGGGATATCTCACCCCGGTGACCGGCATCGCCAAGGTATCGCCCTCGGCCCCCGGCGTTGTCGCCGAACTGTTCGTCGCGGACGGTGACACGGTCCAGGCCGGACAGCGCCTGCTGCTGGTGCGTTCGGAACGGCACGGCGCGCAAGGTCAGGCTGTCGATGCCTCGGTTATTGACCGTCTCGAGGCCAAGCGAACCGCCGTCACCGAACGGATCGAGATCGAACAGCGCGCCGCCGATTCCCAGAAAGAGACGTTGTCCACCGCGCTTGCCGGGCTGGAGGCCGAAGTCGGCACAATGGCAGAGTCGTTACGCACCCAGCGCGAGCGAGTTAAGGTCGCACACGATCAGGTCGAAGTCGGTTCGTCCCACTGTTGCGCAGGGCTTTACCTCGATGACCGAATTCCGGCGACGGCAGGACAGCGAACTGTCACAGCAACAGGCCGCCACGGATCTCTATCGTCAACTATCGGCGAAAGCAGTCGATGTTCGGGAGAAACGTCAGGCCCTGACCGAGCTGGAAGCCAAGACAGCCGACAACCTGGCGGTGCTACGAGCCGCCGTAGCCGATGCCGAGGCCGCGATCGCCGAGGCTCGTGGCAAGCAAGGCTATGTCGTGTCCGCGCCTGTCTCCGGCCGCGTTAACAGCCTTCAGGCATGGGTCGGCATGAACACCGAGACCGGCGTCCCGTTCATGTCCATCGTGCCTGACAACGCGCCACTGGAGGTGACCTTGCTGGTGCCAGTCCGAGCGATCGGGTTCGTCGCACGGAACCAGCAAGTGAATGTCGCATTCGATCCGTTTCCGTTTCAGAGATTCGGCTTCCACCGGGCAACCATCATTTCTGTCTCGAATACGTTGTTGAAGCCAGGCGAGTCGACCGCGCCGATCGCGCCGAAGGAGCCGTCCTATCGCGTGACGGCGCGCCTGGAGCGTCAAACCATCACCGCCTACGGCAACGAAGTCGCACTGCGGCCCGACACGACCCTTAGGGCCGACATCGTCTTCGATCGCCGCAGCCTGATCGAGTGGCTGTTCGACCCCCTGCTGAGCGCGCGCGGCAGAATGTAAGCGAAATCCGGACGTGGAGGCGGCAGCATGACGCACAGTCTGACGATCAATTCCTGGGGCGGTTCGCGGGTTCCCGATATCCGCCAGGCCGAAGCCGCCGAGTGCGGTTTGGCGTGCCTCGCCATGATCGCCGGATATCATGGACGACACATGGATCTGGCCACATTGCGGCGGCGGCATCCCATATCGGTTCGCGGCGCATCCTTGCGCAACGTCATGTCGATGGCCGCGGAACTGGATCTGGCGGCGCGGCCGTTGCGGCTGGGAATCGAGCATCTGCGGGATTTGAAGACGCCGGCGATCCTGCACTGGGACATGGATCACTTCGTTGTCGTAAGACGCGTCTCCCGGCGTGGCATCGACATCCAGGACCCCGCCACCGGCGCCCGGCATTATTCCTTTACCGAGGTCGGCCGGCACTTTACCGGTGTGGCACTCGAACTGACGCCGACACAGACATTCTCGAAAGCCTCCGAGCGATCTCGGACACGGCTGAGGGACATCGTGATTTGGCCAAGAAGTGCCTGGCTGTCGGTGACCCAGGCGCTGCTGTTGTCGGTGCTGCTCCAGGCCTATGTCATTGCTAGTCCGTTCTATATGCAAATCGCGATGGACGATGCTATCGCGCAGAACGATCATGATCTGCTGACCGTGCTGGCGTTGGGCTTCGGTCTGTTCCTGCTCATCAATGTCGGCGCGGGCCTGCTACGTTCGCTAGCGCTCGTGCATCTGCAGACCGGCCTGGCTTACGAACTGAGCTCGGCGGTCCTGCGCCATTTGCTCCGCCTGCCGCTGGACTATTTCGAAAAGCGCCGGACCGGCGATTTGCTGTCGCGCTTTGCCGCGACCGACCCGATCCGCGACATGCTGACTGAAGGTGTCATGTCGGCCGCTGTCGACGGCGTCATGGCGATCTTGATGGCGGTGCTGATCTTCGTTTACAGCGTCACACTTGCCTGCGTCGTGATTCCGGCGCTGCTGCTCTACATCGCGCTCCGTATCGTGACCTACCGGGCACTGCGCACGCGCGCCCTGACGGCATTGCAAGCCAAGGCCCGGGAGACCGGAACGTTTGTGGAGACATTGCGAGCGATCCAAACGATCAAGGTGTTCAATAGAGAAAACGAACGTTGCGGCTTATGGACGAATTGCCGGATCGAAGTGCTGAACGCCGATGCCGCCGTGGCACGCCTGAAAGCGACCTTCAGATCAGTAAACGAACTTGTATTCGGTATCGAAAACGTGCTGGTGATCTACCTCGGTGCATCCGCCGTCCTGAACGGTGGCATGAGCATCGGCATGTTGTTTGCTTTCATGGCCTACAAAATGCAGTTCGTGGACAAGGCTGCCCGCTTTGTCGAGAAAGCGATCGAGTTCCGAATGCTGGATGTGCAGCTTGAACGTCTCACGGATATTGTTGGCAGCCAACCGGAACCGGACCTCGCTCGTCCGTCCGTTCCTACCGCCTACCGGCTTCCGCTGCGGGGCGCGATCGAAGTCCAGGCGCTTTCGTTCCGATATAGTGACGACGAGCCGTTCGTGTTCGAGAACGCAAGTTTCTCCATTGTGCCCGGGCGAGTACGTCGCGATCACCGGCCCGTCCGGCGGCGGAAAAACAACGCTCATCAAAGTCATGCTTGGTCTGCTTCGGCCGACCTCCGGCGATATCCTGATCGATGGCATGCCGCTGCGACAATTCGGCATCCGAGCGTTCCGTGATCAGGTCGGGGTAGTGATGCAGGACGACCAACTCCTGTCTGGATCCGTTGCCGACAATATCTGCTGCTTTGACGAGGCGTTCGACGTGGAGTGGATGCAGACCTGCGCCAGAACGGCCGGAATTCACGATGAGATCATGAAAATGCCAATGGGCTACAACAGCCTGATCGGGGACATGGGCACGTTTCTTTCCGGTGGTCAGAAGCAGCGTGTGGTGCTCGCCCGAGCGTTGTATCGCCGTCCCCGCATCCTGTTCATGGACGAGGGCACATCACATTTGGACATCGCCCTAGAGGCCCAAGTAAACAGCGCAATCAAGGCGCTCGGTCTTACGCGGATCATTATCGCCCATCGACCGGACACGATCGCGTCGGCCTCACGCGTGTTGACGGTGCGGCAGGGCCTCGTGGTTGGTCCGCGGCGCGCCGAACCGAATGAGCCGCAAGTTATCTGCGCAGTTTAAACGGGGGGCATGAAAGCGGTCGTCCCGCTCGTTTCTAATACGAATGAACCAGCCAGTTTGGCCTTTACTGACGCGGGTTTCGGGCATCGGCGGCAGCCGGCGGCGGTTGTCTTTGGGCAACCGGAGGTGGCGCTGAATGGAACGCCGGCGGTGGCATATGGGCAGTCGCCGGCGGAACGTTCAAAGCAGCCGGCGGTTGATTGAACCCGCTGTGGTGGCCTTCCCCTTGCTCGACCCCCCCCGGGCGTTCGCCGCGATCATGATGCTCGCGCCAATCCTGCTCCCCCTCATGCTCGCCATGTCCTCCACCACCGAAAACCCCGAAACCCAGCCCGAGGGAAGGTGCCGGTTGATAGGATTGCGGTGCATAAACGGGGGGCGGATAACTTGGAGGGTACCCATTGTATTCGCCGGGTGGGACATACCCAGGGGCATACCCGTAAGCCTGATTAGCCGCGGATATCCACCGCTGCCGTCATAAACACAGCCGGCACACAAGCCTGCCAAAACTATCACCAGATGTAGATTGCCGCGCATGTCTTTTACCTCGCTGCTTCACAGCCGCTGCTGTGGAGCGAAATGCTAATTAGTCTTAATAACGGTGGTTCTGTGGTCGCGACTCAGGGCTGACGTATTAGTGAAATGGCTCGTGCTGGAATTCAGACCCGCAGCCAGATGGCTTCTATCTCGGGCCAACATCACATAGCGCGTCCGGAACCCGGAGGCGCGATCGCGCCCAGGCGTCCTTGGACGCGCTGACGCCCAACGGGATCTTGAAGAAGCTGTATTCGCCGCCGCGCCGATTTCGCCGAGGTACAAACTACCGACGTTACCGCACTACGCGCTCTTCGTGATTCGTGATGTCAACCCTGCATGGCCGCCAGGGCGGGCGTCGCCATGCCGCTCAAACGGTACGCGACCCCTCTACGCTGTCTGACGGATCAGCGCTGCCCAGCGGTCCAATATCGGCAGGACCACATCTTCCTTCGCCGCCGGCAACGCCGCGGTTACCCGAGCGATACCCAGATCGCGATAGCGCTTCAGCGCGTCGGCATCCTCCCCCACCCCAAACAGCGTTACCGGGCAGGTGGCCGCGTCGCGACCCGCTTCCGCCAGCATCGCGCGGAACTTCGGCACTGTCTCAAACACATCGCCAGTTCCAGGACGGCCGGCCAGCGGGATCCAGCCCTCGCCATAGCGGACCGCCCGGCGCGCGGCCTGCGGGAAGGCACCGCCGACGATCACCGGCGGATGCGGCTTCTGAACCGGCTTGGGCCACGCCATCATCGGATCGAAATTGACCAACTCGCCGTGGTACTCCGGCTTGGTCTCCGTCCAGATCGCCTTCATCGCCTCGACCCGTTCCCGCACCAGCTTGGCGCGGGTGGTGAAGACGGTGCCGTGATCCTCCATTTCCTCGGCGTTCCAGCCAATCCCTATTCCGAACAGGAAGCGGCCCTGGGACACCTGATCGATCGAAGCCACCAGCTTGGCTGTCTGGATCGGATCGCGCTGATTGACCAGGCACACCCCGGTGCCGACCTTCAGCGTCGTAGTCGCCGCCGCCGCCGCCGTCAGCGTGACGAACGGATCCATCACGTCGTAATACTGCTTCGGCAGTTCGGCACCGCCCGGCCACGGCGACCGCCGCGACAACGGAATGTGGGAATGCTCCGCCGCCCAAACCGACTCGAAGCCCCGTTCTTCCAACGCCTTGCCAAGCGCGGCCGGAGTGATCGAATAGTCGGTGAAGAAAAGCCCTACGCCAAAGTGCATGGTCCATCCCCTCTTGCATTGCCTACACTCTGGCACGGGCTCGGGACGCGGTCACGCCCCTCGCTCGCCACTTTACTCAGGAGGCTGTTGATATGTCCGAAGCGACCCAGCCGCGCCGAGCGTCAATTCGGTTAGCGGACACCGATCGGTGAACGAACCGGCTGTGGAGATTGGCGGTGAGGTCAGAGACGCAGATGGCGATTGAGCCTCCACTCGTCCGAGCTTTACTGCTGGAAGACAGTGCGATCGACGCTGAATTGTTCGAAACCCACTTGGTCGGCTTCGGCTTCCGCCTCGAGTTGCACCGTGCAACCGACCGGCGAAGCTACATGGATGCGATCGGGTCAGGCGGCTTCGAGATAATTCTGGCGGATCAAGCCCTGACTGACCTCGATGGACTGACCGCGTTGCGGATCGCCAAGGACCGCCATCCCGACGTCCCGTTCATCTTCGTGTCAGGTGAAGTCGGGGAAGAATTCGTGACCGATGCCCTCAAGCAGGGCGCGGCCGACTACGTGTTAAAGCGAAATCTGCCGCGGCTGCCAGTCGCGATGGATCGGGCCTTGGCCGAAGCAAGCGAACGGCGCCGGCGCCGGAGCGCCGAATCCGCGCTGCTGGAAAGCGACCTTCGGCTCCGCCTCGCGGTTGCCGCGGCTGGGCTCGGCACCTGGGATTATACGCCCGACCGCGACGAAGTGGTTTGGCGGATCGGCGATGCGGAGGAACGGCGCACCACCTACGAAGGCTTCATGGCCGCCGTACACCCGATCGACCGGGCTCGCATGGAGCCAGCGGTGCGCGCGGCAATGACGGAGGGCGGCCCCGGCGGCTTTACCGCTGAGTACCGGCTGCGACAGCAGGACGGCTCCGCCCGATGGATGGCCACCCGTGGGCAATGCTTCTTTCGCGACGGCAAATGCTCCCGTTTCGTTGGCGTGATCCAGGACATCACCGAGCGCAAGACCGCCGAAGCCACGTTGCGCCGGCAGAATCGCCTGCTGGCCCGCGAGGTACGCGACCGCACCCGCGAACGGGACCGCATCTGGTCGTTGTCGCACGACCTCATGATCGTCTGCGATGTCGCGACGCGCGCCATCGCGGTCAACCCCGCCTGGACCCACCTCCTTGGCTGGACCGAAACCGAGTTGCTCGGTAAGCGCGCGATCGAACTTGTTCATCCCGAGGACAAGATACGCTGCGGCGCGATTCCGAACGCCGCGACGACAACACCACACGGGTCGAATGCCGGATCAGCCGCAAGGATGGCGGCTATCGCTGGATTGAGTGGACCGCTGTGTCGCAGGACTCGCTGATCTATGCCATCGGCCGCGACGTGACCGAAGCGAAAGCCGCGAACGAAGAGATCGCCGCCGCCAACCGGCAGCTAGTGCGCCAGATCGAGGAGCGCGAGAAGGTCGAGACCACGCTGCGACAGATGCAGCGGCTGGAGGCGGTCGGTCAGCTCACCGCGGGCGTTGCGCACGATTTCAATAACTTGCTGAGCGTCGTGCTTGGGAACGTCGCACTCCTGCATCGCGAAATGAACGAGAGGGAGCCCAAGCTGATCCGGCGGCTCGACCAGGTGAACAAAGCCGCCGAAAGAGGCGCGAAACTGACCGCACAACTGCTGGCGTTCTCCCGCCGGCAACGCCTGGAACCGAAACCGATCGACCTCAACGACACCATTCTGGGTATGCGCGATCTGCTGCAAAGCACGATGGGCGGTTCGGTGCGGCTACGGACCAAGCTGGCATCGACATTGTGGTTCGCATTGGTTGATCCAACCCAGATCGAGTTGATTATCCTGAATCTGGCAATCAATGCCCGCGACGCGATGCAGGGCGGCGGCGACCTTACTGTCGCTACCAGCAACATGACCCTGTCCACGTCGCCTTCCCAGCCGGAGGAACCACCGCGAGGCGAGTATGTGATGCTATCAGTATCCGACACCGGTAGCGGGATGAGCGACGACGTGCGCCATCGGGCATTCGAGCCGTTTTTCACGACCAAGGAGGTCGGAAAAGGGTCCGGTCTCGGCCTGGCGCAGGTGTTCGGCTTCGTGAAGCAATCCGGCGGGGGAATCCGCGTGGAAACGGAAGTGGGCAAAGGCACGTCCATTCACGTTTTTCTGCCGCGCGCGCAGCCGCTGACTGAACGGGCGGCGGAGGCATTGGATGTGCCGGCGAACAGAACGCTGGCGGCACATGGGACGCTGATCCTGCTGGTCGATGACGACGGCGCAGTGCGCGAGATAACCGCGAAGATGTTGCGGAATCTCGGTTATGACGTCGTTGAGGCTGGCAGCGGCGGTGCCGCACTCGATTTGTTGGCGCGTGAGCCTCGCATTTCACTGTCGGTTCTGGACTATGCAATGCCCGGCATGAACGGCGCCGAGGTCGCGCAGGAGGTCCACAAGCAGCGGCCTGGACTGCCGATTGTATTCATCACCGGCTACGTCGATCTGACCGCGTTAAAGGAAGTGGGCGAGGATCGGATTGTCCAGAAGCCGTTCCGGGAAGCGGATCTGGCCGAAAAAATTGGCCGCAGCCTCCGGATGGCGTACGGTTAGGGGGCCCTACTTTACTGACGGCCGCTGAGACTGGCTCTCCGGCGCCTGTTCCCCGTCATGCCGCGCATGCCGGCTTCGACGGCTCTGTTCAGATCAGCGTAGCAAGTCGTGGATGGCGGGCCTGCGCGCTAACGGCGAGGGGCGCCGGTATTGGACGTTTCTACCGGCGCAGCGGGTTGCTCGCTTCGACCTTGGCCTCGACCGCCTTTCCCGCCTCGACCGCTCCGATATAGTCTCGGGTCAACGGCACCGGTCCATGGCCATGGGCAAGTTGCAACTGCCAGACCATGTGGCCACTGCGACGGAACGTTATCTCCGAAGCGGCCAAATAGAACTCGAACATGCGGCAGAACGCGTCGTCGTAAAGTGTCGTGATGGCATCCCGGTTGGCAGCGAACCGCCGGCGCCAGTGACGCAGCGTTTCGGCGTAGTGCAACCGCAGAATTTCGATATCGGTCGCCATAAGGCCGGAGCGTTCGGCCGGCGGTAGAACTTCCGAGAGGGCGGGCGAGTAACCACCCGGAAAGATATACTTGCGCATCCAGGCATTTGTGCTTCCAGGGCCGTCGCTGCGGCCGATGGCATGAATAAGCGCCACGCCATCCGGCTTCAGGCAACGCCCCACCATGTCGAAGAATTCCTGGTAGTGGCCGATCCCCACATGCTCGAACATGCCAACCGAGACGATGCGGTCGAACGTTTCCGAAACCGAGCGATAATCTCGCAGCTCGAATTGCACGCGGTCCTCCAGGCCCTCAGCCGCGGCCCGAGCTCGCGCTTCGGTGAGTTGTTCCTCAGACAGCGTGACGCCGGTTACCTGCGCGCCAAAGTCGCGCGCCAGTGTCAGCGCCATTCCACCCCATCCGCAACCGATATCCAGGACGCGCAGTCCCGGACGGTCCAGGCACAGCTTGGCAGCGATGTGCCGCTTTTTGGCGGCCTGCGCCTCCTCCAGCGTTTCATCCCCCCGTAGGAAATAGGCGCAGGAGTATTGCCGATCCCGATCGAGGAACAGGCTGTAGAGGCGCCCATTCAGATCGTAGTGATGCGCAACATTGCGGCGTGCCCGCGCGGCCGGGTTATACTGCATTATCCGGCGGCTGACATTGGCCAACAGCTCACGCAATCGTATGACAGGATGCCCGGCAGGCTGGACCTGCAGGTTGAGCAGCATCGTGTCCAGAAAGTCGTATATGCCGCTGTCTGTCGCCGTCAGGCTGCCGGACATGTACGCTTCGCCCGCTCCGAGCGAGGGATTGAGCACCAAGCGCCTGATGGTTCGCTGGTCACGCAGTTGCACGGCGGCACTGGGCCCTTCCGAGCCCTCATAGGTCGAGCGAGAGCCATCAGGCCATGTTACGGTCAACCGGCCGATGGTAATCAATCGCCCGAGAATCGCATCAAGAATGGGACGCATGCTTTCCAAATCCAATGTCTGAGCTCGGGAACCAAGCATGGATCAGCATCGCGTCTTTCGTCAAAGTGTCACATGGAAGTCGCGTTCAATACACCGTGCCGACAGGGTCCTGAATCCCTTCACGAATCAGCGATGTAGATTGATTCTGGAACTGGTTGTCTTGGATTGTATGGTCTCGCAAAGACACTCAGTCCCGACGCAGAATGAGAGATCCGCAATTTTTCTGAGCCGAAGTAAACAATACTTTACCTGATGGCGACCAATCGCTCGCTATTCTCGCGGTTGGGATGCGGCTTCTGCTTTGACCTTACGGTCGCTCGCTCTAGGTCCTGACCCGTCGCAAAGCCGGCGTTCGGCGTCGTTCCCGCTCGACATCGCCCACAGGAAGTTCGCCATCGCGTTCGCGGAACCCGGCCGACCTCCGCTAAACCTGCCGACGCCACCGTCTCGAATAGAGAAGTGGCCGCGCACCAGATCGATAGCCCGATGATCGGGGAAGGGGAGGGTGCGCTGATCAGAAAGCAGCTGATACCTAAACCCGGCTAGGCGGTGTCGCCTTCGAAAATATTTTCGGCGGTCGGAGCCATCTCTTCCTCTTCCGCCTCGGCGGTGGCCCGCTCCCCGCGAGCCTGACGTTCCGCCTCTTCCGGGCTGCGGGCGACGTTGACGCTGACCGGGATCGTGACTTCCGGATGCAACGACACGCGAATCTGCGACACGCCGAGGGTCTTGATCGGATGCTCCAGGACAACCTGGGATCGGTTGATCGTCAGCCCGGCCGCGGTCGCGGCGTCGGAGATATCGCGCGCCGACACCGATCCGTACAGGCTGCCCGCCTCGCCCGCCTGGCGGATGATCACCACGGACAAGCCACCAACCCGTTCGGCTATACGTTCGGCTTCCTCGCGGCGCCTGATATTCTGCGCCTCAAGCTGAGCGCGCTGTTCCGCGAATTTCGCCCGGTTGTCCTTGCTGGCGCGAAGCGCCTTCTTCTGCGGCAGCAGGAAGTTGCGGGCATAACCCGGCTTCACCTTCACCACATCTCCCATCTGTCCCAGCTTTTCGACGCGCTGGAGCAGGATCAATTCAACGGCGGCCATGCAACCTGCTCCTTAAGCGACGATGTAGGGCAGCAGCGCCAGGAAACGGGCGCGCTTGATGGCCACCGCGAGTTCGCGCTGCTTCTTTGCGGACACCGCGGTGATCCGGGAGGGCACGATCTTGCCTCGCTCCGACAGGAAGCGGGACAGCAGGCGCACATCCTTATAGTCGATCTTCGGCGCGTTCGGGCCGGAGAACGGGCAGGACTTGCGGCGGCGATAGAACGGCCGGCGAGCGCCAACGGCGGTCCGCCGTGCGGCGGGATTGACTTCGGTATCGGACATCTGGATCTACTCCTCGATCAGGCCGGGGCGGAATTCGTCACCGCCGAAGCCGTCGCGGGCACGGAATTCCTCGCGGTCGTCGAAGCCGCGACGGCGGCCGCTTTCGAAACGTCCGGCGGGTTTTGGGCCGCGGAAGCCGCGCTCGCGTTCATCGGACTTGCGCGACAGGATGGCGGACGGGGCTTCGTCGATGCCCTCGATGCGCACCGTCATGAAGCGCAGCACGTCTTCATTCAGACCCAGCTTGCGCTCCATTTCCGAGACGAAGGCCGGCTTGGCGTCCAGGCCCAGCAGCATGTAGTGGCCCTTGCGGTTCTTCTTGATCCGGTAGGCCAGGCCGCGAAGGCCCCAGTATTCGCGCTTTTTGACCGCGCCGCCGTCAGCTTCCAGTTCGGTGCCGATGTCGTCGGCGATCGCCTCGACCTGCTGTTGCGTGACGTCGTTCCGCGCGATGAGCACGGTTTCGTAAAGCGGCATATATGACCCCCTATGGCTTGTCTCTGCCCCGGACCGGGTCTGGTCCAGCCTCCAAGACGGAAGTGGGCATAGCCGGGTGCGATGCCTTCGCACCCGGCAGGGAAGCGCGGGCTTGAAGCACGGTTCGGCGGGGAATGCAACACTGACGATGCCAGATTCGCATTGATGACCTGCTCAACGACAGGCATGAAATCCCAAAAGCAAGCTCAAACTCGTCTATCGCTTCGTTACCCCGTCAGGGCGCCGGCATGGTGGCTGAAACGCTCCGCCCAAGACGCTCGTACAGCGGTCCCATTAAACCGTCCTCTCGAGGGGAGAACGCGGGATGGGTTCGGCATGCAGCCGTTCGTCACAGGAAGCGCCCACCACAACATACCGATGACCAAGACGGTTTAATGGCCGGTATTGGGCAACGCGGCGATCAGCTCCGCCGTCGTCTCGTTTTGCCGAAGCGAATTGGCCCAGTTAGGCTATGAAGCTGTGGTAACGAAACGGAGAGGGGCAATTAATGCTTCGCGCATTACTGGCGATGATAGCAATCATATTGCCCCTTCTCGGGACAGGATGTAGTAGCCCGTCGGGCCGGGAGCAAACGCTGGTAGATCGCGCGACGCTCACCGTGCAGGACATGATGACACAAACCCTGTCGGACAAACCCCAGAATTTGCTCCGCAAAGCCAAGGGCGTGTTGATTTGTCCGAGCCAATTCAGGGCCGGGTTCTTCATAGGCGGAGAGGGTGGGAACTGCGTGCTCTTAGGCCGCGCGGCTGACGGAGCGTGGTCTTATCCAGCGTTCTACAGCGTGGGCGCCGGGAGCTTCGGCTTTCAGTTCGGCATACAGAATGAGGAGTTGCTTCTGCTTATTCGTACCGAGAAAGGACTGAATGCCGTGCTTGATAATCAATTCTCTCTGGGCCCGAAAGCCGGTGTCACCGTCGCGATCTACGGGGTTGACGCCCAGGCAGCCACGACAGCGGCCTTGGGCGCGGACATCGTTGCCTTTGCCTCGTCTCGGGGCTTGTTCGGCGGCATCGCGACGCAACTCAGCGTTTTGTCGCAACAGACAGGGTCGAATCAAAGTTACTACGGACAAAGTTTCGCTGGCCGCCAGATCGTCGCGCAGATGCAGGGGACCAATCCAGGCGCCGACCCATTACGGCAAGTGTTGGCTCGATATGGCGCGCCCGGCCAGTCGGCAACTAAACAGTCGCAAGAAATGAGGCCGGGGCAGTCCCGCGCGGGCGGGTAAATCGAGCCGTTCCGCGCGCACTCCAATTACCCTTATGGCAACGGCGGATCAGCAATCTTGAGAAGTTGCTTCCCAAAATTCTCGCCAGTGAACAGACGCATCAAAGTTCGTGGCGCATTTTCAAGTCCGACCGCCACATCCTCTTTCTGCACCAAGTGGCCTTCCTGCCGCCAGCGATTTAGTGCCTCGATCGCCTCAGGAAAACGTGAGGCGTAATCGAGGACGATGAACCCTTCCATGCGTCCGCGCTGGACGATGAGGTTGGCGTAGTTTGCCGGACCCGGCGGTGGCACGGTGTCGTTGTAGCGGGCTATCGCGCCGCACAGCACGATCCGCGCCTTGAGGTTGATGCGCGCAAGCACTTCATTCAGCACCGTCCCGCCGACATTGTCGAAGAAGACATCGATCCCATTGGGACAAAGCGCTGAAAGCCGTTCGCCGGCATTCTCGCTCTTGTAGTCGATGGCGCCGTCGAAGCCCGCCTCCTTGACGAGCCACTCGCATTTGGCGGCGCCCCCGGCGGTACCGATGACCCGGCAACCTTTGATCTTGGCGATCTGACCGGCAACCGATCCCGTACTGCCGGCCGCACCCGAGACAACAACCGTCTCACCGGCCTTGACCTGGCCGACGTCGATTATTCCGAAATACGCCGTCGGGCCGGTGATGCCGAACAGGCTCAACGCGAGGTTGGGCGGCACGCCGGGCGGCAGTTTGCGCATTTCCATGAAGCCCTTGCCATCGGTCGCGACGTAGTCCTGCCACCCAAAGGCCCCAAGCACGAGGTCCCCCGGCTTGAAACCGGGATGGCGTGACTCGACCACTTGCCCGACCCCGGCGGCACGCATCACCTCGCCCAGCGGAACCATGGGAATGTAGGTGTCGCGCGCCATCCAGCCGCGCTGCGTTGGGTCGAACGATAGCCATAGGTTCCGCACCAGCACTTGCCCGTCCGCGGGCTGCGGAATAGGTCCCTCGCTCAAGCGAAATTCGCTCCCGGTCAGCGCGGCGGTGGGCCGGGATTGCAGAAGCCATTGCCGATTTCTACCTTCTGTCATCGCATCTCTCCTTCATTCGTCTACGGCGCGCGCGACGCGGCATAACCGGCGAGCGCGACCATTTCTTCCTCGCTTAGCGAAGCAACCACCGGCTGCATCAGCGCGGTCCAAGCGCCGTGCCGGCTACCATGCTGAATGTCGTAAAGCTGCCGGAACAGGTAGCTTGGTGAGCGTCCGGCAAGGGCGGGCACCGGCCCGACGCCTTTCAAATCCGTGCCGTGACAGATCCCGCATGCAGCCGTCTTGCCGGCGCCGCCGGTCGTGGCCAGCCAAGCGCCTCGCGAAAGGCTGCCCGGCGGGACGTACGCGACAAATCCGGAACGGGAATCCCGCAATTCCGTGCGCGGCACGTCCTCCGGCATCTCGATCACACGATTTCCGATCGGCTCCTCTTCACCGGTTCCGTCCGGAACCAGCATGAACCCGAGGACGCGGGTCTTCGGCACCGTCGCGGCTTCCACCACCCTGATCCAGGGGCGGGGCTGCAGGGACGAAAAATACGCCGCCGCCACTTTCAGGTCGGCGTCCGAAACACTCTCCGCGGTAGCGATCATCAGCTTCGGCGGCAGACTCGAAACCGAGCTCTTTCTCGCCCCGTTCCGGAAATGCGCCACCTGCTGGATGATATATTCGGCAGGAAGTCCGGCGAGGCTGGCATTTTCCGGCCGCCCGAGCCCATTCGGCAGATGGCAGAACGCGCAGGCCATCGCTCCCGGTTTGCTGCCATGCGCGACCGGGTCGGGCATTGGCGGATGGTCGTCAGGATACCAGTCCGGCGCGTTGAACAGGTCGCGAAGCTGCGTCAGCGTGAAGCTGGCCGTGCTGCCGGGCAGGTGTTGCAGCGAACCATCATCGGGCGCCGGCTTCAAACCCGGGGGATTCACAGCATAAGCCCAGGCCGGCGGCTCGGCGCAATAACCAGGCGCGCTCGGCGCCACCAGTGCGGCAATAGCCAGCGCTGCGATAACCGTTTTCATCGCTTCCATCCCTCGTATTCGGCAAACTCGATGTCCGATCCCGACAGAAGCATCCCATGTCGTCGGGTGAATCGGCCCAAAATATCAATGACTAGGACGTTCGCAGCTAAGAGTTGCGCTACTTGATTCGTCCCATCTCTCGCAGCTTCTCGACGACATTCCCCATCAGGCCGAAATACGGCTTTGCCGTCGAAAGATCACGGATCTTGCCGAGAGAATCTCGCACCATCTCGATCGTCACCGGTTCGGCTGGATCGAACTGAGCACCCTCGGTGACGAAGTACTGAACCCGAGCATAGCCGCCCGCGGTGGCGGCGATGATTTCGCCGTTCTGGTCACATTCCTCGCTGCACAGCCAGGCGACCGCCGGAGAAACCAGTTCCGGCTTCATCCAGGGCGCGATGTCGGGCGGCAGCAGCGATTCGGTCATGCGCGTATAAGCGGATGGCGAAATCGCGTTGCAGCGAATGTTGTATTTCGCGCCCTCGTGCCGCAACACGTTGATCAGGCCATTCACCGCCATCTTGGCCGCGCCGTAGTTGGCCTGGCCGAAATTGCCCACGGTGCCGGAGCCGGACGTGGTGACCACGATCCGCCCATAGGCCTGCTTGCGCATGATCGGCCACGCCGCCTTGACGCAGTAGACGGTGCCGAAATGATGCACCTGGTTGACGAACTCGTAATCCGCCAGGTCCATGTTATTGAACGCCTTGTCGCGCAGCACGCCGGCGTTGCAAACCAGAATGTCCAGCCGGCCCCAAGTATCGACAGCCGTATCGATGATGCTTTGCGCGGCCTCCGCCTCGGCGACCGAAGCATAGCTGGCCACCGCCTCACCGCCGGCGGCCTTGATTTCCGCAACCACCTGATCCGCCGCCGCATGAGCACCGCCGGTCCCGTCAACCGCCCCGCCCGGATCGTTCACCACCACCTTGGCGCCGCGCGAGGCCAGCAGCAGCGCGTGCTGACGCCCCAACCCCGCGCCGGCCCCGGTGACGACAGCGACCCGGTCATCAAAACGAACATCCATCTAAATCTTTCTCCCCTAGACTAAGAGCGTGGATCGCCTGAGTGGATCAACCCCAAACAATCATGGTCTAAGCGCATTCCGCACGAAAGTTCCGCCCGAGGCGATGGCACGCCGCCCGGCCGACAACATCGGAAAATAAATGTGCCAGATGTGGATCATTTCGGGCCAGATTTGCAGATCCACGAGCACGTCCGCCGCCCCGGCTTTTCGTGCCAGCGCAACGGCATCGTCCAACAACGTTTCGGCCGCGCCGACCTGGATCAGCAAGGGCGGCAACCCGTGCAGATCGCCATATATCGGCGCCGCGTGCGGATGCCGCGGATCAGCACCGCCGAGGTACCATTGCGCCATCATCCGAATGGTTTCCCTCTGCACCGTCGGATCCGCTGCCGCCCGATCGGTGAACGACTTCGCCCAGCGCCTCCATGTCCACCCATGGCGAGATGCACCAGCCGCAGCCCGGCAACGGCAATCCTGCCTCGCGGATCGCCAGTAACGCGCCGACCACCAGCCCGCCGCCGGCGCTGTCGCCGGCCAAGGCGATGCGGTTCGGCTTGAGACCGCTGGCCAGCAGATAGCGATAGGCGGCGACAGTGTCTTCCACCGGTGCGGGGAAAGGATGCTCCGGCGCCAGGCGGTAATCGATCGCCAACGTGCGGGTGCCGGACGCTCGGCCTATCTCCGCCACCAGATGCCGGTGGCTGTCCAGCGAGCAGATAACGTAGCCGCCGCCGTGCAGATACAGAATGGCACTGGACGGGTCGGCATCAGGCGTCGAGGTCCATTCCGCCCGCACACCGTTCGCGTCGACCGGCTGCACCGACACGTCCGCCGGCAACGGAAAGGCCTTTCCCCGCGCATCGGCATCCCGCCGCATCTGCGCGATCTCCGACGCCCGCGGCCTCGCGGCGATGATGGCCCTGAGTTCAGTGATTTCCGGGTCGGCCATGGTTATCCTTTCAGTTCATCGGCAATAGACAGAATGTCGCGGCTGCGAACGACTCGCGTGTCCCACACCCGGTCGAACTCGGCAATCAAAGCCTTGATGGCGGCGCCGTCACCGATCGCCCGCACGGCTTCGACCGAGTTGAATCGGTAAAAGGCAGTGTGCACCGAGGGATCGTTCGTGCTCCAGCCCCGCATCGCCGACCGCGCGTTGAACGCTTTCATCGCATCGGGCAGATGTTCCGTTCGATACCAATGATCGAACGCCGCCCGGTCCTCCGGATCAGCAACGACCGCGCGGACGACGAGATAGGCCGTCATTTCGCCACCGCATATTTGCCAGTCAGTTGCGGCGTCGGGCCTTCTTCGCCCTTCCGCTGGCGATCGAGCCGCGTCTCCCGCGACCACGTGCGCTTGAGGTCGTCACGGATGTTGAAGCGCAACCGCCCGAGACCCTCGGTCTCCAGTTCCACCACGTCACCATCCATGAAGCTGGACAGGCCGCGATGGTTCGTGCCCGTCGCCAGGATATCGCCCGGTTCGAGTGTATGGATGGATGTCACCCACTCGATACAGCGCGCCACGCTGTGCGCCATGTCGTCGGTATTGAACGACTGCTTCAGCTCGCCGTTCACCCACAGCTTGATCGGCAGCTTCTGCGGGTCGGCGATCTCATCCTTGGTGACGAGATATGGACCGATCGGCGCGAAGGTGTCGCGCGACTTCATCTGGAAGAATACATTGCCGGCCGGCGGCAGGCCGCGAGCGGAGCCGTCGATGAAGTTGGTGTAGCCGAACACATGATCCATCGCCTGAGCCGCGGAGACATGCGAGGCGCGCTTGCCGATAACCACGGCCATCTCGGCCTCGCCCTCGAAGATTATTGCCGGCACGTCCGGCAGCACCATGGTGTCCCCCGGCCCGATGATCGCTGTCGCCGCCTTGTGGAACGCATTGAGCGGCGCCGGCTTCGCCAGAGTGCCGTTTTCCATGTAGTTCACCGCCATGCAGACGATGTTGCCCGGCTTGGGCAACGGCGGCCGGATACGGACGTTTGCCAGCGGAGTGCCGGCACCGGTGGCAGCCGCCTCCAACCCGGCGCGGTAGTCACCGAAACGGGCGATCAGGCTGCTGATCAGGTCACCCGGTCCGACATGGGGTATCTCCCTCGCCACGGCCGAGACATCATGAATGGCGTCGCCTTTGACCACGCCCAACCTGAAGTCGTCGAAAAAAGCCAGCTTCATCGCGGTTCCTCCCACGGGATTGCTTGTTGTCGCTTCAGGCTAACGCATGATCGCGCTGAGCGGAACGTCAACCAGGAAAGCCTCGGGCAAACGGACAACGTGCTTCGACTACCCCAGTTCGGCGAGCAGGGCCTTCGCCTCCAGCAAATCCCTGGTGTCGAAACCTTCGGTGAACCAACCGTAAACCGGCGCAAGCAACTCATACGCGTCTTGGCGCTTGCCTTGGCTCTGCCACAGTCGTGCCAGGCTGGTCGACGTGCGCAGCTCCCAGGATTTCGCCTGCTGGCGGCGCGCCCAGTCGAGCGAGGCGAGAAAGTTCCGCTCGGCACCTTCAAGGTCGCCCTTGAGCGAGAGCATCCAGCCCTTGAGGCGTAGGATCTCGGCGTAGATACAAGCGTTCCTCCCACCCGGGGCGTTCGATTTGGGCGATCTGCCTCGTCGATCAGGTGCATGGCATTGTCGAGGTCGCCGGTCAGCGCCATGGCTTCGGCCAGGAACGCCTTCGTGATCGGGACTGCGAACCTTGCCGCCCGCTCGCTTCCCAAAACGCGATGCCGGCCTTGAGCGAGGGCAATTCCTTCGGCGGGTTTGCCTTCCCGGATGAGTGCCTGGCCATATCCAATGGGCGCCAACATCGCCCACAGCACGGGCAGGCTGTTCTCCCGACCGAGCCGCTCACATTCTTCGGCGCGCTTGCGCAGGTCCTCGTCTCGCAGCGGTGATCGAACTCATGCGCCCCAATAGTCAGCGCAAATCCGAGGTCGAAGGGGTGACCGCGCCGTCGGGCGTGGGCGTCTGTTTCATTTCTCAGCCGCAATGCCTGATCCGGGTAGCCCAGTATCCAGGTGCAAATCGAGCCGCAGGTGCCGACCAAAGTTTTGGGATCGTTGGTTGAGGATGTCCGCAAGATGGCGATGCTTCTCGGCGTCGTAGAGGTCCAGCACCTTGTCTGCGTGCTCCACAGCCTTAGTGAACTCGCCCAAATAAGTAGTAGCAAAGGCAGGCAACTCGTGTGTCCCGCGATCAGCAGGTCGGCATCGCCGGTCGCCTTCGCGATGTCCAGCATCTCCTTTGCCCAGTGGCAGGGACTCCGCCACGCGCCCTTGCGTAACAGATGTTGCACGTCAGTCCAAAGAGGATGGGCAGCAGCGCGTCGTGGCGCTCGAGCGACTTCGCCAACGCAAGGGCCGGATGCAGGCTGGTCCAGACCTCCGGACAGGCCCAGCCTCTAAGCGCCAGCCACGCTGTGCCAAGGCGGGTGCGCAGCCCCAGTTCGCTGGCGTCTCGTTCCGATGACCGAGGCAGGGCAGAGACCAGTTCGAGCCCCTGGGTGAGATGGGCGATGGCCTCGGTCAGGGCCATGCGCTTCAACGCCAGCTCACCTGCGGCCTGCCAAAGCGGAATGGCGGCTTCGCAAAGGCCCGCTTCCGTGAGGTGATGCGCCAGCACCTCGGGCTCGGTGGTCTTGATGTTCGGGAAACGCTGCTCGATCACGCGTGCAATCTTCGCATGTAACTCCTGTCTGCGGCTCTTGAGCAACGAATTGTAAGCCGCATCCTGCACCAGCGCGTGCTTGAATGTGTAGGTGGCATCGGGCGGCGTGCCGCGGCGGAAGGCCAGTCCCGACTCGCTGAGCCGCGCCAGGGCGTCGTCGAGTTGCGCCTGCGGCATTGGCGCGACTGCGGCGATCAGCTCGTAGCTGAATTCGCGGCCAATCGCTGCCCCGATCTGGGCGATCTCCTTCACCGGCATGAACCGATCCAGCCGCGCCATCAGCGAGTCCCGCAGCGTCGCCGGAATGGTGACAGCGCGAGCGGAGCCACGCGTAATCGTAGTGATCGCCTGCCTCTTTCAGCTCGCCCGATTCGAGAATCGACTTAGTCATCTCCTCGACAAACAGCGGCACGCCGTCGGTCCGGGTCAGGATCTGCTCAAGCAAAGCTCCGGGCAGCGCTTTGCCGCCCGCGAGCGCCGAGACCATCGCGGCACTCTGTGCCCGGGTCAGCTTGGACAAGTTCAGTGCTCCGACATGGCCTTGCTCGGACCAGCGCGACTGAAACTCCGGCCGGTGGGTGAGAACGACCAGCAGCGGAACGATTCTCACCCGGTCGATCAGCAGATCCAACACCTCCAGCGTGGTGGGGTCGGCCCAGTGCGCATCCTCGAACAGCATCACGCTGGGTTGCCTGCGGGCGGCCGCTTCGGTGAGTCGACCAAGGTCCGGAGCGTCTCATCCTTATGCTTCTGCGGCGTCATCGGCAGCGCGCCGTAGCGCTGTTCACAGGGGATCGGACAGGATCGACGCGACGAACCTGACGTCGGCCAATGGCCGGCCGTATTGCGTGACGATCAGCGCTTCCAGCTTGTCGAGTTTCGAGTCCGTTGTTTCGTCTCGCGTGAACTTCAGCGCCCGTTCGAAGTTGTCGATGCTGGGCCAGAAAGCACTGTTCACGTAGTAGGGCGAGCACTGGAAGCGCAGCGCCTGCACGCCTTGCGCAACGAGCCGCTCGCGCAGCGCGCTTAAGATGCGGCTCTTGCCGATGCCGGGTTCACCCGAGAGAAGGACCACCTGGCCCTCGCCCTCCCTCGCCTGCGACCACCGGCGAAGCAACAGATCCACTTCCCCTTCGCGGCCGACCAGCGGCGTCAGCGCAATATCGCCGCGATTGGCATCGAAGCGGCTTTCCGTCACCAAGGCACGCTCCACTCGCCAGGCATGGACGGGTTCCGAGATCCCTTTCAGGTCCAGTTCGCCAAGATCGCTCAGTTCAAATGCACTGCCGACCAATCGACGGGTTGAGGCGGCGATGACAATCTGATCAGCAACGGCCAGTCCTTGCAGGCGCGCGGCCAGATTGGGCGTGCTGCCCACCGCCAGCTTGGACTGATCCCCAGCACCTGCTGTTTCACCGACGACGACAGGACCGGTGGCGATGCCGATGCGGACCGATAAGTCCTCCGCGGACGAGGCCCGCTTAACGATATAAACGATCTCCAGGGCCGCCCGCACCGCGCGTTCGGCGTCATCTTCGTGTGCGCCGGGCCAGCCAAAGTAGATCAGGATGCCATCGCCGACGTAGCGGGCGACAAAACCGTCGTAGCGGGCGATCACCTCGCCGCAATGGGTGCGATACGCGTGCAGCAGTCTCCGCAACTCTTCCGGATCAAGCTTTTCACTCAGCGCCGTCGAACCCACCAGGTCGCAGAACATCACAGTCAGCTGGCGGCGTTCGCCACTCGCCACCGCTCCAGGCGGGCTGACCGTCGGCGGCGGGCTTGCGGCCGGTTCTCGCACCCCAAGCGCGGCGATGGCATCAAGCAGCTTGCGCCGGTGGCCGACCTGTGAGACGCCGATATCCTGCAGGTCATCCCGGGTAAGCCGCGCCAGAACCGAGCCATCAATCGCGTTGTCGCGAAAGGCGGATTCGTATTGCTCCAACCCCAGGCTTCGCAGCCAGTCTGCGATGTCCATGCCGCGCCTCGATCCCAGATGGCGCCATGATGGTCGCCGCCGCTGAAACTTGTCCAGGACGGAAGGGCGGACGGCGTCTGGTTAGATTATTCCCCAAGTCCGATGGTCGCGCCCTCCCCTCGGCTCCGCGCATCCATCGGGGACGGTGGTCGAGAGCGGCGGATCGTCTAACGGCGATGCGGCGCGCAAATTCTATACTGCCGCGATCGGATCCTGATCCCACCTCTCACTTTCCGCTCGACCTTCACGGAACTGCGCTGATACGATACCGGTACGTCGGCTGCGCTGCCTGACTTCGCATCGGGGGGATTCGAGCGATGCTGCAATTGCCTTGCCCACGGCGCCTCGTCGCCGCCGTGCTAACATTCGTCCTCATGGCGACCGCCGCCGGCGCCTCGCAGCTTTGCCCCGACGAACAGGCCACCGAGCAACTTCCCCCCGCCGACCCTGCCTACTGCGCTCGGCTGGACCCAATCATGCGCAAGCCCAGCGCTCTGCCGCTCGACCAATACGAAGCGAAGCTCAACGATTTCATCGGCAACTACTGCCATCGCCGCCTCGCGTCGGGTTGGAAGATGGACAAGACGGTGCGCGACGCCGGGCCGTTTGTCGCATCCCTCACCGGCGGCACATGGAGCGGCGTCGAACGGGCCACCCACATGCCCGTGCTGATCTGGTACTCTCCAGAAATGGTATCCTGGCTCAAGAAAAACCGCCCGCCCGAGGGTACCCCGGTCCCGGCCACGATACCGCCGGTCCCGGACGGCGCGATCATGGTTAAGGAAATGTACAACTCCACGCCCGCCGCGGCCTGTCAGGTGCCCGACCTCATGAAGCTCAAGCCGGTCGAGCAAGGTGCGGCGGTCATGGTTCGCGACAGCGCCGCCGCACGGGACGGCTGGTTCTGGGGCTGGTACGGCTGGCCAAATGTCAACAGTGGCTGGACGGTGGATTATCCGCCATCACCCGCCAACGGGCTGCCGTTCATGGGCTTTGGCCAGTATTGCGTCAACTGCCACGCCTCGGCACGCGACAACCAGACCTTTGCCAGTCTAGGCAACATCAAAGGCGAACCCGGGACCTTCCTCAGTTTCCTGGCCCAGGATTTCTACCAGACCCAGGGTTTTGGAATTCAACAGCCGCCAAAAGGCCCCAACCTCGAGACGTTCGTGGCCTCGATCCACCTCAGAACATTGGAGGCTCGGCGTGTCCCTGCATCCACGGCGCTGTTGGCGCTCCCACCAAGTAATTCCGGCTTCATGGCGGCCTTGAACTTGCCAAGCCTGCCGGCGATCGGTCATGACCTGGCCGTGGAAACTCTGAAGATGCCGTCGCAGACCTATGACAATGTCTGGATATCCGGCCTCGGCCCGAAGCAGGCCCACGCCTTCGTTACATCCGATCAATGTGTCGGCTGTCACAGCGCCGGCGGCACCGGCCTACAGTACGAGATGACCGCGCCGGTTCCCGGAACCGTCCCGCCGAAAGCACCCACTCTAATCAATTTCTCCCCGTACGGAACCTGGCGGACCAGCCCGATGGGACTCGCCGGTCGTGATCCGATCTTCTTCGCTCAGCTTGCCAGCGAGACGCAGACCTTCCACCCGGCTTCGTCCCCGGCCGTGCAGAACATCTGCCTCGGCTGCCACGGCATCCAGGGTCAGCGTCAGTTCGGTATCGATACCGCAACACCGGGCGCCACGTGCCCCGACTTCCTGCGCGAGATGGTCGATGCGGTCCCGTTCCCCAGCGACAACAAGCAGGCGTCGCTGGCGCATTTCGGAGGGTTAGCGCGCGACGGCATCTCCTGCAATTCCTGCCACCATATGGTCCTGGGCAAGGTCGATACCGCCCGATTTGCCAAGCAGCCGCAGAACCGTTGCGTCGCCGAACGTCAGGACTTGCTGAATGCCGGCAACAAAGATTTCGGACGCACCTTTACCGGCAGTTTCTTCGTCGGCTCCCCGGATACGGTCTACGGCCCATTCGAAGATCCCAAGCAGGCGCCGATGAAGCACGCGCTGGGCGTCGTCCCGGAGCACAGCCAGACCATCAAGACCTCCGAGGTCTGTGGCACCTGTCATACCGTGCATCTGCCGGTCTACAGCGGCACGCAGGTCGTTGGCCACACCTACGAACAGACAACATATCCAGAGTGGGCCTTCAGCGCTTACCGCACCGGCGATACGCCCGATGGCAAGTTGCCGTTCGGCGCCGGTTCGCTGGCACAATCCTGCCAGGGCTGCCACATGCCGAGTGCCGACGGTTCTGGCCCGTTCCGCAGTAAGATCGCCGGTATCCAGGAGCATAGTAATTTCCCGCAGGCCGACAACGGGCTGCCGGCGTCGCAAATCGATCTTCAGGTGCGCTCCGGCTTCGCCAAGCATCTTTTGGTCGGGCTGAACGTGTTCTTCATCGAAATGGGAAAGCAGTTCAACTCGGTGCTGGGCATTCCGATCACTGACCCGATGCTGGTCGGCCAGGGCGTCGCTCCACTGGAGCTGACCGAGCAGACCATGCTGAACTCAAGCGTCCGATGCGACCGCGGCGATCTCGGTCGGCGACATATCGGTGGACGCAACCGAATTGCGTGCCAGCGTGACTGTCACCAACAAGACCGGCCACAAATTTCCGTCTGGCGTCGGGTTCCGCCGGGCGTTCGTGGACTTCGCCGTGATGGATGAAGCGGCGAATGTTTTGTGGGAATCGGGCCGCAGCAACGACGCCGGCGTGCTGATCGACGCCAGTGGTAAACCGATCGCCGGCGAGTTCTGGTGGAAGGACGATTGCGCCGGGAAAATCAACAGCCCGGGCAACAACCCGCACCAGCCGCATTACCAGGTGATCTCGCAGCAAGATCAGGTGCAGATCTTTCAGGAACTGGTGACGACGCCGCCCACGGCAGCATCAAATCCGCCGGCGCAATGCGGCCGGCACGCGGCTCCGTCGGGGGAACTGACCACGAGCTTCCTGTCGATATGCGGAACCTTGAAGGATAACCGGCTGCTGCCCGAGGGCTTTCTGCCGCTGGATCAACGGGTCCAGATCAGCCGGGCACTGGGCGCCGGCGACGACATGGCCGAGGACTCTGGTCCGGTCGGCACGGGCGATGACCCGGCCTACAAGACCGGCGGCGGTGACACCTTCTCCTATCACGTGCCGCTGAGTGGCTTGTCGGCGGCGCCGGCGAAGGTCTCCGCCACTCTATACTACCAGGCGATCCCGCCGTTCTATTTGCAAGACCGATTCTGCACCGCAAAAGGCACGGACGCGGACCGGCTACGCTTCGTGACCAGCCAGTTGAAGCTCGACGGTACGCGCGCGGCGAAATGGAAGCTGGATGTGGTTCGCACCGGGCCGGTTGCAGTGCGTTAGGCGCACTCAGAGGCGGCCATCCAACCCGTAACGCGACATCTTGCGATAGATCGTGCTGCGTGAAACCCCAAGGCGTCGGGCAGCGGCAGCCAAATTGCCCTGCTCATGGTCAACGGCACGAACGATAGCGTCGCGCTCGGCATCTCCCATGCTCGGACATGCGACCTCGCGCCGGGCCGGGCCACCGATCAGATCAGAGGGGAGATCGTCCAGGGTGACCAGTTCGTTGTCACTGGTTAACAGCAGGCGTTCGATCAAATTGCGCAACTCCCGCACATTACCTGGCCACCGGTAACGCCGCAGAGCGTCCATTGCATCAGTGGCGAAGCGCCGCATCGGCAGGTGATGGCGTGTAGACAGCAGTCGGTTGAAATGATCCACAAGCGGTTCGATATCATCGGAACGATCACGTAATGGTGGCAACAGTTATCGATGTCACGCTAATCCGATAGAACAGGTCGCGGCGAAACCGCCCGGCTTCTACCTCAGCCCGCAGATCACGATTGGTGATCGCGATCAATCGCACATTGACCGGCCGAGGCCGTGTGTCGCCGACGCGATAGACAATGCCTTCCGCGAGCACCCTTAACAGCACCGGTTGCAGGTCGAGGTGCATTTCGCCGATCTCGTCCAGGCACAGAGTTCCATGGTGCGCCAGTTCGAACCGGCCGGGGCGCCCCTCACGCGTCGCGCCGGTGAATGCGCCGGCCACATGCCCAAACAACTCCGCCGCGATCAGTTCTTTCGAAACGGCCCCGCAGTTGAATGCGATGAACGGGCGCCGTCCGTCAGCATCGTCGTGGATAGCGCGCGCCAGTAATTCCTTGCCGACACCGGTTTCGCCTTCGATCAGCACCGGCACTTGTCGCCCCGCGAGTTGGGCCGCCTGCTTGATCAAAGTTGCTGTTGCGGAACTACGTCCGATGATATGATCAAAATGGCTCCGTTGCGGGTCGCTCTCCGAACCCGGCAAGGGTGCTCGATTGACCGCCGACCGAGCCTTGTCGGGGATAATCAGGACCGCGCCGATCGTTTGGCCGTCGAGCACGACGGCGTTGAGCCAGTTCGGTTGCCAACCGGTCGGCAGGCGGCCGGCCCAGTCCGCCACCGGCACGTCCCGATCCAACCCGGGGACACGCTCGCCCACGCCCACGTCGGACGGCGTGCGGCCTGTCGCATGCACCAGCCGCCCCACTCGATCGAGCGCCATCAACCCCGCCGCGCCACTGCCGGAGATCTCCTTCAGACACACTTCCAGCAGCCGCATCCGTTCTCGCGCGGAACGTTCACCCAATGCAGCCTCGATCTGACGCGCGGTGGTCACGGCAAGCGTCAGATTGTTTTGCTGGTACGTGCTGGGTGGTCCCGAGATATCGACGACGCCCAGGATCTCAGTCGTTCCCGGCTCAAAGATCGGGGCGCCGGCACAAGTCCATCCCTTGATCCCCTCGCAGAAATGCTCCGCCGCGTGGACCTGCGCCGGCCGTCCGGTGGCGAGCGCCGTGCCGATGCCATTCGTGCCGATCACGTTTTCGCCCCAGGCGCCGCCTTGCGTCAGGTGAATGTCCTGGCCCTGCTCCAGCGTCCGCCGATCGCCGACGGCATCCAAAACAACCCCACGCGCGTCGGTCAGGATCATGATTGATCGTGAACCAGCCAGCAGTTCGGCAGCCTCAGCGAAAACGCCAGCGGCTGCGTGCAAGAGGTCGCGGTATCGTTCCCGCAGCGTATACACCTCATCGCCGCGCGCAACCAGCGGCGCGGCGCGGCCGGTGGGATCCACGCCGAAACCCAAACTCCGCCGCCAGGACGAGATGACATAGTTGCAGGCAGGAACCGCCGCCTCTGGTCCGCCCGTCAGAAAACGTTCCCAGGCGAGCATGGTATCGCTGCCCTCGGCGTGCCTGATCGCGACGGGCAGTCCCAGCCTATCGGTGGGCGAGTGCATCGTCGGCCTCCCGCAATTATACGTCCGGCCTTATCGCGGCCTTTCCACAAATATGTGATTCCGGGTGACCTCTTCAACGCGCTTTATGCGCGGCCAAGTTTCTCCGCGCCGCCACCCAATGCGGGCCCAGCAGTAGGATCGGCGTAGTCGGGTTTCTTGGCGATCAGCGTCTGCGTCGTCAGGATCAACGCCGCCACCGAGGCCGCATTGCGCAACGCATAGATACTGACCGCCACGGGATCGATAATGCCGGCTGCCACCATGTCGCCGAATTTTCCGCTGCTTGCATCAAACCCGACGCCCTGATCAGCCGATTTCACACGCTCGACCACCGCGTCAGCGTTGCGCCCAGCGTTGGCGGCGATGGCGGACAAAGGGTGTTCCAGCGCCGATCGCAACAGTGCCGCGCCAATGCTTTCGCTGTCGGAGAGGCTCAATATCAGATCATCCAATACCGGTGCGATCTGCAGCAGGGCAGTGCCACCGCCTGCGACGACACCGTCCTGAGCGGCGGCACGAGCGGCATTGATCGCATCCTCGATCAACTGCGCGTGACGCTTTTGCTCGACCGGCGTGGCGCCGCCTGCGAGGATCATCGCCGCACCGCCCGCGAGACGCGCCAGCCGTTCCTGCAGTTTGTCGCGTTCAATGTTGGGCGGAGACAACTCGATCTGGCGCATCACCTGTTCGCGGCCGAGCGCCGATCGCGACAGGGTCACCGCCGCCGGCGCTGATCACGGTCTGATTAGCCGATATGCGAACCTGCCGCGCGGTCCCAAGATCTCGGAGCGCGACCTGATCGATACGACCACCGAGGTCGCGCGCGATGACCCGGCCACCGGTCATGATGGCGATATCGTCCAGCATCGACTTGCGCCAATGGCCGTAATCCGGCGGATGGATCGCCGCGACCCTGGGTCCGCCTTTTTCGTGGCTGTTGAGCAGGCTGATGACGCAGGCGGGCGCGACCTCCTCGGCAATGATCAGCAACGGACGATCCTGGCCGGCCATCACAGCCTGTATCGCAGCCACCTCGTCCTGGGTCATGAGTTTCAGGTCTGTCATCAGGATGTAGGGCGCATCCAGCACGACCTGCATCCGTTCGACATCCGTCACCATGTGATGCGACAGGTAGCCGCGGTCAAACGCCATACCGTCGACCACTTCAAGCAACGTTTCGACGGTGCTGCCGTACTCAACGTTGACGATACCGCTTGGGCCGGCGCGTTCCAGCGCCTCGGAAACCATTGCGCCGGTCGCGGTGTCGTTCGCCGCGATGGTGGCAACCGCTCGCAATTCGCGGATGTTCCGGATCGGCTTCGCGGAGGCGCGTAGCGCGACGATGACTTTTTCGACGGCCTGCTCCAAGCCATCGACCAATTCAACCGGGTTGGCGCCGGAATCCAGAGCCGCAAGGCCCTGTTGCACCATCGACATCGGCCAACACGGTCGCCGTCGTGGTACCATCTCCGACGACCTCATTGGTCTTCATCGAGACCTCGCGAAGTACCTGCGCTCCCATGTTCTCGAACGGGTCCTCAAGTTCGACCTCGCTCGCGATGGTGACCCCGTCTCGAGATATCATCGGCGTGCCGATCGGACGGTCGATGATCGCGTTCATGCCCCTAGGTCCAAGCGTGCCGCGTACCGCTTTGGCCAGTTGCGCCACACCGCGGCCCAAGGCTTTCCGTGCGGCGTCGTCGTGCAGCATGATCTTCGGCATTTATGCCGCCCTTGGGGGCATGCGCGCAAAATCCAGCAAAGATGGCTCGCCATCTTCGTTGAAGCGGGCTGCGAGCAGACCACGGCAAAGCGCGCCGTTGAACTCAGCGTTGATCGACACCCGTTCGAGCGCGCGTAGATACGGGGCAAGATCTTCAACTGGATTGCCGCGCGCATCGACGAAAGCGCGAGGCTCGCCGGGCTTGGCACAAATGTCGCGCTTTTCGAGGTATCGCGCCCGCAGCCTCGTCCCCGCTTCATCGAGCGGCAGGGCCTTCAGATCAACGACCGCCATCGCGCCGGGCTGGTGACCGCGTTCGATCAGGTAGCGCAACAGCGCTTCCTGCCGGCGCTGGAAGGCCTTGATCAGGAAGGTGCGACGTAGTTCATCAAGATCGGCACTGGCCTCATTGCCGAAGCTGGCCTGGAAGGATAACCCGTTTGCCAGGCCGTGGTTGATTTTCTCGGCATACATGTGTTCGCCCAGCGTGACCTTGACCTCCCGCACCCAGGGGAGAGTGGCGACCTCGCGCTGCATATCGGCGGCCATCAGGAAGGCGAAGTTTGCCGCGCACCAATAGGTCGGCAGGCGGAAGCCGATCGATACGGTGCCGTCCGGGTCCACGGTCAAACGCTCAATAAACCGCAGATCCGTGACGGGTTCATCCAGCTCCGGATCGGTCACGCGATCGAGCGCCAGACGGACCTCCGCCTCACGGACCTCCGCCTCGCGCTCCAGGGTGTTGAGGCTCACGCGGCAACCTTTTCGCGCGCATTGGCGATTTTTTGCTTCTGTGCGTCCACGTCGATATCGTACAGGCGCGCCGCATTCAGGCCGAGGATCTTCTTTTTCGCCTGCAAAGTCAGGTCAACGCCCTTTGCCTGCTTCACCTCGTCCGGCAGCTCGAATGCCATGAACTGTTCGACCAGCCAGCGTGGTGTCCAAATTCCGTAGTCACTGCCGAAGAGAAGTTTATCCTCGCCAAGCCAGAACAGAAGTTCGGAGATCACATTGGTAAAGTAGTCACGGCGGGAGTGGATAAAGGGCAAAGCGACGGCAAGCCCACCAAAGACGTTGGTTTCCTGCACTGCGATCCAGCAGAAATCATCGAGCCTCGGCAGGCCGCAATGTTCGACTATGAAGTTCAGACCCTGGAAGTCCGTCGCGACGTGGTCGACATCGGCGACGTCGAAGGCGTCGCGATCGAGCGGGATGATCGTCGGGCCTTTGTGAACATGGATGTTCTTGATCCCCAGCTTTTGCGCCTTTTCCAGATAGCGATAGGCCCAAGGATCGGTGAGCTTGTAACCCCGGCTGTCGCCGCGCCATTCGGCGGTGTACAGCTTCACCCCTTTGATCTTGTATTTGGCGGCCATCGCCTCCAAGGCGTCCAGCCCGGCCTCGCCGTCGCGCGGATCGAAGGCGCCGTTCAGAATGATGCGTTCGGGCGCCCGCTCTTTCATCACGGCGTTCTGTTCGATCGTGTTGAAGCCGTTCTTATAGAAATCCGTCAGGTAGGTGCACTGCAGGATCGCCATGTCGTCCGGACCATCGACGAACAGATCCTTGTACATCTGCTCCGGCCCATAACAATCAAATTTTTCCTTCGGCCAGATCTGATCTTTCGGACTGAGCACGGAGTGATAGCCATAAAAGCAATCGATGAACTGCTGGCCATGGATGTTCTTGATGTTGTCCTTGGCAGCGTTCCAGTTATGCGTGTGACCGTCGATGATAAAGATTTCCTCACCACTTTTCGTGCGATACATGAGTTTCCTCCCTCAAGGCTCAGTATTCGATGTACTGAAGTGCTTCTTCCATGTCACCAAACAGCACCACCGTGTCGTCGTCCACCATAACCATGCGGCCATAGTGGGTGGAGGTGCAGATCTCAAACAGATAGGGAGTCATTTCCCGGCCTAGCGCCTCGGAGATCTCAGACATCTTGAATTCGATCTTGCCCTCGCCATCGATCCGGATCATTGCCGGCAAATACGTAACCGTAATCCCCGGCTTTTCCGCCATTACTTCCGCGATCGCTCGGCTTTCCACGCTGTCATTCATCGTCATCCCGCATTCGTGCGAGATGGTTTCTTCGAACTTCATGTCCTTCATCGACTTGAAGATGTTGTCTTGGTGCAACTGTGCCATGGGTTGGTTCTCCAATGATGATGGGGTCAATCAGCCGCCAAGGATCGGGCGAGCATCGAAGCCGATCTCAGCCGCAATGGCGCGCAGCCGGTTCTTCGCCTGATCGAAGGCATCATTGAACTGCGCCACCTTCACCCGCGGTTGCGACCAGACCGGCTGCAGGTTGTTGGCTGCGTCGATCGCCAGCTTGCCATGCGTGTTGGCCCAGTTCACTAGCAACTGGCGGTTCTTTTCGCCATGATCCTGGTCCTGAACGAGCATGGAGAACAGTTCGACCGTGTTGGCCAGATTTCGCTCGTAGTCGCCTTCAGCCGCCGATACGACAGCCGGCGTGATAAAATCGTTCTGCGCCGCTGCCATCTGCATGACGAAGCCGCTGCGGAACAGTTCGGCGACCAGGGGCTCGAAGATGACATTGACGGCGAAATACTGTTCCAAATAGTCGTTGGCACCCATGATCGTCTCGATCGAAAGGCGTGTGCCTTGCCAGATCGGGTCCTCAAGCCAGTGCTTCTTGCCGGCGTCGAGGTCGAACCCGTCGATGTCAAGCGCAAGCTCTCCCAGATACAGCGTCAGATCCTGGGCAAAGCGCAGCTTGTAGGAGGAGTTTGTAAGGATCGCATTGTTGATCATCTGCGTGTAGCCGTAACGCTGCGCCTGCATCGTCGATGTGCCCAGGCCGAACTCGGCATGCTTGTAGGCGCCGACGTGATCCTGCAGCACCTTTACCCAGGCCTTGTCGAAGCGCTTCGGCGCACCGGAACGCCGGCCGTTCTCGATCACGTTTTTTAACATGCCAACGATCGTGGATTGCCGCTGGTAGTGGGTGCGTTCCCACTCTTGGTCGACAGCCCGGAACTTGTGCCAGTCACTGCTCTTGATCTGTGTCCAGCCTTCGTAATAGGTCGGCGTCCCGTCAGCGAAGCTGATGATCCAGTCCTGCAGCAGATATCGCTTCGGGTCGGGCTGCACATCAACCGTCATGTCTTCGTAATGGGTGGCTTTGCGGCCCTTCGGATCGAAATAGTTGAAGTGACGGCTGTCTGATCCAGCGAACGTTGCGGCGCCGGCGGCGCCTGATTTCACGGGGGCGGCTTCTTGTGTCGCACTCATTTTCCTGGACTTCCCTTATTGATCTAACGCACGGCCTGGGTGAATTTGTCGAAATAAATTCGTTCAGGTTCCACCCCGGACATTTGCAGAATTGGCAGGACCGCATCGATCATCGGCGGCGGCCCGCATGAGTAGGCGTCGATTTCGCCATCCAACCCCTCGGCCCGCAGCGTGCGGGACACGACCTCATGGATGAACCCGGTTTCCGCGGTCCATTCGTCGTCGGGTTCGGCGTTCGACAGGGCGGGAATGAACCGGAAATCCGCCAGCCTCACAGTCAGGGCCGCGAACTCATCCAGATAAAACAAATCCCGGCGGGTTCTGGCGCCGTAAAAGAAGCGAACCGGCCTGATTTCGTCGCTTTCGATGTGGTCCTGAAGGATCGACCACAGCGGCGACATGCCGGATCCGCCGCCGATCAGCAACATCGGCCCGGAGCGCTCCTCCCGGCGGAAACAGGTGCCATAGGGACCTTTCGCGGTCAGACGTTGCCCAACCTCAAGGCCGCCGTCCAACTGCGCTGAAAACGCGCCCTGAGGATATTTCTTGATGATGAACTTTAACCGAACCTGCTCGCTTGGCGGATTGGCCATAGAGAATGAGCGCGTGATCCCGGCACCTGGAATCGTCAGATCGACATATTGCCCGGCCCAGAAGCGAAGCGGGTTGTTCAGCTCGATCTCCAGCACGCGGATGTCATGCGTCAGAGCCGTGATGCCGACAACGACGGCGTCGAATTCCTTTACCGCGATGGAACGGCGCATCAGATCTTCGTCGTAGTTCAGCAACTCGACGGTGATGTCGCTGTAAGCTAAGGTGCGGCACAGCAGAATGTGGTCGGTTTCTTTCTGGTAGTCCGGCAGCGCAAAGGTCGAGTATTTAAGCAGCTCGATATCGCCGTCGATCAGCAATGACTTGCAGCTGCTGCACTGGCCCTCCTTGCAGCCATGCATCAACGAAATGCCCTGGCGGAACGCCGCGTCCAGCACGGTCTCGCCTTCCGTGACATCCATCTCGACGCCGACGGGCTCAAACCGAACCCGGTGGACCTTATCGGACATAGGACGCTTCCAATCCAAAGAGGAGGCCGGCGCAATCACCGGCCTCCATTTGGCGAAATCAGTTCACGGCGTTGATGGTAAAGCCCTTGCGATATTCAGCCGCGGCGGCCTCACGCTGTTCAGGTGACAGTTTGCGGAAGGCCTGTAGCGGGCTTCCGAGTGTGTCGCCGCGGACGTGATCGAGCTTCCACATCTTCTTGTCGTCGAAGATCAGATGCGGTTGCGGCATTAGTGTTTCGCCATCCGGGCGCACAAACCCCAGATCCTTGATGGCATCCGCGAGATCCCAGCCGTCGTAGCAGGTTTCCCATTCACGCCGCCCGCTGAAACGGCCCATGGCCGGTGTCGGCCGGCCTTCATACTCGGCCCCGAACGCGGTCTTGTGGGTCCAGCGGCAGATTTCCGAGCAGTAGGTGTAGATCTGGCCGTCAACTTCGTCATAGACGAAGTGTTCGCGGATCAGGCACGGGACCATACAGCTCCAGCAGCGATGCGGATAGACATAGCCGGTCTCGGTATTGAACAAAATGTTCTTCTCACCCGGCGTGGACAGCTTTGTCATACCACTTCCAGTAGTTGCCGAATTCAGCATACCAGCCAGGATACTTGTGCTCGAACCACTCGAAGTCCCGCTCGGTCTGCGCTTCGATCCGCCAGAAGTTCACCGGCCATCCCACCGAGAAGAATTGGGCGGTCTTGTGCACATAGTTCTTCTTGACCATCCGGTCCCAGGCCGCCGCGACATCGTCGTGATGGATCTTGATGCCGTATTTCTCCAGCGGCAGCATGTACGTGCGATAGTAATCTTCGTAGATCCAGCGATGCCACAACTCGGCGTAGCTCTCCTTATTCTTGTCGCGGTTGGTGGTGCCGTATTCGATGAAAGTGCCGATCGCGGCGTCGACAATCGCGTGGTTCTGCCAGAACGCATAGCGCAGGTCGCGTTCCAGCAGTTGGTGATTGTCGGGATCGTTGATCAGCGACATCAGCAGCGAGTGACCGTTGCCGATATGCCGGCTTTCATCCGACTGCACCGACAGGAAGACGGTCGGCAGAGCATAGTCGCCATTCCGAGCGGCTTCCGACGGCATCGCCACGAACAGCGTATTGGTGAACGCGGTTTCCGCCACCACAGTGAGGTAGATGTTGGCGGAGGTGATCGCATCGCCGGTCACGAACCCTTCGGCGAACTGCCGCCCGATCGTGGTTGCATAACAGCGGCCGAACGCGGCTTCGGTGATGTCGAAGCCGGATGGATCAATATAGTTTTCCATATACCACTTCTTCAGGTTCATCTGAATTGTGGAGTGACGGAATTCATCGACCATCTGCATCGCGAAGCCGGTGCGCAGTTCCTCGCCGGGTGCCAGGCGGCCGACCATGGCCATCGAGCGCGCGGCGGAAATCTCCGGGAACGGGATGATCGCCAGGAACAGCTTCATCCACTCGACCCAGCGCGGCTCCACATTGCGGAACATATCGCCACGCAGGGCGGCGTCCAGCGCGCCGTAGACGCGGTTGTCCTTTTCCTCCTGCATCGGGAAGTAGGAGCGCAGGACCTGCTTCATCGGATCGCGCGGCGACTTCTTGATCTTGTAGTCGGTCGGAAATGTCATCGCTTCCTGAACATAGCTCGGCGTCCAGCCGAGGTCCGCAACGCGACGGGTTGCCTCGCCGATGCTCATCCCGCGCTGAGCGGTAATCTTATTGAGCGTTAGACTATCAGGCATGGGCTGTCTCCTTCATGATGAATGCTTCTCTCAGCGGCGCCGTTGCAACCGCCCTGGCAATCAATCGTTGGCCTCGATTGACAGAATACGCGAGTAGCAATCCGCGTGCCATCCAATAATATCGAGAAAAACGATGAAATCCTGTTGTACCCGTAAGTTGAAGCAAATGAAGTGTCGCATTCTGGGACACGTGGGTGCGACACATGTGCCAAATTGCGACGCTCATGATGGAGCCTTCTTCACCAGCGATTTGCCTTCGACGATGAAACGGGCGGCGAGGACCAGTGTTCCCGTGGCGAAGTCCTTGCCATGGGCGGCGATCATCTCCTCGGCCAGCTCACCGAGGCGCTCGAAGAAGCGGTCCTTGGACTTGTCTTCTTGGCTCATTTCCGCCCCGCCTGATCACGGAATAACGTGTCCGGCAGCGCCAGCACACCAATCTCCCCGCCGTCCGTGCCAATGGCGAGACAACCGCCGGTCGGCGAAAACGCCAGCGCGCTGACGCTGCCCATGCCCGCTTCCCGCAGGAACAGCAGGGCGGTGCTGTTGGGCTGACAGAGAACGACGGCGCCGTTGGCGTATCCGGCCGCGATCAACTGGCGCCGCGGATGCCCGGCGACCCGTGTGACTGACCCCTGATTGGAAACGCCGCACTGGACCAATTCGCGTGAGGGCGGATGCCAGTAAACGACACGGCCGCCGGCGCCCACCACGAAGCCCGTTCCGAGCGCACCAAAACTTGTCACGGGCACGCCAGTAGCGACCTCCGACGGTGTCGCGTCTGACGCCCCCCAGGCGTGCAACATGCCCTCCGGCACGAAGCTCCCGATGAACATTCGGTCGAAACTCCAGGCCACGCCACCGTGGGTGCCGGCCGCTTCGAGGACTCGCGGTGTATCCCCGCCCGCCCACAGGGTTACCCCGCCGTCGTGGCCGATCGCCAGCCTGGCGCCGCCCGGGTCGACTGCCAGATCGGTCACCAGGGCGGGCACTTCGATCTGGGCCACTGTTCCACCAAGCCGGTGGACGGTGCGCCGAACAGCACAGGCACGCCAGTGACCAGGTCCCGCGGCGACGTGGGCCACGGGGCCGTCGAAATGGGCAATCGCCCGCACCGCGCCGTCCACCTGCACGCACGTCACCCGCCCATCCGTTCCGCCGGTCAGAAAGCCGCCATCGGGATCGGCGGCGACCGACAGGCAGGCGCCCTGATGGGCCTTGGCGCGGGCAGCCGGTGGCGCCGGGGCGGTTCCGGGAACCAACTCCGCCCCGCCGCCTTCGCGGGTCTTCAGCGCTGGCGCGCCTTCCCAGACGGGGTGGACCAGCGCCAGCGTCCCATCGCTCAGGGCAAAACCGGCCAGGCCAGTGACCACGTCCCAGGCTACCGCGGCAGCTGGCACGCCAACGCGCCATCGGGCGCCAAGGACCTCGAGCAGGGGACGCGTCGCCGTTGCAGGAAGGGCATTCACCGTGCCTGCCCCGTCCTCACGGCACCAGGACCGCTCGGCCCCTGATCTTCCCGTGATGCAGGTCCTGAAGCGCCTGGTTGGCTTCGCTCAGCCGGTATTCCTTGGTCGTCAAGGTCACCAGGCCCCGATCGGCGAGCGCCATCAGTTCCACGAGTTCAGGGTAGGTGCCGACGAGGTTCCCGACGATCGTCTTCTCGGAGGTGATCATGTCAATCGTCGGCAGATCGATTTTTCCGCCATAGCCGACGACGTAGTAGAACCCGCCGTTGCGCGTCATCGCGAGACCCTCCGCCACGGCGCTGCCTTCGCCGACGAAGTCGATCACCGCCTCGGCGCCATGGCCGTGCGTCAGCCCCAACACGGCCTCCACCTGGCCGCCATCCGCTTTCACGACGTAATGCGCGCCGCATTCCTTGGCGAGACTGAGCGCCATGTCAGACCGATCGACCACGATGATTTCGGCCGCGCACAGGGCTCGCAGCACCTGAATGCCGATATGCCCCAGGCCACCAGCGCCAATGCAAACCGCGTATTCGCCTGGCAGCAGATGGCGCGACGCTTTCTTGGCGGCCCGATACGCGGTCAGGCCGGCATCAGTGTAGGGCGCCACCGCTTTGGGGGCGAGCGAGCCGGGCAGCTTGATTAGGCTGCGCTCGCCCGTCGCGAGATACTGGGCATAGCCGCCGTTAGCGTTGATCCCGGGGAAGCGGCTGTCCGTCGCGTGCATGTCGTCGCCACGGCGGCAGGCGAGGCAGTGACCGCTGGTCACCAATGGATGGCAGATGACGGCGTCGCCGACCTTGACGCTTTCGACGCCTTTGCCGACCTCTTCCACCCAGCCGGCGTTCTCGTGACCCATGATGTAGGGCAGTTGGACATCGACCTTGCTGCGCCAGATGCCTTCGACGATGTGCAGGTCGGTGCGGCAAACGCCGGCGCCCCCGATACGCACGATAACATCCGTGGGTTTATTAATGCGGGGATCGGCGACCTCCTCGTAGCGCACGAACTCCGCGCCGCTGAGTTTTTCGTCGAATGCGTGCAGCACCGCTGCTTTCATGGCCTGCGCCCTCCGTCTGTGTCACGCCGTCTCCGCGGCATGACAATCACAGCAACGCCTGTGCCAACAGCCATTTCATTGATCTTGTTGGAGACTTCGGATTGATGCCGTTCAACTTTGGAACACCCGGACCGGTACATCTGTTCCAAAACTGAACACGCGAAAAGTTGAGGAGGTACGCGGGCCAAACGTGGTCTACCCCGTGGTCTGAGAGTCGAAGCAAAACGACCCAAACAACCAGGGAGGCCGGATGTTAATTTCGGCAGAGGATCGTCTGTCCAGAGCACGGGCGGTGCTGGAACGGCGGGGGGAAGCTGCGCCGGACTTGCTGCCGCAACCGATCTCGGAAAGCTGGACGCGCTGCCTCGCGGCCGGATTGGATCCGCATGACCAACCCAGGCGCACGGTCGTCGATGACGCAACGTTGCGCGAGGCCCGCCAGCGGCGCGATCTGCTGCGGCGACTTGCGTTCTGCGAAATGGACAACCTGTATCACCAGATCGCCGGCAGCAATTTCATGATCGCCTTCGCCGGCGCCGATGGCATTTTGCTCGATACGATCACGGACCAAAGCTTCAGCGCGATGGCCGGGGCGAGCAGCATCCGGCCCGGCACCGTGTGGACCGAGACCAGTTGCGGCACCAATGCGCTTGGCACCGTCATACAGACGGGCCTGCCGATCATGGTGCATGGCGCGGAGCACTTCTTCACTCAATTTGGTTCGCTGACCTGCACCGCGGCGCCGGTGTACGATGCCGACGGAGCATTGGCCGGTGTACTGGATGCATCGTCCGACTGTGGATCGCGACAGCAGCACACGCGCGCGCTTGTTTCCATGGCGGCGACACAGATCGAGAACGGTCTGTTCCGGGAATGTCACAGAACTGACGTGCTGATTGCACTGCACAATCGTCCCGAATACTTGCATACACTCAGCGCCGGGTTGCTGGCGGTCGATCCGGGCGGCATGGTCCTCGCTGCCAATTCGCAGGCGCGCTTCTTGCTCCAAGGCCTGCCCGTTATGCGCGGACGGCGGGTTGAGGATCTGTTCCACATCCAGTTCGAGGATCTTTTGCGCGCCAGTCGAGACAATACTCGGCTGCGGCTGGAAGATCGGGTCGGCAGTGTGTTCGTGGCCAAGCTGGAGAATGTGCGGGTCGTGCGTCCGCTGGCGATCGGCACATCACCAATACCCCCGCCCGCACCTCCACGCGATGGCTTCGTGGCCGACGATCCGGTTGTCTTGGAAGCGCTGCGGCGATTAGAGAGCGCCGCTCGCCGTAAATTGCCTCTGCTGCTGTGCGGCGAAACCGGAACCGGCAAGGAGCAGTTCGCCCGTCACGCCCACGCGGCCAGCAACCGGCGCGGTGAATTCATAGCGGTGAACTGCGCCGCATTGCCGGACACGCTCGCCGAAGCCGAACTGTTCGGGTACACCGACGGTGCGTTCACCGGCGCCCGGCGTGGTGGCGCGCCGGGGCTGGTCATGGAGGCTGACGGCGGCACATTGTTCCTCGACGAAATCGGCGAGATGAGTTTGCCGCTTCAGGCGGTGCTGCTGCGGCTACTGGACGACTGGACCGTGCGGCCCGTCGGTGGCGGCCGGCGGCGATCCGTCGACGTGCTTCCGGTGGCAGCCACCAACGTCGATCTGTCCGCGGCCGTCGCGTCGGGGCGATTTCGCACCGACCTGCTGTACCGCTTGAACACGGTGGAGATTGCGCTGCCACCGTTGCGCGACCGGGCGGACTTCGCGGCGATCGCGCGCTATCTGTTAGCAAGCGTCGCACCCGGATGGCGGATCGACGATGCTGCGATAGCGATAATGCGGCGGTTGCCGTGGTGCGGCAATATTCGAGAGCTAAGAACAGCGCTTACGCGCCTTACGCTGATCGATGCGGCCGGCGTGATCAACGCGCTGATGGTGTCCGGTTTAGCTGGCCGGGCGATCGATCCGCCGGCGCAAAACGTGCTCAGGTCGATGCTGCGTGAGCGGATCCGCGCGGTCTTTCAAGAAACCGCCGGCAACGTCAGTGAGACCGCTCGGCGGCTCAATGTTTCGCGCAATACCATCTACCGAGCGCTGCCGCGGCCACGGATTGATTCGTAGCCGGTTAGTTCGGCAGTTCGAGTTTATGCGCGGGATTTGCAGGAGATGGCAGGCGTTACTTAACCGGAAGCGTTCATGCATCTACGACATGGCGACGTGCTTTGCTGCCTGCAACAAAACGTCACATTGGGATAATTTAGGTTAACTATTCATCTTATATGATGACGGACTTCGCCTAAATGGGGAGGCCGTGTCCTGATCATGCCAATCTTTCGCATTTTGCCTGTTGCGCCAGCAGCCGAAAATGGCTGGGTTGTGGAGACCACGCATGATAGCGGGATTTTGGAGAGAAGCATCACATTCGCGAGCCAGGAAGAGGCAAAAGCCGCCGCCGATAGCTGGCAGGACCTCGACGAAGATTGGGGCGCCATCTGACCCACGCTTACGCTGGATGGCGTTCGCACCCAGCAACAGGGCCGGCTATCGAAGTTGGCCGAGCCACCCGGCGGGTCGGCTACGGTTCCTCGTCGGGAATTCTCACTGGAGGGGATGCTCGACAGCTTTGCCCAACGGAAGAATGTCACCGTCAATCTGAACGTCCGGAAGCGGGGTTAGCTGCTTTCGCCGCTCAGCGCTGCTGTTCGCCCGTCACGCGCCAGATTACATTGCCGACATCGTCTGCCATCAGCAATGATCCATCGGGGCCGATCGCCACGCCGACCGGTCGGCCATAGGAAGCCCGCTCGTCGGGGGAGAGAAAGCCCGACAGAATATCCCGCGCTGGCCCGGCCGGGCGCCCGTTCGCGAACGGCACGAACACCAGCTTGTAGCCGCTCAGGGCGCTGCGGTTCCAGGAGCCGTGCTGACCGATGACCATGCCGTCCGCAAAGCCGGGAAGCGTGCCCGCCGGCAGCCAACAAAGACCCAGCGACGCGGTGTGACCCCCCAGAGCGTAATCTGGTGTGATGGCGGTTGCGACAGCAGCCGGATCCTGTGGCACTCGGTCGTCGACCGTCTGCCCCCAGTAGCAATACGGCCAGCCGTAGAAGCCTCCCTCGCGAACCGAGGTCAGATAGTCAGGCGGCGTCTCGTCGCCCAGACCGTCGCGCTCGTTGACCACCGTCCAGAGAGCGCCGGTGATAGGCTCCCATGCCATGCCCACGGCGTTGCGCAGACCGCTGGCGAAGGTGCGCCCCACGCCGGTCGCGACGTCGAGTTCATAGATGAGCGCTCTGCCCTCCTCGGCTTCCATGCCATCATCGGCGATGTTGCTGGACGAGCCGACGCCGACGTACAGCTTCCGCCCATCCGGACTCGGCAACAGGCTTCGCGTCCAGTGCCCGCCCGGCTTGAACTCGACTACCTTTCGTCCCGGCGCGGTGATGCGGCGCGTCCCCGATGTGTAGGGGAAGGCGACCACGCCATCAGTGTTGCCGACGTAGAACGTGTCGCCCAGCAGCGCCATGCCGAACGGCTGGTTCAGCCCCTCCAGGAACACCTCCTGGATTTCCGCCACGCCGTCGCCGTCCGCATCGCGCAGCAGCGTGATGCGGTTCGCGCTGACCCCCGCGGCGCCGGCGCGTCGCATCGTGCTGGCCATGGCGTAGTCGAAGATATTCCTCATGGCGGCTCTGGCCGAGGTCATGGACTCGGCAATGAGAACGTCGCCGTTAGGCATGACCTCGATCCAGCGGGGATGATCGAGACCGGTCGCAAAAGCATTGACTTTCAACCCGGGTGCGGCAACCGGCGTCTGTCCTTTGGCCCATCCCCGCGCCGTCGGCATCTTGAGTGTCGGAATACTGCCCTGTGGCTTGGCTTCTGGGATCGCCGGGGTGCTGCCCCAAGCCGGCTCATGCTCGTCGCCTTTTAACCGCCGCGCCAGCAGCGCCGTGCCACCCACCAGAGCGACTATCCGCGAGAAAAGGTCTAAGAAATCCAACGCGCTATTCCCCGATTTTCACAACGCCCGCCAGCCGCGGGCCGCCTGCATTGGAGCCATGGACGAATTCAGACGCAAGCGGTGGCGGCGCAAGCCCGAGACCAGGACCGGTTGCCGAGAGCCCGCCAAATCCCGTCAGGCGGCGGTCGGCTTGAACGTCAATGCGAAGCCGTTCATGCAATAGCGCAGGCCAGTCGGCTTAGGTCCATCGTCAAAGACGTGGCCGAGATGACCGCCGCAACGACGGCAATGCACCGCTGTCCGGATCATCCCCAGGCTTCTGTCACCGACTGTGCCAACGGCGTTGTCAAGCGGCGCCCAGAAGCTTGGCCATCCCGTCCCACTGTCGAATTTCGTGGATGAGGAAAACAGGTCGAGGTCGCATCCCGCGCAGGGAAACGTGCCCGGTCGTTCCTCGTGAAGCAGCGGGCTCGAGAAAGGACGTTCGGTCGCACTTTGCCGAAGGATGGCGAACTGTTCGGGTGTCAGAAGTTTGCGCCACTCCGCTTCAGTGTGCACCACCTCGAACGTTTCTGCCGCCGGCGCGACGGAAGCCCAGCGTGTGCCGATGGCCACCAAACCACCGCCGATCAACCAAAGTCGCCTCTTCATCACCATGCGGATCTCACTCCAAAGGCGCCAATCACCGCTCGGCGCGCATCACGATGCGTTATTGTGGGAATAGCGTATCGCGGATCAAAGTGAAAGACACGTCACAACACCGGACCGATCGCCCTTGCTCGGCGGCCGTCGTTGACGGAGAACCCGAAATCGTCAAAACGGTGTCCCAGAATGCCGGCTCGTCGGTGCCAAGGGAGAGTCCAGTGAAAACCTATGGCCATTTCATCAGCGGGACATATGTCGAGCCGATCGGTGGCAAATTCATCGACAGTTTCAATCCATACACCGGCGAGGTCTGGGCTCGCATACCACAGGGTGGCGCCGACGATGTCGACCGGGCGGTGACCGCCGCGTCTCGAGCGATGCACGAAGGTCCCTGGTCCACGATGACGGCCTCCGCTCGTGGCAGGCTTATGGTGCGCCTCGCCGACCTCGTTGCCGCGAACGCCGAGAGGTTGGCGGAAATCGAGGTACACGACAACGGCAAGCTCCTGGCCGAGATGCTCGGCCAGCTCCGCTATCACCCGGAGTGGTGGCGTTACTTCGGTGGACTGGCCGATAAGGTCGAAGGCGCAGTCGTGTCCATCGACAAACCGGAGATGTTCGCCTTCACACGGCACGAGCCGATGGGCGTGGTTGCGGCGCTGACGGCCTGGAACTCGCCGCTGATATTCGTTGCGTGGAAATGCGCGCCCGCGCTCGCGGCGGGCTGCTCCGTGGTGGTTAAGCCGTCCGAATTCGCCTCGGTCTCGACGTTAGAGTTCGCGGCCCTGACGAAGGAAGCAGGGTTCCCCGACGGCGTGTTCAACGTTGTCACAGGCTATGGGGCAGAAGCCGGCGCAGCCCTGGTGGATCACCGGGACGTTGCAAAAATAACCTTCACCGGGTCGGACACAACGGGCGCTCGAATTTACGCTCAGGCCGCAAAGAGCTTGAAGCGCGTATCGCTCGAACTTGGCGGCAAGTCGCCCAATGTCATATTCGACGATTGCGACCTGGACGCGGCCATTTCGGGCGCGATTTCCGGCATCTTTGCCGCCACCGGCCAAACGTGCATCGCAGGATCCCGGGTGCTGGTGCAGAACTCGATCCGCGAGACCTTCACCCAGCGCCTGGTTGATCTCGCGCGCACGGCACGCAAGGGCGACCCCATGCTGCCCGATACCAATATCGGACCAGTGACGACCGCGCCGCAATTTCGGAAGATCCTGGAATACATCGACATCGCCAAGGCCGAGGGCGCTCGCTGCATCCTTGGCGGAGGACCGGCTACCTCAGCCGATCTTCCAGGCGGACAGTTCGTTGAGCCGACTATCTTCACCGACGTAAAACCCGAAATGCGCATTGCCCGCGAGGAAGTGTTCGGGCCGGTATTGTCCATCCTCAGCTTCGAAGATGAAGCGGAGGCGATACGGCTCGCAAACGATACGATATACGGTCTCGCCGCCGGCGTCTGGACTTCCGATATCGGCCGAGCGATCCGGATGTCGTCGGCGCTGAAGGCGGGTACAGTGTGGGTCAACACCTATCGGGCCGTCAGCTACATGATGCCGTTCGGAGGAATGAAGAGCTCGGGAATTGGACGCGAGAGCGGGATTGAAGCGATACGTGAATATCTCGAAACCAAAAGCGTATGGATCTCGACCGCCAAGGGGGTGCCGGCCAACCCCTTCATACTGCGCTAACAAGTAAGACAACTGAGGAGTTTCGCATGATAAAGTTTTACTATAATCTAGCACCCAACCCCACAAAAGTAGCGCTTTGCCTGGAAGAAATGGGCCTTCCCTACGAACTCGTTCCGATCGATACGCGCAAGGGCGAGCAGCACACAGCGGCCTTCCTCGCCATCAATCCGAATGCGAAGTTGCCTGCCATCATCGATGATGAGGCTGTGGTCTTCGACAGCAATGCAATCCTGCTTTACCTCGCCGAAAAGACCGGTCAGTTCTTACCGGAATCAACCCCCGTGGCGCGCGGAGAGTTATTCTCCTGGCTGATGTTCGTAGCGTCGGGAATCGGGCCCTACTCGGGACAGGCCGTGCACTTCAGGAACGTGGCACCGGAACCGAAGGACTACGCGGTCAATCGCTACACATTCGAAGCGCAACGCCACTGGGGCATTCTGAACGACCGTCTCGGCCGGCATCAGTTCATGCTCGGCGACAAATACACCATCGTCGATATGGCCGTCTGGGGCTGGTCCCGGCTGATCCCTAATATCCTTGGGCCAGATGCAATCAAGCGGTTGCCTAATGTGCAACGACACCTGGACGAAATCACCGCTCGCCCAGCAGCGGCACGCGCACTGGCGCTGAAGGACAAGCACACCTTCAAGACCGAGATGGATGACGCCGCCCGTCTGGCGATGTTCCCACACTTGGGCAAGAAAGTCGCCTGATCAGGATTGAAGCCTCGGAAATACGGGGACCGCCGGCCGGCTCGATCGGCGGTCCCCGAGATGCCAGGCAAAGCCTATAACGGCGTGTGGAACATACGGCTTCTCAAGGAAGGCCATTTCGTCGTTCGATAGTCGCACGTTTACGGATGCGATCGAATGACGAGCTGCCAACATTGGGAAAAGCTATGAACACGTCCTTAACGCGCAGACGCCTATTGGCTTCGGTTGGACTTACGGCGACAGGGTCCGGCGTTTCCGCGGCGACGCTTGACGCCCAGAACACAAGCGCGCCGGAGGGCAAGCGCGTAACGCTGCTGCATTTCACCGATACGCACGCGCAACTCGAAACCCATCAGGACTACCTCCCCGGTGCAGACGAGGAAATTCAGATGATGGGCGGCTACGCGCGCCTGAAAACTGCGATCGAGCGCGAGCGCGCCAATTGCAAAGACGGGTGCCTGCTGTTGGACGGAGGCGACGAATTCCAGGGGTCGGGACCAGCGGCCTGGTCCGAAGGCGAGGTAATCCTACAGCCACTCAAAGCCTTCGGTATCGACGTCTTCGTCCCTGGCAACTGGGACCCGGTCTATGGCCCCGAGCGGTTCAAGACCCTCATGGCGCAACTCGGCTGTCCAGTTGTGTGCTACAACTTTCACGACATCGCCAGCGGCCAACGCCTCTTCCCGCCGTCGGTCACCATCGTTCGGCAGGGCGTGAAGACCGTAGTTCTCGGCGTGACCGACATCGGCGCCAGCAAACGCCAGTCGCCAGCCGAATTCCACGGCATGGACACGACGCGGGTGGCGGGTCTACGCGACTACGTCAAAGAAATCCGCGCGCGCGAAAATCCCGATGTCGTCGTCGCGCTCACCCATACCGGCCTGACAATCGCCCGGCAACTCGCGCGAGAGGTGCCCGAAATCGATGTCGTCCTCTCCGGACATACGCACGAGCGCACCGCCACACCGATTCTCGAAGAGGAAGTCATCGTCGTCGAGCCTGGCTGTTTTGGATCATTTCTCGGCCGGCTCGATCTCGTCTTGAAGCCCGGCGGCGGCGTCGCCCATCACGAGTTTCGATTGATCCCGATCCTCGAGGAACGATATCCCGAGGACGCGCAGATGAAAGCACTGGTCGACAGTTCTCTGGCGCCGCATCGGCAACGAATGGCCAGGCAGTTCGGCCGGTCCGAAACCGTGCTGATGCGTTATGACTTGCTCGAAACGACAGCCGACGATTTCATCGCCGACGCGGTGCGTGAGACCGCTAAGACCGACATCGGCCTCACGAACGGGTTCCGGTTCGGCTCGCCGGTCCCGCCAGGTCAACTCACCGATGCAGACCTGTGGAACCTGTTGCCGATGGATCTGCGGATGAAGAGCGGCTGGGTCACCGGTGAGGAGCTCAGGGCCTATTTCGAAAACGAGCTTGAAACCGTATATTCGAAGAATCCATGGAAGCTCAACGGCGGTTGGGGCGCGCGCGCCTCCGGCTTGACCCTCACGTTCAAGGCGCGGGCGGATTACGGGCGGCGCGTCGTCTCAATCAAGGTCAACGGCAAGGAGATTGAACCGGACGGCCGGTACGCGATCGCCGGGTGCGAACGGCCAGGCGAGCCCATCGACATGATCTGCCGCCACCCTGGCACCCACGAAGTAAAAATGCTCGGACAGTCGGTGCACGAGGCGCTCGCGCTTTATCTGAAAAGCCACCCGGTCATTGCGCCGCGCCGCGACGGTCGTGAAAGGGCGATCGATTTGCCGGACATCGTATTCAGCCAGGATGCCGTCCTCGCCGGCGGCGAACTAAGCAAGGCACCCACAACGCCCTTCGGCATCCCGCGAGGCTGAAAATCCCCAAATATTTGGAGCAGACGGGTTAGGGCACTGGAAACCCGGCGTTTATTTGGGCACACTGGCAAGATGGAAGCGACCGAACATCTAAAAACAGCAGCCAACGCCGCGCGGGCGGCAACTCATGTGCTGGCCCGCAGTAGCGAGACCACACGCAATACCGCGCTAGCGGCGATGGCGGACGCATTGCGCGACGGCATGCGGGACATCCTCGCCGCCAACCAGCAAGACGTCGGGGCCTACCGTGGTTCCGCGGCGATCCTCGACCGACTCACCCTGACCGAGGCTCGGGTCGAAGCGATGGCCAGAGGCCTCGAGGAAGTCGCCGCGCTGCCCGACCCCCTGCAGCGCACGCTGGCCGACTGGACCCGGCCAAACGGGCTGCGTATCCAACGGATCGCGACCCCAATCGGCGTGATCGGCATGATCTACGAGAGCCGGCCGAACGTCGGCTCGGATGCTTCGGCACTGTGCCTGAAGTCAGGCAACGCGGTGATCCTGCGGGGCGGGTCGGACACCGCACACAGCGCCCAGGCGATCAACACCGCACTGCGGCATGGGCTGGCGGCCGCGCAGCTGCCGGAGGCCTGCATCCAGGTGGCCCCCAACACCGACCGGGCCTATGTCGCCGCTATGTTGGCCGGCGCCGGGCTGCTCGATCTAATCATTCCGCGCGGCGGCAAGTCCCTGGTGGAGCGGGTGCAGCGCGAGGCGCGAGTTCCCGTCCTGGCGCATGCCGAGGGTCTGAACCACACCTACATCCACGCCGCCGCCGATCCGGCGATGGCGCGGCGCATCCTGGCCAACGCGAAGATGCGGCGGACAGGGATCTGCGGCGCGACCGAGACGCTGCTGATCGATCGGGCCATCGCACCGGCGCTGCTGCCGCTGCTTGTCGACGACCTGAAAGCGCTCGGCTGCGACTTCCGCGCGGATGCGGCGGCGAGGACGATCGTGCCGTGGCTGCCGCCGGCGGCAGAAACCGACTTCGATACCGAATGGCTGGACTCGATCCTCTCCGTCGCCGTGGTCGATGGCGTGGAAGCGGCTCTGGCCCACATCGCGGCGCACGGCAGCGAGCATACCGACGCCATCGTGACCGAGGACGCCGAGATTGCAGAGCAATTCATGCGTGGCGTCGACAGCGCGGTGACGCTGTGGAACGCCTCCACCCAGTTCTGCGACGGGGGGGAATTTGGCTTCGGCGCCGAGATCGGCATCGCGACCGGGCGTATTCACGCGCGGGGCCCAGTGGGGCTGGAGCAGTTGACCACGTATCGCTACCTCGTCCGAGGTTCGGGTCAGGTAAGACCCTGAATAACACTTTGAGGAGATGGGAGCGAGTTTGAAGCCCGGTATCATGGTGGCCCCTGTGTCAGGGACGAAGCCATGCGGTTCTTCCGGCTCGATCCCCCGCTTTGGCGACCGGCGACGAATGCGCGTCGGGCTGCTCGGCGGGTCCTTCAATCCGGCGCACGACGGCCACCGCCACGTCGCCAAACTGGCGTTGCGACGGCTGCGCCTGGATCAGGTCTGGTTATTGGTCTCCCCGGGTAACCCGCTGAAATCTGATGACGGGATGGCGCCGCTCGCCCAGCGGCTGGCGTCGGCGGCGCGAATTGGCGACGGGCGCCGCGTGGTCGCCACCGGGGTCGAGGCCGCGCTTGGTACACGCTATACCGACGACACCTTGCGGGTCTTGTTGCGCCGGTTCCCTCGGGTGCGGTTCGTTTGGATCATGGGGGCGGATATCCTGGTGCAGTTTCCGCACTGGCGTCGCTGGATGGATATCGCCGGGCGCATGCCTCTAGTGGTGCTGCCGCGTCCACATTACACCAATCCGGCGCTTGCGGGAAAGGCCGCGCATCGGCTACGGGCAGCGCGCCGGCCAATCCGGGAAGCGCGGTTGCTGCCCGGCACCGCGCCAGCCTGGGTGTTTCTGCCAGGTCGGCAGACTGCCGTCTCCGCCACCGCGATCCGTCAAGCTGCCGAAGGAACCGTGTTATAACCAAACCGCCGAAGATCGCAGCCTCACCGGCACGGCATAAACCGGCCCCGCGCAAGGCGATCGTCAAGCCGAAGCTGCCGGAAGCCGGGGTGATTCCCGGCAGCCCCCGCAAGAAAACCATTGCGGCCGGCCCGAAGAAGTCCGCGACTGCCCGGGTAAAAAAGCTGAAAACCGAAGTGTCGGAGTTGGACCGGCTGCAGGGTGTGATCGTGACCAGCCTTGAGAACGACAAGGCCGAGAACGTCGTCACCATGGACCTCGCTGGTAAGGCAATGTTCTGCGATCGGATGGTGATCGCCTCTGGGTTGGCAGACCGGCAAATCAGCGCGATGGCACAACATCTGAGTGAAAAGCTCAAGGATGCCGGCCTGAAGCGTGTCCAGGTCGAGGGCGCAGGAGGATCTGACTGGGTATTGATCGATGCCGGCGATATCGTGGTGCATTTGTTCAAGCCAGAGGCTCGGACGATGTACGCGCTGGAGAAAATGTGGGGCGAGGATCTGGACGAGGCAGTATAGGCACCTAGGCGTCGCGCATCGCCACCGAAGCGAGAGGCATGGTCGTACCGGGAGGAACATCAGTTCCTTTTTAAAAGCAGGGCTCATTCGAAACCGCGCGACAGTAGTGACACAGCAACTACGTCCACGGACGGAAGCAAGGCGAAGGTCTATCACTTCCGCTTAACTAAAACGGCGCCAACTTAAAGGCCAGCTGGCATCCCTGGCTCTCTTCCGAAGTGTTTGGAATATACTGCAAAGTAATCATTACGATTGCTTCGAAAAGTCATAATCATCTCGGACCGAGCCTCACGGATGCACGACCCGAGTTGTCATATAATCGCCTTGTCCGGTACAGGGAGATGGCCGTTGGAGCCGGCCCGATGGAGGACATTATCGGATAAACATTGGATTGGCCTTGTCGTAAACAGGGCCGTACGGGCGGCAATGACTGATCCAAAGCTGGATCTGTCGGCACCGCTATGGCATTAAGCAACGCTTAACCGTTTACGTCCTACGTTCATCGGATCACGTTAGACGGTAAGTCGATCATGCTGCGGAATCCCATCGATGAGGCAACCCGTCCGTCTTCGGAGCAAGTCGAACGGCGGGTGCGCGCAGACACTTCGTTTATTGCCCAATTGCACGATACGGGCCCCAAAGTTGCCTCTGCCAATAATCGCATGCGATTGTCCGAAGTCATCGGCGCGTTGAGCTACGCGCTTGATCTGACCGAAGGGCAACCAGCCGGCCATAGCTTGCGATGCACGTGGATCGGCATGCATGTCGGTCAAGCGCTCGCCCTGACCGCTGACCAACTATCTGATTTGTATTATACGCTGCTGCTGAAGGATGCCGGATGCAGCAGCAACGCAGCGCGCCTGTGGGAGCTTTATGGCGGCGATGAGCGCCTCGTCAAGCGCGACTACAAGACCGTGGACTCGCAAAGCCTGTTCGCGCTTGGTCAGTTCGTGCTGCAACACACTGGCCCGGGAGAGCCACTACGCCGTCGCGTCCAGCGCCTGTTCAACCTCGCCCGAGACGGCAGTGAACTGGCCGACGAACTTATACAGACGCGTTGCGAGCGTGGTGCCAATATCGTCCTGCAGCTCGGCTTCGACAAACCCGTGGCTGACGGGATTTACGCGCTGGACGAGCACTGGAACGGCAAAGGACGACCATCGAAACTGCAGGGCGAGGCAATCCCGCTCAATGCCCGTATTGCCCTGCTCGCGCAGGTCACCGACGTATTCCATGCGGTAGGGGGTCCTTTTGCCGCCTGGGCGGAGGTGCGCCGCCGGGCCGGTACTTGGTTTGACCCAAAGGTGGTCGAAGCGCTCCGAATCGCCTCAGCGGATAACGGTTTCTGGGTCGGCCTCAACGACAATGGACTGGATGCACGCGTGGCGGCCATTGAACCCCGCGCCCGCGTCATCGTCATTGACGAAGAGAAGTTGGACGTGATCGCCGAGGCCTTTGCCGACATCATCGACGCCAAAAGCGCCTTCACCTCCGGCCACAGCCGCAGGGTCACGCGCTACGCAGATGCGATCGCCCTGAATCTCGGCCTGACCGCCAATCGGCGGCGATGGTTGCGGCGAGCCTCGCTGCTGCACGACATCGGCAAGCTGGGCGTAAGCACCGGGGTGCTGGACAAAGCCGGCCAGCTGGACGCTACCGAATGGGAGGCGATGAAACGGCACGCGATGCTGTCAGAGGATATTCTGTCTCGCATGTCGGCATTCCGTGACCTGGCCGTGGTCGCAGGCGCACATCACGAGCGGCTGGATGGCAAGGGCTACCCCAAGCGACTGGCGGGCGATGCCATCATGCTGGAGACACGCATCATTACCGCCGGCGATATTTTCGATGCGATCACGGCGAAGCGTCCCTATCGCGATCCGATGCCAATTCAGGAAGCGATGGCAACAATGGATCGGGACCGCGGCACAGCGGTTGACGAACGTTGCCTCGATGCGCTGTGGGTTGCGCTCCCGCAGCTTGGGATGGCAGCCCCGTCCTAACCCATCCAGACGTTTAGCTGCGCTACTGAGGGTGAGGTCTTCAGGCGGCGATCGCCTTGTCGACCCAGGAACGGCGGGTTCTAGAGGCACTGGCCAATTTGGGAAGCCGAGCGGCGTATGTTCATGATCGAATTTTGCCGTTGGTAGATGGCGGTATGGCATGTCGTGCGATCTGTCGGGAGGCGGGTTTACGGCAGGCACGACTTTGAAATGGCGGATCGCGCTATCATGACGGGTCTGATGAAATCCGATGGACGGGTCCAATCGGCCCCTTGGGGCGCGATCGGCACCAGGCACAATCGTAACGCCCCCCGCCGCGCGGATTGCGTCTAGCCAAAGGTTCCGGCTTTCGCCACATTGACCCCCGGGAAACGTCACAAGCGAACCAATGGATCTGTCTTTCGACCTGCTAGGCAACGCCCTGGTGTCCGGCGTGCTTTTAGGTGGCTTCTACGCCGCCGTGACGATCGGTGTTTCGATTTCCTTCGGGATGCTCGACATCGTCAACATCGCCCATCCCGCCTTCATCATTCTGGGCTCGTACACGGCCTATATCGCCAACAGCCTGCTCGGGCTGGACCCAATCCTATCCAGCATCGTCCTGACGCCGGCGTTCTACCTGTTGGGCGTGGCGATCTATCACGTCTACGACGTCTCGTTCGAGCGACGAGGCGACGCCTCGATCCGAGGCCTGGCATTCTTCTTCGGCCTGCTGTTCATTACGGAAGTCGGTCTGGTTCTGGTTTTCGGTGTCGATTATCGGCTGGTGTCCGCGGTCTATATCGGACCCAGCCTGCATTTCGGCGTGATCGAGCTGCCACTACGGCTACTGGTTCCTTGTGTGGTTTCGTTAGCCATGATCGGTGTGCTGCAACTGTTCATGTCCTACACCTTCGTCGGCCGAGCGGTGCAGGCGGTTGCGCAGGACCCAATGGCGCTGCGGCTGATGGCGGCGGATCCCAGCCGGATCAAGCGGGTGGCGTTTGGCCTTTCGATCGCCAGCGCCTCGATCGCCGGCGCGATCCTGATCATCATCCAGCCTGTCGAGCCGTCGATCGGGCGCGATTATATCGGCCGGATTTTCGCGATCTGCGTCATGGGCGGCCTGGGAAGTTTCAGCGGAACCATCCTCGCGGCAATCATTCTGGGTATCATGGAAAGCCTGACGTCGACGTTCTATGGCCCCTCGTGGTCGCCCGCCGTGGGGTTCGGGTTTCTGTTGATCACACTCGCGGTGCGGCCCGCGGGCCTGTTCGGACGCCGCTGATGCGGAATGTGCGATTTCTTCTGCTGGCGCTGGTGGTGGCGGCTGTAACCTTCGCCGCTGCCCGGCTGATCAACAACGCCTATGTGTTCTTCGCCGGGTATGTCGTGCTCCAGTATATCGTGCTGGCGACAGCCTGGAATATCCTGGGAGGCTACACCGGCTACGTCAATTTCGGAGTGGCGGCGTTCTTCGCTCTCGGGGCGTACTGCACCGTGGTGTTGCATAAGACCGTTCCGTCGCTGCCGCTTCCGGTGATGATGCTGGCGGGTGGCGTGATCTCCGGCGTCATTGGTCTGGGCATGGGCTATTTGACCCTGCGCTTGCGCGGCACGTTTTTTTCGATCGCGACCCTGGCCATGGCCGTCGTCGCGCAAACGCTGATAACCAACTGGGACTTCGTCGGCGGGTCGCGCGGCGCCTACATCATTCGCCCCGCACACTCGCCGATCTTTCCCGGGGACTACATCCAATACTTGTTCGTGGTTATGTTGTTGCTCTCTGTGCTTTCCGTTGTCCTCGCCCGAGCGATTCAGCACTCCCGGCTTGGCTATGGCTTCTCGGCAATTCGCGACGACGAACTGGCGGCGGAGGCCTCAGGAGTCCCTACCTTGCGGCTGAAGCTAATCGCCACGACCTTGTCCGGCGGGCTGATGGGCGTGGCCGGGGCGCCGTTGCCCTATTACGTGACTTACCTCGACCCCGGCTCCGGCTTCAGCCTGAGCTACGCCGTCAATACGATCGCCATGCCGCTGATCGGAGGCACCGCCACGTGGCTTGGCCCCGTCGTCGGCGCGATCCTGCTCGGGACATTACAGCAGGTCGCGACGGTCACGATTTCCTCTGCATTGTCGCTTTTACTTGTTGGCGTGCTGCTGGTGGGTTTCGTGATCGCTGCCCCAAAGGGCATCGTGGGCTGGTTCAAGCGGTGACCAACGCGCTTCTCACTGTGACGGGTCTCGGCAAGCGTTTCGGGGGTTTTGTGGCGCTTGCGGACGTGGAATTGAACGTCACCGAAGGTGAGCGCCTCGGCCTGATCGGCCCCAATGGATCGGGGAAGAGCACGCTGGTGAATTGCCTGTGCGGTACGCTACGCAATGACAGCGGGGTGGTCATCTTCGGCGGCCATAAGCTGAACGGCCTCTCGACCCATCAACGCACCCGACTGGGCCTGGCCCGCAGCTTCCAGTTACCTCGGCCCTTCCCGACGCTGACCCTGGCGGAGAACATCCGCGTGCCGATTCTGTATGCCGCCGACGTGAAGCAGGGCAGGGTGGTTGTCGACCCAAGGCAGCGATGCGAGGAATTACTTGAAATGGTCGGCCTCCTAACGAAGGCTGACCACCGGCCCGCGGACCTCACGCAGATCGAAATGCGGAAGCTGGAACTGGCCCGAGCCATGGCCTCCGAACCGCGGCTACTGATCGCCGACGAGGCCATGGCGGGTCTGTCGCATCAGGAGGTCGATGACATACTTGGCCTGCTGATGAAGCTGAATACGCAGGGCGTCACCATCATCATGATCGAGCATATCATGCGCGCCGTCCTGGCGTTCTCGCAACGTCTTGTGGTGCTGGTTGCGGGTCGGAAGATTTCCGACGGAGACCCGCAAGACGTTATTCGTCAACCCGATGTGGTCGCGGCCTACCTTGGCAGCTAGTCTTTCGATCACTGGCCTTGATGCCGGCTACGGCGCTGTGCGCATCCTGCACGGCGTCTCCCTGGCCGTCGCCGAGAGCGAAACGGTTGCCCTGCTGGGCACCAACGGCAACGGCAAATCCACTTTGATGAAGTGTGTTATGGGAATGGTGCGACCCACCGCAGGTTCGATCACGGCGACCATCGATGGCATCCAGCATGAACTTATCGGTATGGCAACAGAGGATATCGTCGATCTCGGCGTCGGGTTCGTGCCGGAGGGACGCCGCCTTTTTCCCCGACTCACCGTGACCGAGAACCTGTTGATGGGGGCATTCCGGAAAAAAGCCCGGCCGGCGATCCAGCAGAACATGGCCTTCTGCTTTGAGCTTTTCCCCCGCCTGGCCGAACGGCGGAAACAGCTTGCCGGGTCCATGAGCGGCGGTGAGCAACAAATGCTGGCGCTCGGCCGTGCCTTGATGTCTGCACCTCGGCTGTTGTTGATCGATGAACCTTCGGTTGGACTGGCGCCGTTGCTCGTTGCTCGGACCATCGACAAAATCAAGGAGTTGAAGGACAGCTTCCAGCTTGCGGTGCTGATGGCTGAGCAGAACTTTACGCAGGCAATTCGTATTGCCGATCGTGGTTATGTCATCGTGCACGGCCACATCGAGTTCGAGGGAGGATCAGCGGACGAGTTGAACAACAATGACCTGATTCGCCGGTTTTATCTGGGAGCTGATTGATCGGGTGACTGAAACCGCGCGTCGGCGCCGCCGATCGCTGTGTGGCTTCCGTTCTATCCCGCTAACCAACAGCCTTCCTTCGACGCAGGCCTCCGCATCCTATATGATGGGCAGCGCCCCACGGATACCAGCTATGGCCACCAAGCGCGCCGTCACGAAGGAAAAGACCCCGGTTAAGCGACCAGCCCGCTCGCTCCTCTCTGATGAGCGACGGCTAGAGCAGTGGTTCGTCCAGTTCGACGCGAAATTGGCGGATCTTTCGGCTCGTCAGGACGCGTTGCTGAGGAGGCTCGGCGTCGAGCCAGTTCGGAGTGCCTCTAACTCGGAATCCGTCTGACCGGATGGCCATCCCAGGCGTCGGCCTTCTGTGGGAACTTGCTTGCCGCATCGAGAAAGTCTTCGAGGAGGTCGATAACGCGAACCGTGGCCTCGCCAAGCTCCGCGACGAATTGAACGACCTGGAGAAGCGCGTTACAGCGCTCGAAGGCCGGGAGGAACTGCTCGTCGAGAAAACGCGAACTGCCGCCTCCGTTGCCGCCAGCAGCGCCGTGACGCATCACTTGGTGGACATGTCGCGGCGTATCGGGGCGCTGGAAGCGGGCGGTCACAAGCGGATAGAGTAGGGGCGTTGCTCACGAGCCGAGACTTCGGCACTTGCCATCAGTTCGCCAAATGGATCTCACAAAGATAGGACCGATCCGAGGGTGTACCACTGATCGGATCCAATGCCTTACCACTAATGAGCAAGTTATAATTCGCCCCCTCCGGACCAAACGGGTCATAACCAGGCGCCCCCAATTCCTCGCACGCCTGCCACCAACCGTTCTGGCCAGCCACTACCCGCGGATCCAGGCTCGGATTGAAACGCGCCCGCACCCTGATCCGGGCTTCCGGCGTCTCGATAGCGACCCAGTCGCCGGCAGCGATCCCGCGCGACGCCGCCGTCTCGGGATGCATCTCCACTTCCGGGTGGAGCAACCGCCTGCGCAGGGACGGCAATCCGCGGTGCTGACTGTCGCAGAACAACGGACTCTTCACGCTGGTCAAGACAAGCGGATAGCGCGAAGCAAGGTCGGGCCGGGCAACCGGTGAAACCACAGGTTCCCGGAACACCGGCAACGGCGTGTAGCCGTGTTTAAGAAACGTCTCCGAGAAAAACTCCACCTTCCGGGAAGGCGTCGCGAAACCGAGCGCAACACCCGCAGCATCACGCTCCGCATACTTGGCATGGCGCGTGCGGAGCGGCACGCGGACCCCACCCGGCGAGGCCCGCAACGCTTCCAGGGTCACGCCCGAGGGCCCCAGTTGATACCGGTAGCCGGCCTCGACATCGCCGCCCCAAAAGTGCTCGCCAAGCCCAAGGCGGCAGGCCAGATCGAACACGATGTCGGTGTCCGGACGAGCCTCACCGCGTGGCGCGACCACCGCCTTTCGGAACTGAACCAGCGACGACGCCTCGGGCGTGACATCGAAACCGATCTTCAACGCCTCGCGCTCGAATGCCGAGGCGATCGGCAGAACCACGTCCGCCATTTCGGCAGTCGGGGTCATGAACATGTCGGCATGCGCGTAGAAGTCGAGCGCCTTCAAAGCGTCTCGGCCGCGGTGGACATTGGTGCGCCCGACGAGCAGATTCGCTCCAAAACCCATTAACCCGCGAACCGCGTAAGGCCGCTTGTCCAGAATGGCGTCGTACAAAGCATTGTTGGCGATCAGGTTCCAGCGGGCGGGCCCAAGCGGCCGTTCGGTCAACCCGACGGCTGGAGCCATCCGTTTCGCCGCCGGCAGATCTTCCCCTGTAACCGGAGCCGACGGGACCGTGGGAAACACCACATTGCCCCCGGATCGATCGAACGAGCCGGTCAACGCGTACAGCAGCGACATCGCCCGAGCGGTCTGGGTGGTGTTGGTATGATGTTCGTGGCCGGCATAGGCGTAATACGAGACCGGCCGGGACTCCCACATCATACGCGCCGCACGTTCCAACTGATCGCGGTCGATCCAGCATGTCGCCTCGACCGCTTCCGGCGGATGTTGGCGGCAAAGTGAGGCAAACAGCGCGAACACCGGCTGGCACAGCACCTCGCCCGTTGCGGTCGCGACGCGATATTCGCCCTCCAAAGCCGGATCGGCGCCGTCGCTTGCATAGCAGCCGGTGGCCGGGTCATACGCAACCAAGCCCCCGCCGGCCGCATCCCACGCGAGATTGTGCCGTGGGTCCCCATCTGGGCTCAGATCGTGTTCGGTCAGCAGGTGGCCGGTGTCCGATCGGACCAACAGCGGCCCATTGCTCCAGTCGCGCACGAACGGACGGTCGTACCAACCGTGCTGGATCATCAGATTGGCGAGACCCAGCGCCAGCGCACCATCCGTCCCCGGGCGGACCCTCAGCCAGACATCGGCTTTGTTGGCGAGCCCCGCATGGCGCGGATCGATCACGATCAACCGCATGCCACGCTTCAATGCCTCGACCGTCGCCGTAGCATGCGTCAACCGCGAGATGCTCGGGTTGTAGCCCCACAGAATGAGGCAGCCACTGTTCGCGATGTCCGGCATGGCGCCACCTCCGGCGCCCAATCCGACACTGGCGACACCAAAAGTATATCGGGTGGCGTAGCCGCGGCCCCAGCCGCACTGCTCGATATTGTTGGCCGAATTAGGGGAACCGAAGGCCAGCATCAAACGGCGGATCCAGCCATTTGAATCCGAGATCGCCGTCGTGGAGGGCGAGGACAGGCTGAAGGCAACCGCCTCCGGCCCGCTTTCTTGCGCGATCCGGCGCATCGCGGACGCCGTCATGTCCAGGGCTTCGTCCCAGCCGATTTGTTGCCATCCAGGATCGGCATCGCCCTTGGGCCGCGTCCGCTTCAGCGGGTGGAGCAATCGGTCCGGGCTGTAAACCAGTTCCGGCGCCGCGCGCCCCTTCGCGCACAGGGCCTGCTCCGGTGGGATGCGACGGGTCGGGATCCTGGGCAATGAAGCGGCCATCCTGAACAGTAGAAATCGAGCCGCAGCGTGCAAGGCAAAGCGCACAATACCCTTGGATCTTCTGCTGGTTGACTGCGTCAGCCACGGCCAAGGCCTCCAATCGTCGTCTTGCCCTTCGGCCTGTGGCGCATCGTCTGACCAGGTCGGCGCAGGGGTGTATGAGAAGTCCGTCAGCATCATCCAAGGCAGATGTCTCAACAGTTTCTGCTTTTTCGCTGGATCGGTCAAACACGTTGCCGGATCCCCTCGCTTGCCTCAACCGAGCGTCAGGTTCGATGTCTTGGTACAACCTCCCAACCGCGAGCGGCGTGGTCCGTCAGGTAACCGGGGATAAATATGATGGCAGATGTGACACTGGCGGACTTCGTCGGCGAGCGTCTCGCGCAGTTTGTCGCGGGTCTCACTGTGAAAGGCATATGCCGCGGATACTCAGGCGTGGCATCCGTTCTCCGCCCATGCGCCAGCGAGCGAGGCGTTCAACCAACGCAAGTCGGCGCCAGGCTCGAACCAGGCGGCCTGCGACGCGGCAACGTCGGCGTCATCGCGAGGGAACTCGAGCGCTTCGGGCAGGCCGGGCGCAGGGAGGTGGACAGGGATGCAGAGCGGGTAGTCGCGCATCCGCCAGACCGGACGGTGGCTGATAAAGAAGGCCAGACACGGCACGCCCAGGGCATCGGCGAGGTGCACCATCCCAGTGTCGACGGAAACAACGAGCCGACTGCCGACTGTCAGGTTGCATAGCGCGGTGAGGCTGTCGCAGCGCGGCAGTGTCGCCTGGGTGAGCACCGGCACACCTCTTGCCGAGAACCAGTCGAGCACGCGCGCATGCACCGCCTCGGGCATGGTGCGCAGAGGCGAGTTACTAATCGGGCAGACCAGCACCTGCTCTTTGGCCACCTCCGGCAACTTTATACGGGGTGCGAGCCACGCGTTACGCCGCTCCGCTGGCACCACCGAGGCAGGATCGACGCCGAGGGTGTGAAGGAAGTAATCGATCATCGCCACCTGCCGGAAGTGCGGGTCGAACGCGAAGTCGCGGATGTCGATGACGCGATCGAAATCGGTGGCGCCGGCGAAGGGCCGTTTGCGGGTGGCGTCGCACCAGGGTAGGTCGCGCGTCTCGACGATATCGTCAGCGGCGGCGTAGATCCCATCGATCACCGGGCCAAGGCCGGGCAGCCGGAACACCGTCGGCCGCGGTCCTACGAGGCCACGGCCGCGCGCCACGGCAAGCGCCTGCAACCCAATGATCGTGTCGCCCATACAGCGGCCGAAGCCGTTCAGAACGGCGAGCTTATCTCTATAAGTTGCAGAATTGCCACGGTGGCGTCCGATCGGCGTGTTTGTCACCGTAGCTGCCCGCTCTCGCTCGGATAGCGTTATGCCGCCTGGGTTCATCGTCAGCCGACCTGCAGCAAGGCGCCCGTGACCCCGCTGGCTCGGCCGGACAGCAAGAAGCCCATCGCCTCTGCGACCTCGGACGGCTTTACCCAACGCGACGGATCAGCCGCTGGCATCGCAGCCCGGTTCTGTGGGGTATCGATCGTCGTCGGTAACACCGCATTGACCCGGATACGGTCAGGACGCAGTTCATCGGCTAGGCTTTCCGTCAGCCGCATTACCGCGCTCTTCGCTGCGCTATACGCGGCCATCTCTCGGCTACCCTTCAGGCCGGCCGCGCTGCCGATACCGACCAAGGCGCCGCCGCCGGCTTCCCGGAGCGCCGGCACTGCGGCGCGGTAGATATTCCACGTGGTCTTCACGTTCAGGCTGAACATTGCATCCCATTGCTCCGCACTCGCATCGGCTAGTTTGGCCATCGCGAAGCCGCCAACCGTGGTCCCAACACCGTTGAGCCGGCCGCAGGTCTGACGCACTGTGGCGATCAGCGAGTTGGCGGCCATCGGATCGGTCAGGTCGTAGTCCGCCAGCGTCAGATGCCCGCCACCGGGCAGCCCGGCAGTCACGGCCTCCAGCTTGTCCTTCGCGGTGTCGACCGCCGCGATGCGAGCGCCGCGTGACGCCAGCACAGTTGCGAGAGCGGAGCCGACGTTGCCGGCTGCGCCCGTAATCATAATGACTTGGCCGGTGAACATCTGGCTCCCTCGTTGTCCGTCTAGCTCGGTCATCAGGGGTTTGAAGGCTCCTGCGACATCGACAAATCCCTTGTTGCCAGCTTACCATTTGCCAGTCCGGTATGTATACTGCTCGTCTCTCCGAAGGTCTGAAAAGACGCTTTCCTTCTCAGATTATGTTCGTTGAGAATCGGCCGTTATTGCGCGTCTGGCCGTTTACTCATTTGCGCACCGCTTTGCACATAAGAGATCAACTGTCTTCGTTCGCTTCGTCCTCGTCATCGTGCCAGCCGTCGTCAGTCTGCCGTTACGTTGCAGGGAGGACTCGCAATTCCTGCGGCGGATTGTGCGACGCCCACCAGTCGCATTCGCTCCCAAAGCAAGCCGTATCTTGTAAAGTATCGGCGGTGTTCGGATAGTCTTCGTTTAGTCACTCCGGCCACACCGGTGCCGTGCGCTAGGTTAAATGCCGTGTGCAGATCGTCTCAACCGCGAGCAATATCGTCCGTCGGCTAACCGGGGGAAAAAGATGTCGGATCTAACAGAGCCACGCTTCGCCGGCGAACGCCTCGCGCAGTTTGTCGCGGCGTCCCATTGGGATGAACTGCCGCCTGAGGTGCGGCACGAGGGCAAGCGGTCCATACTTAATTTCATCGGCTGTGCCCTAGGCGTTGCCCACGCGCCGCCAATCGAGATGGCACTCCGCGTTCTGGCGCCACTGTCCGGCCCCGAACGCGTCACCGTCCTCGGCCGACCGGAGCGGCTCGACCCGCTGGGCGCAACGTTCATCAACGCCGTCGCCGGAAACCTGCTCGACTACGACGACACGCACCTGCGGACCGTCATCCACCCCACCGCCCCGGTTGCCCCAGCGGCACTCGCCCTCGCGGAGCAACGCGGCCTGTCCGGAGCCGCGACGCTGCACGCCTTCATCCTAGGCGCCGAGGTCGCATGCCGGATCGGCAACGCCGTCTCCCCCGGCCACTACGCCCGCGGCTGGCATATCACGTCCACCTGCGGCGTCTTCGGCTCCGCCGCCGCCAGCGCAAAGCTCCTCGGGCTGGACGCCGCGCAGACCTGGAACGCGCTCGGTATCGCCGCCAGCCAGTCGGCCGGAATTGTAGAAAACCTGCCCAGCGCCGCGAAAAACGTGAGCGTCGGGAACGCCGCCCGCAACGGCCTGTTCGCGGCCCTGCTGGCGGAACAAGGCTACACCGCCGCCCCAGCCGCGATCGAGGGTGCCCTCGGCTGGGCCCGCGCCATGGGCGACGACCCCGATGTGGCGGAAATAACCGACGACCTTGGCACCCGATGGGAGATCCAGAAGAACACCTACAAGCCCTATCCCTGCGGGATCGTGATGCACGCCGTGATCGACGCCTGCCTCGCGCTGCGGCGGAACCACGCGCTGACGGCGGCGGAGATCGCTGAAGTAACGATCTCCGGCGACCAACTGCTGCTTGATCGCGGCGACCGGGCGGTGACCAACGAGCGTGATGCACGGGTCAGCATCCATCACTGCGCCGCGGTCTCCTTCCTGTTCGGTGCGGCCGGGCTGCAAGAATTCTCCGACGACACCGTCCACGCACCCGCGGTCACCGCATTCCGCGATCGGATAAAGCCGCGGCTAGACCCCGACAGTCCCCGAGGCGCCGCAACCGCCACGGTCCGCACCACGGACGGTCGAACCCTGACCGAGACAGTGCTGCATGCCCGCGGCAGCCTGGAACAGCCGCTCTCCGACCACGACCTCGAATCCAAAGTGCGCGACCTCGCCCAGCACGGCGCGTTTGCAGGCGCAATCGAAGATGCAATCGCCGCGGTGTGGCGGCTGGATGAGATGGCGACAATCGATCCGCTTGTGGCCGCGCTTCATTGACTGGATTGTGCCGAGCCACGACCGGCTGCATCAAAACGGAGAGCGGACCCTTGGCATAGGTGTTAATAGCCGGAGTTGGCCGTCAGTAGCCTTTCCCGGTTCGGGCGGGATCGGCCGTCACAGCTGGAACATTCACCGCGGACCTGATAGACTATGTGTCGCGAGGTCTCCCTTCGCATACGCGCTGTTGTAACTGCGGCGTAAGAGCTAATGTCTGCACATATCGTGCGCGCCCATTGAACTACTTGACCTGGGCGTGATTGGACCTGAAGCCCGTCCACCGAAGAGCGCCGGTCGCTTTGAAAAGACCAATAAATGATGGGGAGGAAAATCCAATGAAATCGCACATGTTGGTCGGAGCGGCCCTATCGGTGGCCGTCATGGGGTGGGCGCCGTCTGCGGGTGCCGCGTCGGCCGGGGGCGATTGGGTCGGCACCTGGAGCGCCAGCGTTCAGCCGGTCTGGGCGCCGGATTTTCCATTTCCGTTCGGAGCACCGCGCTCATTCTGGCTTCAAACCGTTCGCCAAATCGCCCATGTCTCGGTGGGCGGTAGCAAGGTGCGGGTGGTGCTGTCCAACGAGTACGGCGACCAGGCGCTTCCGATCACCGCCGCGCACGTCGCGCTGAGTGCAGGCGGCAGCGCCATCGCCCCGGGCTCGGATCGGACGCTCACCTTCGGCGGGCGGGCTTCCGTAGATGTTCCGCCCGGCGCCCCAATCTTCAGCGATCCGGTCGATCTTGCGGTGCCGGCTTTGGGAAGTCTCGCAATCAGCCTATACTTCAAGGACGTCGCAGTGGCCACCACGATGCACTGGGACGGTGTTCAGACTGCCTTCATCGCTAGCGGTGACCACGTCGCAGATCCTGAGATCAAGGCGGATGCCAAGATCACTGCGCGCGCCTTCCTGTCAGAAATCCTGGTCGATGCGCCGGCCGGAGCGAAAGCAGTCGTCACCTACGGTATTCCATCACCGATGGCTACGCGTCAACCGTCGATGCCAACCATCGCTGGCCCGATGCGCTAGCCGAACGGTTGCAAAAGGAAGGCATGGGCGATGTCGCGGTGGTAAACGAGGCGATCTCCGGCGAGCGCATCCTTGCTGATCGGATGGGTGACAATGCGCTGTCCCATTTCGACCGCGACGTAATCGCCCAGCCTCATGCCACCACCGTGGTGCTGATGATGGGGATCAACGACATCGGCTGGCCCGGCATGGCGTTGGCACCGACCCAGGCGGCGCCCTCGGCGGATGACATCATCGTCGGCTACAAGCAGTTGATCGATCGTGCCCATATGAACGGCCTGCGCATCATCGGCGCCACACTGACACCGTTCGAGGACACGTTCAGCGGCCGGCCGCTCGAGGGCTACTACAACGAGTCGAAGGAGGCGAAGCGCCAGGCGGTCAATGCCTTCATCCGCTCGGGAGCCTTCGATGGCGTGCTCGACTTCGACACCCTGATGCGTGACCCAGCCCGGCCAAAGCACATACAAGCTGCCTTCAATTCCGGCGACCATCTGCATCCCAACGATGCCGGCTACAAGACGATGGCCAATTCGATCGATCTCAAGTTGCTAGTGCCATAGCCACATGGCGTCATGCCGCGACACCTCCGATCGGCAATTTCCGGTATAGTTCAGCCCCGCGCTAGTCAGGCTGGGGGTGCGTACTTGGGATGTTTGCGCGCCGCAAGCCGACGCTTGGCGGTGCGAGAAGGGCCTGCGTCGGACGAGGCGCGAGCGCTTCTCTGCGAACTCCAAATCTCTTCGGCCTCTGCGCACAAAGCGAGCAAAACGGCACGAACGGCCGGTTCCTCTTACGAGATGTCCAGCAAGCGTCCCCGCGGCCAAGCCAATTCGAGAAAGCAAGGAAATTCTTCTTGTATCGAACCAATTGTTCCTATAATGTTCCCCCAATCGCCACGCCACCCCACTCCGTCCATCTCGCAGGTTCCTAAACATGTCGTTCTTCCCCACCATCGCCCCAGCCTTTCTCGAGGAAATGGTCGCCCACCTCCTGCACCTGTTCATCCGGGGCGCCGGCGGCGATGAGGCCGCCGCCCGTTACGCCGTCCTGAGCACCCTGGCCGCCTACGACCCCGAAGACGAGCAGGAACTACGCCTGGCCGCGGAGATCATCAGTTTCGGCTTCGCCGCGCTGGAGGCCCTCGCCAAGGCAATGAACCCAGACCTGCCCCTGAACGCGGTTCTACGGTTACGCGGAAACGCCAATGCCGCCCACCGCTCCGGGCATCAGTGCCAGCGCACCTTGGACAAGCTGCGGAAGGACCGCCGGACGGCGGCTAGCCGCGCCGCCGCTCGCTCACCCGCGCCCGAAATACGCATCCGGCTGACACAACCAACCCAGGCCACAAGCTGTCCAATCAGCCGGCCCTCCCCCCAGACCTGTCGCGCCAACAGCGCCGGGAACTGGAACGCAAAGCCTTGAAAGCACAGCGGAAACAGGCTGAGCGCGCTCGGTTGGACGCCAAGATGGCGTCACGGACAGCAACCTTGCCAGTCAGCGCAATGAACCCCTCCCCGCAAGCCGGCATAAATCTCCCGTCCGCCGCATAGCGGACCTACAGACCCTCCTACTCCTCCGGCCAAAATCCGCCGCGCGGCGTCGCCAAGCACCTGGACACCGAGCGCCAGGTCCTCGTCCTTGGTATCTTCGGCCCAGTGGTGGCTGATGCCGCCGATCGACGGCACGAACAGCATGGCGGCCGGCATGTGCCGAGCGATATTCTGCGCATCATGTCCCGCGCCCGACGGCATTTTCTGCCATGCCCCAGGGGCCAGGGTCTCAGCCGCCGCCGATAACGCCGCCATCAGAGCCGGATCGCACAGCGCCGGAACGGCCTGCGAAACCGCCTCCAGACTGACAGTGCAGCGCTCGCGGCGGTTCGCCTCACGTACCAGCGCCCGCAGGGCCGCTTCCATCCGTTCCAGCACAGGCACCGAGACATCGCGGAACTGAAACAGGATCGTCGCTGTGCCGGGAATGATGCTGGGTGCGTTGGGGGTCAGGACGATGGACCCGGTCGTCCAGGTGCTGCGCTCCGCGGCGACACGCGGGAATTCCACGTCGATCGCGGCCAGCAGCCGCACCGCCGTCAGGCCGGCATCCTTTCGTTCCGCCATTGTCGTGCCGCCGGCGTGATCCTGATTGCCCCGAACCACAATGCGCCACTGCCAGATCGCGACAATGCCGCTGACCACGCCGATCCGAAGCCCAGCTTGCTCGAGCTGCGTGCCCTGCTCGATATGCATTTCCAGGAAGCCCCTGTGCCGCGCCGGGCTCCAGCCGCATGCGCGGTTTTCCCTCCAAGCCGGCCTGGCGAAGCGCCACTCGCAAAGGCGTGCCATCGTTCCGGTTCGTGCTTCGATCAATTTCCTCTTCCGACACTTCCCCGATGAACGAGCGGCTGCCGAGGAACCCGCCGTCGAAATGACCTTCCTCATCGGCGAAGGCACAGACATCGACCGCGAGGCCGGCTCTGGCGAGCGCCACGCCGCCCATGACCCCGAGCGCCCCATCGAGCCAACCGGCCTCGTTCTGGGTTTCGATGTGGCTACCCACCAGCAAATGCGGGCCGGGGCCTTTGTGCCGGCCATAAACATTGCCGATGCCATCAATGGAGGCATCCAGGCCGCATGCCGTCAGGCGATCAATCAGCCAGCGCCGAGATTCCATGTCCTGCGGCGAGAAAGTGGGCCGATGGACGCCGGTGCGGAACGCGCCGATCCGGCGCAGTTCGTGCAAGTCACGCAGAAAGGCGTCGGTATCGATCAATGGCACGAGCAGATCTCCATCCATGGATTAGCCGAGTTTGGCGTCGATTGCCGCGACGCACCATAATCCCCGCGCGCGGGCCGGCCGCAGCCACCGTCACACCTGGGTGCGAACGAACTGCGTGCGGAGGTGCTCACCACTGGTTGTCGGCGGATATTTCGGAACTTCACCATCCGGCACCGTGCCGGGCAACGCGGCGACCGGAGCGTCGTAGTTCGGATTGTGGAAGAATACCAGCGACAGCCGCCGCGACATCGGCGCCTGTTCGGGCGGCGGGTTGACCACCCGATGCAAGGTCGCTTTCCAGCGTTCGTTGGTCCAGCGGGCCATCAGCTCGCCGATATTGACGATGAAGCTGTCGGGCGCGAACGGGACATCGACCCATACACCGGCCCGGTTCAGCACCTGCAACCCACCCGGTTTGTCCTCGGTCCGCAGAATGGTCAGTGAGCCGTAGTCCGCATGCGCACCGGCGCGCAACTGGTTCGGCAGCGGCGGTGTCGTTGGCGCGGGATAGTTACGCACGCGCAGTCGGGAGATATGGCGGTCGATCTTGTCGGCGAAAAACGTCTCCGGCAAATCCAGCGCCATGGCGAAAATCGCCATCAGGTCTCCCGCCAGTGTGCCCATGGCTCGGAAGTACGTTTCGTAGAGCGGCCGCAGATCGACCGGGTTTGCTGGCCAAAGATTGGGATGGAAATGCCTCCCCGCGGCGGGTCCGGTGAAATATTGGTCAGTGCCCGCGTCGACCGGGCCGATCATCAGGCTTTCGTTCAGGTCGCCGGGCAGGTCGATCCCCTGGCTGCGCCCAACGCTTTCGGCCTCGACCGGGATGTAGCCTCGTGTCACGTCCGGCGCGGGCCTTGCGACGAGTTGCTTCTCCTCCAGCGGCAAATCGAAGAATGCCTGTGAGGCCGCTTGCACCCGCGCGATGAGGTCAGGGTCCACGCCATGCCCGGTGATCACCAGGAATCCGATGTCGTTGACCGCCTGTCCGGCAGCCTGCGCCACAACCCGCCGCCGCGCCGGGTCGCCGGAGCGGAATGGTGCGACGTCTATGACAGGAACCTCGAGCAGCATGATCGTCACCTCGGGCGAGGGGATAGGTGCGTGCCACGAACGCGGCTGGGGCTACCTCGCGGGCACAGTATTTGCAAATCATATGCCGAGCGGTATGGCCGAGCCGTATGGCACGAGGAGAATTCAAAGTCATGTCGGACATTTACGCCCAACGCGGTTATGGCAGCCGCCCTGTGGGTTTTGGCGTCAAGCCGGCCGTTGTCGTCGTCGATTTCCAGCGCGGATTCACCGAACCCGCGTTCCCGATGGGCGGTGCGCCCATGGTCGATGCGGCAGTCGCCAACACCGTGCCGCTGATGATGGCAGCCAAGCGCGCGGGGTTTCCGGTCATCGCTTGTGTTATCGGCTACGATACGCCCCGTGCGGCGCCGTTCTGGAAGGCCGAGGGCGTATTTGATCTGCTGATCGGCAGCCAATCGGTCGAACTTGATCCCAGGATCGCCGCCGCGGGGCCGGACGTGGTCTTGATGAAATCGGCTCCCTCGATCTTCTTCGGCACCTCCGCCGCCGCGATCCTGACGAAGGAGCGGGTGGACACGGTGATTGTCACCGGCTGCATCACCTCCGGCTGCATCCGAGCAAGCGTGATTGACGCGTTCTCGCTTGGCTTCCGGGTCATGGTGCCGCGCGACTGCGTGGGCGACCACGACGCCGCCGCACACGATCAGAACCTGAAGGATATCGAGCGACGGTATGGCGACGTCATCGACAGCGCAACGGCTATCGCGGTGATCGAAGGCTTGCGAGGGCGCAACGATATGCCCGAGTCAGTGCCCGCGTGACCCCGGCGCCGCCGCGCTGCCGAGTTGCTTTGAAACGATAACAAGGAGAACGGGATGGCTGGCAAGGATCTGGAAGGAAAGACCGCGTTAGTGACGGGCGCGCAACAAGGGATTGGTCGCAGCGTCGCGATCGCCTTTGCCGAGGCCGGGGCGGATGTCGCCATCAACTACCTGGACAATCTCGACGCAGCCAAAGAAGTGGCCGCGGCGGTTGGTGCTTTGGGTCGGCGTGCGATCCTGGTGCCCGGCGACGTGACCGATCTTGCGGCGTGCGAGGCGATGGTCGCCAGCACGGTCTCGGGTCTTGGCGGGATCGACATCCTGGTCAACAACGCCGGGGTGTTCCCCCGCGTGCCGTTTCTGGACCTGACCGAGTCTGACTGGGACCTGGTGATGGACGTCAACCTGAAGGGGACGTTCTTCTGCGCCCAGGCCGCCTCGCGCGCGATGGTGGCAGCGGGGCGGCCCGGCGGGATCATCAACCTCGCCTCGCAGTCGGTTACCGGCGTGTCGCCGCATTCGACGCATTACTCGGCGAGCAAAGGCGGTGTCGTGTCGCTGACCCGGGCGATGGCGCTGGAACTGGCGCCGCACCGCGTTCGGGTGAACGCAATCGCCCCTGGGCTCACCGATACCGCGCAACCGCGCTATGGCCATTCGGAGGATGAGTTGCGCGCAATGGCGTCGCTCATTCCGCTGGGGCGGATGGGGCAACCGGAGGACATCGCCGCCCTCGCGGTATTCCTGGCATCCGAAAAGTCGGCGTTCATGACCGGCCAGACGGTGCATGCCAATGGCGGGACATACATGCCGTCTTGATGGCAGGAGAGGATAGGTCAGCGGGTTCCGACAGACCGTCGGTTGTCCAGCCCGTTAGGTCCTCAGCCCCAAGCCCTTCGTCACACCGGTTCTGGCTCACTTGATCCCTGGTCAATAATACGTCAGTTTCCGGGCGCAACATCCAAAACCGACGTCACAATCATGATCATCGCCGGCCGAGTGCGGGCTGCCGGAGCGCTCTTCGGCCTCGACCAGCGGCTCTGGCCGAACGCTTCGGCCTCTCCCTGCCCACCATCCAGCGCCTGGAGGCCAGCGACGGGGTTATCCGTGGCAACGTCGATTCGCCGATGAAACCGGCAAACGCGCTTGCCGCTTCCGGCATCGAACTGATCGGCACCAACGAGCCGAGCCACGCCGGCCGGGATATATGACCGATACCGTTGTCATTATAGGCGCGCTTCTGGCCCTTGCCCTCATCGGGACCGTCACCGCGCGTTTCACCGCGGCCCGCGTTCTTAGCTATGGCGGCAGCTTTCTGCTCACGATTGGCCTGACGATCGAAGGCCTGCAGGCGCTCACCGCCCCAGTCCAGCACTTGCAACTTCCGCTCGGTCTCCCCTGGATCGGGACGAATTTCCGGCTTGATGCCTTGTCCGGCTTCTTCCTCATCTTGATCGGACTCGGGGGCGCAGGCGCCAGCCTGTTCGCGCTCGGTTACGGCCGCCACGAGGCGCACCCCGAACGAGTTCTGCCGTTCTACCCTGCGTTCCTCGCCGGCATGATCCTGGTCACCGTCGCCGACGATGCCTTCACGTTTCTCTTCGCATGGGAACTGATGTCGCTGACCTCGTGGGCGCTGGTCATGGCGCATCATCGCGATGAAGGAAACGCCGAGGCCGGCTTTGTATATCTCATCATGGCCACCTTCAGCGGCCTGGCCCTGCTGCTTGCCTTCGGCCTGCTGGCAGGCAGCGGAGGCGACTACGCCTTCGACACTATGCGTGCCCATCACCCGAGCGTCTGCTGTTGCGGCGGCGGTGCTGATCGTTGTGCTGATCGGGGCCGGATCGAAGGCCGGACTTGTGCCGCTTCACGTCTGGCTGCCGCTCGCGCATCCCGCCGCGCCGAGCCACGTGTCGGCTCTGATGAGCGGCGTCATGACCAAAATCGCGGTCTACGCCTTCATCCGCATCGTCTTCGACCTGCTCGGCCCGAACCAGTGGTGGGCCGGCACCATCGTCCTGGTGCTCGGCGGCGTCACCGCGGTGCTCGGTGTCCTGCATGCGCTGATGGAGCGCGACCTGAAGCGGCTGCTCGCCTACTCGACGGTCGAGAACATCGGCATCGTGTTCATCGGTCTGGGCCTGGCTTTGGCATTTCGCGCCACGGCGTTTCAGGCTGGAGCGGCCCTCGCCCTGACCGCCGCGCTGTTCCACGCGCTGAACCACACGGTCTTCAAAAGCCTGCTGTTCTTCGGCGCCGGCGCGGTGCTGGAGGCCACCGGCGAGCGCGACATGGAGACCATGGGCGGCTTGATCCACCGCATGCCGCGCACCTCACTCGCGTTCCTGACCGGGTGCGTCGCGATCGCCGGCTTGCCGCCGCTGAACGGCTTCGCCTCGGAGTGGCTGACCTTCCAGGCCGTCCTGGTTCACCCCGAAATGCCCGAGTGGGGCCTGAAATTGATCATTCCGGTGGATGGCGCCGCGCTGGCCCTCGCCGCCGCCCTGGCCGCGGCCTGCTTCGTGCGCGCCTTCGGCGTTGTTTTCCTTGGCCGCGCACGCTCCGAGGCCGCAACTCAGGCGCGCGAAACCGATTTCTGGTCGGTCACCGCCATGCTGGCTTTCGCGCTGTTGTGCCTGATGGGGGGGATCTTCCCGGGTGCCGTCATCGACACCATCGCCCCGGTCACCCAGGCGCTGCTCGGTGCGAGGATGCCGGAGCAGTTGGGCGATGTGTGGATGACCATCGTGCCGGTCGAGGCGGGCCGCAGTTCCTACAACGGCCTGCTGGTGTTCGCCTTTATCGGGGTATCCATGCTGCTGACCACGGGCATCGTGCATCGCCTGGCGTCCCGAGCGGTGCGGCGTGCGCCGGCGTGGGATTGCGGCTTTCCGGACCCGACGCCGGTTAGCCAGTACACCGCCGCGAGTTTCGCCCAGCCGCTGCGGCGGGTGTTTGGCACGGTGGTATTCCGGTCGAGCGAGACCGTCGACATGCCGCCGCCTGGCGATAATCGCCCGGCCAGCATCGTCCGCCACATCAGTGATCCGATCTGGGATTTCGTCTATGCCCCGCTCGGCCGCGGCGTCGGCTGGATCGCCGATCATAGCAACTTCATGCAATTCCTGACCATAAGGCGCTATTTGGGCTTCGTCTTCGCCGCCCTGGTTGTGCTGCTGATGGCCCTGACGCTATGGCAATGATCCAGTCGCTGCTGGCGCAACTTGCCCAGATGACCATGATCCTGCTGCTGTCGCCGCTGCTGACCGGTGCGGTGCGCAAGGTCAAAGCCCGCCTGCAACGCCGCCAGGGCCCGTCGCTGATCCAGCCGTACCGCGATCTCCGCCGCCTGCTGGGCAAGGAGGCGGTGGTCGCCGAGAATGCCTCCTGGCTGTTCCGCGTCGTGCCGTATTTCGTCTTCGCCGCCACATGGGTTGCCGCCGCGCTGATCCCGACGTTCGCCGCGAACCTGATGTTCAGTTGGTCCGGCGACCTGATCGCCATCACCGCGCTGCTGGGCAGCGCGCGCTTTGCCCTGGCCCTGGCCGGGATGGATGTCGGCACCAGCTTCGGCGGGATTGGTTCGTCGCGAGAAATGATGATCGCCTCGCTGGCCGAACCGGCGATGCTGATGATGGTGTTCTCGGTGGCGCTGATCGTCGGCTCGACTCAGCTGTCGACCATCGCCGAGACCATGCTGAACGGTCAGGTCGGCCTGCGTGTCTCGCTGGGTCTGGCGCTGATCGCGCTGATCATCGTCGCGATGGCGGAGAATGGCCGCATCCCGGTGGATAACCCGGCCACGCACCTGGAACTGACCATGGTGCACGAGGCGATGGTGCTGGAATATTCCGGCCGCCATCTGGCGATGATCGAGCTCGCCGCGTCGCTGAAACTGACGCTCTATATCGCGATGATCGCGTGCATATTCATTCCGGGGTGGATGGCGGACGGCCCGGATCATCTGGTGCCGGACGCGATTGGCGCGGCGGCCTGGCTGGCGAAGATGGCGGTAGGCGGAGTGGCGCTGGGTATCGCGGAAATGTCGGTGGCGAAGATGCGGGTGTTCCGCGTGCCGAACTTCCTCGGCGCCGCGCTGATGCTGGGCCTGTTGGGCGTGCTGCTGCTGTTCGTTTCGCGGGGGATGTGATGGGCGGGCCGCCAAGCGGGCAGGGGACCACAATGCGCTCGGGGCAGCGCCGATGATCCATGGCCTGCAGTTCGACATCGCGCACATGTTGGCCGGGGGGCTCGTGCTGGTCAGCTTCATGATGCTCTATCAGCTTCGACTGACCGCTCTGCTGCACATGCTTGGCCTGCACGCCTTTGTCCTGGCCTTGTCCGTCGCCTGGCAGGCGCATATTCAGGGCGCCCCGCATCTGTATATCACCGCTGCCATCGCCCTGGCCTTCAAGGCCATCCTGGTTCCATACGCCCTGCGCCGGATGGTGTTCCAGATGGGCCTGCACCGCGAGATCGAAACCGTCGGCGGCATCGGCCTGACGATGCTCGCCGGCATCGCCCTTGTCGCGCTGTCGCTGCAGGTGATGCTGCCGGTCACCGCCCACACTGATCCGGTGGCGCGGGAGGACATTGCCCTGGCGCTGTCGGTCGTGTTGATCGGCCTGCTGATGATGGTCACCCGGCGCAACGCGATCAGCCAGGTGGTCGGGTTCATGTCGCTGGAGAACGGCATCAACCTCGCCGCCACCGGCGCCCGCGGCATGCCGCTGGTGGTGGAGATCAGTGTCGCGTTCTCCATCCTGATCGCCTTTATCGTGGTCGGCGTCTTCCTGTTCCGCATCCGCGAGCGGTTCGACACTATCGATGTCGGCGCGCTTGACCGCTCCCGCGGGGGTCAGGGATGATGCCTGATCCGGTCGCGGCCATCCTGCTGACGCCGCTGGCGGCCGCCGCGATCCTGGCGGTGCTGCCCGGCTACCGGGCCGAGGCCGCGCTGAACGTGTTCGCCAGCCTGGTGTCGCTGCTGTTCGCGCTGACCTTGCTGTGGGATCGGCCGGCCACCGGCCCCTATTTGCTGGTGGATGACCTGAATATCGTCTTCGTGCTGCTGAACTGCTTTATTGGCCTGACCACCAGCGCGTTCAGCGCCTCCTATATCGGCCACGAACTGGAAACCGGCCGGCTGAAGCCGCCGCATTTGCGTTTCTACCACGCGATGTTCCAGCTCATGCTGTTCGGCATGAACCTGGCGCTGCTGGCCAACAACATCGGCCTGATGTGGGTCGCGGTCGAGTTGGCGACCCTGACCACGGTGATGATGGTCGGGTTGTACCGCACCGCCGAGGCTTTGGAAGCGGCCTGGAAGTATTTCATCCTGGGCAGCGTTGGCATCGCGCTGGCGCTGTTTGGCACGATCCTGGTGTATCTCGCCGCGAGGCCGGTGGTCGGCGAGGGTCTGGATGCGATGATCTGGACCAACCTGCTGCGAGCCGCCCCCGCCCTGGACCCGTCGCTGCTGAATATCGCCTTCATCTTCCTGCTGCTGGGCTACGGCACGAAGGTCGGGCTGGCGCCGCTGCACGCTTGGCTGCCTGATGCGCACGCCGAGGGTCCTACACCGATCTCCGCCGTTCTGTCGGGGCTGCTGCTGAACGTGGCGCTGTATGCGCTGTTGCGGTTCAAGGTGCTGCTGGCCGCCAATCCGCACGCCATCGCGCCGGGGCCGCTGATGATCGCGCTGGGGCTGCTGTCGGTGATCTTCGCGGCGTTCATGCTCTACCGCCGGCGCGACATCAAACGCCTGTTCGCCTATTCTTCCATCGAGCATATGGGCATCATCGTGTTCGCCTTCGGCATGGCCGGCCCGCTCGGCAACTTTGCCGGCCTGCTGCAAATGACGATGCACAGCCTGACCAAGTCGGCGATCTTCTTCTCGGTCGGTCATGTTACCCAGGTGAAAGGCACGCAGCGTATCGCGGAGATCGGCGGCCTGACCGAGAGCCACCCGATCCTAGGCTGGGGTCTGGTCGCCGGTGTGGTCGCCATCGTCGGGTTGCCGCCGTTCGGTGTGTTCACCAGCGAGTTCCTGATCGTGTCCTCGACCTTCGCGCGGGAGCCGGTGCTGGCGGTGCTTCTGGTCACCGGTCTGCTGGTGGCGTTCGGGGCGCTGCTGCTGCGGCTGAACGACGTGGCGTTCGGTCCGATCAAGGGTCCGATCGGCCGCGTCCACGCGTCCTATATTCCGCTGTTCGCCCATCTTGCGCTGGTGCTGATGGCCGGGATCTGGCTACCCCCCGCGCTGGTCGCCTGGTTCCAGCATGTCGCCGCGCTGTTGGGATGAGCTGGCAGGCGGAGGGGTTGTTCGCGATGGTCTTTGGCGATAACGTTGGGCTTTCGCGAACCTGCTCCGTTGGCCTTACCAGCCGCTCGGGCTCGCTCGGCGAATCAGGGTTCGTAGATTTCAATAAAACGAACAAAAGGGGAAGAAATGGCAAATCCAACGCCAGACTTTGATGCTGTCGTGATCGGCGCGGGCTTTTCCGGCATTCACATGCTGAAGTCGCTACGAGACAAATTGGGCCTGAAGGCGCGGGTTTTCGAGGCCGGTGAGACCGTCGGGGGCACCTGGTACTGGAACCGCTATCCTGGCGCGCGCTGCGATTCCGATTCCTACATTTACTGCTTCACCTGGGACAAGCAGTTGCTGCAGGAATGGGAGTGGTCCGAACGCTATCCCGAGCAGGACGAAATACTGCGTTATCTTGAGCATGTGGCCAAGCGGCATGACCTCAAGCGGGACATGCAATTCAACACGCGCGTGACTTCCGGGGAGTTCGACGAGGAAACCAATCTCTGGACGGTGCACACCGACAAGGGCGAACCGGTCACCGCGCGCTACCTCATTACCGCCGTGGGGACCCTGTCGACCACCAATCTGCCGCAGTTCAAGGGCCTGGATAGCTTCAAGGGCAAATGGTATCATACCAGCCGCTTTCCGCACACCGGCGTTGACTTCACCGGCAAACGGGTGGCCGTGGTGGGCACCGGCGCCACCGCGGTGCAGGCGATTCCGGAAATTGCGCAGCAGGCCAAGCAGCTTACTGTGTTCCAGCGCACCGCCAACTATTGTGTGCCGGCGCGCAACGGCAAGGTTGATCCGGAAGTAATCGAAGGCGCGCAAGGCAGACTACGACGGCGTGGTCAAGCGTATCCGCGAATCGTTCTTCGGCCAGGAGCATTACTTCATCCCGAAGTCGGTGCTGGAAACCACGCCGGAGGAGCGCGAAAGGGAATTCGACAAGCGGTGGGATGCCGGCGGCTTCGCCTTCTGGCTGGCGAACTACCAGGACATGTTCTTCAATCAGGAGGCCAATGACGTCATCGCCGATTACCTCAAGCGCAAGATCCGCAATACGGTCAAAGATCCGGCTGTGGCCGAGAAGCTGATCCCCAAGGGTTATGCCTACGGCACCAAGCGGCAACCGCTTGGACACCAACTACTTCGAGACCTTCAACAAGGACAATGTACTGCTGGTCGATGCCAAGACCGATGGTGCGATCGAAGAGATCACCGAGAACGGCATCCGAGCCGGAGGCAAGGAATACCCGTTCGACATTATCGTGTTCGCGACTGGGTTCGATGCCATGACCGGTCCGCTGAAGGCGTTGAACCTCAAGGGCCGCGGCGGCCGCACGCTGGATGAGGAGTGGCGGGATGGTCCGCACACCTATCTCGGCATTTCGGTCGTCGGCTTCCCCAACCTGTTCACCATCACCGGTCCGCAAAGCCCGTCGGTGCTGACGAACATGCCTGTCGCGATCGAGCAACATGTCGAGTGGGTCACCGAATGCATAGACAGCATGCGCAAGACCGGCAGGACGGTGATCGAGGCGAAGCCGCGAGGCGCAGGAGCAATGGGTGGCGCATGTCAATGAGGTGGTCGGCGCAACGCTGATGACCAAAGCCAATTCCTGGTACATGAGTGCCAATATTCCCGGCAAACCACGCGCGTTCTTGCCGTACCTCGGTCCGGAAGGTGTCGGCGGCTACCGGAGGCAGTGCGACGAAATCGCGGCCAAGGGCTACGAGGGATTTGAACTGGCGTAAGCAGACCTGAAGAAAAGTGCGGGCGGGTTTGCGGCGGCGGCGCTTCAAACCCGCTCGGTCAGGCGAGGTATACTGGGGAAACAATGATCGACAATAGTTACTACTCGCAGGACTTGCACGGCCCTTACGAGCTGTACGACATCGGCAATCTTGATCTGGAGGAAGGCGGCACCATCCGCGGCTGCCAACTGGCCTATGCGACGTTCGGTTCGCTGAATGCCGCGGGCGACAATGCCATACTGATCCCCACCTGGTACTCCGGCACCAACAAGATCATGGAGCAGGTGTATATCGGAGCCGGCCGGGCGCTCGATCCTGACAAGTATTTCATTGTCGTCGTCAACCAGATCGGCAACGGCCTTTCGACCTCGCCGCACAACACGCCGGCGCCTGCCGGAATGGCGAATTTCCCGCGGGTGCGGATCGGCGACGATGTGCGGGCGCAGCACAAGCTGGTTACGGAGAAGCTGGGCCTCAAAAGCCTTGCGCTGGTGGTCGGCGGGTCGATGGGCGCGCAGCAGACTTACGAATGGGCTGTTCGCTATCCGGACATGGTGAAGCGCGCGGCGCCGATCGCCGGGACGGCGAAAAACACCGTCCATGATTTCCTTTTCACCGAGACGCTGGTTGACGCGATCACGTCCGACCCCGGTTTCAACAAGGGTTTCTATGCGTCGGCGGCCGACGTGCGAGAAGGTTTGTTGCGTCACGCCAAGATGTGGGCGGTGATGGGCTGGAGCACCGAGTTCTTCCAGCAAGATCGGCATAAGACGTTGGGCTTTTCGTCGCTGGAGGATTTCATCATCAACTTCATGTTCGCCTATTTCGGCGTCATGGATCCGAACGACCTGTTGTGCCAGGCGTGGAAATGGCAGCGCGGCGACGTCAGCCGCCACACCGGCGGCGATCTGCGAGCCGCGTTGGGGCGCATCAAGGCGAAGACCTTCGTCATGCCGATGTCATCGGACATGTTTTTCCCGCCGGCTGATTGTCAGGCCGAATGGCGGCTTATTCCCGATGCGGAGTTCCGGCCGATCCAGACTATCGACGGGCATCTCGCGCTGTTTGGCGCCGACCCCGGGGTGCTCGGTCAGCTTGATGGGCACCTGAGCGAATTGCTGGCGGCAAAGATTTAGCTTTCGGCAGGCGACGCATCCGGGCATAGGGACGGCCGCTTCGATCGTGATGATCAGCCTCGGCTGAAACGGGTGGACTGCGACGGTATGGACGAGCTGCTTGCCTCTCACAGAACCTGGATACAGGTCCAGGCTGACGAAGCCGAATGGCAACGCACTATCGATCAGTTGGCCGACGGCACGCTCACGTTGCTCAGCTTGTGGGGCGAGCCCAGCAGCATGCAGATGGCTGTCCTCGACGGGATGCAGGTTACTGTCTTCAGCCTGGCATGCCCGGACGGTCAGTATCCGTCGGTCGGCGCCCACCACCCTGCCGCTATCCGGCTGGAGCGCGCCATCCGCGACCTGTTCGGGCTGGAACCCGTGGGCCTGACCGACAGGCGGCCCTGGCTCGACCACGGCCGCTGGGGCATGAACAGGATCCGGCGGCATCCTACGCTTTCCTGCCGGTCGAAGGCGAGGCGCTGCACCAGATTCCGGTCGGTCCCGGTCCATGCCGGCATTATCGAGCCTGGGCATTTCCGCTTCACCTGCGATGGCGAAACGGTCGTCCGGCTTGAGGAACGTCTCGGCTACGCCCATAAAGGCGTCGACCTGCTGATGTCGGGCGCGAAACTGGCGCGGGCTGCTCAATTGGCCGGCCGGGTCTCCGGCGACAGCACCGTGGCGTATGCGCTATGCGTTCGCCCGCGCCGTCGAAAACGCGCTCGGCGTCGAAGCCACCCGAGCGCGCGGTATGGTTGCGGGCGGTGATGGCGGAACTGGAGCGCCTCGCCAACCACATCGGCGATTTTGGCGCGATCTGCAACGATGCGTCGCTCAGCATCATGCTCGCGCACTGTGGGGTGCTGCGGGAGAAAGCATCCTGCGGGCCTGCTGCCGCCTGTTTCAGGCATCGGCTGATGATGGATCGGATCGTGCCCGGTGGGGTGACGGCGGATCTTGAGACAACGCGATCGCGTCAGCTTACGCACGCTGGTCGCGGAGCTGAGGGACAGCGATGCCCCGGCTGACGAAGCTTTACGATGACACGCCGTCGTTGCAGGATCGGATGGTCACCACCGGCATTCTGCGCCCGGACCTGGCGGCGCGGTTCGCCCCGGGCGGATATGTCGGCCGAGCTTCGGGCCGAGACTTCGATGCCCGTCGCGATCTGGCATATGCGCCTTATGACAGGCTGAAATTCGTCGTGCCGGTGCTGAAGGAAGGCGACGTCAACGCCCGGGTCTGGATCCGGCTGAAGGAAATCACGCGAAGCCTTTCGTTGCTGGATCAGCTTCTGGGCGGCTTGCCGGATGGCCCGTTCGAGACGCCGGATATCGAGACGACGATGGCGACGCCGGGATCGTGGAAGGGATGGCTATCGTGGAGGCGTTCCGCGGTGACGTGCTGGTCTGGCTGCGCATCGCGGATGGCGCGATCGATCGGTGCCATCTGCGCGACCCCTCGTGGTTCCAGTGGCCGCTGCTGGAGGCTGTGATCGAAGGCAACATCGTTGCGGACTTTCCTCTTTGCAATAAAAGCTTCAATTGCTCCTATTCCGGCCACGATCTTTGAAAGAACGCCCCGTTCCGCTCAGCGCGATCATGCTCTGTTTGATCGCATGATTCACGCGCTGGGGACGTTCCGCTCAGCGCGATCATGCTTTAAGGCGTTCGATTGATCGGGATGACGCCGGTTGCATAGCGTGCCACTCCTCCATCCAACGCTCGGACCGGACCAGCAGCGCCGGGTTCCGGTGTTGCTGCCTTATCCGTTCGCGGGTCCGTTCGACTACCGCGTGCCGCCCGATCTGCATCCGCAACCCGGTGATATCGTGCTGGTTCCGCTGAACCGCCGCGAAGAAGTCGGCGTCGTCTGGGATGCGCCCGCTGATGAGGCGGTGCCGGCGCACAAGCTCAAATCCGTGGTCGGAATCCTGGATACCCCGCCGATGCGGGAATCGCTGCGCCGGTTCATCGACTGGATCGCGGCCTATACGCTGTCCCCGCCTGGCGATGTCATGGCGATGGCGTTGCGCGTCGTCACGAACGCTTTCATCCGGCCGGTCGTGCGCTATCGGCGCGCCGATCCGTTGCCCTCGGTGCGGATCACCCCACCTCGGCAGCGGGTGCTGGATGCGCTGACGGGCGAGGAACCTCGGCTGGCCGCGGATTTGTTTCGTGCAGCCGGCGTCAGCGCGGCGGTGCTGCGGGGCATGACCGAGGCCGGTCTGATCATCGCGACGATCGCGCCGCCGGACGCGCCGTTTCGGCGCCCCGACCCAGACTATCCGGGACCGGAACTGTCGGCTCAGCAGCAAGAGGTCGCCGCGGAGTTGCGCAAGGCGGTCACCGATCGCGCTTTCTCGGTAACATTGCTGGACGGGGTGACCGGCTCCGGCAAGACCGAGGTGTATCTGGAGGCCGTTGCGGCCTGTTTGCGCGAAGGGCGCCAGGCCTTGGTGATGCTGCCGGAAATCGCGCTCTCGTCGCAGTGGACCGAACGCTTTGAGCGTCGCTTCGGCGTGGCGCCGGCGGTGTGGCACTCGGATCTGGCGTCGCGGGTGCGAAAAATCACCTGGGCGGCGGTTGCCGAGGGCACCGCGCCTGTTGTTGTCGGGGCGCGGTCGGCGCTGTTCCTGCCGTTCCCCGACCTGGGTCTGGTGGTGGTGGATGAGGAGCACGAGGCGGCGTTCAAGCAGCAGGACGGCGTGGTTTACAATGCTCGGGACATGGCGGTGGTGCGGGCCCGGTTGTCCGAATGCCCGGCTATCCTGGTTTCGGCGACACCGAGCCTGGAGACGGTGGTGAATGTCGAGGCGGGACGGTACGGGCATCAACGGTTGACCAGCCGTCATGCCGGGGCGTCCATGCCGCGGATCGACTTGATCGATCTGCGTGAAACTCCGCCCGATCGGGGCCGCTTCCTGGCGCCTCCATTGATCGAGGCGGTCAGCCAAACCCTGGCACGTGGCGAGCAGGCGATGCTGTTCCTGAACCGCCGGGGGTACGCGCCGCTGACGCTGTGCCGCCACTGCGGGCACCGGATGCAGTGCCCCAACTGCACCGCCTGGCTGGTCGAACACCGCACCCGCAGCCAGCTGTTGTGCCACCACTGCGGCCACACCATCCCGATCCCGCCGGAATGTCCCACCTGCTCGGCAAGAGACAGCCTGACCCCGGTCGGCCCCGGCATCGAGCGTATCACCGAGGAAGCTTCGCTGGTGTTCTCCGACGCCCGACGGCTGATCATGGCGAGCGACACGATCTCCGGCCCGCATGCCGCCGCCGCCGCCGCCCATGCGATCGAGAACCGTGAGGTCGATCTGATCATCGGCACCCAGCTCGTCGCCAAGGGCTGGCACTTTCCGCATCTGACGTTCGTGGGCGTGGTCGATGCCGATTTAGGGCTGGCGGGCGGCGAGCTGCGGGCGGCGGAACGCACGGTGCAGCTGCTGCATCAGGTCGCGGGACGGGCAGGGCGGGCGGAGGCCCCGGGACGGGTGATGCTGCAGACGTTCATCCCGGATCACCCGGTGATGCAGGCGCTGCTGCAAGGCGATCTGGACGCCTTCATGGCCAGCGAGGCCGAGAGCCGCCGCGACGGCGAATGGCCGCCCTATGGGCGTTTGGCGGCGCTGATCGTCAGTGCGGATAGCGCGATCATGGCGGACACGGTGGCCCGCGATCTGGGGTGGGCCGCCCCGCGTGGGAGTGGGATCGTCGTGCTGGGGCCGGCACCGGCTCCGATGGCTCTGCTGCGCGGCCGGCACCGGCGGCGGCTGCTGCTGAAGGTGCGGCGGGATGTGCCGGTGCAGCCGATCCTGCGGTCCTGGCTGGCGTCGGTTCGCGTGCCGGGGAATGCCCGCGTCGATGTGGACGTGGACCCGATTTCGTTTCTGTAAGGGGTCTGGTAGCGAAGTGGCTCGAGTGGCCCATCGGTCTTCCCAGCCCCGGCGCGCCATGCCAACGTTCCGCTGGTATATTGGAGGATTGGCCGATGTCTCGGATGACCGGCGGAGAAGCGATTGTCGACGGCCTTCTGCGGCATGGCATCGATACGGTGTTCGGCCTGCCGGGGGTTCAGACCTATGGGCTGTTTGACGCTTTCGCCCGTGCCTCCAATCGCCTCCGACTTATCAATGCGCGGCACGAACAGACCACCGCCTATATGGCGCTCGGTTACGCCTGCGCGACTGGGCGGCCGTCAGCGTATGCCGTTGTGCCCGGCCCCGGCGTGCTGAATACAACCGCGGCTCTGGCGACGGCGTGGGGGGTCAATGCGCCGGTGCTGTGCCTTACCGGCCAAGTCCCCAGCATGATGATCGGCCGGCGCCGAGGACAGTTGCACGAATTGCCGGATCAACTCGCCACACTTCGGACGCTGGTGAAGTGGGCCGAGCGGATCGATCACCCGTCGCAGGCGCCGTATCTGGTGGCGCGGGCGTTCCAGGAGATGCTGTCCGGGCGCCGTGGCCCGGTGGCGTTGGAGATGCCATGGGACCAATTCACCGCGACCGCCGAGGTCACGCCGCAAGATCCGTTGCCGCTGCATCCGAACCCGGTGCCGGATCCGGAAAAGATCGACGCGCTGGCGAAATTGCTGAACGAGGCCAAGGCGCCGATGCTGTGGGTGGGGGGCGGCGCGCTGCATGCGGCGTCGGAAATCCAGGCGCTGGCGGAACGAATTGGCGCGCCCGTGGTCTCCTTCCGCTCCGGCCGGGGCATTGTCGACGACCGCCATCCGCTTGGCCTCACCATCCCGGCGGCGTATCGATTGTGGCCGGAGACCGATTTGCTGGTCGCCTTCGGCACTCGGCTGGAGGTTCCGACCGGGCGCTGGGGCAAGATGCCAGCCGGCCTGAAGATTGCCCGAATTGACATCGACCCCGCGGAAATGTCGCGTCTGAAGGTCGATATCGGCATCGTCGCCGACACCGCCGACGCCGCGCGGGCACTGGCCGGCGTTGTTGCTTCCCGCAATGATCCCGCGCGGGCAGCGGCCATCGCGCGCGCCAAGGCCGAGACGCTGGTAGACATCCAGCGGGTGCAGCCACAGATGTCGTTTCTTCAGGCGATCCGTGAAGTGTTGCCGGAGAACGGTATCATTTGTGACGAAATGACTCAGGTGGGGTACGTGTCCTGGTTCGGTTTTCCGTTTTATGCGCCACGGACGCTGATCACCTCGGGCTTCTCCGGAACGCTCGGGGCCGGCTTTCCGACCGCGCTTGGAGTGAAGGTCGCGATGCCGGACCGGCCTGTCGTGTCCCTGAACGGCGATGGCGGCTTCCTGTTCGGCGGGGCCGAACTGGCCACCGCGATGCAGTATGGCATCAATCTGATCACCATCGTTTTCAACAACTCGGCTTACGGAAATGTCCTGCGTGACCAGCATCGGCTGTTCGAGGGTCGTGATTCCGGTTCCCGGCTGCGCAACCCGGACTTCCTGGCCTATGCGCGCAGCTTCGGCGTCCATGGGTGGCGGGTGAGCAATGCCGCCGGGCTGCGCGATACGCTCGCCGAAGCAATCAGGGCCAACGCACCGACCTTGATCGAGGTCATGACAGATATCACGCAGGAAACCGCGCCGTGGGCGTTCATCGCGCCGGCGAGAGACTGACAAGAACTCTCGCATCGTCATGGCCGGGCTTGTTCCGGCCATCTATGGCTTGCGGCAGCGATCCACCGAACTTGTGGACGCGAGCCGGAGCCTCCGGCATGACACGACCGTGCCGGAGGCGCCTGGCCGGCCTTCACGCGATCCGCAAGACGAAAAACCGTTGCTTTTTGCCACGCCCGAGATCATCGTCTCGTAGCTACGGCTAGTAGCTATTTCTACGTTTAGTTTAGAGGATTTTTTCCTATGTATCAATACCCCCGCGTTTCAGCCGGTCGGTGGGCCCGGCATCCGAGGGAACTTAAGCCATGGACGAATTCGAATGGGATGAGAACAAGCGGCGCAGCAATGTTGAAAAGCATTACCTAGACTTTATTGATGCTATTCATGTTTTCAAAGGACCCCTTCTCCAGGTGCCGGCTAAAACGGTTGGAGGTGAGGTCGGCGGGATGGCAGTTGGAATGCTGGATGATTTGTGTGTCGCCATCATCTACACGCGCCGCGGTTCAGTTGCCCGCCTGATCTCGATGCGGAAGGCAAGATACGGTGAACAACAGCGTTATGAAAAAGTTTTCGGTGACTGATCTGGAGCAAATGGCTTCCAGAGAAAGTCGCAGCGACATGGCTCGTCTCCGTCGTATGACGGAGGCTGAGCTTGAAGATAAAATCGCCACCGATGCTGATTGGAATGATGTTCCTAAGGATTGGCACCTAAGGGCCGAAGCCGTTATGCCTATTCCGAAGAAGCTCTTCTCTCGCGCCTTGATACCGACGTTCTTGAATGGTTCAAGCAGCAAGGGGCGGGGTATCAAACACGTATGAACGCCGTGCTGCGATCCTTCATGGAGCACGTGGAACCGCCAGGCCGGGACGCCAAAGCTGACGTACGGGGCAGGCGCCCGCGGGCCGGGGCTAAAGTCTAGGGGCGTTAGCTCCAAGCCGGAGCCGACGTGGAGGGAAGCAATCACCTCCGGGTTCAACCAGGGGGCGTTGGCTGATTGGGCTCAGAAACGCCCTTCTGGCCGCGGATGATTCCTCACCGAGAGGCGGGGCTGCGCCAGCAGGCTGTAGGGACGCTGCCGCCGCACCCTGAAAAACGGTGATCGTCCGGCGGGGGCATGATGGCCGGTGGTCCACCCCCTTTGCAACGCGTGGAGTTGCCGATCGAGGGCAGCCGGCGTGGTCAAGCGCGGAGGGTGGTCTTGCACCGTGAGGTGAGCCAACAGCGGCATGTCGGGCATGAACCACGACCGCTTTGAGGCATCTCAAACGGTATGGCTGGTCCGGCGACTTGTCATATTTCGAAACTATATATTCCTGACTAACATCAAATATCGGTATATAACACAATAATGAATGAGAAACCGGACAGACCCTGTCCGGGAGCCTCTGACTGCGCGAAAAGCGCGCACTGCGAACGGTGCTGTCCGATTACAGACAACGGCGCCGAACTGAAGGTGCGTCGATTTTTGATCCGCAAGACAGGGCTGAACCATGTCGATTTCCGAACAACAAAGCGCCTTTGTCGATCCGACCTCGATGTCGATCGGCCTTTCCCAGATCTTCTCGGTGACGGCGGCGAGTCCCAACCCCGCTTACCTTGTGCTTACCGCCCTCGACCGCGCCGAATACACCGCGGGTGAGGCCGGTGCGACCGGCACTTTTTCTGGCAATGGCCACACCTTGAACCTGAGTGCGATCGGCGGCGATGGGCGCGGGGCCGGAATCGTGTTCACCCTGCAGTCGAACGGTCGTTATTACAACAGCACGTATGGCTACCTCGATCAGTTGACCTTTAATTCATCCGGCAGCGCCGGGGACGTGACCAACCTCTCGCTGTTCGGCACCAACAACCTGAGCCTGGCCAACGCATACGCCAGCAGCGCCTATTCGATGATGCAGGCCGACGCCGCCGGGTATCTGGGCAGCGCAACGATCGTGACGCAGGCCAACTCCACCGGCAGCGTGCCGGCTCAAGCGACCCCGGACTCGATCGAGGCGGCGGCGCAAAGCTTCGTCGGCCAAGCCTGGAACATGGACGGCTGCTGGGTTCTGGCCAGCACGATCGCCGCCGACGCGGGCACGTCGCTGCCGGTGCAAAGCACGCTGATCGGTCAGGCCGGTCAGGCAAACGGCGAATGGATCGTCGCGTTCAACGGTCCGGCCGGGCAGAGCGGCAACTGGCAATCGATGGTGACGGCCGGGGAGATCGTCGTCATCGGCACCCCTGGCGGCGGCGGTCACATCACGACCTGCGTCTCGGGTTCCGGCAGCACCGCCATGCTGGTGGACAATATCACTTACGAGAACAGCGCCGGCCAAATTCTGAATGCCGCGAACGACGGCTCCAGCAGTGATATCATCGTCGCGGCACCGCATGCCGCTTCGCAGGAATGGGCGGGCGTTCAGGCGAGTTCGGTGGTGATCTATGAACTGGATACGCCGATCGTCAGCGCCCGGGCCAGTTCTGACAGTCTCGCCTGCAATGCGACCCAGACACTGAGTTCGCTGTTCACCGCAGTCGATCCCGCCAACACGGCGATCACGGAATGGCAGGCCTATGATACCGCGACCGGCGATATGCTGGTCCTGGGAGGTCTCGATTATCAGGATCATTCGGCGGCGTCGGCGCTGACCACCACGTCACTGTCGGCGCTGTCGCTGTTAGCCGGGTCCACGGCCACCAGGGATACACTGGAAGTTCGGGCGTTTAACGGCACCTACTGGGGGGATTGGACCTCGCTGGCTGTCACCGTCGTGGCGTCCAGCCAGGTTGTGGCATCGCCGCCGGTTTTGGCCTCGCAGACCGCGCCCCAGACCTGGTTGGGCGGGAAAGCTGTCTCGCTGGCGCTGCCCGCCGGCACATTCACCGACCCGCAAGGGCAGAACCTGACCTATCGCGCGGCCTTGGCGAACGGACAGGTGCTGCCGGGCTGGCTCAGTTTCAATGCGGCGACGGATACGTTCAGCGGGACGGCGCCCACCACCGCGCAGACGCTCAACATCGTGGTGACCGCAACGGACGGGAGCGGCTTGTCGGCGAGGGACGCGTTCTCGGCCACCGTTCTGGGCACGCCGACGCTGGCCGCGCCGACGTCGAACCAGGCCTGGACTGAGGGCGCGGCGATTTCCCTGGTGCTGCCCGCGAACACCTTCGCTGATCCACAGCGCGAAGCACTGACTTATGCCGCGACGCAGTCCAATGGACAGGCGCTGCCATCCTGGCTCACGTTCAACGCCGCGACCGAGACATTCACCGGGACCGCGCCGTCCACGGCCCAAAGCCTGGGCATCACGGTGACCGCGACCGACAGCAGCGGGCTTTCCTCGTCCGAGAATTTCACCGCCAGTGTTCAGCCGGCTGCCCCCGTCGTCGCACCGGGCATCAGCGTTACCGCGCAAACGCCGAACCAGACCTGGATCGACGGCCAGGCGGTGAACCTCGCGCTGCCGTCGAACACCTTCACCGACGCCCAGGGTCTCAACATGACGTTCGTGGCGTATGAGAACGCCGGCCCGAACGTCACGTCATGGCTGCGTTTCAACGCCGCGACTGAGGACTTCTATGGCACGGTGCCGCTGAGGGCGAGCGGGACGGTGCAGCTTGCGGTGGTCGCGTTCGACGGGCAGTCCATGCCGGCGGCGGACCTGTTCACCGTGACCTTGGCGGCCGCGCCACATGCGGCATCGCCTTTCCAGAGGGCTTCGCCTTGGGCAAACGCGACATTCAACCCGCGGCGGCCGGGCGAATTTATCGCGCTGCATACCTGAGCGAGCGCGATCGCGTGGATTCACGCCTTCCGACTGGGTCAGCCCGAGGCGATCACGCTCCAAAGGGCGGCGCGCTACGGAACAAGATCACCTGTTCGCAACGGTCGGATCTTCGGATAGGTCTTGACGCCGTTTCGCAGATTGTCCGCGTGTTCTCGCTTGTACATCAGGCCCAGCCGCCGAGCGATGTATTGCTGCTGCTGCGGGGTGGGATATTCCGGCATGATGATGCTTCCGCCGGGCAGGATGCCTTCGACATTCGCCAGATCGAGGCCCGCGTTTTCTTCGTCGATAGAATCCTGCTCCTGCATCTGTTTGGCGATCGCAAGTGCCTCTGGCGTCCAGGTTACCAGAGTAGCGGGTCGGCGGGGCAGTTCGGGCACCGGGGCTTCGTCGTAGAGGCGCACGCGCTGTGCTAGCCAGTCCAGCGCCGACGAGGCTTTATCGGTGGACCACACCCGCGGTGCCGGGCGCCCAATCGGCACGGAAAGCGGCTTGGCCTGCCGACGCTCTATTGCGCGCAGCAGGGAGTCGAAAGGTGCGGGCGGCGGAAGCGGCGGCACTGAGGTGCCGCGTGCTGTCGCCGCGCGGATGGCGAAGGTTCATCCCGATCCGCCAGCAGGCACAGGCGGCGTGGTAGGCGGAGAGGGCCTGCACCGCCAGCAGCACCTCGATCGGGTCGCGGGGGTGGGCCGCCGCCATCGCAATCAGCGATGCGTTCATGTGCCGCCGTAGCGACGCCTGTGGTTCTGGTGTGTCGAGCGGATGTGCCCGCATCAGGGCCTGCGTGGCGTCCGCCATGAACATCGGATCGAGCGGACCATCTTCGTGGAAAATGGCCAGAGGATCGTAAAACGTATCGACTTGCGGTTGAGCTTGCGGATCGGGCGCGGGAGGTTTGCTCATGATATGCTCTGACCTGTTGAAAACCAGGACGCGGGCCGGCCGAAACCAAGCCGGCAGCGCGCCGATAGGAGGGTCAAGGCGCCTCCAGCAGTCCCGCGACGATGATGGCGATCCCCTGCGCGTGCCAGCGCTGGATCGCCTTGTGGTCCGAACCAAGCGCCTTGCCGAGCCGGCGCCAGGGAAACAGGTGCCGGTCGGTAATTGGGTGCACCAGGCTCCGGGCGCCGACCACGCGGCGGAGGACATAGCGATCCAGCGGGATCAGCGGGATCCAGCTCAGGGCCTCATCCATACGGGTGATCTTTTCCGCCGATGGAACCGAGGGGCGGATGCGCGCCTCGCTCCAGCCATATGCCTCCAGCGCGGTGCGGACGATTTCGAGTGAGGACGTGCGCAGACGCGTTGTCCAGCCGGTGCCGGGCAAGGCGAGCAAGGTCGCGCCGGCCTCCTCCAGCCGGTAGATGACGAAATCGGCGTCGATCTCGTATCCATTGGTCATTAGCGGACGCCGCACCTGGATTTGGGCCGTCGAGATCGTGGATTTTGTGGCGCGCGAATTCGTCATTGGCTCAGGTCCTTCGGCGTGGAGATGAAAGCGGGCTAGGGCGCGCTCAGCGGAGGGTGTCGGGGGTCTGGAAGGGCACGTCCTCCAGGCTGGTGCCGCGATTGATGGCACCCCAGCTTTCCGCGTGACCGGCGGGGAGCGGTTCGCGGTCGGCCTCAAGCAGAACCGGGACGGCGTTCGCGGGGGCTCGTTGCACGCCGATCGTCCGGCCGCGCTCGATAACGGTCCAGCGTGCGAGACCCAGCGTGATGGCGATGAGTTCCCAGCTTGCGCCCTCGGTGCGGAGGCGGCGGATTTGGGTATCCTGTCCTTCAGTCCAGATAAGTTTCCTAGGCATCGACGGCTCCACTGGTGAACAATGAGAGAACATTATGTTAGTTAGAACTACTGACGACGACCGTCAATAAAAATAACATACGAACGCAGGAAAAATTCCCTTGCCATAGGAATCCTGGCTTGCAGCTCGATGCGAGCGGGTTTCCAGGAAGAGGTGCTTTAGCCGCAGACGAGCCTTATCCGCGGCAGACGTGCACTTGCAGAAGAGCGCTTGCCGCGCGGTGAAGTCGAGAGCGAAGCCGGTTAGCCGAAGGGCGAGCCCTCAGCCGTTTGGTTGAACCAAACCGCGAGGGTTATCCTGAACCCGGTCTCGATTTCGCTGGCGGTGGCGGAAATTGTAAGTTAAACTAACATTCATGAGCACATCCCAGGATATTGGAACACGCATTCGCTCGGCGCGCAGAGAGCGTGGGCTAACGCAGGATGACCTGGCCGATCAGGTCGGAGTTTCCCGCAGTGCCGTCGCGCAATGGGAAACCGGCCGGACCGGCCAGATTACCGGCAACCTGTCACGCATCGCCGACGTGCTCGAGGTAAATGTCGAATACCTGATGTACGGTAACGATCGACGGGCGGCGGGGGAGGTGCGGCAAGGCGACGAACTGGCGCTGCTGCGGCTGTACCGCGAGTGCGAACCCGAGGATCGCCAGATGCTTCTCCGCACGGCGCGCCGCCTCGCCCGGCGTTGAACGTCATTGGGGGTCTTCAGTCTGGGGGGGGTCTTCAGTCTGGCGGCCTGGCGGGTTGGTATAGCTAGTCGCCGCCGGTGCTATGCCGGCATCCAGGGCTCTGTTCAGATCAGCACTGCAAGTCGTAGATGGTGGGCCTGCGCCCACCATGACGGCGAGAGCGCCGCGTCGATGGGTCACTCTCATGCGCCGCTGCTATCAATTGAGATTGCATTCGTATGCCTGCTCGCAGCGGCAAGTTGATCCGGGCGCGCGCAAACCTTCCCGAAGCGACGATAGCCGGTGTTCCGAACACCGCTGGCCTGAGGTAATGCCACAGCCATTCCGCATCCGCGGGCGAAGGAGACTACCGGCCGATGCAAAAGCCGGCCAAACTATTCGCGGCTTTATCGCCCCGCGTTCGGAGCGTACGGATCCGGAACCTGCCGCGGCACCGTTCCGGCGCTCTTTGTGCAGACGCCGTGCTGCTTCAATGCGTCCTGCGCGCACGCGATGCCATCGGCATAGCCGCAATGCGTGAGGCCGATCGGCAAAATCATGCAGAATTCGCCGATCCTGCTGGTAGGTGGCGTAAAGTTGTCCGGATTGGGCACGCACGCGCCATTCTGCCGGTTCGCGTCTGCCTGGCACTCATTGCCATCCGCGTACATGCATTGCGGCGCGGTCCCGGTGATTTCCAGGCAGAACGGAGCAGCCATCGCGGACAATGACGTGCTCACCAGTATCGCGGCGGCAACGGCGAGCTTGTTCATGTCGCATTTCTCCTCACGCGCCTCGGGGCAGGATACAGCCTTGGCGGATGGCCCACGATAACACGATCCCGTGGCTGTGGCGCTCTGGTCAAGATAATTTCGCCTATGTGCAAATCAGCCGCGCCGTAGGACCGGCGAGGGAACGCTCTCGATCATCACATTGACCACGGCCGGCTTTAGGCTGGCAAGCGAGCGGTCGATCGCGTCCGGCAGTTCCGCGGCGCTTCGTACCAGTTCCCCGTGACCTCCCAATGCAGTTGCCACAAGGTCGTAGCGGGTGGGGTTGAGTTCGCAGCCATGGGCGCGATTCGGGCCGTAGTCGCGGACCTGAAGGTTGTATTCGGCATTCCACCTCGCATCCGTGCCGACAATCGCGACATAGGGCAGGTTCAGGCGAACCGCGGTTTCGATTTCCGACATATGGAAGCCGAACGTGCCATCGCCGAGCACCACGAAGATCGGGGCGGTTTTCTCGACTACGCGGGCTGCGGACGCCATCGGCAATGATGACCCGATCGAACCGGCCACACCGTTGATCATCCGCCGGTCGTTGCGCAGCATGCTTTGCCCCCATTGCGCGAACTCTCCGCCGTCGCAGATCAACACGCTGTCCGGGTCGTTCGTCAGATAGGGCTGCAACGTCCGAAATACCTCGGCCGGATGCAGTTTGCCGGGCGTTTCGGAGGCCAGGTCAGCCCATGAGGCGGGCCGGTCATCGAAACCAGGCGCGGGCATCGGCCAGCCAGGCCGGATCGCCGGCGACGCGTTCGGCACCGCGGCGGAGCAATGCCTCGCCGGCGGGATAGGTATCGGCGACGCAACCGAATGCCAGCAGGGGTCCCTTGTCGCGCGCGGCGCGGGACAACAGGGCACCGTCGGGATCGATGGAAATGAAACGACAATCCGGGTCGAAGGGCGGACCGCCGAACTTCAACGTGAAATCGAGCGCCTTGCCCAGCAGCAGGACCATGTCGGTGCGCTTGGCGACATCGGCGTAGGCGCCCAGACTGGCGTCGTTGAAGCCGCGCGGGCCCTCGCTGAGGCAGGTGGGAATCCCCAAGGTGGCCTCGATCCGCCGCAACAGATCGCGTCCCTTGCGGGTCGCCAGCACCGGGGCGCCGATCACCAATGGCCGCTTTGCTGTCGCCAGCAACGCAACGATCGCATCGGCCGCCGCGTCGGCCAAGGGCACGGCCGGCAGCGGTGAAGTCGTCGTCGGTGGGCCATACGACGGCGTCTTCGGTCACCGTCGCGTCCAGGATGTCCGACGGCAGGCTGAGATGCACCGGACCGGGACGGCCGGATGTCGCGACACGGATGGCTTTGGCCACGTCCATGCCCACCGTGGCGGTGGCCGTCGCCATCCAGGCGGCTTTGCAGACCGGAGCGGCCATATCCACCTGCCGCAGTTCCTGGAATCCGCCGCGCCCGAGCTGATCGGTCTCGGTGTGTCCGGATAACAGCACCATCGGGGTTTCCTGCCCCAGAGCGGTGAACAGCGCGCCCACGGCGTTGGCGTGACCGGGGCCGCCGGTGACGCAGGCGATGCCGGGTCGTCCGGTCAGACGTCCATACGCATCGGCCATGTGCACGGTTGCTGCCTCATGGCGAACATGCATCAACGATAGCTTCGTTTCGATCGCGGCGTCGAACAGCGACATGATGTGATTTCCGGACAGGGTAAAGATGTCCGTATGGCCGGCGCGCTCGAGCGTGCGCATAACGATATCCGCGCCGCGGAGAGTGCGATCGCATGAGGTCGTGGTCCTTGTATCTAGAGCGGCCGCTCGATTGACCGACGTCGCGATCATACCGTTTATGCGTCATGGGGATGAGCCGCGGATCGCCGGAACAGCATCACCGCATCGCACAGACGTTCCGCCGGGGCTGTGGCCACACGCAAGGCGGATCAGACCGGGTCCCACGGGAATACGTCGCGGGTGCGTTCCAGCGGCGTGAAGCTGTCTTTCACCGCGGGCAGCCAATGTTCCGCCAGTTTCTCAGGCGTCCATCCATCCGGGCGCGCCATGATCCGGATCGGCCGGGGCTGGTTGTACAGATAGACCTCATTGCCGCGCACGCCGAAGATCTGACCGGATACGCCGGACGCGGCATCGGTGGCGAGAAAAGCGATCAGTTGGGCGATATGGTCCGGACGGGTCTTCGCCGCTCGGGCCTGAAGCTGTTCCTCGGTCTGGCCCGGCACGGTTTCGATCATGCGGCTGAACGCATGTGGCCCGATGCAGTTCGACCGCATGTTGTATCGTTGCATATCCATCGCGATGTTGCGCGACAGCCCGGCGATGCCCATCTTCGCCGCGCCGTAATTCACCTGCCCCACGGCGCCGATCAGGCCGGAGGTCGAGGTGATATGGGTGTAGTTACCGCTCTCCTGCTTGCGGAAATGCGGGATCGCGGCGCGCGACACGTAGAAGGCGCCATACAGATGGACCTTGATCACCGCGTCCCATTCCTCGATCGACATGTAGTGGAACATGCGGTCGCGCAGGATGCCGGCATTGTTCACCACGATGTCGATGCGGCCGAAATTGTCGATCGCGTCCTGCACCATGCGCTGCGCGTCCTCCCAGCTGGCGACGCTGCCGCTGTTGGCCACGGCGTTGCCCTTGCCGTTTGCCTGATCGATTTCCTGGACCACGCGCTGAGCCGGGCCGGCATCCTGGCCCTCGCCGGTGACTGTCGCGCCGATGTCGTTCACCACGACCTTCGCGCCGTTGGCGGCCAGGGCGATCGCGGTCGCCCGTCCGATGCCGCCGCCGGCCCCGGTTACGACCGCGACTTTGCCATCGAGCATTCCCATCGGCTTCCTCCTCTGAAGTGGTTCGCGTCACCATGCGTCAGAGCGGGACCGATGTCATCATCCGGGCGAGATCAGCAGGGCGACTGCCGAGCGGTCAGCGGCAAGCTCGTGGGGTGCGCCGCCGAAAGAAGGTCGCGAGTGGCACTTCCACCGCTTTGTGCAGGCCAATCGCAGTGCAGACGCATAGTGCCGTCAACACGGCCAGGGTGACGGCGGCGGGCATCGCAGCCAGGAACCCAAAGCGGGCGAGGGCGCGAATCGCCAGTGGGATGACCGTCAGATGGATAAGGTAAAGCGCGTACGAGGCATCTCCGAGCATAACGCCTGCACGACCGAACCGGATCGTGCCGCTGCGCTCCGCTTCGACCAGCCCCACGAGGATGGCCATGGACGCACCGCCATAGAGTAATCTGCCAATTAATCCGTTGAGGGGAACCGCTCCGAGCAGCTCCGTCCCGCCAGTTGCCAGGAACAGCAGGATGCCTCCGACGATCAGCGCGATAGGGTTCGGTGCGCGCCGCTGGGCCAAAAACTTTGCGGCGGCTATCCCCATCAGGAATTGGATGTTGAAACCGGATACCAGCAAGCCTGCCCAGGGATCAGCCGGCGGGGTGATGAGCCCGATCGTTACGAATGCCAGCGCAATAACGATGAGCGGCTTGCACAGGCGCCGGTCGAGGATGGCCAGCGCAAAAACGATGTAGAAAAGTAGCTCGGATCGTAGGGTCCAGCCGACGCCGACCAGTGGTTCTGTTTGCTCGGGCAACAACAGGAGAGAATGGACGATGTGCGATGGGGCCAACCTGATGGCGAAATCCGCGGAAAAGAAAGCCCGGCTTGCCTCGATCAGTGTAACGATCCAATAGATCGGATAAATGCGGGTGGCCCGGCGCCAAAGATAGCGGTGGAGCCGCTCCGGCTTTCCGATATCCGCCGTGTGGGCGTGCATGATGATGAAGCCGCTGAGCACAAAGAAGAAATCCACCCCGGCGTGGCCAAATCCGAAGCTATTGCTGAACGGGATGTGGCCAAGATACTGTGGAAGCGAAAGCCCGCGTGTGGCGTGATAGAGGACGACCATAAGCGCCGCGACCCCACGGGCGGTCTGAACGCCCGACAGTTTCCCGGGGCTCGCCGAGCGGCGGGGAGGCGTCGTTTCGAGCGTGGCCGATACTTCCTCGGAGATTGTGACTTCATAGTCACAGCCGGCTGAAGCGCGGTTGGGCTTTCCGGGCAAATAACAAATCATCGTCTTGAAATTCGGGACACGGTCAAATATCCCCTCGCCGGCCGCGCAGGAGCGGCATCGCTATACTGCCAGAGCGATGTTGCCTACTTATTTACGTTAGCGTCGCCGGGATCTTGTTACGCTCGGTTCACACGTAGCCATATTTGCGGTGACACGAACAGGCTATTTGACCCGAGGTCGAGGCGACCAATCGAGGTCGATCGCGCTCGTTGAGATGCGGCGATAGAGCGGCAAAGGGGTCGCGAATCGGGCCGGGACGATCATCCCACGACATTCCCGGCCGTCGAGAATCTGACGTCTAGATTAAAGCCAGCCAGCCCGACTCGCTTGTCTCCGGACAGGCCCTAAGTCTAGAGACCTGCCGCAAAACAAGTGCTGCAGTCGAGGCAACGTCGCCCCAAGCCGTCTTGGTAGGCGAAGGCCTACCATCTACGGATTTCAGGAGTTCAGGACCGTAAGAGGATGTCGGCCTGCGCCGACCATGACGGCGTGTAGCGGATGTGTCCTCGGCCACAATTCGGTTATTTCGCAGCAGGCGCTAAGCTAAGTCACGCGGGCTCCGTCGGCAGACCGGCACCGGCCAATTCCTTGAAGCCGCCGGCATTGCGCACATCGGTAAAGCCCAGGTCGAGGAGCATCTTGCCAGCAAGCGCGGCCCGTCCACCCGAAGCACAGTAAAGAATTACGGGACGATCCTTCCGAAGCGCCGGTTCGTGGGTCGGCAGGTCTGAATCGGCCTTGAATTCAAGTAGCCCACGAGAGATCGCCAGTGCGCCTTTGATCTTCCCGCTGGCAGCAACCTCCGTGCCGTCTCGCACATCGACGATCACGGCGTCGGCGGTCTTCACCAAAGAAGCCGCGTCCCCAGGCGAGATCGTAGGCACCGCGGCTCGGGCGGCAGCAAGCATGTCCTTTACGGTTGTCGGCATGACGGCGCTCCTCCTGTTTTCGTTCAGCTCGACCCCTAACTTGCCCGACTACACCCGCAGGCGCCAGAGAGTGCTGATGCGCCCGAACACCCGCTCGGGAACCCTCGGAGGGAGGTCGCCTATGTCGCCCCGTCCGACCTTCTCGGCCCTCACGGCGATCACCGCTAAACGTCTAAATTCGCAACCTTAAGCGCATTGCCGACGATAAAGTCCCGCCGAGGCTCCACTACATCGCCCATCAGGGTGCTGAACACCTCGGCTGCTTCCTCCGAAGTCTCCGACTTTCACCTGCAACAGCGTCCGCACCGACGGGTCCAGAGTCGTCTGCCACAACTGGTCGGGGTTCATCTCCCCCAACCCTTTGAACCGCTGCACTGAAAGCCCGCGCCGGCCATGCGCGATGATCCGGTCATACGCCGTCGCCGGACCCGCCACCATCGGCTCCTGCGTATCCAGTTTCAGCCGCGCCGGCACACTGAACCGCTGGGCCAGCGCTGTCGTCCGTTCAGCCAGCCACCGCGCCTCGGCGCTACGCAGTGCTGAGGGTTCCAAAGCATACCGTTCAGCCACCCCGCGCACCGTTCGGGACAGCGTGAGCCCATTATCCGCGCTGACCACCCAGCCTTGCTCGGTCGGCAGCGACACCGCGTTCAGCCGCGTGGCGAAGTCCGGGGCGGCGGCCGTCGCGCGCACCGCGTCGGGGGTCAGCACGCCAGCTATCGCCGCCTGCTCGAGCAGCGCCACCGGGATGACCGACGACAGCCGCTTCAGGTTATGCGACGTCTCCCGCAGCAGGTTGACCTCGCGCCGCAGATCTTCCTTCTCGTGCACATCGCCATTTGCGTAGGTCAGCCGCGCATCGGCCAAAGCCTTGTCGAGCAGGAACGATTCCAGGGCGTTGTCGTCCTTAAGATACCGCTCATCGTTGCCGCGTTTGGCGCGGTACAGCGGGGGCTGAGCGATATACAGATGGCCGCGCTCGATCAGCTCGCGCATTTGGCGGAAGAAGAATGTCAGCAGCAGCGTCCGGATGTGCGATCCGTCCACATCCGCGTCCGTCATTATGACGATGCGGTGGTAGCGCAACTTTCCGGCGTCGAACCCGCCTTGGTCGACCGCCCCCGGTCCGATCCCAGTACCCAACGCGGTGATCAGCGTCCCGATCTCCTGACTGCCGAGCATCCGGTCGAACCTGGCCCGCTCGACGTTCAGGATCTTGCCCTTCAACGGCAGGATGGCCTGGAACTTGCGGTCGCGGCCCTGTTTGGCGGATCCGCCCGCGCTGTCGCCCTCGACGATGAAGATTTCGCACTTTGCAGGGTCTCGTTCCTGGCAATCCGCCAGCTTTCCGGGCAATGTCGAAACGTCCAGCACGCCCTTTCGCCGAGTCAGTTCACGAGCTTTCCGGGCAGCCTCACGCGCCGCGGCGGCGTCCATCACCTTTTGGATGATGCCCTTGGCCTCTTTCGGGTGAGTCTCGAACCAATGCGACACGGCATCGGCCACCGCCGCCTGCACCACCGGTTGCACTTCGGACGATACCAGCTTGTCCTTGGTCTGCGACGAAAATTTCGGGTCCGGCACCTTGACCGACAACACCGCGGTCATGCCCTCGCGCATATCCTCGCCAACGAGCTCCAGGGAATCCTTCTTCCCCATGCTCTGCGCATATTTCGTCACCACCCGGGTCAGCGCCTGGCGGAAGCCGGCGAGGTGGGAGCCACCGTCACGTTGCGGAATGTTGTTGGTAAAGCACAGCATCGTTTCATGGAAACTATCATTCCACGATAACGCGAACTCGGCCCGGATCCCCAGCTGATCGGCCGTGGTGCGCAAGCTGATCGGCGGCGCGAAGACGGCATTTTTGGAGCGGTCGAGCCATTCCACGAAAGCGACCAGCCCGCCGTCATAGCGCATGACGCTTTCCACCGCCGGCGCGTGACGCTCATCGCGCAGCACCACGGTCATGCCGGAGTTCAGGAACGCAAGCTCCCGCAGCCGCCGTTCCAGCAGCGTATAGTCATACTCGGTCTTGGTGAACGTCCCCGGACTGGCCTTAAACGTTACTTCGGTGCCGCTGCCGCGATCAGTCGGCCCGATAATTTCCAGCGGGCCATCCGATTCGCCGTGCTGGAAACGGATGCGATGCTCCTGCCCGAGGCGCCAGATGCGCACCTCCATCCACTCCGACAGTGCGTTGACCACCGCGGCGCCGACCCCATGCAGGCCGCCGGACACTTTGTAGGAGTTCTGGTTGAATTTGCCTCCCGCGTGCAGCCGCGTCAGCACGACCTCGGCCGCGGACACACCCTCCTCATGGATGTCGGTGGGAATGCCCCGCCCGTCGTCGCGCACGGTTACACTGCCGTCGCCGTTTAGCGTCAGTTCGACGTGCGACGCGAACCCGGCTTGCACCTCGTCCACCGCATTATCGATGATCTCGAACGCCATGTGATGCAGCCCGGAGCCGTCGTCGGTGTCCCCGATATACATCCCCGGGCGGCGGCGCACGGCGTCGAGGCCTTTGAGCACCGAAATTGAGGCGGCATCATACGCATCGGGGTCAGAATCGGGGGCGGCGCGGCGTTGTCAGACATGCCGGGGAACGACTCCATTCGGTTGGTGGGGTACTCTAGATATATAGCATCTAGCGGGGCTGGAAGACAGGGGAAGCTGCTGTCCCGGAGCGAAGAAATCGCCCGTCCGGGCGAAGCAGGCTGTCATGCAGGGCGAACGCCTCGGCGTGCTCCGTGAGCGGCAGGAACGTTTCGACATCGGTGCCGGTGATAACGGTCTGGGCCGGCGACGATAGCAGCACGCTCCATAGCGCCTGGCGCCGTTCCAGGTCCAGATGAACCGCCGGCTCGTCGAGAAGTAGCAGTGGCGCGAACCCCCTGGCGGAGGCGATCAGGCCGGCATGCGCCAGGATCACCCCGATCAGCAACGCCTTCTGTTGCCCGGTGCTGGCCAAGTGGGCCGGCGTGCCGGTGTTCACATCGGTCAGCCGCATGTCCGTCCGGTGCGCGCCCAGGGCACACGTTCCGGCCGCCGCATCGCGCGCTCGGTTTGCCGCCAACTCCCTGCGCACCCAATCCTCAACCACCAGCGCGGGCTCGATTTGCAAGCGTTCGGCTATCGGGCAGGCCAAGCCGATGCTGGCCGGAGGAAACAGGCCCGTACTCGCCTCGACCTGGGCGTTCAACCGGGTCACCAGGTCGAGACGCGCGGCGGACGCGGCAACGGCGTGGCGCGCGATGGAGTCTTCCAGCCCAGCCAGCCAGGACGCGTCCTGGCGGCCCTCCGCAAGCAGCCGGTTGCGGCTATGCACGGCGGTGTCATGTGCCGCCATCTCCCGGGCATGACCAGGTTCGAGCGCCCAAACCAGCCGATCGAGGAAGCGGCGCCGGCCGGACAGGCCATCTTGAAACAATCGGTCCATCTGCGGGGTCAGCCAGACGGCGGCTACCAGACGGACGATGTCAGCCTGACCGCGCGCGGGGGCGCCATCCAGGCGAAACACGCGACGGTCCGCGTCGGGCCCGCAGCCCGTGCCAAGAGTGGTGTCGCCCTCGGCCGTGTGAAGCCTCGCCGCGACCGCCCACGTACCCGGGCCGCCTTCGCGCGGCAGGTCGGCGTTGCGCGCGCCGCGCAGGCCACGGCCGGGAACCAGCAGCGAAAGCGCCTCCAGCAGGTTGGTCTTGCCGCTGCCGTTCGGCCCGTACAGCACACTTATCCGCGCCGCCGGCCGCCAAGTCAGCGCGGCGTAGCTGCGAAAGTTAGTGACCGAGAGGCGGATCAGACGAAGCACAATCGCAAGATGGTGCCATCGTCCCCCGCCGTGAAGGCGTCGTCTGCCCGATCCCGGCCACCTGACAGGGGACGGTGTTCAGCTTACAAAGCCTTAGAAACGGGACACCGGATCACGAGGAGGCGCGGAATGAAGATCAAGGCATTCGTGTTCGACGCTTACGGCACCCTGTACGATGTCCAATCCATCTCCCGCGTTATCAACGCCGCTTTTCCCGGTCACGGTGAATACATCACGCAGGTCTGGCGCCTGAAACAGTTGGAATACAGTTGGCTCCGGTCCCTGATGGGCCGCTACGAGGATTTTCTGACCGTTAGTCGCGAATCGCTCGACTACACCCTCGGCACGTTGGGCCTGGCGGCCGAGGAGGCGTTGATCGGCCGTCTCGTCGACGCATACAACAATCTGTCCCCCTATCCGGAGGCAACGGAAGCGCTGGCAGCCCTGAAAAACCACCGCCGCGCAATTCTGTCCAACGGCAGCCCCGGCATGCTGGATGCTCTGGTGCGGAACACCGGCTTGGACAGCTATCTGGATGCCGTGATCAGCGTCGACACGAACAAGGTCTTCAAGCCTGATCGCCGCGCCTACGAACTCGTCCCGGCGCGGCTGAATGTGCATCCGGAGGAGGTTGTCTTCGTCTCCTCCAACGGTTTCGATGTCGCTGGCGCCCGGAGCTTCGGTTTCAAGGTCGCCCGGATCGAGCGCGTCACCCCGGCGGCGTTGCGCGGCGAACTTCTCAGCGGCGGAAACATCGGACCGGCCGCGATATACCGTGCGTTGCGGACGCAGACCGAGACCCTGGGCTTGCCCGCGCACGCCGTGGTGGATTCACTGCTGGCGCTGCCGGGGCTGGTGGAAACGTTCGAACGCTGAACCGATCGCGATCCGCGGCCGAAACGTGACAGATTCGCTATACCACCGCGGCAGGCACCAGAACCTCCCGCGCCGGCGTGAAACGCAGCCCCAGCGCCTGTGCGACCGCTCGGTGGGTTACTCGTCCGGCGTCGATATTCAATCCCTCCGCCAGATGCGGATCATCCAGCATCGCTTGCCGCCATCCCTTGCCGGCGAGCGCCAGCACGAACGGCAACGTCGCATTGGTCAGTGCATAGGTTGATGTCTTAGCCACCGCCCCCGGCATGTTTGTCACGCAATAATGCACCACCCCATCCACCACATACGTGGGATCCGAGTGTGTGGTCGGGCGACTGGTCTCGAAGCAGCCGCCCTGGTCGATCGCGATATCCACCAGCACCGACCCCGGCCGCATCCGTTGCACCATCGCCCGCGTGACCAGCTTTGGCGCTGCCGCTCCCGGCACCAGCACGGCGCCGATCACCAGGTCGGCGGCCAGCACCGTCTGCTCAATCGCAGCTGTGGTGGCGAACAAGGTCGTGGCCCGAGGCCCAAACTGCAAATCCAATTCCTTCAACCGGGTCAGGGATTTGTCGATGATCGTGACACTGGCCTCCAAGCCCACGGCCATGCGCGCCGCATTGGTGCCGGAGACGCCACCACCGAGCACCACCACCTTGGCGGGGGGCACGCCGGGGACGCCACCCAGCAGAATACCGGCGCCGCCCTGCTCGCGCTCCAGGCAATGCGCGCCGACCTGGACAGACATGCGGCCGGCTACTTCGCTCATCGGTGCCAGGAGCGGCAGGGTCCCCGCGCGGTCAGTCACGGTCTCATAAGCGATGCAGGTGGCTCCGGACTCGATCAGCCCCAGCGTTTGCGCTTTGTCGGCCGCGAGGTGCAGGTAGGTGAATAGGATCTGCCCGCTGCGCAGCAGGGCGATTTCCGCCGCCTGAGGCTCCTTCACCTTTACGATCAGGTCCGCCGCTTCGAACACCTCTGCCGCGGTCCCGACGATAGAGGCGCCAGCCGACCGATAGGCTTCGTCGTCCGACCCGATGCCGGCGCCGGCATTGTGCTGGACCAGGACATCATGCCCGTGCTGAACCAGTTCCCGAACCCCCGCCGGGGTCAGCCCGACCCGGTATTCGTGGGCCTTGATCTCCTTCGGGACGCCGATCTTCACGAGCATTCTCCTGCGAGGGTAAAAAATTCCAGCCGCCGGCTCGCCGAACGGACGGCAATCCGTCCGCGCTGAGTTATCACGATACGAACCCAAGAAGCGATCTCGATCGCTTCCTCACGCTCAAAGCAACTGTTGGCCCCGGATGATCGTCGGACGAGCGGTCAGCCTGGCTGAAAGGCGAAGCCCGGGCCCGGGATCAATTTTAGCTTTGGGTTGAACAACCGTCCGGATGATCTATCGGTCCGGTGAAGTAAGGAGCTTTCGCCTTCCACATGACCCAAATCGAACAATTAATCGTCGAACAATTAATCGTCCTGGCGCCTCACCTGACATCGACCGGGGGCTTAGGCAGCGCGCCGATCACCGGAACCGACTCCGCGGCGACCCAGACATCGAGACAGCCGGCCTTGCCCCGCTTATAAACCACGATCCCGTCGAATAACGCGATCGGCCGGTAGCGCGACCAGGCGCGCGCAAACGCGGGATCGGCGGCGCTCAGAACACTGATATATTTCGTGGTCTCCCGCGTATCCACCACCGCGATGTCGGGGCAACCGGCGAGGAAGTCGTGCGCCACCCATCGGGCGATCGGCCACTCGAGGTCGGCCGAGGGATCGAAGCGCGCACGCCAAACTTCTCCCTTCAGCGCCCACATCGAATCAAATCGCGACGCCCAGGTCACGCCGGTCTCGTTAACCACCGGAAACCCCAGCGCGATCCACTCCGAGAACGCAACATACGTCCGGGCATGTTCGTCGCGCAGGATCCGCTCCAGCCGGTCCACCACTGTCGGCGTCAGTTCGACTGCCTGAGCGGCCTCCGGCCCCATCCGCTCGACAGAGGAAACGCCGAACACGGTGACCGCGACACAGGCAGCGAGCAAAGGCCAGCGGACCCGCCGGCGGCGTTGCGCGCATTCAGTCGCGATCCACAGCAGTAGCGCCAGCACGGTCGTCACGATCGCCGGCAGTCGATGATAGTACCAGTTCTTGCCATCAGCGAAACAGACCACCGTGGCGGTCGCGGCGAACACCGTCAGCGTGAGCATCAGGTTCTGGTCGAACAGGCGCCGCCGGCGCAGCCACAGCAGACCAACCGCGACTGCCTCGCCAACCAGCAGAACGGCGCTATCCGAAAGCAGGGCCACGAACGACGCATCGGTGGCGCCATAAAGCGCCAGCGCCATCGGAACGTCGCGTTCGAGATAGGCCGGGCAGGCGATCGCGACGAGACCGGCGTACCCAGCAGCGCGATGCCCGCGGCGAGCGGCATCGCGCGCCAGGGCCGGAGACCGCGCGTCAATGCGAGACACTCCAGCACCACGAACACGGCGGCATACCCTGGCTTCAGGGCGCATCCCAGCCCGGCAAGCACCCCGGCCGCGACCGAGGAGATCCTCAGCGACGGTCTTCCATCCAAAGAACGCGCGAACAGCGCCAGATAAGGCAGAAACGCCGCCACCAGCAGATGCTCCCGCTGTCCCAGGTCGACCGCCGGGAGTATCAGCAGGGCAGTTCCGACCGCAGCGAACACCGGCGGCGTCCAAGCGAAAATCCCGCCCTGCGCCCGGAGCAGACTGGCCGACCACCACGCGCACGACAGCACGAAGGCAATGAACATCGGCATGACCACGAACCGTGTGTCGACATTCAACCATTGAGCGATTTCCAGGGGGACGGCCGAAATCCAGATGATCAACGGCGGATTGACCTCCACCACGTCGATGTAGAGTTCGCGTCCCGCTATCCACCGCCGCGCCACATACATCAGCCAGGCGATATCGTCCTTGAGCGGCGAGCGCAGCGTCAGAAATAATACGACACTGATTACGACGAGCAGCAACGTCAGGCTGATGGCAGACACCATCAGCCCGCGGCGCTCGTCGGCCGGCAGAAGGCCCCGGCTGGATAAGTATGTCATTGTGGTTCGGTCTAAGACTTCTGGCTGCGAATTCGCGCGATTATCGCGCGCTTTGTTCCCACATCGTTAAAGCCTAGCCAAGTGTCTTAATAATGGCGGTGACCGACCGACCACTTATGCGTCAAGCAGCGCGGCGATCTGCCGTGCTACCTGCGTCTGCGAGTAAGGCTTCTCGATGAAGCGGGTGCGCGATATCAGGTCTACGGGCAGATTGCGGCCGCCATTGTATCCCGAGGTCAGCAGGACCGGCACCGACGGATAATGCGCCTGAAACCACTCGGCCAACCCTAACCCATCCATCTTGCCCGGCATGCGAATATCGCTGAACACCAGACTGATCGGCCCTTCCGCCCTCATCGTCGCAATCGCCTCGGACGCGTCGCCGGCTTCCAGCACGTTATAACCGCAATCGCGCAAATACTCGGCGATCGGCATTCGCACCATCATTTCGTCCTCGACAACGAGGACCGTACGCATGTCTTGGTGCTCCACCGGATCAGATTCTCTTGTCAATGACATCGTATTCATAGGCGGCATGTAATGCGCCGCGGTCCTCGATATGTGCCGTTACGCGGCAATTTCTCGTGATGCCATGGTATTACCGCGCGGCACCGCGATCCGACGGATTGAAACGGGTCCGTGCCATATCATCCAAAGTATGCTGTTCGCGCCGGTTCGCATCCTGCTCATCCGACAACGCGCGTTCTGCGATCAGCGTTTCTACCGCCTCGGCCGCCGTCTGAGCCGCGACAACCGCGGCGCGCGCCGCCTCAGACCGGGCCCGGGCCGCCGTCAAGGCCGCCTCAGCCGAGACACGGTCCGCTTCGGCTACTCCAGAACGTCGCAGGAACATCTCCAAAAACTGATGCGGTTCTTCAACCGTTTGATGTGCCGCTCTGTCGCGCCGCGTCCTGTCAACGATAGCCTGAACCGCATCCACTGCCTGTGCCTCGGCCGTCAGACATGCGCCGAGGGCATGACGGGCCTCTTCCACAGATCGCCGGCGAACCGCTCGTAGGATCCGGATCGAATTAGCCGCCATTTAAGCCGTCCCGAGGCAAATTTTCCGGAGAGGAAAGAGGCGAACCGCTCAACGCCCGGTCCAGGCGTTCGAATGACTCCAGAAATCCGGAACGATCGCCCTTCGACTGGCGCAGGAAGTCGTCGATTAGTGGCGTCAGCCGCAACGCCTCATCCACCGCCGGATCAGTTCCGGCTCGATACGCCCCGAGGCGGACCATATCCGCCATATCGCCCTGCAGGGCCAGGATGCGCCGCACCCGGCCCACCGTCTCGGTTTGCGCTGCGTCGAGGCACGAGGCGGCGAGCCGGGATAACGATCGCAGCACGTCTATTGCAGGATAGCGACCCGCCTCGGCTATCTTGCGGTCCATGACGATGTGCCCGTCGAGGATGCCACGCACCGCGTCAGCCACCGGTTCGTTGTGGTCATCCCCCTCGACCAAGACGGTGAACAGTCCGGTGATATGCCCTGGAGGCCCGGCCGGTCGAATCGGCCCGGGCCCGGCGCGTTCCAGCAGGCGCGGCAGTTCGGCGAAGACGCTGGGCGGATAGCCCCGCGTCGCCGGAGGCTCCCCAAGCGATAGGCCGATCTCCCGCAGCGCCAGGCAGAATCGTGTCACGCTGTCCATCATTAACAGGACCGAAAGTCCCTGGTCGCGAAAATGCTCTGCGACGGTCATCGCCGTGTAGGCGCACTGGCGGCGCATCAACGGCGGTGAATCCGACGTCGCCACGACCACCACCGAGTGCGCCATTCCGTCCGGCCCCAGATCGGTCTCGATGAACTCCCGCACTTCCCGGCCCCGCTCCCCAACCAGGGCCAGGACCACGACGTCACAGTCCGTGCCGAGCGTCAGCATCGACAGTAACGTCGACTTGCCGACCCCGGAGCCTGCGAACAGACCGAGCCGCTGGCCCTGCCGGCAGGTTGCAAAGCAGTTGAGCGCGCGAACGCCCAGATCGATGCGCGGCCCGAGCCGTGCGCGCGAAGTCGCCTCCGGCGGGGCGTTCCGGGTCCGGCGTCCGGTTGCCCCGCCGAACAGGATACCCTTGCCGTCAAGTGGTTTCGCCAACGGGTCGATCACCCGGCCTAGCCAGGACGCGGCGACATCCAGCATACCATGTTGGGGGCCTAGCAAGCGTGCGCGTGATCCATGCGCCACACCGTCAAGCGAACCGTAAGCCATGGCTTGCAGTGCGGCGTCCCGAAATCCGATCACTTCCGCTAAAATGCAGCGCTGATCGCGCGTGTAAAGCTGCAATCCGTCCCCGACTGCTGCCAGTCCGCTTAGTCCCTCCACCTCGACGACCAGTCCCAGTAAGTTCGTTACTGTTCCGCCAATGTGTGCCGGCTCAACGCGCCTGAGTCGCGCCTTACAGGCGTCCACACGTTCTACGAGACTGCCGCCTCTCATTGAGATTGACTTGTCCATAATTTAGTAACGTTCTGCATTCATTCGTATGCTAGAAGGCTCTTCTGCCGGTAATTCGTAAAATTTACACTAACACGTTGAAAATCATGTAGCCAATAACACGCCATGGTGGTATAGAATTCTTACGATCTGTTAAGGAGAGCCGCATGCGTGTCCTGCTGGTAGAAGAAGATCTGATCGCTGCCCGCGGCATTACGCTTATGCTGAAAGCGGCGGGCGCCGTGGTGGATCAGACCGACAGCGGCGAAGACGCGCTAGAGCTGTTACGGCACTATGAATATGACATCGTGCTGCTCGATCTCGCGCTACCTGATATCGAAGGGTTCGAGGTCGTGCGCCGGATGCGCCTCGCCCGAAATGACACCCCCGTCCTCATTCTCTCCGGCATCACCTTGCCTCAGGCACGGGTGAAGGCGCTCAGCCTTGGCGCTGACGATTTCATCATCAAGCCGTATGACAAGGCCGAGTTGCTGGCCCGGATGCAAGCGGTGGTTCGCCGCAGCAAGGGCTTCAGCCAACCAACCGTCCGCCTAGGCCGCCTGGAACTCAACCTCGACAGCCGCGAAGTCGCAATCGACGGCCGAGACATCCACCTGACCGGCAAGGAATATTCGATCCTGGAGCTCTTGGTTCTACGTAAAGGCATGGTCCTGACCAAGGAAGCATTCCTGAACCATCTTTATGGCGGAATGGATGAACCCGAAGTTAAAATCATTGATGTTTTCGTATGTAAATTGAGAAAAAAGCTCGCCCGGGCGGGCGCCGAAGGAATAATCGGGACGATCTGGGGCCGTGGCTACATGATCCGCGAACCCGCGGCCGAGGAAAGCTTTCTCCACCGGATACGAGCCGCTCCGCGTCCCCAGGTTGTCGCCCGCCGCCTGAGAACTTTAAAGGTCCATGTTCCTGCAAGGAACACCTCGGCGAAAGCAGCCGAACCTTGCCCGCGGCGCCGGACATCGCGAAGCCCCTGAAATCGTCACTTCGCCCGCCGCGGCGGTGGCTTCGCTGTCACGATCGTCGCTTTCCCGGCTGGTTTTGCTGCCGCCTTAACCTCCCGCGCCTCAATCTCCCGTGCCCCACCCCTTGGTGCCGTTGGCAAAGTCCGTCGCGAGGCCTCGAATTCCTCCCATGGATCGGCCCGCAGCTTGGCCAACCGTTCCGGCACCGTCTTCAGCGTGAAAGCTTGCAAGTCCATCTTCGGCGTGACCTCCTGCCATGCCAGCGGCGTAGCCACGCCGGCCCCCGGACGGGCACGCGGACAAAACGAGGCGACCGCCGTGGAGCCTAATCCGTTACGCAGCCAGTCGATCAGGATCCGCCCACGGCGATCGGCGATCTTGACGTGGGCGAGATACTTCTCCGGATTTGCCTCGCTGACCGTCTCGGCGAAGGACCGGCAGAAGGCGCGGACCGGGTCCCACGGCTGCTCTGGAACCAGCGGGACGACGACGTGCAGGCCCTTGCCGCCGCTGGTGCGGCAGAACGATGAAAGCCCGATCGCCTCCAGCTTGTCGCGCATGTCCAGCGCGGCGGCTGCGATATCCGCTACCTTCACGCCCTCACCGGGATCGAGGTCGAAGACAAGCTGATCGGGATGCAGCGGATCCGCCTCTGTCGAACCCCAGACATGCAGTTCGATGGCCGACATCTGGGCCAGCGCGACCAGACCCTGCAACCCGTCTATCGCCAGATACGGGGCCTTGTCCGCCGTGCCGTCACGCACACCCTCAGGCATCGTTCCGTGGCCGTGCTTTTGGAAGAAGTGCTCACCTTCGATGCCTGAAGGGCAGCGCACCACCGCCAGCGGACGATGCGCCAGGCCGGGCAGAGCATGATCCGCCACCGTCTGCCAGTATTCCACCAGGTCGTGCTTGGTGATACCAGGCCACAGCGCCCGGTCGGGATGGGTCAGGACGATGCCCTCGATCGTCTCGTTGCGGGCGCGCGGCGCCTTGGCGGTGACGATCTTACTGCTGGTGCGTGATGCCGCAGGTCGGTCAGGTTCTCGCTTAGGTGGCACGGCGATGATCGGTCCTTTTTTCTTCGCAGACCCGATGTAGTCTTTCGGGGTGACGGGGCGGCGCGGGGCCTCCGGGTCGGCCGGGTCGCGCACGACATCCTTTGGCGCCGTGTCCTCGCGCAATCCCAGGAACACGGCGTGCCGCACCCGGCCAGCGCCGGACCATGCAGGAAACGAGGTCTCGGCCACCAGTTCCGGCTTCACCCAGTGGATGGTGCGCTCGAGGTCATCGCCTGCCACCATCAGGTCCCGCGGCGGGGTGGTGCCCAACCCATCGAGCCGATCGCGCAGCATCATCAGCGTCTCATCGGAGAAGCCGGTGCCGACGCCGCCTGCGTAGTGCAGTCTTCCCTGAGGATCGTAGTAGCCCAAATGCAGGGCACCTAGCCCGGTGCGGCTACCGGCAGGTTCGGTCCACCCGATGACCAAAAATTCCTCGCGGCCGCTGCACTTGACCTTCAGCCAGCCGTGTCCCCGGCCGGGGATATACGGGGCGTCGACCCTTTTGCAGATGATACCTTCCAACTTCATCTCGCAGGCGGCCTGCAGCATTTGGGCGGCGTTGCCGTCGTCGTGCTCGCTGAAGCGCAGCATGCCGTGCCAGGTGTCGAGGCCCTTCAGCCGCTCCTTGCGGTCGCGCAGGCCGCAACGCCTCAGATCCCAACCGTCGAGGTAAAGCAGGTCGAACAGGTAGAACACCAAGGTCTCGTCGCGGCCGTTGGACAGCGCGGCCTGCAAGGCAGGAAAGCTGGAGATGCCGTCCTTGTCGAGCGCCACCAGTTCGCCGTCCACCATCGCCGAATTGACGCGAAGCTGGCCGACCGCCTTCGCCACCGCCGGCAACCGGTCGGTCCAGTCGTTGCCGTTGCGCGTCAAGAGCCGCACCTTGCCGCGGTCGAGGGACGCCAGCAGCCGGTAGCCATCGAACTTGATCTCGGTCACCCAGCCGGCCTCCTTCGGCGGAGCTTCGGCCACGGCGGCGAGCTGAGGGGCCTGCTTGTCAGGCAGTTTGCCTTTGACCGCACCAGCAATGGTCAGGTCGGTTGACGCGCCGCCTGGCTTTCCCGGCGGCCGGGATCGCGGCCTCCAGTGCCTCGGCGTCGGCGCCTGGCCTCTCGTCCGCATCGTGGCCCTTGATCAGCAGCCAATTATCCTGACGGCTGCGTTGTTCGGGTTTGGGTTTCAGCCGCACGAGGGTGAATTTACCGCGCAAGCGCTTGCCTGACAGGACAAATTTGATTTCTCCGTCGCGAAGGCCTTCGTCTGGGTCAATAAGAGGTTCCCAGGTGCCCCGGTCCCAGGTCTCCACAGTGCCGGCGCCGTAATTGCCGTCGGGTATGGTGCCCTCGAAGTCGGCGTAGTCCAGCGGGTGGTCCTCGACGTGGACCGCAATTCGCTTGTCGGCGGGGTCCAGCGATGGTCCTTTGCGGACCGCCCAACTCCAGAGCACGTCGTTGTGCTCCAGACGAAAGTCCCAGTGCAAACCGGCTCGGTGAGCCTTGTGCTTTTGCACCACGAATATTGGCGCCCGCGCGGGTGACTGCGCCCGCCGACCCTGGCCACCCTTTCCGGGCGCCGGTTCGCTCGTCCCGGTGAAGTCGCGTTTTGCGCGATATGCTTCGATCGTGGTGTCCCGAGAGGTTGTATCGCGGGAAGATGCGGCGGTGCGGGCCATGCGCGTGCCTTCGGGCATGATGAACCGAAACGGTGCACCGTCGTGACCGGTTCCGCCAGGATCAAACATTGCGCGTTTTCAAACGTGTCGCTAATCTGCTCAAATCATGAGCAACTGTCGTTCACACATCACACCCTCTGCCCTCGGATCGGTCGATCTGAGACCTATTGAGCTAGGCTTTGGTGTCCGCATCGAGATACCCGTCATCCTTGCACCGATGTCGGGTGTCACGGATTTGCCGTTTCGCCGGACCGCCAAGCAGTTGGGCGCTGGGATGGTGGTTTCGGAGATGATCGCCTCGTGGGCGATGATCCGGGAAAATCAGAAGACTCTGGGGATGGCCGAAATCGATGGCTGCGGCGGCGTGTCGGCGGTGCAACTGGCCGGTTGCGACCCGGCGGCGATGGCCGAGGCGGCGCGTCTGGCGGTGGATAAGGGCGCCCACATGATCGACATCAATTTCGGCTGCCCGGTGAAGAAAGTAGCGGTCGGACAGGCCGCGGGTTCCGCGCTGATGCGCGATGAAACAGCTGCGGCGGCGATCTTGGGGGCGACCGTCAGGGCGGTCGCTGTACCGGTTACCCTCAAGATGCGAATGGGCTGGGACCACGCCAACCTGAATGCGCCGCGGCTGGCTCGGATTGCGCAGGACGCAGGCATTCGCATGGTCACAATCCATGGTCGCACGCGTCAGCAATTCTACACCGGCGCCGCTGATTGGGGGTTTGTGCGGCGTGTGAAGCAGGCGATCAGTATCCCGGTCATTGTCAACGGCGATATTCTCACCGAGGACGACGCCGCCACCGCTCTTGCGCTATCGGGCGCTGATGGCGTGATGATCGGGCGCGGCTGCTACGGCCGGCCTTGGTTCCTGGCTCAGGCGGCGCACTACCTGCGCACCGGCGAGCGGCTGCCTGAGCCGTCCCTGGCGCGGCAGAAACTCATCCTGCTGGAGCACTATCACGCGATGCTCAGCCAATTCGGCTCCGGCCCGGGCGTCCGCCTCGCGCGTAAGCATCTGTCCTGGTATTCACGAGGATTGCCGGGTTCGGCGGAATTCCGGGCCACTATGAACCGGCTGCCGGATGCCAACTCCGTGATCCGGCTGATTGACCGGTTCTACGATCCGTTGATCGCTCGCGGGTACACACGACGGGAGGTGAGCCGCCGGGGAGCCCTGACGATACCGATCTGGACCATATCAACAGTAGTATGAGGGCCGAAGCGGCATGAGTGCGGTGGTATCCCGGGCCTCGCGGCTTTTGACAGGACGTGGACGGGCTGCCGAGGCGACCGCGAAGTTGGCCGACCCCTCCGCGATACTGGGGGCAATGCCAGTGCCAGTCATCCTGCTCGACGTGGAAAACCGGTTTCGACATGTTAACCATGCCGCTGAGCAGTTTCTCGGGCTCTCGGCCGCGTGGCTGACCCAGCATCGGCTGCCCGATCTGCTGCCGCCCGACAATCCGCTGTTTCTTCTGATCGAGCAGGTGCGCCGCACCGAAGCCACGATCTCCGATCACGACTTGAATCTTGAAAGTCCACGCCTGCACAAGCGCGGGATTACGGTTCAGGGTTCGCCGCTGGCTGAGGAACCCGGAGCCGTGCTCCTGGTGATGCAGGATGCATCAGCCGCTCGGGCGCTCGACCGCCAGTTGGCGTTTCGCGGTGCGGCACGCAGCGTGACGGGGATGGCCGCGATCCTGGCGCATGAAGTGAAGAACCCGCTGTCGGGCATCCGAGGCGCGGCGCAATTGTTGGAAACCAGTGTCGGTCCGGCCGACCGTGAATTGGCGGTACTGATCCGCGACGAGGCCGACCGCATCCGCGATCTGGTAGACCGGATGGAGGCGTTCGGGGAAAAGCCGATCGCCCGCACCGCTGTGAACATCCACCGTGTTCTGGAGCACGTCCGCAAGCTGGCTCAATCCGGCTTCGCCGCCCATATACACTTTCAAGAACTTTATGATCCGTCGTTGCCGCCGGTTTGGGCGAACCGTGACCAACTGGTTCAGGTGGTGCTAAACTTGGTCAAGAACGCTGCCGAGGCGGTGACGCAGGAGGGCATCCGCCATCCCGAAATCATCCTGGCCACCGGCTTTCAGCACGGCATGCGTGTCGCTATTCCCGGCAGCACCGAACGGATGGATCTGCCGTTGTTCGTTGCCGTGCGCGACAATGGTCATGGCATCGCAGAGGACATACGCCCGCATCTATTTGAGCCCTTCGTCACGTCGAAGAACAGCGGCAGCGGCCTCGGGCTCTCGCTTGTCGCCAAGATCGTCGGCGACCACGGGGGATTGATCGAGGTGGATAGCCGCCCTGGCCGAACCGAATTCCGCTTGCACCTGCCCGTCGTGACGGAGAAAGACGCCGACCAATGACCTTGCCCACCGTGTTGATCGCCGACGACGACCGCTCCATCCGAACCGTACTCACGCAGGCGCTGGGTCGCTCCGGCTACCAGGTTCGCAGCACCGGCAACGCTGCCACGCTGTGGCGCTGGGTGGAGGATGGGGAAGGGGACCTCGTGATCACCGACGTGGTGATGCCGGACGAAAACGGCCTGGACCTGATCCCCAGGATCAAGCGCATCCGGCCCGAGCTACGCGTGGTGGTCATGAGCGCGCAATCAACGCTGATGACCGCGGTCAAAGCCACCCAGCGCGGTGCCTTCGAGTACCTGCCCAAGCCGTTCGATCTGCGCGAATTGCTGGCGGTGGTTGGCCGTGCCCTGGCCGCGCCGTCTGAGCCGACGTTCAGTCCGCCGGAGGCCAAGGATACCGACGAACGCCTGCCGCTGATCGGCCGCAGCCCCGCGATGCAGGAGATTTACCGCACCATCGCCCGCCTCACCACGGCGGATCTTACGGTGATGATTAACGGTGAATCGGGCACCGGCAAAGAGCTCGTGGCCCGCGCGCTGCACGACTACGGGAAACGACGGGCGGGCTCGTTCGTTGCAATCAACATGGCGGCTATCCCGCGCGAACTCATTGAAAGCGAACTCTTTGGGCATGAGCGCGGCGCATTCACCGGCGCCACCAACAGGTCGCAGGGGCGGTTTGAGCAGGCCAATGGGGGCACGCTGTTCCTGGACGAAATCGGCGACATGCCGCCCGAGGCTCAGACACGGCTGCTGCGCGTGCTGCAGGAAGGCGAGTTCACGAGCGTTGGTGGGCGTCAGCCGATCAAGGCGAACGTCCGTATCATCGCCGCTACCCACCGCGATTTGCGCTCTGCGATCCGGCAAGGCCAATTTCGAGAAGATTTATTCTATCGCTTGAATGTGGTTCCGATCCGCCTGCCGCCGCTGCGCGAGCGCGTCGAGGACATCGCTCTGCTGGCGCGACATTTCCTGGAACGCGCTCGTGAAGACGGTTTGCCGGCCAAGAGCCTCGACCAGGGGGCGGTCGACCGGCTGAAGCAATATGGCTGGCCCGGCAACGTGCGCGAACTGGAAAATCTGATGCGCCGGCTGGCTGCGTTGTGCCCGGATGAAGTCATTGGTGCCGAGGTGATTGACTCGGAACTCGCCGATCCGTTGCCCGCGGCAGGACCGGCGGCATCCGCGCCGGACAGCAATGGCCCGGAAACATTGTCGAATGCGGTAGAGCGCCACATCAAGGAGTTCCTGGCCGCGCACAACGACGGTATGGGTGTCACCGATGTCTACGACAAGATTATCGCGGAGGTGGAACGGCCTCTCATCAGGCTGACGCTCGCGGCTACCCGCGGCAATCAGATCAAGGCCGCGTCGATGTTGGGTCTTAACCGCAACACGCTGCGCAAGAAGATCCGAGATCTGGAAATTCCCGTAGTACGGGGCCTGATGTGATTTTGTGCGGTCTCATGGTCGGGAGCGCGCAGGACGGAAGCCGGGCCGGCCTGCAGGTTGGGCCTGTAGCTGGCTTACAGGGGCGAAATACCCGATGGCGGCCGATATGAACATTTCGACCCGAAGAGCCGATCTGAATCCTAAGCTCACGCGCGACGTCATCTCGGAACCGCGATCCTCCTTCGCGGGTCGGCTGGGTGACACAATGCTGGGCAAGGGCGTCACGCTGGCGCTGACCGCATTGGCCCTGCTGGTCGGTTTGGCCACGTTCATCATCCTCGCCCGCGGTTCGCCGCTCGGATGGCGGCCAGGGGTGGGGGTCGGACTGGTACTCGCGAATTTGTCGGTGTTGCTACTGCTTGGAGCGGTCCTCGCGGGACGCCTGACGCGCGTTTGGGTGGAGAGGCGGCGCGGTTCGGCAGGATCTCGGCTGCATGTAAGGTTGGTGTTCCTGTTCAGTGGCGTGGCCGTCGCGCCCACCATTGTTGTCGCCTGTTTCGCAGTGGCGTTTTTTCATTTCGGTATTCAAACGTGGTTCAACGATCCAGTCCGTGAATCGCTGTCGGAATCGCTGCAGGTCTCCCGCGGCTACCTGGACGAACATCGCAACAACATCCGCGCGGTCGCGCTGGAGATGGCAAACGATCTGGCGCGCGCCGGGCGGTTTTTGTCGGCCGATCCGACAGTGTTTGCCGAGGTGCTTGATACTCAGACGACATTGCGCGGCCTGACGGAGGCCGTGATTTATGAACCGACCACCGGGCAAGTGCTGGCGGCGGCCGGTATTTTCGTGGGCCTGGGCGTCGAAGCTCCGCCGCAGTCCGTGACAAACCAGGCAATGAGCGGTGACGTTGCGGTGCTGAATGCCGGTGATGGAACGCGCGTTAGAGCGGTCGTTCGGCTGGAATCGACGCCGGCGCTGATGCTGATGATCGGGCGGCCGATCGACCCGACCATTTTAGGCTATATGCAGCGCACCGAGCAGGCGGTCTCGGCGTATCAACGGCTGGATGAAAACCGGTCCTGGCTGCAGATCGCGTTCGCCTGGATATTTGCCATCGTGGCCTTGCTGGTGCTGCTCGCGGCAGGGCTGATCGGCCTGATCATGGCCAACCAGATCGCCCGTCCCGTCGGGATGCTGATCAGCGCGGCGGAACGGGTGCGCAGCGGCGACCTGACGGTCCGGGTGCAGGAACCGGCGACCGGTGACGAATTGGCCGGCCTTTCACGAGCGTTCAATCGGATGACCGGGCAGTTGGCGGCTCAGCGTTCCGAATTGATGGATGCCTATAGTCAGATTGATGAGCGCCGCCGGTTCACCGAGACCGTGCTGGCGGGTGTCTCGGCGGGAGTGATCGGGCTGGATTCCCTGGGGCGGATCGAGTTGCCCAACCGGACCGCGGACGAGTTGCTGGGGTTGGACTTGCTGGCGGCGACCGGACATCAGTTGGATGAGATCGTGCCCGAATTCGCCACGCTTTTCAGAGAGGTCGCGGCGAACCCCGATCGGGCGCGGACGGCCGAAATCCAAACCGGACCGTCCAATCATCGGCGTATCTTGCTGGTGCGGATTGGTGCTGAATTATCCGGCGCCCGCACCGACGGCTTCGTGGTCACATTCGACGATATCACGGAACTGCAGTCGGCCCAGCGCAAGGCCGCGTGGGCGGATGTCGCCCGCCGTATCGCCCACGAAATCAAAAATCCGCTGACCCCGATCCAATTGTCGGCAGAACGATTAAAGCGGCGTTTCGCCAAGGAGATACAGTCTGATCCAGAAACGTTTGCCCAATGTGCCGATACCATCATCCGCCATGTCGGAGATATCGGACGCATGGTCGATGAGTTCTCGGCATTCGCGCGGATGCCGCAGCCGGTAATCAAGCCCGAGGACGTCGGCCGCATCGCCCGCGAGGCTTTGGTGCTGCAAAAGACCGCACGTCCAGGGATTGAATGGATTACCGATATTCCGGAACGCGGGCCTGTGGTGCCGTGCGACAGGCGGATGCTGCGTCAGGCGCTGACGAATTTGTTGCAAAATGCAGCCGATGCCGTGGCGATGCGCGACGGCGCTGGTCTCATCACGCTGACGGTGCGAGATCTGCCGAATGAAGCTCTTCTCACCGTTGGTGACGATGGAGTCGGCCTGCCGAAAGAAGAGCGTACGCGTCTAACCGAACCATACGTCACGCATAAGCCGAAGGGAACCGGGTTGGGACTGGCGATTGTGAAGAAGATCATGGAAGACCATGGTGGGACACTGACTCTGGGGGATCAGCCGAACGGACCGGGGGCAGTGGCCAGCCTGATGCTGCCGCGGGTTCGGGTCGTCGCCCAAAGCGCAGCATCGTACGGTGGCGGAATGACACAGGTGTCCCATGGCACATGAAATCCTCATCGTTGATGACGAGCCCGATATCAGGCTGCTGATCGAAGGCACCCTGCGGGACGAAGGATACGAGACCCGTGGCGCGGGCGACGCCGAGCACGCGATCGCGGCGTTTCGCTCACGCCGGCCTTCTCTGGTGATCCTGGACGTCTGGCTGCAAGGATCGCGCATGGATGGGATCGGCATTCTCGAGACGTTGCAAAGCGAGGAGCCTCATGTCCCGGTGGTAATGATCTCCGGCCATGGCACGATCGAGATGGCGGTCGGCGCGATTCAGCACGGCGCCTATGACTTCATCGAAAAGCCGTTCCAGTCCGATCGCCTGCTGCTCGTGGTGCGGCGTGCCCTGGAAGCGGCAGCGCTGGCGCGCGAGAACGCCGAACTGAGGTTACGCGCCGGACCGGAGGCAACGCTGACCGGAGAATCGGCTCTGATCGCCCAGTTGCGGTCCCAGGTCGAGCGGGTCGCGCCCACAGGGTCCCGGGTGATGATCTCAGGCCCGGCCGGTTCCGGCAAGGAGGTGGTCGCTCGGGTGATCCACTCGCGGTCTCGCCGATCGACCGGACCGTTCGTCGTGATGAACTGCGCGACGCTCAATCCAGGACGTTTTGAGGAAGAACTTTTCGGAATGGAAGCCGGCGGCGATCCGATGGCGCATCCTCGCCGCGCGGGAGTGTTGGAACGAGCACATGGCGGGACGCTGCTGTTGGATGAAGTCTCCGACATGCCGCTGGAGACTCAGGGCAAGATCGTGCGGGCGTTGCAGGATCAGACGTTTGAGCGGCTGGGCGGATCGGCGCGGGTGAAGGTCGATGTGCGGGTGCTGTCCACCACAAACCGCGACCTCCAGACGGAAATCGCTACCGGGCGGTTCCGCGAGGATTTGTATTACCGGCTGGCCGTTGTTCCTGTCCGTGTGCCAGCCCTGCGTGAGCGGCGGGAAGATGTGCCGATCCTGGCGCAATATTTCATTGAGCGATCGGCGGAAAGCTCGGGGATCCCGGTACGGGCGCTCTCGGCGGATACGCTGGCGGCGCTGCAGGCATACGACTGGCCGGGAAACGTTCGCCAACTAAGGAATTTGATGGATTGGCTGCTGATCATGGCGCCTGGGGCGTCGGGGGATCCTATTCGGGCGGATATGCTGCCGCCGGAGATCGGGTCGCGCGCGCCGGCTTTGCTGAATATCGACCCGACCGCCGATATCATGTCGCTGCCGTTGCGTGACGCCAGGGATTTGTTCGAAACACAGTATCTTCACGCTCAATTACTGCGTTTTGGCGGGAACATTTCTCGGACAGCCCAGTTTGTCGGGATGGAGCGATCGGCGTTGCACCGAAAGCTGAAGCAGCTCGGCGTTAATTCGGATGAGAGGGTCGGAGGCTAGCCGGCAAGGGGGTATCCTTAAGAAATAATCTCCAGGGTTCCATCTGCCGAGTCCAGGGTCAAGCACTTCTATGGCTGACGAATTGTCCATTCGCGTCCAAGCTCTGCAGCCAGGTCAGCAGCGGGCGCCATAGCGACGCCTCCGACCGACTACCCGCCGCCATGCCGATGTGGCCAGCAGCGGGTTGGTGCAGCAAGAGCATGCGGGATCAGCTGGGCGAGCGGCCGGGCTGACTCGGGCGGCACGATCCTGTCGCGTCCCGGCACCACGACGAAGGTGGGCGTCGTTGATCGCGCTCGGATCGACCGGCAGCCCGGCAATCCGCCATTTGCCTCGGGCAGGGGCGTTCTCGCCATACCATTCGCGCAGGCAGGTGCGAGCCACGTCTGCCGCGAGCGGCACGCCATCGTTCAGCCAGTCCTCCAGGGCCACGAACAACCGGGCGCGCTTGCTGTCTGGCGGCAAGCGGGCGAAGCCCCGATATTTGTCGGCAACGTTCCATGGATCGAGCAGCGCAAACAACGATTGCAGCAGATCGACCGAGAGCGCGCGGCTGAAGGCCAATGCCGGTTCCAACAGTGGAAGGGTTTCCGCCGCCTGCATCGCCCGGCTCCCCTCAGGCGCATGAAAATCCCAGGGCGCGGCGAGCAAGGCGAGGCCACTGATCAGGTCAGGCCGACGCTGCGCCGCCGCCACGGCCAGGGTTCCCCCCATGCAATACCCGGCCAGCACGGGCGAAGTGCCGGCCAAACGCGCGGCCGCGGCCATCGCGCGCTCCAAGCGGCCAGCAACGTAGTCCGTCAGGCTGAAACGACGTTCGATTTCCTCCGGCCAACCCCAATCGAGCAGCAAGGGGCGCACACCGTGCCCGGCCAGCCAGCGCAGCATCGAATAGCCCTCCGCCAGATCGAGCACGTAGGCCCGGTTGATCAGACTGGGGACGAACAGAACCGGCCGACCGGCGGGCGGCCCATAGTCGAGCAGCCGCGTGTTTCCCTCCGACCAGACCGTGGGCGGGTCGATCAGGTTGCGGTGCCACGGGTGCCTCCTGTAGGCCGCGATACCCTCGATCAGTGCCGCATCTTGGCGCAGAGTTTCGGCCATTACGGCAGCGGGAAACTCACGTTCGTGGTTTCCGTCCCGGACGGCGCTTTGGATGGACTGGAGGATCGCCTCCACGCTCGAGATCGGCCAGTCGGCGTTCCAGAGCAGCGACGTTGCGCGCGAGGCGCTCGATCTGAGCATCGCGAGCGTCAGATGCAGCATGAGCGGGCGCGGCCCGCGGCGCATCAGCGGCCCTGGCGTGTCCGTCCGTTCGGTCATGCCTATCAGCGGCAGAATTGCCAGGCTGTCCCGAGGCGCCCGCGCGCGGCAGGCCGCGGAGCATCGCGGACATGGTCCCGGCCCAAAACGCCATCACGGTCTGCCACGATTCGCGCATTTCCGGATCGGCCGCCATCGCGGATAGCTCGCTCTGCCACAGAGTGATCCAGTCCTGGGCCAATTTGTGAGGATCGGGCAGTTCCCCCTTTTTGCCGGCACTTGATTCGGCCCCACCCAGATCGGACTCGTCCCGGCCCGCGGCAGATCGTTCCCCCGAATCGTGTCCGGTGTCGTCGAAACCGGCGTCCACCATCATGCCGCATTCTTCCTCCTCGCGTGCCGGACCACAGGCGCGGTGGGCAGCGGCGAAATCGTTAAACCGGCGCGCGCCCATGCGGATCAGCGATGAATTCACCCTATCGCAAGTGCGAAATACGCGGTAGGGAGAGTGAGTATTTACGAGGTATGCATGGCTGTGCCCGTCGAGACCCTTTCGGAGAAAACGACCGGCGAGAAGCCTCCGGTCGTGGTTAAAAAGTATGCCAACCGGCGACTCTATAATACCGAGAGCTCCAGCTATATCACGCTCGACAACCTTGCCGAAATGGTGCGCCTGGGCCGCGACTTCGTTGTTTACGATGCCAAAAGCGGCGACGATATAACACGCAGCGTGCTGACCCAGATCATCGTCGAGGAAGAGGGGAAGGGCCAGAACCTGCTGCCCACGACCTTCCTACGCCAGTTGATCGGACTTTATGGCGGCTCAATGCAAGGGCTGGTGCCGAAATATCTTGAACATGCCATGACATCATTTGCTCAGCAGCAGGAGCAGATGCGGACGGCGATGCAGAAAACGATGGGCACGCTGTTCCCGTTCGGCAACATCGAGGAAGTCGGCCGGCAGAACATGGCCATGATGGAACGCGCGTTCAGTATGTTCACGCCGTTTTACCGCGGCTCGGAACCCACCAACCCGTCGGATGAGCATGGATCAGAGATCGAGGCGCTTCGATTGGAGATCGAGCGGCTACGGCGAGAACTCGAAATCGCGAAGAAGAAGTGAGTTCAGGGATTAGCCTCAAGCTCTGCGACAGCGCCTGCCGATGGCGCTGGCTTCGCTGCCGCGATGAAAGCGCGGATCAACCCGGCATCCTTCACCCCCTTCCGGCTCTCTACGCCCGAGGACACATCGACCGCCGCCGCTCCGGTCTCTCTGATCGCGCCGGCGACGTTCTCAGGCGTTAGGCCCCCGGCCAAGATCCAGGGTGCAGGAGCAGTCCACCCGCGCAGAACTGACCAATCGAATGTTTTTGCGTTCCCTCCCGGCCGATCCGCTCCAGCGGGCGGCTTCGCTTCCAGCAGCAGCCGGTCTGCTTCCAGCTTATCCGAGGGCAGGTCGGCGGCGCTGCTGATCCCTATGGAGCGCCAAATCGGCAAGCCAAATCGTGCCTTGATCGCGGTCAGATCGGCCGGTGCCCCGTAGAACTGCAGGATGTCCAGCTTCGCGATCTCCAGGACTTGCGCGATCGCCGCCTCGGTCGGGTTCACGAACAGGCCGACGCGCGGCGGACCTCCGCTGCATTCGGCCCGACAGCGTGGCAGCAGCCTGCGGTGTCACATAGCGCGGGGAGGGCGGAAAGAACACGAATCCCACCCAGTCGGCACCGGCTTCGACAGCGGTATCGAAAGCGATGGGGTCATTGATGCCGCAGACTTTTACCTGGGTCATCGAATACCGGCGGCGATGTCCGCGGCCGCCACGCCGGGGTCGCGGGCGCCGGTTATCGGACGGCCAACGACGATCCAATCGGCGCCTGCCGCGATCGCCCCCGCTGGGGTCATCGTCCGGGCTTGGTCGCCGGAAGCTGCTCCTTCGGGGCGAATACCAGGCACGACCAGCTTGACAGCCGGACCCAGTGCCTGACGGAGCATGGCGACCTCCAACGGACTGCAGACCAGCCCATCGGCTCCGGCCTCGATGGCGAGCCGGGCCAGCCTCATAACCTGTTCAGCCGGCGTCGCGGCAACGCCCACAGCGACCAGATCGGTCTGATCGAGGCTGGTCAGCACGGTCACCGCCAGGATCATCGGCCGGTCGGTGGCCGCACCGCCAGCGGCCTGGTGCGCCGCACGGATCATCGCCGAACCGCCGGATGCATGGACCGTTAGCATCCTCGGCCGCAACGGCAGCACGGCTCGAACGCCACCGGCCACCGTATTGGGGATGTCGTGTAGCTTTAAGTCCAGGAAGATCGGCGCGCCGACGATCGCTTTGAAGCCCTCCGCGCCGTTCGCCAGGAAGAATTCCAGGCCCAGCTTCAGCAAACCCGCAGATGGGGCAACGGCCTCCGCCCAGACACGGGCTTGGATTGCATCCGCCGTGTCCAGCGCGACAATCAACCTTTTCCCGGACGACATCAGCCCGCCGGAGGCGGCGAAATCGATGTGGCGGTGCGGGCTTTCAGTACCTCGATCTGAGCTTCCAGCATACGCACGGCACGTTCGGCTCGTCGGGCCCGCCGCCGCTGCGAGAGTTCCGACATCCACACCACCATTGCGCCAAGCAGGAATGCGACCGCCATTGCGATCAGTATGGCGAGCGACAGATGCACCTCCAGGGTATAATCCGTTGGCCAGATACCGAGCCTGACGATCTCGGTATTCGAGAGCGCGAACAACACCAGCGGCAGGCACACGACGAAGGTGACGATGAGGAACAGCATGAGCGGCGGGAACCCTCTTAGGCCGATTTGCGCTCCCTCGCTCGGGGAATCTTGCCTGAATTCACCCGCAGCCGCAGCTCTTTTCCGGCCTTGAAGAAGGGAACAGATTTTTCATCCACCGAAACGGAGGCGCCCGTCCTTGGGTTACGTCCGGTGCGAGCATCACGGTGCTTGACCGTGAAAGCGCCGAAGCCGCGCAACTCCACTCGTTCTCCGCGGGCAAGCGCGAACGTTATTTCTTCGAAGATCGTAGCGACGATGGTCTCTACGTCCTGCCCGCGTAAATGCGGGTTAGCGGCCGCCAGCTCCGCGATCAGTTCAGATTTTGTCAAGGCTTCCCCCGGCGTCAGCTTCCGGAAGGTTGCCAGACGGCCCACGCGCCGTCAAGACTAAGGCTTTGTGAAATCAGCGTTTTCCACACGCCCTCGATCATCACGCCAAGCTGGCCGGAGAACGCACGGCTGGCAAAGCCACGATTGGGGAGATCCTGGACCGGGAGATCGGCTGGTAACCCCTTCACCGAGGTCAACCAGTCCTTGGCTTCGGCTTCGCCGCCGATTGCATCGACCAAGCCAAGTCCAAGCGCCTGGCGTCCCGTATAGGCGCGTCCATCGGCCAGCGAGCGAACCTTGGCTACGTCCATGTGACGGCCAGCTGCGACCATCTCGACAAATTGGTCATACATGTCGTTGACGAGCCCCTGCATGACCTCTTGCCCCGCAGGCGACAATGGCCGCACCAGGCTCGGTTCATCCTTTAGCGGGCCCGAGCGGATCACCTCCGCCGTGATCCCGAGTTTACCAAGAAGACCAGAGAATTCGCCGGTTTCGAGCAGGACGCCGATCGAGCCGGTCAAGGTGGCCTCGCGGGCGAATATCCGGCTGGCGGGCGTTGCGATCATATAGCCTGCCGAGGCCGCAAGGCCCCCCATCGTCACCACAACCGGCTTTTTCGCGGCAACGCGTGCGATCGCATCGTGCAGCGTCTCGCCGCCGGCAACGCTGCCGCCCGGACTGTCGATCGACACGATCATCGCTTTGACAGAACTGTTGTCAGCCAGCGCATCGATCGCTTCGGTCACCTTGCGGTCCTCGGTGATCAGGCCGTTGACCGACAGGCGAGCGATGTGGGCCCCTGTTGGCGAGATGCCCGCACCGCGCAATCCGGCCAGCGCGGCGACAACGAGGGCGACAACTGAGAAAACCCTCCAAAAAACCAGGCGGCGCTTGAGGCGCCGCCGGTCTAGGAGCAAGTCCGTTTCCAGCGACATTGTTCGATGTCCTTGGCGCTGGCTGTCTTTGAGAGCTTAGTTGTCTTGCGCGGCCTGGTTGCGGCGACGGATTGCGGCCCCCAGGATGTCGCCGAGAGAGGCACCGGAGTCGGACGAACCGAATTCGGCCATCGCCTGCTTCTCTTCCTCGACCTCCTTGCCCTTGATGGTCAGAGTCAGTTTTCGCGACTGACGATCGACGGCGGTGATCTTGGCATCGACCTTTTCGCCCACGGCGAAGCGGTCAGGGCGTTGATCGCCTTTGTCCCTGGCAAGCTCGGCTCGACGGATGAACCCGGTCAGCACGTCGTTGACCTTGACCTCGATGCCGTTGGCCTGAACCGCGCTCGACGATGCAGGTTACAACGTCGCCCTTGTGGACGGTGTCGAGGATGGTCGCCGCCGGATCATCACGCATTTGCTTGATGCCGAGGCTAATGCGCTCCTTCTCGACATCGACGTCGAGCACCTTTGCCTTGACGATCTGGCCCTTCTCGTAGCCGGCCATCGCAGCTTCCCCGGCTTCGTCCCATGACAGGTCGGACATGTGGATCATGCCGTCGATATCCGGGGACAGGCCGATGAAGAGGCCGAACTCCGTGATGTTGCGAATCTCGCCCTCGACCTCGGTGCCGATCGGGTGATCCTCGACGAACTGCTCCCACGGGTTGCGCTGCACCTGCTTGAGCCCCAGCGAAATACGCCGCTTAGAGCTGTCCACGTCGAGCACCATGACGTCGACTTCCTGGCTGGTGGAGACAATCTTGCCAGGATGGACGTTCTTTTTCGTCCAGGACATCTCGGACACGTGCACGAGGCCCTCGACCCCCGGCTCCAGCTCCACGAAGGCGCCGTAATCGGTGATGTTGGTAACGCGCCCGGAGTATTTTGCGCCGGGCGGATATTTCGCGGCGACACCCTCCCACGGATCGGCTTCCAACTGCTTCATCCCCAGGCTGATGCGCTGGGTGTCGGAGTTGAAGCGGATTACCTGCACCTTGACCTGCTGGCCGATGGTCAGGGCTTCGGACGGGTGGTTGATGCGGCGCCAGGCGATGTCGGTGACGTGCAGCAGACCATCGACGCCGCCGAGGTCCACGAACGCGCCGTAGTCCGTGATATTCTTCACCACGCCGTCCAGGATCATGCCCTCCTTGAGGCCCTGGATCAGTTCACTGCGCTGCTCGGCGCGGGTTTCTTCCAGAACCGCACGGCGGGAGACGACGATGTTGCCCCGAGCCCGGTCCATCTTCAGGATCTGGAACGGTTGCGGGGTGCCCATCAGCGGGCCGACGTCTCGCACCGGCCGAATATCGACCTGGCTGCCGGGAAGGAAGGCGACCGCGCCTCCGAGGTCGACTGTAAAGCCGCCCTTGACCCGGCCGTAAATGCTGCCGTCGACGCGCTTTTGCGCCTCGAACGCCTTCTCGAGATTGGTCCACGCCTCTTCGCGGCGGGCCTTCTCACGCGACAGGATGATTGTGCCGTCGCGGTCTTCATACCGTTCGACATAAAGTTCAATCATATCGCCGGGCTTGACGTCCGGCTTGGCGCCAGGCGGGCCAAATTCCTTGAGGGCAACGCGGCCCTCGGACTTCAGGCCGACATCGACGACGGCGAATTCGTCGGTCAGACGAACAACTCGACCGGTTACTACCGATCCGTCGAAGCCGGTGTCGCTGCCGAGTGTCTCGTCGAGGAGGGAAGCGAAGTCTTCGCCCCGGAAGTGATCTTGTGCGGGCTCTTGCGTGCGCGCGGTGGCGGATGCTGCCATGTGTGACGTTTTTTCCGTTACGGATGTCCGGGCCGTGCCCGGTGGTTGCCGTTGTATGCGCGTTTCACGTCGGAAACACGTCTTGCCCGCGTCATAATAGAAGCGGGCCAGGTTGGACCGATGCCCGCGGCTGTAGGACCGCAGTAGGCCGGGTGTGAAATAGAGATTTCGTGAGGGGAGTCAAGGGTAGATGACTGCCCCGATGCTTTGACCGTTGCGATTAGCGTTGTCGCGGAGGTTCGGCGGAGGACGTATTCTGGCCTCTCAGCAGGAGGAGCCTCTATTCGATCGGTTCGGTGATCAGCCGGTAAAGCTTGGAATATTCTTCGAACTGCTGGATCCCACCGAGGGCCGGTTCGCTCGAGATGGTCTGGCAGGTCGTCCAGAGCATGTATCTGTCAATCGTTGGCTTGTCGACGTCGGGATATTTCCGCCGCAACTCACGCCGCTGGCTGGCCACCAGTTTTCGCCGATCGACGGCAGGTGACGCCTGCAGGACGATGGTGACATTACCATCCACGTCACCCTTCAGTTTTTCCGCAAATTCGACGGGGAGGACTTCCGGCTGTTCCCCGCACGGCAGCTTTGCTGACGAAGGCCGCGAGCCTGCCAGCAAGACTGCCGCGAAAACAATTGCGGCAATCGACGGCAACGGCCATCGAGCCTCCTTGGCGCTCTTTACCCATGACATCGGCGTTCCAGTCACCGGCCTAGCCGGCCTCTCTAAACAGGATATTCGCCAAAAGCCGCATTATCGGCAATTCGCTTCGATCAAAAAACATTCTAGCGATGGGGTGTCCTTCAATCAATGACAACATGTGGGTGGTGGCTGGACGGAAGCGCTTCAGGTGGGGCAGGGGGCCGGTCACGACGGGGCGCCCCTTCATCTAAACCCTTGCGAACCGCCCAACGGGTGGTAGCTTTACGCGGAAAGCCGGCGACTCAAGCGTCAAGGGCCTCCGAGGGATTGCGAGAGGGCCCGCCCCAAAATGAGCGGGTATCTCTTGGGCATGCGCCGCTGTTCGTGACTGATGTGCCTATCAATGGGAGTGAACCAGTATGACCGACACAACGAAACCGACGCGCGCCGGCGTGTCGCGACGGCATGTGCTCAAGGCGGCCGCAGGGGGCGCCGGGGTCGCCATCGGGTCGGATGCGATCCGCGGCTTCCCGACGATTTGGGCGCAAAACCTCAAGGACATCAAACTTCTGCACGTCGGCCAATCGTACTCGGCCATCAAGGAAATCGGCATTCAGGCCAGCAAGGACCTTGGCTTCACGATCGAAATCCAGGTCGTGGACGCCAACACCCAACTCAACCGCCTGTTCACCCAGCCCAAGACGATCGACATCAACGACATGGAATCGTTCGATATGATCCGTCTGCAGGGCAAGAAGGTGCTGGCGCCGATCCCGACGGCCAAGTACAAACTGTACGACAAGATCGTCCCGATTTTCACCAAAGGTGACTATCCCGACGGGCGCAAAGTCTCGACGTCAAGGCGTCTCGCCATTTTCGGTGCAGTACTGGGCCGACAAGGACGGCACCAAGCTCGCCAAGCAGGCCACCGATTGGATGACCGGCATCCCGATGGTCTACAACGCCGACACGCTTGGCATCCGCCCGGACCTGATCGGCCGCAAGGTCACCGAGTGGAAGGAACTGCTCAACCCCGAGTTCAAGGGTAAGGCCGCGCTGGTTGATGCGCCCTCGATCGGCATCATGGACGTGGCGATGGCGCTCGAATCCCGTGGCGACCTGAAATACGCGAATAAGGGCAACATGACCCGCGCCGAGATCGACAAGACGATCGACATCATGACCGGGTTCAAGAAGGCCGGCCATTTCCGCGCGTTCTGGACAAATTTCGACCAGTCGGTGAACCTGATGGCCTCCGGCGAGGTGGTTATCCAGTCGATGTGGTCGCCCGCCGTCACCGCCGTGCGCAGCCGCAATATCGACTGCTATTATGCGCCGCTCAAGGAAGGCTATCGCGGCTGGTCGAGCCTGTTGTCGCCGATGGCGCATCTGACCGGGCTTAAGGCCGACGCAGCGATGGAATATCTCAACTGGTACAATTCCGGCTGGCAAGGCGGGTTCATCGCCAAACAGGGCTACTACAGCGCGGTGCCGGAAACGGCGAAGAACTTCATGACCGCCGATGAGTGGGCCTACTGGTACGAAGGCAAGCCGGCCGCGGCCGACATCATGGACCCGTACGGCCATCTGATGGAGAAGAAGGGCGTCACCCGGGACGGTGGCTCGTTCTGGGACCGGATGGGCAATATCGCCTGCTGGAACACCCTGATGGATGAGGACAAATACCTCACCAAGCGCTGGAACGAGTTCGTCGGCGCCTGATCCCGACCGAGGGGCGGGCGGCGCTGAGCAACCCGCCCCGCTTTTCGCCACAACCCTGCGTGGGAACCCATGAAGCTGCCGCCAACTTCCGTCTCGTGGCTGCAGGTCGGCCCGACGACGCTGATCCTGCTGTTCTTTTTCGTGGTGCCGATGCTGGTGGTGATCGCCGTCAGCTTCTTCGACTACGAGAATGCGCAGATCGTCGAAACGTTCATCGTGGACAACTATCGCGACGTCTTCACCTCAACCGTAACGCTGGAGCAGTACGCCAAGTCGCTGAAGTTTGCCGCCATCGTCTGGGCACTGACCCTGATCATCGGCTTCAACGTATCCTATTTCCTGGTGTTCCACGTCCGCAGCGTGCTCTGGCAGATCGGATTATTCCTGCTGTGCACGGTGCCATTCTGGACCTCCAACATCATTCGCATGATCTCCTGGCTGCCGGTCCTGGGCAAGAACGGCATCGTCAACCAAGCTTTGACCAAGGTCGGCGCTGATCCACGCGCCGCTGGAATTCCTGCTTTATTCAGATTTCGCGGTCGTGGTCGGCTACGTCCACCTGTTCACGCTATTCATGGTCGTGCCGCTCTTCAACTCCATGGCACGCATCGATCGTAGCCTGCTGGAGGCCGCGCGCGACGCCGGCGCCGGACGGTTCCGCGTGGTGTGGGAGATCGTGCTGCCGCTATCCAAGACCGGTATCGCCCTCGGCTCGATCTTCGTCGTGACGCAGGTGATGGGCGACTTCTTCGTCGTCAAGGTGATGAGCGGCGGGCAGAGCACGTCGGTGGTGTCGGCGCTGTACAATCAGGTCTCGGCGATGCAATATCCGCCCGCCGCCGCCAGCGCGGTGCTGCTGCTGATCATCGTGACGCTCATGGTCGCGGCCATCCTGCGGGTCGTCGACGTCCGCAAACAACTCGCCACCTAGGGAGAGCCACGGCATGGCGCAACATGATGCCGGATCGCGTCCCTGGACGTTCTGGTTCTTCGCCGCTTTCTTCGTTCTGTTCGTGATCTTCCTCTACGGCCCGATGTTCGTCGTCTATATCCTGTCGTTCCAAGGCGAGGACGGCGGACTGACGTTCCCGCTGGCGGGTGTCTCGACCCATTGGTTCCACGAACTGGTCGATCCGAACGCCCGCTCCGGCGACATCGCCGGCGCGTTCCAGCGTTCGATTGGCCTTGGCGCCGTGGTGTCGCTGCTGACCGTCGTGTTGTCGGTCGCCGCCGGCCTGGGCTTCCGCCGCAGCTTCGCGGGATCGGCGATCATGTTCTACATCGCGATCGCCAGCCTGATCATGCCCGGCCTCTTCGTTGGTCTGGGGATCAACGTGCTGTTCAACGAGCTCGGCTGGGTGACCGACTGGACCACCTCGGGGCTTGGTGCACAGCTGACCTGGACGCTTGCCGTTCGGGCTGCTGATCATGTTCGCCGTGCTTGGCCGGTTCAATCGCGCCTACGAAGAAGCCGCCAAGGACCTCGGCGCGACCGCATGGCAGCGGATGCGCGAAGTGACGTTGCCCATTCTGCTGCCCGGCATCATTGGCGTCGCACTGTTCGGCTTCACCCTGTCCTATGATGAATTTCCCCGTACCGTGCTGACCTCGGGCAGCGAGAATACTCTGCCGATCGAGATCTGGACGATGACCACGAACGTCACCTCGCCGGCGCTATATGCCGTTGGCACGGTCACCACCATCGTCTCATTTGTGGTCATCGGCACCGCCCTCGGCTCGATCGCCCTCATCCAACGCCGCCGCCGAGCCTCGCGCGGCGAGCCCACCTGACGCGCCCGGAACCCTGCATGATCTCGCCCCAGACCGCCGGCAACGGCCGCATCGACTTAGTGAGCGTCACCAAACGCTTCCGCGACACGACCGCGGTTGCCGATCTCAACCTGACATCGACCACGGCACCTATTGTTGCCTGCTCGGTCCGAGCGGCTGCGGCAAAACGACCATCCTGCGCATGATCGCGGGACACGAGAACCCGACCTCGGTGACGTGCGCATCGGCGGCCAATCAGTGCTGGGGCTGGACCCGGTGCAGCGTGGCACCGCGATGATGTTCCAGAGCTACGCGCTGTTCCCGCACCGCAGTGTGCTGGACAACGTCAGTTTCGCGCTGAAGATGCGCGGCGCCAGCCGCGAGGCGCGCTCCGCCACGGCGCGCGAGTTGCTCGCCAAGGTCCACATGGAACGCTTCGCCAACCGCCTGCCGGCGGAACTGTCGGGAGGCCAACAGCAACGCGTGGCGCTTGGCCCGCGCGCTGATCACCAATCCAAGGGTGCTGCTGCTCGACGAGCCGCTGTCGGCGCTTGACGAGTATCTTCGTCTGCGAATGCGCGGTGAACTGCGCCGGGTGCAGAAGGAACTCGGCATCACGTTCATCCACGTCACCCACACGCAGTTGGAGGCGATCGCGGTCGCCGACTTGGTGGTGGTGATGACGCAGGGCACGCATCGAACAGGCCGCGAGCGCACGTGACATCTATGTCGCCCCGCGCAGCGCCTATGTCGCCCGCTTCATCGGCGGCCAGAACGTGCTGACCGGCGTGCTTGACAGCGTCACCGACCCCTGGTCGCTGGTTGCCGGCGCCGACGGCTCGCGCGCGCAATTCCCGCTCGGCGCTGCGCCGCCCTGCACCGGGTGCGGCGCTGTTCGCCGCTATCCGCCGCGACCGGATCATGCTCACCAAGGACGCCACCGCCCGAGCCGGCGACGAAATCAACGCCGCCGTCGGCGTTGTCCACGCCATCGAGAACCAGGGCAGCTACGTCAAGGTCACCCTTGACCTCGCCAATGACGAGGAATTTGTCGCGCACGTTCCCGACGCCGAGTTCTTCCGTGATCCGATCGACATCGGCGACCGCGTGGTGGCGCGCTGGGACCCGCATGACCTGCATCTGCTGGAGGACGGCAGCGGCGGACACGAATTCGCCGCTGCCGACAAGGATGTGGCGCTGATGTAGCAAGGGATCAGGGTGTGTGGCCCGGAGCGCGGCGTCCCACCGTCGAGTATCGACCGTCCTAAACCTGGACCTGCCCAAGCTATCTACGTCATGCTAGGCTAAGGGTCCGGCTGACCGGGGAGCGGCAATGGACGTCGCGGACTGGCTGCGAGCGCTCGGTCTCGAACAATACGAGGCGGCATTCCGCGAGAATGACGTCGGCGCCGAACTATTGCCCAATCTGACCGCCGACGACCTCAAGGATCTCGGCATCACCTCGGTCGGCCATCGCCGCCGACTGCTGGAAGCGATCGCCGCGTTGCGTCCTGAAAGAGCACGCCGGTTGTTGATCCCGCGGCCGCCGAGCGTCAGCCGACCGAGAAGCCTCGGCCCGTCTGGAAACCACCGCCGAACGCCGCCCGCTCAGCGTGATGTTCTGCGATCTCATCGGCTCCACCGCCCTCTCATCGCGGCTCGATCCCGAGGATCTGCGGGAGGTCATCCGCACCTATCAGGCTTGCGTCGCCACCACGATCCACCAGTTCGACGGCTTCATTGCGCGTTACGTGGGTGACGGCGTGCTGATCTATTTCGGCTGGCCGGAAGCCCGCGAGACCGACGCCGAACGCGCCGTGCGTGCCGGCCTCGCTGTTGCCGCCGCGGTCAGCGCGACACCCGTGGGCGGCGAACCGCTGCAGGTTCGCATTGGCATCGCAACGGGACTCGTGGTCATCGGCGAGCCGATCGGCTCCGGTGATTCTCGCCAGCAGACGGCGGTCGGTGAGACGCCGAACCTCGCGGCACGCCTGCAGGGCCTCGCCGGGCCGAATCAGGTGGTGATCGACGCGGCCACCCGCCGGCAGATCGGCGGCCTGTTCGAGTGCCAGGACCTCGGCACGGTCGAGCTCAAAGGTCTGCCGGCGGCGGTGCCGGCATGGCAAGTGCTGGCCGAAAACCGCACGCTCGAGCCAGTTCGAGGCGCTGCGTTCCGGCGCCACGCCGCTGGTCGGCCGCGACGAGGAAATGGAACTGCTGCTCCGCCGCTGGGCGCAGGCGAAGGCCGGCAACGGACGGGTGGTGCTGATTTCCGCCGAACCGGGCGTGGGCAAGTCCCGCCTCGCCGAGGCGCTGGCCGAGCGGATCGCCGCCGAACCGCACATCCGGCTGCGCTATTTCTGCTCGCCGCACCATCAGGACAGCGCGCTCTATCCGGTGATCGCGCAGATGGAGCGGGCGGCCGGCTTCCCGCACGCGGACGAGCCGGCGGCCAGGCTGGCCAAACTGCAAGCGCTGCTCGCCGCCACCGCGCCGCCGATGGAAGACGTGGCGCTGATCGCGGAACTGCACTCGCTGCCGTCAGTCGATCTCGCACCGCCGCTCGATGTCACGCCGCAGCGCAAGAAGGAAAAGACGTTCGAGGCGCTGCTGCGGCAGGTTGAAGGTCTTTCGCGGCAGCAGCCGGTGCTGATGATGTTCGATGACCTTCACTGGATCGACCCGAGTTCGCGCGAACTGCTGGACCGCATGATAGAGCGGGTCGCGGACTGGCCGGTGCTGCTGCTGGCGATGTTCCGCCCCGAGTTTCAGCCGCCGTGGATCGGGCAGCCGCATGTGACGATGCTGACGCTGGCACGGCTCGACCGGCGCGACACCGCGGCGATGGTCGCAAACGTCGCCGGGAATGCGAGCGCTGCCACCCGAGATCATGGAGGAGATCGCCGAGCGCACCGATGGCGTGCCGCTGTTCGTCGAGGAACTGACCAAGGCGGTGCTCGAAGTCCGGCGCGCAGGCACCGGCGGCGCTGTCCGCCGTGCCACATCCGGCGCTGTCGGTGCCGGCGACCTTGCACGCCTCGCTGATGGCGCGGCTGGATCGGCTGGGACCGGCCGCCAAGGACGTTGCGCAAACCGGCGCGGCGATCGGCCGCGAGTTCGGGTTCGGGCTGCTGGCGTCCGTCACCGATCTGCCGGAGCCGCAACTTCGCGAGGCGCTCGATCGGCTGACGAACGCCGGCCTGTTGTTCGTCCGCGGCACGCCGCCGCAATCCAGCTACATCTTCAAGCACGCGCTGGTGCAGGATGCAGCCTACGGCACATTGCTGCGCAGCCGGCGCCAGCGGCTGCACGCCCGTATTGGCGCGACCCTGGAAGACCGCTTTCCGGAGATCGTGCTGGCGCAACCTGCGCTGCTCGCTCAGCACTGCGCGGAAGCGGGGCAGGCGAGAGAACGGTCGGCTATTGGCTGAAGGCCGGCCAGCAGGCGATGGCGCGCTCGGCGACGCCTGGAGGCGGAGGCCCAGCTAGCGCAAGGGCTTGAACGTGCTTGCCGGTCTGCCCGAGGGCCCGAGCGTCAGCAACAGGAGCTGGATCTGCAAAGTGCACTCGTCGTAACGCTGATGCAAACGCAGGGGTATGCGGCACCGGCAGTGGACGGAAACCTTGGCCCGTGCGCGACAACTCTGCGATCAGCTCGACCGGCCCGCCGCACTTTGCGAACGTGCTCTACGTCCAATCTGGGTATTCATCCTCGGGGCGAGCTACCGCTGGCGTGTCAGAGTGCTATGGAACATCTGACAGACTTGGCGAGGCTCGCAACGATCCCGTCATCAAATCAACTGCCTGCCTCAATGCTGCATCGGCATTGTTGTATCGCGGTGATTTCGTCGCGGCTCGCGCTTATGCAGAACAGCTGCTTGAGTTATACGATCCAGCGCACCGCCCAGTCTTTGCCATGATCTCTCCGCAACTTCCGCATGCCACCGGACTAAGTTGTTTGTCCACTGCGCTGTCGTCTGGGTCTCTTGGATCAAGCGAAGGTCACGTCCGATAAGGCGCTGGTAAACGCACGGCAGCGCGTCCATGCGCTGACGCTGGCGCTCGTCCTCATCGGTTCTTGTGATCGTGGCGTCAGCGTCCGATTAGAACCCCCCGTGTTGTTGGCACGTTCCGAGGAAGCGGAGGCTCATTGCGCTGAACACGTCCTTCCCTATTTTGCCGCCTCGCAAGCATTTATCGAGGGTCGGCCCTGTCACAGTTGGGAAGCACGGATCAAGGCTTGGCGCTGGTCTCGCAAGGTTTGGCTGCCTACCGTGCGACAGGGGCGCTTGTGTATGGTGCCGATGTACCTCCTCTTGCTTGCGGACTGCTATCGGAACGCGGGAGAGCCGAAGAGGGACTGAAATGCCTCGACGAGGCGGCATGTCTGATCGAGGCGACGCGAGGATGCGTCGGTAGAGGCCGCATGTTATCGGATGCGGGGCGAGTTCCTCTTGGTCGTGGAGATCGAGGCGGCGGCTGAAGCAAGCTTATCTTCAGGCCATCGCCGTTGCGCGACGTCAGAACGCGAAGCTTTTTCAGTTGCAAGCAGCGTCTGCAGCCTCGCCCGGCTCTGGCGCGACCAGGGCAAGCGCGCGGAGGCCCGTGATCTGCTCGGTCCGATCTACAATTGGTTCACCGAAGGTTTCGATGCGCCGGACCTGAAGGACGCGAAGGCACTGCTGGATGAGCTAGGATGACGGAGGCCAGGCGATGTGGCACCTTTGGTTATTCCTCCAATATTTCCATAAACTTAGTTAAGCAGCGGTGCCCAGATAGGCGCGGATGACATCCGGGTTCTGCTGGACCTCCTCCGGCCGGCCGTCGGCGATCTTGCGGCCGAAATTCACCACCACGACCTTGTCGGACACCGACATCACCAGGCTCATGTGATGCTCGACCAGCAACACCGTCACGCCCTGGATATCGCGCACCCGGCGGATCTGGCCTTCCAGCGTATGCACCTCTTCGTGGTTCAGGCCGGCGGCCGGTTCGTCCAGCAACAGCAGCTTCGGTTCGGCGGCCAGCGCACGGGCGAGCTCCACGCGTTTGCGAATGGGGAACGGCAGGCCGTGGGCGACGCGGTCGGTGAAGGCGGTCAGATTCATGAACTCGATCAGGTTCATGGCCTTTTCCCGCACCGCTTTTTCCTCGCGGCCCACCGCCGGCAGCCGAAATGCGTTTTCCACGAAACCGGCGCTGGTGCGGCTATGACGGCCGACCATCACGTTCTGCAGCACCGTCAGCCGGTCGAACAGCGCGACATTCTGGAAGGTGCGGCCGATGCCGATCATCGGGATCTTATGGCGGCGCACGGACAGGACCGACTGGCCCTCGAAGATGATTTCTCCCGCGCTAGGCTGGTAAAGCCGGCTGAGGCAATTGAACAACGTGGTCTTGCCGGCACCATTAGGGCCGATCAGCCCGGCGATCTGCCCCGGCATCACGTCGAAGCTAACGTCATCGAGCGCGACCACGCCCCCGAAGCGTAGCGTGACACCCCGTACGGACAAAAGCGGTGTCGATTGGCCCGACATTGAGTGTACGTTTCCTTCCGGTGGCGGCGGTGAATTGTTTGCTCGCTGTAGGCTCACAGTGCGCAAGGTCGACGCCGAGTGCAAGCGGCGGTCCGGGGTTTGACCACCACCGGACCATCGTCCACAAAACACGCCGAAGGAACTACCATGAAGCTCCACCCATTCGGGCCCTTGTTCCCCGTTTCCACACTCACCCTGGGCGGTGGCGGCCTGGGCATGCTGTGGGGCCAGACGACGTTCGAGGAATGTGTCGCCACGGTCCACGCCGCGGTTGCAGCGGGGATCAACCTGCTGGATCTGGCGCCGCGTTACGGCGACGGAAGGCGGAACGCGTGGTGGGCGAGGCGTTCGGTGGCCGTCTGCCTCATGGGGTCTTATGTCACCAGCAAGTGCAACCTCGGCAACCCCGAGCCGGAGCAAGTATATTCGCGTTCTGCGTCAATCCATCGAGACCAGCCTGCGGCTGTTGCAGCGGGACAAGCTCGATATTTTCTTCCTGCACTCGAATTTGGTCCCGGACGGACATCCGATGTGGAACGCACGGGATGTCAGCCGCCTGACTTCCCTGTCGCTGTTCCGCTCTGCATGTCCGGCCGGCGTTCGAGCGACTGAAGGCCGATGGGCTGATCAGCGCCTGGGGGCTGACCGGGATCGGGCATCCGGACGCGATCATCGAGGCGCTGGCCGAGGATCCCGAAGCCGGCCGCGGTGCAGTGTATCGCCAACCTGCTGGACTCGCCGGGCGGGCTGAAGTTCTTCGACGGGCCGGCCAAGCCGCGCGCGGTGATGGCCGCGGCTCGGGCGAACGGGGTCGGCGTCATGGGCATCCGCGCCGTTCAGGCCGGCGCTCTGACCGCGGCGATCGACCGCGAGTTGCCGCCGGATCATCCCGAGGTGCTGGATTATGGCCTGGCCCAGGGGTTTCGATCGCTGTGCGCGGACCTCGGCGAAGACCCGGCCATCGTGGCGCACCGCTACGCGCTCGGGCTGCCGATCGACACATTGGTTCTGGGCGTCAAGAATCGCGCAGAACTCGCTGCGTGCGTCGCGGCCGCTGAAGCGGGTCCGTTGCCACCAGAGCTTGTTGCCCGGATCGATGCGAGCGTGGCGAGAGGATGATGAGCCGGTTGCTCTTCATTCTGGCCGGCGATGACTGAAATGCCCGATGTGTCGGCTTCCCCGGACCTGCCGGCTTGACCCCCGCCGCGCGCATCGCGGCTGCGATCGATCTGCTTGAGGTCATCGAAGGCGCGGTGAAACGCCCCGCCGACGCCGTCGCCAACGACTTTTTTCGGTCGCGCCGCTACATCGGCTCCGGTGACCGGCGCGCCGTGTCGGATCGCGTCTGGAGTGTGTTGCGCACCCGCCGGCGTCTCGGCTGGTGGCTGGGCGATGCCAGGCAATCGCCGCGCCTGCTGGTAGCGGCGTCCCTGCTGTTGGAGGGGTGGGCGAAGGCCGGCGTCGCGCAGGCATTCTCCGGCGGGCAATTCGCGGCAGAGCCACTGTCGGGGGCGGAAAATGCGGTGCTGTCGCGCATCGCCGGGCACACGCTGAACCACCCCACGATGCCAGAGGCGGTGCGGCTGGAAGTTCCAGACTGGCTACTGCCTCGGCTGGCGTCGCGCTTCGGCACCAGCCTGATGGCTGAGATGGCCGCGCTGTCCGAACCGGCGCCGCTCGACATGCGTGTGAACCTCTTGAAAGGCGACCGCGACCAGGCTCATGCCGCCCTTGCCGCCGAAGGATGGGAAACCGAGCTGACGAAGCTGTCGCCGTGGGGCCTGCGCATCGATGGCCGACGCCCGGTCACCAGCGGGGCGGCCTTCCAGTCGGGACTGATCGAGATCCAGGACGAAGGCAGCCAGTTGGTCGCCGCTCTGGTCGGCGCCATGCCCGGCATGCGCGTGGTGGACTGGTGCGCCGGTGCGGGCGGCAAGACCCTTGCTTTGGCGGGGGCGATGGAGAATCGCGGGCAGATCGTCGCGTGCGATGTTTCCGCGGCTCGGTTGGACGGCGCTGTCCGCCGCTTGCGCCGCGCCGGCGTGCACAATGTCGAGCGCCACCTGGTGGAGGCCGGCGACAAGTGGCTGAAACGGCGCGCAGGCACATTTGATCGGGTCTTGGTCGATGCGCCGTGCACCGGCACTGGCACCTGGCGCCGAAACCCGGATGCTCGGCTACGGTTAAGGGACGTTGATCTTACGGAACTGCTTCTCAAGCAGGCGCGCATTCTCGATACCGCTCAAAGCCTAGTTCGCAACGGCGGGCGTTTGGTCTACGCTACGTGTTCTCTGCTAGAAGAGGAAAACGAGGCTCAGGTGTCTGGCTTTTTGCTTCGCCATCCGGCGTTCCGTGTCGTCCCGCTGGCTCAGGCCTGGCTGCTGGAGCCGCCACCGCCGAACAGTGGCGATTTCCTTTTGCTCACGCCGGCGCGGCATGGAACCGATGGGTTCTTCACCGCCGTTCTGGAGCGAGCCGCTTGATTTCCCTACGGAAAGCGCGAGTTGCGGACGCCATCGCGATCGGTGCCGTGCATGTCGCGGCGTGGCGGAGCACCTACCCGGGAATTCTGCCGGACACGTTTCTCGCGCGCATGTCGGTGTCGCGGCAGGCGGCATTTTATGACGCGGCGATCCGGGGCGGCACGGGAGTTACAGTGGCGACGGCTTCGGGCGCGGACGTGCCGGCGGGAAGCGTGCCGCGGATCATCGGGTTCACCACGGCGGGGCGGGCGCGGAACGCCGATATTGGCGGCAGACGTCTGGCGGAGGGAGAGGTTGAGACGCTTTACGTGCTGGACGACTGGCGGGAACGAGGCGTCGGCCGGCGCCTGATGCGTGCGGCGGGGGCCCATCTGGTGGATATCGGCTGCAAGTCCGCGTACCTGTGGGTGCTGCGCGATAACCCAAGCCGGTGGTTTTACCAGCGTCTGGGTGGCAGGCCAGTGGCTGAACAGACTATCCGGATCGCCGGCCAATCGGTCGCTCAGGTGGCGTTCGCGTGGAACCCGATCGAGCTGTTGCTTACGGCTTCGCCGCAGGCTTCCTAGTCGGCCTGGGGAGAGCAGACTGACGAGGAGGAAATGCGAGACCGGTGCCCAGGCGGCTCGCGGCCAGCCGCAGGGCCGCTGGCGCTAATCTCGTGGGTCCGGATCGCGCCGGTCTGGAACTACTCCGCTGCAGCGCCGCATTCATGTTGAAATTTTCCGGAGATTATCCTGCTAGCCGCCAAGCCAACGATGACAGGCTATGGGTCGGCCACACACGCCGTGGCAGCCTATCCTGAGTTCGGCAGCGGTCCGTTGCCGTGCAGAATTCGGGGTAGTGCGTAATGGAGGAACGATGGACGCGGTCATTAGCTTCGTGCTTGCTGAGTTCGGGTTCGAATTTTTTGTGCTCGGTCTGCTCGCGGCAGCGGTCGCGATTGCCCGCCATCCGCCGCCGCGGAGCCGCACGGTCGTCGGCGAGCACCTGCTAGCCTACTACGTGCTGTTCCCAATTGGTTTTCTCTACCTCGTAAACTTTGTCTACCACGTCTTCTTCGGCGCTATGTCCGCGCGCTTCATAGGCTGGGCGGATAGCCCGTTTCAGACAGAACTTGGCTTCGCGAGCCTTGGCTTCGCCCTTGTCGGCTTCCTCGCTTGGCGCGGAGGCTACGAACTGCGTCTGGCCGCGGTAACCGGTCCTGCGGTGTTCCTGCTTGGGGCGGCAGGCGGACACATCTACCAGATGATCGCGCACAACAACTACGCGGCTGGCAATGCCGGATTGCTGCTTTGGATGGACGTCGTGATCCCGCTCGCCGGCTTCTCGTTCCTCGCTCTAGCGCGGCCGACGAGAGCCTGAACCGGAATTCCGCTAGTTCAAGCCGCGGATAATCGTAGGACGGGCATCGACCACGTGCCAAGTGACTGCCTATTGCCGCAGCGGCTGAACAGCGAGAAAGTCACTGTCCGTTGCCGCCACCCAGAAATCGATGACCTCCAGGGGAGGAAAGCATGGTTAACTCACAGGCTCCTGCGTACCACGCCGAGACCGATGCGACCCTGGATTTTGACGCTGTCATCATTGGCGCCGGCGTTTCCGGTCTCTACCAGCTATACAAGCTGCGCGAACTCGGTCTGAAGACGCTGGTGCTCGAGGACGGCAGCAATGTCGGCGGCACCTGGTACTGGAACCGCTACCCGGGCGCGCGCTTCGATTCCGAAAGCTGGACCTACGGCTATTCGTTTTCGGAAGAGTTGTTGCAGGAGTGGAACTGGGCCGAACACTTCGCGTCAGCACCCGAAACCGAACGCTATCTCAACTACGTCGCCGACAAATTCGACCTACGGCGCGATATCCAGTTCCGCAGCCGCGTCAGCGCCGCGCACTACCGCGAGCAAACGCGCGGCTGGGACGTCATGCTGGAGGATGGCAGGCGCTACCACACTCGCTTCCTGATCACCGCCATCGGCGTCCTCTCAGCGCCGACCATGCCGCGCATCGCGGGACTCGACACGTTCAAGGGTCAGTCCTGCCACACCGCCCTCTGGCCGAAGGAACCGGTGAACTTCGAAGGCAAGAGAGTCGCGGTGATCGGCACTGGCGCTACCGCCGTGCAGACCATTCAGACCATCGCCAAGGAAGTCGGCCACCTGACCGTGTTCCAGCGCACGCCCAACTGGTGCGCGCCGTTGCATAACTCCAGGATCTCCGAAGAACAGATGCGCCAGATCCGGGATCGCTATCCCGAGATCTTCGCGCGCTGCCACGAGACCCCTGGCTGCTTCATCCATAGCCCCGATCCGCGCTCCGCGCTGGAGGTGACACAAGAAGAACGCGAGGCGTTCTTCGAGAAACTATATAGCGAACCTGGCTTCGGCATCTGGCAGGGCAACTTCCGCGACATCCTGGTGGATCGCGAGGCCAACGCGCTGATCTCCGACTTCGTTGCGCGCAAGATCCGTCAGCGCGTGAAGGACCCGGCGGTGGCCGAGAGACTGATCCCGAAGAACCACGGCTTCGGCACCCGCCGTCTGCCGCTCGAGACGCACTATTACGAGGTCTACAACCAGCCGAACGTCAAACTGGTCGACATCAACGAGACGCCGATCGAGCGCATCACGCCGGCCGGCATCAAGACCAGCGATGCCGAATACGAGTTCGACATGATCATCTACGCGACCGGCTTCGATGCGATCACCGGCGCTTTCGACCGGATCGATATCAGAGGCGTCGATGGACGCCGGCTGAAGGACAAGTGGAGCGACGGGCCGCAGACCTACCTCGGCGTCCTGGTCGAAGACTTTCCCAACATGCTGATGGCGATGGGCCCGCATGCCGGCCTCGGCAACTTTCCGCGCGCCGCCGAATACAACGTCGATTGGGTGACCGGCCTGATCCGCCACGCGCGGGACCACGGCCTGACGCGGATCGAGGCCACCGAGGCAGGAACGGCAAGGTGGACCGAGCATGTCAAAGCCATGGGCCAAGGGCTGCTGGCCAATGAGGTGGACTCGTGGATGACCGGCATCAACCGCAATGTCGAAGGCAAGCAGACCCGAAAGATCATGCGCTACAGCGGCGGGTATCCCGCCTATCGCGAGCACTGCGACGCGGTGGCGGCGGACGGCTACCGAGAGCTTGCGCTGATTTAGACACCGGTGTTGTGGTGGCGAGGTAGGCTGTTTTCCACCCGCCGCGCTTGACACGGCAAGAATGGACAACTACCTAGCCGCCCTCCGTCAGCCCAGGGTTAGAAGTGCGTCATGAGAGTTCGTAACAGCCTGCGTTCCGCTAAGATACGGGACAAGAACTGCCGCGTGGTGCGACGCCGTGGGCGGGTTTATGTCATCAACAAGAAGAACCCGCGTATGAAGTGCCGGCAGGGATAGGGTTTCGATTCGGCTGTCGGTCTCGACCAAATACGATGCGGTAGGGCTCGACCTTGTAATTTGCGGCGACTGGTTCGCCGGTGTGCTCCTTCCGAGAAGGGCTTGCCGTGCCGCCCGGCGGGCGCTCGGCATTCAGTTGGCCATGCCCGGATCATCGCCGCTGACCTGCAAAACGCTACGGCCCAGCGGGTGGCCCGTAGCGGGTTTTGATAGCGGATACGAATGGCAACATCCGTTCACCCGCTGACGACCACGATTAGAAAATATCGCGGCACAGCGTTATAGAGCCCGCCATGCCCCCTCCGCTTCTCACGCTGCAAGATATCGCCCTGTCATTCGGCACCGTCCCGCTACTCACCGGTGCCGGTCTGTCCGTTTCCGCTGGCGATCGGGTGTGCCTGGTCGGCCGTAACGGCTCCGGCAAATCGACCCTTCTGCGTATCGCCGCGGGCCTGGTGCAGCCGGAACTCCGGCCGGCGTTTCGCCCAACCAGGCGCCACGATCCGCTATCTTCCACAGGAGCCCGATTTCGCCGGCTTCGCGACCACGCTGGAGTATGTCGAAGCCGGCCTAGCCCATGCCGCCGCCACCGACCAATACCGAGCATCGTATTTGCTGGAACAACTCGGGCTGACCGGCGCCGAGGACCCGCAAAAACTGTCCGGCGGTGAGGCCCGGCGCACCGCTCTGGCCCGCGTCCTGGCCCCCGAACCCGACATCCTGCTGCTGGACGAACCCACCAACCACCTCGATCTTCCCGGCATCGAGTGGCTGGAACAAGAGTTGTCCGGCATGCGATCCGGGATCGTCCTGATCAGCCATGACCGGCGCCTGCTTGAACGGATCTCGCGCGCCACCGTCTGGCTCGACCGAGGCATCACGCGCACGCTGGACCAGGGTTTCGCCCAGTTCGAAGGCTGGCGCGACCAGGTGCTCGAACAGGAGGAAATCGAGCGCCACAAACTCGGCCGGAAGATCGTGATGGAGGAGGACTGGCTCCGCTACGGCGTCACCGCCAGGCGCAAGCGCAACCAGAAGCGGCTCGGCGATCTGCATGCCCTGCGGAAGAAGCACAAGGAGCAGCGTGGCGCCTTGGGCAAGGTGAAGTTGGAAGCCGCCGAGGCCGACCTTTCCGGCCGCCTCGTCATGGTGGCCGACGGGATCAGCAAGGCATACGCTGGCCGGACGGTGGTGCGGGACTTTTCCACGCGCATCATCCGCGGCGACCGCGTCGGCATTGTCGGGCAGAACGGTGCCGGCAAGACCACGCTGCTCAACATGCTGACCGGCAAACTCGACCCCGACACGGGCGAAGTAAAGCTCGGCACCAACCTGGCCGAGGTCGAACTGGACCAGCGTCGAGACGCCCTGGACCCGCTGCAAACCCTGTCGCAAACCCTGACCGGAGGCGCCGGCGACACCGTAACGGTCGGCGGCCAGAACCGCCATGTCGTCAGCTACATGAAGGATTTCCTGTTCGGGCCCGAGCAGGCGAACACCCCAGTGGGCGTGCTGTCAGGGGGCGAACGCGGCCGGCTGACGCTGGCCCGCGCCTTCGCCACGCCGTCCAACCTGATGGTGCTGGACGAACCGACCAACGATCTGGATCTGGAAACCCTTGAACTGCTGCAGGAACGGCTTGCTGATTACGCCGGCACGGTGCTGCTGGTCAGCCATGACCGTGACTTTCTGGATCGTGTCGTGACCTCCGTGATCGCAACCGAGGGCGACGGCCGTTGGATCGAGTATGCCGGCGGCTACACCGACATGCTGGCGCAGCGGGGCCCGGCCAGGGTCGCCTCGACGCCACCGGCCGTCCGGCCGCGCACCGCGCCGCCTGTCGCTAAGGCGCCGGCCCGGAAAATGACGTTCAAGGACAAGCATGCGCTGGACACCCTGCCAAGTCGCATCGCCGCTCTGGAGGCCGACATCGCCCGGTTGAGCAAGATGCTCGCGGACGCTGACCTGTATGCGCGCGAGCCCGCGAGATTCGCCGATGCCACGCAGGCGCTGGATGCCGCGCAAGGCGCTCTTGCCGCGGCGGAAGAACGGTGGCTGGCGCTGGAGATGCTGCGGGAGGAACTGGAAGGGGCGTGAAGTCCGGATGCGGCTGACGAACTAAAGCCTCGGCCTGGTTGTGCATCGGGGCTCTCGGCGGCGGTAACCTTTAATTCATCAATTCCTGTGCATTATCGGGGTGTGCAAAGTGACGCGTTTACATCGATCGACCTCAATCAACCGGCGACATTCGCAAGCCGAGGCGTAACCGTCCCCTTTACCACACCACTGCTGACCGGCGGCCGGGTTCGCCAATCCAAGCGCGCGGGCACCGAATTTGCCGTGCCTAACTCCTCCGGCGGTCGTGGCGTCTATATCTTGCTCTGGCCGGGGGTGTTGGAACTATGTAGTCCGACGGTTCACGATCGAGCATTGGTCCAGCGCATCTCCTGCCTGGCGCGGATCGATCCGGCAAACGTTCGCGATTCTGCGCTGGACGTCGCGCTGCAAGGCTACGCGGGACGGAAGGCTGCAGCGGCGGCCGAAGCGGCACGTAAGAGCGATCATTCACGTGTTCTCTCGACGCAAGCGCTTCTGGTGGCCGCTTTGATCGAGCACATCGAACCAGCGCAACGCAAAGCAACGGCGTTGGCGGAATCGACGCCAGGTTTCGAACGGCAAGCGGGCCTCGTATTGCGCAGGATCGCCCCGACAGCGGGCTGCTCCCCCGCGCATCTCACAATAGTTCTCTCGGCCATGGGCGCCGCGTTTGCGTCCATCGGCATCGAGCGCGACGGGCACGCAGCTCGAGTACCTCGGCTGATCATTCGGCTAGCGGAAGCCCGGGCTGACATCGGGCGCTGGCTGCTGGACAACCCTGAAAATGATATGGAGCCGTTAGGCCGGGCGTTGATCGGCACCATGACAGGAGCCCTCGACGGAGCCGAGGCGATGCTGGCTCAAACGCGAGACGCGCTGGCGGATCCGGTGAAGCTGCTGCAATCCTGGGTCGCGAACCCCGACGATGCCGCCGGATTGGCGGCGCGCTGCGACTGGCTGCTGGATGGATGGGAGCTTATTTGTCTGATCTGGAAAATGGCTGACTCAGAATCGTCCCGGCGCGCTGCCCTGCTGGAAATGGCGCAGTCACTCCCGGTTTGGCCACGCGAGGTGAATGATTGGTTCCCCGTTCAGATCCCGCTGGAAGCAATGAACTGCAGGGTGGTAAGCCGAAACGACACGTGGCGCAGCGGCGCGGCGGCTCTCTGCATGATCGAGCGCAACGAGACCTTGCGCGCAATGAGCACGTGAACCCCTTGGGCCCTGTACAGCTATCATCGGACGCGCCCGAGATCCGCGCGCTTACGCTGGACATCGTCAGTGCCCCCGATACCCAGATCAAACGGATCGTAGCCAAAGTGGATGCGATGACCGTTCGCGGACCAGCCGATGCGTTGATCGAACCTTTACGGCCACGACTGAGGGTGTTGCGGCCGCCGCGGCCGCTGCGCTTCGTCCGGTTGATGTTTAATCCCCTCGATCCACTGATCGTACCGGCTTCTCGCTGGCTTCCCGGACGGCATGCCATCCCACGCACGGCACTGCTGCCGATGGCCCTTATGGTCCGTCGGGAGATGGGTGGCGACGCGCTCGCGATCGAAGCGGAAGCCGCCGGCCGAACGACTGCCGATACCGCATTGATGGAGCGGTTGGGGCGGTCGCTCTGGCCGGTTGCCGCCCGTATCCTCGAAGGGTCGGAGATACCCGACACCTGGCAGAAGAGCGGATTGGGCGATGTGGTGTACCGGCCACTCGCTGATACCGTTGCTGCATTGCTTGCCCAGGCTGTTCCCCTCGATATCCTGTGCGCCGAAACCGCCAACGGCCGGTTGCCGCCAAGTCCTGAGGGGATCGGCGTTCTGTTGGACAACCTCGCGGCCACGAGGCCGGAGGACCTTCCCATGCTGATCGCGCTGCTGCTGGCTCGAGCGCCCGCTTCTATCGCGTCGATCCAAAACTTGAGGTCCGGACTGATGGCCAAAACGATCGAGGCGGCGCTCGATCAGGCAGCGGATCGGATCTTGTTGCAACTCGCACAGGACGAGGGCACGGAAGTACTGATCGCGTCGGGCACGCTGGAGGGCGCCGGCGCCATGGCAGCCCGTATCGCGATCCTACTCGAGCAACTGGGCCTCGGTTCTCGCAAACCCCAGCGGCGCGAGCAACTGCAAGAGTTACGTCGTCGGTTGGATGATAGTTGCAAAGCCCGATTTACCTTGGGATTGCAGGAGGAGCTTCTCACGCCGTTGCAAACTCTCGGCTCATCGCCGGACGCGCGGGCCATCGGAGACCTGGAGACCGCTGCGCGCGGGCTTCGGACCCTGGGGCTGGAAGCGCGCGTCGTCGGCAGCGGCGCCACGTACGACCTCTTGCTACGCAAGGCGGCCGAAACGGTGAAGGACAGCGCGATGCGCGACCGGCTGACGCACGTGGACCAGATCCGTCTTGTGGAAGTGCTGGCGGGACCCGACGCGGCGCTGGAACTATTGGGCGAGCCCTAAGCTCGGACACAACCCGCGCCCATCATCATCTAGTGGGTTCAGTTAAGTCCGGAGCTTAGACCACCGCCTCACGCATCCCTGCCGCCTCGACGATCATCTCGCACAGAGAGTCCACCACCTCGGCAACCACGGCGCTGTCCTCGCCCTCCGCCATCACCCGGACCAACGGTTCGGTGCCGCTCTCACGGATCAGCACCCGGCCCGTTCCGCTCAACCGCGCTTCGGCATCGCGGATGGCGGCCTGCACCCGCTTCTCACCCAGTGGGGACGCACCGCTGAAGCGCACGTTCTTCAGTCGCTGCGGCAGCCGCCTGAACACCTGCAGGACCTCGGAGGCGGGACGTTCCTGCTGCACCAGCACAGCCAGCACTTGAAGCGCGGCCAACAATCCGTCCCCGGTGGTGGCAAAATCGGACAGGATCAGGTGCCCGGACTGCTCGCCCCCGACATTGAGACCCGAGGCGCGCATATGCTCCGCCACATAGCGGTCGCCCACCTTGGTCCGGTGCAGTTGCAGACCCAGACCAGCCAGGTGCCGCTCCAGGCCTAAATTGGACATCACCGTCGCAACGATGCCGCCGCCGCGCAACATTCCGGACCGATGCCAGGTCTGTGCGATCAGCGCCAGGATCTGATCGCCGTCGACGACCTCGCCGTTCTCGTCGGCAATAATCACGCGGTCCGCGTCGCCATCGAGCGCTATTCCCAGATGCGCGCCATGCTCCAATACCTTGGCGCAGAGGAACTCCGGCACCGTCGAGCCGCAGCCCTTGTTAATGTTGAACCCATCCGGCGCGACACCGGCCGGAATGACGGTGGCACCCAACTCCCACAGCACGGTCGGAGCGACCTTGTAACTCGCGCCGTTAGCGCAATCGACGACGATACGCAGTCCGTCCAGCCGCGACCCGCGCGGGAAGCTGGCTTTCGCCGCCTCAATATACCGCCCCGCCGCGTCGTCCAGCCGCGCCGCACGCCCCAGCAGGTGGGAGTTCGGCGAGACGGTCGGCGAAGCCGGTGTCCATCAGCGCCTCGATTTCCGCTTCCATCTCGTCGGACAGTTTATTGCCGTCGGGACCGAACAGCTTGATGCCATTATCCTCGTAAGGATTGTGCGATGCTGAAATCATGACGCCCAAATCGGCTCGCAGCGATCGTGTCAGCATCGCCACGGCCGGCGTCGGCAGCGGTCCGAGCAGCGTGACGTCCATCCCGGCGCCGATGAATCCCGCGGTCAGCGCGGGTTCGAGCATGTAACCCGACAGCCGCGTGTCCTTGCCGATCACCACGCGATGCCGATGATCGCCGCGGGTGAACAGCAGGCCCGCGGCCTGGCCCAGGCGCAGCGCGATCCCCGCCGTCATCGGTTCGGTGTTGGCCCTGCCGCGGATCCCGTCGGTGCCGAACAGTCGTCGTGTCTTGGTCATGCGCCTTCCAGCCAAATTTCACGCTCCGATTGGACTGCCCCTCTAACGGAACGCCGGGCGTTGGGGAAGCGGAACTGTGCATCATTCAAACAATGTCTGCCACAGTTTTAACGCTTGAACCGTCTCTCGGACGTCATGTACGCGAAGGATTGACGCCCCTCGGAGCACCGCGAACAGGCCGGCGGCGAGCGATCCGCCCAGCCGGCGATCGGCTTTGCTCTCCCCGGACAGCCTACCGATGAAGCTCTTGCGCGAGGCGCCGACCAGAATCGGATAACCAAGACTGCCGAGGTCGGACAGCCCCCGCAACACCTCTACGGAGTGGGTCGCCTGCTTGGCGAAACCGATCCCCGGATCGATCAGCGATCTGCTCGCGGCTGTACCCCGCCTGGATCGCGGCCTCGATCCGGAGCGACAGTTCAGCGCGCACCTCTGTCACAACGTCCCGGTAGACGGCCTGGGCATTCATGGTCGCCGAAGTCCCCCCGCCGGTGCATCAGCACGACCGGGCAATCGAGTTCAGCGACAACCTCGGCCGAGCGCGGATCATCGGCCAGCGCGGACACGTCGTTGACGATGCGGGCACCGGCGGCGATGGCTTCCCGCATCGTGTCGGCGTGTCTCGTATCGATCGAAACAATCAGTCCAGCCGCCGCGAGGGCGCGAATAGCGGGCAGGACCCGTTCCATCTCGAGCTCCGAGGGAACCGGCTCCGCCCCGGGCGGGTGCTTTCCCCACCGACATCAATGATGTCCGCACCCGCTGCCGCCATGGCCAGACCAGCGTCGATGGCAGCTTGCGGGTGCATTCGGCGGCCGCCATCGCTGAAACTGTCCGGGGTGACGTTGAGGATGCCCATGACGCGCGGGCGGTCCAGGCTCAATCCGGCCCAATGCGCCGGAGGTCGAGGGGGGGGCATGGCGTCACACCTGAAGTCGGAAATTGCGCTTCGCACCATGGTACGCGACACCTCACACGTACGCTACGGTTGCAGCCATCTTGCACAGACCGGCGCGTGCGAACATCTACAATGAGCGGCCGATTCAGACGGTCGATGCCATTTTTCCGCCTACGCCAAGACGTTCGGGGTTCATCGAGAAGCCGAGATGTAGATATCGAGGCCTGCAAGGAGGACCCCTTGGGCTGTGGCGACAACTCCGAATCGATAGAGAAAGGTTAGGGCCATTTGACCAAATACTTGATGACCAGATTTAGCCCTGTCGACAGAGACTGATCCTGCGTGAGCGGGATTTCGCCCGAGCTTAGGTGACCGGACCAAGACTAACGCGAACGAAGGAAATGATTTGAAAGAACGGCCCGCGCTGTCGCCCAGGTCGACTCCACGTTTCCCACCAGGATGTTCGCCGGCAGGGGACCTCGAAATCACTGAGCGGCGAACCCTTATCCACGATGAGGTCGTAGCGTGGATCAATATAGTCGCAAGTAACGGAAGACCAAGCGAGGTCGATCGCTCAATAAGTGCGGGCCTCCGATCCCCGTCCTCTAGACAAATTTGCGCGTTCACAGCGTTCGGGAATTTATGAACTTGGTCGCGATCGATCTCTCAGCTAAACTCATGACGGGTGGTGGTTGAACGCTCCCAGAGATAATCGGTCCGTTTGAGCTGAAAGCGGATTGACGAAGCCTCTCGTCGATTGTCTACAAAAGGGTAACCGGCGTCAGACTTGTGGGATTTGGAAGCCTTAGTGGCGGGGGGGCCATGTCCAAATGCGACGCCTGACCGGCCGATTGATGTCGGGTCGGCCACCAGACCCGTGCTCCGGCGGCGAGGTCGATGCGACATCGTGGCGGCGTTCCTGATATCGAATGGGCGACGTTGCCGCCGCGAGCGCGCGGATGACCGACTCCACCCAATCCTGCTCTGACCGGAACCGCACCCGCGCGTGGGCGGGTTCTTTCCGCCCCATATAACCAGCCGCATCCCGTGCAACCGCGGCCCGCGCGCTGCTGATGCACGTGCCTGTCGTTTCGGCAATGCCTGCACAGCGACGGATCATACAAAGATTTTCAGCCACCGAGCCCAGCGAGTGGTGTAGCGTTGCAAGGTAGGGAAATAATAGGAACGAAAACGATACACGTTAACGGTTCATTAAGATTATGTATGTATTCCGAGGGCGTGGGTGCAACCGAACCGGGCGCACCGCAGGCTTGGATAGGCGGATGACGAATCTGGCGGGCACCTTCGCGGAAAACACCCACTCGAGGGTCGCCGCGAGCCTTCAGCCCGGACCCATATCTCGCGTCCGTATCCATCGCGGCCTCTGCTGCCTCGTGCTCTACCGAATCTACGATTTTCAGCGACGCAGCGATTTTCCTTGAAAAGCGGCTCGCTCCCTTTCACTATTCCGTGATCGGCTCGGATGCCAGGATCAGTCTGGCTCCTGAAATCGCCGGTTGCCATGTCTTGAATGCCGCGCGTTCAGCCTCATCATCGCTAGGTGATAATGCCGCGGCGCGGGCGCCGGCAGGCGACAAACATCGCTTTAACCAGACTAGGCCCGGTTACGACTTCGAACCGGCAGAAGAAAGATTAATACGAATGGGAACCCTTTCTCTGGCAATATGGACTTCAATATCACGGTCGCGACAATCGGAATGATGCGAATCGGCGAAAACATTCACGCGACACCTCACGCGTACGCTACGGTTGCACCCATCTTGCATAGACGGGTGCGTGCAAACACCGCTGACCGTGGCACCACCCCTAACTCAGGAGCGGCCGATGCAGACGGTCGATGACATTTTTTCCGCCTACGCGAAGACGTTCGAGGCTCATCGAGAAGCCGAGATGTCGCTGGCGGAGTATCTCGATGCCTGTAAGAAAGACCCCTTGGTCTATTCGACCGCAACCGAGCGGCTGTTGGCCGCGATCGGTGAGCCGGAAATGGTTGATACCTCGAAGGACCCGCGACTCGGCCGGATCTTCATGAACCGGACTATCCGGGTCTATCCGGCGTTCAGCGAATTCTACGGCATGGAGGAGACGATCGAGCGCATCGTCGGCTTCCTGCGCCACGCCGCCCAAGGTCTCGAAGAGCGCAAGCAGATCATGTACCTGCTCGGTCCGGTCGGTGGCGGCAAATCGTCACTGGCGGAACGTCTGAAGGCGCTGATGGAAACGTTCCCCATCTACGTCCTGAAGGCCGGGAACGACCTCAGCCCGGTATTCGAAAGCCCGCTTGGCCTGTTCGATCCCGATCGCATGGGCTCGATGCTGGAGGATCGTTACGGGATTCCGGCCCGTCGCCTCACCGGGCTCATGAGCCCCTGGTGCATTAAGCGGCTGGACGCGTTCAACGGCGACATCTCGAAATTCCGCGTCCAGAAGCTGATCCCCTCGCGGCTGCGCCAGATCGGCATCGCCAAAACCGAACCGGGCGACGAAAACAACCAGGATATTTCGTCGCTGGTCGGCAAGGTCGACATCCGCAAGCTGGAAATGCACGCGCAGAACGATCCCGACGCCTACAGCTACTCGGGCGGGTTGAATCGCGCGAACCAGGGCATGCTCGAGTTTGTCGAGATGTTCAAGGCGCCGATCAAGATGCTGCATCCGTTGCTGACCGCGACGCAGGAAGGCAACTACATCGGCACGGAAAACATCGGCGCGATCCCGTTCCAGGGCATCATCATGGCCCACTCCAACGAGTCGGAGTGGCAGTCGTTCAAAAACAACAAAAACAACGAAGCCTTCATTGACCGTATCTACGTTATCAAGGTGCCGTACTGCCTGCGGGTAACCGAGGAGCAGAAGATCTACGAAAAGCTGGTGTCCCGGTCCGAACTTGGCCGAAGCCCCTTGCGCCCCAGCCACGTTCGAGATGCTGGCCCGGTTCTCGGTGCTGTCGCGGCTCAAGCGGCACGAGAATTCGACGATCTTCGCCAAGATGCGGGTCTATGACGGCGAAAGCCTGAAGGAGACCGACCCGCGTGCCCGTTCCTTGCAGGAATACAAGGACACCGCGGGCGTCGAGGAAGGCATGGACGGCGCCTCCACCCGGTTTGCCTTCAAGGTGCTGGCGGCGACGTTCAACCACGACACCACGGAAATCGCGGCCGATCCGGTCCATCTGATGTATGTGCTGGAACAGTCGATCCGGCGTGAGCAGATGCCGCAGGAGACCGAGAAGCGGTACCTGGAGTTCATCAAGGGCGAACTGGCGCCACGCTACGCCGAATTCATCGGCAACGAGATCCAGAAAGCCTATCTGGAATCTTACCACGACTACGGCCAGAACCTGTTTGACCGCTACGTCTCCTATGCCGACGCCTGGATCGAGGACATCGATCTTCAAAGACGCCGACACAGGCCAGTTGCTGAACCGCGAATTGCTCAATCAGGAGTTGACGAAAGTCGAGAAGCCGGCGGGAATTGCAAACCCGAAGGATTTCCGCAACGAAGTTGTGAAGTTCAGCCTTCGCGCCCGGGCCAACAATAACGGGAAAAATCCGTCCTGGACCAGCTATGAGAAGATCCGGGACGTGATCGAACGACGTATGTTCAGTCAGGTGGAGGAATTGCTGCCTGTGATCAGCTTCGGCTCGAAGAAGGACAGTGATACCGAAAAGAAACACACCGAGTTCGTCGATCGCATGACGGCCCGGGGCTATACGGAAAGGCAGGTCAGGCGCCTTGTGGAGTGGTATATGCGTGTGAAGCAGGCGGGCTAAGATGCTCGCCGATTACCGGAGAGGTCCGACAGGCACACGATGCACATAGTCGATCGCCGTCTGAACCCGAGTGGCAAAAATCTGGCGAACCGCCAGCGCTTCATGCGGCGGGCGAAAGCGCAGATCCGGAAGGCGGTGCATGAAAGTGCCGGCAACCGGAGCATCAAGGACGCGGATGAAGGCGGCGAAGTGGTGCTGCCGGCGCAGGGGGTACACGAACCCTCGTTCCGGCGGAGCTCCAGCGGCGGCATCCGCGATCATCTGCTGCCCGGCAATAAGGAGTACATCGCCGGCGATACCATCCAGCGTCCGCCCAACGGCGGCGGCGGGGGCGGATCGGAAGGCAGCCCGGACGGGGAGGGCGAGGATGATTTCCGCTTCGCCCTGTCGCGAGATGAATTTGTCGATCTGTTCCTCGAGGACCTCGAGCTTCCTGACCTGGCCAAGCGACGGGTCGTGAATGCCGAGGCGATGGTCTACCACCGCGCCGGCTACTCGGTCAGCGGCTCGCCCGCCAACCTGGCGCTGAACCGCACGGTGCGGAACAGCATGTCTCGCCGTATCGCGCTTCGCCGGCCGAAACCGGAAGAGTTGCAGGCGCTGCTGGATGAGATCGAGGCGCTCGATCCCGCCGACGAGGACAAGCGCGTCGCGCTCCAGGAGGAATACGACCGCAAGAAGCGCCGCACCGGGATCATCCCCTACATCGATCCGCTCGATGTGCGCTATCGGCGGTTCGAGGCGCATCCCAAGCCGGTCGCGCAGGCGGTGATGTTCTGTCTGATGGACGTGTCCGGCTCGATGACGGAGCACATGAAGGACCTGGCGAAGCGGTTCTACGTGCTGCTCTATATCTTCCTGCGGCGGCGGTACAAGAACGTCGAGGTGGTCTTCATCCGCCATACCCACCAGGCGTCCGAGGTCGATGAGGAAACCTTCTTCAACAGCCCGGAAACCGGCGGCACCGTGGTGTCCACCGCGCTTGAGGAAATGCAGCGGGTGATCGACGAGCGCTACAGCCCCGACAACTGGAACATCTACGCCGCCCAGGCGTCGGACGGCGACAACACCGCCAGCGACAACGAGAAGACCGCTGCCCTGCTCACCAACGTTCTGCTGCCGGCCTGCCAGGTACTACGCCTATCTGGAGGTTGGCCGCGACTCGGAGCACTTTCCCCCCGGGCTTCATCCGCCGGGACAGCGATCTGTGGCAGACCTACACCACGATCATTCGGGCCGGCGCACCCATGGCGATGCGCAAGGTCGGCCATCGCCGGGACATCTACCCCGTGTTCCGAGAATTGTTCGCTAAGAAAACCGGAACGGAGGCCGCCGCCGAATGAGTTCCACGCTGATCCGGGCCGAACGCCCGCTGTTTGAAGGGTGCGACTGGGAATTCGGCACCATCCAGCGCTGCTACGACGAGATCGAGAAAGTCGCCCTCAACGACATGGGCCTCGACATCTATACCAACCAGATCGAGGTCATCGGCACCGAGCAGATGCTGGATGCCTATTCCTCGATTGGGATGCCGCTGTTTTACAAGCACTGGTCGTTCGGCAAGCATTTCTCCCGCAACGAGGCGATGTACCGCGCCGGCATGCAGGGGCTGGCATACGAGATCGTCATCAACTCCAACCCCTGCATCAGCTACATCATGGAAGAGAATACCGCCATGATGCAGACGCTGGTCATGGCGCACGCGGCGTTCGGCCATAACCACTTCTTCAAGAACAACTATTTGTTCCAGCAGTGGACCGACGCCAACGGCATCCTCGACTACCTGGAGTTCGCCAAGGACTACATCATGCAGTGCGAGGAGCGGTACGGCGAGGCGCAGGTCGAACGCCTGCTCGACGCCGCGCACGCGCTGATGAACAACGCCGTGCACAAATACCCTCGCAAGCGCGCCGCCGACCTGCGCTCCGAGGAAAAGCGCGAGCGCGAACGGCGTGAGCACGACGAAAAGGTGTTCAACGATCTGTGGCGCACCGTGCCGGGCAAGGACACCACCCGCCAGGACCCCACGGCCGCGGAGCAGCGCAAGGCCCTGCTGGAACTGCCGCAGGAAAACATCCTGTACTTCATGGAAAAATCCGCTCCCAGGCTGGCGCCCTGGCAGCGGGAAGTCCTGCGCATCGTCCGCATCATCGCGCAGTATTTCTATCCCGCAGTCGCAGACCAAGGTGATGAACGAGGGCTGCGCGACCTACTCGCACTACACCATCATGAACCGGCTGCACGAAAAGGGCCTGCTCACCGACGGCGCGATGGTCGAATTCCTGTCCTCGCACACCAACGTCGTGTTCCAGCCCGAATTTGACGACCGGCGCTACTCCGGCATTAACCCCTATGCGCTGGGGTTTGCCATGATGCAGGACATCGAGCGCATCTGCACGCTTCCGACCGCCGAGGACCATCAGTGGTTCCCGCACATCGCCGGCTGCAACGACCACATGAACGTGCTGCGCGACGTCTGGGCGAACTACCGTGACGAGAGCTTCATCCTGCAGTACCTGCAGCCCGAAGCTGGTGCGCCAGTTCGGCCTGTTCCACGTGATGGATGATTCAAATGAGCCGCACCTGCGGGTCGAGGCGATCCACGACGAGCGCGGCTACCGCAAGATCAAGCAGGCCCTGGCCAAGCACTATGATGTGTCGTGGAACTCGGCCGATATCCAGGTCGTGGATGTCAATCTGGCCGGCGACCGCCGCCTGATCCTGCACCATCGTGCGCTGAACCGCATCCTGCTGGAGGAAAAGGACGCCAAGCTGGTGCTCCAACATATCGCCGACCTGTGGGGCTACGACGTGCTGATGAAGGAGATCGATCCGTCGACCGACGCGGTATTGAAGGAGCATTCCGCCTCGCCCAAGCCGGGGATAGTGCGGATCGAAACCAGCTGACCGTAGACGCCCTATCTTATAATCGCGGGCGCGGATTCGCCGGGTGTCACGCGATCACCCTTCGGCTCCGCCGTTCCCGCCGCAGCAAGACAATCATCAGCAGCATCCCCGGGAACGCCCCCGCCATGCACACAACGTAGAACAGCGTCCATCCCAGCGAAGCCGCCATCACGCCTGAAGCGCCGCCGATCGTATGGATCGCCAACTGCGGCACCGACGAAAGCAGTGCATATTGGGTAGCGGCGAACTCCCTGGCACATAAAGCCGACAGAAACGTCAGGAACGCCGCATCCGCCAGGCCCTGCGCGAACGCCTCGGTCGTTACGGTAAGAAACAGCACTGAGTGCTGCCCCGGCGCCAGAGACAGCACCACATACATTGCCATCGCCGCCGTCTGCGCCCACCCCGTCGCCAGCAGTGCGCGTCCCACCCCGATGCGCGCTACCAACCAGCCCCCCAGCGTGATGCCAACCAGAGTGCCACCGAGGGAAAACGGCCCGGTCGCGGCAATCGCCGCCTTGTCGAAAGTTAGCGACCGGTAGAACGGAGCCGTCATGATCCCGGCCATTGCCTCCCCCAGCTTGAACAGCGCGACGAACGCCAATACCAGCAGCGCCGCGGGCCGAACCAGAAATGAACGCACCGGGTCGATAATCGCGTGCCGCAGCCCCAACGATGGCACCGGTGCGCCCGGTTCTTCTCGCCGAGCCGCCAGCGTGACCAATCCGCCGGCAGCCACCAGGACCGCAACTCCAAGCAGCGCCAAATGCCAGCCGACCGCCGCCGCCGCCGCGATCGCCCCCGTCGTGGAGATCAACAACGCCACGCGGTACCCCCAAACATAGACGGCAAGCGCAAGCCCCTGGCGTCGCGGCGGAAAAACCTCAATTCGCCAGGCGTCGATGGCGATGTCCTGCGTGGCGGACAGTACCGCGACACATGCCGCTGCCACGAAGGCGGCGATCGGCGCCGTCGCCGGATCGGACAATGCCAGCAGAATCGCCGCCAGTCCCAGCAGCGGCTGCACCAGCAAAAGCCACCCGCGGCGCCGCCCGAATCGGCGCAGGGCGGGCACCGGCGGCGTTTGATCCAGCAAAGGCGCCCACAAGAACTTCAGCGAATAGGCCAGCCCGATCCACGCCGTCAGACCAACGACAGCCAATCCGGCGCCGCTATCGGACAACCACAGCCGGAACGTGAACCCCGAGAGCGGTAGCGGCAAGCCCGAGACGAACCCGTAGGCCGCCATCGCTCCCAATTGCCGGTCGATTCGCATAAGACGAACGGTATCCCCGACCGTGTTCCCATCAAACCGGCAGGTTCGAGTCGCCCTTCCCCAACGGGCGCTGCATGGTCACCACATCGAGCCACCGGCCGAATTTGATGCCGGTCGATTTCATCGTACCGACCATATGGAAGCCCAGAGTGGCATGCACACCGATCGAGCCGACATTCTCCGCGTCGCCAATCACCGCGATCATCTGGCGCAGACCCGCGGCAGTCGCCAACTCGATCAGCCGAGCCACCAGCGCCTTTCCCACGCCCTGGCCGCGCACATCCTCCCGCACGTAGATGCTGTCCTCGACCGTGAACCGGTAGGCGGACCTTTCCCGGAATGGGGCATAGTATCCGAAGCCCAGAACGCCGGTCGCGTCGACAGCGACCAGCCAGACATAACCGCGGTCGACCACCTCGTGAAACCGGGCAGCCATTTCCTCAACCGGCGGAGGCTCTTCCTCGAAGGTCCCCGTGCCATGCAGCACATGGTGGGCATAGATCGCCTGTAGATCAGGCACGTCGTCTTCCCTTGCCTCCCGGATGTCCATCCCCTTCGAATTCCCTTTCAATACGCGCGCGGGATCAGCATAAACCGTCGGCGTTATGATCGGGAACAATCTCTGGTGTCTGATCCCGGAAGCGCGAGCCGCGTGCCTCTGACGTAAAGGCGATGGAGGGCGACCGGCCTCGGCTGCGGGCATGGCGCGGATCAGGAGCGTGACCGGTCCGAGGTTTTGACCCGCCGTGCTGATAATCATCGTGTTGTCAGCGAGAGCCTGCTACACGAGCCTGACCCCTCACGATCCCGTGTTCCCAGCCTTCCCAATCAGTGGTCGAGATTGATGCTGAATCAGTGTCAATCTTATATAAAAATTAATTTTTTATTGGTTTCTAGTCTCCTGCTGGACATACTCGAAATTGATGTCGCGCGATTGCCGAGATAATGGCGCTGTCGAAATGCGATCGACCAATCCAGCGTATCGACCAGGGGTCCGATTGCATGCGGCGATCGCGCGTCCGTGTTATCAAATTGGCTGGGCATCGCGGAGACCGGGACGTTCGGATCGCGCTGTCGTCTAATGCACCTCTAAAAGGGTTTGCTCGTGGATATATCTGACGGACACACACCTGGCCCACTGGGAAAGAGCCGCGCCCCCGCGACGGTCACCCAGACTGGCAGCAGCGGCGGCGGAATGGCCGGCGCCGGCATGTCGACCTCGGGCGACCCACGAGGACCCATACACCCGCGCCTGCTCGCGATGATGATGTCGGCACGCTATTTTGGTCTGGATCTGGACCCGAGCGAGTTCCGGTTGGGTCCAGGGGATACCATGCCGACCGCCGCCGCGCTCTCCGCCTGGGCACAGAACACCGGCATGTGGTCGCGTGCCCTGCGACTGCGCTGGCGCCATCTGTTCACCGTTGGCGGCAACGGACCCGTTATCTTACTGTTCAACGACGGGTCTGCCGGCCTTCTCGTCGGCGCCGCCGTCGAACAAAAAATCGTCCTCATCCGCGACCCGCGTGCCGCCGAGGCGGACCCGCCCGTCCCGGTGGACGAAATGCGCCTGGCGGAAGTCTGGAGCGGTGAGGCGGTGCTGCTGCGTGCCGAACGCTCACAGGCGGAAGCTGATCCGCCGTTTACCCTGCGCTGGCTCGCAACCGTCGTGCTCCAGGAAAAGAAGCATCTTCGGGATCTGATCATCGGTTCGTTCGCGATCAGCATGCTAACGATTTTTCCTCCGCTGCTCGTCATGCAGGTCGTGGACCGCGTGCTGACCCATCATAGTTTCTCCACGCTGTTCCTGATCTCGATGATCCTGCTCACCACCGTCACCTATGAGACGTTGCTGGGCTACGCGCGCCGCCTGATCATTCTTGTGATCGGCGTCCGGACCGATGCCAAACTCAGCCTGCACGTGTTCAACCGGCTCATCAGGTTGCCACTCGATTACTTCGAACGCCATCCGGCCGGCGAGACGATGTACAAAGTCAGCCAGGTCAACAAAGTCCGAGAATTCATGACCGGCAAGCTGATGACCACCCTGCTGGACATGATCACCCTGGTCGTCCTGTTGCCGCTTTTGTTCTGGCTGAATGCGACGCTGGCCTGGTTCGTGCTGGTTTGCGCCACCTTGATCATGCTGATCATTCTGGCGTTCCTGCGTCCGATCCGGCTGGCCTTCGCTAAGGTGGTCAACGCCGAAGTCCTGAAGAACGCCGCTCTCGGTGAGACGATCTTCGGCATCAAGACGGTGAAGTCGCTGGCGCTGGAGCCGCAGCGCAAGGCGCTGTGGGACGAACGAACCGCCGAGGTCGGCAAATGGCGCTTCGCCATGGGCCGCCTTTCCAACTGGCCGCAGACGTTGGTTACTCCGATTGAGCGGTTCATGTGGATGGGTGTCATCCTGGTCGGCGCCTACCTCGCCCTGACGGACGAAACCGGTTTCATGGTCGGCAGCCTGTTCGCCTTCATGATGCTGTCCCAGCGCGTTAGCTCGCCGCTGGTCGGCCTCGCCAGGTTGATCGAGGATTGGGAAGAAGTCGGCGCCGCGATGGGTCAGGCGGGCGAAGCGCTCAACCGGCCGCTCGAGGATGCGGCCAATGGCGGCCTGCGGCCAAAGTTCGCCGGCGGTGTGGTGTTCGACGACGTCACATTCACCTACGCCGGAACCAAGCTTCCGGCACTGGACCGCATCAGCTTCTCGATTCCGCCCGGCACCATGCTTGGCCTGGTCGGCCGCTCCGGGTCCGGCAAGTCAACCGTCACGCGGCTGTTGCAAGGCATCAACCGCGAGTATTCGGGCTTCATCAAAATCGACGGTTCGGACCTGCGGGAGATCAACCTGCGCCACCTGCGCTCCAGCTTCGGTGTCGTGCTGCAGGAAAACTTCCTGTTCCGCGGTTCCATCCGCGACAACATCCTGGCCGGCCGCCCTGGCCTGACGCTGGACGATGCCATCCGGGCGGCGCGCCTGGCGGGCGCTGAGGAATTCATCGAGCGGATGCCCAACGGCTACGAGACCTACATCGAGGAAGGCTCGCCCAACCTGTCGGGCGGTCAGCGCCAGCGCCTCGCGATCGCGCGCGCGCTGATCACCGATCCGCGAATCCTGATCCTGGATGAGGCGACCAGTGCGCTCGACCCGGAGTCAGAGGCCCTGGTGAACGCCAACCTGCTGCGCATTGCCCGCGGCCGGACCATGATGATCGTCTCCCATCGGCTATCGTCGCTGGTAAACTGCGACCAGATCATGGTGCTCGAACGCGGCAAGCTCATGGATATCGGGCCCCATTCCACCTTGCTGGAGCGGTGCGCGATCTACCGCACGCTTTGGAACCAGCAAAACCGCCACATGCAAAACGAAGGATCAGGCCATGCAACTCCTGCCCCGACCCTCCTCCAAGGCGATTAGTATGGAGGCGGACGACCGGATGGACCCAACGCTGCCGGTCATCCTGGAGTATCCAGTCGCCCTCCACCGCCATCATCAATCTGCCGATGCCGCGGCTCGCGCGCGGATTCACCCTGACGCTTCAGCCAGATGATCGCGGTCATGCTGGTCCTCGCCGGCGTGATCGAGGTGGATCGGGTGGTGACCGCCGACGGCCTTGTCGTCGCGCGCTCGCCCACGATCGTCGTCCAGCCGCTGGAGACCGCCATCGTGCGGTCGATCGACGTGCACCCGGGCGACGTGGTCCATGCCGGTCAGGTTCTGGCCCGTCTCGATCCGACGTTCGCCGCGGCTGATATGGGCGCGCTGGTCGCCCAGGTGTCCACCTTGCAGGCCCAGGTCTCGCGCATGCAGGCCGAGGTCGAGAACCGCCCGTTCACCTACACCGGGCTCGACCCGAACATGGCCTTGCAGGCCGCGATCTATGGCCAGCGCCAGGCGGAGTTCAATTTCAAGCTGGAAAATTACCAGCAGAAGCCGGACAGCCTGCAGGCGACCTTCGCCCGCGCCCGCGCCGATATCACCACCTATGGCGACCGCCTGGCTTACGCGAAGACCCTTGAAGAAATGCGCAAGCATCTGGAGCAACTGAATGTCGGCTCCAAGATCAACACGCTGTCGGCGATGGACACCCGGGCCGAGATGGCAGGCAATCTGGCCAATGCCGGCAGCAGCAGGCTAGGGCGCCCAGCGCGACATCGCGGCGCTGATCGCCGAACGGAACGGCTATATCCAGAGCTGGCATGCCGAGATCGCCGACAAGCTGACCGACGCGCTCAGCAAGCTTTCCGACGCCCGGGAATTGCTGAACAAGGCCCAGTTGCGCCGGCAATTGGTCGAACTGCGCGCCGAGCAGGACGGAACCGTGCTGTCGGTCAGCAAGGTTTCGGTCGGGTCAGTGCTGAAGCCCGGACAGCAGTTGATCACGCTGGTGCCGACCGACGCGCCGCTGGAAGTCGAGGCCAATATCGCCGGCAACGATGACGGTCATCGTTCAGTCGGCGATCCGGTCGATATCAAGTTCGAAACCTTCCAGTATACCCAGTACGGTCTGGCGCATGGCGTTGTCCGCGTCCTCAGCCCCGACAGCTTTACGGCCCAGGATGAACAGCGCAATCCGACCGGCTCGGTGCCAGTGCCGACTCGCACAGTTGCCCACCGTATTCTACCGCTGCCAGGATCACGCTGGATCGAGATCGATCTGCACGGCACGCCGGCGAACTTCCACCTGGTCCCTGGCATGCCGGTCACCGCCGACATCCGCGTCGGTAAACAGACAGTTCTGCGCTACATGCTGGGCAAAATGGTCCCCCTGGCCACCGAGGGGATGCGGGAGCCGTAAGCCTCTCGCCTAACTTACCCCTGCGGCCGGCGTGAATTGCGCGATTAAACATAAGCCTAGAGCGTGATCGCCTGAGGCTGACAGTCAGAAGGCGCGAATCACGCGATCAAACATAAGCCTGGAGCGTGATCGCCTGAGGCTGACAGTCAGAAGGCGTGAATCACGCGATCAACATAAGCCTAGACCATGATCGAACGCCGAAGTGTCGATCAACTGCAAACGATCATGGTCTAAGACCCCCGGATCCGAAAGAGACAAATACATGGCTCTCTTCAATCAGCTGATGGCTGCCTTCCCCCCGGCCGCGGCGCTGACGGCGTGGCATCCAGCTCCAGGAGCAGGGCGACATGAAGGGCGGCTTCGTGCTGCTGTCCCGCGCCGCCCGTGCAGGCATTCCCGAAGCCGAGTTCCGCGTTGGGCGCTGCTATCTGGAAGGCACCGGCGTTCCGCCCAGCCGCGCGGACGGCGTGCGTTGGGTGGAGCGTGCCGCGACCAAAGGCTACGTCGAGGCGCAGGCGCTGCTGGCCACCTTGTGCCTGCACGGCATGGGCCCGGGCTTCGCCGATGCCGGCCCGAACGCCGGAGCCGGCCTGTTTGGCGGCCAGACCATGGCGGAGCCGGACTACCCCAGCGCGGCCAAATGGGCCCGCCGGGCCGCCGAGGCCGGGTCAGCCGAGGGGCAGGCCGTTCTCGGCTTCATCCTGACCGTCGGGTCCAGAAGATCTGCGCAACGTCGATGAAGGCGACCGCTGGTATCAGAAATCCGCCGCTGGCGGCTGCCCGCAGGGTCAGCTTGGCTACGCCCTGGTGCTGGCGCGGGACACCACCTCTCCCGAGACCCAGGCGGAGTTGCTCAGGCATCTGAGCCAGGCGGCCGAGAAAGGTCTGGCAACGGCGCTCTATCTATTACGGCATGGTCCTCGAACGCGGGCTGAACGTGCCGCAGGACCGCGCTGCCGCAGCCGCCAACTACAAACAAGCGGCCGAGAAAGGCCATCGCGGCGCCCAGGCCCGCTGGGGCTTCGCCCTGATGGACGGCAACGGCGTCGAGCCAACCCACGTGGAGGGCGAGTCGTGGCTACGTCGCGCCGCCCTGGCCGGCGACGCCGAAGCCGCGGCGCTCGTCGGCGACATCTATGCCAAAGGCGGCAGCTGCCGCCAAACTATGCCGAGGCGGCGATGTGGTTCCGCCGCGCTGCGGATGCCAACCACCGCGGCGCCGCGCGTGCCCTCGGCATGCTCTATCTGACCGGGGCCGGCGTCCCGCGCGACCAGGACCGAAGCCGCCAAGCTGTTCAGCATCGCTGCGCAGGCGGGCGACCGGCACCCACGTCGATCTCGGAAACCTGCTGCTGCGCGGGCACGGCGACGAGCAGGATCAGATCCGCACCCGCGAGTGGTTCGAGCAAGCGGCTGAATCCGGCGACCTCATCGCCGCCTTCAACTTCGGCGTTTGCCTGGCCGAAGGCGTCGGCATTGAGCGTGACGACCGCAAGGCCGCCGAATGGCTCCGCCGGGCGGCAGATGGCGTCGTCAATGCGCAGTACTGGTACGGCCGCATGCTCGTCGAAGGTCGAGGCGTGGACGCCAACCCGGAGGAAGGCCGGCTCTGGATCGCCAAGGCGGCTGAGGTCGGCATGATCGAAGCCCAGGTCATGCTGGCGGACATGCTGCTTTCCGGACGCGGCGGGCCCGAAGACCATCCGGCCGCCCTGGCGCTGTTCGAGAAAGCCGCCGGGCAGGGCCATGTCGGCGCGATGTTCGCCGTCGGCGCCATGTTCGGCGGCGGTCACGATGTGCCGTGGGACCGCGTCGCCGCCCAGCGCTGGTTCCGAGCCGCCGCCGAACGCGGCCATCCCTATGCCCAGATGATGCTCGGCCGCTACCTTGCCCGTAAGCTCTGGCGGGGAGCAGAACATCGAGGAAGCCCGGCGCTGGACCGAACGCGCGGTCGCGCAGGGTATGCAGGAAGCCAAAGCGGATCTGGCGGCACTGCCGCACCGCCCGAGCCCGATGGATCGTCCTTATACGAGAATGCCGCGCGGGCCGCGGGCGACTGATCCGTGCCGGCGCCTGATGGCGGCCCTGGACCAGAGCGTGATCGCCTGAGGCTGAACCAGTCGGAAGGCGCGAATGGCGCGATCAAACATAAGCTAGACCGTGATCAAACGCCGACGTGGAATTCAACCCCAAACGATCATGGTCTAGCGGTCGCTGAACTCGCTCGTGCCGCCATGGATCGAGGCATGGCGGCACTTGCGGCGAAAGACACCGCGACGGCACTCCGCTGGCTCGAACGCGCACACCGGTTGGTTCCCCGAGACCCGAACACGAAACTGACGCTCGCAACCGTGGTCCTGGGTACCGATCCGGATCGCGCGGCGTCGCTCTTCGCCGATATAGCCCAGAAGCACGACCTGAGACAGGCGTGGCTCGGGCTCGCGGTCGCGCGGCTTCGACTGTCCGGACCGGACGCGGCCGCCGCGCCGTTAGCCGTCGTGCTCTCCCGGCACGCCTTCGTCCAGGATACCGCCGCGCTTGCCGAAAAGATCGGCGAAAGCGGCGGATGGTGTGGCCTGCGGCCGGACGGCATGCTCGAGATCCATGCCGCCAAGCCGATCCGGGTGACGCTCGACGGCAAACCGCTTCCCGATCGAAGACTGCCTTCCGACTGGACCCGCGCCCGCACTATCGAGGTGCGAAGCGGCGTTACCCATCTGCTAGGCAGCCCGATCCGAATCGATGCCATCCGACGCATAGCCGGATGCGTCGAGACCTGGGACGGTGGATCTGCGTGGCTGGGCCTGGCATCCTGGCGATCCCGCTACCCCGCCTGAACTCGACTCTGACTTACCCCAACGGCCTGCGGCAAACGTTCGTCGCCCTCGACAAGTCGGTCCCGGTCCAGCATAACGGGCCGCTCGCCCGCCCGCGGACATTCCAGTTCAACAGGCACGATCTTCTTTCCTGCAGCGGCCCCATCCACGTCACGGGACCGGACGGACAGGACATGCTGGGCAGCCCACTCGATCCGTCGGCTGACCAGGACGCTCACGTCGCTGCCGCCTTGCGCATTGCGGCCGCGTATCCGACCGGATCAGCCGCGCTGACACGCGGCGACGCGGTGCCGAGTTCCAGCCCTCCGCACAGATGCGCCGGTGCCGGATCGACCGGTCGGCGCCGATTCCCGCCGGCGCGCCACGACGGTCGTTATCCCCGTGCGTGACGGTGGTTCAGTGGTGCTGCGCTGCCTCGACAGCGTGCTGGCTTCTCGCCCGAAAACGGCGCGGATCCTCGTTATCGATGATGCCTCATCCGACCGTGCCATAACCGCGGCGCTGGATGGCCTGGTCCGGCAGCGGAAGATCACGCTGCTGCGCCATGACCGGCCCCGAGGCTTCCCGACCGCCGCCAACGCTGGCATCCGGGCGGCGAAGGGGCGCGACGTGGTGCTGCTGAACAGCGACACCCTTGTCCCGCCGGGCTGGCTGGAGCGGTTGCGAGCTGCCGCATATGGTGCCCCCGATATCGGCACCGTTACCCCGCTGTCGAACAACGCCAGCATCCTGAGTTACCCCGGACCCGCCGGCGACAATCCAATTCCGGACCAGGCCGCCACGAACCAACTCGACCGCCTGGCGACGCGCGCCAACGGCACCTCCGTGGTCGACATCCCAGTTGGCGTTGGCTTCTGTCTTTACCTCCGCCGCGATTGCCTCAACGCCGTCGGCTTGTTCCGCGCCGATCTGTTCGCTCAGGGGTACGGCGAGGAAAACGACCTGTGTCTCCGCGCCCGCAGGCTGGGTTGGCGCAATGTGGCCCTGACCGCGCTGTTCGTCGGGCACGTGGGCAGCGCGACCTTCGCCGGCCCAACCTACGGCGGAAGCACCCAACATCTGCGCCAGCGCAACAGCCAACTCGTCGAGCAGCTTCACCCCGGCCATCAGACGCTGATCGATTCGTTCCTCAAGGCCGGCACGCTGGCGGAAAGCCGCCGCCGCATTGATCTGCTGGCATGGAAGGCGCGTGGACGACGGTGGCGACAGGCGGCGATTCTGATAACCCATGACGACGGCGGCGGCGTCGAGCGCCGGCTGAGGCTCTCCGCCGAGGTCCATGCCGAGGCCGGGCGCCGGCCCATCATGTTGCGACCGACCGAAACCGCCAGCGGAGAACCCGCCATCGCGGTCCGCGATGGATTGACGGACGACCTACCCAACCTGGTCTTCGCCATGCCGCGGGAACGCCAGGCGCTGCTTCGCCTGTTACGCGCCTCCAAGGCGGACTGCATCGAGGTCCACCACCTCGCGGATTATCCGGCATCCATCTATGACCTGATCGCCCAACTCGGCCTTCCTTATGATGTGCACGTCCATGACTACGCCCTGTTCTGCCCGCGCGTGTCGCTCGTCGCGGCGCATAACCAATTCTGCGGAGAACCCGACCTGCGGGACTGCGAAGCGTGTGTCGCCGATCATGGTCATTTTCTTAGGGAAACAATCGGAGTCGCGGCACTGCGGCTTCGCTCGGCTGGTTTTCTGGCCGCAGCCCGCCGCGTCGTGGTACCGGCCGATGACGTCGGCCTGCGCATGCGGCGGCACTTTCCGGCGCTTTTGCCTGTAACGGTCCCGCATGAAGACGATACCGCAACGATACGGACGGTTGTCTCTCGGAAGCAACGAGGTGGCAGACCGGGCGTTTGCATCGTAGGCGCCATTGGCGTGCATAAGGGCTACGAGGTTTTACTCGCCTGTGCTCGTGACGCAGAACGGCGTGATCTCGATCTCGAATTCATCGTGGTCGGCCACACGATCGACGACGACCGGGTGATGCCGACCGGGCGGGTGTTCGTTACCGGGCAGTTCGAGCCCGACGAAGCGGTCGAACTCATTGCGGCTCAGCATGCGGGATTTGGCTTCGTTCCATCCGTGTGCCCGGAAACATGGTGTCTGGCTCTGGGAGATCTATGGCGGGCCGGGTTGCAAGCCGCCGCATTCGACATCGGCGCACCGGCGGAGCGAATAAGAACGACAGGCTGTGGGATTATACTTCCATTAGGCCTACCCGCAAATGCTATTAACGACAGATTGGTTGCGGCGATCCGCGCGGCAGCCCACTGAGGATCTAGGTCTGTAGGCATATTGCTGAAGGCGAAACATCCGGACTTTGTTCAAGGCGAACTGGTTCTCCCACAACTCTTACAAATCATTACCTAAGTCGGAAGAATGGCACGAACAACACCAATAGAGCGAGCAAGCCGTATGTCTGAAGTCACGAGTGCGGTGCGAACGCCTGTCAAGGCGGAGCAACCAAAGCAACCGCCTGCTTCGTCGGCCGATCCGTCCCGGCGGATCGCCGAGTTACAGGTCTCCGCCCATCTGATGGCGCTCGAAGCCGGCCTGTTCTGTGTCTTCCAGACCCCGGGCAGCGCGCCACCCGATCCCGCCACCGGTCTGCCCGGCGTGCGGATCACCCCCGCTCCGGGCCTCGCCGGACGGCCGGAGGCAGTCAGCGTCAGCACCTTCCGCGAGGATGGCTGGCTGAACGGCACCGCCGCGCTGGTTCGGGTTACCGACGGATCGGCGCAGATCCTGGTGACGATTTATCAGCACAAGGGGATGGATGCGGCACCCCGCCTTCAGGTCCTGCGCCTGAGTGGAGAGCCGACGGTCCCGGACGCCCCGACAGTTCCCTGTCGCGGGCCGAACTCGTCCAGCCGCCGATCCCGCCAAGCCTGCGCCCAATCCGGAAGTCATGGCCCATGTCCAGCGGATGGGCGACGTGGGCTGCAAGATTGGGGAGTGGCTGGGCAAAAAGGGCAGCCGCCAATGGGTCGAAGGTTTCGGCATGGCACCGTCCAACGGTATCGCCTTGCAAGACATTGAGTATCAGGCGGTGTTGGGCCGCAACTGGATGTCGCCCTGGGTCGAGGGGGGCAAATTCTGCGGCAGCCGCGGCATGGCGCTCCCTCTGCTCGGTCTGAGGGTCCGGCTGAAGGGTGCCGCCGCAAAGGCATTCGAGTGCAGTTATTCCGCGACGTTCGTCGATGGCAGCGCGGTCGGTCCGATCATTGGAAGCGAAACCTGCCAGGCCGAAAGCCTTGCCGCAATGGAGGCACTCCAGATCGTTATTCACCCGCGCGCCGGCAAAACTGTCGCGAGGGACCCGGACACCAATATCGTGGCGGCTCCGGCGGTCGCCAAACTCCGCCTGCGAAGCCGCCTACGAAGCTGGCTCCCAAGCCCGCAACGAGGCCAGCCGCTTACCCGGCGCCGACAGCGAAGCCAGCCGTCAAGACCAGGCCGGCGTCGAAGCCGGCAGTCAAAGGGCGGGTACCAACCTAATATCGCAAGAAACGAGCGTCGCCTAACGAGACGCTCGTCTCCGTGCGGCAGAAATTGACTTACTCTGGTAGGCGATACCGGGGCAGCGCGCCAAGCCTGAAGCGGACCGTGGCCGCGGTCCGGCCGGTGGTGCGCCGCGGTTCGCCCGAAGCTGCGATCAGACGAAGGGCACCAGATTGAAGTTCTTGTTTGTTCATCAGAACTTTCCGGCGCAGTTCGTGCATATCTTGCGACATCTGGTTGCCGCCAAACGGCACGAGGTTGTTTTCATCAGCGAACCGAACGCAAACGAGATGATAGGCGTTCGTAAAGTGCCCTACGCCCATCCCGATCTGGATATCAAGGAAACCCATATCGCGGCCCGCGAACTCGATAACGGCGTCAGGCGGGCCGAAGCGGTCTATCGTACCGCGGCCGGCCTGAAGCACCTGGGCTATTCGCCCGATATCATCATCGGCCACCACGGTTGGGGCGAGATGCTGAACCTGCGCGACCTTTGGCCCGACGTCCCGATGCTGGGCTACATGGAGTTCTACTACCAGCATGATAAGGCCGATGTCGGATTTGATCCGGAATTTCCTGGCCATCCGCTCGATTTTCCGCGCATCCGGGCAAAGAACGCGATCAACCATATCGCGCTCAATCTGGGCGGCGTCGGACAAACCCCCACGCGGTGGCAATTGTCGACCTATCCCGCGTGGGCGCAGCAAAACATTGAGCTGGTCTGGGAGGGCGTCGATCTCGACATATGCAGCCCCGATCCGGGAGCGGCCAAGAAGTCCCTCAAGATCGGCGACATGACGATCAGGCCGACCGATAAACTCATTACTTATGTGTCGCGCGACCTGGAGCCATATCGTGGTTTCCATATCATGATGCGGGCGCTGCCTGACCTGATGCGGGCGCGCAAGGACCTCAAGGTCGTCATGATCGGCGGCGACGGCATCAGCTATGGCGCCGCACCGCATCAGGGCGGCAACTGGCGCGAGGTGATGCTGGCTGAGGTCGGCAAAAACATCGACCCGGCCAGGGTGGTTTTCCCGGGGCGGGTGCCTTACTCAACATATCTGGCGGCGCTGCGGCGGTCCGACGCACATGTCTATCTGACCTATCCGTTCGTAGCCTCCTGGTCGATGCGAGAGGCTATGGCGATCGGCTGCCCAGTCATCGGCGGTGACACCGAACCGGTGCGCGAGTTCGTCACCCACGGTGAGAACGGACTTCTCGCTCCCTGTCTCGAACCGCGAACCCTGGCACGCACGATACTCGGCTTGTTGGAAGACAAGCCTCTGACCCGCAGGTTGCGCCAGAACGCGCGAGGATATGCCGAACGGCACCTGCGCATGGCGGACTACCTTGATCAATACTGCCAACTGATCGCTCGCCTAACGGGCGAAAATCCTGCTCCATCGCCGGACGCTGAGCCCTCTTCGATCGCGCCTCTAACAAAGCGGGCGCTGGTGTCTAAGCCTATCCGCCGATTAGTCACCGCCGACGCTTAATTTCTCGGTTGCTGCAGCCAGTGGATATCGAGCGCCCGAGCTGATCGGTGTCGCCGCGCTTCGCGATATGCGATCGAAGCGACGTCTCGTATAGAAGATCTCTATGTCGAACGTATTGATACACAACAGCCAGATCTCGCGAGAGGCGCCGGCTCCGCATCGACGGGCTGGCTTTCATACGGTCGGCACTGTCCGGTGCTGATCCCGGTCACCCGCTCGATTTCGATCGACAACTCTGAATTGACCGAAGACTTCCTGCGCGCGTCGGGGGCGGGCGGACAGAATATCCAGAAGGTCGAAACCGCCGTCCAATTGCGTTTCAACGTGCGGGAATCACCAAATCTGCCGGATGCGGTGCGTGCGCGTCTCGAGCGCCTTGCCGGGCGGCGCCTGACCAAGGACGGTGTTCTTGTGATCTCCGCTCAGCGGCACAGGACCCGGGAACGGAACCGGGTCGACGCCATGGATCGGCTGGTTGCGTTGATCCGGGATGCCGCTACCCCTCCGCCGCCTCCGCGCAAGCCAACCAAACCGACGCGTGGCTCGAAGGAACGCCGGCTGGAAGACAAGTCACGCCGCTCGGGCCTGAAGGCTGGCCGAGGTAAGCCTGCGGATCTGTAGAGACACGCATCTCAACGATCCCTCCCAGGTTCAATCCTCGACTGCGCGCTCCATTCCGGCCCACGGAGGCCCGACGTCATGCGTTTCAGCGTTTCCGGCGGCCCAGCTGTGAAAAGGCACTTATGGGGTTGTCATCAAACCAGCAAGGCCGCATGTTACCAAGTATGGTGCGAGGGAAATCCTCGCGCGGCACGAAAAATGCCGCAAATTCATCGTATCGATGAATTCCGTAAAGACAGCGCCGGTCATTTTGATCGCGCTGACCGGGTCTTATTAAGCCCTTCACTACCACCGGAACGGTTCTCCAGCTTCTATTCACCGTCGGTCGGAAATCTTTCAGTGAGGCATCATGAAGAGATATTTCGCGGTCGCGTGTATTGTGACCGCCGCTTTCCTCGCGCCTGCGTCCGGGTCCGCCCTTGCGCGTGGCACCGCCCGAACCTTGGAGCCGCAGGTACCAGGCGAGGCCTGGGCCGGTGAATCCGGCGTCGCCTCCTATTATGGTCCGACCTTCAATGGGCGCCGGGCGGCCGATGGTTCACGATTCGACCAGATGGCGCTGACCGCCGCGCATCCGTGGTTGCCGTTTGGGACCAAGGTGAAGGTGACCCTGGCTGGCACCAGGCGTGCCGTCATCGTCACCATCACCGACCGGCTCTCTTCCAACCGGCGGATCGTCGATCTGTCGGTCGCCGCGGCCCGCCAGCTCGGCATGATCAATCGCGGCCTCGCCGAGGTTTCGCTCCACCCGGTCTGACCCGTTTCGTGCTATCTGCGCGACGGGGGAGGGACCAACGATGTTCAAGGATTGTCGCGGGCTTCCGCTGACCACGGCATCGGAGAAGGCTGCCGCCGCCTTTGACCACGCGATCGATGGATATCTGGCCTATCGCGTCGACCTCCCCGATCGGATGGAGGCTTTGCTGGCAGCGGATCCGGGTTGCGGTTTGGCCTATTGCCTCAAGGGATACTTGTTGCTGATGAGCTTTCGCGTCGACCTCCTCGGTGCGGCGCGGGCTGCTCTGGCGGAGGCGCGGCGCTGTTCGGGAACGGCGCGGGAGATGGCGCATGCCGAGGCGTTGGCCCGCTGGATCGACGGTGACCCGGAAGCGGCCGTTGCGGTGTGGGACCAGATCCTGGAGGATCATCCGCACGATATCCTGGCGTTCCGGCTGGCGCACTTCCTGACTTTCTGGTGCGGGCGGCCGGAGGCGATGCTGGGGTCAGTCCGAGCGGTCGAGCGGCACTGGAGCGAGGGAGTGCCGGGGTTCGGTTCGGTGCTAGCTTGCCGCTGCTTCGCGCTCGAGGAGGCCGGGTACTACCTGGAAGCCGAAAATGCCGGCCGGGAAGCGATTCGCCTCGACAGCACCGATCTATGGGCGGCACATGGGGTCGCCCATGTGCTGGAGATGACCGGGCGCCGCCGAGAGGGGATCGCCTGGGTCGAGACGTTGCAATCGCAATGGGCCGGCGCCAACAATCTGAAACACCACTTATGGTGGCATCAAGCTCTATACCACCTGGAACTCGGCGATTTCTCTAAAGTGCTGTCGCTCTACGACGCCGGGTTCCGCAATCTGGCGTCGCCGCTGACCGAGCTGGCTCCCGATCTCTACATCGACGTGCAGAACGCGGCTTCGATGCTATTTCGGCTGCAGCGCCATGGTGTGGATGTGGGCGATCGCTGGACCGAGATCGCCGACAAGGCGGAAGCTCGGATCGGCGATTGCCGGTCGGCCTTTACGCTGCCGCATTGGATGATGGCACTGGCAGCGACTGGCCGCGAAAGGGTCGGCTGAGGCGATGTTAGCGGCAATGCGCGACTTCGCGGCGGGCGAGCAGCCGACGGCCCGGCTGGTCATGGAGGTGGCGCTGCCGGTAACGGCGGCGGTGCTCGCGAACGGGCAGGGGCGGCATGACCAGGCACTGGCGATGATGCGTCCGGTGATTGGAGCGATGTACCGCATGGGCGGCAGCCATGCCCAGCAGGATGTGCTGGAGCAGGTGTTCCTGGACTCCGCGCTAAGGAGCCGATCTAGAAGCGGATGTCAGCATGCTGATCGAGCGCGTGGCGGGACGTCATCCTGTGCCGCCCGAGCGGCGCAAAGGTTATGCCATGGCCGTTTGACGCCAGCGGCGACAACAGCCCGGACCGTGGTTGCTCGCGAAAGCCTGTTTCACCCACGGGATGAGGGAACCCATGATCCGCTCGCGCTTTACATTCATGTGGCCCGCCGGATAGCGTTGGCGGGCCGCGTACGAATTGGAAGAAGGTCCGAAGCAAATGGCTGACAATACTCAAAAGCCGAGAATGACCACGGCGTTTGGCCGTCCGGTGGAGGACAACCAACACTCCCTGACGGCTGGCCCGCGGGGGCCGATACTGACGCAGGATTACCACCTCACCGAGAAGATGGCGCACTTCAACCGCGAGCGTGTGCCGGAGCGCGTGGTGCACGCGAAGGGCTATGGCGCTTACGGCACGTTTCGCGTGACGCAGGATATTTCCAAATACACCTGCGCCAAGATTTTCAGCACGGTCGGCAAAACGACGGAAATGTTCGCTCGATTTTCAACCGTCGGCGGTGAGAGCGGATCGGCTGATACGGCTCGGGATCCGCGCGGTTTCGCGATGAAGTTCTACACCGAGGACGGCAACTGGGACCTCGTGGGGAACAACACGCCGATCTTCTTCATCCGCGACCCGCTGAAGTTCTCCGACTTTATCCGGACCCAGAAGCGCGACCCGGGAACCCATCTGAAGCCGCATTGGCGTCGCTGGGACTATTGGGGTCTGTCGCCGGAGGCAATTCATCAGGTGATGTTCCTCTATAGCGATCGCGGCACGCCGGTGTCGGCTCGCTTCATGAACGGCTATGGCAGCCATACCTACAGCCTTTGGAATGCCGGCGGCGAGCGGTTCTGGGTCAAGTTCCATTTTAAGACGAAGCAGGGCAGCAAGACCTTCGTCGACGCGGAAGCTCTGAAAATGACGGCGGACGATCCGGACTTTTCGGCGCGGGATCTGCTGATGGCGATCAAGTCAGGGGATTTCCCGAAGTGGACGGTGTCCATCCAGGTTATGCCGGAGACCGACGCCGATACCTACAAGTGGAACCCGTTCGACCTGACCAAGGTTTGGCCGCACGGCGATTATCCGCTGATAGAAGTCGGCGAAATGGAACTGAACCGCGCGCCGGAAAACTACTTCGCCGAGGTCGAGCAGGCGGCGTTCGAGCCCTCAAACATTGTGCCAGGCATTGGCTTCAGTCCGGACAAGGTGCTGCAGAACCGGATCTTGTCCTACGCCGACGCGCATCGCTATCGGATCGGCATCAACTATGACCATATTCCGGTCAATCAGGCCAAGGCCGCCAAGGTCCACACCTATCACCGCGACGGCAATATGGTCACCGGCAACAATGGCGGCGGGTCGGTGGACTATGAGCCGAACTCGTTCGGCGGCCCGGTCGAGGACAAGTCGATCATGGAGCCGCCGCTGAAGATCGACGGCAACGGCGCGCGGTATACCACTTATCCCGGCGATGACGCTGACCTGTACGGCCAGCCTCGGGCGTTTTGGGAGAAGGTGCTTGATGATACGGGCCGGGCGCATCTCGTTGCGAATATCGTCGGCAGCATGTCCGAACCGGCGATGGGCATGACGGACGATGCCAAGCGCCATGAGATCCAGCAGCGGATGCTGAAGCATTGGTACAAGGTTCATCCGGACTTCGGCGCGGCGGTCGAGAAGGGGCTCGGCGGCGCCGGGGCTAAGATGGCGGCGGAGTAGTCGATCCGAGCCGGCGCCGCTATTTGGCGTCGGCTCCTTTTTGGTTGTGGGCCTGCCAGTGCGGTGGCCGGGAGAGATCGGAATTCCGGCTCCTGATGTTGGAAGCGGGCCGCAAAAAGAGGGATTACCTTGGCGAGCCGCAGGCGGTGGAGCGGTTGGTGATATGTCACGGAAGTTAACCTCCCGTTAATGGCCTAGATCTTATCAATGGAGGGTCAGAACGATTTTCCCCTCCGTTGAGGAGCTTGTCCCTTGTCAGTCGGCCTCCGCATCTCGAACTTGGCGATTCGCACCAAGATTCTACTCTCGTTCAGCACCGTGCTGATCCTGCTCGTGGGCCTCGGGCTAAATTCGCTTCAGCGATCCAGTGCGATGGACGGTGCGATTCAGAGCATCACTGGTAACTACGCGCTTGCGGTTGTCTACCTGGACGAAATGCGCGTGAGCATTGCTGACTATCGTGGTACTGTCGCGCGCGAGCTTTTGCAGGGTGACGACAAGACGGCGCGCCAGAATAGCGTGTCAGTGCTCGCCACGTTGGCAAAAACGTATGACGAAAACGACGCCAAGTACGCGCCAACCGTCGATTCCGGAACCGAGGCTACTCTTTATTCGGAGGTCAAGGCCGCGTGGAGCGCCTATCTGGCCATGTCCAAACATTTGCACGAGCTCTTGGCCGCAGATAAGGTCTCGGAGGCAAAGACATACAATTTCAGCGATTTGGCGCCAGCTGGCGTTCGCGCCGAAGCCGCTGTCCACGCCAACATGGCCTACAACATAGCGGCGTTCGAAAGAATGACAAAAGAGGTCGACGAGAGTTATGCGACCGGCCGGCTCTATGTCATTGGCTTCATGATCGTCGCGGCGATCATGGCGATCCTGGCCGGCGTGTTCCTCGTCCGCTCGATCGCCGTGCCGGTGCATTCGATGACGGAGGTGATGAGACGGCTGGCGGGGCGCGATATGACAGTCGAGATTCCGGCGCAAGACCGCTCCGACGAGATCGGTCAAATGGCTCAGGCGGTGCAGGTGTTCAAGGACAGCATGATCGCCGGCGATCGGCTGGCAACTCAACAAGAGTCCGAAAACGCGGCAAAGCAACAGCGCGCGACGAAGTTGGATCAGGTTGTCGCGGGATTCGAAGCCACCGCGCGGGAGATGGCCGGACTGCTGTCCTCGGGTGCCACTGAACTGGAGGCAACGGCCCGAGCGATGACCGGCAGTGCGGATCGCACCAATCAGCAGGCTTCGGCCGTCGCCTCAGCAGCCGAAGAGGCCGGAGCGGGTGCCCAGACTGTCGCCGCGGCGACCGAGGAACTGACCGCATCGATCAACGAGATCAGCCGCCAAGTGGCACAATCTGCCAAGATGGCGGGACTCGCGGTCAAGGACGCGCAGCGCACCAACACGATCGTCTCCGCCCTGTCGGAGGGAGCTGACAAGATCGGTAACGTGGTCGGTCTTATTACCGACATAGCGGGACAAACCAACCTGCTCGCACTCAACGCCACGATCGAGGCGGCGCGCGCCGGCGATGCGGGCAAGGGGTTCGCGGTGGTGGCTTCAGAAGTGAAGAGCCTGGCCAGTCAGACCGGCCGGGCCACCGAGGAAATCGGCGCTCAGATCGCCCAGATCCAGGCTGCGACCAGGGAGGCCGTCGCGGCCATTCGCGGCATCGCCACCAGTATCGAGGAGGTAAGCTCGATCGCCACCTCGATCGCCTCGGCGGTCGAGGAACAGGGGGCCGCAACGGCTGATATAGCGAGAACCGTGCATCAAACGGCGACGGCGGCACAGGACGTGACTGTCAACATCGGTGGCGTCGGACAATCCGCCAACGACAGCAGCGCTGCCGCCAGTCAGGTTCTGAGCGCCGCGGGGGAACTGTCCAAGCAGGCTGAGCGGCTGTCGAGCGAGGTCAACACGTTCGTCGCCGGGGTGCGCGCGGCGTAGGATCGCCGGAAGGTGCTGCCTTGCCGCTGAGGACCTAACCACTCGCCTCCAACTCGTCGATGAACCCGGAGATCACGTCCAATCCCTTGTTCCAGAATGCCGGATCGGAAGCATCCAACCCGAACGGCGCCAACAGCTCCTGGTGCCGCTTGGTCCCCCCGGCTTTCAGCATCTCGAGGTATTTCGCCTGGAAGCCGGGATGGCCCGACTGGAACACGGAATAGAGTGCGTTCACCAGGCAGTCGCCGAAGGCGTACGCATAGACATAGAACGGCGAGTGGACGAAGTGCGGCACGTAGGACCAGAACACGCTGTATTCCGGCGTAAATTCGAACGCCGGGCCCAGGCTCTCGGTTTGCACTTGCGTCCATAGCTCGCCGATCCGCTCGGGCAGCAGTTCGCCGGAGCGGCGTTCGTCATGCAGCAGCGTCTCGAACTGATAGAATGCGACTTGCCGGACGACCGTGTTCAGCATGTCCTCGGTCTTTGCCGCCAGCATGATGCGGCGTTGCGCCGGATTGGCGGCGTCCAACAGGGACCGGAAGGTCAGCATTTCACCGAACACGCTCGCGGTTTCGGCCAGGGTAAGAGGCGTGTGCGACATCAACGTGCCCTGTGGGCCGGCCAGGACCTGATGCACGCCGTGGCCGAGCTCGTGGGCGAGCGTCATCACGTCCCGCGTCTTGCCGTGGTAGTTCAGCAGCAGATAGGGATGCACGCTGGGCACCGTCGCATGTGCGAAGGCGCCGCCGGACTTGCCGGGCCTCAGACGCGCGTCGATCCAGGGTTTTTCGAAGAAGCTGCGGCCGACCGAGGCCAACTCGGGGCTGAATGCACGATATGCGTCGAGTACTTGCTTGGTCGCGTCGGGCCACCTGATCAGCCGGTCGTCATCGTTCGGCAGGGGGGCGTTGCGGTCCCAGTGTTGCAGCTTCGGCAAACCGAGCCATTTGGCTTTCATCTGAGTAGTAGCGGTGGGACAGGCGCGGGTAGGAGCCTCGGACGGCGGTCACCAGCGCGTCGACGACCTCGTCCTCCACCATGTTGGAGCGATTTCGATAACTGGCGGGACGGGCGTGGTGGCGCCAGGTGTCCTCGATCTCCTTATCCTTGGCCAAGGTGTTGGTGATGAGGGAGAACAGCCGGATATTGTCGCCGAATGCCTTGCCGATCGCCTTGCCGGCGGCCTCGCGAACCGAGCGGTCGCGATCAGACAGTTTGTTGAGGGTGTCGCTGACGGTCAAAGTTTCGCCCGCCAAGTCGATGCGCATCGACGCGACGGTTTCGTCGAACAGGCGCACCCAGGCACCGTGCGCGGTCAGGTCGCGCTCGTGCGTCAGCTTCTCCAGGTCGTCCGACAATTGGTGCGGCCGGAATACCCGCAGGTCGCGCAACCACGGGCGGTAGCGGGCAAGCGCGGGGTCGCTGAACTTTCCTTCCAGCGCCGCGTCGTCGAGGCGATTGAGTTCCAGCGTGAAGAAGATCAGGTCGCTGCCGATCGTTGTCACGCGTTCGTTTACGGTCTGGTAGAAACGGCCGATCGCCGCATCGGAAGAATCGCCGGCGAACAGAAGTTGCGCGTAGGACGCGACCCGCCCGAGCACCTCCTGGATTTGCTCATACTCCGCGATCGCAGCCGCGAGTTCGGCGCCGGACAAATCGGCCAGTTTCCCGGCGCGAGACTGCGCGAAGGCCTTGGCGGTTTGCTCCGTCTGGGTCAGGTCGGCCATCACCCGCGGATCGTCGGGCGAGAGGTAGAGATCGGACAGGTCCCAAGCGGGCAATTGGTCCGTTTGGGCGGCGCTGGCGTCATTCATCTTGGATTTGGTATCCCTGGCCTGCTGCATCGTTGGTCCATGTAAGCTAAAGCATGACCGCGCCGGGCGGAACGTCCAAAGGCGTTAATCATGACCTGATCCAGACCATAACCGGCCCTGCACAGCCAAGCTGATTATGGTCAAGTGTTCGATAAGAGTGGGTTGCAAATTTGGGTAGTGGATATATTGGGGATATCTGTCGGATTATATCCACTCGGAAGCAGCAATATCAGAAGGCAGGCTGGCTTCCTGCCCCGCACCGGAGGATGCGTGCAGATTTACCCCACATGGCCAAACCTGGCCTCGATGATGTTCGCGCTGGCTCGCCGTTGGCCGCACAAGCCGATGTTGCGAGCGTGGCGCGATGGCCGTTGGCATTCCATCGCATGGGGTGAGTTCGGCCGAATGGCAGCGTCCTGCGCGCGCCAACTGCGTGCGGCGGGGGTTTCCGCTGGCGACCGGGTCGTGCTTTGCATGGAAAACCGGCCCGAATTTCCGATCGCCGAGACCGCGTTGATGGCAATCCGAGCGGTGCCAGTGCCGGCCTACACGACGAACACGCTCGATGACCAGGCGCATCTATTGCGGGATTCGGGCGCCCGTGCGGCGATCGTCTCCTCCACTGCGTTAGCGGATCGTTTGCGGGCGGCGGCTGCCAAGGTCGATGGCCTCGATCTGCTGGTCGTCATAGATGAAGGCGAGGGGGTCAGGCACTGGGACGAACTGACCGAGGATTCGCGTCCGCAGGACGACATCGAAGCGGAAGCCGCCGGCATTCCGGCGACCGCCCTGGCGTGCCTGATTTATACGTCCGGCACCGGTGGCACACCTCGAGGCGTGATGCTGCCCCACCGCTGCATGTTGTCCAACTGCAGCGGCGCGTTCGAACTGGTGCGGCCGCTTCACCTCAAGGACGAAATCTATCTGTCCTACCTGCCGCTGTCGCACGCCTACGAGCATACGGTCGGACAGTTCTTCCTGCTCAGCCTGGGGACCGAGATCGTTTATGCGCGCGGGGTCGAGCATCTAGGGGCCGACATGCTGTCGGTTCGGCCGACGATCCTGATGGCGGTGCCGCGGGTGCTCGAAGTGATCCGGTTGCGAGTGCTGACCCAGGTGGCGCGGGAAACGCCGTTTCGCCAGCGCCTGTTTGAAAAAGCGATCGCGATCGGCCTGAAGCGCGTTGATGGGGAGAGGCTGACGCTGGCAGAGCATCTGCTAAACCCGATCCTGGACCGGCTGGTGCGGGCCAAGGTCCGCGGCCGATTTGGCGGTCGCCTTGTCGCCGCGATGTCCGGCGGGGCTCGGCTGGAGCCCGAGGTCGGCCGGTTCTACCTCGCGCTCGGAATGACGATCATGCAGGGCTACGGCCAAACCGAGGCGGGGCCAGTGATCAGTGCCAATCCGCCCGATGCGATTCGTATCGACACAGTCGGCACACCCTTGAAGGGTGTCGATCTGCGCATCGCCGAGGACGGCGAGATTCTGGTTCGCGGCGATCTGGTCATGGACGGCTACTGGAATCGTCCGCGAGAGACCTCGGCCGTCATTCGAGACGGCTGGCTACACACCGGCGATATCGGCGAACTCGACCAGGGGTATCTGCGTATTACTGATCGCAAGCGGGACATGATCGTTCTGTCCGGCGGCGAAAACGTCTCACCGGCAAAGATCGAGGGCATGCTGATGGCGGAGGCCGAGATCGCTCAGGCTGTGGTCACGGGGGAAGGTCGCAGCGGCCTCAGCGCGCTCGTCGTTGCGGCGGAGGGATATGACGATGTTGCCGTGGCCCTCGCGGTGAACCGCACCAACCACCGCCTGTCGGTCAGCGAGCGCATCCGCAAGCACGCGCTGGTCTCGGCGTTCACGATCGATAACGGGCTGCTGACGCCGTCGCAGAAGATCCGCAGGGTTTTGGTGATGCGTGCCAACGCGGCCGTTGTGGCCGAGTTGCGTTGAAGTATGACCGCTCTCAGCGGAACGTCCCGGGCTCTTGAACCAAGCGATCAATCAAGGATCTCGATCGGCTCAGAAGGCGCGGTCAGGTTGAATATGGCCGAGCGATGCGCGCAGGACGGTCGTTGAGCCATTGCGATGGATCGGCTGCTCTGCTAGACGGCGCGGCTCGCGTTTTTTGTCCCGTGGTGGATTTTGTCATGCCTTGCGGGTTCCGCGAGGCACATTTCGTTAGAAGGGGGCGTTGTCCCATGGCCGTACCAAAGAGAAAGACCTCGCCGTCGCGCGCCGGGATGCGCCGGAGCCACCAGGCGCTGCCGCATGAGGCCCATGCCGAATGCGGCAATTGCGGCGAACAGAAGCGGCCCCACCACGTCTGCAGCCATTGTGGCTATTACGACGGCCGTGAGGTCGTCGCAGCCGGGAAGCCGCTCCGGGGCGCCGTTCGGGCCTGAGGGCGGGTCGCGGCGTGATTCCGATTCGCCTGTGACCGGTCCATTCACGCTGGCCGTGGATGCCATGGGGGGAGACAACGCCCCTGATATGGTCGTGCAGGGTTTGGAATTGGCGGCGGAGCGCCATCCTTCGGCGCGCTACCTGTTGATCGGCGACGAACCTGCGCTGACCGCCTTGCTTGGCAGGAATAAGCGCGCGCGCGCCGCTTGCACCGTGCGGCACGCGCCTGACGTCATCAGCAACGACATGAAGCCGACCACTGCGTTGCGCAGCCGGCAGTCCTCCATGCGGCTAGCGGTCGACGCGGTCGCGTCCGGCGAGGCGTCGGGTCTGGTGTCGGCAGGTAACACCGGGGCGCTGCTGGCTATGGCGAAGATCGTCATCAAGTCGCTGCCGGGGATCGATCGGCCGGCCATGGCCGGCATTGGTCCGTCCGCGCGGGGCGACGTGGTGATGCTAGACCTCGGTGCCAACGTGCAGTGCGACGTGCGGAACCTGGTGGAATTCGCGGTGATGGGCGATGTTTTCGCGCGCACCGTGCTGGGGCTGACGGCGCCGACGATCGGGTTGCTGAACGTTGGCTCGGAGGAGCTGAAAGGCAACGACACTGTCCGCGAGGCGGCCGAGATCCTGCGCGCGAGCCATATCGGCCCTCAATTTTATGGCTTCGTCGAAGGCCATGATATTGCCGCGGGGACGACTGATGTCATCGTGACGGATGGATTTACCGGCAATGTCGCGTTGAAGACCGGAGAGGGCGCGCTGAAGCTGATCGTGCAGTTCCTCAGGCAGATCTTCAGCGGCAGCATTGCCGGCAAGATCGCCTACCTGCTGGTGCGTCCGGGTCTGGACCGGCTGCGGGAGTGGCTCGATCCCCGCCGCTACAATGGCGCGGTGATGGTTGGCCTGAACGGCGTGGTGGTGAAGTCGCATGGCGGAACCGATGCCCAAGGCTTCGCACATGCCGTCGATGTCGCCATGGACATGGTCGTGCACCGGTTCAACGACCGCATCCGCGAGGATCTTGCCAGGATCGCGTTGGACAAACCGGCGTCGGAGGAGAAGACGGGAACCGATCCACCGGCGGCCGAACCGGGGACAGGAGGTTCGCGACCAGACGCGATCGACGACACTCATTTCGCCACCGCCTGAGCAGGATCATTGATGTCGCCTCGTTCCATCCTCGCCGGCTGTGGCGGCTATCTGCCTGAACGCATCGTTACAAATGACGAACTATCGCGGACGGTCGACACCTCGGATGAGTGGATCCGCGAGCGGACCGGGATTCGGCAGCGGCACTTTGCGGGCAAGCATGAAACCGCTGCTTTCATGGGCACCGCGGCGGCTCGGGCGGCACTGGCCGATGCAGGTGCGACGGCCGGCGACGTTGATGCGATTATTCTGGCAACCAGCACACCTGATCAGGCGTTTCCCGCGACCGCGCTTCGCGTGCAGGCGCAACTTGGCGTCACGCGGGGCTTCGGCTTCGATCTGTCAGCGGCATGCGCCGGGTTCATTTATGGCCTATCGATCGCCGATGGCATGATCCGCTCGGGTCAGGCGCGTGGTATCCTGGTGATCGGCAGCGAGGTGTATTCGCGCATCCTCAATTGGCAGGACCGAGGCACCTGCGTGCTGTTCGGCGATGGCGCCGGCGCCGTGTTTCTGCGAGTGCGCGACGATGAGGGCGGGCGGGACGACAACAGACGGGGCGTGCTGTCCACCCACATCCATGCGCAAGGCACGCTCGGCGACATCCTGTATGTCGACGGCGCGGTCGGCCAGCGCGACAAGCCTGACCATTTGGTTATGAACGGTCGCGAGGTCTTTCGCCACGCCGTGACCCGGCTAGCGGAGGCGGTCGAGGAAGCGCTCGCGGCCAACGGCCTGACTCATGCCGACGTCGATTGGCTGGTGCCACATCAAGCCAACCGTCGCATCATCGATGCGATGGGGCGCAAGCTGAAGCTTCCCCCCGAGCGGGTGGTGGTGACGGTGGACCGGCATGCCAATACGTCGGCGGCGTCGGTGCCTCTGGCACTGGCCGAGGCGCGCGCTGATGGACGGATCCGCGCCGGTGATCTGGTGCTGCTGGAGGCGCTCGGGGGCGGCCTAGCCTGGGGTTCGGCGCTGGTGCGGCTGTGACCCGGGTGACAGGATCGTCCGCAAACCTCTGATCCGTTAAGATTTTTTTAGTTGCAACCTTGACGTGCCGATTTGATCTGCATAGCGTCTGATTATGCTTACGATCACACGAGCTCATATAGCCGAAATGATCTACACGCAGGTCGGGCTCTCGAGGAATGAGTTAGCCGATTTGCTGGAGGATGTTCTGAATCGGATCGCGACTCATCTGGAGAATGGTGAATCAGTTAAAATCAGTGGGTTCGGGACGTTTTCTGTGCGACAGAAGGGGCGGCGCATCGGTCGAAACCCAAAAACCGGCGAAGAGGTGCCGATCCTGCCACGCCGTGTCCTCGTGTTCCGGCCCAGCCATGTGCTGAAGTCGCATGTGAATGGCACTGTACCTGGCACGGAAGAAGATGAATGAGGTCGCCCGCATAGCGGTTGAGCGAGGCGGCGATCCGTTGATCCGCCCATGAGTGACGACCTGACAGCAGGGGTCGTGGATCATGGGTCCCGGTCTCGGCTCAAGAAAGCGCCGAACGCTTTTCGCACAATCAGCGAGGTAGCGGACGATCTTCACATCCCCCAGCATGTCTTGCGGTTCTGGGAGACGAAATTTCCGCAAGTAAACCCGCTCAAGCGCGGTGGCGGCCGCCGTTATTACCGGCCGGATGACATCGTGCTGCTGCGGCGGATCGCGGATCTGCTCTATACTCAGGGCTATACGATCAAGGGCGTGCAGCGCTTGCTGCGCGAGGGCGGCGGCCAACTGTCCGACGACATTCCGCCGCCCACAGCGGACGAGCGTGCGGCGGCGGAGGCGGAGAAAGCACTGGGATCGGATGGGCCGCCATTGATCCCTGGGCTCGAGCTCGTCGCGCCATCGCCGGGTATAGCACAAATGGCGCGTATGACGCCGCGATTGAAGCCGGAGGGGGAGAGCGAACGGCTGCGAACTCTGCTGGAGGAGGCGTTGCGGGAACTCGTGGCGTTACGGGTGCTACTGGGGTAGTTCCGGCATCTCCGCCACCGGGCTGCTCAACCGAGGCTCGCGACTTTACCCACCGAACGCCGACAGGCCCGTCTGCGCCCGCCCTAGAATCAAGGCATGCACGTCGTGCGTGCCTTCGTAAGTGTTAACCGTTTCCAGGTTCATCACATGGCGGATGACATGGTACTCATCCACGATGCCGTTGCCGCCGTGCATGTCGCGGGCAACGCGAGCGATGTCGAGCGCCTTGCCGCAGTTGTTGCGCTTCAACAGGCTGATCATCTCAGGCGAGGCATTATGCTCGTCGATCAACCGCCCCAGCCGCAGAACGGCGTGCAGCCCCAGGGTGATCTCGGTCTGCATGTCGGCCAGCTTCTTCTGAACCAGCTGTGTCGCTGCCAGCGGACGCCCGAACATCATGCGCTGAAGCGTGTATTCCCGGGCCGCGTGCCAGCAGAATTCCGCCGCCCCCAGCGCACCCCAGGCGATGCCGTAGCGGGCGTTGTTGAGGCAGGAGAACGGCCCGCGCAGCCCCTTCACGCCGGGAAGCTGGTTCTCGGCCGGGACGAACACGTCATGCATCATGATCATGCCGGTGACCGATGCGCGCAGCGAGAACTTTCCCTCGATTTTCGGCTGCGTCAGGCCCGTCATTCCCCGTTCGAGGAGGTAGCCGCGGATGTCGCCGGCGTCGTCCTTCGCCCAGACCACGAGAACGTCGGCGATCGGGCTGTTGGTGATCCAGGTCTTTGAGCCGTTCAACAGGAAGCCGCCGTCAACCTTTTTGGCGCGTGTGCGCATCGAGGCCGGATCGGAGCCGGCATCCGGTTCGGTCAGGCCAAAGCAGCCGACGAACTCGCCGGTGCGGAGCTTGGGCAGGTATTTCTGCCGCTGCTCCTCCGACCCGAAGGCATAAATCGGATACATCACCAACGACGACTGAACCGAGAATGCGGAACGGTAGCCGGAATCCACGCGCTCGACCTCACGGGAGATCAGGCCGTAGCTGACGTAGTTCACCCCCGCGCAGCCGTAGCCATCGAGGGTGGCGCCGAGGAAGCCCATCTCGCCGAATTCGTTCATGATCTCGCGGTCGAATTTTTCGTGCCGGTTTGCCATCAGCACGCGCGGGAACAGCTTCTCCTGGCAGAATGCATGTGCCGAATCTCGGATGGCACGTTCGTCCTCCGAAAGCGCAGTCTCCAGCCGCAGGGCATCGTCCCAGGCGAAGGGGGTGAACGGGCTGGCGGAGCGGGCAGGGGAATCGTTCATGCATCTGTCTCCCTGTTCTCGGTCATCGGCGACGATCGAGTGCGGAGAAACATAAAGGCGGGGACGTCATCGCCGAAGCCGACCACCGCCGGCCCTAGGTCATCGTCACGCCGATATCTCTCCCGCCGGAAATCATCGCGCCTGGGTTCGTCAAGCCTAGGTTCATCGCGCGCGCGTTCGTCGCGCCTCGGTTCGTCGCGCCTCGGTTCTTCACGCCTAGGTTCGGGGCGTCGGGGTTCCTCGCGGCGGGGCCGGCGTTCTTCCGCCAGAACGGGCAGTTCCCGTTGGACCGGGCGTTCCGGTCGCTTCCGCTCGGTCCGAGCGCGTTCGGTTCGCGGCCGCTCGACCTTCTCACTGGTCTCGCGCGGCTTTTTCTCGGCGGCCTTCTTCGGCGCCGCCGCTTTCCGGCCGCGACGTTTGCGGCCGTCCTTCTCCGCCCAGTCCACCGGATCGAGCCCCTCCACCAGTATAGGGGGGATCGGATGGTTGATCAGTTTCTCGATCTGCTCCACGGCGTATCGGTCATCCGGCGCGGCGATTGTAAGGGCCTTGCCCTCCAGCCCCGCGCGACCGGTGCGGCCGATGCGATGGACGTAGTCCTCGGCATGGATTGGCACATCGAAATTGAACACGTGCGACAATCCGCCGATATCGAGGCCGCGTGCCGCCACGTCGCTGCACACCAGCAGCCGCAGTTCGTTGGCCTTGAACTTCTCCAAGGTCGAAAACCGGACGGTCTGCGCCATATCCCCGTGCAGCGCCCCGGCATCGAAATGATGCTTGGTCAGCGATTTATGCAGGATATCGACGTCGCGCTTGCGATTGCAGAAGATCAGGGCGTTCTGCACGTTCTGGCTGCGGATCAGCCGGCGCAGTGCCTCCCGCTTATCGTGCTCGGCGACCAGTGCCAGGCCCTCGGTTATCGTGGTGGCGACCGAGGCCGCGCGTGAGACCGCGATTTCCTTCGGGTTTTGCAGGAAGGCGTCGCCGAGGCGGCGGATTTCCGGACCCATGGTGGCGGAAAAGAACAAGGTTTGCCGAGCTTTCGGCAGCATCGTGACGATGCGCTCGACGTCGGGGATGAAGCCCATGTCCAACATGCGGTCGGCTTCGTCGATGACCAGCAGCTTGGTATCGCTCAACAGGATGGTGCCGCGGTCGAACATGTCGAGCAGCCGGCCAGGTGTCGCGATCAGCACGTCGACGCCGCGGTTCAGCACGTCCTTCTGGTCGGACATGCTCTCGCCGCCGATGATCAAGGCGTGCGTCAGTTTCAGGTATTTGCCGTACTCGACGAAATTGTCGGCCACCTGCAGCGCGAGTTCGCGCGTCGGCTCCAGGATCAGGCTGCGCGGCATACGCGCCCGAGCGCGAGAACCGGACAGGATATCGAGCATCGGCAATGTGAAGCCGGCGGTCTTGCCGGTGCCGGTCTGCGCCGTGCCCATCACGTCCCGGCCCATCAGGACGTAGGGAATTGCCTGCTCCTGGATCGGCGTGGGATGGCGGTAACCCATGTCGTCGATGGCGCGCAGCACTTCCGCGGACAGCCCGAGGTCGGAAAACAGCGGGCGGGTTGCTTCCGGCGGCGGTCCTTCGGCGATCGGGATCAGGGATGGCGGCGGGCGATCTTCCTCGGCGTTTTCATCATCTGCTTGCCCGAATTCATGATCGTCGTCCTCGGAGGGCGCGGCTTCGGCCTTGGACGGGGACATTTCCGGTTGGATGACTTCCCGCTGGGGCGCAACTGTTTCGTGCGGCGCCGGCGCGAGCTGCGACGGCGTTTCCGGAGTAGCGTCGGTCGTCTTGGTGACGGTAGTTTCCGTTACGGGCAGCTCGGGGTCAGTTGGTTCCCGTGAGGCGGTCGTTGTTTCGGTCAAATCCGGTTCCGTCGGTTGCATAGGTGCTATTTTTTGCAGGCAGTGCTGGCCCGCGCCGCGCGAATGGGCGCACAGACAGCCTAACACGAGTCACGCCTACGAGTTGCCCTGCATCCGCTCGCGTGCCGCGCGGGGTATCGGGACTACAAAGGCAAAAGTCAAGGATAGGTGGGTGCGGACATGGAGCAATCGCACTTGGCCTAGATTCGGTCCGGGGGCGACTGATTAGCGTCGTCCATCGGACCAATCAAAGCCCTGGGCAAACGGCCACAAGACGATCCGCCTCGATCAGGTCCGCGGGCGTGTTGACGTTGAAAAATGGGTCGACCGGCTTTGTTTCCCATTCGACTACCGAGTATGAATAGCATTGCATGAACTTGTCGACTTTACGGATGCCGTCCTTGGCCACGGCATGACGCAGCGCATCGCGGATCGACACGGGCCACAGGGCGACGACCGGGTGGGTTCGTCCCCGAGAGCCGGCGCAGGCCAATATCGCGCTGTCGCGCTGTCGCCTGGCATGCAGCCGCGAGACAAGGTCGCGCGGTATAAACGGGGTGTCGCCTGGCACCGTAACAACCCACTCTATTTCCGGGGCGGACAAAGCCGTCCATTCCAGCGCCGCGAGCACGCCGGCGAGCGGCCCGGGACAGTCGGATAAGCTGTCGGCGACAACCGGCAGACCAAGGCCCGGAAAGCGTCGCGGGTCATCGTTTGCGTTGAGCATTAGCCGCGTGACCTGGGGGGCTCAGGCGATCGACCAATCTCGACAGGACCGAACGGTCTCCAATCATGCGCAGACCCTTATCGCCGCCACCGAGCCGACGTGCGAGACCACCAGCAAGGATCGCACCGACCGTCGGCGGACGTCGCTTGCTCAGGTGTCATCGTTGGCTCCCTTGCGCCCATGCCGGGAAGAGCCGAAGCGGTCGATGCCGGAGAGGATCACGGGCAGGCAGCGGTCGTCAGGGCGGGGTAGAGGTGGATGGCGTCGATCACATTCAATGGCTAAGGGTCTCGCATTACACTCGCATGGCGTCGGGAACGCCGCTGGCGAATCCTGCCTGCTGGCTACTGAATTGTCAGAGCGCCGTGGCTTGGTCCAACCTCAGGGCGCGCTGAACTTCCTGACTTTTGATGCACCAGCCACGCCGCCAATGGTCATGACGGATGGTGCCGAATGGATAGGGATTTTCCGCCAGGCTGCGTCCGGTCTCAGCGGCCAGATAGCCCTCGTCCTCCTGCCCGTCGCCTCTGCCTAGTTTCACGCTGCGCCGGATTTCCTCGTTCTTGATCCGCCAGCCACGCCGCCAATGGTCAAAACGGATCGTGCCGACCGGGTAGATGTTCTCGGACAGGCCTAGCCCGGACTCGGCAGCCAAATAGCCCTCGTCCTCCTCACGATGAGGGTTGCAAGGGGTCGTGTCCGTCATTCAAGCCCTCCCAGTCCGTGGCATATGCGCGAATCGGATTGTCAACGCAGTCAGCGACTTCGCGCAAGAAGCCCCGGGGGTCCAGCCGGCAAGTCGCGTTTGGACGCGGTGGCTTGTAGCGCATTGACACCCGTCGGGCGGAACGGCACGCTTTTCGATGAAAAGGACATTGAAGGTCCTGCACATACGGGGGCGTCAGCATGCAAGGAAAGAAACTATCGCGGCGGAAGGCCATGAGCGGGGCCGCCGGCGTGGGCACTGCAGCTATCATCCACTGGCCGGCGAGCGCCGCGGAATTTTCCTGGAAATACGGGACTGTTCTGCCGATTACCCATCCGATGGTTGCCCGCGTTGCCGAGGCAGCGCCGAAAATCAAAGAAGCCACCGGCGGCCGTTTTGAGTATGCGGTTTATCCCAGCAGCGCGCTGGGCGGCGACACTGCGATGCTCGCCCAGACGATATCCGGCGCGTTACAGATGTATTCGCTTGCCGGCGATATCCTGGCGCCGCGCAATCCGTCCTTTGGTATCCTGGGCATCGGCTTCGCGTTCCCCGGCTATGGCCCAAACTGGGCCGCGGTCGACGGCGAGGCAGGCGCGTGGCTTCGCGGCCAGATGGAGAAGCAGGGCCTGTTCGCCCTGGAGAAAACCTTCGACCACGGTTTCCGCAACATCACCTCCCGCGTCAAGCCGATCAACACGCCCGATGACCTGGCCGGCATGAAGATCCGTCTGCCGGTAGCCCCAACCCTGATTGCCCTGTTCAAGAGCCTCGGCGCCTCGCCCGTCGCGCTCAACTTCGGGGAGGTCTACAGCGCGCTGCAGACCGGGATCGTCGATGGTCAGGAAAACCCGTTGCAACTTATCGACGAAGCCAAATTCTACGAAGTGCAGAAATACGTCAGCATGACCCGGCATTCGTGGATATGCATTTACTCCGGTTTCAACCTCGCCGCGTGGAAGAAGCTTCCGCCGGATATCCAGGATACCGTTGGGCACTTCTTGACGGAGGCGGCGACGCAGGAACGTGACGACTGGCAAAAGCTTATCGATACCGAACAGAAATCGCTGCAAGCTCACGGTATGATATTCAACACCCCCGAAATCGAGCCGTTCCGCGCCTTGGCCCGCAAGAACGGTTTCTATGTAGATATGAAAAAGAAGATGGGCGACGAGGCCTGGGCGCTGCTGGAAAAATACGCTGGCAAGCTGGCCTGAGGGGGATAGCCGGTATGGCCATGGGTATGACCACGCACGGACTTGAAGCCACCGATCGCTCGGGGTTGCGCCACTCCGCCTTTCTGCTGGACCGCGGCATCGGTCTGGTCACGGAAAGTGTCGGTGCCGCGATCGTCGTGGCCGAGACCTGCATCCTGTTCGCCGGCGTGGTGTCCCGCTACGTCTTCAACAGCCCGCTCTTCTGGACCGACGAGCTGGCGAACTTCCTGTTCCTGTGGCTCTCGATGCTGGGAACAGTAGTGGCGTTGCGCACCGACGGGCACATGCGGCTGACCACGTTGGTAAGCTGGGTGCGCCCCGGCCTCGGACGCTGGTGTAACTCGGTCGGCGCGCTGGTGGTGATCGCCTTTGTGCTGCAAATCTTGATGCCGGCACTGACCTACCTGGACGAGCAGCAGTACACCGAACTGACGTCGCTGGGCATCTCCGAAGGCTACCGCGCCGTCTCGATCCTGTTCGGCATGAGCCTGGCGGCGATCATCGCGATCCTTCGGCTGATCGAGAACACGACCTGGCGCGATTTTGCTGTCGCCGTATTGGTAGTGGCCGGGGTCAGCGCCGTGCTGTGGTATTTTCAAGCGCAACTGACAACGATGGTGTTCGGCAGCCTGTTCATCTTCTTTGTCTTGCTGGTCGGCGCCTGCGTCGCCATCGGCGTGCCGATCGGTTTCGCCTTCGGCATCGCCACCATGTCCTACCTGATGACCACCACCGATATGCCGCTGTCCGTCGTGGTCAATCGGATGGACGACGGCATGTCGAATCTGCTGCTGCTGTCGGTTCCGATGTTCGTGTTCCTCGGCCTGCTGATGGAGATGACCGGGATCGCTCGGGTCATGGTCGCTTTCCTCGTCGCACTGGTCGGCCATGTCCGCGGCGGGCTGTCCTATGTGCTGTTAGGCGCAATGTATCTTGTGTCCGGTATTTCGGGCTCGAAAGCTGCCGACATGGCCGCCGTGGCCCCGGTACTGTTTCCGGAGATGCGCCGCCGGGGACAACACCCAGGCGAATTGGCTTCTCTGCTGGCGACTTCCAGCGCGATGTCCGAGACAATCCCGCCGTCGCTGGTGTTGATCACGATCGGGTCAGTGACCAATGTTTCGATCTCGGCGTTGTTCACCGGCGGCCTGCTCCCGGCGCTGGTGGCGGCGATCGCCCTGGTGGTCGTAGCCTGGTGGCGGTCGCGCAAGGAGGACACTGGGGGACGCAGGCGGGCGCCAGGGAGGGAGATAGCGCGAACATTGGTGATAGCGCTGCCCGGCTTGACGCTTCCCTTCGTCATCCGCTTTGCCGTGGTGCGCGGGGTGGCGACCGCAACCGAAGTGTCGACCGTCGGGGTGGTCTACACTGCTCTGCTCGGGCTGCTGATCTATCGCCAGTTCGACTGGCGCCGGATCTATCCGCTGCTGGTGGAGACTGTGGCGCTGACCGGTGCGGTGATGCTGATCGTCGGCACCGCGACGGCGATGGCCTGGGCGCTGACGCAATCGGGGTTCTCCAACTGGCTGGTCGCAGGCATGGCGAACGTGCCGGGGGGGCGCGCCGGTTTCCTGGCCATCACCATCGTGACCTTCATCTTCCTGGGCAGCGTGCTGGAAGGGATTCCGGCGATCCTGCTGTTCGGTCCGCTGCTGCTGCCGGTCGCCCGGGCGATGGGCGTGCACGAGGTGCATTATTCGATCATCGTGATCCTGGCGATGGGCATTGGGCTTTTCGCGCCACCGCTCGGCGTGGGATTCTATGGCGCCTGCGCTATTGGAAAAATCTCCCCAGACGATGCGCTGTGGCGAATCTGGCCGTATATTTTTGCCTTGGTCGTGGCGCTGGTGATCGTTGCCGCGGTGCCCTGGTTGTCCGTTGGTTTCCTATAGAGGCTTGGCGTTGAAGGCGCCCCGGCCAGTTGCTCCGGTAGCCTTTCACCTGCCCGTGGGCATTTGCACAGCCTGATCGCGCCGCCGCGCCATGGCTTCCTCCATGGCGCGGGGATAGCGATGCGGCGACCCGGAGACCTTATCGAGCCGTTCCCAAGCCTCTTCCGGTAGGTGCCAACCAACCGCGCCGAGATTGTCGGAGAGTTGCCCCGCGGTTCTGGCACCAACAATGGCGCTGGCAACCATCGGCTGCTCGAGCACCCAGCGGACCGCGACTTGCGCCGGACTGTGTCCAATGACGCGAGCGACATCCAGCAGTTCCGCCAGGATCGCTTGATGGTTGGGGTGAAAAAACCGTGTTGAGAAGGCCCAGTTTTCCGACGAACGCGAGCCGGCGATGCTCTGTTCGCCCGGCTGGTATTTGCCCGATAGATATCCGCCAGCGAGCGGCGACCACACCACCATACCAAGTCCTTTCAGGGCACAAGCGGGAACCAGTTCCTCCTCGATGTCCCGGACAACAAGGCTATATTGCGGCTGGTACGCGGCGAAGCGGGCAAGCCCTTTACTGTCGCTGAGCCAAACGGCTTCCATCAACCGCCAGGCCTCGTAGTTGCTGCAAGCGGTGTAGCGGACCTTGCCCTGGCGTACGAGATCGTCGAAAGCCCTCAGCATCTCTTCGAGAGGCGTCTGAATATCGACGTGATGAATGTAGTAGAGATCGATGTAATCGGTGCCGAGGCGGCGCAGGCTGTCCTCGACGGCATTCATGATGTGGACGCGGGACATGCCCGAAATCATTTGGGCCCGGTCCCATCGCGTTGAACACCTTCGTCGCGATGACCGCCTCGCGTCGCCGCGACCCGAGGGCATGACCGAGCATCGTTTCGGAAACGCCATCGCTGTAGCCGTCGGCGGTGTCGAAGAAATTCACGCCAGCATCCAACGAGGCATGCACGATGCGCTCGGCCTCGGCGGCATCGGTGCCGTGGCCGAAGGTCATCGTGCCGAGGCAGATTTCGGAAACCTTCAGGCCGCTGCCACCCAGACGACGATATTCCATGATCGATCCTCGGATTGTCCGAGCGGAAGCCTAACGCAACATGAGCGGATTGCGAAACTCCGGCTGCGGCACGTCGCGGCTGCCGCGACGGCGTGGAAATGTCATTCCGGTGGAATTACATGAAAGATCCGCGACCCTGTTCGATGACAGCTTCGGCAACCGCCACGACGCGTTTGGCATTACTGCTCCAGGTCAAAGATTTTGAGGAAATCGTCTGGTGGGCTGAACAACCAAGTTCCGCGCGCAACGTTACGTCTGTGCACAGGCGCAGAAGAGCACTTTCCAAAGCGCCATCCTCTGCCGGATCAAACAGGAGTGCGTCGCGCTCATGCGTCAAAACCTCGCGTATGTTCTCCGTGTCGGGAGCAACGATGGCTCGACCGAGTTGCAGGTACTCGAACAGCTTGAGCGGCGAGGAGTAGGAGGTAAGTCCCGGCAAAACGGCGATATCAAACGCGGCAATATAGCGGGCCACGCGGTCGCGCTCGACGACGCCGGCGATGGTGAGCCTGTCAGCCACCCCTCTCTCGCCTGCATGCTGCTGCAGGGAGTCGCGGGCTGGGCCGTCACCCACCACAAGAACATGCAAGTCAAACCGCGCATGGTGCAAGGCTACGAAGTCGATCAATCGATGGACGGCGTTCCAGCCGCGAATAAAGCCGGTGAAGCCCAGGATCAGGCGCGGCGGTAGGCCAAGGGCCGCCTTGGCGGAGCCGATGTCAGTATTGACGGGAAATCGCTCTGGATCGATTCCATTCGGGATGACGGTGACGCAAGACGGACGCACCCCATAATCGGTCACGGTGCGGGCCAGAACGTGAGTGACAGGCAGGATGTGGTCAACATGGTTCCACAGCAAACGCTGCGCCCACCGGCCCAGACGATGTAGGCGCAGTCCATCATTCTTCGTCCGTTCTTCGTAGAGCGGCGAGTTCACTTCCAGCAACATCGGAATACCGGAGAGACGGTGCATCCACAGGCCGGCGAGGAGAAACAAGCTAAACCGTTCATAGATGATATCTGGACGGTGGTCGCGCACCGCCGCGCGCAGGCGCAGGAAGGCCTTGGCGTTGTAGCCGATTTCTAAAAGTTCATAGAGCGCACCTGGAAGCGATCGTTTGATACGGTCCACGAGCGGGTTGGATCCGCCGAGGCCCGTCGCCATGAAGCCTGGTGGGCCGACCAAGATCGTCTCATGCCCCTGCCGCCGAAGGGCGGCAATCAGTTCCTCGATATGGACGGCCTGGCCATCTCGTGACGCGATGCGATGATGGAACAGAATGCGCATCGCCGGAGAAACTCTCTGTTCGGGCCCCACGCGAGGGCGTGCTAGGTTCGGCTTGGAAAAGGTGTTCGCGTCTTCGGATCAGTGTCCAAGGCGCAGGATGGTGGGCGTGATCGGGTCCAGATCAACCACGATCCGTTCCGCCCGCAGGCTCCGGCCTGGGATTCGCATATCTTCGACCGAGACGGGCTTGGAAAACCGAACCTCGATCCGGGCCGGCGCGCCCCAGGGCGCAACCGTCTGCAGTGCCAGGATCGTACTGTCACCGTGACGTAGCCATACGGCATCAACCCCAGTAGCGGTCTGCCCATCCGGCCCGAGCAGTTGCGCGCGCGCCACAACGCCGGCGTCTCGCAGCAGGGCCCCGAACGCCGCGAGTGTGTCAGAACTGATCTGGCCCCCGTCCAGCATCATCGCGTCGGGCAATGCGGCGACACCCGACAGTAATGGCGCCGGCAGCCGACGGCTGTGCTGATCGAACAAACCGGGCTCGGTATCGGCCAGAACGGTTCCGCCGCGACGTGCGAAGTCCCTGATCTCGTCAGTCTCGGCCTGGGACAGTGCGATAGTGTGCGGCAGGATCAACGCACGCGAGCCGTCGTGCCGCAACGCGCCGGCCTCCACCATAGCGGAGGACAACAGGCGCGGCTGAATGCCGATCTCGCTCAAGCGCTGCAGCACCTGCCGGCGTGACGCTCGCCAGGCATTGTCTTCGTATTCGCGAGCGGCGTCCCGATGTGACCAGGCCGCCCCGCGCCCCCGCTGGTCAAGCATCCAACGCGTGCGGAAACTGGCCTGGGAATACAGCACGTCTACCGGATCGAACGCAGGTTCGCTTGCCATCAACTCGGGTGCGACGACCCGCATCGCTGTCACCAGGGCTAGGATTGCCAGTCCGCGAAGACCTGGCTCGCCGTCGGCCCGCACCACGTCGTTCCGCTCGTCCCACACGATCATTCCGCGTCCGCCGTGGAGCAGGTGCCCCCAAGCCGCGTGGACCTCGCGCGGACCGGTGGCAAAGCTGGTGCGCAACGAGACCAGGTTTGGGTGGAAGGCTCGCGCGAGTTCAACCGCGTTGCCCACATCGTAAATTTCCATAACGTCCACAGCCGGCGCCAGGAGGCTGTAGTCATAGCCACCCCAGCCGGGGATCTGGCCGCCCTCCAACCCGGCCAGCGCGGTCGGGTCAGCCTGATGGACGGCCTCGGTCCCGGCCTGGACCGCGCGGGCGAAAGCCACATCCATCCAGGCCTTGAAGTCGGCCCAGGCGGAGTAGTTGTCATCGGTTCGGTGCATGGCGGTGTCCGTCAACTCCGGCGTCACGGCGTCCCAGTCGGTAAAATTGGAGCCCCATTGCTGGTTCAGCGCTGCGAGGTCCGGATATTGAGTGCGCAGCCATATCCGCATCGCGGCCAGGGATGCCGGGGCGATGTCGGCGTCCCAGGCAGCCGCCAAGTCGCCGATCCCGGCCTCGTCGGCGAGGTTGTAGAATAACGGGCGGTATTGTGATTGCGCCCGCACCACGGCGTCCAACCGGGCGCGGATTGAAGCGAGCCAGCCGGGGTCGGATAGGCTGGGCTCGCGAACAAAGGCCGCGATACCGGCCGGAGCGGCCCAAAGACGTGCCTTTGTCGCATCGAATAACCAGTTCACGGGCTTTCCTGGTGTGTAGCGGTGGTATGGTGAAAGGAAGTCGGTCGCGATGTTCTCCACATACCAAGGCAGTCCCGATGCCTGGTCCGCAACCAATTTGGACGCGTCGACCCGGCCACCGGTGCCCATCAGCTTGACCCCGGTGAAGCCGAGCCGCGACAGCCCGGCCATTTCTACTGGGGAATGGTCCTGCCACATAATGACCTCGAATTCGGCAAACGGAGCGACAATTGCCGGCGCGGACAACACTGGGGTGGCATCGAGCGAAATGGTCAGGACCGTCACGGCGACGGCGAAACGGCCTATCATCGATCAAGCAGTTCCAACAGGTCGTGCTTCACCTGCCCCGCAACGGCGCGGACCCCGTCCTTCGTGCCGTGGTACAGGGCGGACGCGCGGTGCTGCCATAGTCCGGTGGTGGATAGCTCCGCGTCGCTTGGCTCGACCAGATTGCCCTCCAGCAAGGGGTAGGCACTGGTCCACGCAAGAAGTAACGTTGCCGGCTGGCCCGTGCTGTTCAGTAACCGATTGCGCCGCAACTCGGGAGAGTTCTCCCCCGTGACCAGCACCGCGGCGTTCAAACGGGACAAGTGCGGGCCAATCGAGAGGTTGTTGTCCTCCATCACCAAATGACCGCTCGCGCTGAGGATTCCCACCGCGGGCTCCTCGTCCGTCCCCGCCTCGATTTGATTGGCAGAAAGTTCCGTTCGAGCCGCCGAGGTGCTTATCTGGCCGCCGTTGACGTGCTTGAAGGTCGAACCTTCGATCCGCAACAGGCTCACGGCATTGACGAGCACCGCGAACGTGGGACGCTCGCCGCCGAAGCCGCCACCTTCGAAGCTGCAGTCGGAAATGGTGATCTCGCCCGCACCCGCGGAGCCGTCGAGCAAACCCACTTGGTTATCCACGAAGTGGACGCGCCGCAGGATCAAGCCCTGGCCTTCCTCTCGGATCCCCGCGCCGTTGCGGTCGAGTACGCGCGCTCGCGCCAGGGTCAAATCGCGGATTGTGGTGTCATTACCCGTTACCACGAACAGAGCTTTGCCCTGGCAAGTCGTGTCCGTGATCACAACGCCCGGGCGGGCGCCGGCGATGATCAGGTGGTTTTGTGTCCACACGGCACAATCGTAGTATTCGCCGGGCTCGATCAGGACGGTGTCGCCATCCTGTGCGGCGTGGGCGGCGGCGGACGGGAGCAGGAAAGGTTGATGCGCTCCCACGGACAGTGTCCTCGCGCCCGCTGCACCGGAAAGGAGAAGCAGGGGGAGCAAAAGGTAGCGATTCATGCTGTTCAGCGACTGGCGATCACATGCCCATCGCCTCGCAACGGGTTCACCGGACCGGAGAGTTGGTTGCCGCGCAACTGCGCCTCGGTGGCGGTCTGGTTGTTGACGAATATGGTCTCCCACGGGCCGTCATTCCGGAACGTATTGTTCTCCACCGTGATTTCCCGCGTCGGATGCGTCACGCCCTCCATGCCAATCACAATGACCCCCGAGTGGTTCTCCGCCTTGGGGCCTTTTTCGATGGTGTTGCCGCGCACCATTACCGAACCGCCGTTCGGGATCTCGATTTCGTAGCTTGCGGTGCCGTCCGGACCATCCTGGATCGTGCAGCCGGTCACCTCCGTGCGGAGGGCGCGAGACTTGATGTGGTGGCCTCGCTTCGTGCCGATGAAGCGGGTCTGTTCGACATGCAGCAAATCCAGATTGCCGACGTAAAGGCCGTGAGCGCAGGCGCTGTCGCAGGCGCCGTTGCGGTCGAACACGCTGTTCCGGACGATCATGGAACCACCCACGGTGCCGGAGAGAATGCCATTCTGATTGTTGACGAAGTGGACGCGGTCCACCACGAGATCCTTGCCCTCGCCCCGGATGCCGGCCCCGTTGCCGTCCGATACGCGGGCTCGGGTCAGAGTAAGGTTGCGGATCGTGATGTCTTCGCCAACCGTAACGAAAAGAGCCTTGCCCTGACAGGTCTTGTCGGTGACGATCACCTTGTCCGGCTCGCCGATTCCCTCCACCACCAGTTTGTTTGCGCTCCAGACCGCGCAGTCGAAATACTCGCCGGGTTGGATCTCCACGCGGTCACCATCTTGCGCGGCCGCGGCGGCGGCGGACGGCATTTTGAACTCCTTGTTCTCACCGACCTCTAGCGTGCGGGCCTGCGCGCCCGTCGCGAGAACGAGGGCGATTAGCGTCACGTGGATAATCGAGCGCGTCATGGTCTCTACACCTTCCAGAAACGATCGAAGCACCGCGGATTGATATGAGTTGTCTGCGTCCCGTGCCGTCGTCGCGAAGCGGCTATTGCCGTTCGACGGCGCCCATGCGCAAGTCATTTTTAGATCGATTCATATCTCGCCCGTGGGTCATTACTTCTCAAAAAGTAACTGCACGGCAAGCGGCTTATCGACAGGTTAGTCTCTGATGTCAATGATGTCCTTACGAGACCGCTTCCGTTCTGGGCGTCGAAAAGCGTTCGAAGTCGGGCAGCGCATGGTCAGCCGCGAATTCGGGTCATCACGTCGCCGGCCCGGACTGGAGCACGGTCTCCAGGCGCTTTGACTGGATACGGGCGTTCAGCGTGGTGGTCGCGTGCGCGAAGCCCGCCGGGCCTAACGTGATGTTGCCGATAATCCGGTGCATGGCGTCGGCCAGTGCCGCAGGGTCGTTGGGCGGAACCAGCAGACCGGTTTGGTTATCAAGGATCGCCTCGGCGATGCCACCCAGGTTCGACCCGATGACCGGGCAGGCCTGCGCCATGGCTTCGGGGATGACGCTGGGCAGGCCCTCGGCGTCGCCGCCGGCGGCAATGATGCTCGGAACAAGCAGGGAAACAGCTTCGGTCATGCGCTCGCGCACGGCGTCAGGGGGTAGCCAGCCGGTCAGTGTGACGCCGGACGTGTCGCGGGCCAAAGTATCCAGGATCGGGCGCAGCGGGCCGTCGCCGACGCAGATCAGTGGGGTTTGATCGCCCCTGGCGCGCAGAAGGCGCATCGCGTCGGCAAGGACGGTGATGCCTTTCTTCTCCACGAACCGGCCGACGAATAGATGGGTGGTGGGATTGCGCTCGGGCGGCCGATCCGGGACATCGACACCGATCGGCAGCACGATCAATTTCCCGGCCGGCACGCCTCGGCCCGCGGCGACCTCCGCCACCGCGGCCGAGACACAGACAAAGCATGTGGTTCTCCGCACCAGCGCCGGCCAGCGCTGAGCCAGGACAGTGCCGCGCCAGTTCTTTTCCTTGCTGACATCGCCGCCGTGGAGGGTAACGATGAGGCGCAACCCGAGGGCCTCGGCGATCGGCAACGCCAGGGCGCCGCCGCGGGCGAACTGGGCGTGCAGGACAGGAGCGACGGGCGGCAGCGGCGGCACCCGCCCAAAATAACGGAACAGCAGCCGATGGAGGGAACCGAGCGGTCCACCGCCGCCGAGGCGTAGGATGTGGTCGCCGACCTGCCGCGCATCCGGGCAGCACGGTCCGCCCTGTCCAGATCGGGTGCAGATGAGTGAAGCCGATGTACTGGCGGCGGAGGAAGCCGATCTCGGAGGCGACCCCGATCCGGTCTCGGTAAGCGAGAAATGGCTGGGTCGTTTCCATTACGGTCCGCGCGTGTGGCAGGTCCGAACAACGTTGGCAAGGATGCCGGCCGGCAACGAGGAGCCATGGACGCGGACCCGTTGTGTGGGGCAGGCTTAGGAGAAAATCAAACGGAGGAACTCCGCGCGTGCCCATCGCGACGCTCGACACCGCTCTGTATCGCATCGAACTTGCCGGTGCCGCTGTCGGATTCGACCCATGGCACGATGACGCATTTCGAGCTGGTCACGGTGCGCCTGCGTGACAGCGATGGGGCGGAGGGCGTCGGCTACACCTATACCACCGGGGCCGGAGGGGCAGCGGTGCACGCGTCTGATCGACCAAGGTCTGCGGCCGGTGCTGTTGGGCGCCGACGCGGATCAGATCGAGGCGCTGTGGACCCGGATGTGGTGGAAGCTGCACTACGGCGGGCGCGGCGGGTCCGTCAGTCTGGCTGTGTCGGCCTGTGACATCGCGCTGCACGATCTGAAGGCGCGGCGGCTTGGCGTGCCGCTGTGGCGGATGCTGGGCGGGTTCGACCCCCAGGTGCCCTGCTATGCCGGCGGGATCGATCTGGAGTTCACCCTGGAAGCGTTGCTGAAGCAGACCGACGACAACCTCGCCAAGGGCTTCCGGGCGATCAAGATGAAGGTCGGGCGTCCGCGCCTGTCGGAGGACCGCGCCCGGGTGCAGAGCGATGCGAGAGCATCTGGGGGATGATTTCCCGCTGATGGCGGATGCCAACATGCGCTGGACCGTGGACCAGGCGATCGCCGCCGCTCGAGCGTTCCGGGACAGTAATCTGACGTGGCTGGAGGAACCGACGATCCCCGACGACGTCGCCGGTCACGCGAGGATCGTGCAGCAGGGCGGGGTGCCGATCGCAACCGGGGAAAACCTCCACACGCTGCATGAATTCACCCAGATGATCTCGGCCGGCGGGGTGACCTTCCCGGAGCCGGACGTAACCAATTGCGGCGGCGTAACGGTGTTCATGAAGGTCGCGCATCTCGCGGAGGCGTTCAATCTGCCGCTGACCTCGCACGGGGCGCATGATCTGACGGTGCACCTGCTCGCGGCGGTGCCGAACCGGTCGTATCTGGAGGTGCATGGCTTCGGGCTGGACCGGTATATCGAGCAGCCGATCACGATCGCCGAGGGGAATGCGCTGGCGCCGGATCGTCCGGGGCACGGCGTGGCATTCGACTGGGCAGCGTTGGAGGCAGTGCTCGTTATTGGCGGCAAGAGTATCCATTAAGCCTCCGTCAAGCGGCGCCTTCGCGCCCTTGTGCCACACCGCCTGGTATGCCAGCATTTCCCTATGGCCCGCCCCGAAGACATCCCCCAACCGACCCGCGACGTGGTGGTGAACCTGCCATGTCCGACGTTTGAGACAACTCCGTTCGTCTCCGGGCCGCCGCTCACGCAGCGGCGCGTGGCGATAGTGTCCTCGGCGGCGCTGATCCGGCGCGGCGACAAGCCGTTCCCGTTCGGCTCCGGCGAATGCCGGTTCGTTTCCGCCGACACCCCGGCCGGCGATCTGCTGATCAGCCACGTGTCGATCAACTTCGATCGCAGCGGCTGGCAGCGCGACATCAACGTGGTGTTTCCGATCGACCGGCTCAGGGACCTCGCCGCGGCGGGAGAGATCGGCGGCGTTGCCGACACGCATTACACCGTAATGGGATCCACCGACCCGGCGGCGATGGCCGATGCGGTCGAACAAATAGCGGGGCAACTGCGGCAGGAACGGATCGATTCCGTCCTGCTCAGCCCTGTCTGACCGCTCTGCACGCGCGCCGTGTGCGCGCTGGCCCACAACCTGGAGGAAAAAGGCTTCGCCACGGTGGCGCTGGCTGGTGTGCGGGCGCAGGCGGAGAGAACCCGGCCGCCACGCGCCCTGTGGACCGCCGCGCCGCTTGGCCGTCCGGTGGGCGAGCCCGACGATCCCGGCTTCCAGCTTCGCGTTCTTCGGCACGCACTGAGCCTGCTGGAGCGGACCGACGGTCCGGTCATCCTGGAGGACTTTCCGGACGATCCGCCGGGGCTGGCGGATACCGCGGGCTGGACGCCGCCGGCGGGAACCAAGGCGGGATTGTTCGACGGCCCCGAGGCCTGGCGTGCCGCCTTCGCCGCGGAACTGGCGGCGATGCTGCTTCTCTGGCGGGCGGCGCAGGCGCGGTTCGGCCGGACTTCGGTCGGGTTGAGTTTCCAGGAACCGGCTTCGTGGCCCGACTTCGTGGCCGAGATTCTGGGTCGGCGGACTGCCGATCGTGCCGCAACTGGAGACCACCGCGTTGTCGGTCCGGTTTCTGTGCGACGACATCAAGGCGCTGTACGGCGAGGCAGCCCAGGCGGCCGGTCCGAAGCCCTCGCCGATGCAGGTCGATACCTGGTTCTGGCGTTCCACCGTCGCCGGAAATCTGCTGCGCGCGCTGCGCTCGGTGGCGATGGCGAGCGACGATAATGCGCTGAAGACGGTCGGCGGCCGGTTCTTCGTCCCCGTTCCCTGGGTCTGAACCACGCACCCGCCCGCGGTTGACCCGGTCAGCGTCAGGCCGATACTTCCGGCCGTCATCAGGGGAAACGTGCCATGACCAGCCAACCGGAAAGCCCGTCCGCCGCACCGAAGCCGATGTCCGCGACGCATCGTCGATGAGGGGACTTTCAGGCCGCCGTGTCCTGCTGACCGGCGGGGCCAGCGGGATCGGCCGCGCCACCGCCGTCCGCTTGGCCGAGGAAGGCTGCCGCGTCGGCATCCTCGACATCGATACGACCGGCGCGGCCCGAACGGCGGAACTCTGCCACGGCGGGGCATGGACCGCCCCCACCGACATTAGCGACCGCGCCGCCGTGGAGGCGTCCGTCGCCCGGTTCGAGCAAGACGTCGGACCAATCGATTTCCTCGCCAACATCGCCGGCTGGGACGTGATGCGGTATTTCCTCAAGACCGATCCGGACCTGTGGGACAAGATCATCCGCATCAACCTGTATGGACCGTTGCACCTACACCATGTCGTGCTGCCGGGCATGGTCCGGCGCCGGTTCGGCCGCGTGGTCAACGTGTCCTCCGACGCTGGCCGGGTCGGATCGTCGGGCGAGGCGGTGTATTCCGCGTGCAAAGGCGGCATCATCGCCTTCACCAAGACAATGGCGCGCGAAGTCGCCCGCAATGGAGTGACCCTGAACGTGCTGTGCCCTGGCCCGACCGATACGCCGCTGTTCGGCACGCTGACGGCGGCCTCGCCCGACAGTGGCAAGATCGGCGAGGCGCTCGCTCGGGCCGTGCCGCTAAAGCGCATCGGGCAGCCCGAGGACTACCCCGGCACGATCGCGTTCCTGCTGTCCGACGATGCCGCCTACATCACCGGGCAGACGATCAGCGTCTCCGGCGGCCTGACGATGTCGTAGCGAGGAAAGCGAAATGACCGAGATAGACGGCTACGAAGTATTGGGGCTGGGGCTGTACTTCGAGGACTTGCCCACGGGCCGCAAATTCCGCACCATTGGCCGGACCTTGACCGAGGCCGACCTGGTCGCCTTCATCGGCGTGACAGGCATGACCGAAGTGCTGTTCTCCAACACCGAATTCCTCCGCACTGAAAGCGATATCACGCAGCGGGTCGTCCCCGCCGCGATGGTGTATTCCTTCGCCGAGGGACTGCTGGTGCACGCCACAATGCAGCACACGGGTTTCGCCTTCCTGAACATGGAACTCGATGTAAAGGCGCCGACCTTCGCGGGCGACACGATCCATGTGGAGTGCGAGGTGACAGAGAGCCGGCGCAGCGCCAGCCGTCCTGGCCGCGGGCTGGTGCGCACGTTCAATCGCGTCAGGAAACAAGACGGATCGCTGGTCATCACCTACAACCCGCTGCGCATGGTGAAGGCGCGGAACAGCGAAGGTTAGGGTCGGCTGCGAAATACCCGAATCGTTGCCGAGGACGCGTCCGCTACGCGCCGTCATGGTCGGCGCAGGCCGACCATCCCTGAACTCCTGAAATCCGTGGATGGTAGGCCTTCGCCTACCATGACGGCTTGGGGCGACAGTGCCTCGACTGTAGCACTTGTCTTGCGGCAGGTCCTCAGTGCACTCGCGATTCAAACCGTCGAGCCGGGCGGGAACACCGGCTTGCGCTTCTCCTGATGCGACGCCAAGCCTTCCTTCACCTCAGGGCCGGTGAAGCCGAGGAACTCCAGCGCCAACGAAGCATCGAAAGTTGGACCAGCCTGACGCAGCCAGTTGTTCAGGGCGTATTTGGTGAAGCGAATGGCGCTCTGCGCGCCCTCCGCGAGCCGCGTGGCGATCTCGACCGCCTTGGCGTCGAGTTCCGAATCCTCGACCGCCAGGCTGATCAGGCCGATGCGTTCCGCCTCTTCACCCAGCACCTGCTCGCACAGCAGCAAATAATACTTGGCCTTGGCCAATCCGCAAAGCAACGGCCAGATGATCGCGGCGTGATCGCCTGCTGCCACGCCCAGGCGCGTGTGCCCGTCGATGATGCGGCAGTCTTTCGTTGCAATTGAAACGTCCGCCAATATGCCGCAGACCAGCCCGGCGCCGACCGCGACGCCGCGCATCGCGCTCACCACCGGCTTGGAGCAGTTGATCACATTGTAAACGATCTCCCGCGCTTCCTTCCACTGGCGCGTCCGCGCAGAAAAATCGTCAATATTCTGCTGGATCATGCCGAAGTCGCCGCCGGCCGAGAACACCTTGCCGGCACCGGTTATCACCACCGCGTTGACCGTCGGATCGCGGTCCACATCCCGCCAGATATCGGCCAGTTCGGCGTGCATCGCATCGTCGGCCGTGTTCATGCGGCCATTGTCCATGGTGATGCGCAGCACCTTGGGGTGCGGACGGTCGAAGCGCAGGCGCGTATAGCGGGCGTACGGGTCGCTCATGGTGTCTGTCTCGATTGCCAGGGAGCGTAGTGGCCACCGCATCGCGAACCCCGGTCAAGAGCGGGCCTCAGCTCACCGTCGCGGCCTCCGGCCGTTCGGACGCTGATTCGGTCAGGCGCTGAACAGCCGGATAGTCGATCTTGCCAACCCCCAGCATCGGCATTTTATCGAGCACCATCACCTCCCGGGGCACCTGGATCTCAGCGCCACCGCGTTCCCGAGCAGCGGCGAGCAGCGCCCTCGGTTCAGCATCCGTTTGCGTGGTCACCAGCAGCAGTTTCTCGCCTTTCCTTGCATCCGGCACCGCAATGACCGCGTGCGCGGCGTCCGGCCAGACCCGGATCGCCAGGGCCTCAGCCGCGGCGAGCGACACCATCTCGCCGCCGATTTTGGCAAACCGTTTGGCGCGTCCCTTGATCGCGATGAAGCCGTCATCGTCTATCGTAACGATATCGCCGGTGTCGTACCACCCGCCCGGCGGAGGCTCCAGCACGCCGGGCGCCTCCGCGCGCAGATAGCCCAGCATCACGTTCGGGCCGCGCACCACAAGACGGCCGCCCTCCGCGATGCCGGGCACGGGTTGCAGCCGAGCCTCGATGCCCGGCAGCAGGCGGCCGACCGAGCCTGGCCGGCTGTGGGCCCAGGTGCTAAGGGCCAGCACCGGCGCGGTTTCGGTCACGCCATAACCTTCGAAGATCGGCTTCTTGAAATGCGTCATGTAGATGGCGCGCGTTTCCGGCCGCACCGCTTCGCCGCCCGAGAATATGTAGCGCAGCGACTGGAAGTCGAGCGGATTGCCCTTGCGCGCGTACCCCGTAAGAAACGTGTCGGTGCCGAACATGATGGTCGACTGTTCATTATAGACCATTTCGGGCACCAGCTTGTAGTGCAGCGGCGAGGGGTAGAGAAAGTTCCGCACCCCGTACATCAGCGGCAGCAGGGTGGCGATCATGCCGAACGCGTGGAACATCGGCAGCGCATTGAACACCCGGTCCAGGGTGGTGAAATCCACCACCGACCGCAGTTGCGCGCAATTGGCCAGCAGCGAGCGATGGCTGTGCACCACGGCTTTCGGCGTGCCCTCGGACCCTGAGGTGAACAACACCAGCGCAGGGGACGCCGCATCCATCCCGGCGCCGGGCAGCCGCCCCGCGCGACGAGCGATCAGCATCCCTCGCAGCTTGTCCGGCAGACCGATCGAGGCGCGCACATCCTCCAGGTAAACAACGCGAACCTTGGCCGCGAGGCCCTCCACCAACCGATCCAGTTTGCCCTTCTGCACCGCGCGGCGCGACGTCAGGATCGTTTCGATACCGGCGGCAAGGCAGCAGGACAGCATTCCGTCAGCGCCGGTGGTGAAGTTCATCATCGCCGGCACCCGCGCCTGCGATTGCAGCGCGAAAAAGGTCGCCACCGTCCCGACCGCATTCGGCAGCAGGACGACCCACATGCTCGCCGGGGCGCGTAAACGCCGCCAGTTTCCGGCCCAGAACCACGCTGGCCAGGATCAGCCGGCGATAAGTCAGTTCGGTCAGCGTCGTGCCACCGGTTTCATTTGGAACGATATCGGCGACCACCGGCAAGCCTCTGTCGTAATGCTCCCTTGCGTCCAGCAGCGCTGAAAACAGGCTGTGCCGGAGGCGGTCCGGGCGGAACGCTGCGTTGGTCATGATGTCCTGCATGATCCGGCCCAACGCCGCTCGCCGGGCCCGTCCGACCAGTGCCGCTGGGACACTGAGCCGCTCCGGCGGCAGCACCGTCAGGCTCACGGGCGGGAACCAGTGCAGCCGCAGCTTGCCCTGCATCCGGGACACTTTGTGGAATTGTAAACCCTCGATCCGGACAGGGAAGATGGCGGCCTCCGCGCGGTCGGCGATCATGCCGGGACCGTCGTAGATCTTCATCAGCGCCCCGGTCAGAGTGATCCGTCCCTCCGGAAAGATGGCCAACCGCCGACCCTCGCGCACCGCCTTCACCATTGCTCGGATCGCCATCGGAGCGTTGGGATCGATGGGGAACACGTCGAGCACGTATTTCAGGAACCAGAATCGACGCGCCTGGTCGGTGCCGATCGCGAAGACCAGATCCCCTGGAACGAACGCCGCCACCAGGCAGCCGTCCAGGAACGACAGATGGTTGATGACCAGGATCGCCCGTTCGCCTGCCGGAGGAACATTTTCCAGACCTTCGATACGCGCGGCGTGGAACAGGCGAAAATACCACTGGAACAGTGAGCGAAAAAACTGCTGCGGCAACAGGCGGACGATCCAGGCCGCGACTACGAAATTCGCCACCGCGGCGATCTGCAGCACCCTCGGCGCCGACACCCCGGCCGCCGAGAACGCGGCAACGAAGCCCGCGCCCAGCACCATCATTACCGCGTTGACGATGTTATTTGCCGCTACGGTGCGGGCCCGGTGGGACGGTTCCGCCTGCTCTTGCACGATGGCATAGAGCGGCACGGAATAGAGCCCGCCACAGACTGACAGCAGCAGCAGATCGGCCAGCATGTGCCAGCCGGTCCCCGAACCCAGAATCGCGGCGACGGTGGTGAGGTGCAGACTGCTCGCGCCGATCACCGTGGAGGCGAAGTCCCAGGTGAACAGCGTGATCCCGAAAGCCGCGAACGGGACGTAGCGGGCGCTGACCTCGCCGTGCAGCAGACGCGCGCACGCCATCGAACCGACGCCGATGCCGACCGCGAACATGGTCAACAGCAGGGTGACCACATGGCCGTCGGCACCGAGCGCGTCGCGTGCGACGGTGGGGAATTCGGATAGCAGGGTGGCGCCGATGGCCCAGAACCAGCTCAGGCCGAGGATCGACAGCCAGACCGGCCGATTGGCGGCGGCCTGGCGGGTCACCTCGACCGTTTCGCGGAAGATGTTCCAGCCGATCCGCAGCGTATTGTCGGCGGCCGGGGCGCTAGGGATCCCGAACGCGACGCCCAGACCGAGCAGACGAAATGCCGAGGCCGGCCGCGCCGACGATGGCCGGCCCGGCATCCAGCAGCACCAGCGCGCCGCCCGCGACCGTGCCGGCCAGGATGGCGAGGAACGTGGAGGCCTCGATCAGGCCGTTGCCGGCGATGAGTTCGTCGTCGCGCAGGTGGTCCGGCAGGATGCCGTATTTCAGCGGCCCGAACATGGTCGCCTGCACGCCAAGGCCGAACAGGACGGCGAGCAAGCCGGGCACGCTGTTGGCCAGGAATGCGTAGGCGGACAAGCCCATCAGCAGGACCTCGGCGGCTTTCGTCGCTTGGATCAGGCGCGATTTATCGAAACGATCGGCGAGTTGACCGGCGGTCGCGGACAACAGGGCGTAAGGAGCGATGAACAGGGCGCCGGCCAGGGCCGCGAGGCCCGCTCCGCCGGCGCCCAGCTTGAAGATGGCCAGCACGACCATCGCGTTTTTGACCAGGTTGTCGTTGAAGGCGCCGCAGGTCTGCGTCAGGCAGAGCGGACCCAGGCGGCGGGAAAACAACAATGTGTTCATGACGCGATCCTGCGGCAAAGGGCGATACAATCGGTCAGGTCGGCGACTCCTGGGTTTGAGCGGCCGTCTAGCCGGGAGGTTGCGGTCTGCAGAATGATTCCGGCGCGCAGTGTGGCGTGGCCGAAGAGAGTTCACCAGTTTTCATCGCAACGGCGACGCGGCGGTCGCCCCTTGCCCGAGCGATTGGAGGGCCGGCGGCAATGGCCGCTTTTCAGCGGGGATGCAGGTGTCCGATCTTCCTCGATCATGCGAAGCGATGCCGCCAGTGTCAGGCCCGTATGGAACCGGCCACCATTGGCCGGTGTGCCGCATCCAGAAGATGTCGAACCGATCGGGCCCCATGTGGTCGACGCGAGTGAACGGTGCGTCGAATTCCGCGCCGGCATTGTGTTCCATGCCGGAGCGGTAGCGCTGGATGAAGCGATAGCGTCCGGCCCTCCACTCGCCCCGGATATCGATCAGGTAGTTGAATCGGCGTGGGTCTGATCTCAGGCAGAAACCGCGGCTTCAGAACCGTGGCGATGAAGGTTTCGCACGCGGCGATGATCGCCTGTTGCTCGGCCGGGTCTGGGCGGACAGGGCGCGGAGGGGCCTTCGCCCATATCTTTTGGCGTTTCTTGACCATTCTTCCCGGCCTCAGCCCCCTGGTAGCGGGATGAACTCGTGTTCGTCGCCGGCGACGGTGCCGAAACGGCCGGCTTTCCAGTCTGCCTTGGCTTGTTCGATCCGCTCGCGCGACGACGAAACGAAATTCCAGAAGATGTGGCGCGGGCCGTCCATCACCGCGCCGCCCAGCAGCAAAAGCCGGGCACCGTTGGGTCCGGCGTGCAGGGCGAGGCGGTCGCCGGAGCGAAACAGCAGCATCCGACCCGCCTCGAATGGCGTCCCGGCGACGTCGATCGAGCCTTGCACGATGTAGGCACCGCGTTCCTCGTGGTCATCCGGCAGCGGCAGCTCGGCTCCCGGCTGCAGAGTGGCGTCGGCGTAGAACAGCGCGCCATGCGTTTCGACCGGGGATCGCAGGCCCCAACCGTCGCCGGCAATCAGGCGCAGCCGGACACCGCCGTCGTCGTAGAACAGGCAGCGAGTCCGCGGCGTGGTGGGCGAAGGCGGGCGACGTTTCCTCCATCGGCTTCGGCAACGCGACCCAGGACTGGATCCCGAACAGGCTGTTGTTGTGACTCCGAAGCTTTGCGTCCGTCCGCTCCGAGTGGGCGATGCCGCGGCCCGCGGTCATCCAGTTCACGTCGCCGGGAACGATGGGAAGCTGGGTGCCCAGGCTGTCGCGGTGCAGGATCGAGCCGTCAAACAGGTAGGTGACGGTGGCCAGGCCGATGTGAGGATGCGGCCGCACGTCCAGACCTTTGCCGGTGAGGAACTCGCCGGGTCCCATCTGATCGAAAAAGATGAACGGGCCGATCATCTGCTTCTCTTTGGCCGGCAGCGCGCGGTGGACTTCGAAGCCACCGACGTCGTGGGCACGCGGAAGGATGACGGTTTCTACCTCGTCCGGGCGCGAGGGCTGGGTTTCGCTCATGATGTCCGCCTTCGTCTGATCCGCTGCGTATTGGATCACACACGCGCGTCACCGCCTAGGCTTCTGTTGCCGGTCTCGCGTTCCTGCATTCAGCATCGGCTATACTACCAGAGGTCGGATTATACCCCATGGAGCAGTACCTCCCGATGTCGCACTGGGCCGGCTAGTCCCAACATTGTGCACTCAGCGCGGCATATGGCAAAGTTACCCACCGCCAGCTAGAGGAGGATCGGAAGAAAACTGCCCGAGCGGGCCGTTAGCCCTCAACAGGAGACCGATCATGCATTTTGGCGCCTTGATGTTCCTCACCGACTATTCGATGAAGCCGGTGGACCTGGCTCGGGCCCTTGAGGCCCGCGGGTTCGAGTTGTTTTGGACCCCCGAGCACTCGCACATCCCGGCCTCGCGCCGCACGCCCTATCCGATGGGGGGCGAGCTGCCGAAGGAATACTACCACGCCATGGACCCGTTCGTGACACTAACGGCGGCAGCTGTGGCAACGAAGACGCTGAAGGTGGGCACCGGCATCTGCCTGGTGAACCAGCGTGATCCGATCCAGACCGCAAAGGAGGTGGCCACGATCGACCAGGTGTCCGATGGGCGCTTCCTGTTCGGCATCGGCATCGGCTGGAACCAGGACGAGATGGAGAACCACGGCAGTGTGTTCGACACACGTGCCAAGCTGGTGCGTGAGCGCATCGAAGCGATGAAGGAGATCTGGACCAAGGAGAAGGCCGAGTATCACGGCGAATTCGTCAATTTCGATCCGATCTTCGCATGGCCGAAGCCGGTGCAGAAGCCATATCCGCCGATTCTTCGTCGGCGGCGGATTTCCGCACGCGGCACGGCGTGCCGCCCGCTATGGCGACGCCTGGGCGCCGGTGGGAATGGAACTTACAGATGAAATCATTGCCAAATTCCGGGCGATGGTGAAGGACGCAGGGCGCGATCCCGAGTTGTGCAAGATCGACCTGATGATGCCGCCTGAAGATCTGGACGCGCTGAAGCGCTATCGCGACAAGGGTATCAATCGCGTCGTGGCCTTCCTGCCGTCGGCCAAGGATGACGCGGTGCTGCCGATCCTCGATCGCTGGGCAGAGCTGATCCGGAAGATTTAATCCGAAAATTGCACTGCGAGGTTGAGACGGAAACCGAGGGAGGTCGGTTTGGTCCGATGAGGTTTGGGGAGCGGTGCCGTAACAGATAGCGCTGGAACCCTGCGAAGCCTGGAGGGAAAAATGCCTCCGGGCCTCGCCCGACTAAATGATCGTGCTAAGGCGAACGCGTATATCCCAAATAGATGCTTACGACTTCGCTTTCTTCGAAGCTTTCGACTTGCCAGAACTGTTGAGCGCAGCCGCTTGGCGAACGAGCGCCTTGAAGGCGGCCTCGTCAACTTCTTCTCCTTCGTGGATGTCGATCGCGCGGCGTACGTTTCCGTCGAGACTCGAGTTGAAGAGACCGGCCGGATCCTTCAGAGACGCGCCCTTGGCGAAGGTAAGCTTCACGACATTCTTGTAGGATTCGCCAGTGCAGATGATGCCGTCGTGCGACCACACCGGAGTGCCCCTCCACTTCCACTCCTCGACGACGTCCGGGTCTGCTTCCTTGATGAGCTTGCGCATTCTGCCGAGGGTTTCCCCGCGCCAGTCCCCGAGTTCGGCGATTCTTTTCGAGATGAGCTCCGATGCCGACTGGCCTTGGCTCGCGTCCGGATTTTTTCATGGTCTCATCCTAGAACGTTCTGAGATATACGCCGGCAAACTTCAATCCATTCGCGCCAATACTTGCTCCAAAGCCGCGAAGAACCGCTGCCACCCGCCCTGGGCGCCCTGGTAGGCCTGCTCCTGGTCCGCCCGGAAGCCCGACTGCTCCATGCGCAGGTGGGTCCCGGTGCTCGTTGGCGTGAGAGTCCAGGTGACGATACTCTCGAGACCATAGGCCGCCCATGTATAAGATAGCGTTTTAGTCGGCTCGACTTCCGTGACCTGACAGTCGACAGCACCCCAGTCCGCGCGAAGATTGAAACGGTGGCCCACGACCGGCGCGAAGTCGTTCTTCATGAGCCACGCCTCGATCAGATGGTCTTGCGTGAGCGCCCGCCAGATTTTCTCCGGCGGATGTGGCAAGTCCCGCTCAATGACGACAGAACGCAGTTCGGGGGTGGCTTCAGTCATTGATCCATCCTGTTCAAGAGTGACTCGAGACGATCAAACCGGTCGAGCCAGAAAATCCCATAGAGCTTCATCCAATCGATCAACGGCGCTAACCCTTGCGGGTCAGCACTGTAGTGGGTCTCCCGGCCATCACGTCGGTCGCGAACAAGTCCGGCAAACTTGAGCACGCCGAGATGCTTGGAGACAGCCGGTTGCGATACGCCGGAATGTCCGGTGAGCGCATGCACGGTCAGTTCTCCATCACGGGTCAGGCGCTCGAAGATCGCTCTACGAGTGGGATCGGAGAGGGACTTGAACAGAACGTCTGGGCGAGAGTCCATGCAAACCCATAACCGTACGGTTATAGGTCGTCAAGGACTCAAGGTGGTGAGCGGCACCGCCCTAGGACTCATCGGAACGTTCGTGGACCGAGGGCCCGCGCCGCCAGCACCACGATCACAACCGCCAATGCGTGCATGCGCGAGATCGGCGGCAGTAGCGTCGAAGGGGTGCAAGATCCACAATAGTGATGTAGAGGATGCAGCCGCTGCAAATTGCCGCCCAGTGCTGAAACTAGTCCTGCCCGCAACGGCAGGGCGCGGCGCAGCATAAGCATTAGTGTCAGCGAAAGGGGCAATGACACTCCCAGAATGAAGGGAACACAGTCGTCTACCGCCAGACCCAGCGTCGCCGACTGTATTCCGGGGATGACCGCGCCTCGCAAGCAACCCATCCCGCTTGCCCCAATCCATATCAGCAGCCCTGGTAACGGAAGCAATGCCCAGATTCGGTCGCGATCCGGCAGGCTGATTTGAAAGTAGGCGATTGCCGCCAAAATTGCGGTCAGCACCGACCCGCAGACGGCGAGCCACATGTCTGGGAATGCGGCAAGCCGATATTCGATCGCCGGCAGATCCGCCCAGAACCCATTAGAACGCCGATCATAGCAACCAGGACGAGCCAGCAAACCGCCCGCAATGCGGGGTGCCACAGCCGGCTGACCGGTTGCAGGTCCGCCGCGAGTTGATCGATCAGCAGATTTGTATCTTGCACCATGTTTCAGCTCTTCTGCAGCCTTCGGCGCAACGAAAGTAGGCCGCGATGAACATTCACCTTTACAGCCGCAACCGATTGGCCGCTGCGGACAGAGGCTTCTTCCACCGATAGTTCATTAAGCTTCACCAACCGAAGTGCATCACGTTGTTTGGGTGGCAGTTCATCGACGGCGTGGCGCAACCATCCGCGCAATTCAGCAATCTCCTGCTTTCTATTTAATTCGCTTATCCGCAAGGGTTTCAAGAAAGTCTGGCGCCGGCGTTTCCCACGCACGCACGCGCCTGTCGCCCCGGCGCGCATCCATCACACGGCGGTTGGCTATTGTCGCCAGCCAAGGCAAGAACGGTCGCTTTGGATCGTAGGTATGCCGGATCCGGTGCACCGTAAGCAGCACATCCTGAACCACATCCTCGATGCGGCCTTCAGGAGCGTTGCGCCGGACAAACAACCGAAGGAACGGCACAAGCTCCCGTAGCAGACCGGCATAGGCTGGGCCATCGCCGTCTTGGGCAGCCGCCATCAGATCGGACCATCTTTGGTGGGTTTCGGGCCTTTCAGCCACGCGATCTCCTGTTAACCAACAAAGAGGCACCCTTCGTTGGCATTCATCGAAGAGCAGGCTGCTCAGACTGTTCGCCAAGTGGACGAATGGTGTCAAACATGGGGAACCTGCCAGCCGCGGCGCCGAACCTGACTGGCAAGCTCATCGTCAGGGATCCGCAAGCCGGGCGATGAACGCTGTGGAAACAGTCGGTCAGTTTTCAGTCTTCAGTTGTCAGGAGATCTTGTTCTGCAAACCGACGACTGCCACTGACACCAGTCCCATGGTTTACCCGCCCGGAGCGCGAAAGTTCTGCACCCAGAGCGAGCACGAGAGATATACTGACAAATGCATCCCAATCCCGCCAGCTGCTGGAGAAATGCACTTTATCTAACTGTAACACCAAACGGCCGCGTGTTTGGCGGGAGTTGCAATTCCGTCGTAAGATCGCTCAGCAAAGTCAGCTTTCCAGTTCCCTTATCTACCTGGAAAACATATAGCCGATTGCCCTGCCCAGCCGATTTCAAGCTGTTTTCCTCCTGCAGCAAATAAATATACTCTCCGTCTGGAGTCAGCGAGAATTGCTGCACGCCGCCAGTCCCACCAACCGAGATATGCTGAATTTCGACGGGCGATGCGGGAGCCGATAAGTCGTAAACCGACATAGAGTTGTCGCCGGTGTTGGAGGAATAGAGGAACTTGCCGTCACTGCTTACTCGAAGCCAACACACTGCAACGCCGGAACTAGAAGCCTTGTGAACGAATTGCAGCTTTCCCGCTTCACTGAAGGTATAGACGCCGACCTCGCTGGTATTGACAAAGCCGACGTACAAGTAGGGTGCATGCGGATTTGCCCATAGGCCGAGTGGCAATGGTTGTTTGTTGTTCGCTTCGAGCGGAAGCATGACGCTGTCGGTCTGGACAAGTTTGCCATTTGGTCTTTGAAAAAAGGCGTTGAGATGGCCGCCGCCCGGAAACTCCGCGTTGAAGACGAACGGCCCGGTGTCGGTGGTGAGCGCCTGCGAGGGCTGGGCATCCGCCGCCAGCGGCGACGTCGCCCTGTTAAGCAGGCGCAATCCGCCATCGAAATGGATAGCCGATGCTGTTAAGCTTGGCACACTGCCGTCATCGGCCTGCGCCGGATCCTGCGCACTGTTGACCGTCACCAAATACCGGTCGTGGACGCCGATCGAGACCGGCGTACTGCCGCCACTGCTGAAAGGTTGACCCGGGAGAGGAGACAGCGAACCGTCCTCAGCGATCCTGAATGCGGAGATGTTATTTGAACCAGCATTCACCGCATAGAGCACGTCGCGGCTTACAGCCATCTCTTGATCAACATCGAACGGTCCGAGCACGAAGGTTGGATCGTAAAACCCCTGACCACTCGTTGCAAACGGCGATCCAGACAATGCGTTTAGACTGCCATCGGCCTGAATATCGTAGGCAAGAACAGCATTTCCACTGACAATGTTGGCATCTACGTAGACCGTGTGGCCATGTCGGTGGTACGCGGCTCGATCGAAGGACGAAGGCTCACCCGCACTTGCCGTGAGAGGCGCGGGTAACATCGCTGCCGCGACCAGGAGCGCCCACTTCTGTCTTTTCGGAATTAAATTCAAACTTTCCTCCCGCTTGTTCGATGTGGCCCTTGTAGCCTCTTGGTAATTCGGTGCTGTCAGGCAAAAGGTTACAGGCGGTCAGGAAAAGTTTTGGGGCTGGGGTGGGTAAGCCTGGTCCGGGGAAAATTGAACCGGGTGCCAGCCTATCGCGCATAGCGAGATCAATCGACGTTGATGCATGGCAATGCCAAGACGCCGGCCAAGCGCCAGGGCGCTCAACCATGAACTTATCGACCTAGTTTCATTCTGGTGACTTCGGCGACCCGCCACCGATCGCGGGCGATCGTTTACAGGACATCGCGCATCGCCTACTTTCGATCAGCCACAAAGCGAAGGCGAAAACATCGACTATGGATCGTCCTGCCTCGGATTTCCTCCACGGCGCCATCGACTGCGACATCCATCCAGCCGTCCCGAACACCCGCGCTGCTGCTGCCCTATTTCGACGACTACTGGCGGGAGCACGTCCTGCGCCGCGGCCTGGAGCGCGAGAACCTCGAACCCAGCAGCTATCCCGCCAACGCCCCGATCAACGGCCGCCCCGACTGGCGTCTGCCGTCCGGGCCGCCCGGCAGCAGCCTGGCGGCGATGCAAACCCATCTGCTGGACCGCCTGCGCCCCAGCCGAGCGATCTGCAACGTGATCCACGGTGCCCAGGTCATGCTTCAGCGAGGACCTGTCGGCCGCGTTCTGCCGCGCCATCAACAACTGGATCAAGGCGGAGTGGCTGGATCGCGACCCTCGTCTGCGCGCGTCCATCGTCGTGCCGCCGCACAGCGCGGACCTCGCGGCGGAGGAAATCGAGCGCCTCGCGCCCGACCATCGCTTCGTCCAGGTCCTGCTGCTGGCCATGGCCGAACTGCCGCTCGGCCGCCGGCAGAACTGGCCGATCTACAAGGCGGCCGAGACGCACGGCCTGCCGATCGGCATCCACGCCGGCAGCAGTTTCCGCCATCCGCCCAGCGCCCTGGGATGGCCGTCCTATTATCTGGAAGACTACGTCTCCCAGGCGCAAGGTTTTGCCGCCGCGCTGAACAGCCTGGTCACCGAGGGCGTGTTCGTGAAATTCCCCGGCCTGAAGGTCGTGCTGATCGAATCCGGCGTGACCTGGCTGCCGGCGTCGCTGTGGCGGCTCGACAAGACCTGGCGCGGCGTCCGGTCCGAAGTGCCGTGGCTGGAGCAGCTGCCGACGGAAACCGTGCGGAACGGCATGTCCGCCTGACCTTGCAGCCGTTCGACGCTCCGCCGACCGAAGCAGCAACTGCAGACGTTGCTGGAACAGCTTGGGTCCGACCGGATGCTGCTGTTTTCGTCCGACTATCCGCACTGGCACTTTGACGGCGACGACGCGTTGCCGGCCGGCCTGCCAGCCGAACTGATCCAGAAAGATCTGTGTCGAGAATCCGCTGGAAACCTATCCCTCGCCTGTAGGGAGACAGCCTGATGAACATGACCGTCCTGGATCGCAAACCCGATCACGCCAGGCCGCTCGCGCAAGCCATCTGGGCTTCATCGATTGCGACGTGCATCCTTACGTCAAAGGGCCGAACGACTTCGATCCGTTCCTGTCCAAGCGCTGGCTGGAGCACAAGCAGACAATCGGCGGCCGCACCGCGTCAGGGCCTGGCGAAGACCTCCGATGTATCCGCGCATGTCCCCTGGCGCCGGGATGCGGATGGACAGCTGGCCGAAGAGCGGCGGCCATCCGGGGTCCGACCTGCCGATGATGCAGGAACAGCTGCTGGACCTGTTCGACGTGGCGTACGGCTTGCTCGCGCCGCTGGTCGGCGGCGCCGGCGGCGAGCGCAACGTCGAGTTCGGGTCCGCGATGGCGACCGCGGTCAACGAATGGCAGATCGCCGACTGGTGCGATCCCGACCCGCGGCTGCTGGGTGCGATCCAGGTCAACATCGAGCACACCGAAGCCGCGATCGCGGAAATCGAGAAACGCGCCGGCGACCGCCGCTTCGCGCAGGTCAATATCCCGCCGCGCGGGCTGGAGCCGCTGGGCCGCCGCCGCTACTGGCCGATCCTGGAGGCCTGCGCGGCGAACGACTTCCCGGTCTCGCTGCATCTGGGCGGCACCAGCGGCCATGCCTCGACCGGTGGCGGCTGGCCGTCCTTCTACCACGAGGAACATCCGTCCTACGTGCAGACCATGCAGACCCTGGTCACCAGCCTGGTCTGCGAGGGCGTGTTCGAACAGATCCCCAACCTGAAGATCGTGCTGGTCGAGGGCGGCTTCGCCTGGCTGCCGGCGCTGTGTTGGCGGCTGGACAAGCACTGGAAGCGGCTGAAGGCGGAGGTGCCGCATCTGAAGCGCTCGCCGTCCGAATATGTGCACGACCATATCTGGGTCACCACCCAGCCGATCGAGGAGCCGGAGCGGCCGCAGGATATGTTGTCCATCCTGGAGTGGATCGGTCCGGATCGGGTGATGTTCTCGACCGACTATCCGCATTGGGACCAGGACGACCCGCGCTATCGCCTTCAAGATCCCTCTGCCGGACGACTGGAAGCGGAAGATCTACCGCGACAACGCGAAGGCGCTGTACAACCTGGATTGACTGATGAACGCGGAAGGAGCGGCTTTCCTTCGCGATCGCGCCGCGGTTTCGCACTGGCTGGCGATGAACCGGGGGCCCAGCGCAACATGAGCCGTCACGTCGTGGCCAGTGTGGACGAGATACCAGCCGGCGGCCGCAAGATCGTCACCGTCAACGGCCGGGAGATCGGTATCTTCAAGGTCGGCGACGGCTTCTACGGCCTGATCAACCGCTGTCCGCATCAGGGCGCGCCGCTCTGCCGTGGGGAGATCGTCAGCCGTCTGGTGGCGCCAAGCCCGGGCGACTACCGGCTGACCCGGACGGGCGAGATGATCCGCTGCCCCTGGCACTGCTGGGAGTTCGACATCCGCACCGGCCAATCATTATGCGACCCGAACAGCGTGCAGGCTCGGGCCTTTGATGTCGCGGTGGAGCCGGGAAAGGCGCTGGTCGATGGGCCGTTTGTTGCGGAAGTCAGTAGCAGGTCACGGTAGAGGATAGCTACGTCGTCGTTACGATTTAGTTCGCCGCATCGTCTGTCCGCCTCTAAACTCCGCAGCCTGAGAGAACGCTACAGCAGCGATTTTGCGTGCTGAAGCACTTCGTCGCAGACCTTCTTGGTGATTTGCGCTTTGATGCCGTCGCCGCCCAAACCGTAGCTTTGGCCGTTGCCTGTGTGCAGCAGCCCCTGGGTGCCTTCCTGGAACCCGCTGTCGTTGGTGCTCTTCCCCGACCCTGTCACCTTGCCCATAAGCGAGTCCTTGATCGAGGATGCTCCGCCGCTGCCGAGGTATTTGTTTTGGATGCAATACTGTAGCACACCGGCCGTATTGCTTGTGCCGGCTTGGCCGACCGATGGCAGTCCGCCCGCGCCGCCGAGCGCCCCGAGCGCGCCGCCGCTTGTTCCGCTTTGGCCCGCGCCCAACGCGCCTTTCAACTGATCCATGAACTGTGCCCGCGCCGGGCTTTCCGGAAACTGCGAAACCGCCAGAACGAGGAAAGTCATCATCGCCGACGACAGACCGCGACGTGGAGATCCGCTCATGTCGATTATCCTTCTGAGGTTGGCCTCGGTCCCTTCTCTTTAGTGCTTGCGATCGAATGACGCCATCTCACTCCGGTCACGTTGCCGCTGTCGCGGATGTATCTCGCTACCCGATAAAGCCGCCCTGGATTGCTGTTTCCTCCTCGTCTGAATTTCGCCTGCGCGGCGCTGCCCACCAGGGGGCAGATCCGGCGCAGGTACCGCGAGATCTCAGTGCGACATCAGCACCGGCACCGTCATGTGCTGGAGCAGGTCTCGGGTGACGCCACCCATGATCATCTCCCGAGTCCGGGAGTGTCCATAACCGCCGACGACCAGCAGGTCGGCTCCGATGTCGGAGGCATAGTCCAGCAGCGCATCGGCTGGCGACAGCCCGTCGGTCACAACCGTCCGCGCTGCTAAGACATCGAGACCGTGGCGGGCGAGGTGTTCTGCGATCTCGGTTGTCGGCAGCACCTGGCTATCCCCGCCCGCTCGGGGTGTCTCGACCGTCAGCACCACGAGTTTTGCCCCTGGAGCGAGGATTGGCAGCGCATCGTGGACCGCACGGGCCGACTCCCGTGTCGGCGTCCAGCCGACGAGAGCATTCGTGCCGATCTTGTCGAAGCGTCCGGCGTAGGGGATCAGCAGCAAGGGCCGGCCGGCGGTCATCAGGATGTCCTCGATTAATGTCCGGGCGGTGGCGGGCAGCGGGTTTTCAGGATCAGCCTGGCCGACCACGATCAGGTCGGTGGCCTGAGCGCGGCGGATGACGGAGGGGATCAGAAAGCCCGGCTCGAGCACCCAATCGCCGTTGATGCCCTCGCGGCGCAGCAATTCGCGGAACCCGGTCTCGATGAGCGCCGCCTTGGCTCGGGCCTGGCTGTCCATCTGTTTGGCGAACTCCGGTAGCGCCCACAGGTCTGGATAACCGCCCAAGGCGAACGACATATCCGCTGGCAGCAGGAGCTCCAGCGGACACAGCCCAGTCAGATGCGCATCATTCCGTCGCGCCAGTTCTATCGCCACAGCCATTTTAATCTCATCCCGCGACGATCCATCCAGCAAAACAACAAGATCTCGAAGGGCCATGTCATCCTCCTCTTTTAACTTCGGCTGAATTAAAAGCGCGCTTCAGCACGTCCGCGCATTGATTCAAGTCAACGCTGTGCCCGGTGGCAACGTGCGGACAAAGCGCATATGCTCGACGCTTATATTGATAGAAGCATCGATGACTGGCGACATTGATCAGTCGGCCGACGCGGTTCAGGTTGGCCTCGACCCTTTCCGCCTTGCGCTGCAGGCGGCTGATGTCGGTCTGTGGCGCTGGGACCTCCGCACCGGGGTTGTCGAACTCTCGCCTGCGGCGGGTGTGCTGCTCGGTTTTTCCCCGGTTCAGCCGCTCGACTATGCGGGGTTCATCGCCTCCATCCATGCCGATGACCGCCCCGCCGCGGAGCGGGTGCTGCGGAACAGCGTGGTCGCCGGAGCAGGCCGTTTCGATTTCGAGGCACGAGCCGCGACGACCGGCCATCGGTTTCGAGTTCGGGGACAGGCCTTCGCCAGCGATAATTACGCGGGCGAAGTGTCGGGTATCTTGATCCATGTCGGCCCCCGCCCGGCGGTCGAGGAGGCGATTGGCCGGCTGGCCGCCATCGTAACGTCCTCGGACGACGCGATAATCGGTGAGGATCTCGACGGGATCATCACGGATTGGAACAGAGGCGCGGAGGTGATTCTGGGGTACACCGCCGCGGAGGCTATTGGACGACCGCTGTCGATGCTGTCTCCGAGGGGGCAGGAAGACGAGACGGCCGGCTTGTTGGAGCGCATCAAGGCCGGCGAACGGATTGAGCATTTTGAAACACATCGCCGTCGCAAGGATGGCGCTATCATCGATGTTTCGCTGACGATTTCGCCGGTTTGGGACGACGCGGGGCGGCTTGTCGGTGCCTCCAAGGCGGCGCGCGATATCACCGCCATGAAACGTGCACAAGCTGAACTCGAAGCGCGCGAGGCGCATCTGCGATCCGTGCTGGACTCGATACCGGATGCGATGATCGTGATCGATAACCATGGGATGATTCGATCCTTCAGCGCCACCGCTAAACGCTTGTTCGGCTATGTCACCGATGAGGCCGTCGGCAAAAACGTCAGCATGTTGATGCCGTCGCCGTATCGGGAGCAGCACGACAGCTATCTCGCACGCTACTTCGCGACCGGCGAAAAGAAGGTGATCGGCCGCGGCCGTGTCGTCGTGGGGCAGCGCAAGGACGGCTCCACCTTCCCGATGGAGTTGGCGGTTGGTGAGATGACTTTCGGCGGACAACCGGTCGTTTACCGGTTTCGTGCGCGACCTGACCGAACGTCAGGCCACTCAGCGACGGTTGCAGGATATGCAGGCGGAGTTGATCCATATGTCGCGCTTCACCGCGATGGGGGAAATGGCTTCCACATTGGCGCATGAATTGAACCAGCCGCTGACCGCCGTTGCCAGTTACCTGAATGGGTGCCGCCGGCTGCTGGACGGCAGCGAGAGCGTGCATAACCTGATGTTGCGAGATGCGAATCGATCGGGCTGCCGACCAGGCGCTGCGGGCAGGGCACATCATTCGCCGGCTGCGTCAGTTCGTGGCCCGGGACGAGAGTGAGCGCCGGGTGGAAAGCCTGCCGAGGTTGATTGAGGAGGCAAGCGCGCTGGCGCTGGTCGGGATCAAGCATGAGGGCGTGCGCGTCAAGTTCGATCTCAGTCCTGGCGTCGAATTGGTGCTGGCCGACAAGATCCAGGTGCAGCAGGTTATCCTCAACCTGATGCGCAACGCGATCGAGGCGATGCACGAAGCCGCTCGCCGGGAACTGACCATCGCCACGGCTGAACTGCCGAACGACATGGTGGAGGTCAGCGTCTCCGATACCGGCCCGGGCATTGCGCCGGAAATCGCGGCGCAACTATTCCATCCCTTCGTGACCACCAAGCCTCAGGGAATGGGGGTCGGACTGTCGATCTCCCGCACGATTGTCGAATCCCATGGCGGCAAACTCTGGGCGGAACCCAATCCTGGGGGCGGAACGATTTTCCGATTGACCCTGAAGGTGCTCAGAAAGGAGGAACTGACCGATGGCATCTGATGCCGTGGTCCATTTGATCGATGACGACGACGCGGTGCGGCAGGCGGTTGCCTTTCTGCTAACCACTATGGGTTTCGCGGTTCGGGTCTACCCATCCGCCATCGTGTTCCTCGATGCGCTGCCTTCGATCCAACCCGGCTGCATAGTCACCGACGTGCGGATGCCATGGATGGATGGGATCGCTTTGCAGCGGGAACTCAAGGCGCGCGGCATTGGCTTGCCGGTAATCGTCATCACCGGCCACGCCGACGTGCCGCTGGCGGTCGAGGCGATGAAAGCCGGGGCGATCGATTTCATCGAAAAACCGTTCAATGACGAGACACTGTTGACCGCCATCAGGACGGCGATCGACCGCCATGCGCGGGACTTTCAGCGCGAGGACGAGGCTGCCGCCATCAAGACCCGGCTCGACAGCCTGTCCCCCAGGGAGCGCGAGGTGTTGGAGGGCCTGATCGCCGGGCTGCCCAACAAGACAATTGCCTATGACCTGAAGATCAGCGCCCGCACCGTGGAAGTTCATCGCGCGAACCTGATGACACGAATGCGGGCGCGCAGCGTTGCTGATCTGGTGCGAATGGTGTTCGTCGTCCGCTCCCCGGTTTGATCTGCATCAAGGCGTTCCAAAGGTAATTTCCCCTAGGTTTTTGTGGTGTCCCGCCGAGCGGGAGTCGTTGGCGGATGCTGGAGTGCAAGGATGGCCGACGGGCGGAACCTCGTTATCATTGTCGATGACGATCAGGCGGTGCGCGAGGCACTGCAATTCGCCTTACGGCTGGAGGGGCTGTGTGTCCACGTGCATAGTGGTGGGGCATCCTTTCTGGCCGATCCCGATCTGAACCGAGCGAGGTGCGTCATCCTGGATCACCGGATGCCACGGATGGATGGTTACGCGCTGCTGAAAAACCTCCGGATGCAAAACCCCGACTTGCCTGCGATCATGCTGACCAGCGGCGCGACTTCGCGGGAGCGGGCGCGGGCCAATGCCGCAGGTGTTCACACGGTGCTGGAGAAACCCCTTCTGGAAAACGTACTGATGGACCGTATCCGGGAGATTCTGGCGCCGAATGCCTGACACGTACATCCGTACGTAGTTTTGCGTAGGATATAACCGAATTTTGGGTGCCGATAGCCACCGATACAAAGGGGCCATGTCCTTCGCATGACAGGAGTTCCCGATGTCGGTGTCACTCGCGGTTGCCGCCAAACATGCACGTAACGCTCCCCCGGCAGCGTATGCCCCACTGCCCTGGAATGCGCCCGAAGAGCGCGACAATTTTGAGTTGAGCGGTGTCACAATGCACTTCGCCGCCGATCATCAAGTCTATGCGGAGGGTGACGAAGCACGTTACTTCTATAAGGTGGTCAGCGGCGTGGTCCGGACTTGCCGTTTCCTGAGGGACGGACGGCGGCAGATCGATGCATTTCACCGGGCGGGCGACGTATTCGGGTTTGAAGCCGGCGCCGATCATGAATGGCCGCTGAAGCCGTGACCGACACCTCGGTGATCGCCTACCGCCGGCGCGGCCTAGAAACAATTGTGTCCCAAGACGATCGTCTGAGCCGCTGGTTCTTTTCCCACGCGCTGACCTGGATCGCGACCGCTCGGGAACACTCACTGCTGCTGGGGCGTGCCAGCGCGGCGCAGAAGATCGCGGCTTTCCTGGAGGAAACCGCTCAGCGCTCGGGCAGCGGCGGCGTGATCGAGTTGGTTATGAGCAGGCAGGATATCGCGGACTATCTGGGACTGACGATCGAAACAGTTTCGCGGACGTTGTCACAACTGGACCGTGATGGAGTGATCGGGCTGCCGAGCGCTCGGCGGGTTGTGGTGAAGGATAGGCGAGCGCTGGGGGCGCTGAACGGTTGAACGGCCATTTGCGGATGGGGTGAGATCGTGGCTGGCTGTTTTGATGCGGCGGCTGGCCCTTTGGGGCGGCGGGGTGCACCTCCCGGAATTGCTGGGGTGCCGAATGCCGACCGCGTGGCTCCCCAGCAACCGCTAAGCGGTCATAGAGGCGGGGCGCGGTTCACCGCCCGCAAGGTCTAGCCGGGTCGATTTACAGCGATCGCAATCCCTGTGACAATCCGACCCAATGGTTATGTGGACGGAACGTCTCTATGGGCTTTCGGGCACCACCGCCGGCATGCCGGCGGCGGGTGGAGTAGTCTATGCTTTGTCCCATCAGCCGGTCGAAAGGTTCGGCGGTCTCGTCAGAACAATTCGGCAGCGCCTCAATGTCCGCTGGCAGTCTGATCCGGCCGGATCAGCATCCTTCCCCGACGCGGACGCCGGAATCGAAGTCAGGAACGTTTCGGTGCGGCACGGCCTGCACGTGGCGCTGGAAGGGGTCAACGGCCGTTTTGCCTCGGGCAGCCTGACCGCGATTGTTGGGCCGAATGGGGCGGGTAAAAGCACTTTGCTCAATGTGCTGGCGGGGCTGACCCGGCCCAACCGGGGCGAGGTCGTCTGCGCCGCGCGCGAGCGGAGGCGGATGGCCTACCTGCAGCAGCAGACCGAACTTGACCGCGACTTTCCGGTCACCGTGGCCGAACTCGTGGGCTTGGGTCTCTGGCGCGGCTTCGGGGCCTTCCGCGCCCCGCCGCGCATCGTGGCCGATCGTGTCGTCGAGGCGATCAGCACCGTCGGGCTACTCGAACTCGATCGATCGGCGCATCGGTGAGCTATCAGTCGGCCAACTGCGGCGCGCCTTCTTTGCGCGTCTGATGCTGCTGGACGCCGAGGTGATGTTGCTGGACGAGCCTTTCGCCGCCGTCGATACCCGCACCGTCGAATTGTTGCTGACGCTAATGGCACGCTGGCACGACGAGGGACGCACCATCATCGCCGTCATGCACGAATTTGACCAGGTGCGGGCGCACTTTCCCTCGGCCCTGCTGCTGATGCGCAGTCCGATCGCCTGGGGCGACACCAGCGTTGTGCTGACCAAGGACAACCTGGCGAAAGCGCTGTCGGTGGCATGACCTTGTCTTTCTACGCCTTGCTGATCGGCCCGTTCGAGGGCTTCAGCTTCATGCGCATTGCCCTGGTTGCCTGCTTTGCGCTGGCGCTGGCAAACGGGCCGTTGGGTGTTCTGCTACTGTTGAGGCGGATGGCACTGGATGGCGATGTGCTCTCGCACGCCGTCATGCCCGGCGCGGCGCTGGGTTTCGTCTACTCGATACATTCGGTGACGGCGCTCAGTCTCGGCGGATTGGCCAGCGGCACCCTTGTAGCCGCGCTGACTGGGCTGCTGGGGCGCAGCAGGCCGGCGCGTCACGACGCGGGCCTGGTGGTATTCTACCTGGTGACACTGGCGCTCGGGGTAACTCTCGTGGCGTTCTTCGGAAGCAATGTCGATACCGTGCGGGTGCTGTTCGGAACGGTGCTGGCGATCGATACGAAGGCGCTCTACGAAATCGCGATAGTCAGCACTTTGACCATGCTGTTGCTGGCGCTGTTCTATCGGCCGATGGCGGTGGATTCGTTCGATCCGGTGTTTCTGCGCATGGTCGGCGGTCATGGCATGCGGGCCCTGTTCGTCATGCTGGTGGTGTTCAATCTGGTGGTGAGTTTCCAGGCCTTCGGCACGTTGCTGTCGATCGGCCCGATGCTGCTGCCGGCGGCGACGGCACGATGCTGGACCAACCGCCCCGGCGTCATGATGGCCGTTGCCTCAGCCGTTGGGGTGCTGTCCTCATATGCCGGACTGCTGCTGTCATATCATCGCAACCTACCGTCCGGGCCGGCGATCGTCATGGCCGCCGGGGCGCTGTATGGTGTTTCGTTGCTCGCAACAACGACAGCAAATTTTGTCCGAGCCAGAAGAAAAGGAAACGACCGATGAAACGGCTTGCTCTTGCCGTAATCGCGTTGGCGATCGGTGCCATCCTGACGCTGCCCGGCATCGCGGCCGCGGCCGACAAGATCAAAGTCGTCGCGACCTTCAGCGTGATAGCCGACATGGTCACCAATGTCGGCGGCGATATGGTGGATCTGGTCACCATCGTCGGCCCGGACGGCGATTGCGAGGAGTACGAGCCGACTGCCGCCGATGTGCCGAAGATGGCCAATGCGCGGATCCTGTTCATGAATGGACTTAATGACGACTTCGAGCCATGGCTGCCCAACTTGATGCAGCAGGCGAAGTTTTCCGGCACCAAGGTGATCGTGACGCGCGGCATCAAGGCGATCACCGCGGAAGACGAGCATCCAATGGGCGGCAAGCCTAAAGCCACTGTGCTCGATCAGCACGCCTGGATGAACCCGCACAATGGTCTTATCTATGTGAAGAACATCGCCGATGCTTTGGCGCGAGCCGATCCGGCCAATGCCGAGGCTTATCACAATCGGGCCGCGTCCTACGCGCAACAGCTTCGGGATCTAGACCATTGGGCGCAGGCCGAGATGGCGGCCGTGCCCACCGCCAAGCGTCGCGTGCTGGCGTCACATGATTCCCTGCAGTATCTCGCCACTGCTTTCGGGATCACGATGATCTCGGTCAACGGTTGGACGAATAAGTCGGAACCGTCGGCGGCGGAGCTTGCCCGTTTGACCGACCAGATCCGGCGCGACCATGTGAAGGCCCTGTTCCTCGACAGCATCACCGATCCGCGGGCGATGGAACGGATCAGCAAGGAGACCGGCGCGGTGATCGGCGGCACGCTGTATGGCGACGCGCTGTCGAAGCCTGACGGCGAGGCCGGCACGTTTATCGAGATGATCCGGCACGACATCTCTACGCTGAAGGCGGGCATGCTGCTGAACTGAACCGGGCAACCATGAGCCAAGTCGACCAGATCGTGAGCAGGCGCGGCATTGGCGGATTGCTGATGCGCGGTGCCTTCGCTCGGCTGCAGTTGGCGGTCGCCGCTTCGCTGGTGCTGTGGGGTTGCGTGCTGTGGGCGAGCTTTTCCCACCCGACACCGCCCAAATCGGAGGAGCCGCCGCCGCCGTCGCCTCCGGCGCTGCGCCGGATTGTTGGGACCGGCCAGCAGACGCCGATCGGCGGCATTTTCGACCGGTTCGACGTTGAATCTCAGCCGATCGTTGCCCCGGTCAATGCCAAGGGCGAGGTGGCCTTCTACGCCACCATTCTACGCAACAAGGCGACCGAAGGGATTTTCCTTGCCCGCGGCGGTCACCTCGTGAAAGTCGCCGCGGTCGGTGACAGCGTGCCGGGGGGTGGAATTCTGACCCAGTTCGCACAGCATCCGATACCGTCACTCAACGATTCTGGCACGGTCACGTTTGGGGCGGCGGTCAGCCTGGCTCAGGCATCCGAGGGCATCTTCATGGCCAAGGATGGCAACCTGACGGCTATCGCGGTGATCGGCGGGGATGCACCGGGCGTAGTCAACGGCACGTTCGCTCAACTTGATACACCGTCGATGAACAACCGCGACGAGGTGGTGTTCGTCGCGACGGTGAGGCACGGGCGTGACACTTTCGAGGCACTTTATCTCTACAGTAACGGGCGGTTACGCAAACTACTGGCAGAGCGCGACCCTTATCTAGGCGGCGGCTTTTTCGATCAGTTCGGATTGCCGGCGATCAACAACCGCGGGGTGGTGGCGCTTGCGGTGACCCTGGATCACGGCCCCGCACTCGGTGGCATCTTCGTTACCGGGACACGGGATTTGAAAATGCTCGTCGGGGCGGGCGCGGCCGCGCCCGACGGCCGGATGATCCTGCGTTTTTCGGAGCGGCTGGCGATAGAGGACGACGATAACATCGCGTTTGGCGCTCATCTCGGCAACGGAACGCAACGGAGCGAGGCGCTGCTAAAGGTCAATACCTCCGGTGTGACGATGATTGCCGCGGTTGGCGATCCCGCGCCTGGAGGTGGCAAATTCGCCGGCTTCGGTGAATGGCCGAGTGCTGGTCCCGCGGGACGGATCGCTTTCGTTGCCGCACTCGACGACGGCCCTGGGCCGATCGGCATCTTTGCCTGGGAGGCGGGGGTTTTTTCCCGGCTCGTGCTTGCGGGTGAGAAACTGCCGGACGGCAGCACACTGCCGCCGTTCGCGATCAACCCGGTCACCTCGGCCGGCGCAAACGGCAGCGTTTCCTTCGCGACGATGGGCGATCCCCTACTGGGTGGCGGCAGCCGCATCTACTATTTCGGTCCGCCACCGAGGTAGAACCTATCGCAGATTGAGGTCATCAATATTTATCGGTCGCCGAGCAGTGGCGTGGCTGAGATCCACCGCCTTGGCGAATTGACAACTCGGGGGCGCAGGTTTACGATAATTAATGTTCAGGACATGTGTTGGGAGACCGGAAAGGGCGCTAGTCCCAACGAGATTGTTCCAAACATAGTTGCGCCGCGCAGATTTGTCTTAGACAAGGGGGAAACAAATGAAATTAAGGACACTGGCGGCTCAGGCCGCACTTGCTACTGTCATTGCAATGGGAGCATCAGGGGCCGCGTTGGCACAGGCCGATTGCAAGAGCTTGATCCAGGCGTCGCCATTCGGCCCGGACGATCAGACCGGCGCGAGCAAGCGCGTGACCCCGGCAGTTACCAAGGCCGCCGCGGCGGAAATCCAGACCGGCGAAGTCGTTCCCATGGCGAACGTCCTGGTGGATGGCATTCCGCTGTTCGGCACGCGTTTCTCCAAGGATATTCTCACCGCGGTGGGACTGGTGCCGGGTGCTGAACTAGGCAAGAACCAGGCGACATACATGGAAGATACTTGGCTCAGCCAGAGCCATGTCGGTACCCATTTCGACGGGATGGGCCATATCGGTATCAAGGACTGCTACTATAATCAGACGCCGATGGGTAAGTACGTGACCCAGAACGGTCTGAAAAAGCTAGGCCTGGAGCATCTCAATACGTTTGCCACCCGCGGCGTTATCATCGACATGGTTCGGGTCTTCAAGGAAGCCGGTAAACTGAAGAAGAACCCCAATTGCAAGGGTGATTGCCTGGACGGGGGCACCCTAATCACTGCCGCTGATATCCAGGCCGGGCTTAAGATGTACAACGTGACGTTGCGCGAAGGCGATGCGGTGTTCATCCACACCGGTTATGAGGATCTGTTCCTGCAGTATCCCGCAATGAACGCGGTCTATAACGCCTCCGAGCCCGGCATCGGCATGGAGGCCGCGAAGTGGCTGGCGGATCAGAAGGTGGTGGCCATCGGCTCCGATACCTTCGCTTTGGAGGTCTGGCCGTCTGAAGATCCCTCGGTCGCGATCCCGGTCCACGTCTTCCTGCTCCCCAACAACGGCATTCATATCATCGAGAATGTCCGCACCGACCTGATCGCCGCAGCGGCGCAAAAGGATGGTCGTGCGACCTTCTTCCTGAACATGACAGTGCCAAAGGCTGTTGGTTTCACCGGCAACTTCGTCAACATCGAGGCGATCCGCTGACCCTTCGTCTGATCTCGCACATGTCGGCGTCCCGTCTGGGGCGCCGACATTTTCTTGCCGGAACGGCCGGTGCGGCCCTCCTCCCGGCGGCGGCGGCGCGAGCGGCAAACCCGCCGTATCGCATTGCTTTTGCCAACATCAACGAGACCCAGGGGGTGCGGATCGAGGGGCTGGGTTTCACCGGCTTGGACGTTCGCCGCAGCTTCGAGCTGGCTGCGCGCACCCTGCCGGTAGACATCATCTATTATGACAATGCGGGCGACGAGGAGGCCGCTGTCTCCAACGCCGCAGACGCGATCAGCAAAAAAGTCGATCTGCTGATCGAGTACAACGGCGAAACAGCCGCCAATCCGGAAATCGCCCGCAAGGCGGCGTCGGCTGGCATTCCAGTCCTGGCGATCAACTATCCGGTCGGCGATGCACCGCTATACGGCGCGGATAATCTCGCTGCCGGCCGGATCGCGGGGCGCGCGCTCGGCGCGTTTACCAAACAAAGTTGGCCGGACGAGACGCCGGTCGCGGCTATTTTGGGCGACCTTGGCGACCCAAGCGACGCGGTCGGGCTGCGCATCAAGGGCATCACCGAGGGTCTGCACGCGGAACTGCCGGACGTCCAGCCAACCATGCTGGACAGTGGCGGCCAACCGCAGCGCGGCGACGATCTGCTGACGAAATATATGCGGCAGCAACCGAGGAACAAAATACTGGTTGCCACGCTCGATGACTCTACGGCGTTATGGGCCAGGACCGCGGTCGAAGTCGCCGTTCGGATCAACGACTGCGTGATCGTCGGCCAGGGTCTGGATCGCACTATCCATGGCGGTGCCCACGAGAAGAAGGAAATCGATCCCACGCAACCGCGGCAGCGTGATTCTAGGGTCGGTTGCCTATTTCATGGATCGATACGGCTATGATGTGCTGCCGCTCGCGCTGCGGATGCTGAAGGGTCAACCGGTGCCGCCGCGCACTTTCACCCACCATATCCTTGTTACTGGTGCGAATGTATTCCAGGAATACCCGCCGATCGATATGAACTGACGCAGCGATCTACCGCCCCAACGTCGGCATCGTAAATTCCGGCCCGCGCCGGGTCCCGGCGGTCCAGCGTTGCGTCACCGCCTTGTAGCGCGTGTAGAAACGGACGCCCTCGGGCCCGTAGATATGGTGATCGCCGAACAGCGAGTGCTTCCATCCGCCGAACGAGTGGAACGCCATCGGCACCGGGATCGGCACGTTGATCCCTACCATGCCGATCTGAATCGCCTGCGTGAAATCCCGAGCTACCCCGCCGTCATTGGTGAACAGCGCGACGCCATTGCCATACTCGTGCGCGTTGATCAGCCGGGTTGCCATGGCGACGTCCGGCGCCCGGACCACGGACAACACCGGTCCGAAGATCTCTTCCTTGTAGATGCGCATGTCGGGCTTAACGTTGTCGAACAGGCAGCCGCCGAGGAAGAACCCGTTCTCATACCCCTGCAGCTTGAGCCCACGGCCATCGACCACCAAGTCGGCTCCCTCGCGCACGCCCAGGTCCACGTAGCCGCGCACCTTCTCCAGGTGCTCGCGGGTGACCAGCGGCCCCATTTCGGCCTCCGGATCAACGCCCGGCGCTACTTTCAGAGCCCGCACCTTAGGCGCCAGTTTCGCCATCAACGCGTCGCCCGCTGACCCGACCGTCACGGCAACGGAGACCGCCATGCAGCGCTCCCCCGCCGCGCCGTACGCCGACCCCATCAGCGCGTCGACCGCGTCGTCGATGTCGGCGTCCGGCATGACCACGAGGTGGTTCTTCGCTCCGCCCAGCGCCTGCACGCGCTTTCCGTGGGACGTGCCGCCGCGATAGATCGTTTCCGCGATCGCAGTGGACCCGACAAAGCTGATCGCGGCGATGCCGGGATGGGCCAGGATGCTCTCTACAGCCTCCCGCCCGCCTTGCACGACGCTGAACACGCCGTCCGGCAGCCCCGCTTCCTTCAGCAATCCGGCCAATTTCAGGGACACGGACGGATCCTTTTCCGACGGCTTCAGGACGAAGCAGTTGCCGCACGCCAGGGCGACCGGGATCATCCACAACGGCACCATGATCGGGAAGTTGAACGGCGTGATGCCGGCGACCACGCCCAAAGGCTGGCGGATCGACCACGCATCGATGCCGGTGCCGACCTGGTCGGTATATTCGCCCTTCAGAAGATGGGGGATGCCGCAGGCGAATTCGACGACCTCCAGACCGCGCTGAACTTCTCCGTCGGCATCCGACAGGACTTTGCCGTGCTCCCCGGTGACGATCTCCGACAGCTCCCGTCGATCGCGCTCCAGCAGTTCCTTGAGTTTGAACATGACGCGGGCGCGGCGGAGCGGCGGGGTGTTTGCCCAGGCTGGCCAGGCCGCGCTGGCGGCAGCAACGGCTTTGTCGACCTCGGCGGCGTCGGCCATTGCAACCTTGCAGGTGACCTCGCCTGACGCGGGGTTGAACACATCGCCAAACTTGCCGCTGCTGCCCGCGACGTAATTGCCGCCGATGAAGTGCCCGATTTCGCGCATGGTGGTTCCTCCGTGGTCTTCGCAGACGTTGGTTCTGAGGGAGGTAGAACACCAGGACGCCATGGTCCAGACCGCAGCGGGAATTGGTCGCGCGGGGCGGCCCCGGTTTCCGACCTCGCGAGCGCGATTGCACCGTTAGCGCATTCATTTGTTGTTAACAAAGTCGCGGTAGATTTCCTGCCGTCGTCGCGCCGACCGGCACCACCAGCGGCGCATGGAGACGCGCAGTGACTACTCTGACCTCGCGGTCCCTGTTCTTCGATCGCACGATAGGCCGCCGTCTTTACTTGATCGTCCTGACCATGGCGTTAGGCGTGATTGCCATCCTGGCGTTCTCGGCCGAGCAGACACGCCAGGCCCTTTGGGCGGCAAAAGGTACTGAAACCAGACATTTGGTCGAAACCGCTTATTCGCTGGTGACCGACGCCATGGCGCGCGCGCAGGCGGGTGAAATGACGGAGCAGGCAGCCCAGCAGCAGGCGCTCGACCTGCTGTCGCACCTCCGTTACGAGAAAGATCAATACTTTTGGGTCAATGATATGTCGGGCGCGATGTTGATGCATCCGACCTCGCCGAAGCTGAATGGAACCAATGTATTAGGCATGCGAGATGCGGCCGGAGCGCCACTGTTCAAGGACATGATCGACGTCGTGTCCAGCCAGGGCGGAGGCCTGTATCGTTACTACTGGCCGCCGGGTGCCACGGCCCAGCTCAAGCAAAGCTACGTCAAGGGCATCAGCGGTTGGAACTGGGTCATCGGAAGCGGGGTGTACGTGGGCGACGTCACCGCTACGATTTACGGGGTTGTTTTGCGGACCGCTGGTATCGGTGGCGCCTCATTGCTGGTCACGCTGCTGCTGGCCGCCGTAATGGCGCGCGGCATTACCAGGCCGATCAAGGCACTGACCGGCGCGATGCGGCAGTTGGCGACCGGTGACTTGACCGTCGAGGTGCCGGCGCAGGCGCGCCACGATGAACTTGGTGCCATGGCCGCGGCTGTGATCGTGTTCAAGGAAAGCATGGCCAGGTCGCAGCGCGTTGCGTTGGACGAGCAACAACAGCAGGCTCAGGAGCAGCAACAGGCTGCACTTGTCGCCATGGCAGAGGCAGTTGAAATCGAAGCCGGCCGCGCATTAGCCCACGTGCACGAGAGAACCTCGGCCATGGCAGCTACGGCAAGCGAAATGAGCGGGTCTGCGGAACGGACCTCGCGTGCCGCGGAAGGTGCGGGCGCCGCCGCTGAGCACGCCAGGACCACATCGCAGACCGTGGCGGACGCCGCAGAATCCCTGGCCAAGGCGATCACTGAGATCGGCACTCAGGTCAGCCTGTCGGCCGACGCGGCCACCCATGCCGTGGCGGCCGGCCGGGAGACCCGCGAGACTATAGAAGCGTTGAATGGCCAAGTGGCCCGGATCGGTGCCGTGGTCGACATGATCAGTGACATCGCGGGAAAAACCAATCTGCTGGCGTTGAATGCGACGATCGAGGCAGCGCGGGCGGGTCATGCAGGCAAGGGTTTCGCGGTGGTTGCCGGCGAAGTGAAGTCGCTCGCCACACAGACAGCGCGCGCCACCCGGGACATCGCCGAGCACATCAACGAAGTGCGGACCGCAACGAGTGCGGCGGTCACCGCCGTTGCTCGGATCGAGCAAAAAATCGGCTTGATCGACGGCATATCAGGCGGGGTCTCTGCAGCGGTCGAGAAGCAGGCGGCCGCGACCATAGGGATCGCGTTCAACGTTGCGGAAACCGCGTCGGCGGCCAGCGACATGAGCAACCGCGTCACGGAGGTTTCGGCCGAGGCTGAGCAGACCGAGGAGTATGCGCGGTCGGTGCGTGAGAACGCTTCGGCGCTGGAAATCGCGGTGGCCGAACTCCGCCACGCGGTTATCAAGGTCGTCCGAACCTCGGCCGACGAAGTCAATCGCCGGGATAGCCCACGTTATCCGGTTGATCTGCCCTGCCGGCTGAGCGCGGCTGGAGCGGTGCAAGCAGCCAGATTGATCGACCTTTCGGAGACAGGCGCGCAGATCTGCGACGCACCATCGCTGACGCTCGAATCTCGAGGCACCGTCTTGCTGGATGGTGTGGCGGTGCCGCTGCCGTTCGTCGTCCGCCATACCGATAATCAAGGACGGCTGAATGTGGAGTTCGAAGCGACCGAACCGGCTCGGTTGGCGGTCGGCCAACTGCTCGAGCGCTTGCAGCGAAGCCGCGCAGCCTGAGGTTACCTGATTAGAATCTCCAAGGAGTATTAGGCTGTGGCACTGATGACATGGACGGACAAGCTGAGCGTCGGCGTCGGCGTGATTGACGACGACCACAAAAAGCTCGTCGGTATGGTCAACGAACTCTACGACGCTATGCAGGCTGGACACGGCAAGGAGAAATTAGGCCGCATCCTTGATGAGTTGGTGCAGTACACCAAGTTCCATTTCGCCCGGGAAGAGAAGTTTTTTGCCGAGACAGGCTATCCGGCCGCCGCCCCGCATAAGCAGCAACATGAGGCGCTGACCCGTCAGGTGCTCGACGTGCAGAAAAAGTACAACGCGGGGGCTACCGCCACGCTATCGGTCGATGTCATGCAGTTCCTGAAGAACTGGCTGATTACCCACATCCAGGGCAGCGACCAAAGTTATCGGCCGCATCTGAATTCCAAAGGCATCCACTGATCGGTCGCGAGCCGACTGCGGCCGAAACGAGTGCAGCGCCCATCCAGCAAAAAAGCAGGTACCTGAGCAGTCCCGTCGTGGGCTTTTCGCCGGAGCCAGAACGGAGGCTAGCGTATCGCTTGCCTCTTCGCGCCCAGGCCGCTAACCGTGCGGCCTCGCGGGCATAAGATGTGCCGCGTCGCAAACAGGAGACACACATGGCTTACAGGGTCGCGGTTGTAGGCGCCACAGGGGCGGTTGGACGCGAGATCATCAAAACCCTGGCGGAGCGCAACTTCCCAGCGTCGGAAGTAATCGCCCTCGCGTCCGGCCGTTCGACGGGTTCGGAAATCTCCTTTGGCGAGAAAAAGATTCTAACCGTCCGCAATCTGGACACGTTCGACTTCACCGGCTGTGACATCGGCCTGTTCAGCCCTGGCGCGGCTGTCTCCGCCGTCCACGCCCCACGCGCGGCCGAGGCCGGCTGCATCGTGATCGACAACACCAGCCATTTTCGTATGGAGGCCGACGTTCCACTGGTGGTGCCGGAGGTGAACCCGGAGGCACTGCGCAACTTCAGGAAGCGCAACATCATCGCCAATCCGAACTGCTCCACCATCCAGATGGTGGTCGCACTGAAGCCGCTGCACGACGAGTTCAAGATCAAGCGCATCGTCGTTGCGACCTACCAGTCCGTCTCGGGCGCCGGGAAGGAAGGCATGGACGAGTTGTTCAACCACACGAAGTCATCCTTCGTGTTTGAGCAGAGCCCGCCGGAGCAGTTCACCAAGGAAATCGCCTTCAACTGCATCCCGCACATCGACAAGTTCATGGACGACGGCGCCACCAAGGAAGAGTGGAAGATGGTGGTCGAGACGCAGAAGATTCTCGATCCCGCCATCGCCGTGCATGCCACTTGCGTCCGCGTCCCGGTGTTCATCGGCCACGGCGAAGCGGTGAACGTCGAGTTCGAACTGCCGGTCACCGCCGGCGAAGCCAGAGCGGCCTTGCGCGACGCCCCTGGCGTGGAGGTCGTCGATGTCCGCGAGGACGGCGGCTACGTCACCCCGGTGGAATGTGCTGGGGAGGACGCAGTGTTTGTCAGCCGCATCCGCAAGGACCCGACGGTAGCGAACGGTCTGTCGTTCTGGTGTGTCTCCGACAACCTCCGGAAAGGCGCTGCCCTGAACGCCGTGCAGATCGCGGAGACGATGATCGCGATGAACCTGCTGGTGAAGAAGGCCGCTTAGAACCTGGACGGGGGCGATCCTCGGCTTCGCGTAGAGAGGCGCGGACCGCATTCGCGATGACGGGAGAGCGGCCGGCGGCTGACGGTCCGGGCGTGGCCATCCTGCTTTCTACCTTCAATGGTGAGCGGTATCTGGCTGAGCAGCTCGCCAGCTTCACTGCCCAGACACACGCGAATTGGAAGCTTTATTGGCGCGATGACGGTTCCTCCGACGGGACCGTCCCGCAGATGGATATTTTTGCCGCCGGCGAAGGAGCTGGACGGTGCGTCAAGCATCCCGAAGGCGGCCGTATGCGGGCCACAGGCAGCTTTCTGGCCTTGCTCCGCCTGGCTCTTAGTGGACCGGCGTGGTTTTTCGCGTTTTCCGATCAGGATGATGTGTGGCTGCCGGAAAAGCTCTCCCACGGCGTGGCCGCGCTGACTGAGCTGCCTCAAGGCCGGCCGGGACTATATTTCTGTGCGCGAGCCCTGGTCGATGCCGCGCTCGCGCCGGTCGGACAGGTGCTTGCCCCGCGCCGCGTGCCGGGATTTCCCACCGCGCTCACCCAAAATCTGGCGCCGGGTTGCTGCATGATGCTGAACCGGGCTGCGGCCGAGCTGATTGATGCCACCCCGGTGCCGGAGGGAACATGGCACGATTGGTGGGCTTATATCGTCGTGGCGGCGTGTGGAGGAACCGTGATCGCCGGCGACACTCCCGACATCCTGTATCGCCAGCATAGTGCGAACCTCGTCGGTGAGCCGCTGGGTTTCTGGAGCCGAACCTTGGGCGCCGCCCGACGTGGGCGTAGCCCGTTCATGACGGTATTCTGGCGCCACATCGCGGCCCTGCAGGCCGGTCCGGCGCCGCTGCCGGAGGACACACGCGAACTGCTCACGGTTATCGATCGGACGAACCAGGGCGGGTTTTTGGCCCGCCTCAGGGTAATGTGGGTGCCAGGGTTCGTCCGGCAAACCTGGGCGGAAACGTTGTTATTCCGCCTTTGGTTCTTGCTGGGTTGACGATTTCGGCCGGTCAGCGCCGGAAGTCAGCACCCTTGCGCTCGACCGTGCGCACCATGCCCTTCCAGTCCTCCAGGCCGTAGGCCTCGGTTGAGCGTACCTTCTTCATCCGCTCGGCGGCTTTGCCCTGGACGTACTCGTCGATCATCAACGGTGGCTCGTCCAACTGGCGCGCGATCAGCTCCAGCTCGCAGGCCCGTTCCAGCATATAGAGGCGCATCATCGCGCCATGGATCGTCTCACCCCAGGTGAGAAGACCGTGGTTCAGCAGCACGACGCAGCTGCCGTTTTTGCAGGTTCTGCCGAGCGCCTCGCATTCGTCGACCGAGGCCGGCACGCCGTAGTCGTGATAGACGACGTCGTCGATCACATGCAGCGAATCCTGGCTGATCGGCCGCAGTCCTTTGCGCAGCAGCGACACTCCGGCGCCCGCGCGGGTGTGCGTGTGCAGCACACAGTTCGCATCCTGCCGAGCCTTGTAGACACCGCTGTGGATGGTGAAGCCGGCATTGTTGTAGCTGCCACCAGACGACAGGACATTCCCGTCCATGTCCATCTTGACGAGCGAGGACGCGGTGATCTCGTCGAACGTCTCCCCATAGTTGTTGATCAGGAAGTGGTTCGGCTCGCCGGGGATTCGTGCCGACATGTGCGTGTTGATCCCATCGGTCCAGCCGAAGTGGTGGACGACGTGATAGAGCGCCGCGAGTTCACAGCGGGTATGCCATTCGGCGTCGGATATTCCTTGCTGCAGTTGCAAAGCGGCTGACATCTGATGATCTTCTCCATCTTTCCGCGACAATAAGCCCTTATGCTGATCGTCTTGGCGGGATCGTGCAAGGTTTTGGCGCTGATGGAAGCTCTTTAACCTGACTTTCGGGTCCGTTTTGCCAAACAGCAAGCGAAACGGAGCGACATCGATGAACGTACCTTGGCGGGATTGGCGAGGCAGGTTCCTGCCGCTCAAGGCGACTGTGCTGGTGTCGCTGGTCCGTGCCGGGCGCTTATGGATGTGGCTCGCAGCCGGGGAACTTGGCGGCCGGCCGGTCATGGAGGCGATCCATGCCACTGGCCTGTGGGCGACCCGCTTTCTGCTGATCTCCCTGGCGATCACGCTGCTCGCCCGTGCGCTCGACTGGCCTGGTCTATTGCTGGTCCGCCGCAATATCTGCGTCGCCGCGGCCTGCTACGCGGTGCGCACCTGTGCTCTACGTCGTCGAGCAGAACTTCATGGTTCTTACAGTGGTGGCGGAAATCACACTGCGCTTCACCTGACTATCGGTTTCGTTTCCCTGCTGGTACTGCTTGCCCTCACGATCACCTCCACCGACGAATGGGTCAAGCACCTTGGGCGGAACTGGAAGCGGCTGCACCGTCTGGCCTACCCGCTGGGTGCGGTCGCACTGCTGCATTTCTACATTCAGGCGAAGCTGAACGTGTCGGAGCCGGTGTTCGTCTCCGGCCTGTTCGTCTGGCTGATGCTCTGGCGAGCAGGTCCCGAGGCGTGGCGACGTGACCGGAGAATAGCTTTCACAGCCGCGCTGTACAGCGGCCTGGCGGCAGTATCTGGCGTCGTGACGGTTGTCATGGAATTCGGCTGGGACGGCCTGACTAACAAGATCGATCCCTGGCGGGTGCTGTACGCGAACGAGACCATCGCGCGGGGCCTGCGGCCGGGGCATTGGGTCATCGTCGCGACGGCCGCGCTGATGATTACGCTTATCATCCGCCGCTCGATGGGTCCGACGCGTCTGGGTCGGCAGGTGGCTGCCTGATCCGCGGTCGCTCTGCTGGGGGTTCATCGACGCCGTGCTCGCCAACGACCGGGTCTCTTGACCCTTCGGAACGCGCGGTCTAGCGGCTGGTAACCGCCAGCCGAGGACTCACCGGTGAACGCTTTCAGCTTCCCGCCGCCGCCGCCTTGCCCCGAGGCCGAAGCCTTGCGCCTGGAGGTCCGCGACTTCCTGCGCACCGAGCTGGCGGATCGCAAGCCGGTGGAGAAAGCGGAGTCCTGGACCGGTATGGACGCGGAATTCAGCCGCAAGATGGGCCGGCGCGGCTGGATTGGCATGACCTGGCCGAAGCAGTATGGCGGCCATGAGCGATCCTCCCTGGAACGCTACGTGGTGCTGGAGGAAATGCTCGCGGCCGGCGCCCCTGTCGCGCTGCATTGGATCGCTGACCGACAGTCCGGCCCGCTGATCCTGCGGGTCGGCACCGACGAGCAGAAGACAATTCTGCCAAAGATCGCGGCCGGCGAGGCGTTCTTCTGCATCGGCATGAGCGAGCCCGACGTCGGTTCCGACCTCGCCTCGGTCCGCACGCGCGCGGCCAAGGTTCAGGGCGGCTATCTGGTCAATGGGACGAAAGTCTGGACCAGCTTCGCCCACAAGTCCCATTACATGATCCTGTTCTGCCGTACCGGCACCAGCGACAAGGCAGATCGTCACGGCGGGCGTCAGCCAGTTCATCGTCGACCTGCACAACACCCCAGGCATCACCGTCCGCCCGATCATCGCGATGACCGGCGAGCACCACTTTAACGAGGTGGTCTTCACTGATGCCTTTCTTTCCGAGACCGCGCTGCTCGGAGGCGAAGGCGACGGCTGGAACCAGGTCACCAGTGAACTCGCCTTTGAGCGCAGCGGGCCGGAGCGGTTCCTGTCGTCGTTCGTCCTGTTCACCGAGTTGATCCGTGCTCTCGGCCCCAATCCGTCCGATGCCGGAGCCATCGCGATCGGCCGGCTTACCGCGCACTTTATCACGCTGCGGCGCATGTCGTGGTCCGTCGCCGGTATGCTGCAGGCGGGCGAAAACCCCGCGCTGCAGGCGACTTTGGTGAAGGACCTCGGTGCGCTGCTGGAGCAGGAAATCCCCGAGATCGCCCGGCAATTGGTGGACCAGGAGCCCGACGCGAAATCCACCCAGGCCTTCGCCGCCGTGCTCGCGCACACCATGATGCACGCGCCCTCGTTCTCCCTGCGCGGTGGCGCTCGGGAAATCCTGCGCGGGATTATCGCCCGCGGCCTCGGCCTTCGATAACGAGACAGACGGGCAGGGCAGGGGGGAAGATCCGGCTTTCGCAATATTTCGTAAGGACGCCAACAATGAGCGACAAGGTGCTGTATCAACAGGACGGCCAGATCGTCACCATCACGCTGAATGATCCGGCTCTCCGGAACCCCATCTCGGAGCGTGAGACCGTCGACGCCATTGTCGGTGCCATCGAGCGGCTCAATCAGGACAATACGGCGCGGGTCGCTATTCTGACCGGGGCCGGGAGCGCGTTCAGTTCAGGCGGCGATCTGCGGGCGATGCAGAAGGCGTTCGACGCGCGGGCGGAAAAACCGGCTTTGACGCCGCAGTATTATAAGTTCGGTATTCAGCGCATTCCCCTGGCGTTCGAGAAGCTGGACGTGCCCATCATCGCCGCCGTGAACGGGCCGGCAATCGGTGCCGGGCTGGATTTGGCTTGCATGTGTGACCTGCGGGTGGCCGGCGAGAGTGCCCGGTTCGCCGAAAGTTTTGTCAAGGTTGGGATAGTTCCGGGTGATGGCGGCGCGTGGTTGCTGCCTCGGGTCGTTGGCTACTCGAGGGCCTGCGAGATGGCGTTTACCGGCGACATGTTGAACGCGCAGGAGGCTTTGGCGTGTGGACTGGTATCTCGAGTGGTGCCCGATGCGGAACTGCTTGACGCGGCGAGGGCACTGGCTGCCCGGATTGCCGTGAACCCGCCCTATGCGGTGCGGATGGCAAAGCGCTTGCTGATCGAAGGGCGTCACTCAAGGCTGGATACGTTGCTTGAATTGTCTGCGAGCTTGCAGGCGCTGACGCATGCGACCGCGGATCACCGGGAGGCGGTCAATGCCTTTCTGGAGAAGCGGAAGCCCGAGTTCAAGGGGGACTGAGAGCCGAGGCAGCGGCAATGACGGTGGGCATCGTGAAGATGAGGTGGGATCGACGCAAGGGATGTGCCGCCGGATGTTAATCGAATATTAACCAATACGCGCTTTCATAGGCGAAACGTCGAAGTATTGTTTGCGGTCGCCGGCGTATTCGCGTTTTGTCTGGGGCTGCTTTTGATCTTGGTCGTCCGGACCTGGAGGAACAATCGGCGTTGGCCGGTCTGATGATACAGAAATCGTCTCTTTCCCCGTTGCCCCGCCGCTGCGGCTTCTTAGGCCACACTGCGTTATTTCGGGGTCGGCAATCAGTTATGCGGCTCGCGCCCGCTCTACCAACGTATGCGACGGCGGCGTTCATTCTGATCGCGCTGCTGCCGTCTATCCTTGTTCTAGGCGTTCTTTGGATTTGGCCGATTGCCGGTCTGACGGCAGACCGAACAGCCATGGCCGCCCGGGACTACACCGACATGTGGGCGGCGGGCCACTTCGTCGCGGTTGGGAACGGTGAAGTATTGTTCGATACGGCTGAGTTCAATGCCGGCCTGAGGGCAATGTTCGGCGCCGGTTTTCCTGATCAGATGTGGCCCTATCCACCCCCAATTCTGCTACTCGCGGCGCCGCTCTCCGCTTTGCCGCTGGGAGCTGGATTCTCTGCTTTATGCTGTAGGCTCAATGGGGCTGTTATGGCTGGCGTTACACTATGGCGGCCTGGGAAGCACTGCATGCTGGGCTGTTCTTCTAAGTCCAGCGGTCGCCGAAAATGCGCTCGCGGGGCAGAATGCGGCGCTGACCGGAGCCTTCCTGCTCGGTGGCCTGTTGCTTGCCCACCGACGTCCGGTGCTTGCAGGCCTCATGCTTGGTGCGTTGGTAATCAAACCTCAACTTGGGATGCTGGCGCCGGTCTGCCTCCTGGCGTCCGGCAACTGGCGCGCCCTCGCAGCTATGGCAACCTCCGCGATGCTGCTAATCGCGCTGTCAGGCGCTGTGTTCGGCCTCGATACATGGGTTGGGTTTTTCCGCCATACTCAGCCCATGGTAAGCGCCGTGCTGCACGTGCCTTGGCAAGGGCTGCCTTGGCAGCGAATATTCGCCAGTCCGTTGATGGCGGCTCGATCCATGGGCGCCGGTCTGCCGGCCGCCTGGTCTCTGCAGGCCGGAATTGCTCTGCTGAGCGTCGCGGTCGTCTGGCGGATGTGGCGTACCCCTGGGGCCGATCCCGTCATCCGGGCGTCGCTTTCCGGACTCTTGGCTTTGGTCACCGCGCCCTGGGTCCACACCTATGACATGATACCGCTGTCGGTAGCAGTCGCTGTCCTGGCTGCCACCGCATCTCGTGAGGCACGCGTGTTGCTCGGCTTTGCATGGTTCTGGCCAGGGGCCATCACCATGGTGCCGATCCCAATGGTATTGATCGTGGCAAGTATAGCGGGCGTCGCATGGCTGGCATGGAAAAGGATGCGGAGCGTGAGGATTGGGCTTATTGTTCGCTTAAACGAAGTTGACCCGAAGACATCTGCGTGCCTGAGTGGCACGGCCTCCAGATCACAGGCGCAAAATCCTCCGTCAAATCGTGATGAAAAGGCGTGTGCATTAACGTTTGTTTAATAAAACGGTGAGATATCTTTCGGGGCCCGCCCATCGAGGTTGCCCGGTTTGGCCCTTGCCGGCGGTACCGGTTCGATCGGCAGACTGATGGATAAACCGTCCGGACCTTTGGCCGGCATATGAGTAAGGAAAGGAACCAATCAATGTTCGCATACATGTTCGCCTTGTTGGAGCGCGTAAAGGTCGACCGCAGGGGCGTCACCGCCTTGGAGTATGGCGTGATCGCCGCTGCCATCATCGTGGCGATCGCCACGGTTGTGGGGACCCTGGGCACAAACATCTCGACTAAATTTCAAGCGGTTGCTACCGCTCTGTAACAGGTCAACGCCAATGCAAAGAACCGGCTTGAGGCCAAAACACAGCTGACTTCGAGCAGGTTCTTTGAGCTGGTTGATCAACTGACTGGAGTCAGTAGCGCGGCTCGGGTGTGTGAGCTGACCGATCTCCAGCATCGCATGAGCTAGGAAAGTGTGAACCAATGCTACACCACAGTCTTGTTGTTATAATGCGGCTGATAACCGACCGTAAGGGTGTAACTGCGTTGGAATATGGGGTTATCGCCGCCGCCATCATTGTGGCGATCGCGACCGTCGTCGGCTCTCTCGGCACGACAATCAGCACTACGTTCACGACTATCGCCAGTGCTGTGTGATTTGCAGCCATAATGACTTTTAAGCAGCAGAGTTTCCTTTCAGCTAATTCGAAGCAATCTAAAGTCGAGGTCAAAAGCGGAGTGACGCATGTCTTTGCTGTTCCTGCTCTCAGCTTCCGCGCTTCTGCTGACAGCGGCGTGGAACGACATCGCCACCCGGCTCATCCCGGATGCCATCAGCCTATGGCTTCTTGCTATCGGGGCGCTGGCGCGGCTTTTCGGCGGACATCCGTCAGATCTGGCCTTCTCCGTAGGGACCGCGCTGCTGCTTTTGAGTTTGCTGCTGACGCTGTACTCGCGCGGGCTGATTGGCGGCGGAGACGTCAAGATCATGACAGCGCTCGCGGTTGGTCTGTCGCCATTGGATTGTTACCGCTTCATCGTTGCTACCGCGGTCGCGGGCGGTTTGCTGGGGATCACCTATCTCGTGCTTTCGCGCAGGTTGCCGCCGATGCATCGCGTTAAGGGAATCTCGTTACTTAATCGTGTGGCCAATCTGGAACTTCGACGTATCCGCCGGCGTGGACCGCTGCCCTACGGCGTGGCGATCGCAGCCGGAGGCACTTTCGTGTTGCTTCACACTGGGGGCTTGTAGACCATGCCGCTCCGTCTCGCTCTTGTCAGCCTCCTCTTGTTCACCGGACTCGGCCTTGGCCTTGTCGGCTATTTGGCGACCAGGCCCCCAACGACCGTGAGCAGCGCGACCGTTTCCGAGGCGCCTCCGGCACCGCTGATGATCAATGTGTTCGCCGCGGCCCGCGGATTGCCGGCTGGCACGTTGATGAAGGAGGCCGACTTCACACCGCACGCCGTGCCCTCGGGAGCCGTGCCTCAAGGTGCTCTGACCGATAGTCCTGAGACCCGGGCCGGGCTGAGTGGCGCCCTGCTTCGCCGCTACCTCGACGCGGGCAGCATCCTGATGTCGGGAGACGTCCTGCAGCCTCGGGACCGTGGCTTTCTGGCCGCCGTGCTGGCCCCCGGAAGCCGCGCCATTTCCGTTGGTGTCGATGCGATTACCGGGAACGGCGGCCTGATCTGGCCAGGTGACCGGGTGGATGTGATCCTGACTCAGGAAATGGGCGAGAAGGAGGCGCGGCTCTCCCGCCGGTTCGTCGCGGAGATGGTGCTGAGCGACGTGCGCGTCGTGGCGGTCGACCAGAGCATCATTCAAGGCGCCATCACGACACTCGATAACGCCACCGGCCGTCTGGCCCGAACGGTCACGCTGGAAGTGACCCCGCAGCAAGCGGAGAAGGCGGCCGTGGCCGAGCGCCTCGGCAAACTCACTCTCGCAATCCGCGCGGTGGACGGGGCGACGGAAGCAGCCGGTCCGCGGGGAGTGACCTACGGCGGTGACGTCTCCGCCGCTCTTGCCGACACACCGGTAGTGGCTGCCACCCATATGCAAGTGATCGAGGGAAAGGACGCACGCGACGTCACCTTCCAGCGAGACGCTGCGTCTGCTGCCTTCCAACCGAAATGAGAAATTTCAGCCAATGCTGATCAACGGTCCCGAGCCAATGATTACCACCGCCCCCGAGGCTACGCAGGTCAGAGATTCGTCGCAGGCAAGGCTCCCCTGCCTGGCCTTCGTCGCCGACGATGAGACCGAGGCGGCGCTGCGCATCGGGCTATTGAACATTGTCGAAGGTGTTGAGGTCCGCCAGGGAACGATTCTCAATGCCATCAAGTACTTGACCAAAAGTCCGACGCCCCGGGCCTTGATCGTGGACATCTCGAAGGTGGCCAGTCCCTTGGCGGAACTGGACAATCTCGCGCGGGTCTGCACCCCCGACGTCAAACTGATGGTCGTCGGGGAAGACGAGAATATCAGCTTCTATCGCGAGCTCCGCAACATGGGCGTCGCCGAGTACATGCACAAACCGCTGACCCGGAGCACTGTTACGAGGGTGTTCGCGCCGCAGATCGCGGGTGCTGCCACGAACGCCAGCGTCGCGCGCGGCGGCAGCGTGATCGCGGTATGCGGTGCTCGTGGCGGGGTCGGCGCAACGACCGTCGCGGTCAATCTGGCATTACAACTTGCCGGATCCACCCGCGGACATGTCGCTCTGCTCGACCTTCAGTTGCAGAAGGGCACGACGGCGCTGATGCTCGGCGTCAAGCCGATTAACGGGCTGCGCATCGCGCTCGAGCAACCGGAGCGCGCGGATGCTCTCTTTCTCGATCGAGTGTGCCTGGAGATCAACGAACGATTGCGGCTGGTCGCCGCTGAGGAGGGGCTCGACGAGATCATCTCGCCCACCTCGGACGGAATACTGGGTGTCATGGATCTGCTGCGCAAACGATTTAATTATGTTGTCATTGATGCGCCTTCCCCCGACACACTCACCGGCACCGAAGCGTTGCGACTTGCGCGTCACTTGTTGGTCGTGATGACGCCGGATCTCGCCAGTGTGCGTGACGCCGACCGCCTGCGCCAGCTGGCTACGCGGCTCAATATCGGGAACACCACGGTCGTGTTGAACCGGTTCGGTATGCCGGGCGGCTTGACAATGCCGATGATCGAACAGGGCCTCGGCCAGAAGCCTGGCATTCAAATCCCGGAGCTTGGTCGCCAGTTGGCCCGGGCGGCAAATCTGGGCAAGCCCGCGTTGAGTGACTGCACTCCATTCAGGAAGGCCATCGCTTTGCTGGCGCAGGACGTGTCCGGGGCGGCGCCAAACCGGTCGTCACGCTCGGGCATCCACGGGCTCTTCGGCATGGCATTCGGTCGATGAAACCGTTCGGGCGCCGCGAGGAAGAAACGCGTGTGGTGGAGCTCGTTACTCCATCACTGCGCAAGGTTGCCGAACCCGCGGTTGCGGTCGCCGCACCGGTTGCCGGCCTCCAGCTTCAGCTCCGTGCCAAGATTATGGAACAGCTCGATCCTGCCGCCATTTCCCGAATGACCCCCGACGCTTTGCGCACCGAGCTGGAGCCGGTCATTCACCAGATCGCGACGCAGGAACGGGTACAACTGACAGCGAAAGACCAGGCGCGCCTGGCGCAGGAACTGACTGACGATATGGTCGGTTTTGGGCCACTGGAGCCGCTGCTTCGCGATGATACGATCAGCGATATCATGGTGAACGGGCCTGACGCAGTTTTCGTCGAGAGACGCGGCAAACTGCAGAAATCCCATGTGCGTTTCCGTGATTCGGAACATGCCGCCATGGTGGCCCAGAAGATGGTCGCAACGATCGGCCGCCGGGTCGACGAATCGAGCCCGCTGTGTGATGCGCGCCTTCCGGACGGCAGCCGTGTCAACGTGATTTTTCCGCCGCTGGCGCTGGATGGTCCATGCATCTCGATACGCAAATTTACCAAGAAGAAGCTCGACTTCGCCGCCATGGTGGAAAATGGCAGCATGATCCCCGCGGTCGCACGCCTGCTGGAGATCGCGGCACGGTCCAGATGTAACATCTTGATCTCCGGCGGCACGGGATCCGGCAAGACCACACTACTGAACGCGCTGAGCCGCATGATTTCCGCCGACGAGCGCGTCGTGACAATCGAGGACGCGGCAGAGCTCCAGTTGCAGCAACCGCATGTCGTTCGGCTGGAAACCCGCACCGCCAATTTGGAAGGGCGCGGCGAAATCAACCAGCGAGAGTTGCTGCGCAATGCGTTGCGTATGCGGCCTGATCGCATCATCGTCGGCGAGGTGCGGGGTACCGAGGCCTATGACATGCTGCAGGCAATGAATACCGGCCACGACGGCTCGATCAGCACAGTCCATGCGAACACCACCCGTGACGCCGCCAGCCGGGTTGAGAACATGGTGCAGATGGCAACAGTGAACCTGCCGGCGCGGGCCGTGCGCACACAGATTGTCAGTGCCGTCGACTTGATCATACAGATCGAGCGGATGCGGGATGGAGTGCGCCGGGTCTCGCAGATTTCCGATGTGTGCGGGATGGAAGGCGACGTCATAACCATGAATGACGTCGTGTCTTTCGAATATGAAGGTGAGAACGCGAGTGGGACGGTAGTGGGCCGCTACCACACCGCGGCTGCACGACCCTCGTTCTCTGCGCGGCTCAATTATTTCGGGCTGGAAAATGCCTGGATGGATGCGGTCCGGACCTTGTGAGATGATGATGACGCCGCTGGCCCTGGCCGCGATCTTTTTGCTTCTGGCGGCGCTAGCGAGTGCCACCATGCTGGTCCAGGATGTCGACGCGGGCCGTTTGCGCCAGCGGATCCGGTCCGTTAATGCCCGGACGGCGGAGCAGGCGCCGATGGTCGAGCGGGCGCCTGCTATTCGATCGGCTGCCCGTCGCGGCAAGCAGATCGAGCGCCTTATGCGGCTGCTGCAGTTCAATCCGGCCATCCCGCAACAGAATATTATTCCCTGGAGGCTGGTGATAGCGACCGCCCTGGGCGTTTCCTTGGCTGGTTTCTTGTACAGCCGGGCATTGATCGGCTGGCCGCTTGCCGCGCTCATCATGCCGGTTGAAGCGTTCTTTACCGCTTGGTGCATCTTTGGCTGGCAGCGCGCCGCGATACCAGAAGGCGCTTCTTGAACAGATCCCTGAGGTAATGGCGCTGATATGCCGAGCGGTTGGCTCCGGCATACCGTTGACGGAGGCGTTGCGCAGCGTTGCGCGGGAGGCAGACAGTCCCTCACGCGAGGAGTTTGCCGGCGTGGCCAGCGAGGTGGCGATTGGACAGCCGCTTGAAGGCGCGCTGTGGAAGCTGCACGAACGTGCCGGGCTGCCCGAGTATGCATTCTTCGCAGTAACCATCGGGCTGCAGGCGCAGACCGGCGGCAGCCTCGTGGAGACCCTGCAGAACCTGCAGGATTTGGTTCGCAAGCGGGTGGCGCTTTCAAAGCGGGGCAAGGCGCTGGCGGCGGAGGCCAGAATGTCCGCGACAATTCTTTCGGCACTGCCGTTTGTCGCCGGGGGAGCCCTGGCCTTTCTCCGGCCGGGATTTCTTGACTTTTTCTTCTATACCCATACCGGCAACAGGCTGCTGCTGATTGGCTTTGGTCTGTTAGGCACCGGAATGCTCGTCATGCGTCAGCTGATTCGTCGGAGCCTCGCCCCGTGACCCAGCCCCAACTCGTTGTGTTGGCTTCCATCGGGGGAGCCATCTTTGCGCTGATCGCCGCCGCCTGCCTGATGGTTTTCCGCGGCGCCGAGGATCAGGAGACAGCCCGCCGGATAAGCGGCCTGCGGCAAGGCAGCGTGATACAAGCAACCGGTAACGCCCTACAGTTCCGTTCCTTTATTGTTATTAGCGCGGCTTGGCAGGGCGATGCATAGCCGGATGCTCTCGATCCGTGATGCCGAAGCGCTATCGAAAAGCCTGGCGGCGGCCGGACTGGAGCCATCGAAGACGGTGCCAATCTTTCTCGGCATCAAAATCACCTGCCTGCTTGTCGTGCCAGGCCTAGTATATGCGGGCGCGGTTTTCCTCGGCTATCCCACGGGCAAGCAGTTTCTTTACACGGGGCTATCGCTGATCGTCGGCGTGATGCTGCCGAATTGGATCGTGGCGTTGATCCGCGGCCCCTACCAGAAGGCGCTGCGTCGTGGGATCCCTGATGCGCTGGATTTAATGGTCGTCTGCGCTGAAGCAGGGCTGGGGCTCGAATCGACGGTCAATCGCGTGGCAGAAGAGATGAAGCAATCGAACCGTGCCGTCGGCCTGGAGTTCTCCCTCCTCACGTATGAGATGCGAATCATGCCTGATCGCAGGATCGCGCTGGCTAATCTTGGCGAACGTTCGGGGCTACCCGCCCTTAAGCGTCTCGCTGGCACCATCGCTCAGACGTTGAAATACGGCACCCCGCTTGGGCAAGCCCTGCGAACCCTCTCCGCCGAGATGCGCAATGAGCGCATCATCCAATTCGAGGAAAGAGCCAGCAGGCTTCCAGCGCTGCTCGTATTGCCGATGATACTGTTCATCTTGCCTTGTCTCTTCATCATTCTGATGGGACAGCCTGTCAGCCAGCTGATGGGCGCATTCGGCAGTATGAAATGATAGCTGTTCGTTACGGCAGCTTGCGAATGTCAGGCGACGATGATGTCGAGGCCTGGGACGTCAAGGCCTGGGTGACTTTCAAGAGATCGTCATCCGACAGCTGATTGCCCAGAAGTCGTCGCGATTGCTGGACATCGCCAGCGGCAGAATAAAGAATCCCCAGATTGGCTCGGACTTGTGGCGGCACGGTTTCTGCTTTTTGCACCGGCGACAATGTCTCCAGAGCCTGCTGAATCCGTCCCTCCAACATCATAGATACAGCAAGATCGTTCTCGGTAGCCGCATCGTCGGGCGACTTAGCGAGCACCTGCCGATAGAGCGTCTGCGCCGCGGCGTGCCGCCCTTGCAGATCAAGCGCCACGGCCTTGTCGACCAGCGCTCCGGCATCGTTTGGCTTGACCAGCAGAAGTTGGTCGAAGCCGGCCATGGCCTGTTCCGATTCGCCAGAGACAAGATTGATCAGGGCCAACGCCCGGATCAGATCCGGCTGAGAAGCTGTGGCCCGTAGTCTGGCTGTCAGCATCTCTCGCGCCTGCGCAATCTTGCCGCTCCGGGCGAGCGCATCGGCGCAGCGCAGTTGGAGCGCAACATTGGATGTTTGGTCTGCCGCTGCCTGGGTATATAACAAGGCGGCAAGATCAGTGTTCCCGGCGGCGTCGGCGGCCTCGGCCACCTGAAGTCTCGCATCTGTACTCATGGTCCGCTGATGCTGGCCGGCTGGTGATCCACATCCCGCCAGCGCGCTGCACGCAGCGACCGATGCGTAGAATACCCAACTTGCGCGCGAAGGCATGTTGCCGACCTTTCAAATACTCACTGGGGCGGCGGAGGAGGAGGAGCAGACTGCGGCGCCGACTGGACGTCCGAGGTATTCTCGGATGGCAGCGGATACCGCCTACCCGTGAGCAGTCGCGCGACCGCGGGTGCAGCCTCCGCGCCGGAGCTGCCCTCGTGACTCTTGCCTTCCACCAGATCATGCGGATCGGCGATCATGACGCGCAGGTTCGCGTCATTTGACTTCGCCGAAGGTCTCCAGGTGCCTGGCCGATCCATGGGGTCGGTACAAGCCGCGAGGAGTATGAGTATGACCATGCAGCCAACGCGGGGCATCGCTTTCCTCATTTCAGAATGAAGCCGGCGTCAAGCGGCCCTGATCCGGGCGACGCCGGCGCCAATTGCCGCCCGAACAAGATGCGATCCAAATCGATCGCGGGCTTGAAGTTGTCCATCGGAGTATGCAGGTCCGCCGGGCTTGATGCTGGCCTGACCAAATACGGCGTTACTATGATCACCAGCTCGCTCTCGCCGCGTTGGAAGTCGTTCGACTTGAATAATGCGCCGATGACGGGAAGCTCGCCGATGCCGGGCAGCGCGTTGGTTAAATCGAGGCTGGTCTTCTGCAGCAGTCCGGCGATCGCGAAGCTCTGGCCGCTGCCCAGCTCGATCGTGGTCTCCGCGCGCCGCACCGTTAGCGCCGGGATGGTCAGGGTGCCACCGGCAACGGGCACGCTGACGGCGCCGTTGGTGGACAACTGGCTGACCTCCGGACGGACCCGTAGATTGAGGCGGCTTGGGGATAGCACAGTGGGCACCACGGCAAGACTGACGCCGAACTGCTTGAACTCGACGGTAATTGTGGCGGCGCCATTGCTGGTACTGCCGGCGATCGGGATCGGGAACTCGCCGCCTGCCAGGAAGCTGGCGGTTTCACCCGATTGCGCTGTCAGGTTGGGCTCCGCCAGGATGGTAATAAGCTGGTCCGCCGCCAGTGCATCGACGATGCCGTTGACATCCCAGTTGCCCGAGGTCACCCCGGCGCCGATCTGGTTCGGCGTAACAGCGCCTGCAAACGACCCCAACCCGAGCGGCAGCAGCGGCGTGATGGCGGTGTTGGTTGCCCCGGCGCCGGTCCTGAGGCCGAAGCGCCAAGTGTTGGCAGCTCCCAGCGCCTGCCAGTTAAAGCCTAGCTGGCGGGTGATCTGGCGGTCGATTTCAGCGATCCGCACCCGGACATTGACCTGGAGGCCGCTAAGCACGGTCAACTCGTCGATCACCGTGCTTTTTTCACCCACGTAACCCCGCGCGATGGCTTCCGCCTGCTGGGCTGCGCCGGCGTTCGGGTACCGTGCCGCTAAGGATAAGATCCGTTCCGGCGCCACGCGCCCGCACGCTGGACGCGCCCTGCACCGTCTGGGCGACCGCTGCCTGGATCGCTTGCGCGGTCGCCGAACTGATCGCCGTCGTCGGGGGTGGGCCGCCACCAGGCGCGGTTGCAGGCTGGCTTGCCGTGCCCGGCGTAATGGTCACATCGTACTGGACAATTGCCGACCCCGTATCGTTTGTCGCGATCACCGTTGTTCGGCCGGCCGATACGCCCATTAGAAACAGGCTGGTCGGAGAGGCCGGTTGCACGCGAGCGATGGCCGGCTCTGCTGACATCACGGTGGCCGCGGGTTGGGGCAACCGCAACAGCACGCCGGTTCCGGCCTGGACGGTGACCTGCCGGGTCTGGGCGGTTGCGGGAGGTTCGGGTCTGGCCGCGGTCGCGCCTGGCGACGCGGCGGGCGCAGCCTGTGCCGCCGTCGTGCCGGTGCCGCCCGTAGGGGCCTGGGCATGAGCTAGGGCAGGGACCAGCCCGCAAAGCAAATAAGACGCTGAAAGCAGCCGCGCGGTGCGTATCATTGGCGGATCTTTGCCCTGGTCATTTTGAGCTGCTGTTAGAGATCGTGTTCCGCCGCTGGAACCAAATCAGGTTCGACGCGGCGGGGATCCCGCGGTCAGCCGGCATCGGGCTTGCATGTATTTCGCCCATCAAGGCCTCGCCACAATTTCCGCACCTTGGTCAGTTTCCTATTCGGGCCTGGGACTGCCGTACCGGGAGGTCGTCGGCACAATAACGATATGACATTCCATTGCAGTCATTATCCATTTCGATGCAAGCCTTTTGTTGCGTCGCCAGTCTTTTCTGTCCCATTCCCGTCGGGAGCGCTCTGCGTGTTTGGCAACCGCGTTTCGCCAACGAGGAAAATGTTGCGCCCGCAAATCGGCTCTAGCTATTAGGTTGTTAGTACCGATATGAGCTAACTTCAGATCCGTAATCCAAATCGGCTCATGAAAGTTCGACGAGGTTATTTTGCACGCGCTTTGCCCTGGCCATACAGGTGAGTATCAGTGCCTTCATTATTCTCCCGGGATTGGACGCGACGACGCGACCCGATCGCGTTCGTAGCCGGTCGACGAACACGGCATCTGCATTGTCCGGAGTCGAACTCGATGAAAGATCGACGAGGGATTGCGGCGCTCGAATTCGCGCTCATCGCACCAGTGCTGTTGCTAATGATATTCGGTATGGCCACCTTCGGCATTGCCATGAATAATTATCTGACGCTCACCGACGCGGTGCGCGCCGGATCGCGCACGCTCGCCAGCAGCCGCGCCAGTGCCACACCGTTTAGCGGTGCAACGAACGCGATTTATCTTGCGGCACCCACACTGACCTCAGCGAGCATAACGATCACGATGACCGTCAACGGCTCGCCTTGTACCGGTGATTCCGCTTGCGCAACTACACTCGCCGCTTCGGCAGGGTCGGCGTCGAGTGTGTCGGCCTCCTACCCCTGCAATCTGTCGGTGATGGGCTTTAACTTTGCGCCCACTTGCACCTTGACCTCTACGACAACGGAGCGCGTTGAATGAGACGACCGATATCTTCCGTCCGCGGCTTCATCCAGAGCCTCTGGCGTGACCGGCGCGGCTCGACTATTCCGATCGTCGCCGTTGCATTCGTTGTGCTTGCCGGCATAGCCGGGTTCGTCGTTGACGCAAGCCACGCCTTCGCCGTCCAACGATCACTGCAAGCATCGACGGACGCGGCGGCGCTGGCCGGCGCCCAGGACATCAACTGTTGTGCCAGCGCACCCAATCAGGCGATTACGACGGCAACGTCTTATAGCGCCGTGGCCGGCGGCAGGAACGTTATAACCAACGTCACGGTCACGATGGCCAGCGGCTACCCCGTGTTGAAGTGCTTCACTTCAACCGGGGTCTCTTGCAACGGATCAAGCGCGGCGAACGGAATCGTGGTCCGCCAGCAAGCGACGGTAGCGACATATTTCGCCGAGTTGCTTGGGTTGCCGTCATTTTCCATCTCCGCGACCGCGACCGCCGGCATCGCGGGCGGCCGGGCAAAACCGCTCGACGTTATGCTCATCGTTGACACGACGCAGTCGATGAACGGCTCCGACACCAGTTGCTCGATCGCAGGTGCCACGCGCTTGACCTGCGCACTCGCGGGCGTCAGATCGGTCCTGACGACGCTGACGCCGTCGACCGTTCAGATCGGTCTGATGGTGTTTCCGGGACTAACAAACGCAAGCCAGGCCGCATACGATTATGATTGCAGCAGTAGTCCAGCACCTGCGGTGGCGAAATATTCTGCCTCGCCGGTTTATCAGATCATTCCTTTAAGCTCCGATTACCGTGCGTCCGATGGAGCGACAGTGCTGAACACGGCTTCCCATCTTGTCCGGGCCGCCCAAGGAGGTGGTTCAGGGTGTGCACAGGGTCTCGACGCCGTTGGAGGGGTCGCCACCTTTTACGCGGATGCCATCACGGCGGCGCAGGCTTCCTTGGTGGCGAACGGGCGGTCAGGTGTGCAAAAGGTCATCATCTTCCTTAGCGATGGGGACGCAAATGCAAGCGCCAGCAATATGCCGGCAGCCAAGGTGAACAATCAATGCCACGAGGGTATCACCGCCGCACAAGCCGCGACCGCGGCTGGAACCTGGGTGTATTCGATCGCCTATGGCGCGTCGACCTCTGCCACGCCCAGTAGTTGCAGTACAGACACGGCGTCACACATTTCGGCATGTCAGACCATGCAGCAGATCGCCTCCGATTCGACAAAGTTCTACTCCGACACGCAGGGCGGCTCGAGCGGCTGCGCGTCCAGCTCGCACTCAGTTTCTGAACTCCTCGCCGTTTTCCAGGCAATCTCGACTTCGTTGCTGCCGCCCCGGTTGCTTTCCAACAACACGACCTGAAAGCGGTTTCGCGAGGTCGCCGACCTGCGACTCCGGGCGCCTCTTCCAGATAAGTCCGAAGTCGAGCGCCTGACATGAATATTTCCACTGGAACCGATATCACGCTGGGGCAGTAAGGTTGGCTTTTACCCCGGGCCGCTGACAATGAAGACCTTATTTCGTCGTGCCGCTTTCCGCTTCCGCCTGCTTAATCCTGTGAGCAGAAGGCCACACATCAGAATCGTTGTGTCAAACCCGCCAGGATCGTGCGTCGCAGCCCGAATTGTGGCGCCCCGACACCGATACCAGTGCCATTTCGGATCTCATAGACAAAGTCGCCGACGTTCAGCACGTCCAGACGCACCTCGGTGCCGGTGCCAATGCCGGCCTTGAGCTTTTGCACCACCGACAGATTGACCACCCCGTAACCCTGAAGCGTCGTTCCATTCGGCACCGTCGGGGTGCTGGCACGTAGACCACTGCCCGACAGGAGGTCCATGGTGAGAAGGGTTGGGTGATCAGTGTCGCGGTTCACCTTGTAGGAGATGCCTGCCGATCCGGTCCAACGTTGGTCGTGATCGACATAAACCCAGTGTGAGTTGATATAGGCGAGTTCATCGGCGCCGAAATTGAATTGAGCCGAGCTGATTCCGGTGGCTTGCGATTTTGCCCAGCCGAGATTTGCATAGGCGGACCACGGTCCGCTTTCATAGTTCGCGGTTACTTCTCCGCCATAGATTTTGGCTTTGGCGTAGCTGAAGGCTGTAAGGATTATGGGCGCGCCGAACTGACCGACATCGCCCTCGTTTGTTGCCCCTTGATAATATGCGTCGAACCCGACCTGCAGGCCCGGGAAAATCTTCTCGTGATTCCCGTTCGAAATAGTTTGACCGCGTGGCCTTGACCGGGTCGTTCTGGGTAACCTCCGGCGCCGCCGTTGTGTTCGCGAATGCAGCGATGTTGGTTTGCGAAACGGCCTCTAGCGGGGGTGGTGCGAAGTATCGAGCGTATCCCGCGTGCAGCGTGGTGTCCGGAGTCGCATTCCACACCATGTTGATGCGCGGGCTCACCTGGTTCTCATTGGTGAATGCATTGATCTGATCGAATCGCGCGCCGTAGTTGATCGTAACCGCCGGCAGGGCGCGCCACTCATCCTGCAGATAGACGCCATAAAGCCACCCTGTCTTGCCGCCACTTTCTCCGATCGTCACCGGTCCAGGCGCCGACTGATCTCCGGCGGCATCGACCGGCAACACGCCGGAGGTCGTGTTGAACGAGGCCCGCTCCCCCTGGAACAGAACGCCACCGCGAATCGTGTGAGTGTCCTTCGCCTTCCAACTGCCATCCGCCTGAATGCCGGATGCGAAGTCGGATCTCGTGGCTAGTTGCGAGATCCCGTTAAACAGCAGATCTCCGAGCGGGTCAGGCGTGAAGTGCAGGTAGTTGTTGCGGCTGAACAGCGAGATCTGCGCGTCGATGGCATCAGTATGCTTTTGCAATGACAGCATTCCAAAATTGGCGGACTCCTCCTGGTTTTCATTCAACAGGGCGCTGGGATACCTGCTGATGCCATTTACGCTCAGCCCTAGCGTTGTTGGCTGCCCGGCGATGTTCGGGATCTGAAACTGGCCTGAATAGGCGCCGACCAAGAGGCTGAGCCGCGTGTTCTCGTCAAGAATGCCGGAGACATGAGCGAAGCCATGAAACTGGTTCGTCGTGTCATGCAAGGCGCCATAGCTGGAGACCGGATTGTCGATGCCGCGGTCGTTGTGCAGGTAATCACCGGTGATGAACCAGTCGACCGGTCCGCTGTGGCCGCCTTCGGAGAAGCTGGGTTCCAGCCATCCCCAACTGCCGCCATACATCGACAGGGCCAGACCCGGGCTGGTAAACCCGGTCTTGGTTTGTATGTCGATAACACCCGCCGTATTGATCCCGTATTGTGCGGGAAGCGACCCGGTCAGCACCGAGACGGAATTGGCGAGCCGCGATTCCAGCGCCTGGCCAAAGAACGAGAGACCCTCCGGAATTTGCACTCCGTCGATGCGATATTGCACGTTTGCCATCTCGCCCCGGATGTGGATCTGGCCGAAACTGTCCTGCCAGACGCCCGGCGACTGTAGCACGACCTGGTTCATGTCCGCGTTTGAACCCTGCGGGATCGCTTGCAGCGCCTGTTCGTCGAATTGATACTTCGTTGCGCCTAGGCTCGGCTGAATTTGTTGGCGCGCCACATCCAGTCGTTTCGATGTGATGTCTATGTCGAGTGGGACGTCTTCGTTCGATCCGGGATCTGACTGTGCTGGCGGAGTGGCAAGAACGGGTTGGCCGGATTTGGATGGCGATGCAATGGCAAACAGGGAAAGCGCGCTGAACGACGCGAGTAGCGAACGCCACGCCTGCATTTCTCCGTCCCCTCTCCCGCGTCCGCCGTCGCCGCGCGGGGTTTATCTGCTTTTGACCGCCGAGATTAGCTATTTGCGTCTTGCTGTCCAGCATGTTGCTGACACGGCCGGGCGCTGCCCGGACCCGCAAAGGGCCGGCGGCCCTTTGATCCCATTTAGCTTCTCGGGTGCGTTTTGCGCCAGACGGCCAGGAGGGCGGTGTCGTCTACCGCCGTGTAGCGCTGGGTCGTGGACAGGCTGGCATGCCCCAGCAGATCCTGGATCGAGCGCAGGTCGCTGCCGCTGGCTAGCAGGTGGGTGGCGAAGGAATGTCGCAAAGCGTGCGGCGTGGCATGTTCGGGCAGCCCGGCCAGGCGGCGATAGGTTCGAAGCACCTTCTGCGCGACGGCTGGATCGAGGCGCTTGCCGCGAGCACCCAGGAACAGGGCGTTGTCGGGTTTCGCGCTGCGGATGGAGGACCAGCCAGGCCTCGGTTGCGGCGCGCACCACCGGCAGCACTGGGACGAGGCGCGTCTTTGCGCCTTTCCCTGTGACAGTCAGGGACGCGCTGGTGCGCAAGGCGATGGCATCACGGACGTTCAGGCTGAGCGCCTCCGCGATACGCAACCCGCTGCCATACAGCAGCGAGAAAAAGGCAATGTCACGTGCCTGGATCGCCGGATCGTCCGAAACGTCCCCCACATGGTCCGTCACATCCCGAGCCTGATCGATCGTCAGTGCTCTGGGCAGGGCAGGGCGGGCACGCGCGGTGGAGACCAGACGCACGGCGGTAATCTCGACGCCATGCCGGCGGCCCAGGTAGCGAAAAAAGCTGCGGACCGCAGAGAGATGCTGGGCCCGTGAAGAGGCCACCAGCTTCTCATTCGCCAACGCCGCCAGCCATCCCCGGATATCGGCTGCCCTCAACCTTGCGAGCGCGTCCAGATCGGGTTCGCCGCCAAGGTGGTTGGTCAGGAACCCGAGGAAGCCGGTCAGCGCGTGGCTGTATGCCTCAACCGTGTTGGCGGCGGCGTGGCGTTCCTGTTCCAGCCAATTCAGGAACGCGTCGCGTGCGGCCTCGCCGGTCATCGCCGGGACGGGTCTGGATCGCTCCGTTGGAGGCGGTGTTTCAATCGAAGGGCGGCGGGCCATTAGGTTGGTCAAAGCGCCTGTGTTGGGAGGGCGCGATCAGACCGGTTTGTCGCCAGCTATGGTGACTCTGAAGCCCGACCTCGTGTGCGGCCAATAATCCCACATGGCACGATGCTGGACACAACGGTTGTCCCAGAACGCCACCGAGTTCTCTTGCCAGCGAAACCGGCACTGAAACAGCGGATTCTCGGCGTGATCATAAAGGTATTCAAGCAGGGCCGCGCTCTCGTCTCGAGGCACCCCGAGCAGCCGCTTGGTGAACCCTCGATTGACGTAGAGGGCTTTCCGGCCGGTCACCGGATGCGTTCGGATCACCGGATGTTCGGCCCGCGGATACACCGGCTTGTCCTCGACCCCGAGGTTTTTGTATGTCCCGCGATACGTTTCCTCGCCGTCATGCACCGCGATCAATCCGTCGAGGTATGCCTTCATCCGGTCGGATAACGCCTCATAGGCGGCATACATGTTGGCGAACAATGTATCCCCGCCCCGTGGTGGGCAGTGCCTGATGTATAGAATGCTGCCCATCGGGGGTTCCGGGTCACAGGAAACGTCGCTGTGCCATCCCTCGCCGTTCGCCCGCAGGCTGTCCTTGTCGGCGTGGATGATCATCAACTCCGGATGGCCGGGGGCGTGCGGTGCGGCGGGATGGATATGCAACGCCCCGAAATTCCGCCCGAACGCCAGATGCTGCGCCTGGGTCAGGTGCTGGTCGCGGAAGAAGATGACGCAGTTCTCCGCCAGCGCCCGGTGGATCTCGTCCATCTGATAGTTCGGCAGTGGCCCAGACAGGTCGACGCCACCGATCTCCGCGCCGATGACGGGGGTCAGCTTGTCGATCGAGATGCTCTCATACGGCGCTGATTCGTCCGTCGTGTGCCGATACCGGGGCCCGTTGTTGCCGCGAAGCACGCTCATGGTTGAACCCCTTTCCATTGGACGCCGGCCGGGATCATCTTCTCCGGCTCGGCGAACCGCAAGCGGACTTAAAAAGGTAACCGAAAGTGTGCATATTTTTCGCCCATTGATACAGTCTTCCGAGCCCTCGCCAATCCGACCAGGCGGGGCCTCCTGGACAGCCTGCGTGCCCGCAACGGCCAGGATTTGAATTGATGCAACGTCCGACTTGGCCGAGGAGGTGCTGGCAATGCTGGGGGTTGCGGCTAAGCTTTGAACGCCCGCCGCGTCATAGAATATCCCGCGCGATTGCAGGGCTGGGCCCGTCCGCCACAACAGACTTATACTTAAATCCGCTAGTCCCGGTTCCCCCTGGACTCCGTCGGGGGGTATGCGGAGCGCCTCTCGTCGTCGATCAACTCGCGGGCCCGATGCCAATAGTGGTCCGCCCACCCTTCCTGCCTGCCTTCTAATTCCCACAATAGATAGGCTCGCATCCGAATGTTCCGTTCGATATCCTGTTCCTCATTGGACATGCTGTTGTTCCTGTCGGGATTCATTCTGCGGCCTATAGTGCACTGGCTACACCGGCCGAGAGAATCACGTGGACCCGCTCTCGCGGTGGATCGGATGATGGTTCGACCCTGCGGAGCAATGACAGCCTGCGGCCGCTTTCTGCGCGGTATAAGAGAAGCCGACAGGTAACCAAGACTTCCGGCTATCAGGAGAGCAATAAGCGGTTTCTGCTCAATTTTTAGCTGAGGTTTCCGTGGCACCCCGTACTTGGTCAACCATCTCGCGATAGGCATCATGATATCGCTTGCGATCTGGCGAGCCTTTTCTTCGACAACCAGTGTGACCACAGCTAGAATTGCCTTCATCGAACGTCCCCCGTTCTGCCCTTCCGGCATCAGAGAAGTCACAGCGTATTGAATGTCAGCCTTGCGAGGACAGTCATTACGCAATCCGATGTCCTATCCGCGAAAATAGTGCGTCCTCGGAGGTCGAGAGGCGAGCGGGCTAGAAGGAGAGTGGATGAGGAACGAAATAGCGTAGCCGATAGCCGCGACACCGATCAATGACAACAGCGGCTGCTGTTTAACCGCACCGTCCACATAGTGGCCTGCCCGTGCGCCTGCATGATAAACTTTCTCTCCGACCTCTCCAGCTTCGCGCCGAACCGTCTGTGCCGCGCCGCGCATTGTGTCACCAGCTCGGCCAGCCACCTCCGACATCTTCTCGGCCACATTGTTTGCCATGCTGGCAAGTTGGTCCTTGGCCGCGCCAACCTGATCCTGCAAATCACCACTTGCCTGATCGAGCTTCCCTTCGGCCTGCATGCTCGTGTCGCCGGCCGGTGCGCCGAATATATCCTTGCCTTCGCTGAGGGCATCCTTCGCCGCTCCCTTAACCTGATTCTCGTCCATATCCGGAGCCCTTTTTGTATTGAATATTGAGGAATTTTACTATCGTAATACTTGGTAATCCGCCAGCGTCGCGCGGCGAGAGATCCCAGCGGCCGATACGCATCCTCACCATCAAACTACAGTGGTAAGCTGTTGTAACGCTTCTCCGGTAGACGCTGCCGCGATCCTGGCTACGTTGACAAGTTCAGCCATGAGATTTTAGTTCTACTGGATCAAGTCCGAGCCAAGCGTGAGACGGTCCCGCCGGACGTATTCCAAGGCGGACGGCGAGATCAACCTGTTTCAGGGATCACGGGTGGCTGACGTAGATTCCACCGAGGCCACCGAAAAGCCAGAGCACGACCAGAACAACTCAAGACCAAGCCAAGAACGCCGCCGAGGCCGGACCCACCGTAGCGATTGTAGCCATAGTAGCCACCGCCACCGCCCAGGAGAACAATCAGCAAGACGATGATAAGGATCGTGCTCATCACTCAACCTTTCTGGCAAAGTCCAATTTTGCCAATGTGCCGATGTATTCGTAAGGTCAGCTATGGTCCTATTTCTCTATTGCGTCTCGGAGCGTGTCTTTGATACCGCCGACGGCATTCTGAACCTTACCCTCCACCTGATCGGCCTTTCCTTCGGATTGCAGCTTGGTATCACCTACCACTTTGCCGACTGCGTCTTTGATTGAACCTTTGATCTGTTTCACCGATCCGGCGATCCGGTCCTTGTCCATTGTAAATCTCCAAAATTTCCGCGATGGGCCCTTGCCCAGCGGCAGACGAATTTCTTGTTGCGAGCAGCTCCCCTACATACCTGACTTAACCTTCTCGGCGGAATGCGTCACCGCATGGCCTGCGGCGCTCACGTCCTGGCCCACGCCAGCGGTCGTGTTGCAGGCGCTCAGCAGAGCGGCCGCGCCCGACAGCACAACAAGGTTGAGAAGGACAATTGTGAGACTTCTGCGCATGAGGAAAATCCTTTCTGCCTTTGCCCCTGATAGTCCTGATGCTGGGCTGTGCATTGATCTGGATCAAGAATGCGGCGATACCGACGCGGGCGAGAGAAACTGCACTACCTCAACGCCGTCCCGATCCACGAGATCGCCGACTGCTGGATCGGCAAATATGAGCGCGTGCGCCTGCAGGCGACCAGTAACCTCAAGGGAAACCTGGAGGGAAAGCCTGACGAGCCGTGATCGCTTCGTCTATGTAACCTACATCCGCACGACACCGAAAATACTGTGGGAGCGCTTGACCCGACCTGAATTCACCCGGAAATACTGGTTCGGATGCTGGCGGGAGAGCGCTTGGTCGGTGGGGTCATCCTGGAAGCTGATTAGGCCGGGATATCCTGTGGGAGCCCCGAACTGTCCACCACCCGCCGCGACAGACCACGCCTCGCTCGCAAATATCGCCAACCTCGGGGGCAACCGGCGAGTAGTCCCATTTGAGCTGCCGACCGCGCGGGTCTTACTGCCGCGCCATGGCAATGCGGAGGGCTTCCTCCGGCGAAACAAGGTGATCTGAATTCTCGGCGGCATCGGCGATGGCGATTTGCACCCCTTTGACCCGGCCGTTGAAGGCGTTGCCGCGTGGGCCGTAGTCCGGGGAGACGGGGGCGCCGCCGTCCTCGCCGACGTCGCAGCCGTCATCGGCGGAGAAGATCATCGCCAGCGTCATGGGAATATCCCCTTCGCCAACCTGCTTGCCGTCAACGTAGAGCGTCACCTTGCCGCCCTTGCCCAGGCCGCCGCCGGCATAGGCGAACTCCATGCGCACCTGGTGCTCGCCGGCGGGCAGTTTGCTCGCGGCCTCGACATAGAAATGCTGCACACCGCCCAGGTTGTAACAGTATTTGAGCTTGCCGCCTTTGGCGTACAGGCTCCAGCCGCCGATGTTCGCACCCTGGGCGATGATCACGCCCTCGGCGTCAGAGTCCGGCACCACGATTTCGGCGGTGACCGAGTGGGATTTGTTCTTGATGCTGATGACGCAGTTCTCGGACAGTCGGCCCATGCCGGGGAAGAGCAGCTGGGTCGTTCCCCTTGATCAGCACCGGCCGGCCCGCGACGTCCGGGTTCATGCGCCTGGCGAGGTCGTCGTCCATCGGCAATACGTTGTAGCGCGTCGCCTCGATAAGCCATAGGCGCTGCAGTTCATGCAGCTTCTCCGGCATCTGCTTGGACAGATCGTTGCTCTGGCTCCAGTCCTTTTCCGTGTCGTAGAGTTCCCAGACGTCGTCGTCGAAAGCGGGGGTCTTCTCGCCGATCAGCAGCCAGGGCGTCTTGTGCCGCGTCACCGCGGTCCAGCCCTTGTGGTAGATGCCGCGGTTGCCGAACATCTCGAAATACTGCGTCTCGTGCCGTTCCGCCGCCTTGGCGTCGTTGAACGAGTAAAGCATGCTGACGCCCTCGATGGGCTGCTGCTGCACGCCGTTCACCGAAACCGGCTCGGGCAGCCCGGCCGCTTCGAGGATCGTCGGCGCGACGTCGATGACGTGGTGGAACTGCCACCGCATCTCGCCCCTGGTGGCGATCCCGTTCGGCCAGTGGACGATGGTTCCGTTACGCGTCCCGCCCCAGTGCGAGGCAACCTGCTTGGTCCACTGGTAGGGCGTGTCCATGGCATGCGCCCAGCCGACCGCATAATGGTTATAGGATTCCGGGCCGCCGAGCTTGTCGATCCGGGCGTTGAGGAATTCCGGTGTCTCGATCGCGGACATGCCGTTGAAGTTCAGCATCTCGTTGAACGTGCCGTTCAGCGTGCCCTCGGCCGAGGCGCCATTGTCGCCGATGATGTAGTAGACCAGCGTGTCGTCGAGGATGCCCAGCTTCTGCAGGCCATCGAGCAGGCGGCCGACATGGTGATCGGTGTACTCCATGAAGCCGGCGTAGACTTCCATTTGCCGGCGCAACACCGGTTTCAACGCCTCCGGCATGTCGTCCCACGCCGGGATTTCCTTGTGGCGCGCGGTGAGCTGGCATTCCGGCGGAATGACACCCAGCGCCTTTTGCCGCGCGAAGGTCTCCTCGCGGAGCTTGTCCCAGCCCTGATCGAACTTGCCCTTGTACTTGTCGGCCCATTCCGCCGGCACGTGGTGCGGGGCGTGGGTGGCGCCGGGCGCGAAGTAGGCGAAGAAAGGCTTGTCGGCAGCCAGCGCCTTCTGCTGCGAGATCCATGCCATGGCCTTGTCGGTCATGTCCTCCATGAAGTGGTAGCCCTCTTCGGGCGTCTTCTTTGGATCGACCGGCGTGGTCCCTTCGTATATCGTCGGGTACCACTGGTTCGCCTCGCCACCGAGGAAGCCATAGAAATACTCGAAGCCGCCGCCGCCCGTCGGCCAGGCATCGAACGGCCCGACCGGGCTCGTCTCCCACACCGGCACTTCGTGGCACTTGCCGAACTGCGCGGTGGAGTAGCCGTTGAGCTTCAGCGTCCGTGCCAGCGGCGAAATGGTGTTCGGGAGCACCGAGCTATAACCCGGCGAGCCGCTGGCGATCTCGGTGATGCCGCCCATGCCGGCGGTATGGTGGTTGCGCCCGGTCAGCAGCGCCTGGCGGGTCGGCGAGCAGAGGGCGGTGGTGTGGAAGCGATTGTACTTCAGCCCGTTCGCGGCCAGCTTCTCCGCGGTCGGCGTCTGGCAGGGGCCGCCGAAGGCGCTCGCGGAGCCAAACCCTGCATCGTCAATCAGGATGAGCAGGACATTAGGCGCGCCTTTGGGGGGACGTAACTGCTCGATCGGCGGGAACTTCGTGTCCGGATCCTTTGCGTCGTAGGTGATCAGGCCACGTCGTGCCGTGTTCGGCATCGGGAGGTGGGAGCGGTTGTTCCTGTCGTCGCTGGTCATAATCTCGGATCCTTTGTGCGGAAGCCGACACGAGCTTTCTTTGGCGCAGTCCGGGGAACTGCACCGAGGGGCGGGCGTTGGCCGCACGCCGCAGGCGTGTAGCCGAGCACGCTGGTAACTGGTTCACGCAACACGCCGCTATGCGGAATCGGCATTCAGTCTCGCGAACCCAGGGGAGCGGGGCCGAACCGGACATCGGCTTAACCCCCCGCGTTCCCTCCCGCCTTCCCGGCGGCGAACCGCACCGCCTCCTCCGCCGCTCGCACCAGGGCCCGAGCTTTCTGGCGGCATTCCTCGTATTCCGATTCAGCAACGGAGTCAGCCACCACCCCGGCGCCGGCCTGGACGTACATCATCCCATCCTTCACCAAGGCGGTTCGCAGTCCGATGCACGTATCCATCGCCCCGTTCGCCGCGAAGTATCCGATACATCCGGCGTAAATATTCCTGCGGTCCGGCTCCAACTCCTCGATTATCTCCATCGCCCGAACTTTGGGCGCCCCCGACAGCGTTCCCGCCGGGAAGCCGCCAATCAGAGCGTCCAGGGCATCCAGCCCGTCGCGCAGCCGGCCCTCGACATTCGAGGAAATGTGCATGACGTGGCTGAACCGCTCGACGATGAAGCTTTCCGTCACCTTCACCGACCCGACGGCCGAAACGCGTCCGACATCGTTGCGGCCCAAGTCCAACAGCATCAGATGCTCCGCCCGTTCTTTCGGGTCGGACAGCAGTTCTGCTTCCAGCGCCTGATCTTCCTCATACGACGCGCCACGCCGCCTTGTGCCCGCCAGGGGCCGCACCGTTACGATCCCGTCGCGCTTAGCCGCACCAGCACTTCCGGCGAGGACCCCACGATCGAGAACCCGCCGAAATCCAGATAGAACAGGAATGGCGCCGGATTGATCCGCCGCAGCGCGCGATACAGGGCAAACGGCGGCAACGCGAAGGGCACCGAGAACCGCTGCGACAATACGATCTGGAAGGCATCCCCCGCGGCGATGTACTCCTTGCACCGCGCCACTCCGGCGATGAACGCATCTTTCGAAAAATTGGAGCCCGGCGCCGGCGGATCGGGCAGCATCACCGGCGGCGGCTGATGCGGCAGCGGCCGCTCCAAAGCCGTCTCGGCGGCGTCCAACCGGCCCAAGGCGCGCTGCCACGCCGTCTCCGCCGACACATCCCCTGCCGGATATACGGGTGTAACCAGGGTCAGCTCATCGTTCACGTTGTCGAAAATGGCGAACAGCGTCGGGCGCACCATGATGCCCTCGGGCACGCCGATCACATCGCGGTTCTTCGCCGGCAGCGTCTCCATCTGCCGCACCATGTCGTAGCCTAGGTAGCCGACCAACCCGCCGGCCATCGGCGGCAGATGCGCCGGCACCTCCAACTGCGTCTCCGCGATCAGCGCCCGTAGACTGTCCAGCGGCGCCCGCGGTTCGGGAACAAAGGCATGCGGCGCCGAAAGCGCGTACCGGTTCACTGAGGCTCGCCCGTCCTGGCACCGCCAGATCAGATCCGGCTGCATGCCGATCACCGAATATCGCCCTCGCGCCGCCCCGCCTTCGACGCTTTCAAGAAGAAACGAATTCGGCTGTCCGTGCGCCAGCTTCAGGAACGCCGCCACCGGAGTTTCGAGATCGGACACAGTCTTGCGCCACACCAGGCTGCCGCGCCCTGATTCGTAGGCCGGGCGGAAGGCGGCAAACCCCGGGGTGACCGACACGTTCATGTATCTCTCTTATTGCGGTTGAACGACGCTATCGAATGCCTGCTGATTGGTCTGCGGATTGGCGCGTTGGCGCACCGCGTCTACGAAAACCGTGGCCATGTCGTTGCTCATCGACTTGGTGATCGCCGCGCGCACCTGGTCGTAGCCGGTCTTATCGGTTGCCGCATCCGGTTTCACTATCTCCGCCAGTTGTGCGACGAGGAAGCCCTCCGGCGTTTCGACCATGGTCGCCTCGCCCTTCTTTAGACCGAACATAACGTTCTGCAGGATCGGCGCGATGTCCGCGTTGGGCTGATTGCGTGTCACCAGCGGGCTGAGACTTGGCGTTACTCCCGCCACCGTCGCGGCATCGGAGAACGATTTTCCGTCCTGAACCGCAAGCATCATCGCCGTCGCGGCCCGATCCTGGAACCGTCGCCGCTGGTCCTGCTTCCAGTCGTCCGTCACCTGGTTCTTCACCGCATCGAACGGCTTTACGCCGGGCGGGATAGTGCCCTCTACCACGAGTGCATAGTACGCCGACCCGCCAGTGGACGGCGTTTGCACTTCCGTCAGTTGCGGCGGATCGCCCTGGCGCGCCTGGAATGCCGCGGCCACGATCGCCGACTTCAGCTCCGCTGGACCGGGGATCGGTGCCGGCGCACCCGCCTGCGTGTCACCCTTCGAGTCCAACGTCCCGGTTACCCCGACCACGCCCAGATCGCTAGGCAAATTATCCAGCCCGGTCCCGTTCCCCAGCAGCTGATCCAGCTTGTTCGCCCTGTCGTACATCAGGTCCGCCGCCTTGCTGGCCAGCACCTGTTCGCGCAGCTTGTCCTTCACCTGCTCGAACGTCGTGGTGGTTCCGCCGGTGATTTTCGTCACCTTCACCACGAACCAGCCCAGTTGCCCCTTCACCGGCTGCGAAACCGTATCGGCCGGGGTCGAGAATACCGCTTTCGCCAGATCGGGGTCGGGAAACTGCACCTGCGTGGCGTCGTCCTGCGCTATAGCGGACGCCCCCTCGGCCTGCGCCGCCGCCTGCATCGCCGGCCCAGTCCATGCCTTCGCGCCATTTGTCCGCAAGCGTCCGCGCCTTCGTCTCATCGGGGGCCGAGATCACCTCGGCGGATCGCTTTTCCGGCGTCACGTATTCCGCCTTGTGCTCTTCGTAAGCGGAGTGCAGTTCCTCGTCGGTGATCTTGATCTCGGAGGACAAGCGATTGCGGCGATAGCTCGATCGCCTTGATCCGGCGGTATTCGGGGGTGCTGTAGCTGTCGGGATGGTTTTCATACCAGCGCTGCAACGCGGCTTCCTCCGGCGCGGCCGGCTCCGGCGCTGCCGAGAAGGGAAACAGAGCCATATCCGCGGCGCGTTTCTCGAACTGGGTTTCATAGAGCGGCTTCACCTCGGCATCCGGCGCGGCGACCGACGCGCCGAGCGTGGACAGGACCTGCCGCTGGGCGATGTCCCCGCGCAACTGCTCCAGGAAGCGCGGCTCGGTGAAACCGTTGTTGCGCAGGACGTTGTCGAACATCGCCTTGCTGAACTTGCCGTCGGAACCCTGGAAGGCCGGCATCGACTGCGCGGTGGCCACCACGGCTTCATCCGGAGTGACGACGCGAAGGTCCTTCAACTCCTGCCCCAACGCCACCTGCGCGATCATCCGCTCCAGCGTCTGTTGCCCGACCTGGCGCCGCAGCCCTGGCGTCGCCTCTTGGCCGGAGGGAAGCTCGCGGGTCCGCTGCGCCAGGGCGCGTTGGTACTCCATCTGGAAGGCCGGGATCTCGATGGTCTGGCCACCGACCTTGGCGACCCACCTTGGCGGACCCATCAGGCGGAAGAGGTCGCCGCTGATGCCCCAGCCGACGAAGGAGACCGCCATGATGATGAAGAAGCCTCGGGCGATCCAGGAATCGGTGTAACGGCGGAATTGCGTGATCATGAAACGCGACAGGCCCGGAAATGGCAGATGGGGCGGAGCATATACGGCGCCCGACCCGCCATGGCCAGCGGTTGTGCGAATAGACCGATATGGCCCCCGGCCGACCTTCGGCAACCGCACGCCGGACGAGGGCGTGCCTTTCCCCGGTACGCAATCAAACAGCTAATCTCAAGGTTGCAGCCACCGCCACTCCCCGCCAAGCTGATCCGGCACTGACATCGCGGAGAAAGCTCCATGCCCGACCTGATCGAGACCGTCGAAGACGGTGTCGCCACCCTCACCCTCAACCGGCCAGAGAACCTGAACGCGCTGTCCGACGAGATCCGCATCGGCTTGCTTGAAGCGTTCTCCCGCCTGGGCGCCGACAACGCGATAGGCTGCATCGTGCTGACCGGCGCCGGCCGAGGCTTCTGCGCCGGCGGCGATGTCAAGACCATGGGCAACCGGTCCGCCAGGATCTTCGAGGAACGCGCCGCTGGTATTCAGCAATCCGGCCGCATCCCGATGCTGATGCACACCACGCCCAAACCGATCATCGGCATGATCAACGGTGTCGCGGTCGGCGCCGGGCTGAGCATGGCGGCCGCGTGCGACCTGCGCGTGGCCGCAAAATCCGCCCGTTTCGGCACCGGATTCATCAAGATCGGCCTGTCCGGCGACTGGGGCGGCACCTGGACGCTCACCCGCCTTATCGGCACCGCCAAGGCTCGGGAATTGTTCTTCACCGGCGATATGATTGATGCCGAGGAGGCGCTGCGGATCGGCCTGGTCAACAAGCTGGCCGAGGATGCCGATCTGCTGGCCGCCACCATGGCCCTGGCGCATCGGATCGCCGCGATGCCGCGTGTCGCTCTGGGCTATACAAAGAAAATCTGGCCGCGGCCGAGACCGGCGATTTCGCCACATCCCTCGACCTGGAGGCGTTCAACCAGGCGCGCTGTTCGCAGATGGAAGACCACCGCGAAGCCGTTCAGGCGTTCAAGGAAAAGCGCAAGCCGGTCTTCGCAGGACGCTGAGAGACCCGCAATCAGCCAGGCGCGATCACCCGGCGGGTCTTCTCGCAATGCTCTGGGAAGACCTTTTCGCCAGCCGAAGGCGGCAACCGCTTTGACACGGGGCAGCGCTGGACGTCCCACCCAGCCTTCGCTACTGATCAGTAGGACGCACAGATGAAGCGCAGGAGACGCACGCCATGAGGTTCGGCCTGATCTACGAGCTGCAATTGCCACGCCCGTGGAAGGCGGACTCCGAGCACCGGATGGTCCAGCACGCGCTGGCCGAGGTGGAGGTCGCCGACCGTCTCGGCTTTGACTACGTCTGGGCCAACGAGCACCATTTCCTCGAGGAATATTCGCACAACTCCGCCCCCGAGGTGTTCCTCGCCGCCGCCGCCGGGCGCACCAGTCAGATCCATGTTGGCCATGCGGTCGTGCTCTCGCCGCCCGGCTACAACCCGCCCGCGCGCGTGGCCGAACGGATCGCCATGCTCGACCTCGTCTCCTCAGGCCGCGCCGAATGGGGCACCGGGTCCTCGGCGTCGCGCGCGGAACTGGAAGGCTTCAACGTCGATCCAGCGCAGAAGAAGCTGATGTGGGCCGAGGCGACCGAGCAGAGCGCCAACATGATGGCGATGGCGCCGTACCCCGGTTTCACGGGCGAGTTCTTCTCGATGCCGGCGCGCAACGTCATTCCCAAATCGTTGCAGAAACCGCATCCGCCGATCTGGCTCGCCTGTTCGAACAAGGAAACGATCCACGTTGCTGCGCGGAACGGTGTGGGCGCTCTTGCCTTCGCCTTCGTCGATCCCGCCGAGGCAGCGAAATGGGCCGGCGAATACTACGAGATCATCAAGTCCGAGGAATGCGTGCCGATCGGTCACGCGGTGAACGCCAACATCGCGATGGCGACCGGCTTTTCCGTGCATCATGACGAGGCCGAGGCGATCCGGCGCGGCGGCGAGGGCTTCCAGTTCTTCGGCTTCGCGCTCGGCCACCACTACGTCTACGGCGAGCATACCCCTGGCGTGACGAATGTGTGGGAGCGGTTCGAACGTGGGCGCGACGCGATGCCGCCCGCGGTCGGCAACGGCATCGGCACGCCCGCGCAGCTTATTGACCGGCTGAGGCAGTATCAGGACGCCGGCGTCGATCAGGTGATCTTCGTGCAGCAGGCGGGACGCAACACGCATGAAGACATCATCGCCTCGCTCGAGTTGTTCGCCGCCGAGGTGATGCCGGTGATGAAGGCCGATCAGGCCGCACGCGATGCCCGGAAGCAGGCGGAACTGGCGCCCTATATCGAAGCGGCGCTGAAGCGGAAGAAGTGGATGCGCCCGCTCGCGCCGGATGCTATTCCGCCCATTGCCTGCCTATGGCCGTTCGGTCGTCGCGGGCGACGGCACCCCGAACGCCATCGCGGCCCGGCGCGGCGGCGGCATCAACATCCCGAGCGAGGATCCGTCCGAGAAACTGCGCGCGGTTGGGGACGACTAAGTCTTAGTCAAGTCGCGGAGCCTGTCTGCTTGACCAAATGTTCCGACCCGTAATGTCGCTACTCGACGGCGCAATACACATTGGAGCAAAGGCCCCGTCTGCCTTGTTCAGCTATGTGACCTGTTTTGTTGTGGTTCTGTAAAAGGTAACCATCACAATGGCCAAAGCCGGAATTTGGACGATCCTTGAACGGGCCGTGGCGATATTCGTGGTTGTCCTGCTCGCGGGTACGACGGCTCACGCGGCTGGACCCGCATCTGACATGCCCGACATCCTGGCCCGGGTGCTGCCCACGGTCGTCAACATCTCGGTCCGGAAGCTGGAACAGCCAAGCCCGGCGCCGTCCGCGGCGGTCACTGCGGATGCTGGCGTTCCGCTGGAACCCGACAGTCCGCTGATCAAGCACTTCGTAGCGTCAGGCTTCGTAATCGACCCGGCCGGCGTAATTGTCACCAACTATCACGCGGTCGAAAACGCCTTCGAAATCGAGGTAACCTTTCAGGACGGATCGACACTGCCGGGCAGCGTTTTCAACGCCTCCCGCGTCGCTGACCTGGCACTGGTCAAGGTGTCAACAGACAAGCCACTGCCGGCCGCGCATTGGGGCGACAGCGACGCACTTCACGTCGGCGACCAGGTCTTCGCCGCCGGTAATCCTTTTGGTCTGGGGATGACGGTGACGTCTGGCATAGTCAGCGCACTGAACCGGGACATCCAGAATTCTCCATACGACGACCTGATTCAGACAGACGCCGCCATCAATCACGGCAATTCGGGCGGCCCGCTGTTCAACATGAAAGGGCGAGTCGTCGGCGTGGATACCGACCTGATCTCCCCGACCGCGGGCTCGGTCGGGCTCGGCTTCGCCCTGCCGTCCAGCAGCGCACGCTTCGTCGTAGACCGTCTGCTAAGCCATGATGAGACCCGTCCGGCATGGATCGGCGTGAAAGTGCAGCAGGTCACGCCTGAGTTGGCGCAAGGCATGGGGCTTACGCGCCCCCAGGGATCAGTTGTCTCCTGGGTGGTACCGGGCGGACCAGCGCAGAAAGCAGGTTTGCAGATCGGCGACATTATTCTTGGTATCGATGGCAAGTCTCCCGGTGATGAACGTGCCTTGCTGCGTGACATCGTCGAGACGCGTGCCGGGGACACGATCACCTTGGTGATCTCCCGCGGTGGCCAGGAACGCAGCCTTTCGGTCGTAACCAAAGAGTGGCCACGCGATAAGTGGGACAAGCGGGACGCGCCACTGCAGGTCAGCAAGCCGGATCTTGTCATTCCGCGGGACCTTGGTCTGTCGCTATCGGCCATCCCGGCAGCGAGCAAGGCGAACATGGGCCTGGAGGACGGTATGGCCGGCGTGCTGATCACACACGTCCTGCCGAATTCGGACCCCTCCGGCCGTGGACTGCACAGTGGTGACATCATTCTGCGGGTTTGGGATCAGCCGGTTGACACTCCGGAGACTGTGCAATCGATGATCGACGCCGCACGGGCCGAAAACCGCAACTTTGTCGTCATGCTTGTGCTGACGAAGGGGCAGGCCGTTCCAGCGCCGAGATGGGTCGCCCTGCAACTGAAACTGGACTGACTGTAGGCCGCGACCCTTGATCCCGAACCGCGTCGCAACCCGGCCAATTCGTTTGTCTTCGCCTTCGTCTCCCTCAATATATCTCTTCAGAAAGATGGGCTTTCCGCCCTCGGGCGATTATGAGCGCATGGTAACCGGCGCTGACCGGGGAGGAGGAAGCGATGCCGGGGACGTTTCAGCAGACGACAGACACAATCGCAGCCAGCCATGATGAGATGGTCGGACGCGCTCGGGCGCTGGTGCCGGTGTTGCGCGAGCGCGCGGCCGAGGCGGATCGGTTGCGCAAGGTGCCCGATGCCAACATCATCGCGTTGCGCCACGAAGGGCTTCTGAAGGTACTGCAGTCGCGGCGCCATGGCGGCTACCAAATGTCGCTACACACTCACATCGACGTAATCGCCGAACTGGGCCGCGGCTGCCCCTCGACGGCATGGTGTGCCGGCGTTATCCACGCACATAGCTGGTTGATGGGCCTGTTCCCTGAGATGGCCCAGCGGGACAGCTATGGCACCGATCCGGATGCCATCGTCTCGGCGGTGATCGCCCCGCGCGGCAAGGCGAGGGCGGTCGACGGCGGTTTTGTTCTTAGCGGCTTCTGGCCCTTCGCCTCGGGGTGCGAACATTCGCAATGGCTGTTTCTTGGCGCCGTCGTTGAGGATCCCAGTGGCCAGGTAGCCGACGAGGGCGAGCTGCTCGTCAAGACGGCCGAGGTCACCGTCAACGACGACTGGAACGTCGGCGGTCTGCGCGGCACCGGCAGCTGTAGCATCGTCGTCAAGGACGTATTCGTGCCGACCCATCGCTTCCTGTCTTTGCCCGCTGCCATTCAGGGTCATGCGCCGGGGGTCGAGTTGCACGACGGCACGCTTTACCGTGCGGCGGCTGTCCCAGTACTGGCGCTGGCACTCACCCCGGCCGCGCTCGGGGCGGCTGAACTCGCCTTCGAAAGCTTCACGGCCAGGCTGCCCGGCAGGGAAGTCGCGTTCACCCAGCGCGAGAAGCAGATCGAGATGTCAGTCACCCATCTCCAGGTCGCCGAGGCGCGCACCAAGATCGACGTCGCGCGGCTGCTGCTGTACCATTGCGCTGACGCAATAGAGGCGGCCGCCGCGCGCGGGGAGGAGATGGCATTCCTCAAACGTGCCCGGGTCCGCATGGATTGCGCCCACGCGGTACGCCAGTGCGTGGAAGCGATCGAGACACTCTATCTTGCATCGGGCGGCTCGGGCATCGGCGAGTTCGAACCCCACCCAACGTGCCTGGCGCGACGTGCATGCGATCAACATGCATGGTTTCTTAAATTTGCAGACCAATCAGGAAATGTATGGACGCGTTCTACTGGATCTGCCACCCAATACACCGTTGGTCTGAGTTTGAGGGTCCGTCCGAAAACTTTTCGAGCGGGTAGAGGCAGCAGGCAGGGACTTGGACGTACTGTTCAGAGGCGCAGCAGCATTTACTTCAGCGATCACTCCCCTGATGGCTGATCCACCCAGATGATCTGGCTCGCGGGCTCGCGCGCGCACCGATAAGCCACGCGCCCACTGTCATCGAACTGTCACAAAACTGCAATATCCGATTCACCGTTCTTGCCTAGGGTCCCGGCCAACGGGCCAAGGCCCCGCAGGAGGCAACAGTATGAAATTCGTCGTGACGGTCGTGGCCCTTGGCCTGGCCGGAGTTAGCGTCGCCGCACAGGCGGAGCAGATCACCGGCGCAGGCTCCAGTTTCGCCGCCCCGATTTACTCGAAATGGGGTGAAGCTTGGACTAGCGCGTCAGGCGTCCAGTTGAATTATCAGGCTGTAGGGTCCGGCGCCGGCATCAACCAGATCAACAATCGCACCGTTGATTTCGGCGCGTCCGACATGCCGGTGAAGGCGGACCAGCTAGCAGAACACAAGCTGATGCAGTTCCCGACGGTGGTCGGCGGCGTCGATATCATCGTCAACCTGCCGGGCATCAAGCCGAACGAGCTCAAGCTGACCGGCCCGATCCTCGCTGACATCTACCTTGGCAACATCACCAAATGGAACGACAAGGCGATCGCCGACCTCAATCCTGAACTCAAGCTGCCGAAGACCGCGATCGCGCCGGTTCATCGCGCTGACGGGTCTGGGACTACGTTCGTATTCACAGATTACCTCAGCATGCAAAGCCCCGATTGGAAGTCCAAGGTTGGTGCCTCCACCAGCGTGAGTTGGCCGGTCGGTGCGGGGGCGAAAGGCAGCGATGGAGTTGCCGGCACGGTGCGCCAAATTCCGGGCGGTGTAGGGTATGACGAAAGCTCTTATGCCGAGCAGAACCATCTGACCACGGCGATGATGCGCAATGCCGATGGCAAATTCGTCGCCCCAACAATGGCAGCGTTCGAGGCCTCCGCGGCGAACGCCGATTGGACGAAAGTGCAGAATTTCGCGATCGACCTGAACGATCAGCCCGGCGCAGAAAGCTGGCCGATCGAGTCCGCAACGTTTGTTCTGCTGCCGATCGATCCCAAGGACGAAAAGCAGAGCACCGAAGTGAAGAAGTTCTTCGATTGGGGATTTAGCCACGGCAGCGATATCGCGAGAGGACTGCTCTACATCCCGCTGCCAGCCTCTGTGCAGGCGGCGATCCGCGCTGCGTGGAAGGCGGTTCCCGGCACGATGTAGGCGCCACAGAGGGTTGGGGCCACCTTTGAGAAGCAGAGTGCCGCCATCGGTGGCTCGGACACGATCCGCGCGATGACGGACTTCTGGCTGGGCCACGACGGATCTTACTCGGGCTTAGAAAACGTCTTAATGGTGGGGGCCTTGCGCCTCCCGACGAAGGACTGTTCAGCGCGTGCACCAAGCGGCCGCCCTTAGCGCTTCCCCCGTTGCGAGGAGCAGTCGGCGACTTGGCGACCCGATTTTCGCCGGGGTGGCGCGGGCGTCCGGCATTTTTGTCCTGCTGCTGCTTGGCAGCCTGATCCTGTCGCTTTTTATCGGCGGACTCCCGGCCTTCCGCAAGTTCGGTGCTGGCTTTCTGGTTTCGTCGACCTGGAATCCGGTGCAACAGGTCTTTGGCGCCGCGGTATCGGTTTACGGCACGGTGATGACCTCGGTGCTCGCGCTGATCCTGGCGGTGCCGCTGGCATTCGGCATCGCGTTCTACCTGACCGAGTTGGCCCCCGAGTGGCTACGCCGTCCGGTGGGGATAGCCGTGGAACTGCTCGCCGCGGTTCCCTCGATCATCTACGGCATGTGGGGTTTCTTCGTGATCGTCCCGCTCATGGCGAGTTACGTAGAGCCCACCCTAATCGATGCGTTCGACGGTATTCCGGTGCTGGAGGACATGTTCGCCGGTCCGCCGTTTGGCACCGGCATCTTCACCGCTGCCCTGGTGCTGACGGTGATGGTGGTTCCGTTCATCGCTGCCACCATGCGCGATGTGTTTGAGACGGTGCCCCCGGTGTTCAAGGAATTCTGCGTACGGCGTGGGTTGCACGACATGGGAGGTGATGCGCTCGATCGTCATTCCCTACACCCGCACGTCGGTGGTGGGCGGCATCATGCTGGGCCTCGGCAGGGCGTTGGGCGAAACGATGGCGGTGACATTCGTCATCGGCAATTCGAACCATATCTCTGCCAACCTGTTTTCTTCCGGCAATACGATCGCGTCGCTCGTCGCGCTGGAATTCCCGGAAAGTCCGGCCGGCAGCTTGAAGCTTTCCTCGCTGCTGGCGCTTGGCTTCATTCTGTTCGTCATCTCGTTCGTCGTGCTGGCGATTTCCCGCACCCTGCTGCGCCCGCGGTTGAAAGTCTGATGAGCACGAGCACATCGTCCGCATGCGCGATGCCAGGGGCAGCCAAGGACCTGAAGGTGGCCCGAGTGCTGGGCAACCGGCGCCATCGGGTCAATCTGGTGGTCAAGATTGCCTGCAGCGCGGCGATGGTGCTTGGGATGGTCCTGCTGGGTTCCATCCTGATGACCCTGATCTGGCGCGGCGCCGCCGGGCTTTCCCTGACGGTGTTCACCCAGAACACCAAACCGCCCGGATCAGGCGGCGGCCTGCTCAACGCGATCGTGGGGACGCTGATCCAGACCGCCATCGGCACGGTGCTTGGCACGCCGATCGGGTTGATGGTCGGCACCTATCTTGCGGAGTACGGCCAGAGTTCGCCACTGGCCAACGCCGTCCGGTTCGTCTCCGACGTGCTGCTGTCGGCGCCATCCATCCTGATCGGGCTGTTTGTTTACGAGTTCGCGGTCGAGCCGTTCGGCGGGTTTTCTGGGATCGCCGGGTGCCTCGCGCTGGCGATCATCGTCATACCGATCGTCGTGCGCACCACGGAGGACATGCTGCGGCTGATCGCCCCTTCCCTGCGTGAGGCCGCGGTCGGCCTCGGCGCGCCGCGGTGGAAGGTCATTGTGCTGATTTGCTACCGAGCGGCGATGGATGGAATCGCCACGGGCGTGCTACTGGCGGTTGCCCGCATCGCAGGGGAGACCGCGCCGTTGCTGTTCACCAGCCTGGGCAATCTGAACTGGTCCATAAGCCTGCGCGAGCCGATGGCCAGTCTCCCGGTAACCATTTATCAGTACGCCGGTTCGGCGTTCGAGGATTGGGTGCAACTCGCCTGGGTCGGCGCGTTGCTGATCACGTTTGGCGTTCTGGCCATCAACATCGCGGCCCGGCTGGTGCTTCGCCAAGGGAAATGAGGCAGACATGGACATGACCACGCAACCGGCAACGAGTCCGAGCGTCAGCTTCGGTGGCATTCAGGCGCGGGCTTCGACGGCGATGAATAAGGCGCGGATCGCGATCGACAACCTCGATTTCTTCTACGGCGACCACCGCGCGTTGAAGGGGATCAAACTGGATCTGCCCGATCGGCAGGTGACCGGCATGATCGGCCCCTCGGGCTGCGGCAAATCGACTTTGCTGCGGGTGCTGAACCGGATGTACGACCTGTATCCTGGCCAGCGCGCCACCGGCGAGGTGATGATGGACGGAATTAACATCATCGATTCAAAGGTCGATGTGAACGCGCTGCGCGCCAGCATCGGCATGGTTTTCCAGACGCCGACGCCGTTCCCGATGACCGTTTACGAAAATATCGCGTTTGGGGTGAAGCTGCACGAGCGGCTGTCCAGATCCGCGATGGAAGAACGCGTGGAATGGTCGCTGACACGAGCGGCGCTGTGGGGCGAGGTCAAGGACCGGCTGCGGACCTCCGCCCTTGGCCTGTCCGGCGGCCAGCAGCAGCGTCTGTGCATCGCGCGTACCATCGCGGTGCGGCCGGAAGTGATCCTGCTGGACGAACCGACCAGCGCACTCGATCCCATCAGCACGTTGAAAATCGAGGAACTGATCGACGAATTGAAGCATGATTTCACAATCGCGATCGTCACGCACAACATGCAGCAGGCGGCGCGCTGCGCGGATCAGGTAGCATTCTTCTACCTCGGTGAGATGGTGGAATGTGCGCCGGCGGCACAGATCTTTACTTCGCCGAAGCAAAAGCGCACACAGGAATACGTTACTGGCCGGTTCGGCTAAGTAAGGAAGGGCCATTGCGATGTCGGATTCGACCGAACACCTGGTCAAGAGCTTCGATAATGATCTGAAGCGGCTGCGCGACATGCTGACCGACATGGGTGGGATCGTGGAAAGTCAGGTCGCCATGGCGGCCGAGGCGATCATGGACCGCGACAGCGTCGTGGCGATGCGGGTGGTCGAAGAAGACCCCAAGGTCGATGCGCTGGAACGCGAGATCGAGCAGTTCGTGATACGCATGCTGGCGCTGCGCCAACCGATGGCGGGTGATCTCCGGCGAGTGGTTGCGGCCCTGAAGATCACCGGAGATCTGGAGCGAATCGGCGACTATGCCGCCAATGTCGCAAAGCGGAGCGTCGTTCTGGGGCAGTATAATCTGCCCTATTCGCTTGCCGGACTGGCGCACATGGCGACGCTGGTGCAGGAGCAATTGAAATCGATCATCGATGCACTGGGTACCAACGACTCGGCCAGGGCGATCGAGGTGTGGCGGTCGGATCGAGTGGTGGACGATATTTACAACGGGCTGTTCCGCGAGCTCATTACTTACATGATGGAAGATCCGCGCAACATCACGCCTTGCACGCATCTGCTGTTCATCGCTAAGAACCTGGAGCGGATCGGTGACCACGCGACGAACATCGCCGAGACGGTGTACTACGCTGTCGAGGGCGAGGTGATCCCGGATGCTCGACCGAAAGGCGATACATCCGCCTATGCCATCGTTCGGAACAAGGAATAAGCGGAGAATACGAAGATGCTCGACGGTGTATCCAGCCTGCCCAAGCCGCTTGTGCTTGTGGTGGAGGACGAGGCGGCGCTCGCCACGATGCTTCGGTACAACCTGGAGAAGCAGGGTTTCCGGGTCGAGGAAGCGGGCGACGGGGAGGAGGCTCTGACCCGGATCTCGGAGGCGCAACCCGATCTTGTGCTGCTGGACTGGATGCTGCCGGTGCTGTCCGGGATCGAGGTCTGCCGGCAGATCCGCCGCAAGGCGTCGACTCGGGATTTGCCGGTGATCATGGTGACGGCGCGGACCGAGGACCAGGATGCGGTGCGCGGGTTGAATACCGGCGCTGATGATTACATCACCAAACCGTTCAATATCGAGGCCCTGCTGGCGCGGGTCCGGGCGCTGCTGCGCCGATCCAACGCGGTGCCGATGAAGGGACCGCTGGTTTTCCACGACATCGAGATGGACCTGTCGACGCATCGTGTCACCCGCAATGACCGCCGGGTGCACCTGGGGCCGACCGAGTTCCGGCTGCTGGAATTTCTCATGCAGCATCCCAAGCGGGTGTTTTCCCGCGAGGAGTTGCTGGATTCGGTGTGGGGGCCGGACATTCATGTCGAGCCGCGCACCGTTGATGTGCATATCCGCCGCTTGCGCAAGTCGATCAATGGCACGAATGAACTGGACGTGGTGCGGACGGTGCGGACGGCGGGGTACGCGCTGGATACAGAGCCGGTATAGCCTCCCATGGGCGTTCTCGAACGGGATGTCGACAGGACCGGGCTGCTCGGCTGCGCTTTGGGAGCCGCCGGCTATCGGGGCAGAATGGTTCTGAAGATATACGGCGTATGGCTCTCGCGGTCTGAGGCATTGCCGGCGGGCGCGGTCTAAACCAAGCTCCGCCACATGTTGATCGCTCGTACCCTGCCCGATTTGCGTGCCGCCTGTGTCCGCCTGCGCTCCACCGCCAACTCGTTGGCGCTGGTGGCGACCATGGGGGCATTGCATGCCGGACATCTTACATTGGTGCGGACGGCGATCGCGTCCGGGGCGGCAGCGGTCGCGTCGATCTTTGTCAATCCGCTGCAGTTCGGGCCGACCGAGGATCTGTCGCAATATCCCCGGGAGGAGGCGGGTGACCTAGCGGCGCTGGAGGCGGAAGGCTGCGCATTGGCATGGCTACCGGATGTCGCAACGATGTATCCCCCCGGCGAGGCGACGACCGTGGTCGTCGGCGGCCCGGCGGAACGGTGGGAGGGCGATGCCAGGCCCGGGCACTTCCGAGGGGTAGCGACAGTGTGCGCCAAGCTGTTCGGTCAGGTCCGGCCGGACCTGACCTATTTTGGAGAGAAGGACTGGCAGCAGTTGCAGGTGGTGAAGCGGATGGTCTCCGATCTGCTGCTGCCGCTGGAGATCGTGGGGGTGGAGACGGTGCGCGAGGCGGACGGGCTGGCGATGTCGTCGCGGAACCGGTTCCTGGCGCCGGCCGAGCGGGCGGTTGCGCCGGGGTTGTATGCGACGCTGCAAAGGACATCGCGGGCACTGGTCGGTGGCGCGCCTGTTGCGGAAACGCTGCAGAGCGGTCGGGAGGCGCTGGGGCGCGACGGCTTGCGGGTGGATTACCTGGCGCTGGTAAATGGGTCGTATTTGGTGCCGATCGATGCTGTTTTACCGGGCGCGCGGTTGATCGTGGCCGCGCGGTTGGGAAAGGTGAGGTTGTTGGATAATATTGCGGTTGGGTAGTCGTTACCACTGCTTGCCGTTACATCCAGGAGAACAGGTGTGTGAACCAGCCTTCCTTCTTCTGCTGGATGATCGGCGTATCGCCGACGTCCGGCCCGGTGCCAAGCGCCGAATTCTCCCGCAAGCGCTGCGACTCCTTCTGCGCGATCGACCTGAACATTCTGCATCGGCGGTTTACGCCAGTACAGCAGGTTGTTGATGAAGCCGTCATCCCCCTTCGCCTGGTTCGCTTCCTGGTCAACCTTCGCCCGGATGTCGGGCGGCGCGGCTGGCCCTGTCTCCTGCAACAGCGCGGCCTGACCTGGACTGGCGTCGCCCTGGGGCGAGCCCAAGGCCATCTGCGGCACCAACGTTGCCGCGGCTTGTTCCCGCTCGCTTTGTTCCTGCGGGCGCGGGGCGCCAGGCCGGGGCGGACGCAGATTGTAGTCCGGCGGCATGGACAGCGGCGCGCGCGTCGTCACAGTATATTCGTCCGGAGCATCGCGGGTCAGACCGAAGGTGCGAGCCAGATCGCCAGTGGCGCAGCCACCCAGCAGCACCAGGGCACACCCCAGCGGAAAGGAGCCGAGTAGGCTCGGGTTGGACCGAATTGGTTCGCATGCGACGCTCCATACTCATGGACCTGCTAATGCCGCAAGTATGCCCCAGAACTATGCATCCGCTCGCCGGCGCCGCGCGCGGCGGAATCGCAATCAGCATAGCGAGGAACAGCCCGGCGGTCGCGGTCCATTGCGCGATCGCGAAGGCATGGGCATAAGCCCGCTCCCCGGTTCGCCCGCCAAGAACCATGAAGAACAGCGACCCGATGGCCGCGACGCTGACCGCCGCGCCGATCTGCAAGGCCGAGTTGGTGATGCCGGCCGCCACCCCGGCCTGTGCCGGAGGCACATCGCCGAGCACCGTCGCGAACAGCCGCGGAAAGGCAACGCCTTGTCCCAGCCCGGCTAGGAACACCGCCACCGACAGGGGGATACCGACAATCCCCACCGCCACCAGCAGGCCAATCAAGGCATAGAAGGTCACCTGGATACCCATGCCGATCGCCAGCAGTTTCGGCCGCAGGCGCGACCAGCGGCGCGGAGATCAGTGGCCCGATGAACAGGCCCAGTCCGTAGGGAACGATCGCGAAGCCGACCTGCAGCGGCGCCATACCTCGGCCTTCCTGCTGATACAGCCCGAACAGCAAATAAAAGCTGGTGGTGAAGAAGAACAGCGCCGCAACGAGCACGCCACGACGAAAACTGGGGATCCGCAGCAGCCGCAAATCCACCAGCGGCATTCCGCCCGCCCGGCTCAATCGGTCCTCGTACAAAACGAACGCCCCGATCAGGAATGGGACACATCGCCAGGACGGCGAACACCCAGGCCGGCCAGCCCTGCTCGCGGCCCTCGGACAACGGCACGACGATCGCGGCAAGGGCCAGGGAGATCAGTGCCGCGCCGCCGAGATCCAGGCGGACATTAGCTCGCCGCCACCGGTCTCCGGCACGACCTTCCAGCCCAGCACCAGGGTCACCGCGCAGACCGGCAGGGTCAGCAGGAAGATCGCTCGCCATCCCAGGTCCGCCGGGTTCCACTGGATCAGCGCGCCGCCGCTGAACTGGCCGATCGCCGCGGCCATGCCCATCATGATGCCGTAGGCGCTCATGGCCCGAGCGAGCTCGCGCTCGTTCGGGAACAGGGCGCGGATCGAACCCAGGACCTGCGGCAGCAGCACCGCCGCCGCCGATCCCTGGACGATACGGGCGATCACCAGATGGGTTGGGGTGGTTGCGAGGCCGCAGCCCAGGCTGGCCAGCGAGAACCCCGCCATCCCGATCAGGAAGCAGCGCTTGCGGCCGTACAGGTCGCCCAACCGGCCGCCGGTGATCAGGAAAACGCCGTAGCCGCAGGCATAGCCCGAGATCACCAGTTGCAATTCGGCGGGCGTCGCGCCCAGGCTCTCATGAATCGACGACAGGGCGACGTTGACGATGAAGAAATCCAACGGTGGCATGAACCCGCCCGCCAGCAGTATGACCAGCGCCACCCAGCGGAGGGCGCCGCTTGACCGTTTGACACACGCTCTCCCTAAACTGACCGGCAAGTGCCGGATCGTTCTGCTATAGACGGGTTTCTTGCCGACTCCTGCCGGACCTAGCATCTAATCTCCATGCTGCCATCCCGAACAAAATTGGATCCTCAGGGCTATTATGCCCGCCTCGGGCTGGAGCCGGTGGCACCCCAGGCATCCATTGTCGCGGCGTTCCGGGCGAAAGCACGGGTGCTGCATCCTGATGTGCGCAGGACCGGCGATGCTGCGGCCTTCGTGGCGGTGAAGCAGGCTTACGACGTGCTGTCGAACCGGGAGCGGCGAGAAGCCTACGACCGCATGGCCCGCGAGGCCGCGGAGGAGGCGGTCGTGCCCGAGGTCATCGTCGCCAAACCGGCGTTCTATGACCGAGCGCCGGAGGATGGCCAGGCCGCTGCGATCGTTCGAGACTTCCGATCATGGCGTTGGCCGGGCTGGGCGCTGTTCCTGTGCCTGGGCGTCTACGAGATCGACGAGCGCATCTCGCCGCACCCTCGCCAGTGGCGAATGCCGGGATCACGACCGAACGCGGCGACGGTGGAGCCACTCTCGGCCAGCGCACATCGGGCCGTTCTCTATGGCCCGGCTCCGGTGCGGCTGGCCGGGAGCCCGAATTTTTACGTCGTGCCGGCGGGAAGTCCGGCCGTGTTGTGGCGCCATCGATGCCGATCGTGACAAGATGGTCGCGCTGGTGGCAGCTTCCGCCGTTCAGCTCGGTTCAGGCGGTCCGCCTGATCCGCAAGACAGCCATGCTGGAGGTGATGATCAATGACCGGGGCACAGGCTTCGTCAGTGCAGATCATCTCATGCCTGGTGATGCTGAGGCAGCGCGGCCGGCCTATTGCAGTTACAATTCCGGGCCGACGCCGTTCGATGGGGAACTGCTGGAACGCCGCGGCTCCGGGAGCGGTACGCTCTGCGGTGGAAAACCGGGCCCTGCAGCCCGCGGTGGCCAAAATTGCGCGATCAGACGGGCGCGGTGATTCGTGGCGGTGTTCCTGGGACCGGGCAGTCGTGCGGAACTGGATGGGTTACCGGAAGGTCTCTACCGGCCGGAGTTCGCGATCGGCGAGATGTGGAGCCGAGCATGCAATCTGTTCGCGGCGGGGATGCAGGCGCGACGGATGGATGAGGCGATCAGGCTGCCGGGTAGTCCGCCTATCGTTCTGGCGCCCGATGGCGGGGAGCCGCCGCTTCGGATGTTTCGGACCAGGCGTTTGAGCAAGATTGAGTCTCACCCGGCCCGCAATGCCGAGGCGGCGGCCGGAGCCGCTTGCTCGGTCCAGCCGGGGCCGAGGGGTTTCCACGCGAACGGCGGGGCGCAGCGCCGGCCTGAGCTCGGCGGGACTGCCATAGTGCCACGAAGTCGATGGGCTGCAGTAACACCGGTGGGAAGCCGCCGTCGCGGGTGACGTCGGACGAGGATGTTGCGGGCGAAGGGGAACAGGATGCGGGGGCATTCCACCAGCAGGATGGGCTCGATCGCGTTGTCGGGCAGGCCGTTTAGCGTGAAGACGCCGGCATAGGTCAGTTCAGCGACGAAATACCGTCGGGGTCGGGGTGGTTCGCCTGGCCGTTGGCCTGGGGCGTGCCGTCGTGAGCCTCGGCTCTGATCATGAGCGCGACCTCGTAGACGTTTTGCCCTCCTGGATGCGGCGGGCCTGCACATCAAGGTTGATGCTGACCTGCGGCTGAGTGCGGAGTTGGGTATAGATCTGCGGCGCGCCCGGCACCTCGAATGACAGATCTTTCACGTACTGGATGTTTACCACCAGCGGCTGGGCCGGCTGGCCGGTCGGCTGCGGGGCGGGGGTGGTCTCGGACATCAAAGTCTCCTGATTTTGAGGAAGGCACCGCTTTGCCTGCGAATAGGCGCGGCGGGTAGCACGGTTGTGTCCGTGATTGCCACCGGCACTGCGCCAGTGGATCTCGACGGCCACGCCCGCCAGACGAGTGGCCGGCGCGGGCTCGGTTGGGTCACAGCGCATCCATTGGCCGTTGGCGACGCTCTGGCCAGTCAGGCTGAGAATGAAGCCCCAATGGCTGACGACCAGGGTGTGGGACCAATCGTGGCGGCGGGCAGGCCGGCGCGGAAGCGGGCGGCTCGATCAACGATGGAATTGTTCGGGTTCTTCCTCGGTGGGCCACCAGACGTCCTCGATCAGGACAAAATCGTGGTCTGGCCAGTCGTGTTGCAGCACCGGGCGAGGGGAGCCTATGTCGCAGGCGAAGGCGTAGCGTTCACGCACGATCGGATCGACCGTGAGCGGCAGGCCGAGCGCGGCGGCAACCGGGTGGGCTGTTTGCAGCGCTCCTGTATAGGGCGAGACGATGATCCGCTCGATTGCCCTGCCCGATTAGCTGTTGGGCGGCCTCGTGTGCCTGGGTATGGCCCGATTCGGTGAGGCGGGGATCGATAATGCCAGGATCACGGCGGGTGGCGCCGAAATGTAGGTTGAACTCGCTTTGGCCGTGGCGCAGCAGGATCATTGACGGCCATACAGAGGCGGGTATCGGGCGGCAAGCAGCGCAATGAGGCAACCGGCGCCCGGATTTGTTTGTTATCCGCCAGACGCGCGCCTATCTGTGGTTGTCAAGGAGGGTGTGGCATGGGTGCGAGCGGCTTTCCAATCGATCTGGTGCTGTTTGGGATGATCGCGGCGTTTCTGGTCCTGCGGCTGCGGAGCATTCTGGGCAAGCGGACGGGTTTCGAGCGGCCGGCGCCGCCGGTGCAACAGGCACCTCTGCGCCCGGCGACCGGGCCCGATCATCGAGGCCAAGGCCGAACCGGCGGCGCCGGCCGCGGCGCAGACCGTGCCGGATGCGGCGTCTGCTACTGGGCAAGCACTGGCGCAAATGCGAGAGATTGACCGGAATTTCGACGCCGCGCGGTTCTTGGCCGGCGCGGATCAGGCGTTTCGGATGATCGTCGCCGCGTTTGCTGCGGGCGATCGGGCGACGCTGAGGTCGCTGCTGGGCGATGAGACCTACGCTGCGTTCGAGCAGGCGATCAGCGCGCGCGAGAAGGCTGGCGAGAGGCAGGTATCCGAGATCAAGGCGATGCAGCATCTCAGCATCGACTCGGCAGGGCTGAAAGGCCAAGTCGGCCAGGTGACCGCGCGGATCGTGTCCGACCAGGTGAGCTACACCCAGGACAAGGATGGCCGGCCCTTGACGGGCACCGACGCGGTGACGGAGATCACCGATCTATGGACGTTTGAGCGTGATTTGTCGCAACAAGATCCGACCTGGCGTTTGGTCGCCGCGCGTAGCGGGTGATCTGGCGCTAGAGACAGGTGAGGGTAGCCGGCGCCGCTGACGGCCGTGCCCGGTTTGGTAAGCCGTGGGGAATTATCCGATGACCGGGACCAAGCCGCGGGTAGCGCTGTTCGTGACCTGCCTGGTGGATATGCACCGGCCATCGGTGGGCTTTGCAGCTATCCGGTTGCTCGAGCAGGCGGGGTGCCAGGTGGAGGTGCCTCGGGCGCAGACTTGTTGCGGCCAGCCGGCGTATAACTCGGGTGACCGGCGGACGGCCCGCGATTTGGCGGTGGGGATTGTGGAGGCGTTCCGAGGGTACGATTATGTCGTCGTGCCATCGGGGTCCTGTGCGGGGATGCTGAAGCATCACCTGCCGCATCTGTTTGATGATGATCCCAATCAGCGCGCGGTGGCCGACGCGATGGCGTCCCGGGTGTATGAGCTGATCAGTTTCCTGACCGATGTGCTGGGGGTGCGGGATACCCAAGCGGCGCCCTTCCGCGGGCGGGTCACCTATCATGACAGTTGCTCGGGGTTGCGGGAGTTGGGAATCAAGCAGCAGCCTCGGGATCTATTGGCGGCGGCCGGGGTGAGCGTGGTGGAGATGACGGAGCCGGAGATCTGCTGCGGATTCGGTGGGACGTTCTGCGTGAAGTACCCGGAAATCTCGGTGCGGATGGTTTCGGACAAGACCAAGGATATCGTTGCAACGGGGGCCGAGACGGTGCTGGCAGGCGATTTGGGGTGTCTGCTGAACATGGCCGGGCGATTGCAGCGGGAGGGACATCGGGTGCATGTCCGGCATGTGGCCGAGGTGCTGGCCGGAATGACGGACGATCTGCCGGCGATAGGCGAGCCGCGGGGTTAGACGCGTCGCGATGGTTGCCCCCGCCGGCCCACAATGGCGTGGCCGCGCGCAATATTGATGTAGGCAGGGTCCTTTTCGGGGAGGTGCCGCTACGCTCCTCAGGGCATCACGTCTAATACTCGTGGTCGGCTGCCGATGGACGCCGAGCAGCCTCAACAGGGGGAATAACGGATGATCAAGGTGAGCGTGATGTATCCCGCCGGGGAGAGCACCAAGTTCGACATGAACTACTATTGTACGAAGCATATGCCGATGGCTCAGGACAAATTCGGCGCGGCCTGCAAAGGGATGACGATCGAACAGGGACTTGCTGGGGGCGCCCCCGGAGCACCGCCAACCTATGTCGCGATGGGGCATTTTCTGTTCGATTCGGTGGGTGATTTTCAGGCGGCCATGGCGCCACATGCGGCGACACTCATGGGAGACATTCCGAATTACAGCAACGTTCAGCCGGTGATCCAGATCAGTGAGGTGAAGCTTTAGCCGAGGCCGAAGCGGGTGCCGCAGCCGCGTCCATTCGGCGCGGCTCGCGGGGCCGTGACCGATGCGCGAGCGGCGAGTCTTGCCTGGTGGCCGGCTTGGCTGCGTATTCTGCGTCTAAGCGCGGCGGCTTTGTGAGCACTACACGAATACTTTATAACCTTACCATAGCAGGCGGTATTCGTCGGATGGCTCTGCTGCATCAAGCCGCCGTCCAGCCCAACCGCGGGCAAGGGTCGCCTGTGCTGTGCCTTCCGATAGGTCCCGAGCGAGGGCACGCGATCATTTAATAGTGAATTGCGTGGCAAAGCACACGATACACCTCCCAAACAGTTGAATATCAGGACCGTTCCGGGATCGTTAATAGGATTTCCGACTATACGATTCCAGAACAAAAAGTAGTAGAGCTAGATGGGAACGCTACAATTACGCTCGGTCAGAGGGTCCGCGATCGTAGCTCGACACCGCATTCTCGAACCCTCCGCTGCGCGGTTTGAAACAGCTCCTTCGAAACACGACGCCAGGCAACGGCGGCCAGCCGACGTGCTATTCTGGCTTAGCGTGTCCGCCATCTTGTTACAATTCTTCCTAACGGGCAACGTGCTCCGAACAATGGGCATCGATGTCAATATGCGGGTGCATCCTGCATCGGTGCTCGTGTTGCTGTGCGCCACCTACGCTTTGCTGAAGGGCGTGGTGCCTTTCCATAAGCGGTGCCGCAGCTCACCCCGCCTGATGCTCTTCGTATTCGGTGTCCCTTTGATGGCGGTCTACACTGTCTACTTCAATGGAATAAGCGGAGCAGCGTTCTATTTTGACAGCTTCTGGTCAGCCGCGCTGCTGGCACTGTTGCTGGAATCCGCGACCGACAGGCAGAAGCGGTGGTTGGCCAAGCTTCTTGTAGCTCTTGTGATTGTAAATGTGCTGATCGGCTTGTGGGAAAGTGTCACCCGAAATAATTGGTTTCCATTTGTCGTGCCCGCAGCCGATGCCACCAATGACTTGGCGTCTCTTGAGACTGAGGATTTCCGGGCCAATGCGTTTTATGGCCATCCGCTTGGCGCCTCACTCATCACTTCGATGGCTTTTTTTCTGCTATATTCCATGCGGATTCGGGTTATTTTTGCCGGCCCACTCATCGGGCTATTGCTTGTTGGCCTGTTGGCTTTCGGTGGCCGCACCGCACTCGCTATCACTGGGTTATTCTCTATTCTAGCGGTATTTTATGTAGTAACGGTGGGCATCATACGGCGCAATCTGCGACTGGATTTTATAATGGGTGTCGCGGCAGCGGCAATCATCGTGCCGCTATTGGTGATAACTATCGTTACTCAAACTACAATCGCCGATCGCATCATTGACACGCTGTATTTCGATGACAGCGCGCAGGTGCGGGTCACGCAGTGGATGGTCTTGGATTATCTGAGCCTTAATAACTGGTTGTTTGGCGTGCCAATGACCGATTTAGAAGTCCTGAAATATCAAATTGGCCTTGGCATAAGCGAAGATATCGAGAATTTCTGGCTGTTGCTGTTCCTCAATTTGGGTGCGATTGGGTTCGTTGTATTCGTCGTAATGTTTGGTGGATTCCTTCTGCACATTGCCCGCCATGGCGGTGGGTTATACGGATGGATGCTCATGTTGTCGGCGCTGATCATTGACTCCAGTTCGAATTCGCTGGGGACCAAGGCAAATGACCTGTTCGTCGAAGTAGCATTTCTGATGGCTATGGCCGGATTCAAGAACCATGTGCGGCAACCACGGGCGCCGCTACACAAGCCAACCGTCAAGTTTCGCCTCCCTCAACGTGCGTTTCCGGATCGACCCGCCAACCATTGGTCCGCGCCAGCATAAGCGCGATCCATGTGACGCCGGTCCGCTCTGCACGACTAATAATCCGTTTCTATACAGTTGCGATAATCTTCTCACCGAACAAATTCCTCCATTCAGGCCCCTTCACAAGGACGGAAACCCAGACATGGATAAACTCTCCAAAGTCAGCTTTCCTACCGACCGCTCTCTCGTCGGGGTTGCCGGCGGCCGGACCAAGCTTTCAGTCGCTCTGGGCCCTCTTGCGTGCACATGGGCGGAGCGACCGGCCGTCGAACTTGTCGCCTTCGCCGCGCTGTTCGTGTTCGCGCGATTACTGCAGCAAGAAACCGTGCAGGCTCGCGTGGTGGTTGGCTCCGGCGTCCGGGCCGATTCCCTGGTGGCAGCCCGCTTCGCTGCTGACGCCACGCTAGCCACGGCGCTGGCGACAACCCGGATCGGCACCGATGCCGAAGGCGCCGAGATCGATCTGACGATCATGGAGCGGACCGGCGACTTCGCGTGCCCCGGTAACATACTGACTTATGTTTGGGACGCCGACGACTTGCGCCTGTCATTGGATTTCGATGCGGCAAACCTTGCACCGCTGTCAGCTAGTGATTTCCTGGAAAAGATTGGCCTCGTCCTCGAGCGGCTCGGTGCTGAACCCGACACGCGTTGCTCCGAACTGGTTCTACTGACGCCTGCCGCGCGCACGGTTATCCCGGACCTGGCTCGGGAAATTCCAAGTCGTGCTCACGAATTCATCCCTTCGGTATTCTTCCGTGTTGCCGCACAACACTTCGACCACCCGGCAATCGCCAACGACACCATAACCTATACTTACGCGGAGCTGAGCCTTACCGTGAGCCATCTTGCCAACCGGCTGGTCGCCGCCGGTTTGGCAGTCGGGGAAACCGTGGCGATTTCCGGCTGCAGCAGCTTCGGTGTGCTCGCCAGTCTGCTCGCCGTACTGGCCGCCGGCGGCGTGGTCGTTACGCTCGACCAGACGTTGCCGGAAGAGCGTCGGACGCTGATCGCCCAACTGAGTAGTGCACGGTTAAAGATCCTGGTCCGTCCCACCGCGACTGCCGATCAGTCCGATGCAGACACGATCGTCACCACCGCCTGGCCAAATCGGGCCGAACTTGACGCGTTGCCTGCCGAGGCACCGCCTACCCTAGAGCTATCCGCCGATGCCAGCGCCTACATCTTCTTCACCAGCGGCAGCACCGGCGTGCCGAAGGGAGTGCTCGGCACTCATCTCGGGCTCGCGCATTTTATCGAGTGGCAACGCTCCAGTTTTCCGATCGGCTGTGGTGACCACACCGCGCAGCTGACCGCACTGTCCTTCGACGTGGTGTTGCGCGACATTCTCTTCCCGTTGACCAGCGGCGCCTGCATTCATATTCCGCGGCGCGAGACGCTGCTCGATGCGCGTCGCATGCTGAAGTGGATTGCGGACACCGGCATCACGGCGATGCACTGCGTGCCCTCACTCATGAGGGCTTGGCTGCCGGCTGATAACGGCAACAAGTCCTTCGGCTCGCTACGCTATATCTTTTTCGCCGGCGAACCGTTAACCGACGCGCTGCTAAAGCGCTTCGTCGCTGCCGCGGGTCCGGACACCCGGATAGTCAACCTTTACGGACCAACCGAAACCGTGCTGGCCAAGCTCGCCAACCGCATCGACAACATCGAGGCGGGCGTGCAGCCGGTCGGCAACCCGCTGCCCGGCACTGACGTCCTCATCGTCCGCGACCGCGGTGTATCCTGCGGCTTGTGGGAAATCGGTGAGATTGCGATCCGAACACCTTACCGCTCAAAGGGCTACCTGGGGAACGAGGTGCTGACGCGCCAGGTGTTTGTCCCGAACCCAAAGCGCGACGATCCCAACGACCTGCTTTACTATACCGGCGACCTGGGACGCTATCGATCGGATGGCAAGGTCGAGATCTTCGGGCGCATCGATGCGCAGATCAAGATCCGCGGAATACGTATAGAGCCGAACGAGATCGAGACCCACTTGCTTAAGTTCCCGGGCATTCGGGATGCAGTCATCACCACGCGCATCGCCTCCAATACAGAAAAGGTTCTGGTTGGACTGGTCGTTCCCGAAACTCCCGTCGCCCCGCAGGATCAGGCAGAATTCAGCCGCAGGATCTGCAACTCTCTGAAGCAAAAACTACCCGAGGCGATGGTGCCGAGCCGGGTCGTCGCGCTCGACGAACTCCCGTACCTACCCAACGGCAAGCTCGACCGCAAGTCGATAGGCGCGATGGAACTCGACATGGATGGCAACGAACCTTCGGCGGCGTTGCTCGTAGAGAACCTCGACGACACGACGCGCCGCCTCGTTGCCGGCTTCGAGGAATCGCTCGGTCTGAAAATCGTCAACGTCAACAAGTCCTTTGTCGACCTAGGTGGGGACTCGCTGTCTTATATCCGCGCGTCGATGATCATCGAGGATATACTTGGCTGGGTACCGTCCGGCTGGGAAAAGAGATCTCTGGCCGAGTTATCTCGTCTCGGGAACGCTACCGGTGGCACCGCAGCCAGTTCATGGTGGACGCGAATGGATTCCACGGTGCATTTTCCGTGCCATTTCGATCTTCATCGTGACGCTCAGCCATACCGGAAACTACACCCTCTTCACGGCGACGTCGGCGCTGTTCGTGATCTCCGGGATGAACTTCAGCAAGTTCCTTCGGCCAGGCATCCGCAACACCGGCGATCTCGGCCCAACACTCCAGTTCATCGCGCGGTTCGCCGTCCCCGCTGCACTGTGGCAGGCGACTCGCGGCTTCGCCCTTCACCAGTTCTGGATCCCAGATCTTCTTCTACTCGGCACGTTCTTCGAAAATCCGAACGCGGCCCATTTTACCTTCTGGTTTCTCGATGTTCTGGCGGCAAATGTGCTGCTACTGGCGTTAATCACGAAGTTTGGCTTCAAGCTGCGTGGCCGGCAGCCTGTCGAGGAAGGCGGGCGCAAGTCCTCGTTCTCGAGCGATCTGCTCTGGTGCTTGGCGGCCCTCGGCATTGCCTTCGCCCAGGTGTCCTCGGGCTTGTTTGACGGGGATCCTGGCGAGACAAACGTGGCGCCGTTCAAGTGGCTATGGATGCTCGCGCTTGGCGTCCTCATCACCCAGGCGAACACCAAAGCACGGAAGGGCCTGGTCACCGGGCTGCTCGGGTGCCTCGCATTGGTCGCGTATTCCGGCTTGCCCAATGTGGCGCGCTTTCTCGGCCAGACCGACGCCTTTGTCTTCGTCTCGGTGCTGATCTTGCTCTGGGTCGAGCGCGTGCCGGTGCCGCGGCTTCTGCAGCGCCCGCTGTTGGGCATCGCGTCGGCGACGTTGTTCATCTACATTGTCAACTATTCGGTCATCAACAGGGTGATGCCACATCTCGGCCTACCTGCCTGGTGGCCAGTGCAGGTCGGCGTTGCGATGGTGACTGGCATCGTTGCGAAATTCGTCTGGGACCGCGTCGCCGGTTGGGTAAGCAGCCTTGTCATGCGCAGTAAATGGCGTTTGCCATCCATCAACGTGCAGTGGTCCCGGTCGTTCGGACAAGCTGCGGAAAGGATAAGCTAAGGCTGGCCGCAAGTTGAATTTGTGGACATGTCGCCGACTTGGGGTAAGGTGGGGCTGCCGGACAAGCGGAGGCTGCGCCGTCCCGGGCAATCCTGGATACTCGGCATTTCAGGAACCGGGCCGTGCGGCTCTTGAACGATTGGCTGATCCATGGACAGTATCGCCTGGTCTGGAGGCGCCGAAATTAAATGCCGAAGGTTGAACTGATTATCATGGCGATGGTTGGCAGTCTAATGAGCGTGGGGGCGGCCAATGCGCTCACGTTGTCCAGTCCCGATATCAAACCGGGCGCAAAGATCGCGGAGGAGCAAGTTCTCAACAGCTTTGGTTGCAGCGGCAAAAATATATCGCCTGCGCTGAATTGGTCGGGTGCCCCGAAGGAGACCAAGAGTTTCGCGCTGAGTGTTTACGACCCCGACGCACCGACCGGGAGCGGCTTCTGGCATTGGGTTGTCTTCAACATGCCGCCAGATGTGACCTCGCTTCCCAAGGGTGCGGGAGATCCAAAGAGCGATGCGGCTCCCAAGAGCGCTGTTCAAAGTCGCACTGATTTTGGCGTCCCCGGCTACGGCGGTCCCTGTCCGCCTAAGGGCGATAAGCCTCATCACTATCATTTCACGATCTTCGCTGTGGATGTTGACAAACTCGATGCTGATGCCAACACCTCGGCCGCTATCGTCGGCTTTAATCTGCATTTTCATACGTTGGCGAAGGCGACTTTGACAGGGCTTTACGGCCGCTGAGGGCGCGCAAGAAGCCCCCCGTGCGGAATGGTTTCGGCTATCGGAACCGCGTCGCCGAATAGGCCGTCAGATCGAACGGCGGTGCGCGCCCGGCCACCAGATCGGCTGCGACCTTCCCGGTCGCCGCCGCGGCCGTCAGTCCGACGTGCCCATGCCCGAATGCGTGGATGATATCGGAACAGCCGGACGCCAGACCCAGGACCGGCAGACCGTCCGGTGTGGAGGGCCGGTGGCCCATCCACAGCTTGATCCGTTCCGGCGGCAGATCTGCCGGGAGTTCCGGAAACACCTCGCGGGCGAATTTCAGCAGCACCTCGGCGCGCTGCCAGTTCGGTGCGGCGTCCAGGCCGGCGAGTTCCACCTGTCCCGCCAGTCGCAGCCCTGCCGGCGTCATGACACACGCCATCTTTCCGTCGCTCGGCATCAGCGGGTAGCGTGGTTCCACACCTGGATCGGCATATCACCACATGGTATCCGCGTTCCGTTTCCAGAAAGACCCGATCACCTGCCGCGCGGGCAAGTTGTTTCGACCACGCGCCGGCAGCGATGACCGCCTTGTCGCAGACGCGTTCGCCGTCGCGCGTGGTCACCGCGCGTAGCCGGCCGGCCTCGATTCGGAAGCCGGTCGCGCCGGTCTGGAGAATCTCCGCGCCCAGTGCCGCCGCATGACGGGCGAGGGCGGCGACGTAGGCGCCAGGATCGCGGCATTGGCCGTTTTCCTCCACCAGGACTGCGAATTTATAGCGGCGGTGCAGCGAGGGTTCACGCTGGCGAAGTTCGTCCTCGTTCAGTTCCAGCCATTTCGTGCCGTTGTCGCGGCGCAGGCTTCCAGGACAGGGCTTCCGCGGCGAAATGCGGCGCGGTCGGGGAAGACGAACAGCACGCCCTGGCGGGTGATCAGGTCGGCAACGCCGGCTTCCTCGGCCAGTTTGCGGTGCAGGGCGGGGGCATTCGCGAGCAGCGGGCGCAAGGCTCGGGCGGTGGCGGCGACCTTGGCGGCGGTCGACCCGGCCTGCAGGAAGCGCCTCAGCCAGGGCAGCAGGCGGGGCAGATAGGACCAGCGGATGGTCAGCGGACCAAGCGGGTGCATCAGGTACGCGGGGAGTTTTCTCCACAAGCCCGGGCGCGGACATCGGAATGACCGAACTGGGGTTGAGCAGCGTGCCGTTGCCGTAGCTGGCCGCCTGCTCGCCGCCGGGGGTGGCCGGGTTCGATGATTGTCACAGCGTGGCCATCGCGCAGCAACTCGATGGCGGCGGCGAGACCGACCACACCGGCCCCGATCACCGCGACCCGGCTCATCCCGCGGCGGAGATGATATGCGCGCGCATGGTGGTCGTGATCAGCGCCGGAGCCGAAGCGCGTCCGCAAGGCCATTGCGGCGGCCTCGACGACGGGTTCGATGTCGCCGGAGGTTCGTGCCTCCAGGTCTGATCGCAGAGGGGTGCCGAGACAGTAGCCGGTGGCGACGTCGTGGGCCGATGCCGCGGCGAAGGGGAGTTCGACCGTCGCGTAGATGGCGTCGGTGAAGCCGGCGGTCGTGAGATCGTCATCGATCGCTTCGTTGTCGGCGTATCCATGAAGACTGTCTGCGATGAACCGAGGAGGATCGCTGGGGAAGAAGTCGTTCAGCGCGGTTTGCAGGCAGTCGGCGATCGGGTTGTGCGTGGATCGCGCCGAAGCACGCTGAAGACAAACCGGCCGCCCTGTTTCATCACCCGCCGGGCTTCCTGAAAAGTTCGCACCCGGTCAGGCATGCGGCGATGCCGAAATGGCAGGCCACGATGCCGAATGTCGCATCCTGGAACGGCAACGCCCGGGGATCTGCCTGTTGCCAGGTGACGCGTGCCATACCGGGCTTGGCCGACGCGATATTCAACCCTGTCCGCGTCGGGATCGGTGGCTATCATGGTCAGGCCGGCGGACAGCGCCGAGGCCATCGCCTGGGTGAGAACACCGGTGTCGGCGGCGATTTCGAGCAGAGGTCCGATGCTGAGGCGCGATAGTCGGCGCGCCATGTCGTCCGCGAAAGGTGACACCACGCTGGGAGCGAAATGGAGGTCGCGGACGGCCGAGGGTCGTGTTCAGAGGAATCTGCTGCGCAAGAGCGTCATCGGACGCTAAATGACCTTCTTCAATCCGTAGAATTGCGGCCATCCGTCAGGCACGTCGTGCAGATAGTCATGATATGCCGTGGGCTGATCATACATGCCGAGCGGTGCGTAGGTCGGATTTTGCCAGAACGCAATCTGCATGGCCTCGCAAAGCTGCTTTTGCGCGGCCTGATCCGGCGCATCGAACCAGCGCACTGTAAAGTTCCTCGATCTTCTCGTTGGTGGGCCAGCCGAACCAGGCCGCTGTCCCGTTGCCGCGGATGGCGATGTTTGGCGCGGGCGAAATATTGCCGAAGCCGCCCAGGAATGTGTAGAAGATATTCCAGCCGCCCTTGTCAATCGGTTCACGGCTGGCGCGCCGATGGACCACAGATCCCCAGTCCATCGCTTGAAAATCGATATTGAAGCCGATCTTGCGACAGGGTATCAGTGGCGACCTGCGCCTCGGCCCAGATAGTGGGGAAGTTGGAGGCTGCCAGAACAACGATCTTTTCGCCATTGTAGCCGGCGGCGGCCAGATCCCGCTTTAGCTTAGCATAGTCCTTGGGGCCGCGGGTGATTTCGACTCCGGCGGTGTTCGCCATGGGCGTTCCAGGAGCGAACAGGCCGATATCGGTTCTGTAAAGTGACGGTTCGGCCCCGGCGACACCCTCCATGACCTCCTTCTGGTCCATCGCGGCGACCACCACGCGGCGGATCGCCGGGTTGTTGAAGGGCGGATGCAACTGATTGAAGCGCAGACATCCGATTTCGCCGGTGCGGTCCTTCACGGTGAGGGTGATGCCCTTGTAGGTTTTTATCTGTGGCAGCAGGTCCAGAGCAGGGTTTTCCCACCAGTCGATCTCGCCCTGCTGCAGCGCGGCGGAGGCGGTGGCTGGGTCGGGGATGAAGTTCCAGACGACCCGATCGACGTTGACGATCTTCGGTCCGGCGTTGAAGCTGGGCGTGCCGTCCTTGCGCGGGATGTACGCCTCGTTCTTGGCGAATACGACGCGGGAGCCGGGGATGCGCTCACCGGCGATGAACTTGAAGGGGCCGCTGCCGATCGCCTCGGGGATCTGCTGCATCGGGTCGGTTTGCGCCAGCCGCGATAGGCATGATGGCGCAATAGACCTCGGCGAGGGCCGAGCGCAGCAGGGGAAACGGCTTTTTGAGGCGGAAGCGGATGACGGAGTCGGACGGCGCGGTGATTTCATCGACCCGCGACATCAGCGCCTGGCCGAACGAATTGCGCTTGCCGAAGCGCTGGATGCTGGCGGCGCAGTCGCGGGCGAGGACCTTCTGGCCGTCGTGGAAGGCCAATCCGTCGCGCAGCGTCAGTTCCCAGGTTTTGCCGTCGTCGTCGATGCGATGGCCTTCAACCATCTGTGGCTGCACCTGGAACTGGGCGTCGTAGGCATAGAGGGTATCGAACACCGCGAGAGCGTAGTTGCGGGTCACGTCGGCGGTGGTCCAGACCGGATCAAGGGATGCCAGGTCGGCCTGGGGGGCGAAATTGACAGTTCGGGGTCCGTCCGCGCGGGCGATCCGCGGGGCAGCGAGGGCGGCCGGAATCGCGGCCGCCGATTTCAGCAAGTTGCGTCGTTTCAAGCGGCTTTTCCCGGATGGTCGTTCGGCGGTTAGGTTAGGCCGTGATGCGGTATCAATCCAAGGGGATAGGCGCGGCGCGTCGCAGGGCCTCGGCAATGAGGGGAGCGGCGGCGTCGGACATGCGGCGGCCGTCGTGGCCGACGTCCGGAACGTCGATCACACGCCAGGCCAGAGGGACACCGTGCTCGGCCGCGGCTTTCCGCCCGAGCGCCAGGTAGGTGTGGGCACGGGCGTGGCGATGCGGGCCTTGTCTCATTGATTTATTCCCGCCGGGGAAAAAACGGCCCGTGGTCTTGTTGTCCTCAGTGCCGGCCATGATAGTGAGGGGGAAACCAAGCAGGGCGGGCAAATCGACTGGGGTAACCTCGGTGGCACCAAGGCCCCAGGGCCAGTCGATGCTCAAATCCGGCATGGCGTAGGTGCCGGCGTTGGCGCTGACCGCGACGGCGACGTGCTCGCGGTAGCCAAAGGATAGCATGCGGTGAACATATTGGCCGCCGGCGGAGTGGCCGAACAGGCCGTATCGGGGGATGGTTGTGATGCCCTGTGCGCGGAGGGCGGCGAACAGGCGCGTGTCGATGCCGAAGGTCCAGCGCGCGCGAGGGTTAGGGGTGCCATCTTTGGTGTGGAGATTGCCGAAGTTGTACCAGAGATACTCCGGAAAGCTGGCCTCGGGGAATTCGATGGCGATCGCCAGCATGGCGCCGGCATCGACATGCGGCAGCCAGTAGTCGCGGTAATCCGGGCCGTTGCGTGTGACCCCATGGTGGACGAATACGACGGGCAGACCGGAGTGCCAGTCGCGCGGCCGGGCGGCATGAAGAATGAGGGAACGGTCCGGGAAGGCCGGATCGAAGTAGGCTAAGGAGCACGGCCCGGGAGCGGCCACGAGCGGCGACAGGTCAATCATCTGGGCGCATCCTCCATGTCTTAGGAGGATCGTAGCCGCCAGCGGCTCGGTCGCAAGCGTGAGTTAACGGCGGGGCGTTTCGCCAGGCCGAGTACACGATCAGGCCATTCGTAGTCGCCACAGACGACCGTCATGCAGCGCGCGGGCTTGAAAATGGGCTTAAATTCTGAGCTGCAGTAGGCGGTTATCCGTACGCTGAGGCGGATGAGGCGGCTACTGGCCGAGCGGGTAGCTCGCTCAGGCGTCTATCTTGGACAATCCATGCTTCCGCTTCGGCTTCGGTCTCAAAGCCGAGCATTGTCTGGCGCGTGCCGTCGCTGCCAGCGATGCTGATGTTGAAACCAGTACCGTCTCCGTTCGGAGCGATTGAGTATGTTGTCATGCGCTCTATATGGGGTACGCGGATCAGGATTGCATCTCGGACAGGCCTGGCTCATCAGATTGTCAGAAGGTGGATGGGTTTCGGCCCATTCGAAGCGGAACGGAATCGAGGCCTCGTCGGTTGAGCGGGGGCGGTCAAGCGGGGAGCGCGTGGCAGACGGCTTCGATGTTGTGTCCGTCCGGATCGAGGACGAAGGCACCGTAGTAGTTGGGGTGGTATCGGGGGCGGAGACCTGGTGGGCCATTGTCCTTGCCGCCAGCCTTTAGAGCCGCGGAGTGGAAGGCGTCGACCACGGATCTGTCCGAAGTAGCGAAGGCGATGTGGGCGCCGGTCTGGGGTGCGTCTTTGAGGCCGATCCAGAAGTAGGCTTTACCGTCGGAGCCGTAGCCGGCGAATGTTTCGGCCTCGGTGTGCAGGTGGCTGATGCCGAGCGGGCCTAGCGCCTGATCGTAGAAGGACTTTGAGCGTTCGACATCGGTTACGCCGATGGTGACATGATCCAGCATGTCTGGTTCCGAAATGATTTGCGTAGACAGGGTAGCGTATCGCACTTCGTGACGGCTTGCATTCCTCGTTGCGGCTGATAGGTCCGAGAGTTGGGTGACGGGGGAGTGTTATATGGCGATGGATCTGACCGGGAAGGTCGCGTGGGTCACGGGCGCTGGTAGCGGGATTGGGGAAGCGGCGGCGTTGGCGCTGGCCGAGGCGGGCGCAACCGTCGTCCTAACCGGACGGCGGTTGGGCCCATTGGAAGATGCGGCCCGCCGCATCAATCAGACGGGAGGCGCGCATGTGCAACCGGCCGACCTGACCAAGGCCAATGAGGTTCGCAAGGTCGGGGATTTTATACGCTCGACCTTGGGCCGGCTGGATATCCTGGTGAATAACGCGGGCGTCAATATTGTCGAGCGGCACTGGGACAAGCTAACCCCGGAGAGCATCGACACGCTGCTTCAGGGCAATCTGACAGGCGCTTTGTACTGTGTTACGGTCGCTTTGCCGTTCATGCGCGACCAAAAAGATGGGTTGCTGATCCATACGGCCTCGATGGCAGGGCGGTTCATCGGCGGTCTCAGCGGGCCGATCTATACGGTGGCCAAGCATGGGATCGTGGCGATGAGTCATGGACTGAATATGCAGGAGTGCGTTCACGGTATCCGCTCGACCGTGTTCCTGCCGGGGGAGGTGGCTACGCCAATCCTCGACCAGCGGCCGAACCCGGTCGGGCCGGAGGCGCGGGCGCGTATGGTGCAGGCGGCAGATTGCGGCGATCTGATCCGGTATATTGCGTGTCTGCCGAAGCATCTGGTGATGAACGAGGTGCATCTGTCACCGACGCATAACCGCGGGTATCTCGCAGCGCTGGAGCGGCAGATTTAGGCGCGGGGTGCGCGAGGGCGGTCAAGGCTGGGGGCAAAGATCATGAGCGATCCGTCATTGGGTCGTTTCCTCGGCTCGGGCAAAGTGGCGGAGGTGTTCGAGTTCGAGACGGCGGTCATCAAGCTTTACAAGTCCACCGCGCCAAAATCTTCGGCCTTCCGGGAAGCAGCCGCTTTGGCTCTGGTGGAGTCTTTGGGTTTACCGGTGCCGCAGGTCTTGGGCGTGCAACAGGTGGGCGATCGATGGGGCGTGATCATGAGTTCGCGCCGAGGGCTCCTGCTTCGCGGACGCCATGCGCGGTCACCCGGAACGGCTGTCCGGCTATCTGGCGGCGATGGCGCGGTTGCAGTTCCGTGTGCATAGCCATCCCGGGACACGGCTTGGCGGCATGAAGGTTCGGCTGGCAGACGATATCCGCCGGGCAACGATCTTGAACGAGGTGCGGCGAAACGTTCTGTTGGAGCAGCTTGCCGCAATGCCGGACGGGGAGCGGCTTTGCCACGGCGATTTCCACCCATTGAACATACTGGGGCCGATGGGGCGGGAGGTCTTGGTCGATTGGCTGGACGCAACTCGTGGCGATCCGGCGGCCGACGTTTGTCGTTCGTTTGTGCTGATGAGGCATTGGGCGCCGGAGGTCGCGGCCGCTTACGTTGAGGCTTATGCCGGCGTCGGCGGCGAGACCCGGGAGAGGGTGTACAGGTGGCTTCCGTTCGTTGCCGCCGCCCGGCTAGCGGAAGGTGTGCCGGACGAGGAAGAAGGATTGATGGAGATGGCTGGTTCCCACTGGAGCCCGTAGGCGACCGCGCAGGAGCAGCGGGATGCGATGTTGTCAACGCGGCGGGTCGTTGGTCGCGAGACTTCCGCCGCGGCGGGTGCTAGGGTTTGCTCCATGGTTGCAGTTCGCGAGTCTGTTCCGTCCCGCATGACCGTCGATGAGTTCCTGAGTTGGGACGCCGGCGACGAGTCCGGCCGGTTGTGGGAACTCGTTGATGGAGAGCCTGTCGCGATGGCGCCGGGTTCGCAGAACCATGGCGCGTTGCAGGGGGAAATCGGAGGGTTGATCCGCGATCACCTGCGTGCGACCCGCTCGGGCTGTCGGCTTATCGTCACCCCGGGGGTGATCCCGCGCCTTAGTTCCAATCGCAACGTCCGAATCCCCGATTTAGGCGTGACGTGTTCCCCGCCCTCGGCCGAGCTGGTAGTTCCGGACCCGGTGCTGCTGGTGGAGATTCTGTCACCGAGCAATGAGGCTGCGACGTGGCGGAATGTGTGGGCGTACACGACGATTCCAACGGTGACGGAGATCCTCGCGGTCCGGAGCACCCGGATCGAGGCGGAGCTGCTGCGACGTCTGCCGGACGGGAACTGGCCGAAGGAGCCTGAAATCCTTTGCGACGGGGGATAGACTGACGTTGACCAGTATAGGGTTGTCGGTGGTGCTGGAGTTATTTTATGAGACTTCGTCGCTGCGGTCGTAGGGAATGGCGGGACGGGTTGGGATGCAAGAGCAGAGGAAACGGAAATCGGAACCCGCCTAGCCGCTCCCAAATGTCCGCTTTGTGTTAGGAGCAGCGATTCAATTGGGAGCGATCAAATCTCCGACCTTTCTCTGCCAAGTAAAGCCGTTGGCGACGGAGAACGTGATTGCTTGGCTATCAGGTGTCGCGATCGCCCGTTTCTATATCGCACCGATGAGGCCGGTTATTCAGTCAGGCCGTCCGCCTGGAGTGACGATCCCCGCGATTGCGTCGGGTAAGAAGTTTGCCGACAGCGCCTTCTCCATTTCCGTATGCCGGAACACGCCGCCTTGGCTGGCACCGGTGATCGCCAGCCGGACGCCGGAGGGGAATTTCGTCCCCTTAATCGCATGCCAATGATGGGCGGTGCGTTGGCGATTTAGAAGTGGGGGCCCGGTAAAGTGTCCCCGATAACCCAACTGCCCAATAGAGACATGCTGGAGGGAACTGGGACCCTCGACTTCTCCGTTACCAACACATTACGTGCCCCTGCAAAGCGTTGAGATTCGTAATTCTTGGGCGAGAAATGCCCTTTCGTGGTTTGTTCACCGACGGTATCCGGTAGTTCGTCCAGGTTTCATTGGAAAAAATAAGGCTGAGCATCACGGGTAGTTGATATCGCAACCGACGCGCCTAATTCAGACGCCATGAATAGCTCAGCCCCGACCACGAAAATCGATTTCCCATTTGGAGAAGCGCGAATGGCCTGTTATCTCTGCGGTGAAGCCAATTCTTCGGCGCTTTCGATTGAAGGCGGTATTTCAGTCGGTTGTAATGCGTGCGGAAACTACTTCATGACCACAGCGGGCCAATATCATGCCGGCGGCGAACCCCTCTGTTTCAAGATCGCATGCTGGGTTCGTGAGCAGAACAAGTTGGGCATAACCCCGACCATTGATGTCGATACCATCGGTTCGGTCAAGGCTTATCAGGGTCCACCTGCACGCAGGCGATCCGAGTTATTCCTTTCAAGAGCCATCGAGCTTTCACGAGGCAGGTTGACCGAAGGTTTTCATGCTTTATGCAAAGAGATACGCGTTGCGAGCTGGTCATACTATCCGGAGGACGCGATCGCCCTCGCGGAGCATCTTGTTTCAGAACGCGCCATTGAGAAGCGCGGCCCGGAAGGAGATGATCGGTATCGGTTGACTGTTAAAGGTCACTTCCTCGCGGATGAAATGGCTGATCGCCGAGCTTTGACATCCCAATGTTTTGTTGCGATGTGGTTCAGTAAGGTGGTTCAGGAGGTCTTCACGGACGCCATAGAGCCAGCTATCCGCGCCGCCGGTTACGAAGCTATGCGTATCGACCGCTCACAGCACGCGAACATGATCAACGACGAGATTATTGCTGAAATTCGAAGGTCTTCATTCCTTGTTGCGGATTTCACTGGTCATCGAGGTGGCGTGTATTACGAAGCGGGCTTTGCGCACGGCCTAGGGAAAAGAGTTCTTTTTACTTGTCGCAAAGACGACTTGAAAAATCTTCACTTCGATGTCCGGCAATACAATACTATCGAATGGGAACAACCCGGTGATCTGCTACCTCAATTGCAAAATCGCATTCTCGCGGTCTTCGGAGCTGGTCCCTTGAATCGAGATGCAAAGCCAGTGACGACATCACACTAAGGTGTCCGTCCTATCCAGGTGGTAACTTCCCTGACAAAGGGGGTGACGGAGGTCCTCGCACTAAGAAACCCGCGGATTGAGGCTGAGTTGCTTCGAAGTCTGCCAGACGGAACTGGCCGAAGGAGCCAGAGATCCTGCGAGCAGGGGATGATTGATTGTCCAGTATAGGGTTGTCGGGGGTACTGAATTTACTCTACCAGACTTCGTCGCTTCGATCGTAGGAAGAAAAATAACGCCTCTCAAGGCCAAGTCGAAGTCGAAGTTCTTTCGACTTGGTCCACAGCCTGGCCGGCCGCCTCTGCTCCGCGAGAAGCGCCCCGCGAGAGGCGGCCAGGAGCGGGATTGGTCAGGTGGCCTTCGCGACCGCCCGCTTGGATATCACGCCGATGAGGTGCGCCCGGTATTCGGCGCTGGCATGGATATCGCCGTTCAACCCGTCGGCCGGCGTGACGATCCCCGCGATCGCGTCGGGAGAGAAGTTCGCCGACAGTGCTTTCTCCATTTCGGTGTGCCGGAACACGCCGCCCTGGCCGGCGCCGGTGATCGCCAGGCGCACACCGGAGGGAAATTTCGCCACGAACACGCCCACGATGGCGTAGCGCGAGGCAGGATTGCGGAACTTCTCGTAGGCGGATTTCTGCGGGATCGGCAGTTCGATCGAGGTGATGATCTCGCCCTGCTCCAGCGCGGTGGTGAACATGCCCTGGAAGAAGTCGTCAGCGGCGATGGTCCGGCGATCAGTCTTGATCGTCCCGCCCAGCGCCAGTAGCGCGCTCGGGTAGCAGGCGGCCGGGTCGTTGTTCGCCAGCGAGCCGCCCATGGTGCCGCGATGCCGCACCGCCTCGTCCCCGATCAGCGACGCCTGATGCTGCAGGCCCGGGTATTTTCGCCTTGATCTCCGGGCTGCTGGCGATGGCGGCGTGGGTGGTCATGGCGCCGATGGTGACCTTGTCGCCGGACACGGTGATGCCGGTACAGCCCCAGCTTCGCCAGGTCGACCACCGTGGACGGCTTGTTCAGCCGCTGCTTCAGCACCGGGATGAAGGTCTGGCCGCCGGCGAGCGCCTTGGCATCCATGTCGGCGGACAGCGTCTTGACCGCATCCGCCAGGCTGCCGGGCTTTTCATATGCGAAGTCGTACATCGTGATGTTCCCTTAAACTGGTCGCTGTGCGCGGCGATCGACTATTCCGCGGCCATGCGTGGTTGGGCGGCGTGGATGATGGACCAGAGTTTGGCCCCCGTCGCCGGCATGTCCAGGTGCCGCACGCCATAATCCTTCAGCGCATCCACCACCGCGTTGATCACGGCAGGCGGAGAACCGATCGCGCCAACCTCGCCGCAGCCTTTGGAGCCGAGCGGGTTGTGGGTGCACATGGTGTTTTCGGTGGCGACGGACAGGTTGGGGATGTCGTTCGCCCGGGGCATCGTATAGTCCATGTAGGAGCCGGACAGAAGCTGGCCGCTGGGATCGTAGCTGCAGGCCTCCAACAGCGCCTGCCCGATGCCCTGGGCGACGCCGCCCTGCACCTGGCCCTCGACGATCATCGGGTTGACCACCCGGCCGACGTCATCGACGGCGATGAAGTTGACCATCTCCACGACGCCGGTTTCCGGGTCGATCTCCACCTCGGCGATGTGGCAGCCACCGGGGAAGGTGAAGTTCTTCGGATCGTAGAACGCGGTTTCATCGAGGCCGGGTTCCAGTTCCTCGATCGGGTAGTTGTGCGGCACGTAGGCGGCCAGCGAGATGTCGGTCAGCGTCTTCGACTTGTCGGTGCCGGCGACGGTGAAGGTGTTGTCCTTGAACTCGATGTCCTGGACCGAGGCTTCCATCAGATGGGCGGCGATCTTCTTGCCCTTGGCGATCACCTTGTCCATGGCCTTGACCATCGCCGATCCGCCGACCGCGAGGCTGCGGCTGCCGTAGGTGCCCATGCCGAAGGGGATCTTCGCGGTGTCGCCATGCACGACCTCGACCTGATCGAACGGCACGCCGAGCTGGCTCACGACGAGTTGGGCGAAGGTGGTTTCGTGGCCCTGGCCGTGGCTGTGGGTGCCGGTGAAGACGGTTACGCTGCCGGTGGGATGGACGCGGATTTCCGCGACCTCGTAGAGGCCGGCGCGGGCGCCGAGCGAGCCAACCACCGCCGATGGGGCGATGCCGCAGGCTTCGACGTAGGTGGAGATGCCGATGCCGCGCAGCTTGCCGCGCGCCTTGGCTTCGGCCCGGCGGGCTTCGAAACCATCCCAGTCGGCGTTTTTCAGACCGACCTTCAGCGTCGTCTGGTAGTCGCCGCTGTCGTATTGCAGTGCGACCGGCGTCTGATAGGGGAACGCATCGGCGGGGATGAAATTCTTCCGCCGCAGCTCGATCCTGTCGATACCGGTGTCATGCGCGATGACATCGACCAGGCGTTCCAGCAGGAAGGTGGCCTCCGGCCGGCCGGCGCCGCGATAGGCGTCCACCGGCACGGTGTTGGTGAACACCGCCTTGACGTTGCAGTAGATCACCGGGGTTTTGTAAACGCCGGCGAGCAGCGTGGCATAGAGGTAGGTCGGCACCAGCCGGCGCGAAGGTGGACAGGTAGGCGCCCATGTTCGCCAGCGTGGTGATGCGCAGCCCGAGGAAGTGGCCCTCGTTGTCCAGCGCCATCTCGGCGGTGCTGACATGGTCGCGGCCGTGCGCGTCGGACATGAAGCTTTCGCTGCGCTCGCAGGTCCATTTCACCGGGCGGCGGACCTTGCCGGCGGCCCAGGTGACGATGGCCTCTTCCGCGTAATGGTAGATTTTGGAGCCGAAGCCGCCGCCGACGTCGGGGGCGACGACACGCAGCTTGTTCTCCGGGATGTGCAGCACGAAGGCGCCCATCAGCAGGCGGATCACGTGCGGGTTCTGGCTGGTGGTATAGAGCGTGAAATCGCCCGACGATGTGTCGAAGTCGCCGATCGCGACCCGCGGCTCCATGGCGTTCGGGATCAGCCGGTTGTTGGTCAGGTCGAGCTTCACGACCTTGGCGGCGTTGGCGAACACGCCATCGACCACCGCCTTGTCGCCGATCACCCAGTCGTAGCAGATGTTGCCGGCGACGCCGTCATGCACCTCGGGCGCGCCGGGGGCGACGGCGTCGGTCAGGTTGGCGACGGCGGGCAGGTCGGTGTAGTCGATTTCGAGCAGTTCGGCGGCGTTCTTGGCCTGCTGCTTGGTTTCCGCGATCACCACCGCGACCGGATCGCCGACGTGGCGCACCTTGCCGACCGCCAGCACCGGATGCGGCGGTTCGGCCATCGGCGAGCCGTCCTTGTTGTGGATCTGCCAGCCGCAGGGCAGGCCGCCGATATCCTCGGCCGCCATGTCGGCGCCGACGAAGACCCTCACCACGCCCGGCGCCGCCGACGCCGCCGCGATGTCGATGCCGTTGATCGTGGCGTGCGGCCGGTCGGACCGCTTGATGAAGGCGTACAGCTGGCCGGGCCGGTTGATATCGTCGGTGTAGTTGCCTTTGCCGCTGAGGAAGCGGACGTCTTCCTTGCGGCGAACGGATGCGCCGATGCCTTCGAAGCCCATGGTCGTTACCTCCGGTTATTCTTCTTGACGGCGTCTATTCGGCCGCTTTGGCGTGCATCAACGGATGAGCGGCGGCGATCGCCTTGACGATGTTGTGGTAACCGGTGCAGCGGCAGAGATTGCCTTCCAGGCCTTCGCGGATTTCCTTCTCCGTCAGGCCGTCGGGGTGCGATTGCACCAGATCGACGGCGGTCATGACCATTCCGGGGGTACAGAAGCCGCATTGCAGCGCGTGATGCTCGCGGAACATCTCCTGCATCGGGTGCAGGGTGCCGTCGGCGGCGGCGAGGCCCTCGATCGTGAGGACGCTGGTGCCGTCCGCCTGCAGCGCGAGCTGGGTGCAGGATTTCACCGATATCCCGTCGATATGCACCACGCAGGCGCCGCACTGGCTGGTGTCGCAGCCGACATGGGTGCCGGTGAGACCGAGCTTCTCGCGCAGCAGTTCGACAAGCAGGGTGCGTCCTTCGACTTCTACCGTATGCTGCTTGCCGTTGACCGTCAGGGTTACCTGAGGCATCGCACTCCCTTTCGTTGTTCGCGCGTCGACACGTCGGAACGCCAGGGGCTCAGCCGGCATGGCCTGTGCCCCTGGACGATCCCGTTGGCCGGAGTTTGGCCATTCCCGCCGTGCAAGGTCAAGCGGGGGTACCCAGTTCGTTGGGCTCACATCCAGTATTGCCAGACCCGCGCCTTCCACTCGTCCACGTGCTCGCCGATCGAGCGGTGCTCCCACCTGCGAAAGATCAACCTCGTGGGAAGCCGCCATGAACTGGCGCATGACCGTCTCGACCTGAGCGGCGGTGTCGTGGCCCAGGATGACGGCATCGACCTCGTTGTTGAACACGACGCTGCGGCGATCGAGGTTGGACGATCCGACCACCGTCCAGGTGTCGTCCACGACCGCCAGCTTGGCGTGCACGACGGCGTCCCGCATTTCGTAAATGTGGGCGCCGGCCTCCAGCAGGTCGCCGTAGGCGGCGCGGGCGGCATAGACCGCGCTCTGCACGTCGCTGAACGCCGGCGCGACGATCCGGACATCCAGGCCCGCCCGAGCGATTTTGGCGAGTTCCTCGCGTTCCTGGTGCGGCGGCACGAAATAGCCGCTGCACAGCCAGACCCGCTGTCGGGCGGCTTTGCATCGCCGTCATCAGGGAGGCGTAGATACAGCGGTTGCCTGTCTCCGGGCGAACTGCCGATGATGCGGATCGTCTGCACGCCCTGGCGCGGCAGCGGCGGAAAATAGTCGGCGGGGTCAGCCGCGGGCGCCTTCTGCTCGCGCCAGGTGCCGAAGAACAGCTTTTGCAGTTCCGCCACGGCCGGGCCTTCGATTCGCACCGCGGTATCGCGCCAATAGGCTTTGCGCGTGTTGCCGTCCGGCGGGAATCCCGGCGCTGGGCGGGTTTTCGTAGGCAGTGTCCAGGTTGACGCCGCCGGTGAAGCCGATCCGGCCGTCGACGACGGTGATCTTGCGGTGGTCGCGGTCGTTCGGCGACCAGCCGATCCTGCGCGGCGAAGCGGGCTGATCGGATTGAACTCCAGCACCTTTGCTCCGGCCTGCCGCATGGCATCGAAAAAGTGCGCGTGGCGTGTCGCGCGAGCCGAACGCGTCGTAGATCATGTTCACCTTGACGCCGGCGCGCAACCTGTCCAGCAGCAGGTCCGACAGATGCACGCCACCGGATTGGACATCGGCCAGGATGAAATACTCCAGGTTGATGCTGTCCTGGCTCGCTGCCGATGGCCTTGAAGATGGCCTGGAACGCCTCGGTGCCGCTGGACAGCAACGTGACCTGGTTGCCGAACACGATCGGGCTGGCCGACAGGCCACGCTGCAGGTCGTATTGCTGCTGCAGGGCGTCGGTGTCGTCGATTTGGTCGGTGTTGGGCTTGGTGCCCCTGGCTGCCAGACCAACATCGTCCGGCGTCAAGCCAGCAATGTCCGGGACTGCCGCGCACCGGCTAAGCACCCCGGCGACGGCGATTGCGCCGAATGTCCGGCGGTTGATCCAGTTCGTAGACGAAAACAACAAAGGTGACTCCGATCCGTCTCGGCGCACGAGAGAATGTTGCATACGAAGGGGTCTTAGGGTGGTTGGGAACAAATTTGCGTCAAGGGTGGATCGTTTGCTTCAAGAATAGGACGTTCCGGATGCCGGTGAATGCCGCTCGGCACGGCGTGACAGACTGCCGCGACGATCCTTACGAGGTTGATACAGAAATCCTTCTCGACGCCACAACCTTAGATTTTCAATGCGTATCAGGAGACCCCGCCCTTGTTCGGATGTCAGGTGCAACCAAAATGGGCCAAATCATGCAGGGTTCGAGGCGCGGCGGTCGACGCGCATGGACGAAACGTCCAGGTGCCGGCCGTTGCGCGGGTTATCGCCGCTGTTATGGTTCTCACTCCGCCGCCGCTGAGATGCGGCGGGAACAGGAGACACCACCATGGAAATCCGCGGGCTGGGCTATATGGGCGTGGGCACGTCGGACCTGTCCGACTGGACCACGTTCGCCACCAACTGGCTCGGCATGCAAATGATCGAGCGCGGCAACACGGCCCGCGCCTTCCGCATGGACGATCGCGCGCAGAGGCTGGTCGTTGATCGCTCGCTGGCCGAAGGCGAACGCTATTTCGGCTTTGAGGTTGCCGACGCGGCCGCGCTGCAGTCGCTTGCCGGAAAGCTGGAGGCCGCGGGCGTTGCGGTCCGGCTTGAGGCGAAATCCCTGGCGGATCAGCGCTTCGTCAAGGAACTGATCAGCTTCGACGATCCCGGCGGCAACCATCTGGAGGCGTTTTACGGCGCCGCCATCGCGGACGAACCGTTCCGGCCGGGCCGGTCGATCTCCGGCTTCCGGACCGGCGCGCTGGGCATGGGGCACGTGGTGTTCCACGTCAAGAACATCGACGATCTGCTGGGCTTCTACACGGATCTGCTGGGGTTCGGGGTCACCGACTATATCACCACGCCATTCCGTGCCTACTTCATGCACATCAACCCGCGGCACCACTCCGTGGCGCTGATCGAGACCGGGAAGCAGGATCTTCACCACCTGATGGTCGAGTTGTTCTCGCTGGACGATGTCGGCCAAGGCTACGACATTGCGCTTGGGCGATCCGGAGAAGATCGCCACAACGCTGGGCCGGCACCCCAACGACGCGGTTACGTCGTACTACCTTCGCTCGCCGGGCGGGTTCATGCTGGAATACGGGTGGGGCGGCAAGGACGTAACGCCGGGCGACTGGACTCCGACGGAGGTCACAGTCGGGCCGAGCCTCTGGGGGCACGATCGGGCATGGCTGCCGGCGGAGCAATTCCAGCAGGCGCGCGATATGCGACTGAAGGCCGCGGCCGACGGCATGCGGCAGCCGCTGCACGTGATCGACGGCAACTACGTCCGCCAAATGGTGTTTGCCCCTGGTGGGATGCGGCCACTGGTCGCGGATAAAGAAACAGGCGCGGTACGGGCCCCACAGACCATTTTCGGCCCTCACAGTCACGCTGAGAATGATCCGAACGCCAAGTCCGGAATTGCTTTCCTGTCCGAGCGGGGTGCTTCGAGCTGCACAATCGTGGCTAAGGTCTGCACCAGCGGGGCTAGAAGTGAAGATTGCCCTTCTCAGTAAACATTCGCGTTGCCAGGCGTGGCATCCTCGCCCACTCTACCTTATCTCCTACGAGTTGCGGAGGTCGAAGGTTCACTCCGTGCCGATCATGATCATTGGAATATCAAATGAATTCAGGTGAGTTGGGGTTCGACGCGGCGAAGCCGCCGGTGGTGTTTCTTTTTCCCGGCCTGAGCGGAATTGACAAAGAGATTTCACTCTTGCGAGCCGGATGCTCGTCTTCACTTCGCTTTGAACCAATCCAAATTCCCGACTGGAGCACGATTGCTTACGATCGTGTTAATCTTGACGGACTTGTGTCGCATTGTGTCGAACAAATCGAGCTCGGTGCTCCGCGTGGCCCGATTTTGCTCGCGGGTTACTCCTTTGGCGGGCATGTAGCGTTGGCTGTGGCTTCCGCTTTGGAAGCCTCTGGCCGGCGCGTCGGATGTTTGGCTCTACTCGACACGTCCGCGGTGCCACCGATTCAAGACTCTCCTATTTCGGTCGCCCGGCCGATCGGGCGGCTTGCTTATGCGATCCGAACGGGTGCCATCGGCGGGGAACTGGGGCGCATCGCCGGTGCGATTATCATCCGGTTACGGAATAAACGATTGTCACGCTTTTTGGGCAGGTTGCCGCTGCTCGGAGGCTCGCGAGACATGGAGGAACGGATCAGGGTCTCTATCACCCTAAGTTTCAATCTTCCCATCCTTGAGGAACTATTAAGTCGGATGGCGAAATCCGATGAAGCCTTCACCTTTCCGGCGGTCCTATTTCGGTGTGTTGAGCAGGCGCCCGGCGCTGCTGCCGACCTCGGGTGGAGCCGCCATCTGGCGCGACTGCAGGTCGTTCCGATTCTCGGCGATCACGTCAGCCTCACGGACGAACCAAATCTTCCATCGCTGTGTAATTCTTTTTTATCCGTAATGAATAACGTCTCGTTGAAGATCGATGAACTTGCTGGCTAGAGCGCGCGCGCCCGCGCGCCCAAAGGACAGGTCCCTTGGAAGCGCTAAGAGGCGGTGCGGTCTCCTTATCTTGGCAACGTGCTTGTGCCCATCAGGCTGAGGTCGACCGCGCGGGCGCATTGGCGGCCTTCGCGGATAGCCCAGACGACCAGGGACTGGCCGCGCCGCATGTCGCCGGCAGCGAACAGGCGGTCGCGGGAGGTCTGGTATTGGACGGTGTTGGCCAGGACATTGCCCCGCTGGTCAAGCTCGACGCCGGCCTGATCCAGCAGAGCGCCACGGCGAGGACCTAGAAAGCCCATCGCCAGGAGAACCAGATCGGCCTTCATCTGGAATTCGCTGCCGGGAATTTCCTTCATGGTCATGCGGCCGTCCGGGGTGCGTTCCCACTCGACCCGGACGCAGTCGAGAGCAGTGACCTTGCCGTCCTTGCCGACGGCATGCTTGGTCAGCACCGACCAGTCGCGCTCGACGCCTTCATCATGCGCGTGGGAGGACCGCAGCTTGATCGGCCAATCGGGCCAGACCATCGCCTTGTTCTCCTTGACCGGCGGCTTCGGCATGATCTCGATCTGGACGATCGAAGCGGCGCCTTGACGGGCCGAGGTGCCGATGCAGTCCGAGCCGGTATCGCCGCCGCCGACGACGATGACGTGCTTGCCTTTGGCGCTGATCGCGCCGGTGGGAGCCGCCGCGGCCTCATCATCGCCGGCGCCGCGCTTGTTCTGCTGGGTAAGGAAATCCATTGCGTAGTGAATGCCGTCGAGGTCACGGCCAGTGACGTCGAGATTGCGCGGCCACTCGGCGCCACCGCTCAGGACGACAGCGTCGTACTCGGACAGCAACTGGTCGATCGTGACGTCCGCGCCGACCTCGGTATTGGTGCGAAACGTCACCCCCTCGGCCGCCATCTGGTCAATGCGGCGGTCGATCAGGTGCTTTTCCATCTTGAAGTCCGGGATACCGTAGCGGAGCAAGCCGCCGATGCGGTCCTGCCGTTCGATCAGCGTCACGGCATGCCCGGCGCGGGCGAGTTGCTGGGCACAGGCCATGCCGGCCGGGCCGGAACCGACGACCGCGACGGTCTTGCCGGTCTTCACCGTTGGCGGGATCGGCTTGATCCAGCCTTCTTCCCACCCGCGATCGACGATGGCGCACTCGATCGTCTTGATCGTTACGGGATTGTCGTCGATGTTCAGCGTGCATGCTTCCTCGCACGGGGCCGGGCAGATGCGCCCGGTGAACTCCGGGAAATTGTTGGTGGAGTGCAGGTTGATCGACGGCCTGCTCGCCACTGTTCCTCGATAGACCAGGTTGTTCCAGTCCGGGATCTGGTTGTTTACCGGACAGCCGTTGTGACAGAACGGAATGCCGCAATCCATGCAGCGCGCGGCCTGGCCGTTCAGTTCCTCGGGCGGCAGCGGCTTGACGAATTCCTTGATAGTATTTCAGCCGGAGCTCGGGCTTTTCGTACGAGCGGTCGTGACGCTCGATTTCGAGGAAACCGGTAACCTTACCCATGATCGTCTCCAGATTGGCCGCCTGGGCGCCGGCGACTGTAGTCAAATGTCGTAATCCGCTCAAGGCGGCAGAAGCGTCGCCTTCTCACGGCGGCGAAGATCCGTGGATGGTGCGCCTGCGCGCACTACCCGGGGTCGGGGCGACGCTACTCGGCGGCAACGGTCGCCGCGGCGGTCGGCCTCGGCCTTCAGTTCAAGCAGCGCGCGCTTGTAATCGCGCGGCATGACCTTGACGAAGCGCGACAGCGCACCGTCCCAGTCTTCCAGCAACGCCCTGGCCTCGGCGCTGCCGGTGAACAGCAGATGCCGCTCGACCACGATGCGCAGCCGTTCCGCGTCGAACCGCAGCGGATCGCCCATGCCGCTGTCCTCGACGCTGGCCGCCCGCTGCCGCGGCCGGCCGGGTTCATCGGCCAGGCCGAGTTCGGCGACGCCGACACTTTCCAGCTCGACGCCCGCCATGTTGCAGAGCCTTCCGAACCGAGCGTTCTCGTCGTAGACGTAGGCGATGCCGCCGGACATGCCGGCGGCGAAGTTGCGGCCGGTGTCGCCCAGCACGACGACCACGCCGCCGGTCATGTATTCGCAGCCATGGTCGCCGCAGCCTTCCACCACCGCGACGGCGCCGGAGTTGCGCACCGCGAAGCGCTCGCCGGCGACGCCCTGGAAGTAGGCCTCGCCGGCGATGGCGCCGTACAGCACGGTGTTGCCGACGATGATGTTCTCGCCTCGGGTCGCGCTTCGCATGCGGCGGCTGGCGCACCACGACGCGGCCGCCGGACAGGCCCTTGCCGACATAGTCGTTGGCGTCGCCGGTGAGGTACAGCGACACGCCGCGCGCCAGGAAGGCGCCGAAGCTCTGGCCGGCGGTGCCGGTCAGATTGACCGAGATGGTGTCTTCCGGCAGGCCGGCATGGCCGTATCGGCGGGCGACCTCGCCCGACAGCATCGCGCCGACCGTGCGGTTGACGTTGCGGATCGGATGCTGCAGCCGCACCGGCGTCCTGCGATTCCAGCGCCTGCGGCGGCTTCGCGGATCAGCACCTGGTCCAGCGCCTTGTCCAGGTGATGGTTCTGCGTCTCGCTGTGGTGGATGCCGATCGCCGGGCTTCAGTTCCGGCTGATACAGGATCCTGCTGAGGTCGACGCCGTGCGCCTTCCAGTGCTCGATCGCCTTGCGGGTATCCAGCTTGCCGACCTGCCCGATCATCTCGTTGAACGTGCGGAAGCCGAGCTTGCGCCATCAGCTCGCGGACTTCCTCGGCGATGAAGAAGAAGAAGTTGATGACATGCTCCGGCGTGCCGGTGAAGCGCTTGCGCAGCACCGGGTCCTGCGTCGCCACGCCGACCGGGCAGGTATTCAGGTGGCACTTGCGCATCATGATGCAGCCGGCGGCGATCAGCGGCGCGGTGGCGAAGCCGAACTCGTCGGCCCCCAGCAGCGCGCCGATCGACGACGTCGCGGCCGGTGCGCAGGCCGCCATCGACCTGCACGGCGATGCGGCTGCGCAGCCCGTTCAGCACCAGCGTCTGCTGGGTTTCGGCGAGGCCGATTTCCCAGGGCGAGCCGGCATGGGTCAGCGAGGTCAGCGGGCTGGCCCCGGTGCCACCCTCGTAGCCGGCGATGGTGACGTGGTCGGCGCGCGCCTTCGAGACGCCGGCGGCGACGGTGCCGACGCCGACCTCGGACACCAGCTTGACCGAAATGCGCGCCTTGGAATTGGCGTTCTTCAGGTCGTGGATAAGCTGCGCCAAGTCCTCGATCGAATAGATGTCGTGGTGCGGCGGCGGCGAGATCAGCCCGACGCCCGGGGTGGAATGGCGGACGCGGGCGATGTTCTTGTCCACCTTGTGGCCGGGCAACTGCCCGCCTTCGCCGGGCTTGGCGCCCTGCGCCATCTTGATCTGGAGGTCGTCGGCGTTGACCAGATATTCGGTCGTCACGCCGAACCGGCCTGACGCGACCTGCTTGATCGCCGACCGTTCGGAATCGCCGTTCGGCAGCGGCTTGTAGCGATCGGATTCCTCGCCGCCCTCGCCGGTGTTGGACTTTCCGCCGATCCGGTTCATGGCGATCGCCAGCGTGGTGTGCGCCTCGCGGGAGATCGAGCCGAAGCTCATCGCGCCGGTGGCGAAGCGCTTGACGATCTCCTTCGCCGGCTCGACCTCGTCCAGCGGCACCGGTGTCGGGACGCAGCGGAACTCCATCAGGCCGCGGATGGTCAGCAGGCGTTCGCTCTGGTCGTTGATCGTGCGGGTGAAGGCGTGGAATTCGGCCGGCAGGTTGCCGCGGACGGCGTGCTGGAGTTTGGCGATGGTGTCCGGCGTCCAGGCATGCGCCTCGCCACGCAGGCGGAAGGCGTAGTCGCCGCCGACGTCCAGCATGTCCGCGTAGATCGGATTGTTGCCGTATGCGGCCTTGTGGCGGGCGACGGCTTCCTGGGCGATCTCGGCGAAACCGACGCCCTCGATCGTGGTGGCGGTGCCGGTGAAGCATCGTGTCCACGAAGGCCTGGGTCAGGCCGACGGCGTCGAAGATCTGCGCCCCGCAATAGGACTGGTAGGTGGAGATGCCCATCTTGGACATCACCTTCATGATGCCCTTGCCGACCGCCTTGAGGTAGTTCTTCTTCACCTCGGCGGCGGATTTCTTCATCTTCGTTCTGGACGCGGATCTGCTCCAGCGTTTCGAACGCCAGATAGGGGTTGATCGCCTCGGCGCCGTAGCCGGCCAGCACGCAGAAATGGTGCACCTCGCGCGCTTCGCCGGTTTCCACGACGATGCCGGTGCTCATGCGCAGGCCCTGGCGGATCAGGTGGTTGTGCACCGCCGCGGTGGCCAGCAGCGAGGGGATCGGGATGCGGTTTTCGACAGGCGTCGCGGTCCGACAGGATCAGGATGGTGTAGTCCGCCAGCACTGCCTCGGTCGCTGCCTGGCAAATCCGGAAGATGGCCTTTTCCATCCCATCGGCGCCCTCGCTGGCGGGCCAGGTGATGTCGATCGTCTGGGTGCGGAAGGCGCCACCGGCGATGTTGTCGATGTCGCGGATCTTCTCCAGGTCGGTGTTGGTCAGGATCGGCTGCGCGACTTCCAGGCGCAGGTAGTTGCCGGCGTGGTGGCCAAGCAGGTTGGGGCGCGGGCCGATGATGGAGACGAGCGACATCACCAGTTCCTCGCGGATCGGATCGATCGGCGGGTTGGTGACCTGGGCGAAGTTCTGCTTGAAGTAGTTGAACAGCAGCTTGGGCTTGTCCGACAGCACCGCCAGCGGCGTGTCGGTGCCCATCGAGCCGACCGGATCGTCGCCGTTCGCGGCCATCGGCTCCAGGAAGAACTGGATGTCCTCCTGGGTGTAGCCGAACGCCTGCTGGTGATGCAGCAGCGCATCCGGTGTCGTTCGGGTGTGGCTGCGAAGCGCGGCTCCTCGCTTTCCGGCAGTTCCTCCAGCTTGAACTGGGTCTGCTTCAGCCATTCCGCATAGGGGTGCTCGCGCGCAAGCTTCTGCTTGATCTCCGCGTCGTCGATGATGCGGCCTTCTTCCAGGTCGATCAGCAGCATCTTGCCGGGCTGGAGGCGCCATTTGCGGACGATCTTTTCCTCCGGCACCGGCAGCACGCCGGCTTCCGAGGCCATGATCACGTAGTCATCGTCGGTGATCACGTAGCGCGCCGGCCGCAGCCCGTTGCGGTCGAGCGTGGCGCCGATCTGGCGGCCGTCGGTGAAGGCGATGGCGGCGGGGCCGTCCCACGGCTCCATCAGCGCGGCGTAGTATTCGTAGAAGGCTTTGCGCTCCGGATCCATCAGCGGGTCGTGCGCCCAGGCTTCCGGGATCAGCATCATCATCGCATGGGCCAGCGAATAGCCGCCGGCCACCAGCATTTCGAGCGCGTTGTCGATGCAGGCGGTGTCCGACTGGCCGTGCGGGATGATCGGCCACATCTTGTTCAGGTCTGGCCCGATCAGGTCGGATTCCATCGACCGGCGGCGGGCATACATCCAGTTGACGTTGCCGCGGACGGTGTTGATCTCGCCGTTGTGCGCCAGGAAACGGTAGGGGTGGGCCAGCTTCCAGGACGGGAAGGTGTTGGTGGAGAAGCGCTGGTGCACCATCGCCAGCGCCGATGTCGTCAGCGGGATTTCGCAGATCGTGGTAGAAGCTGCCGACCTGGGTCGCCAGCAGCAGCCCCTTGTAAACCACCGTCCGGGTAGAGAAGGACGGCATATAGGTTTCCGTCACGCCGGGAATGTTCCGCTTTTCCGCCAGCGTGCGGAGGTTGTTGAGGATCTGCTTGCGGATCGCCAGGATCTTGCGCTCGAAAGCGTTCTGGTCGCGGATCGACATGGCTGGAGGCGACGATCGCCTGGCGGATCACCGGCATGGTCTCGATCACGGTCTTGCCGAGACCGGTCAGGTCGGTCGGCACGTCGCGCCAGCCGACCATGGACTGGCCTTCCTTCGCCACGACCTGCTCGAAATGCTGGATGACATGCTCACGCGCGCTCGCGTCGCGCGGAAGGAAGCACATGGCGACGGCGTAGCGGCCGACCGCGGGCAGTGACTTGCCGTGCACACGCGCCCAATCGTTGAGCAGGGCGTCGGGCATCTGGATCAGGAAGCCGGCGCCATCGCCCACCAGCGGATCGGCGCCGACCGCGCCGCGGTGATCGAGGTTCTCCAGGATTTTCAGGCCCTGGGAGATGATGTCATGAGATTTTCGGCCCTTGATGTTCACCACGAAGCCAACGCCGCACGCATCGTGCTCATTTTTCGGATCGTAAAGGCCTTGTCTCATAACCTCTTGCATTGCCCGCAACTTTCCTTGGCGTAATTAAATGCCGTCAGGGATGCGCGATTTACGCGCAAGAATCCTTTTTGCCCGCTGATTGAGCAAATGGCAATGATCCTGCCGCACCGCAGCGTAGGCAATTGCCGCGTGGGCGGCAAGCGGGGCCGGAAGAGCGGAGCAAGATTTCTGGCTCATGGCGCCATCCTTTCCCTTGCTGCTCTGCCGTGCGATGGTGGGGGCACTCGCAGTCCCAACGGGAGGACCAGGATGATCACCCTGTACGGTATGGGCAGCCCCAACGTCGTCAAAATCTATATCGCGCTGGAGGAACTGGCGCTGCCCTACACGGTGCAACCGGTCGATGTCTTCACCGGCAAGCAGTTCGACGACGCCTTCCTGAAGCTGAACCCGAACGCCAAGGTGCCGGTCATCGTCGATCTCGACGGACCGGGGGGCAAGCCGTACACGTGCTTCGAGTCAGGCGCGATCCTGCTCTATCTGGCGGAAAAGACCGGCAAGGCTGCTGCCGAAGGACACGGCGACGAAGTTCGACGCGATCCAGTGGCTGATGACCCAGATGTCCACGGTGGGGCCGATGTTTGGCCAATACGTCCATTTCATGCGCTTCGCGCCCGCCGGCAACGACTATTCCAAGAGCCGCTATCTGACGCAGGCGATCCGGGTCTCCGAGGTCATCGAACAGCGGCTGGGGGCGGTTCCTTACCTGGCGGGTTCGGACTATTCGATGGCTGACATCGCCACCTTCCCCTGGATGCGGAATATTCCGTCGCTGGTCGGGGCCGAGGCGATGGCGAAGCTGCCGAATGTTGCACGCTGGGTAAAGGTGATCGACGAGCGGCCGGCGGTGAAGAAGGCTCTGGCGGAGGTCGATGCGGTCCGCGCACGCACGACGATGTTCGACAAGGCTGAGCCTGCGGCGCTGGACAAGATGTTCGGGCGCGGAGAGTACGCGGCCGCCTGAGGCGGTGCGGGGGTTGCGGGCCACCTGTGCGGATAGCGACAGGTGGCCCGGCCCATGTTGGCCAAGGCTTCGGGCGGTCTAGTAGTGGTAGTAACCGCCGTGGCCACCGAACAGCAGGAATAGGACCACGATCACGACGATCAAGGTCAGACCTCCGCCGTAATGCGCGCCACCGTAGTAGCCAGAGCGATAGCCGTAATAACCTCCGCCGCCGAACAGCAGGAACAGGATCACTATCAGTAGTATAAGACCCATGGGTGTGTCCCTTTCTCTTTCGATCCCAGTTACGTTGTGACGAAGCGCGGTCCCGGCGTGTCGGTTTTGTGGCAATCTAGCGGCAGGGTTGTTACGCTGGTAAAAATCTCGGCATGACGGGCCCGGTGACGCGTGCCACTTGGCATCCCGAAAGTCTTGCCGGTCGGTTGCCGTTCCTCCGTCGACGCTCGGCTTTGACCAGAGCTGTTCGGCGGTTTTTTGTGGACCTGCGATTATCTTGAGGTGGAGACACCTTACGCGGTGCCGGTCCCGGGGGAGGAGGTGCATCTGCGCGCGTTTGAAACGGCGCGTCACCACCCGGACGGAACAACCGAGCGGTTGTGGCTGCATACGAGCCCGGAGTTCGCGATGAAGCGGCTGCTGGTCGCCGGAGCGGGCCCGATTTTCCAATTCGCTCGGGTATGGCGCAACGGCGAGGGCAGCGCGCTTCATGCGCCTGAGTTCACCATGCTGGAATGGTATCGGCCCGGTGCCGGGATGGACGCGCTGATAGACGAGGTCTTCGGCCTGTTGCGGTCGGTGCTGCCGCCGGTGGTTTGCTGCCGGGGGGTGACCTCGGACCTGTCGCGGTTCGAGCGGCTGACGGTTGCGGAGGCGTTTGCTCGTTATGCCGGTGTCGATCTGCTGGCGATCGGTGAGGATGCCGGGGGGCTGGCCGCCGCGTCGGGCGTGCGGCTGCGCGAGGGGGAAACATGGGAGGATTTGTTTTTCCGCTTGCTGCTGGAGCGGGTGGAGCCTCGGCTGGGACGGCAGCATCCGACGTTTCTGACGCATTGGCCGGCGGCGCAGGCGGCTCTGGCGCGCCGGGATCCGGCCGATCCTCGCGTTGCGGAGCGGTTCGAGCTGTTCGTCTGTGGCATCGAACTGGCAAACGCGTTCGTCGAGTTGACTGATCCGGTGGAGCAACGCGCCCGGTTCGTGGCCGAACGGGAACGACGGCATGCGATGGCCGGGCCGGATTGGCCGATGGATGAGGATTTCCTCGCGGCGCTGGCATTCGGGATGCCGGAGAGTGCCGGGATCGCGTTGGGGTTTGACCGGTTGGCGATGATCGCTTCGGGAGCCGACCGTATCGGGCAAGTGCTTTGGCTGCCGCCGGCTGATCTCTTATGATGCGGGCAAGGCATCCGGAGCGCGCGGATGAATGGTGGGGTTGTAAAGGAGTTCGGCCTGCCGGGGATGATTGTGGCGTGCCTCTGATCGGTAGTGGTAACTTGCCCAACGGAGAGTGTCATGGGCGATCTTTACGAAGACGACTTCCTGCTTTGGAGCGAAAGCAGGCGACCCTGCTGCGCCACCTGGCCGCGGGTGAGCGCGTCAATGACCGCGATCTGGACTGGGCCAATCTGGGCGAGGAGATCGAGGCCGTGGGACGGCGGCGAATTGCGCGCTTTTGAGTCGCTGCTAACACAGGCCATTGTCCACCGGCTGAAACAGGCATGCTGGCCGGATTCGACCGAGGTCCCGCACTGGCACAGCGAGGAAATCCGCTTCCGGCAGGAGGCGGCCGATGCGTTCTCGGCTTCCATGCGGAAGCGGGTTGATTTTGGAGCGGATCAACCGACGGGCCGTGCAGCGTCTGCCCGCGGCGATCGATGGCGTGCCACCGAGGCAAGTGCCGGACCTTCTCGGTGTGACGCTGGACGAATGGCTCAGCGTGGACTGAGCGCCTCGGCCGCCGGATTCTACTTCACCGTCGCCACTCGCAACGCGTTCGTTGTTCCGGAGTGACCGAACGGGACGCCGGCGGTGACGACGATCTCGGCCCCGTGCTCGGCGAAGCCCTCGCTCAGCGCCACCCGAGCGGCTCTGGTCACAGACTCGGTCATCGAATGAACATCGGGGACGATGACCGCGTGGACACCCCACACGAGGGCCATGAGTTGAGCGGTCTTGATATTCGGCGTCAGGCCGATGACGGGTGCTTCCGGGCGCTCGCGGGCGACGCGGAGCGCGGTGCTGCCGGACGCAGTGAACGCGACGATGGCTTTTGCCCCGATGGTGTGGCTTACCTGCGCGGCGGCGGCGGCGATCGCGTCGGCAGCGTTCCTTTCGGGTGCCACGCGGGACGCATCGATCGTTGCGCGCCAAACAGCGTCCTGTTCCACCCGGGCGACAATGCGGTCCATCATGTTGACGGCCTCGTAGGGGTACTGGCCGGCGGCGGTTTCACCCGACAGCATCACCGCGTCAGCGCCGTCGAACACTGCGGTGGCGACGTCGGAGGCCTCGGCGCGGGTCGGGGCGGGAGCGTTGATCATGCTTTCCAGCATCTGCGTGGCGACGACGACCGGTTTGCCCAGGGAGCGTGACAGCCGCACGATCCGCTTTTGTGCCAGCGGCACTTCCTCGGGGGGGAGTTCGACGCCGAGATCGCCGCGCGCGACCATCACCGCGTCCGTCAGGGCCAGGATCTCGTGCAAGTTATCGAGTGCCTGGGGCTTTTCCAGCTTCACCATGACCCAGGCGCGGCCGTCGATCAGACGTTTGGCCTCGAGGACGTCCTCGGGGCGCTGGACGAAGGACAGGCCGATGTAGTTGGCGCCGTGGGAGACGGCGAACTCGAGGTCCTCGCGATCCTTGGCCGTCAGCGCGGGGATCGGCAGCACGACGTCGGGGACGTTGACGCCCTTGTGGTCCGAAAGAGGCCCCCCGACGACGACCTCGGTTTCCAGGGCATCGGCGCGCTTGTGCACCACGCGGAGGCGGAGTTTGCCGTCGTCCAGCAGCAGGGAGGACCCGATCGCAGCGGCGCTGATGATCTCGGGGTGCGGCAGGTTGACGCGCAGCGAATTGCCCGGCGTAGCGTTGAGGTCCAGGCGGAATTTATGACCGGTTTGCAAATAGACGCGGCCACCGCCGAAACGGCCGACGCGGAGTTTCGGACCCTGCACGTCAGCCAAGATGCCGATCGGGCGATCGAATTTTTCCTCCAGTTCACGGATCATGGCGAACCGGGCGGCATGGTCCTGGTGGGTGCCGTGGGAGAAATTCAGCCGGAACACATCGGCGCCCGCCTGGAATAGCCGGGTCATGGTCTCCAGCGTGGAACTGGCGGGACCGAGCGTGGCGATGATCTTGGTGCGGCGGCGGCGGCGCATCTTGGGGCGGAGTGCCATGGGATGTTCCTTTATCGGAGTTGAGACGGTTCACGCGCTATGACCCGCGGCCTGGCGCGCCGAATTCTTTCGTTTGGGCCGTGAGGTTTGGTCCTGGCGCGACCTGTTCTAGTGTTTGCGCCGATGATTGACGCGGCTCAACCTGCGGTCTCGCGCGACATTGTCCAGTGGTTGCAATGTTGGTTCGCCGGAGCCGAAGATGGCCTCGCGCGATCATGTTCTAGACGATAAGGATTGCCCTGATATCGTTAACATTGGTGAGCGTGGGGCCGGTAATGATCAAGTCCCCGATCGCCCGGAAAAAGCCATGGCTGTCATGCGACGCCAGGGCCGCACGTGCATCGATACCTCCGGCGCGTGCTCGGGAGAGCGTATCGGGTGCAAGCAGCGCGCCGGCGATTTCATCCATGCCGTCAACCCCGTCGGTATCGCCGGCCACGGCCCAGATGCCGGGTGCGCTGTCGAGGGCGATAGCGAGACCGAGCAGGAAGGTGGTGTTGCGGCCGCCGTTGCCGGTCGAGGTGCTGGACATCGTAACGGTGGTTTCACCGCCGGACAGCAAGAGGGCAGGGGGGCGCAAGGGCTGGCCGTGAGCGCGGACGGAGCGTGCGATGCCTGCCATGACGGAGCCCATCTGGGCCGCGTCGCCCTCCAGGGCGTCACCAAGGATCAGCGGGGAAAGCCCCATCTCCTGGGCTTTGGCCGCCATCGATTGCAATGCCATCATGGGCGTGGCGATCATGCGAAAGTCGATGTTCGTCAGGCTGCCGGGTTTCGGCGTTTCATCGGCGTCCTGGCCCAGGCGAGTAGCGACGGCTGGCGGCAAGGTGATGCCGTAGCGGGCGATCAGGGCTCGGACCTCCGCGAAAGTCGTGGCATCGGGGACGGTGGGGCCGGAGCCGATGACGGCCGGGTCGTCCCCTGGAACGTCGCTGATCGCCAGCGTCACGACGCGGGCGGGTGCGGCGGCGGCGGCGAGGCGGCCGCCTTTGATCGCCGAAAGATGCTTCCGGACGGCGTTCATCTCCGTGATGTTGGCGCCACACGCCAATAGCGCTCGGTTGACGGCCTGTTTGTCGGCCAGCGTCAGGCCGGGGACCGGGGCGGCGAGCAGGGCGGAGGCGCCGCCCGACATCAGCGCGATGACGAGGTCGTCCTCGGTGAGGTTTTTGACGCGCTCAAGCAGTCTTTGGGCGCCACGTTCGCTATTTTCGTCGGGGACGGGGTGGGAGGCTTCAATGACTTCGATGTGGCGGGTCGGGACGGCGTGGCCATAGCGCGTGACGACGGTGCCCTCCAGCGGGACGTCGGGCCAGGCGTCTTCCAAGGTTGCAGCCATGACAGCGGCGGATTTACCGCCCCCGACCACGATGCAACGGCCGCTTGTTGGTCTGGGGGGCAGATGACGGGCCAGCATGATCCTTGGATTTGCCGCCTCGATGGCTGTGTCGAACAAGGTGCGCAATGCCGCGCGGGCGGATTTGTCGTTCCAGGGAGATGCCTGGGCCATCGACCGTTTCCTCTCTTTTTCCGGTGTGGGTAGTATGGCGAACCCAGGCGAAGGCGCGCCATCTCTGGTGTAGACGGAGCAGGAGGAGGAATTTATGTCGGCACCCGAACTCGATTCAGCGACACGAACTGAACTGGAGGCCGCGGCGTTCCGCCGGTTGGCGGGGCATCTGCGCGAACGCACCGATGTGCAGAATATCGATCTGATGAATCTGGCAGGGTTTTGTCGGAATTGCCTGAGCCGGTGGTACCGCGAAGAGGCCGCGGATAAGGGAATTGCGATCGCCGACCCGGATGCCCGGGAGATCGTTTATGGGATGCCTTATAGGGAGTGGCAGGCGAAGTACCAGGTTGAGGCTTCGGCGGATCAGAAGGCGACTTTTGGAAAGACCAATCCCGGGCACTGACGGGTGCGAATTAGATAGGCTTCCTCTCTGGGCGCGGCGGTGACAAAGGCTGCGATGGCGACATGCGGCGTTGAGCTTAGCCCCAGGGTTCGCGATAGCGATCGAGAGGCATTTTCGCATCAACTCTACGAGGGAGGAGAGATGCGATTAATTCTATCAATTCTCGGTAGACTAATTCTGTAAGTTTGGCGGTCTGGCACGCCGAGTTCAAAGCGGAACTTTGCTACCGTCTCGGACGCAGCATCGCGGCTACTCGCGTGGGCGAGGACAGTATACTGGGATTTTAGCAGTGAACCGAAGACGCGGTAACGACCAAGCCTAGAGCCGCTATTTTCCTTTGTATGGCGACAGCTTTGGAAGGGAGCGCAAGTGATGATGGCAGGCATTGATCCCGATGCCCTCGGCGCACTTCAGCAAACGCTCGCGGAAGTTGATTTCCTGGTGGATCGAGACATCGGACCTCTTGGCTTTTCGCGGCTCTCGGTTGGTCGGAAGCGAATACTCAATCAGTGTTGGTTTAAAGCGTCGCAGCTGTTCGTGCTCGCTGTGGTGGGGTTGTCAATCCTGGCTTCGGCGGCTGGGGCGCAGACGTCGGTCAATGTCGTTGAGCGCAGCTATAACCCGCTTCGAACCGGCGCGAACACAGCGGAGACAATTCTTACCCCTACAAAGGTCGGGTCCAGCGCCAATCAGTTTCATCGCCGCTTCGTCATGCCGGTTGACGGCAAGATCGAAGGTTCCCCGCTGTATGTTTCCGGCGTCAATATCGGCGGTGTTACGCACGATGTTCTCTATGTCGCGACAATGCATGACTCGGTCTACGCGTTCGATGCCGAGACCGGAGCGCAACTCTCCACCAGATCACTTGGCAGGCCCGTCGTCGGCGAGGACCTTCATGGCTTGAAGCCGACCACCATCCATACCGAATGGGGCATCGCAAGCACGCCGGTGATCGATCAGGCGGCGGGCATTTTGTATGTGGTGCGCTGGGGTTACGAAGATGGTATCAGCGGACCGACCTTCAGGTTGTTTGGCCTGGATATAACGAACCTGAACAACGACAAGTTTAGCTCGGTGCTGATCGATGGCTATAACGTCGGTGGCACGGGTTTCAACCGCTATTTGCAAATGCAGCGATCCGGCCTTGCCTTGGTCAAGAAGCCTGGCGGTTCCCAGGCTGTGGTCATCGCCTTCGGTGGGGGTGAAGGTCAGGGCAGCCCATCAGGTTGGGTTGTTGCGTTCGACACTGCCAAGCTCGCTGACGGAAGTGCCCAGCCCAATTTCTGGTGCAGCGACCCCAACAACTCCGCAGGCAACGGAGGTGGGGCGGGTGTATGGATGGCGAACGCCGCGCCGGCCGTCGATGAGACCGGCGACATCTACGTTGTGACGGGCAACGGCCCCTACAATCCGCAGTTTGCGGCAGACCAACTCGGCGAGAGCGTGGTTCGCCTCACCTGGAACCCGGGAACGCCGGGTTCGCTCGTTGCCCAAGATTGGTTCACGCCATTTCGCGATATCGATCGGGATGGCGCGCATAGAGACCAGGATCTCGCGTCTGGGGGCGTCATCGCGTTGCCTAATTCGCCGACGCTGATTGCCGGCGGAAAGGATGGCATTTACTACCATCTCAATCGCGCTGACATGGGACAGCGCGACTTCAGCAAGCTGGTTGATGCGCCTTTTGTCGCGTCGTTTGATTACCAGCCGTGGAACGGCCACACGTCATTGTTCGACGACCTTAACCAGGTCACGTCCACGGATCCCTTTACCATCGGCCATGTTGACCGAGGCCGTACCCCGCATATCCACGGTACAGGGATATATTTCAATAATCTGCTTTTCGTGCACGGGGAGAATAACGCGGTTCATGTCTTCGCCAATACCGGTGGGCATATCAGTCCGCAGCCAATTGCTCGCGGCACGGCGACGGCCTCGTGGGGAACTTCGTCTCCGGGGGGTATGCCCGGCGGGATTCTGGCGCTGTCAGCGAACGGCACGACGAATGCCATCCTGTGGGCGAACGAGGCCTTCGGTAACCTTCCCGGCGATCCCGATGCCAATAACGCACCCACACCGAACGTTCTTCGGGCTTATGACGTCTCGACGGCGACGACCGGCACCCTGCAATCGATTTGGGACAGCGAAATCGAGCCGAATGATCGCGTCGGGGCATCGACCAAATTCGCTCCGCCTTTGGTTGCCAACGGCAAGGTCTACCAGGCGACCTACGACAACCAGGTCGTCGCCTACGGACTTGGTCCTGCATCCGCGACGCCCGTCCGTGACGTCCGCCGGACGGTCGTCTTCATCAACGCTCAGACGCAGCCCGGACAGAGTCTGTTCGTGCGAGGCGGTGCAAAGGGCGGCGCCCCTATCCGCATCCGTCATCGTAATTGGCTTAACCCGGAGACGAACCGTTATCGGTGGGGTGACGCCTATCTGGATTGGGGTGGCGGCGAACCGGGTCAGGTCAGGCCGTCACCTGATATCGGCGGAGGTTCACCCACCGACTGGACGACGAGTCCCGCTCAGGGGGGAGGGCAACCTTATGCCTGGATGGCGGGTTATGGCATCGCCGACGAGAACTCATTTGGCATGAATTACTGGATGCTGGACGTCGATATGGATTGCGAGCAGGCGTTTGATGACGGGCAAGGTCACCGCTGGTTCGAATTGAAAGCCTTCATGGTGACAAGCCTGATGACAGCGGTCGCACCGAGCCCGGGCTGGGAAGGCGACATTGTCCAGACAAGCAATCCGGCTGCGCCTTATGTGTCGCAGAACCACATGGGCATGTGTGGGATGATCAATGTGTTCGTGGCCAACTTTCCCGACCGCTTGCCCGGTCAGGATGCCAATGCGGCGGTCTTTTCCAAGCCGAGTTATTCGTATCTCTCGCCATGGGACGATCGCTCGGCCACTGACGAGGTCATCAGTCAGACGCCATGTGTTTCGCCCGACGCGGAAAGGCGTTGTGTCGGAAACATTGCGCAGGCCTGCCAGAGCGTTGATGGGGCGAAATTTTTCCGCTCTGTAGAAGACTGCAATTCGAGCGCCGCCACGGGCAATTTTGTGCTGATGTGTCGCAAGTCTACCGGTCAGTGCTGTACGCCGGGGCTGGGGAACGATGGCAATTGCCAATGAGGGGCCTAAGGACCGAGTGCATTCGTTGATCAGAAGACGGCGTGCCAATTCCTCCCGCGAGGTTGCGTTTTCCATTGACCACGGGGCCCCCTGAAGCTATCTCGCCCGCCCTGCCTTCGCGGAGATCGAGACCATGGCCGAACCGGTTGACAATAGCCAAATCAAGTCGGTGCGCGCGCGATCGAACGCCGAGAGGAGGGCGCGTGGCGCTCGGCCTTGCCGGCCAGTTGGGCGTTAGGTGCGCCAAAGAGCCGCATTATCTCAGCACAATCGATGAGGTAGCTACCTGCGGCTTGAGCGCGTATATCCGCCTCTTTGCGGCGTTTGGTGCGGTTGGTGAACGACGGTATGGGGGACAACATATGAGTGACGTGATTGAAAAAGCGGCTGAGAGTCGCGCCCGGCAGGCCAAACACGATGACACTCAGGAGACGGGCGGAATTGCCGCCGATCGCTTACGCAGCCTGATCGAACGCATCGAGCGACTCGAGGAGGAGCGCAAGGCCCTGGGGAGCGATATCAAAGATATTTACGCCGAGGCCAAGAGTGCGGGCTTCGATGTCAAGGTTCTTCGGCAACTGATCAGCATCCGGCGGAAGGAGCCGGCGGAGGTCGAGGAGCAGGAATCGCTGCTGGACATTTATCGTCGCGCGCTCGGGATGTAGCAGTGGCTGGTCGCGTCGGTATAGCGACCCGGAGCGATGATTGCGCGCGGGCGGTTACCGAAGATATGCCTCGCTGGCGTAACGCCGCATCATCCGCTGGCTGTTGAAGTAGTAGCCGATGTGCCCGATGCTTTGTTTCATCATCGCACGCCATTGAGGCGTTTCTGAGTAAAACAGCGGCAGGACCACTTGTTCCAATTTTTTGTAGAGCAAGCCTGCGTGGGCGCTTGGGGCGCGGGCATCGTCCTCATCTCCGATCGACCAGCCGGTTACGCCTTCAACGCAGGCCTCGATCCACCAGCCATCGAGCACGCTGAGATTCAGCACGCCATTGAGGGCCGCCTTCATACCGCTCGTTCCGGACGCTTCCATCGGCGGCAGCGGCGTGTTCACCCAGACATCCACACCGCTGACCATCGCCTGGGCGATCTTCATGTCGTAATTCGGCAGAAACACGCAGGTGATTCGGCCGCGGAGTTCACGAGCCAGTTGGTGCAGTTTGCGGATGGCCTCCTTCCCTTCCTGGTCCTTCGGATGCGCCTTGCCTGCCAGGACGATCTGAATTGGATGCCGGGACGCAATGGCGACCAGCCGCTCGATATCAGAAAACAGCAGCAAGGGCCGTTTGTAGCCGGTCATGCGCCTGGCAAAGCCAAGTGTCGCCATGGCAGGGTCCAACGCCACGCCTGTCCTCTGCCGCACCTCGTTCACCAGTTCGGTTTTCGCCGTCGTGTGGCAGTTCCAGACCTCATTGTCCGAAAGTTGCAGCGCACGAACCAGGATTTCCGGTTCGTGATTCCACTGCGGCCAGTTTGCGGTAAACAGGCGCGCGAAGGCGGGATGTGTCCAACGCCCGACATGCACACCGTTGGTGATGGCGTGAACGCGGTAGCCAGGAAACATCTGACGTGTCGTCTCGGCATGGCGGCGGGCGACACCGTTGATATAGCCAGCCAGGTTGAGCGCGAGTTGCGTCATGTTCAGCTGCTCGGGACCAGCTAGCTTCTTGAGCTCGTTGATGTCCACCAGGTCAGGAACCAGGCTTTCAAACACACTATACGAAAACCTGTCGTGGCCGGCCTCGACGGGAGTGTGGGTGGTGAACACGCACCGTTCCCGCACCTTGGCGAGATCATAAAGCGGCTCGTCTGGACGCACTTCTTCGGATGGCACGCGGTGTCGATTGAGCAGATCGAGGGTGAGGAACGCGGCATGTCCCTCATTAAGATGATATATGTGGGTGTGAAAACCGAGCGCCCGCAGCAGTCGGATGCCGCCGAGACCGAGGATAAGTTCCTGCTTCAGTCTGTAATTCTCGCCGTCGCCATAAAGATGATGGGTCAACTTGCGATCCTCGGGGTCGTTTTGCTCAAGATCAGAATCGAGCAAAAGGATCGGGATCTCGTGCCCGTGCGGGCTGGTGTGGACATACAGCCAGGGCCGCACCCAGATTGGCCGTGGCGCGATCGGCAGCGCCACCATCGCGCCAAGCGGCAAGCAGAATTTTTCGGGATCCCACCAGTCCGGCTGCTCGGTCTGGCGATCGTCAGGGTCAATGACCTGGCGGAAAGAACCGGCGCGGCTCACGAGCGTTACAAAGACGATCGGAATTTCAAGATCGGCGCAAGATCGCACCGTGTCCCCGGACAGCACGCCAAGGCCGCCCGAATAGGTATGCATCTCCGGCCGGATGGCGATCTCCATGGAGAAGTAGGCGATATGAGTTCTTTCGAGAAAGCGGTCGAGCCGGCGGGTCATCATGATTTCTTTCAAGCTGGGCCACGGATTCCGATAGTGCGGCAAACATGACCGACGAGAAGATCCGGCCGCTGGCCGGCGCAGGCGCCTAATCCGGATGCTCGGGCTCGCATGATACACGCTCCCTTCCGATGCGATTACCTAACGACCGCGCAATGAACAGCGAGCGGGCGCTAGCTCTAGGCTCGGACGAACTGTGCTGCATTGATCTCGGTCAAGGGCGATGCTCAGGCGTCGGTCCGGAATGGGCGGATCGCGGGTAAAATCGATCTGTCACCTGAAAGATTTGGTACGGAGGCCGCCGTATTGATCGAACCAATTGACGCAGATCAAAGCGGCAATCGATTTTCGCTGGTAGCTCTCACGTTGGGCCGGCAGGGTTGTCAAAACGGCTGAGTGTCCTGATCGGCTCGAAGCGGACAGGAGGACGAGATGAGCCCGGATGTGCGAGTTTTTGTCGGGCACGAAACGGAATCGGCTCTCGCAACCGTCACCAAGTTCATCGCCCAGGTCGCTGCGCAAGACGATAGCGGCACGCTCGTGGGCGAAGGTGCGAACGCGATCGAGGCGGGTGCTGACGATTCATCCGACGCTGGCCTGGCTCGATCGGCACGATCGGCTATCGAGCGGAACGCGTTCCTGCCGGCTGGCAAAGTCCGCCCGGTCGTTAGGAACGGCTGGCTGATCCTCGTAGGCGAGGTCGAGGGGCCTCTCCAGAAACGGATGGCGGAAGACGCGGTGAGAGGCCTGGAGGGTATTCGGGGCATGAGCAACAACATTCTCATCGAAAGCGATGCTTTGGCCCAGCGGGTCAGTCAGAAGATCGATGAGGCGTTCGTCCGCGGCGCTCTGTTCAGCGCTCATCACATTTCGATCACGGCTTGTGACCACAAGATCATTCTGTCCGGCTGCGTGCGCTCCCTGGTGGAAAGTGAGGAGGCCGAGATGGCAGCGTGGGCGGTGCCTGGGGTTGCTCAGGTGGTTAACCGGCTCCGGGCGACGGCATGACGGGACGTTGAGATTGGGATAATTGGTCGCTGGCGGCTTCAAAAAAGGCCGTTTGCGTGCCTTGGTCGCGACGCCTGGCTCTCCCCGTTGCGGAAGGGGGCGTGACCGGTCTTGCTCATTAGCATACAAACTTGCCGAGCAAGATCGTCATCCTCCCGCCGCATAGGACCGTCCATGATCCCCGGTGAACTCTTCCCCGAACCAGGCGAAGTCGAGCTCAACGCCGGCCTTCCCCGCTCGGTTTTGACCGTGGCCAACACCGGGGACCGGCCGATCCAGGTCGGCAGCCATTACCACTTCGCAGAGACCAACGCCGCCCTGTCGTTCGACCGCGGGGTTGCCAAAGGCCAACGCCTCGACATCGCCGCGGGCACCGCCGTCCGCTTCGAGCCTGGGCAAACCCGCGAAGTCACCCTGGTGCCTTATAGAGGCGGCCGAATGGTCTTCGGGTTCCGCGGCGAGGTCATGGGAGCGATCGACTGATGGCCCGTATCACTCGTGCCGCTTACGCTGACATGTTTGGTCCGACGACCGGGGACCGCCTTCGCCTCGCCGACACCGACCTGATCGTCGAAGTGGAGAACGACCTCACCAGCTATGGCGAGGAAGTAAAGTTCGGCGGCGGCAAAGTGATCCGCGACGGCATGGGACAGTCGCAGCACTCCCAGGCTCAGGGCGCGGTCGACACCGTCATTACCAACGCGCTGATCATCGACCATTGGGGGATCGTCAAGGCCGACGTTGCGATCACCAACGGCCGCATCGCGAAGATCGGCAAAGCCGGCAATCCGGATGTCCAACCCGGCGTCGATATCATCATCGGGCCCGGCACCGAGATCATCGCCGGCGAAGGAAAAATCCTGACCGCCGGAGGGATCGACTCCCACATCCACTTTATCTGCCCGC
>CAVZTH010000026.1:0-45701 GCA_963778125.1 uncultured Alphaproteobacteria bacterium | reverse complement strand
TGATCCAACCGATCGAACGACTTTGGACGCCGATCGAAATGGGCGCCTTCCTCGGCCTATCGCCAAAGACTATCGTGTCACTCGCCAGCCGCTCGCCGCACCGCTTACCACCCCGCGTGGCTACGATGCCAGCGCCGCGTTGGGTCCCGCAAGTCTGCCGCGACTGGGCTTTGAAGCACAGCGGGGCCGGTAGGGCGAAGGGTGGAAGGCCGAGAGGTTAACCGAGTTTGTTCGCTATGTCCGTTACGTCGGGTTCATAGTAGATCATAAGCGATCGAAGCTCACGATGTCCGGACGCCCGCGCCAACTCGGCAACGTTTGTAAGCTTCTCAGCCGTCCGCGTTAGAGCCTCGCGGCGCGTGTCGTGGAAGCGCATATTCTCGATGCCGGCATCTTTGACCGCTCGTCTGAAATATACGCCGAACGTCCCGGCATCGACCGGCACAACAGCATTGTCGGGTCCGCCTATGGACAGCATATCGAACAGCGCGACGGCTCGCGACGAAAGCGGCACGTTGCGCGGATGCCCGTTCTTCGTTCGCGGGATGTGGCAGAACTTTCGATCTGTGTGGACGTGTCGCCACGTCAGACCTAAAATCTCTCCCTGCCTCATCATGGTTTCGAGTGCCAGACAGAACGCCCATGCGATCCATTCCCGCAACTCAACCGGCTGAGAGAAGCCATCCCACCCCAGGCCGGCGATGATCGACGCGCGTTCTTCGTCGGATACCCGGCGCTTGCGCGGATGCGGTTTGCGTGGCCACTGGATAGCGCGAGCCGGGTTCGCTGAGATCGGAAGTCGCCATTCCTTGATAGCGCGTGTGAAGACCGACGATATAAGGTTCAACTCACGGTTGACTGTTGACGCAGACACAACCGCAAGCCTCTTGTCACGCCATTCGGCCAGAGCCGCGCCGTCGACCTCGATCGCTGCCACAGGAAAAGCCGGAGCAAGGGCGCGAAGCCTGATAGCTTCCCATCGGGCGCCCCTCTTCTCCGGCGATACCTCCCGCGCATATCGTTCGAACAATTCGGCCACGGTGAGGCTGGAAGGCACTTTGCGGATGTGCGCGGCCGTAGCGCCTCCGATGATCCGCGCTTCCTCCGCAGCCACCCACGCGACCGCCTCCGCCTTAGTGTCGAAGGTCTTGGTTAGCAGTTGCCCGCGTCGGCGAACCCGCGCCCGCCAAGCATTGCCGCGCTTCGTGATGGATGCCATGCGCCACCGTAGGACCAACAGCGCACAGGATTGCACATATCTGAGCGATATCGCAACTGATTTGGACCAAGTTTGGACCAAACCCGCAGAAATCAGCCATTCTTTGGTGCGGTCGAGAAAACTCGAACTTCCACGAGGTTACCCCCACAAGCACCTCAAGCTTGCGCGTCTACCATTCCGCCACGACCGCACCGTGGTAAGCAGGCGGCGGCATATAGCGGATGACTGACACCGGTTCAATGACCCCGATCACCCAGCCGCTGACATGGCGCCCCGAAACGCCCTCCGAATGGCGCATCGACGACGGCCTGACCGAATATCCCGCGGCTCTCGCCGCGATGCAGGCCCGCGTCGCGGCCATCCGCGCCGGCACCGCCCGCGAACAGGTCTGGCTGGTCGAGCACCCGCCGCTTTACACCGCCGGCACCTCGGCCAAGCCTGGAGAATTGACCGATCCCACCCGTTTCCCCACCTTCCGAGCCGGCCGCGGCGGCCAATGGACCTATCACGGACCGGGCCAGCGCACAGCCTACGTCATGCTCGACCTGACCCGCCCGCACGGCCGCGTCCCGGCCCAGGACGTCCGACGCTACGTCAACGGGCTGGAGGAATGGCTGATCCGTACCCTCGACCGCTTCAACGTCAAGGGCGAGCGCCGCGACGGCCGCGTCGGCATCTGGGTGGCCGATCCTGCGACTGATGCGGAATCAAAGATCGGGGCCATCGGTGTCCGTATCACCCGGTGGGTGAGTTGGCACGGCGTCGCGCTGAACGTCGAACCAAACCTGGCGCATTTCGGCGGCATCGTCCCCTGCGGCCTGCCACAATATGGTGTCACCAGCCTCGCCGCCCTCGGCGTCCCCGCCACAATGCACGATGCCGACGTCGCCCTGCGCGCGGCCTGGGAAGACGTTTTTGGAGGCCAGGCAATTTCGACCCCGAAGCCGTTGGGCTGACGCCTGGCTTGTTCTGAAGCCCAGAACGATGGAAAGCGCATAACGACAGACAACGTCGACGTGCCAAGTTATGGGACGCGTGACCTGGCATATCGCTCTCCACGCGAGCCCACGGCTCAACCTCCTGAAGGCTCGGACGAGCCGCCCTCAGCACCCCGCTTACCTCCCGATGGCGTGTTGCCGCTGCCTGGGCTATCGGCCAATCTCTGCGACCAACGTCCTCGGGCGCAACGCGACTTGCTGTTGTTCGCGTTGCACCACTGGACGAGGTCCAGAATTCAGGCGGCGAGTTTCGCGCGGCCGGCCGCCGCAACCTCGCGCAACATTTTATAGTCGAGCACAGCCAGGGTACGGTCTTCGTCGTCGACGAAACGGATGGGACCGAAGTTGGTGAAATAGAGGATGGTTTCCTCTGGGAAATTGGTCTCGTCGTGCCAGGCGCCATTCGCCTCGAAACCGTAGTCGCCGGTGCGCGCGGTCACACCGCCTCGTTCGACGCCGCCGCGGAGCTCCATCCTCCCAGACACCATCAGGTACTCGCCGGGCGCCAGGTGCTCGTGCCGTGCGAAGCTCGATCCGGCCGCGCACTTAAAAAGCGCCGTCCAGGCTCCGGTCTCCTGACTCGCACGCAGAAGCTTAAAGTCGATGCCCGGCGAGAAGCTGATCCATGGTTCGGCGGAGGTATTCACATACATATCGCCTAGACCGGCGTTGCGGTGCGCGTCGCGCTCAGATTTGCTCTCGTTCATTGCAGTCTCCCTGGGTGGTTTCTTCACGATTGCCCTACATGTTTATCTGGGCCTGAATTGACGCTAGCGCTCCCTCCGGCGCAAGGCAAGAAGCGGGAAAATCGCAGCCGGAGCAGTCTTCCAAAGGAATCCTTACTAATCTGCGCGAACGGCTCCGCGTGACCATGCCGTGGCCATCGGTACTCGAAAGATCAGATCATCTTCGAGCTACACAGGCGGCCCGAAGGACATGGGGATTTTGGCCTTAGAGCCCGTCTGGCATCAACGCGTCCGTCTGAGCGATTAGACGGCTTTTCGCCACCGTCGACATCAGTCCGTCTATGTTCAGAACTGGACACCACGCGTCAGCGCGCCGTCGACGACGAGATTGGTGCCTGTGATGAAACTCGCTGCCGGACTGGCCAGGAACACCACGGCACGCGCGACCTCCGCCGGCGTGCCCATCCGTCCCGTCGGGTTGAGCGCGAGCGATTGGGCGAACAGTTCGGGGTTGCCCTGCTCGATCTTCTCCCATACCCCGCCGGGAAAATATGTGTTGCCTGGCGATACCGTGTTGGCGCGAATGTTTTTCGCCGCAAGCTGGTAGGCAAGTCCCTGAGCGTAATGAATGAGCGCTGCCTTGAAGGCACCGTACGGGCCGGCTGCGAAGTCCACCTCTCGCCCTGACACGCTGCTGATGATAACGATGCTGCCGGCATCGGATTTCTCGAGCCACGTCATCGCCGCATCGACGACGCGAACGCTTCCCATGAGGTCGGTCTGGAAGCCGGCCTGCCAAGCTGCCTCATTGGCCGCGACAGCCAGAGCGCTGACATTCGGCACCACGATGTCAATCCCGCCGAGCGCGTTGGCGGCTGCCGCAACCCATGCGGTAATCGCCGGACCGTCCGCGACATCCACCGCCGCCCCGAATGCCTTGGCGCCTTTCTCGGCCAGCGCAGCGGTAGCCGCCTCGACTTCTGTTTTGTCGCGGGCGCAAATCGCTACGTTGGCACCTTCGGCGGCGAACAGGTCGGCGATGGCGCGTCCGATCCCCCTTGTTCCGCCGGTCACCAGAACCTTTCGTCCCTTTAGTCCGAGATCCATGCTCGTTCCTGCCCAGTAAGATCGATTGCCGATGCTGGCGCCGAGCCCCCGTCCATGCATGCGGCGACAGGCGCTCCCGAAAGAAAAGCCTAACCCCGCGTGGAGAAGCGTCAAGGGTGGTCCATCAACAGGCGGATTTCATGCTTTTCCCCGGCCCCACAGTTGCCGGCTAGCCAGTTCGGCCCCCTGCGTCAGTGAGGCGAGCTTTGCCCAAGCAATATCGGGATGCACCCGGCCGCCCAGGCCACAATCGGTGGCAGCGATAACGTTCTCCCGGCCCACCACGTTGGCGAAGCGCAGGATCCGTTCGGACACCAGTTCCGGATGCTCGACAACGTTGGTGGCATGGCTGACAACGCCGGGCAGGATCAGCTTGCCGTCCGGCAGCTTTGCGTCCTTCCATACGCTCCACTCATGCTCGTGCCGGACGTTGCCTGCTTCGAAGGAATAGGCCTGACAGTTGATCGCCAGCGTGACGTCGACGATGTCACGCATAGGGATGTCGGTGGTGTGGGGACCGTGCCAGCTACCCCAACAAAGGTGGAACCGGATCCGGCCTTCGGGCAGACCCTTGATGGCGTAGTTCAGCGCCTCGACGCGGCGCATCGAAAAGGCCCGGTATTCGTCAACCGTCGGTTCAGGGTTAATCTAGTCCCAGTTCTCCGCAATCGACGGGTCGTCGAGTTGCAGGATCAGCCCGGCGTCGATGATCGCCTTGTACTCCTCGCGCATTGCATCGGCGCAGGCGAACAGGAACTCGTCGTCGGTCTTGTAATACTCGTTGCCGATGCGCGAGGCGCTGCCCGGTGCCACCGAGGTCATGAAGCCTTCCTCGATGCCATGGGTGGCAAGCGCCGCCTTGAAATTGTCGATGTCGGCCCTGATGGCCGAATGGCCTGTATAGGTCAGCGGCCCGACGCACACGGGAGAATTGGGCGGGCGCGGTCCAGTGGTGATCCCTGATTCCGGGTCGTTGTACGCGGCGGCAAACCGTGTGTGATCGCGCCGGTCGCCAAAGCTCGTAAGCACGACATGGCCCGGACGCGACCGGTGCACGGGCATTGCATACAGGCCAGGGCCGGACAGTTCGAGACCGCTCAGACGCTGAAAGGAGTAGCTCCACCACGCCCCGTAATTCACCCGGTGTCCCATCGACTTGCCGAACTCACCGTCGCCGGGAAGGTCTATGCCGAGCTCCTTCTGCCGCCCCACCCCGTCGATGACGGCTGACCTGAGCTGCGCCTGGAACTGAGCTTCATCAGCGCTTTCTCGGGAGGCACGAATGCGGTTGGCTTCGATCAACGCATCGGGGCGAGGCAGGCTGCCGGCGTGACTGGTCAGGATGCGGTCGCGGCTGGACCTCATGTGTTTTCTCCCACCTATCGTTTTCTTGCTAAGGGGTCGCGGGTCCGAGCGATCGCGCCAAATGGTAGATTGCGGCGTTATCGCGAGGTCTGCAAATCGGCGGCGCTGATCTAGAACTCCGCCGGCCTCAGTGCGCGCGCCAACCGATCGAGCACGGCGTTCGCCAAGCCTGGTTCCGGGCCGGTGAAGAACCCCCTCGCGACATCCAGGTATTCGTTGATCACGACCTTGGCCGGCGGACCGTCCGCCATCGAAAGCTCTGCCGCCCCTGCGCGCATCAATGCCCGCAACACCGGGTCGATCCGGGTCAGGGGCCAGTCGCCGGGCAGAGCCTCCACCAACAGCGGGTCGATGACGTCCTGACGCCGGACGGCTTCCCGCACCAGGCGGCTGAACAGCGTTACTTCGGCGTCGGGGATACGGCCATCCTCGAACCCGTCCTGGCCTTCGAGGTCGCCGAGCCGATGGCGAACGAATTGATCGATCACCGTCTCCGGGTTGTCACCAGCCTGCTCGGCCTGGAACAATGCCTGCACGGCCGCCACCCGTGACGCGGTGCGCGCCCGGGTCCTCGGAGGACGGGCCATCAGGCGGCGCCGAGCTGTCGGGCGGCGTTGATCTGCAGCAGTGCCGCGGCAGCGGCCTCGGCCCCCTTGTTGTGGCCGTCCTGGCCGGAGCGAGCCTCGGCCTGTGCCACCGTGTCGCAGGTCAGCAAGCCGGTGCCGAGACAGATTCCGAATTGCAGCGCGACGCTTAGTATCCCGTCCATGGTCGCCCTGCAGATGAAGTCGTAATGGTCGGTCTCGCCCTTCACGATACAGCCCAGCGCGATGAACCCATCGAACTTGCGGTTGCCACGCAGCGAGATCCGGATCACCTGCGGAAGTTCATAGGCGCCCGCGACGTCGATTGTGTCCGCGGTGGCACCGGCCTCGCCTAAGATGCGATAGGCACCAGCGGTCAGCCCATCAACAACTTCGCGATAATACGGCGCCCGCACGATCAGCAAATGCGGCGACGGCCCCTCGACATGCGGCGCTCGCGGTAATTCAGCGTCCTCCGTGCTCATCCTTCGTAGTCCACGCCGACGACGTTCGGGATTGACCGCTGTTCGATGATGTTCAGTCCGTAGCCTTCCAGACCGATGACGGTGCGGCGGCTGTTGGTCAGCAGAATCATGTTTTTAATGCCCAGATCGAGCAGGATTTGCGCGCCGATGCCATAATCGCGGAGCTCTCGCTGCGGCCGCGGGGTGCCGGCAGCCAGCAGTCTGACCCGTTCAGCCAGTGCCGTCGGACGATGTTCGCGGATCATCACCACGACGCCTCGGCCGGCCTTGCCGATCATGTACATGGCGTTGTGCATAGCGATCCAGTGTGGCGAGCCGGTCATGTCGTCCAGCAGATCGACCGCGTGCATGCGAACCATGATGGGATCGGACCCGCTGACCTCGCCTTTGATCAGCACCAGATGTTCCTGATACTCGACCGTGTTGGCATAGACCACCGCGCGCCAGTCGCCGCCGGCCGGATGCGAGTAGGTTCCCTCTTCGACCTTGCGCACCAGGCGCTCGGTAAGCCGGCGATGGGCAATCAGATCGGCAATGGTGCCGAGTTTCAGGTTGTGGTGCTGGGCGAAGGCGACCAGGTCCGGCAAACGGGCCATGGTGCCATCGTCGTTCATGATCTCGCAGATTACCGCCGCCGGGGCCAGGCCAGCTTTGCGGGCGATATCGACGGACGCCTCGGTATGGCCAGCCCGGACCAAAGTGCCCCCCTCGCGGGCCAGCAGCGGGAATACGTGGCCGGGCGTGGTGATGTTGTCGCGGGTGCTTTCGGGGTTGATCGCGACAGCGATGGTCTTGGCGCGGTCGGCGGCGGAGATACCGGTGGTGACCCCCTCGCGCGCTTCGATCGAGACGGTGAACGCGGTCTGGTGGCGCGTGCCGTTCTGCTGGCTCATGAGCGGCAGACCGAGCTTTTCGACGCGATGCTGGGTCAATGCCAGGCAGATCAGGCCGCGCGCGTGGCGGGCCATGAAGTTGATCGCGTCGGGCGTCGCGAATTGCGCCGGAACAACCAAATCGCCTTCGTTTTCACGGTCCTCGTCGTCGACCAGGATGAACATCCGGCCGTTGCGGGCTTCCTCGATCAGTTCCTCGGCGGAGGAAAGATATTGCGACAATTCGGCGGTGACGAACTTCTCGTGCAGGTTTTCCATCAGGCGGTCTCCGCCAGGCGAGCGACGTAGCGCGCGAGGGTATCGATCTCGATATTGACCGGGTCGTTCGGCTTCAGCGTGCCGAACCCCGTGACCGAGGCGGTGTGGGGAATGATGTTCACCCCGAATGTATCGCCCCGCACCTCGTTCACAGTCAACGATACGCCGTCCACCGCGACGCTGCCCTTGACCGCGATGAAGCGGGAAAGCGAGGCTGGGACACGGAAAACCCAACGCGTGGAGGCGTTTTCCGGTGTTGCGGATAGGGCGGTTCCGACGCCATCGACATGGCCGGAGACGAGATGCCCGCCCAGTTCGTCACCGACGCGCAGCGATCGTTCCAGATTGACGCGCGATCCCGACGTCCAGGTGCCCAGCTTGGTATGGGCCAGGGTTTCGGCGGAGGCATCGACCGCGAACCAGTCGGCTCCAAACTCGACGGCGGTCAGGCAGCAACCGGAGCAGGCGATCGAGGCGCCGAGTGCTACCGGAGGGTGGGCGAGGAATGCCAGGGCGTTTCGATGACAAGGCGCATGTCGTGGCCCTGAGCGATCGGGTCGATGGATCGGACGTGGCCGAGCGCGGTTATGATGCCGGTGAACATTGTCTCTGCCTTGTGAATTCGGACAGCATGTCGTCGCCGATGGCAGTTATGCAATCCCGCCGAAAGCGCGGCATCTGGTCAAGGGTTTCGATGCCGAAAGCCTGGACCGCGGGCCAGCCGTCGCCGCCCATGACGGAAGGGGCATGGAACCAGGCGATGCGGTCCACCAGATCGGCGCGCAACAGAGCAGCGGCGAGCTGACCTCCGCCTTCCACCAGGACCCGGGTCAGGCCGGCGGCGCCGAGTGCGGTCATCGCGGCCTTCAGGTCCACGCCGGCAGTCGAGCCGGGGATCTTGATCAGTTTGGCGCCGATATCCATGAAAGCGTCCTCGCGGGCGAGGTTGGTGCCCTCGCGCAGCAGGAACCAGGTCGGGATTTCGGCGGCAGTGGCCAGCAGGCGGGAGGTCAGGGGCGTGCGCAGGTGACTGTCGGCGATGACGCGGACGTTGGGCGTCGGACGGAAGCCGGGGATGCGGCAGGTCAGGTCGGGGTTGTCGGCGAGGACGGTGCCGACGCCGACCATGACCGCGTCGTGCCGGCCGCGCATGGCATGAGCGAGGCGGCGGGCGGGCGTGCCGGTGATCCACTGGCTCTCGCCGCCCTGCGTGGCGATGCGGCCGTCAAGCGTTGAGGCCAGCTTCAGCGTCACCATCGGGCGGCCGAGCGTGATGCGGTGGTTGAACCCGATCAGTGTTTCCAGTGCCTCCGCTTCCAGCAGCCCGGTTTCGACCTCGATGCCGGCGGCTTTGAGTTCGCCGAGTCCCTGGCCGTTGACACGCGGTGTCCGGGTCGGTGGCGGCGACGACGACCCTGGAGATGCCTGCAGGCGATCAGCGCATCGGTGCAGGGGGGCGAGCGGCCCCAGTGGCAGCACGGCTCCAGCGTGACGTAGGCGGTAGCGCCCTTCGCCTGTTCACCGGCCATTGCCAGGGCGACGGGTTCGGCGTGCGGGCGGCCGCCGGGTTGTGTGTTGCCGCGGCCGACGACGCGGCCGTCGCGGACGATGACGCAGCCGACCGATGGGTTAGGCCAGGTGGTGCCGAGGCCTCGCCGCGCCAGGGCCAGGGCGGCGCGCATGTGGGGAAGATCGGCGGCGATCGTCATGACCCGCGATGACCGGCATGCACCCGATGTAGCGATGAGACAGCTTACTCCTCCGCCACCGAACTCAACCCGCCGACGAAGTCCTCGAAATCCTTTGCCTCCCGGAAGTTGCGGTAGACGCTGGCGAACCGGACATAGGCGACCTTGTCCAGCTCTTTCAGCGTATCCATCACCAGTTCGCCGATCTGCTTGCTGGGGATGTCGCTGTCGCCGGACGCCTCCAGCTGCCGGACCACGGAGTTGACGATCCGCTCGATGCGCTCCTCCTGGATCGGCCGCTTGCGCATCGAGATGCGAATCGATCTTGCCAGTTTGTCGCGATCGAACGGCACGCGGCGGCCGTCGGATTTGATGACTGTCAGTTCGCGCAGCTGGACCCGCTCGATCGTGGTGAAGCGCTGGCCGCAATTGGCGCAGAAGCGGCGGCGGCGGATCGCGCCACTGTCCTCGGTGGGACGGCTGTCCTTCACCTGGGTGTCGTCGAAACCGCAGAACGGGCAGCGCATGGCCGGCTTACCGAGGTCTGTACAGCGGGAAGCGCGCGCACATCTCCTTCACCCGGGCACCGACCGCTTGCTCGACCGCCGTGTTGGTGCCGTCATTGGACCGGCCGAGACCTTCCAGAACTTCGTTGATCATCATACCGATATCGCGGAATTCCTCAGGGCCGAAGCCCCGTGTCGTGCCGGCGGGGGAGCCGAGCCGGACGCCGGAGGTAATCGCCGGTTTTTCCGGATCGAACGGGATGGCGTTTTTGTTCGCGGTCATATGGGCGCGTTCCAGACTAGCCTCGGCGGCCTTGCCGGTAACGCGCTTGGGCCGCAAATCCACCAGCATCAGATGGCTGTCGGTGCCGCCGCTGACGATATCCAGTCCCTGCTGCTTCAGCGTCTCCGCCAGCACGCGGGCGTTGTCCTGAACCGCTTTCTGGTAGGCTCGGAACTCGGGCTTCAGAGCCTCCCCGAACGCTGCCGCCTTGCCGGCGATGACGTGCATCAGCGGGCCGCCTTGCAGCCCGGGAAAAACCGCAGAGTTTATCTTTTTGCCGATTTCCAGGTCGTTGGTCAGGACCATGCCACCGCGGGGGCCGCGGAGAGTCTTGTGGGTCGTCGTTGTGACGACATGCGCGTGCGGCAGCGGGCTGGGGAACAGCTCCGCCGCCACAAGGCCGGCAAAGTGCGCCATGTCCACCATGAAATAGGCGCCGACCTCGTCCGCGACTTTTCGGATGCGCGGGAAATCGATGAAGCGCGCATAGGCCGATCCGCCGGCGATGATCAGCTTCGGCTTTTCAGTCCTCGCGAGGTGTTCGAGTTCCTCATAGTTCAGAATGCCGTCTTCTGGCCGGACGCCGTATTGGACCGGGCGGAACCATTTGCCGGACAGATTGGGCGCGGCGCCGTGGGTCAGGTGCCCACCGGCGGCGAGGCTCATGCCCAGCACGGTGTCGCCCGGCTGCAGCAGTGCCAGGAAAACCGCCTGGTTGGCCTGCGCGCCGGAGTGCGGCTGGACGTTGGCGAAAGCGCATCCGAATAACTGCTTGGCGCGGTCGATCGCCAGATTCTCCGCCACGTCGACATACACGCAACCGCCGTAGTAACGGCGGCCGGGATAACCCTCGGCGTATTTATTGGTCAGCACAGATCCTTGCGCTTCGAGCACGGCGGCGGAGACGATGTTCTCCGATGCGATCAGTTCGATGCCATCCTGCTGGCGATCGAGCTCGGCGCTGATCGCGGCCGCGAGTTCGGGATCGGTGTCCGCCAACGGCGCGGAAAAGAAGCGCTGGGTGCTGGCGGCAGTGCTATGCTGGTTCATCGAATTTCCACCGTGGCGATTTATGGCGACCTGTAGCATGGGGTGCATGCGCGACAAACCGGAAGTGTTGCATGCGACTCCTGACGGTGGTTCAGATTGATCCGATGCCCGACCCGCTAATCGTGCCGCTTCCCGATCTTGCCGCGACGGAAACCCTGGCACGGCGGCTGGCATCCGTTGCCCGGGCGGGAGATTGCATTCTGCTCGAAGGACCGCTTGGTGCCGGCAAGACGGCCCTGGCTCGGGCGTTTTTGCGGGAAGCGGCGGGGGACGAGGCATTGGAGGTGCCAAGCCCGTCGTTCACCCTGGTGCAAATCTATGAGACGAAAATTGGTCCGGTATTTCACTACGATCTGTGGCGCTTGGACGGGCCCGATTCGCTGACCGAACTTGACTGGGAAGACGCGCTAGACGCGATCGTGCTGGTTGAATGGCCCGACCGACTCGGCCCCCTCCGGCCGACCGGACGCGCTGACGATCACACTGCGGATGGGCGATGGCGAGGCGCGCGAGGCGACGTTGGCCGGGTGGGAGGACCGGATCGCAGACCTGGTCCCCTCGCCCACCGAGACGCGCCGAAAAAAGCGGACCGGATCGGCAAAGCGAGACGCGCGGGCATGAACCGCGACGACTTGATCGCGCTGTTTCTCGCGCGCAATGGCTTCTCGCCCGACCACCTGGAACCGCTGGCACAGGATGCCAGTTTTCGGCGCTACCTGAGGATCCGAGGCAGCCGTCCTGCTGTGCTGATGGACGCCCCGCCGCCGGAGGATGTCCGCCCTTTTCTCCGCATTGCCGCACATCTGCGCAGCATCGGGCTGCGGATTCCAGCAATACTTGCCGCTGACGAAGCGTGCGGCCTGGTTCTGGAGGAGGACCTGGGCGACGACCTGGTGTCGGTGCTGCTGGACCGGGGCGATCCTGCGGACCGGTTGCTGGACGCAGCGGTTGATGCACTCGTCGTCATGCAGCGGGCCGCTCCGCCCGACAGCCTGCCGTTGTGGGATTCGCCGACGATGGCGTCCACCGCCTTGGGCACGCTGTTCGACTGGTGGTGGCCAGCCCGGTTCGGCGCCCCGGCACCTCAGGCGGCCCGCGATGAGGTAGCGAACGCGCTGGCAACCGTGCTGGCACCGGTGGCGGCCGGCCCTTCCTGTTTTGTCCACCGGGATTTCTTCGCCGGCAACTTGCTCCAGCTGTCGGATCAGCGACTCGCGATCATCGACTTCCAGGGCGCGGCCATTGGCCATCCGGCTTACGATCTCGTGTCGCTGCTGCAAGACGCACGTCGTGACATCTCGAATGCCTCGCGCGGCCGCGCGTTGGTCCGGTATCTAACCGCCCGGCCTGAATTGGACCCGCCGCAATTCCGAGCAGCGTTCGCCGCCTGTGCGGCACAACGCCATCTTCGGGTCGCCTGCCAGTGGGTGAGGCTTGCTTTGCGAGACGGCCGGCCGCAATACCTTGCCCACGGGCCCCGGACTTGGCGGCTGTTGGAGGACGCCTTGTCCCAACCCGCGGCCGGACCGCTGGCTGCCGCGTTAGACCGTTGGATCCCGCCTGCCGCTCGCGGCAACCCGCCAGGACTTGAACCATGAGCGTATCGCCTCGTTCCGCCATGGTTCTTGCCGCCGGCCTTGCCACCCGCATGCGGCCTTTGACCGATACAACCGCTAAGCCGCTGTTGAAGCTCGGTGGCCGAACGCTGCTGGACCACGGTCTGGACCACCTCGTGGAGGCGGGGGTGGAAACGGTCGCCGTCAACGCCCACTGGCAGGCAGACGCGGTGGCCGCGCATTTGCACCAGCGGCCGTCGCCGCCCCGGACTGTGTTGCTGCGGGAAGAAAACCTGCTGGAGACCGGAGGCGGCGTGCGGGCGGCGTTGGCCGTCCTGGGGCCCGATCCATTCTTCGTGATCAACGGCGATGCGTTTTGGCTGAACGGGCCGATTTCGGCGCTGCTCCGGCTGGCCGGGGCGTTCGACGGGTCCGTCGATAGTGTGCTTCTGGTCCATCGGGCGTCCCACGTTCACGCCGATGTTGGTCTGGGCGACTTCGCACTGGACAAATGGGGGAAGCCGCGCCGCCGCAAGGAGCGTGAGGTCGTCCCTTACATCTACGCCGGGGTGCAACTGATGCACCCGCGACTATTGGCGAGGATGCCAGACGGCGCCTTCAGCATGAACCGCGCCTGGGATGACGCACTCGCGGCCGGCCGGCTTCGCGCCGTCGTGCATGACGGCATCTGGTTTCATTTGTCCACGCCGCCCGATCTGACTGAAGCCGAGCAGATCCTGGAGGCCCGCTTCACCGGCGACGCCCGCTGGCCGTGGCGCTGAACCTCTTTACGGTTCCGCCGCACGTTCCGTTCCTCGATGCCCTGGCTGAAGGTTGGCTGGCCCACGGCGAGGACCCCCTTACAGTCAGCCGGGGCCTCATTCTACTGCCGACCCGTCGCTCCGCCCGCGCCTTGGCCGAAGCGTTCCTGCGTGCGGGCAATGGTCGGCCCATGCTGCTGCCGCGGATCACCGCGTTGGGCGCGCTCGATGAGACGCCTCTGGCGCTGACCGGAGCTCTTGACCTGCCGCCAGCTGTGGCGCCGATGCAGCGGCTCGCGGTGCTGTCAACGCTGATCCTGGCATTGAAAGGCGAGGGGGGCGCGCCGCGCACCGCCGACCGCGCCTGGCTTCTGGCCCGCGAACTGGCGTCGCTGATGGACGAAGCGGAACGCGCTGGCATCGATCTGGCCAAACGTCTTCCGGATGCCGCGGATCCGGAATACGCGACGCACTGGGCGCAGACGCTGAAATTTCTGCACATCGTCACTGACATCTGGCCGAACTGGCTCGCGGAGAATGGGGTGATGAACCCCGCCGCGCGACAGGTGGCTCTGCTGACGGCGCAAGCGAGGGCGTGGGAAGACGATCCGCCGGATGAGCCGGTGCTCATCGCCGGCACCACGGCCGGCATCCCCGCTGTGGCCCGGTTGCTGGGTGTGGTTGCGCGGATGAGAAACGGACAGGTCGTGTTGCCGCAACTCGACCTAGGGATGGACGAGGAGGCATGGCAAGAGCTGGAAGCGTCCCATGCTCAGGCGGGTCTGGCGCGGTTATTGATGGACCTGAATGCGACCCGCGGCGATGTTGGCGAATGGGCCGGCGGCGGAGCGAGCGCTGTGCCGCGGGCTCGGTTCGGGCTGTTGTCCAGAGCTTTGCTGCCGGCGAGCTCTCTTGACGATTGGATGCTCCAGGGCCTCGTTGTCGTAGACGGGTTGTGGCGACTGACCGCGGCCGACCAGCAGCAAGAAGCGCAAGCCATTGCCCTGGTGCTTCGTGACGTGCTGGAAACACCCGGGATGCGGGCCGCGCTGGTGACACCCGATCGCAATCTGGCTGGCCGCGTCGCCGCCGCGTTGTTGCGCTTCGGAATTGTCGCCGACGATAGCGCGGGGGAACCGTTAGCTGAGACGCCACCTGCCGTATTCTTGCGCCTGCTGGTGCGCGCCGTGGCCGAGGAATTAGCGCCCGTACCGCTTTTGGCGCTGTTGAAGCACCCTCTTTGCGGAGCGGGCATGAGCCCAGTTGCCTGCCGGCGGGCGGCCCGGACGCTGGAGACGCTGTGCCTGCGTGGCCCTCGCCCCATGCGGGGTATAAGCGGGCTGCGGCAGATCGTGGACAAGGAAGCCGGACCGGCCTCTTCGACGTCCGCGTTTTTGTCGCGCTTGGAAGCGTGTCTGGAACCGGGGCTGCGTTTTGACTCGGCGATGGAGATCGCACCGGCCGAGGCGCTAGGCGCCGTGGTCGAAGCCGCGGAGCGGCTGGCCGCCACAGACGACACAAGTGGCCCCACGCGGCTATGGGCGGGAGAGGAGGGCGAGGCCCTCGCGACCCGTCTGGCGGAGATGCACGATGCCGGGGCCACAATGCCGGATCTGCGACGTGGTGTGCTACCCGGCTTACTCGACGCGATCCTGGAAGGCGAGGTGGTGCGCAGCCGCCGGGCGCTGCGGGGACGCAGTGGGGTCGAGCATCCCCGTATCTTCATCTGGGGCCTGCTGGAAGCCCGGCTGCAGTCGGCGGACCTGATCGTGCTGGGTGGTTTGGCCGAGACTGTCTGGCCACCAATGGTCGAGCCGGGCCCGTGGCTGTCGCGGCCGATGCGGACCAAGGTCGGATTGCCGGCCCCCGAGGAGACGGTCGGACAGGCCGCTCATGATTTTCTTGCCGCGTGCTGTTCGGCGCCAACGGTGGTGCTGTCATGCCCTGTGCGCCGGGATAATGCTCCGGCGGTGCCCGCCCGGTGGCTGACCCGACTGGATATGTTTTTGGCGGGGCGGGGCGGTGACGGCGAGGCCACGGATCGGACCGCCTTCGGCCGCGGAGCCGCTGCCTTGCTTGAACATCCAGCCGTCGCCTGGGCGCGTGCCATGGACCTGCCCGACGGTCAGCCCTCGCCGGTAAAGCCGCCGGATCCCCGTCCGCCGGTCAACAAGCGCCCTCGGCAACTCAGCGTCACCGCGATCGAGACCTGGCTGCGCGATCCATATGCGATCCACGCCCGGCACATCCTGAAGCTCGCGGCGCTGAAACCGCTGGATGAGGCGACGGACGCCTCCGACTATGGATCGATCGTGCACGACGGTCTGCACCGCTTCCTGCGGACGCACGGTGCTGCTTGGTCTGACGATGCCGCTCGGGCGCTGCGCGTGGCGATGTCGCAGGCGCTCGGCGACGCCGGATTGCGGCAAGCGCTGATAGCGTGGTGGTCGCCGCGATTGGAGCGCATCGCCGATTGGGTGGCGGGGCAGGAAACCGAGCGGCGGTTCATCCGGGCGCCCTTGGCGATCGCGACCGAGGCGAATGGCGTGCTGGACTTGCATCGTCCCGGCGGCCGCTTCCGTCTGACCGGGCGGGCGGACCGGATCGAACGATACGATGACGGTACCCTGGAGATTCTGGATTACAAAACGGGCTCGCCGCCCACCCAAAAAGCGGTCGATAACGGTCTGGCACCGCAGTTGCTGCTGGAAGCAGCGATCGCCGCGGAGGGCGGATTTGGGTCGGAGTTGCGGGGCAGGACAGCAGGGCTGATCTACTGGCACCTGTCAGGCGGCCTCGACCCCGGCAAAGCGACGCCGCTGTTCAAAAAGAACTCAGCGGACATCATGAACGCGGTGCAGGATGCCAAGGACCGGCTGTGCGACCTGATCGACGCGTTCGACAAGCCGTCGCGCGCCTATTTGTCGCGACCACATCCCGGGCTGGCACCGCGGTTCTCGGACTACGAGCAACTGGCTCGGGTGGCCGAATGGTCGGCGGCCGCGGATAGCGATGAGTGAAGTGGTCCCCAGCGAGACCGCCCGTGAGCGCGCTAACCGTGAGCAGCTGGCCGCGTCCGACCCCGCCATTTCGGCATTCGTCGCTGCCTCCGCGGGGTCGGGCAAAACCAAGCTGCTGACCGACCGGCTGCTGCGCTTGATGCTGACCGGCGCGCCACCGGAACGAATCCAATGCCTCACCTTCACCAAGGCCGCCGCCGCCGAGATGGCGCTGCGCCTGCAACGCACGCTCGGCCGCTGGGTCACCCTGCCGCCGGAAAAACTTTCCGATGAACTGAGCCGGCTGCGAGTGGAACCGACTGAAAAGGCCTGCCACCTGGCACGGGCCTTGTTCGCCAAGGTCCTCGACCTTCCCGGCGGCATGCGGATCGGCACGATCCACGCCTTCAGCCAGTCGCTGCTGCGCCGTTTCCCGCTGGAGGCGGCGATCTCGCCGCATTTCCAGTTGATCGACGACCGCGACGCCGACGACGCGCTGACCGAGGCGCGCGAGGACATGCTGGCCGATGCCGGCACAGCGGCCATGCAGACGGCCTTGCGCATTCTGGCGGGCCTTGCCTCGGCCGAGGCGTTCGGCGGCCACGTCAAGACCCTGCAGTTGGACCGACGACGACTGCAGGCGGCGCTGGACCTTGGCGATGATCTGGAGCGTGCTCAGCAACGGGTGCTCGGGGTGACCGCCACGGACGAAGACGCGCTGATCGGGGACGCCGTTCAATGGCTGGGCGAGACCGCACTGCGCGACGCCGCCCACGAGGTCTTCGCGAACAGCCCCAGGACGGTGGGCGAGCGCGCCGCCGCGATTTTGGATTGGCTCAGTCAGGATAGTGACCGGCGACGGGCGAACTGGGTCGATTGGTGCAACCTGTTCCTGAAGAAAGACGGCGAGCCGTATGCACTCTCTTCGCTGGTCGGAAAAACCTTCGCGACCACGCCCCGCGTGGCTGAACGTTATCTGGAAGAAGCCAGTCGCATTCTGAAGGTCGAAAATGCCCGCCGAGCGATCCGGCTGGCTTCGGTGTCGGGCGCGCTGGCGGCGCTCGCCGGCCCTGTTGCCGGCGGCTACGCCCAACGGAAGGAAGCGGCCGGGCTGCTCGACTACGACGATTTGATCGACCGAACCAGGACGCTGCTGTTCGATCCGGGAGCCGCCTGGGTGCTTTACAAGCTCGACGGCGGCCTCGACCATCTGCTGCTGGACGAGGTGCAGGACACCGCGCCGCAGCAGTGGCGCATCGCCCATGCGCTGACCGAGGAGTTCTTCGCTGGCGCGGGCTCGCGCGATCGCACCCGCACGGTCTTCGCGGTGGGCGACCGCAAGCAGTCGATCTATTCGTTCCAGGGCGCCGACACGGCGGAGTTCGATCGCTCTCATGACGAACTGACCCGTCGCGTCCGCGCGTCGGGCCAGGTGTTCAAGGATGTCGGGCTGGACGTGTCGTTCCGCTCGACTGCTCCGGTGCTCGCTTTGGTAGATGCTGTGTTCACTGATCCGCTGGCGCGCCAAGGCGTGATCGGGCCTGGGGAAACCCTGACCCATTACGCCGATCGCGCCGGCCATGCCGGGGTCGTCGAAATATGGCCGTTGGCGCCGCGACCAGACCCGCCACCACACCGGCCCTGGACGGTGCCGGAGCAGAACCAGTTGCAGACCTCCGCCCGCCAGTTGCTCGCGGACACCCTCGCGGATTGGATTCGCGACCAGACCAACGGATCGGTGTTGCTGGAGAGCAAAGGCCGGCCTCTGACCGCGGGAGACGTGCTGATCCTAACGCGCCGGCGCGACGAGTTCGGCCGGGCGCTGGTTCGGGCGTTGAAGAGTCGCGGCGTACCGGTTGCGGGTCTTGACCGGATGGTGCTGACGGATCAGCCGGCGGTGCGGGATCTGATGGCGCTGGCGGACGCCCTGCTGCTGCCCTCCGATGATCTGACCTTCGCCTGCCTGCTGACCAGTCCACTCGGTGGCCTCACCGACGACGAACTTTCCGAAATCGCCGTGGATCGGCCGGGCACGCTGTGGGATACACTGCGCGATCGCGCCGACGAGCGCCCGTCATGGCGTCGCGCCGCGGATTTGTTCGGGCAATTGCTCGGCCGCGTCGACTACGTTTCTCCTTATGCGCTGTTGGCCGAGGCTTTGGGCCCGCTTGGCGGCCGCGCGCGGCTGTTCGCCCGCCTGGGGCCGGAAGCAGCGGAGCCAGTGGACGAATTGCTCAATGCCGCGCTGATTTACGCCTCTCGTCACCCGCCTTCGCTGCAGGGGTTTCTCCATTGGCTTCGCCGGTCGGGGGCGGAGGTGAAGCGTGAACCGGAGGCGGCCGGTGATCTTGTGCGGATCATGACCGTGCATGGCGCCAAGGGGTTGCAGGCGCCATTGGTGATCGTGCCGGATACCGCGGGGCTGCCAAAGGACGATGGGACGATCTTATGGGCCGACGACCAGAAGACCGGACGGGCGGTGCCGCTGTGGGCGCCTCGCAAGGAGTTCCGCTGCGACGCGCTTGACCGCCTGCGCGCCGCTGGCCGGCAGCGGCAGATGGAGGAGCATAACCGGCTGCTCTACGTTGCTCTGACCCGAGCCGAGGACCGGCTGTTGGTGTGCGGCTGGAAGGGTGCGCACACGCCGAGGGACGAGTGTTGGCACAGTCTGGTTAGACGTGGATTCGAAACCGCCGGCGCAGAAGCGGAGGCTTTCGAGCCGTGGGAGGGAGAGGTTCTGCGGTTGCGCGCGCCGCAGGTGCTTCCCGCCGAGGTCGCGGTTCAGGCGGCGCGGAGGGGCCACGATGAGAATCTACCTATATGGATGGGGGCGGCGCCCGACTGGATTGCCGCGCCGCCACCGCCTGAGCCACCGCGCCCGCTGCCGCTGGCGCCTAGCCGCCCGGAGGGCGTGGAACTTGGGACGATCCCGGCCTCCGACTCGCCGCTGGCGGAGCGGGATGCCGGCGGAAACCGCTTTCGCCGGGGCCAGTTGATCCATTCCCTGCTGCAGCATTTGCCTTTGGTGCCGGCGGCGGTTCGGCGAGTGACGGCGATACAATTCCTCGACAAACCCGGTCAAGGGGTGCCGGCCCGCGAGGCTGAACGGGTTGCGGATGAGGTGCTGGCGGTCATGGCGCATCCCGATCTGGGGCCGCTGTTTGGGCCGGATGGTCGCTCGGAGGTGCCGTTGGCGGGGGTGATTGGGGACGCGGTGGTGGGCGGATTAGTCGATCGGCTGACGGTCCTGCCAGATCGCGTGCTGATCGCGGACTTCAAGACCAACCGCCGCCCGCCGGCCCGCGTCGAGGACACGCCGGTTATGTATCTCCGGCAGATGGCGTCCTATCGTGCGGTGCTACGAGCGATTTTCCCTGGCCGGCGAGTGCTGTGCGCTTTGATCTGGACACGCGAGGCAAGGGTGGCGATCCTGCCCGATGAGAGCCTCGATTCCCACGACCCCGGCCATGCAAGCAAAGCCGCTTGACCCGATTAGCTATCGGCCCCAGTTTTCCCGCAACTGAAATAAAGGATCTAACACCATGAGTGCGAATACTTACGCCGTGACGGATAAAAGCTTTGAGTCGGACGTGGTGGAGAAGAGCAAGGCCGGTCCGGTGTTGGTCGACTTCTGGGCGGAGTGGTGCGGCCCCTGCAAGATGATTGGCCCGGCGTTGGAGGAACTGGCGGGTGAATTTGCCGGCAAGCTGACGGTGGCGAAAGTAGACATCGACAACAACCCGATGTCGCCTAACCAGTTCGCGGTGCGCGGCATCCCGACGCTGATCCTGTTCAAGGACGGTAAGCCGGCGGCGACCCAGGTCGGCGCATTGCCGAAGAGCAAGTTGAAGGACTGGATTGCCGGCAATATCTGAACCGCGGTGGCGGGGTCTCCCGGGTCCCGCCGACCTTCTTTGGCCGAGTCGCTGGCGAAGAGCGAGTGCAAGGACATAGTCTTTTGGTCGCCCTCGAAACGAGCGGCATCCGAGGGGCTGATCGACTTGCAGTACGCCGGACGCCCTTCGACGACAAGTTGGAGCCCGGCGAAACGCTGATCGCGCTGAAGGCAATCACCGATCAGAACATTCGGTTTGTTCTGCACTGCACCGGATTCAAATGTTAGGGCCGCGCTGGTCGATGGCGTGGCCAAGCACAACGCTCGCAATCCCGATCGGACGGCGCACAGGCTCGTCGCGTTCGGTCCCCTAAGCTACGGTTGGGGACCCAACTTAACGCCTTCATTCCAACGCTCAAGGATCCGAAAACCATGCGTTCCTCCGGCCGCGTCCAAGACGCCCTCCGCGAAGTCTCGATCACCACAGGCTTCTCCCGCCACGCCGAAGGCTCCGCCCTGATCCGCATGGGCAACACCGAGGTTCTGTGCGCCGCAAGCGTCGAAACCCGCGTCCCACCGTTCCTGCGCAACACCGGCCTCGGATGGGTCACCGCAGAATACGGCATGCTTCCCCGAGCAACCCACACCAGAGGCGACCGAGAAGCGGCTCGGGGAAAGCAATCCGGCCGAACACAGGAAATCCAGCGTCTGATCGGCCGCTCGCTGCGCGCCGTGGTCGACCGTTCGGCGATGGGCGAGATGTCGATCACCCTCGACTGCGACGTGCTGAACGCCGATGGCGGGACGCGTTGCGCCGCGATCACCGGCGCGTGGGTTGCGCTGTCCCTGGCCTTCCGACACCTGGTCAAGATGAATGTGCTGAAAACTACCCCGATGACCGGCCAGGTCGCCGCGGTTTCTTGCGGCATCGTCGGCGGCTCGCCGGTGCTCGACCTCGACTACGATGAAGACTCTAACGCCGATGCCGATTCCAATTTCGTGTTGACCGATGGCGGGGAAATCGTCGAAATCCAGGCCACAGCCGAGAAGACCGCTTTCAAGGAGGCCGATTTCCTCGAGCTTCTGACACTCGCCCGAAAAGGCACCGACGCACTGTTCATCATGCAACGGCAGGCGCTTCCCAACTAATGCTTCGCAAGCTGGCTCGCGGCCAGAAACTCGTTCTCGCCAGCCACAACATCGGCAAACTGCGTGAGATCGAGGCGCTACTGCTTCCGCTCCGGATCGAGGTCATCTCAGCTGCCGCGCTCGGCTTGCCCGAACCCGTGGAAGACGCTGCCGACTTCACCGGCAATGCCCGGATCAAGGCCGTGGCGGCGGCAACGGCCAGCGGTCTGCCCGCACTGTCCGACGACTCCGGATTCTGCGTCGCCGCCCTGCACGGTGCGCCCGGCGTGCATTCCGCACGGTGGGCAGGGCCATCGAAGGATTTCGCCGCCGCGATGGCGACGGTGCATGAACGTATCGACGACAATCTCGACCGCCGCGCCTGGTTCATCGCAGCTCTGTGCATCGGCTGGCCCGACGGCGTTACTCAGACGTTTGTCGGCCGCATTGATGGTGCCATTGTCTGGCCACCCCGAGGCGACCGCGGCTTCGGCTATGATCCGATGTTCGTCCCGGCCGGCTGCCAACAGACCTTCGGCGAGATGAACCCGAACGAAAAGCACGCCGTTAGCCATCGCGCCAGAGCGTTCGCCCAGGTGCTGGCGTCCTGCTTCGTTTGATGTAGAATCAAAAAGTGATCCTGCGAGAGGGTGGAAATGCGGTTTCGTCATCTGGCCATAGCCATCGCGCTCGTGCTGCCAGCCGCTTTCGCGGAGGCTGAACTGCCGGTTACGGTCAAAATCGGCATCCGTCAATGACATGAACGGCCCATTCGCGGATCAGTCCGGCAAAGGATCCGTCGTCACCGCCCAAATGGCGGCCGAGGATTTCGCCGAAGCAGGGGGCGGCTTCAAGGTCGAAATCCTGTCCGCCGATCACCTCAATAAACCCGATGTCGGCGCCCAGATCGTTCGCGCCTGGGTGGACCGGGACGGCGTCTACTCATCCGTGCTGGCCTATCTGAAGGCGGTGAAGTCAGCGAACTCGATCGTTGGTGAGGACGTGGTCTTGCAGATGCGCAAGCAACCAATCGAGGATAAACTATTTGGTACCGTCACGGTTACGTCAGGACGGCCGAGCCGTGCACGATATGTACACGTTCAAGGCTGAGTCCAAAGCAAGGTGGGACGACTATACAGTCCTGGCACGGATTTCGGGCGATCAGGCATTCCGGCCTCTGAACCAGGGCGGCTGCAAACTGGTTACAAACTAGATCGGATGTTTGATCCGATCATAGACTGGGAATTGACCATGCTCGAGACGACTACCGAGGAAACCTGGCCCGCCGCGCTGTATGACTTGCTGCGCGCCAGTAACATTACGCAGTTCTGTTACGTTCCCGATGCCGGGCATAAGGTGCTCATCGATCGGTCGCTCGCCGATCCGGACGTGCATTCAGTGCCGCTGACCACCGAAGAGGAGGGCGTCGCCATGGTCGCCGGCGCCGATCTCGGTGGCCAGCGGGCGGTACTGTTGATGCAGTCCTCCGGCGTGGGCAACTGCATCAACATGCTGTCGCTCACCCAGGGCGGCCGCTTCCCGTTTCTGACGCTGGTCTCGATGCGGGGCGAGTTCGGGGAGGGCAATCCCTGGCAGTTCGCCATGGGCCGAGCCGTGGAACCGGTGCTGAAGGCCATGGGTGTGATCGTTCTAAGGGCAGAACAGCCGGACGATGTCATTCCGTGCGTAAGCGCCGCCATCACGATGGCATTCCAATCCGGCCACCAGGTCGCCGTTTTGCTTACCCAGCGCCTCATCGGCGCCAAGAGGTTCTAGATCCTACCATGGCCAAGTTGAATAAGCTCCAGACAGCGACTTTGCCCGATGCCGTGCTGGATCGGCGTCAGGCGGTGCCGGCATTGATAGAAAATCCGGGCGACTTCCTGATGGTCGCCGGCCTCGCCGGCACGGCCTGGGAACTGTCCGCGCTGACCCACGAATCGCCCAGCCTGTTCGGCCTTGCCGGTGCGATGGGCGCGGCGACCGATGATGGGACTGGGGCTGGCGCTGGCCCAGCCGAAGCGGCGCGTTCTCGTGGCGACCGGTGACGGCGAACTGCTGATGAATGTCGGTGCTTTGGCAACGATCGCGTTGCAGAACCCACCCAACCTGACCATCATCTGCGTCGACAATGGCCACTACGGCGAAACCGGCAACCAGGAAAGCCACACCGGCCTTGGCGTCCGGCTGGACGTCATCGCCGCCGGCTGCGGTTTTCCGGTCGTGCATGTGATCAACGCCGAGGCCGATATGGCCGAGGGCCGCCGGCTGGTTCGCGAGGGCGGCGGCTTGACCTTCATCCTGCTGCGGGTCACCGAAGGTCCGGCGACGCATGACGGGAAAAAGAATCTCGTTCCTCATATAGAACGAGATCGCTTCCGGGCCGCTCTGCTTGGATGACGCTCTCGCTCTGTTGCGGCTCCAGCTTGAATGGGGTGCCGACGAGGCGATCGAGCTCGATCCCATCGAACGGTTGCAGCCACCTCAACGCCAACCCGCCCGGCACCCCGTTGCTCTGCCCGAGCCGCCCAAGGGCACCCCGGCGGAGCGGGCTTTGGCCACCGCGGCGCAGGCCTCGACATTCGAGGAACTGCGTGCAGCCCTCGCCAACTTCGACGGATGCGCGCTGCGCGACACCGCCAGCAATCTCGTGTTTGCCGAGGGCGACCCGGCCAGCACGACGCTGATCATCGGCGAACCCCCTGGCCGCGAGGAAGATCGCAGCGGCCATCCTTTCGCCGGACCGGAAGGACAATTGCTGGACCAGATGCTCACCAGCGTCGGCCTGAAGCGGGCGGATCTGATGCTGACACCGCTGTTGCCGTGGCGACCGCCAGGGGGGCGCCCGCCGTCCCCGGGCGAGATCGCCATCTGCCAGCCCTTCTTGCATCGGCTGATCGTGCTCTTGAAACCCCATCGGATCGTGCTGTTCGGTGGAACCGCGGCCCGAGCGATGTTGCCGCAGACGCCCAGCCGCCGGAGGGGCCCGCGAGCGTGGGTCGAGGTCAGCATACCAGGCATGCACAGCTCGCTACCGGCCATGGTCCTTCCCGGCCTTGGGGAAATGCTGAAAAACCCGCCTCTGCGGCGGGATGCGTGGGCCGGTGTTCGGCTGCTGCGTCGGGCGCTTGGCGACACCCAAACGCAAACGTGACATCAAGTTAATACGCGGGTAATTCCCTGATTCTTGTATTCTGTCTCGATTAGCGATTTTTTCTCATGTTGGGCGGTTGCGTCTCACCGCTAGAGCGGATAGCGAGACGGCATGAGAGGGATCGATTACACGCTCTCTTGCCTTCCCAAAGCTCGGGCATTTATTGCCGGGGCTGCGATCCTTGCCGGCGCGTTTACGTCCGCAGCACACGGGCAAACGCCTGCATCCGGGAATGGCAAAGGGATACGGGCCGCAGATGAGGCTGCTTATGCCGCTCCGCGCGTGCCGCAGCGCGCAGCGCCCGAGGTGGCATTTCCGCAACCGCTGACGCCCGGCGATGTCGCTTTGATGCGGCGAATTTTTGCCTTTCAGGCGGCCGGAAACATTCCGGAGGCAGTTCGATCGAGCTCGGAACTGGAAAATCCGCTATTGCTTGGAGCCGTGCTCGCCGACCGCTATCTCGGCCGCTTTCATCGCTCGACCGCGGATGAGTTATCTGACTGGCTGTCGCGGTATAGCGATCTACCGGACGCGACGTCGGTCCATGCTTTGCTGCTGGCGAAGTTCCCGAACCGGGCCAGCGCACCACCGGCACCGGACGCCGCGGCTCCCGGCGGCTTTAGCGAACCTGATCCAGTACCGGAAGATATCGACCCGCCGGGTAACCATATCGTCCGCGATCCGATACTTGACCGGACTGTTCTCGACCGTGCACAGCGAGGGAACTGGGCCTCGGCTCTGCGGCTGATCGCTTCCGCCCGAGGCATCTCCCTTGCTTATGCCGCACAACTCCGTGCCGAAGTCGCGCAAATATTATTTATCCAGAATGAAGATATCAACGCCGGGCTCGTTGCGGACCTGGCACTGAACGGTGCCCCCGCCGCGGATCAACCCGGTCTTGGGTTCTATATTGGGGGCCTCGCGGCGTGGCGGCTGCATCGGTTCGAATTGGCACGTACCATGTTCGAAGGCGGAGCAACGGCGTCGAAGACATCCGCACGGTTGCACGCGGCCTCGGCGTTCTGGGCGTCTCGTGCCAACCGGACGATGCATGATCTGGCGGGAACGGTGAAATGGCTGGAGGTGGCCGCCGGGGAGCGCCTGACCCTGCACGGCCTGCTGGCGCGCCGGATTTTGCGAATGGACCCCGGCAGTCTGCTGAGTGGCGGATTGCTCACTCAGGCTGACGTCGATGCCGTCGCCGCCACGCCGCACGGGTGGCGGGCGTTCGCACTACTGCAAATCGGCCAGCCTGGTCGGGCCGAAGCGGAAATGCGCGCCCTCCGGTCGAAGGCACGGCAAGACCCGGTGTTTGGACAGTCGCTGATGATGGTGAGCCGCATCCGCGGGGTTCACCGATTGTGCCACCCAAATGGCCGATCTGCAGCAGTCTCGGGATGGAAATCGGCGGGTCGGATTGGGCTTCCCGATGCCACGGCTGCGGCCGGCAGGAGGTTTCAGTATCGATCCAGCTTTGGTGTATGCCGTGACCCGCCTGGAGTCAAATTTCGATACCGAAGCAGTTTCTCCAGCCGGCGCCCGCGGGTTGATGCAGATCATGCCGGCCACAGCACAATACCTAACCGGCAATCTGCTTTATGCGCCGGAACGGTTGCACGAGGCATCTTCGAATCTGGCGATCGGCCAGCGTTATCTTTCCTATTTGTCGCGCCAGGATGGGATTGATAAGAATTTGATAAAGATGCTTGCCAGTTACAATTCTGGCCCCGGAAATTTTTTGCGCTGGGGGCCGGAAATTCGCGACAACAGCGATCCCCTGTTGTTCATCGAAGCCATTCCGGTGACGGAAACACGGACCTTCGTCTCCCATGCGCTAGTCTATTCGTGGATCTATGCTGCCCGCATGCACCTGCCGGCCCCAAGCCTCGACGACCTGGCGGCAGGCGAATTCCCCCGCTTCACGCCGCTGGAGCAGGAGCGCAGAATGACGCTGCCGCAGCCGGAGGTCCACTGATACCCGGCGCGTCTATCTGCCGGAGACACAACCCATGGCCAGCCTAAATGCGACCCGCCCCTTTATCCCAGTCAACATCGCCGTGCTGACGGTGTCGGACACCCGCACCGCCGCCGATGACACGTCAGGCGATGCGCTCGCCGATCGCATCCTGCAGGCCGGCCACAAACTCGCCGCCAGGGCGATTGAGAAGGACGACACCGCGGCGATCGAGACCCTGCTACGCCGATGGATCGCCGACCCGAACATCGACGTGGTCATCACAACAGGGGGCACCGGCATCACCGGGCGTGACGTGACGCCGGAAGCCTTCGATCACGTGATGGAAAAGCGGATCGAGGGCTTCGGCGAATTGTTCCGCATGCTGAGCTATCAAAAGATCGGTACATCGACGATGCAATCGCGCGCCATCGGCGGCGTCGCCCGCGGAACCTATCTGTTTGCACTACCCGGCAGCACGGGCGCGGTAAAGGATGGCTGGGACGATATCCTGCTTTTCCAGTTGGACAGTCGCCACCGGCCCTGCAACCTTGTGGAGCTGATGCCACGCCTGCAGGAGCATCTGTCAGCCTCCGCCGTATAGCGGGCTGCAGGCTTTCGAGTGCCAGCCTCCGCCGATCGGCTTCGGCAGAGGCCGGTAATGTTGCAAGCCCCTCGAACGTCCCGCATTTGCTATACCTAGTCACGACGAAAGCTGTAAAACACGCGGCGATGCCGACAAGCCGGTTCCGTCTGTGCGGGCTGTTCGCGGTGCTGCTGGCACTGATGGCGCAGCTTGGCGCGGGTGCCACGGTGCCGCGGATCGACCCGGTCGCGGTGGCGGCCGTGCTGTGTCACACCGACGACAACGGCAACGCGCCGGCGCACGGGCCGAACCATCCCTCGGACTGCCCGATTTGCCCGCTTTGCGCCACGCTGCACGCTCAGACGCTCGCCCTGACGTCCGACGCAACGCTGCTAGCGCCGCCGGCGATCCAGGCGATCCTGCGTCCGGAACTGCCGCCGCCTTCCACCGCGCCGCCGGCCCTGCATCGTTCACCCAGCCAGCCAAGGGCCCCGCCGACCCTCTCCTGAGCCTGCCGACTGTTCGTCTGCTTCAGGAGATTCCCCATGAATTCACGTTATCTGCTTGCCGCGCTTGCCGTCGGTACGATGCCTTTGGCCCAGCATGCCCACGCTCATGGCTACGCCGGCGACCACATGTTCATCAGCACGCTGCTGATCGACGACCCGAACGTCGCCGACGAGGCGAGCCTTCCCACCTTCAGCTTCCTGCCTCAACCAACCGATGGCGGTCCCGCGGCCAACCAGTACGGCCTGGAATTTGAGTTGGACAAGCGCATCACCGAAAACTTCGGCTTCGCGATCAACAGACGGCTACAACTGGCTCACCCAGCCCGGCGCGAAGACCGCGAACGGCTGGAACAACCTCGCCGTCACCTTGAAATACAAACCCTATGTAAACGCGTACCATGAGTTCATGCTGTCAGTCGGCGTGGAACGGGATTTTGCCCGCACCGGCGCCAACGGCACCAACGGCGCGGTGCTGGATAACGACGACAGCAGCTCCACCTCCCCGACAATCTATTTTGGCAAGGGATTCGGCGACATACCGATCGGCTGGGTACGCCCATTCGCACTGACCGGCGAGCTTGCCTACACGATCGCCGACAAGAAGCTGAAGGTTGATCCGGTCAGCGGCGATCCGGTCAACAACGGCATGTCCAACGCCTGGACCGGCGGTTTGTCGCTGCAATACAGCATCCGCTATTTGTCCTCGCAAGTGAAGGATTACGGACTGCCCAACTTCGTCAACAGACTAACGCCCGTGGTCGAGCTCGCATGGTCGTCCTCAGCCAGCAAGCCGTCCCAGGACACCACGCAATATTTGTGGGGTATCGGTGTCAACTACACCGCGACGACCTATGCCGTCGGGCTGGAGATGCTGGTTCCCGGCAACCGCAACACCGGCTCCCATCTCGGCGTCATCGCCCAGTTCCATCTCTATTTCGACGACCTGCTCCCCCATAGCCTGGGCAAACCGATCGCCGAGTGGTTCTGACCCATGAAAAAGATTCTCACCATCGCCGCCGCTGCCTGCCTGATCGGGCAGGCAGCGTTCGCCCACGCCTTCCTCGACCGCGCTTCTCCCGCGGTCGGCTCGGAGGTCTCCGGTTCCCCGCCGGCGCTGAACCTGACCTATACCGAACCGGTGGAGCCGCTGTTCAGCACCGTCCAGGTCACCGACGCCACCGGTGCCCGGGTCGACGAGGGGAAACCCACGACGCAGGATGACGGGCGCATCCTGGTCGGTCAAGCTGAAGACGCTGCCGCCGGGAACCTACAGCGTGGCGTGGCATGTCACCTCGGTCGACACCCACAAGACCGAGGGACACTTCACCTTCACCGTGAAGCCCTGAATGATCAGCGCCGCCACGACGATGGCGTTGGTCCGGGCCCTGCACCTGGCGGCGACTTTGTCGCTGCTGGGAACGGCCGGCTTCCTTGCCTGGATCCTCCCCGCGGCCGGAGCAATCCCCGACGCGCTGCACCGGCGGCTGGTCCGGCTGTGGTGGATCAGCGGCTCGGTAGCCCTGGCTGGCCGGCCTGGCGTGGTTCACACTGCAATCCGCCGCCATGGCCGGAGCCGACGATGTGTCCGATCTGCTGGCTGCGCTGCCGCTGGTCGCCGGCCACACCCGCTACGGCATGACATTGATGCTGCGGCTGGCGCTCCTGCTGGTCGCCACACTCGCCGGGGTGTCGCAAAGCGTCATGGCCTGGCGCGGTCCGAGCCATCCAATCCGAGCGGGCGCGGCATCCAGCGGCGGGTCGCCGTCTACCTTGCGCTCCTTCTCGCCGCCGCCGCCCTCGGCCTCCAGGGCGTCATCGGCCACGCCGGTGCCACCGCCGGAGCGATCGGCGACGGCCTCGTCCTCTCCGAATTCCTTCATCTCCTCGCCGCCGGCATCTGGCTCGGTGCCCTGCTGCCGCTCTGGATCAGCCTGCGCGTGTTGCCCCCGGCAGCCGCGGCCCCGGTTTGCGAGCGGTTCTCGCCGATCGGGCTGGCCTGCGTTCTGGTCCTCGCCGGCACCGGATTCGCCCAGGCGCTGGAACTGATCGGCAGCCTGCCCGCTCTGTTCGGCACCCCGTACGGCCACATCGCTCTGCTGAAAATCACGCTGTTCCTGGTGGCCCTGGCGCTGGCGGCGCTCAACCGGCTGTGGCTGACCGACCGGCTGGCCGCGGGCGCGCCCGGCGCACGCCGACAATTGCTGGTGTCGGTATCCATCGAGACCGTCTTCGGCCTGGCGATCGTCACGGCTGCCGCGTTCCTCGCCTCCACGGTCCCGGGCGCCCACCAGGCGCCGGTCTGGCCGTTCTCCTGGCAGTTCAGCCTGATCACGTGCGCGAGGACCCGGATCTTCGGCAGGAGGTCTTCGTCAGCCTGCTCGCAATCGGCGCTGGCGGTCGCTGCTGCTGGCGGCGGCTAGCTGTGGCGGCGGTTCCGGCTGACCGCCCTGGCCATCATGCTGGCCATCATCGCGTGGCGCGGGCCGTCGCTCTCGCTGCTGACCGTGGAGGCCTACCCGACCAGCTTCCAGACCTCGCCAACCGGCTTCTCCGCCGCCTCGATCGCGCTCGGCCAGGCGCTGTTCATGCAAAACTGCGTCAGCTGCCACGGCCCCGAAGGGGAAGGCAACGGCCCCGCCGCCGCCGGCCTGCGCATCAAGCCCGCCGACCTGACCCAACCGCATGTCTTTGGGACCATACCGACGGCGAGATGTTCTGGTGGCTGACCCATGGCATCGACGACCCCGAGGGCGGCCTGGCGATGCCCGGATTCGCCAACTCGCTTTCGGCAGACGATCGCTGGGCCTTGATCGACTACGTGCGCGCCCACAACGCCGGGGTGGCGATGCAGCAGGATTTCACGCTCGACCAGCCGGTGCGCGCACCGGCCCAGCCAATCGAGTGCAATGGCGTGGCCGCATCGACCATGGCCGACCTGCGTGGGCACGCCGTATTCGTGGTTCTCGGCGACGCGGCCACAGACCGAATTGCGGTCCCGTCGCGGGACGCGATCACGGTGGAGGTATCGGCGGGCGACCTATCGGCGGGCAACATCAAGCCCGGACCCGGGTCATGCATCGCGACCGGCCCGGCCGGCTGGAATGCATATGCCATCCTCGCCGATCTGCCGCTGGACGAGACTGGCCGGCTCCGCGTTTCTGGTCGACCCCAATGGGTGGCTGCGGGCGGTGCAGCGGCCGGGCGCCACCGGTGGCTGGCATTCGCGCGACGACCTACTAGCCGCGATACGCGGCATCTGCACCCACCCGATTGAGCAACTCAGCGGAGGCTCCCATGAACACCACCACTAAGTCGAACCGCATTCTATACGTAACGATGGGCCTGTTGCTGGCCGTTCTGTTGATCGGCGCCGGCGGGTTCCTGTGGCTGAGCAGTGGCGGCCGCAACAATCCGCTCGGCATTGGCGGGCCGTTCACGCTGCTGGACGGAAATGGCAGACTGTTACGGATAAGGATTTTCGTGGCAAGTATATGCTGGTGTATTTCGGCTATACTTTCTGTCCCGACGTTTGTCCGACAACGCTTGAACGCGGTCGCCGATGCGATGGACAAACTGGGGCCTGCGGCATCCAATATCCAGCCGCTGTTCATCACCGTCGATCCAAAGCGGGATACGCCGGCGGTGGTCAAACAATACGCCGCGGCGTTCGGCCCAAGATCGAGGGATTGACCGGGACGCCGGAGGAAATTGCCGACGTGGCGAAGGAATATCGGGTTTATTACGCCGAGCATCGTACCGGTAACGGGCCAAACGATTACTCGATGGACCACAGCTCCGTGCTTTACTTTATGGGCCCGAACGGCGATTTTATCGCGCCCGTGCGGGCGGATCAGTCAGGCGAGGAGATCGCCGTGAACCTGAAGAAGCTGATGGGTCACCCTCTCTCGTGACCCATCTGACGCCTGCGGCAAATCCGGTTGCTGGCGCCCAAGCGCTCGTTGTGACGGAGAAGCGACATGCGTGACGTGACTCTGCTGGATCATCCGTTGTTGCGTCACAAGCTGACGCTGCTGCGGGACAAGAACACCACCACAGCAAAGTTTCGTCAGGTGGCGCGGGAGATCAGCCTGCTGATGGCGTACGAGGTCACCCGCGACCTCCCGCTGGAGACGATTGACATCGAAACGCCGCTGGAGCCGATGAGCACGGAGCAGCTGGCGGGGAAGAAGCTGTGCATTGTCTCAATTCTGCGCGCAGGCAATGGGATTCTGGAAGGAATGCTCGATCTCGTTCCGTCCGCTCGTGTGGGTCATATCGGGCTATATCGCGATCACACCACTCTGCGGCCGGTGGAGTATTACTTGAAGTTACCGAGCGACGTTGCCGAACGGTTGGTTATCTTGGTGGACCCGATGCTCGCGACAGGACATTCGGCGGCGGCAGCGGCAACGCGGTTGAAGCAGGCTGGTGTGACGGCAATGAAGTTCGTTTGCCTGCTGGCGGCGCCGGAAGGGATTGACGCCTTTACCGTGGCGCATCCGGATGTGCCTGTCTTCACGGGCGCAATTGATCGAGAGCTGGACGACAGCGGGTATATCAGGCCGGGTTTGGGGGATGCTGGGGATCGATTCTATGGAACACGGTAGCGGGCGCAGGCAACAATTGTTATGATATCGTTCTAATTATTGACTGAGCCGGCGAACTTTGCGCAAAATCGTCGCTGGTCTGATTCTGATGCGGATTTAGCCTAGGTTTTGCTTGCTGATCACAAATTCGTGTGATTAACCTCACCTCACCGTGATCGTTTGAACCCGTGAGGCCCAAATGCGCATCACCCAACTACCGTTCAAAGCCCTTAAGGGTCTCTCATTTAGCGTTGCCGAATTGGTGCTGATTGGCAGCTGGTCAGAAGCAAACGGGTTTCGGATGGTTGTCCGTCTGGATCACGGCTCGGATGCGGAAGATTACGAAGAGGTGCTGGCTTTGCACCTTGCCGATAGCCCGCTCTGCCACTGGATCATGTGGCGTGATGCAGAGACTGTTTTCATCCAGCCTCTGATCGGACGGGTCCAACCATACGTATCCGTGGCTGAAGCCTTTGAGGCGTTGGCCGCGAAGCAACAAGTTGTCCTGACGGACATCAAACCGGGACGTTGGCCAGCTTAGGCGATGCACTGAAAACTCAGCTTCAACGAAGAATGCTGGCCGCCTCGTGCTTATCCTTTGACAGGAGTTCAAATTAATGTCGAATGACATCATCACTGTTCGCCTGCCCCAAAACCATGCAGCGTTCCTGCAGGCCAACCTCGCCCTACTGGCAAATACCACGCGACAGGCCATGACGCGGCCCGGTCTTGCGTCGGAACGCCGCACCGCACTCGGAAGCAGGGCGACGCTGCTTGAAACAATAGAGGACGCCGTCCGCAGTGCGCTGGTCGAGCTGCCCCAAAGCACGCGCAAAAGCGCTCGCGGAGTCGAGATCGTCACTAAGCGGGCTGCTTAGTGACCAGTAGATTGTCGGCGGGACGCTAACGCGATTTCGCCACCTACCCAGGTTCGCCCATTTTGACCGGCTTCATTATCCCGTCTCGCTGGAGGCGGCCATGAGCAGGAATTTGTCATGCTATCCAACACGCGCGACCTAGTGTTTGAGAAAGTCGTCCAGGCGGTTGAGCAGACGGTTTATATCGCGGGGAAGAGCGTTACTCCCACTTCCCGGCTTGTTGACGATCTGAGGCTTGGCCGCTTCGCGCGTTTAAAGCTCGCACTCTATCTTGAGGAAACGTTTGAGGTCGAAATTCCGGATGAGGCCGTGGCGCATTTCGCTACTGTCGGCGACATCGTGCGCTACATGAGCCGCTGGTCTCTCCAGAGTCTGGATCTCTTGGAGCATAGCGGTTCGATCGCTCGAGCGTAGGTCAGGGGTGAGAGAGCGGCGCGCCTCCTAGCCCCTGGTTCTCGCTTATCGGCCCGATCACGGCAGCGTTCTCCGCGCGGCCGCAATCAACGCCAAATGAGAAGTTGGTTTGTTGAAAGGGCTGGTGGGCGCGACAGGGATTGAACCTGTGACCCCCTCCGTGTCAGGGAGGTGCTCTCCCGCTGAGCTACGCGCCCGGTTTACCAGGAGCGGCTGTTTAGCGCGGGGGCCAAGAGCTCTGCAAGACGAGATCCCGCGGCTGCGCTAAGTTCCTCCGCCATGCATCTAGTTGCCGTCGGTCGGCTTCGTGAAGGACCCGAAGCGGCGTTGTTCCAGCTCTATAACACCCGGTTGCGGCCTCGCCTGACGGTCGCCGAGGTGCCGACAGGCCGCGGAGACTCCTCGGTTATAAAACGCAAGGAGGGCGCCGCGCTGCTGGCCGCCTTGCCGAAGAACGCGTTCGTTGTTCCGCTCGACCCCGGCGGACAGGTTCCGAACAGTGAGGGTTTCTCGAGGCAATTGAGTGAATGGAGTCGCTTGGCGCGCCCGATCTGCTTCTTGATCGGCGGCGCCGAGGGCCTCGACGCGGCTGTGGTCGACAAGGCGGACTATGTGCTGTCGCTCGGCTTGATGACCTGGCCGCATTTCATGGTACGCGCAATGCTGGCTGAACAATTGTATCGCGCCCAGGCGATCGCACAGGGTCATCCCTACCACCGGTCGGGTCGTCCCGAGCTTGCCCCCGGCGCCCGCTAGACGGTGCTTGCATCAATGGGCGACTCGCGCCATGTCATGACTTAGTTTCGTCGGACAGCCCTTCGCCCGGTTAGAACGATAATCATCCCGGGATCGTCTGGTTTGTCGCATCATGTGGAGGACGTATGGGTAGCTTCAGCATCTGGCATTGGTTGGTCGTGCTGGCCGTGATCCTTGTGCTGTTTGGCGGCGGCAATAAGATCAGCGGGTTGATGGGCGACTTCGCCAAAGGCATCAAATCATTTAAAAAGAACATGGCAGAACCCGAGGACGCGTCGATGGAAGAAGCCACCTCCAAGCCAAGCGGATCGTTGGCGGGACCAGGTGCTCAGGCTGCGGCCTCTAACCGTGAGCCCTCGACAACGCACTGACGAGAACGAACAACACAGCGTTTTTTGCGCTAGTGCCCCGCTTGCGCCGCAACCCTGCGTAATCTAAGGCGTCTTTATCTCCGCTTGGGCAAGTTGCCCGAAATACAAGGGCGGTTGGCAGAAGGACGTTCGGCGGCGGATGAATCAAACTCTCCAGAAGAGAAACCCATCGACCAGCGCGGGCCGACTGGTGCCGGTGGCGGCGTTGGATCAAGCGTCGATCGTCGAGGCGTATCGTCGTTGGGCTGGGGTCTACGACACGGTGTTCGGCGGTATCTCATCAAAAGGACGTCTTCGCGCCGTATCGATGATAAACCGCATGCCGGGAACCGATGTGCTGGAGGTCGGTGTCGGGACAGGATTGGCCCTGCCACATTACAACTCGGATAAGCGCGTCACGGGCATCGATCTTTCCAAAGAGATGCTGCGGAAAGCGCGCGAGCGTACGCGTGAGGACGGACTGACCAACGTCCAGGCGCTGCATGTGATGGACGCCGAAGCGACATCCTTTGATGAACACGCTTTCGACATCGCGGTGGGGATGTTCGTGGCCTCGGTCGTGCCCAATCCGCGGCGCCTGCTGGCCGAGATGCGCCGATTGGTGCGGCCGGGCGGCGACATCCTGCTGGTCAATCATTTTGCCGCGGCCAAGGGTCCCAGGTGGTGGCTGGAGCGCGCGATGGCGCCGGCGTCCCGGGCCCTCGGATGGCACCCTGATTTCGCTATGGACGCGATTTTTTCCGCTGAGGATTTGAAGCGGATCGAAGCGGAATCGATCCCGCCCTTTGGGGTCTTTACCCTGGTTCGCCTGCGGGTCTAGGGCCACCGGCCGGTCGATGAATGCGCGATAGCCCGCTAGTGGTCCGATCCCGACAGAAGCATCCTTGCGGTCGGGTGAATCGGCCCATCAAAACAAGGGCTAGTGGATATAATCTGGCGGCATTATCCGTCGGATTATATCCGCTACTCGTCCACTGACATCTTGATCTTGTTGGTTGGGTCCGGTAGGCGAGCGGCAGAGGCGGCGGCGGATCTCAACCACGCCGCACTACCTTCTGACGAACTGGGGTGGTCAATCGATGCGGATGGTTAAATGGCTGCTGGCAGCCATGGCGGGGTTCGGTTTCAGCCTTTCGGCGGCACCATTCGCTTGGGCTCAGGGCGCGGTAGGAGCACCGCAGCCCTGGGAAATGGGGATGCAGCGGTCGTTCGGTCCGATCAAGGATCGCATCATCGACCTCCATGATCTGGTGCTGGTGATCATCACCGTCATCACCCTGTTTGTCGCAGGGCTGTTGGTCTGGGTGATGATCCGATACAATGCCCAGCGAAATCCGACACCCAGCCAAACCAGCCACAATACAATTATCGAGATCCTCTGGACGGTGCTTCCGGTGCTGATCCTGGTGGTGATCGCCATCCCATCGTTCCGCCTGATCTATTACCAGGATCGGACGCCGGATCCGGACATGACCATCAAGGTCACCGGCCATCAGTGGTATTGGGAATTTTCTTATCCCGACCAGGGCAACGTCGATATCGAAAGCCGCTATATCCACGATGAGGATCTGAAGCCCGGACAACTGCGCCTGCTCGACGTGGATAATCAGGTCGTCATTCCGGTGAACAAAAAGATTCGTATTCTGACCAACAGCACTGACGTGATCCACAGCTTCTTCATTCCGGCGTTTGGCGTGCAGCGATACGCGATCCCCGGCCGTACCATCGAAACCTGGATGGAAGCTGACCAGGTCGGCACCTTCTACGGCGAATGCAACCAGATCTGTGGTCAGGATCACAGCCGGATGCCAATTTCCGTGAAGGCGGTATCCGAGGCGGATTTCAAGACTTGGATCGAAGCGGCGAAAAAGTCCGCTTCGGCGGCTGTCCTACCCAAGATAGCATCGAAATGATGAGGCTAGAGACTGTCCCAGCGCGAAGGATTGCCGGCTTAGGCGACGGCGAATCAGTGGAGAACTACGATGTCTGCGTTTTCTGACACCCACGCCCATGACCACGATCATGGTCACACTCACGACCATGATCATGACCATAAGCCCGGCTTTGTGACACGCTGGCTTTTTAGTCACAAATCACAAGGACATCGGCACTCTTTATCTGATCTTCGCGGTGATCGGGGGGACAGTCGGCGGCATTCTGTCCGAAATCATGCGCGCACAATTACAATTTCCCAACAATCACATCGTCACCGAGGGGCAGGAGTGGAACACCATCATCACCAGCCACGGGCTGCTGATGATCTTCTTCTCGGTCATGCCTGCGCTGATCGGCGGCTTCGGTAATTGGTTCATCCCGCTCATGATCGGGGCGCCGGATATGGCGTTCCCGCGGCTGAACAACATCAGCTTCTGGCTGCTCCCGCCGGCTTTCGTGCTGATCTGCATCGGGCTGTTCATGGGTGAGTCGGGTTCCGGCTGGACGTTATACCCGCCGCTATCGAATTCGACCTACGAGGCGGGCATGGGCATGGATTGCACGCTGTTCGCGTTGCATCTGGCCGGAGCCAGCTCGCTGCTTGGATCGATGAATTTCATCGTCACCATATTCAACATGCGGGCGCCGGGCATGACCCTGCACAAGATGCCGCTGTTCATCTGGTCAGAGCTTGTTACGGCGTTCCTGCTGGTGTTGGCGGTGCCGGTGCTAGCCGGCGCGATCACCATGTTGATCTGTGACCGCAATTTCGGCACCGCGTTCTTCGACCCGACCGGAGGCGGCGACCCGGTGCTGTTCCAGCATCTGTTCTGGTTCTTCGGCCATCCGGAAGTCTACATCATGATCTTGCCGGGCTTCGGCATCGTCAGCCACGTGATCTCGACCTTCAGCAAGAAGCCGATCTTCGGCTACCTAGGCATGGTTTACGCCATGGTGGGCATCGGCGTGGTCGGCTTCGTCGTATGGGCGCACCACATGTTCATATCCGGAATGGACGTCGACACGCGGGCTTATTTCATGGGAGCAACGTTGGTGATCGCGGTTCCCACCGGCATCAAGGTGTTCTCATGGATCGCCACGATGTGGGGCGGTTCGGTCGAGTTCAAGACGCCGATGCTCTGGGCGATCGGGTTCCTGTTCGTCTTCACGATTGGCGGGGTAACCGGTGTGGTTTGCGCCAATGCCGGAATCGATGAGGTGATACACAACACCTATTACATCGTGGCGCACTTCCACTACGTGCTGTCGCTGGGTGCGGTGTTCTCGATCTTCGCAGGTTTCTACTACTGGATCGGAAAGATGTCCGGCCATCAGTACCCCGAGTTCTGGGGCAAGGTGCATTTCTGGATGACGTTCGTCGGCGTCAACCTGACCTTCTTCCCGCAGCATTTCCTGGGGCTGTCGGGCATGCCGCGCCGCTATCCGGATTATCCCAACGCGTTCGCCGGTTGGAACTTTGTTTCCTCAATCGGGGCCTATATCGGTGGCGCCGCGTTCCTGGTATTCTTGTATGTCTGCTTCCGCACCTTCACCTCGAAGGAGCATGTGGCCGATAACTACTGGGGGGAGGGCGCCACGACCCTCGAATGGACGCAGACGTCGCCTCCGGCGTTTCATACCTATTTGGAATTGCCACGGATTGGCTGAGAAGTGAGTGACACGATACCTTCGATAACCGAGACGGAGATCATGAGCTCGTTTTCGGCGGGCGATATGATCGTCGAGGCGGACTATCGCGACTGGATCGCCTTACTGAAGCCGCGGGTGCTGACACTCGTGGTGTTCACCGGGGCCATCGGGTTATGGGTGGCGCCCGGGCATCTGAATCCGGTGTTGGCGTTTACCGCGATCCTGTGCATCACCGTGGCGGCGGGTGCCTGCGGGGCGATCAACATGTGGTACGACCGGGATATCGACGCGATCATGCGTCGGACCCGGAATCGGCCTATCCCCGCCGGTCGGATTCAACCGGGCCCGGCGTTGGGTTTTGGTGTTACGCTGGCGGTTGGGTCCGTGCTGGTCATGGGACTCGCGGTCAATCTCCCCGCCGCCCTGATCCTGGCGCTGTCGATCTGCTTTTACGTGTTTGTCTATACGGTGTGGCTGAAGCGACGGACGCCACAGAACATCGTCATCGGCGGCGCGGCAGGTGCCTTTCCGCCGGTTATCGGCTGGGCGGCCGTGACGGGGTCGGTGGATCTGATCCCGCTGGTGCTGTTCGCGATCGTGTTCATCTGGACGCCGCCGCATTTCTGGTCGCTGGCGCTGTGGGCGAATGACGATTACCGGCGCGCCGGAGTGCCGATGCTGCCGGTCGTGGCTGGGGCGAAGGAGACCAGGCGGCAGATCCTGCTATATACGCTCGTTTTGGTGCCGTTGTCGCTGGTCCCGTTCTTTGTCGGCTTCAGCGGCCCGACTTTATGGCGTGAGCGCCGGACTGCTCGGGGCGGTGTTTCTGGAGCGAGTTTATCACGTGATGACCGATCGGCAGGACGAGACCGGCGTCAGCCTCACGCGCGATATGCCAGCGAAGCGGGCGTTCAAATATTCGGTCCTGTATCTGTTCGCGCTCTTCGGTGTGCTGGCCATCGATCGTCTGGTTTTTTAGGACATGGACCAGGAAGCTGATGTGCCGGTTGTCACGCCCAGCGCCGATGCGGCGCGCAGGCGGCGTGGACGAAGCTGGGCGATCATGATCGTGCTATTCGGACTCTGCCTTCTGTTCTACGCCATCACCATCGTCAAAATGGCGCACTTCTGAATGACCGGTGGCCGGCGCAACACCTTCCTCGCGGGCGTGCTCTTCGTCGTCATGATCGGCATGGTCGGCATGTCGTTCGCCGCCATCCCGCTGTATCGGCTGTTTTGCGCGGCCACCGGTTATGGCGGCACGCCGAGTATCGGGCTGGCGGCCGCGCCGGGCTCGAACGGCGAGACCATCCGGGTGCGCTTCAACGCCGACACCAACCCCGGACTTGCCGTGGACATTCGCGCCGGATCAGGTCGAGGTCTCGCTGAAGCTGGGCGACGAGCAAGTCGCGTTCTACCACGCCGCCAACAAGTCCGCCGATCGGTGACCGGGATGGCGCTGTACAACGTTACGCCGGAAAAGGTCGGAAAATATTTCCACAAGACCGCCTGCTTCTGCTTCAACAAGCAGACGCTGTCGCCTGAGCAGAACATGGAGTTTCCGGTCAGCTTCTGGGTCGATCCGGCGATCCGCACTGATCCGAACACCGCGGACGTCAAGGTGATCACCCTGTCCTATACGTTTTTCCGTTCCTTGGACGACGCCGCGAAATCGGGCGCCCTCGCCAAGGCGGGGCCGCATGTCGGGCCGATGTCAGCGGCGCAGCTTGAAGAAAAGTCGAAGCCGAACTGATCGCCGCGCGGAACACCCGTCGCCATCTTGAACTGGTTCGGGATTTGGCGATTATGCGGCAGCCGGGTCGGGGCGGTTTCCCCGGCGGTGTTGGTATGGATATGGCATGAGCAGCGACGCGCACGGTGGACCGGTCCTGGCGAGTTCCGGATTGAAGCACCCCTATCATCTCCCCGATCCCAGCCCGTGGCCGATCATCGGCGCCCTTGGCGGCTTCCTGACGTTGTTCGGCATCATCCTCGCCGCGCATTTCGGCAACTACGTGCTCCTTGTCCTCGGGGCGCTGACCGTGCTGACAACGATGTTCTTCTGGTGGCGCGACGTGATGCGGGAAAGCCGCACGCCCGGCGCCCACAGCCCGATCGTGCGGCTCGGCCTGCGCTACGGCATGACCCTGTTCATCGCCAGCGAGGTGATGTTCTTCGTCGGCTTCTTCTGGGCCTATTTCAACTTCCTGCTGTTCCCGGACACCCAGGGCAACGGCCAGACGGTTTGGCCGCCGACGCACCATCCACACCTTCGATCCGTTCCACCTGCCGTTCCTGAACACGATGATCCTGCTGCTGTCCGGCACCACGGTCACCTGGGCGCACCACTGCCTGCTGGAGGGCGACCGCAAGGGCCTGGTCCGCGGGCTTGGCCTGACCATCCTGCTGGGCCTGAGCTTCACGCTGTGCCAGGCGATCGAGTATTCCCACGCGCCGTTCAAGTTCAACGGCGGCGGCGTCTATCCGTCGGTGTTCTTCCTGGCCACCGGCTTCCACGGCTTCCACGTCATCGTCGGCACCTGCTTCCTGATCGTCTGCTGGTTCCGCGCGCGAGCCGGCCAGTTCACGCCGGAGCGGCATTTCGGCTTCGAGGCGGCGGCCTGGTACTGGCACTTCGTCGACGTGGTGTGGCTGTTCCTGTTCGTCTGCATCTACTGGTACGGCGCGGGCCAGATCGCGGCCGAGTAATCCCGACGCCGTGGCCGAGCCGGCGATCTCGATCCTTCAGGCGGCGCTGCGCTGCCGCTGCCCGCGGTGCGGCAAGGGCAAGCTGTTCAAGGGGCTGCTGACGTTGCGGCCCGCTTGCCCGGTCTGCGGGCTGGATCTTCGGCGGATCCGACACCGGTGACGCCGGCGCGGTCGGCGTGATCATGGTGCTCGGCGCCATCGTCGTCGGCCTGGCCTTCTGGGTCGAGTTCCGTTTCAGCCCGCCGCTCTGGGTGCATGCGATGCTATGGCCGGCGGTGACGCTGCCGCTGGCGATCCTGATGATGCGACCGGTGAAGGCGGCGCTGGTCGCGCTGCAATTCCGTCACCGCGCCGCCGAGATGGGCTTGTGACATCGGCCTACCGCCGGTTCCTGGTTCCCGGCCTAGCACCCTGGTCATGCTGGTCGTCCTGCTCGGGCTGGGCACCTGGCAGGTTTATCGGCTGCACTGGAAGGAAGGCATCCTGGCGCGGATCGCGGCGGCCGAGGCCGCGCCGCCGGTGCCGCTGGGAACGGATCCGGCGCCTTACACGAAAGTATCGGTGACCGGACATTTCCGCTTCGATCAGCGCCGCCGCATTCGGCGCCGAGGTGCGCGACACCCGGACCGGGCCGACGATGGGATCTCATCAGATCGTTCCGTTGGAGCGGGAGGAAGCGCCCACGATCCTGGTGGATCGCGGATGGGTGCCGCAAAAGCGCGACGTCCCGCTCAACGATCCGCCGGCGTGGTGACCGTTACCGGCTATGTCCGGCCGCGGGAGACGCCGAAGCTGGTTCAGCGCGGCCGACGACGAGGCGGCGCGGCAGTTCTATACGCTTGACCCGCAGGCGATCGGTGCCGCGGTCGGCGTTGCCGGCTCCGGCGCCGTTCACCCTGGTCGCCATGGGTCCGCCGTCGCCGGAGGCTTATCCGGCTCCGGCGCAGCATTTGCCGCGGCCGCCGAACAACCATCTGTCGTATGTCATCACCTGGTATGGGCTGGCGGCGTCGCTGGTCGTCATATTCGGTGTCTGGGCACGAAAGGCAGTGCGGTCATGACAAATCCATCCGCCTATGAACGGCTGGCCGCCCGCTTCACGCTCATCGCCACGATCGGCGAGTGCGCCTCCATGCTGGGGTGGGACGCCGCGGCTGTCATGCCGCCGGGCGGCGGCGCGGCCCGCGGCGACCAACTCGCGGTGCTGGCCGTTCTGCGGCATGCCGCATCTGACCGCGCCGGAGGTCGAGGCCGACCTCGCGGCGGCGGAGACATCGGATCCGTGGGAGGCCGCCAATCTGCGCCTGATGCGCCACGCGCTATACCCGCGCCAAGGCGTTGCCGGCGGATCTGGTGGAGGCGCAGGCGAAGGCGAATTCCGACTGCGAGAAGGTGTGGCGCGTGGCCCGTCACGACGCCGATTTCGGCTTGGTGCGCACCGCATCTGGCCGAGGTGTTGCGGCTGACCCGCGAAGCGGCGGCGGCGCTGGCAAGCGCGCTCGGCCTCAGTCCGTACGACGCGCTGATGGACGGCTTCCAGCCAGGCATCGGCGCCGCTGACGTGGCGCCGATCTTCGCCGCCTACGAGGAATTCCTGTCGACCGCGCTGCCGGAGGTCGAAGCAAGGCAGGCGCGACAGCCAAGCCCGATCCGCCCAGTCGGCCCGTTCCCGGTCGCGGCGCAGGAGGCACTCTGCCGCGACCTCGCGCAACGCCTCGGGCTGGATTTCGACCATGCACGGCTCGATCAGTCGGCGCATCCGTTTTCCGGCGGGACGCCGACCGATGTCCGGATCACCACCCGCTACCTGGAGGACGACTTTGCCTCCGCCATTCTGGCGGTGGTGCATGAAACCGGCCATGCGCTGTATGAGCGCGGCCTGCCGGCGGCGTACGCGCGCCAGCCGGTCGGCGAGGCGGCCGGAATGGCGACGCACGAAAGCCAGTCGCTGATCGTCGAAATGCAGGCCTTCCGTTCCGACGCTTTCCTGGGCTGGCTTGGTGGTCGCCTGCATGCAGACGTTCGGCGGGTCGCCCGAACCCTATCGGCTGGAGAACCTTGGCCGGCTGTGGCGGCGCGTGGAGCGCGGTTTCATCCGGGTCGATGCCGACGAACTGACCTATCCCGCCCACGTCATCCTGCGCTTCCGGCTGGAACAGGCGCATGATCGCGCGGAGACCTGACGGTCGGCGACCTGCCCGGCGCATGGAACGACGGGCTGTTTGCTCTGCTGGGCATCACGCCGCCAGACGACGCGCAGGGCTGCCTGCAGGACATCCATTGGTATGATGGCGCGTTCGGCTATTTCCCGAGCTACACGCTGGGCGCGATGGCGGCCGCGCAATTGATGGAGGCGGCGCGGGAGCAGGTGTCCGGACCTGGACGAGGCGTTCGGACGAGGCGATCTCGGGCCGCTTCTGGCGTGGCTTCGGGTTCATGTACACGGCGTCGGAAGCCGCTTTGGCTTCCAGGAAATCCTGGAGCGGGCAACGGGCCGGGCGCTCGATCCGCTCGCGTTTCAGACGCACCTGCGGCGGCGCTATTTAGGAGTGGCTTCCTGACGACGAATCGGGGGATCGGATTGCGTTTAAAGGAGGCGATCCAGCCGGTAAACGCCAAAATCTCTCCGGCTACCTCCGCCGGCTTGTCCAGTTCGGCGAGATGGCCGGCGCCCGCGATAATCCGCGTGGTGGTTGTCGCCGCTGATGCCTTTGGCGAACATCTCGGCATAGGCGCGGGGCATGACTTTGTCCTGCTCGCCCCACAGCAGCAGAGTTGGGGCCTTGATCAGGCGTAGGCGTTTCTCGATCCGGGTGTTCCCCAGCGGCCAGAAGATGCGGGCAGCGGCTTCGTTGGCGCGAACCTGCTCGATCGGCCATTCGATCGAGTTGGCGCCCTCGGGAGGCGCCTTCATCGCCTTCCAGATTTCGGGATCGGCACACATCAGTCCTGGGACCGCGTCCGCCGCGCTGCGCCCACGGATCGGTTGGCGGGTTCTTCTCGTCGAACAACCCGAACGGCGCGATGAGCGCCAGTTTGCGCACTGACGCCGGCCAAAGGGCCGCGACCTCGGCCGCCAATGAGGCGCCGACCGAGCTGCCGGCCAGATCGGCGCCGGCGAGATCGCATTGATCCAGGATGTCCCGAACCGCGAGCAACCAATCCAGATGCGAGTCCAGCACCGAATGCCCGCGGTCGCCGCCCGGAAAGCCCGGCAGGGAGGGAACGATCACGGTGCGCGATTTCGCCAGTTCGTCGAGGAACGGCATCCAGCGTGGCAGGCCGCCAAATCCGGCCAGGAAGCCGATCTTCGGGCCATTACCCTTGCGCCAGATACGCGTCGGAAAAGCGTTGACTTCGATGGTCAACGTTTGAAGTTCGCTCACGTCTCGCTCCCGGGATCGTTGATGACTATTCGGCCGCCAGCCTCGGCACGTAGGCGGGAACTTCGGCGCGTTGGGCTGCCTCCATCGGGCGAGGCCACCAATGGTCGGTCCAATTGGCGTGGACGCCTCTCAGTTTCGGCATGACCTGTTCCGCAAACAGTTTGGTGTTGTACCGGGTCAGGTCCTTGCTCATGTTGCCATACTGCAGCAGCAGCATCAGGTGGCCGACATTCAGTTGCGTCGCCACCTCCCGAAGTTGTTCGGCGACCTCGTCGGGGGAGCCGACGATGACGTAGCCTTTCTCCACGATCGCATCCATGTCGCGGGCGACGGAGGCAAAACGCTCGCCGGTCGATTTTCCTCGCACGCCGGCGTCGGCGGCTTGTTTAATCTGGCTTTCGATGCCGGCGCGCTGGCTGCCCTCGCTGGTATAGCCCGGCGGCGTCGCCCATTTCGGATCGACGTGCAGGCAGCGGCCATAGAAGTACTCCGCTGCCTCCGCGTACAGGTCGAAGGCATGCTGGCGGGATTCTCCGACGCCGATAAACTGCAGGAAGCCCGCCTGGTATGGGTTCTTATCCTTGCCCAGCCGCCCCATTTCTGCCAGAAACCATCCATCGTGGCGCGGCCGGCCTTGTAGCCGTAGTAGGACAGATAGCAGTAGACGTAGTTCATCTCGGCGCACCAACGCCAGGTCTCCACCGAGCCGCCGCCGGGCACCCAGATCGGCGGATGCGGGTTCTGCACGGGGCGGGGCCAGATGTTTACATAGCGCTGCTGGTTGAAGCGGCCATTGAAGGCGAAGGTGTCCTTCTCGGTCCAGGCCCGAAGCACGAGATCATGCGCCTCATGGTATCGCTGGCGAAGCTGGCTTGGATTTGTCCCGTAGGCATAACAGGTGTCCATCGGCGTCCCGACCGGGAACCCGGCGATCAACCGGCCGCCGGAGATGCAGTCGATCATCGCGAATTCTTCAGCCACCCGCGTAGGAGGATTGTACAGCGCCAGCGAGTTGCCCATCACGCAGATCGCGGTATCGGTGGTGCGGCGGGACGAGCGAGGCGGCGATCAGGTTCGGCGACGGCATCAGGCCGTAGCCGTTGGAGTGGTGCTCGTTCACGCAAATGGCATCGAAGCCGACCTCGGCGGCGTATTCCAGTTCGTCCATGAAGTCGTTGTACATTAGGTGAGCGCGCTTCGGATCAAACAACGAGGAATGGATGTCCACCCAGACGGACGGATTGGCCTCGCGGAAATTTTCCGGCAGTTCCGTATAGGGCATCAGGTGGAACCACATCAGCTTCATGGCCGGCCTCCGGTTTCTGGATACCGATCAGTATGGCGAGACCCCCTTTGGTATGTCAATTTCCAGGAGATCGCGCCGCGGGGGCGAGACGGACCGAGGCGACATT
>CAVZTH010000025.1:0-29752 GCA_963778125.1 uncultured Alphaproteobacteria bacterium | reverse complement strand
AGGAAGGCGGAAGCTGGCTGGTGCGCATCTCTTTGGCCCAGGTCGGCAAATGGATCGTCGATCTGTGAGAAGCCCGCCACAGAGTTGTAGCCGTAATGTTCCGGCCGAGTTCAGGCTCACTAAATTGATCGCTGGTCGATGGTGAGTGAAACGCCACCCGGCCCGTTGCAGCATCTGAAACCGTCGTCCAACTCTCCGAAACGCCACCTTACTGGGCTCGGCCGTCGGTTCCGCTTGGCTATCATCCGCCGGTTTGGACGGTTTAGTCTGTCCTGAGACTGGCCGGCCCCGATGCTGATAGTGTCATACTCCGTCATCGATGTTCCCAAGACAAACGATGAAGGTCTCGCCGGTGTTCACGCGGCCGGCGGTGCGGTGCCCTTGATCTGGGTCCGGTGCATGACCCGGCGGGCGGACGCTCGAACGGGTCGCGGCGGTGCATGGTGCAGCGGTTGTCCCACAGCACGAGGTCGCCGACCCGCCAGTGATGGGTGAAGCTGATCTCCGGCGGGTGGCGTAGGCCCAGATCTCGTCCAGCAGCGCTTCGGACTCGGCAGGTCCATGCCCTCGATCCAGGCCATGCGGCGGCGTCCGAGATAGAGCATGCGGCGCCCGCTTTCGGGATGGGTGCAGACCAATGGATGGAGCATGCCGGGAGCCTGGCGCGGATCGTCGCGTCGGAGTGACGCCCTGGCGGACATAGCCGCCGCTGTTGTAGGTGCCGTCGTGCTTGACGCGCAGGCCCGTCGCTCCGGTGGCGCAGGGCGGGCGGGAGGCGTTCGAACGCGGCATACATGTCGCAGAACCAGGTATCGCCTCCGGCGGGCGGAATTTCCAGCGCGAACAGCATGCTCGCCTTGGGCGGAGCGGGCAGATAGGACATGTCGGTGTGCCAGACCGCCTCGCCGGCGCCCAGGCTGCCGATCGCCACGCCGTTTTCGATGACGTTCGACACGACATAGATTTCCGGCATGCCATCGACGAAGCGCTGGCCATTTTCCTGAACCGGCGCTGATCGAGGTCGCCGAAGCGGCGGGAGAAGGCGATCAGGTCGGCATCCGACAATGCTTTGGTCGCGAAACAGCAGCACCTGATGGTCGATCCACGCCTGATGGATGGCGGCGAAGCCGGCGTCGTCAAGGCGCCGCAGGTCGACGTTGGCGACCTCGGCCCCGAACGTGTGGCCGGCCTGAAGCGGCACGATGCCGATGCCGGGCGGCCGGTCCCGGGAACGGCGGCGCTCACCAACCGCGAGCTTCCTTTTGCGGCGCGCGAAGGCGTGTGCCCTGGTTTCCAACTATTTCTTGGATTTGCCGTTCAAACGGGCCGGCTCTTTTTGTTTTGTCAACAGAACCAGGAGCCATGGAAGTAGTAAATAATCCAGACGGCTCAACCGCCCGGGACATCCTTGGTTAGCATCGCCGGATAGTTGACATCCTTTCGGCCGGCCAAAATTTTTTCCTCGTCTTCCATGTGCTCATCATGCTCCGGAGCATGCTTAGACTTTTCAGAAACAGTGTCTTTCTTGTCGTCCGATGCAGACATATTTTTCTCCCGGTGTGGGCACCAATAGCAGGTGCGGGAACAATCGCCGGTAGCTGATATTCGCCGATCTGGTTCCGGCTTCTTCCAGAATGGCCGGGATGGCGCAATTCGAAACTCTAACCCGCGTTTTGCGCGCCACACAATAGATAATTCGAAAGATAATTCGACCGGCGCTCATTCTTGCGAAGGGACTGGCCGATCCGGGGCGATGCCCATTAAGGTTCCGTCACGTCCAAACTCACCAACGAGGCTCAAAAATGCGGCGATGTCAGAACATGGCCGGATGCGCGGTTCTCGTTGGTGTGATGCTGATGGTCGCCGGGTGTAAGAAATCGAACCAGTACGCGCCGCCGCCGCCGCCTAAGGTCAGCGTCGCTAAGCCGGTCGCACAGAAGATCACCCGTTACCTGGAGGCGACCGGCAATACCACCGCCTTCGCGTCGGTTGATCTCGTCGCTCGGATACAAGGCTTCGTGCAAGGGATCAGCTATACCGACGGGGCCGAGGTAAAGACCGGTGATATCCTGTTTACAATCGAGCCGCCGCCGTATCAGGCCAAATTAAACCAGGCCCAGGCGGCAGAAGCCTCGGCGCAGGCGACCCTGGTCGATGCCCAGGCAAATTTTGTCCGCGCCGAGTCCTTGCAGCGGAATTCCGTGGCCTCGGTGCAGAGCCTGGACGATGCACGGGCACAGCGTGACACGGCGCAAGCGAATGTAGCGCAGGCACAGGCCAACACCCAGATTGCCGCGATAAACTATAGCTACACGCGGGTCCTGGCGCCGTTCGACGGGCGCGTGTCGGCGCATTTGGTGTCGGTCGGCGACCTCGTCGGAACCCAGCCCACCAAGCTGGCGACGATCGTGCAGATCAAGCCGATCTATGTGACCTTCAACGTCAGCGAGCAGGTCGTGATCCGCATCCGCGGCGCCGCGCTGCGCGAGGGACGGCGTGTGGAATCGGTCCAGACAATCCCGATCGAGATCGGCCTGCAGGGCGAGACCGGCTACCCGCACCGCGGCCACATGGATTACGTCGCACCGACGGTCGATCCCTCAACCGGAACGATCATTGCACGCGGCGTGCTGGAGAACGCCGACGGTGTCCTGCTGCCCGGGTATTTCGCCCGCGTGCGGGTGCCGCTGGAGACCGGAGTTGCGGCTTTGCTGGTGCCGGACGCGGCGCTGGCGGCGGACCAGGGCGGCCGCTACCTGCTGGTGACCGGGCCGGATCACGTCGTCGTGCAAAAGCACGTAACCACGGGACCGCTGGAAGGGACGTTGCGGGTGATCGAGACGGGTCTCGCCGCGGATGACCTCGTGGTCGTGGATGGGCTGCAGCGCGCCGTGCCTGGTCAAACCGTCGAACCCGCCACGGTCAGCCTGACGGATGCGGCCCGATGATCGCCAAATTCTTCATCGAGCGGCCGGTCCTCGCCAATGTCCTGGCGATCCTGTTCGTCCTGATCGGCGGCGTTTCCCTGTTCACGCTGCCGATCGCGCAGCTTCCGGATGTGGTGCCGCCGACGGTTCAGGTAACCACTCGCTATCCCGGCGCCAGCGCTACAGATGTCATGAACACTGTCGCCTTGCCGATCGAGCAGCAGGTGAACGGCGTCCAGGGCATGCTGTATATGCAATCGACCAACGCCAGCGATGGCAGCTATTCACTGACTGTCACTTTCGCGATCGGCACCGACCTGAACTTCGCCCAGGTACTGGTGCAGAACCGGGTCGCCAGTGCCCTTGCGGCGCTGCCGCAAGCGGTGCAGGCGCAGGGCGTCGTCGTCCAGCAGAGATCGACCGCAATTCTGGGCATCGTCACTCTGACCGCTCCCGACGGCCACTACGACAGTCTGTATCTCAGCAACTACGCGGCGATCAATCTCCAGCAGGCGATGGCTCGCCTGCCCGGTGTCGGCAACGTCAACGTGTTTGGAGCCGGCCAATACGCGATGCGGATCTGGCTTGATCCCGCGCTGATGCAGGCGCGCAGCCTGACGGTCAACGATGTTACCTCGGCCTTGCAGCAGCAGAGCGTGGAGGTTACCGCCGGGCAGATTGGCGCGCCTCCGGCGACCGGACACAGCTTCCAGTACACGCTCAATGTTGCGGGGCGGCTGGCCGACGCGGCGCAGTTCGAGGAGGTGATCGTCAAGACCGGCGCGGGCGGCGCGGTGACCCGCATCCGCGACATCGGGCACGTGGAGCTCGGCGCGCAGACCTATGGGCAGGCCTTCACCTCGAACGGTAAGCCGGCCGCGGGCATGGCGATATTCCTGTCGCCCGGCGCCAACGCGCTGACCGTAATGAATGAAGTCCGAGCGAAGATGACGGCGCTGTCGCGCGCGTTCCCGCAAGGCGTGCGATACGACATTCCGTTCGACACCACGAAGTTCGTCTCGGCCTCGGTCGATGAAGTCTATCATACGCTGATCGAGGCCGGCGTGCTGGTGCTAATTGTCATTCTGGTTTTCCTCCAGGACATTCGCGCCACGCTGGTCCCGGCGACGACGGTGCCGGTAACCATCATTGGCGCCTTTGCGGCCATGGCGGCGCTTGGCTTTACCATCAACCTTTCGACCCTGTTTGCCATCGTGCTGGCGATCGGCATCGTTGTGGATGACGCAATCGTTGTCGTGGAGGGCGCCGCACACTACGTCGAAATGGGATTGAGCGGCCATGACGCCGCCATCAAGGCCATGAACGAACTGTTCGGCCCGATCATCGGAATCACCCTGGTGCTGATGTCGGTCTTCATTCCGGCTGCGTTCCTGCCCGGGCTTACCGGAAAGCTCTACGCCCAGTTCGCTTTGGTGATTGCCGCGACCGCCCTGATCAGCGCGATCAACGCCGCCACCCTGAAGCCGACCCAATGCGCGTTGTGGCTGCGGCCGACGGTGCCAATGGAAAAGCGCAACGCATTTTATCGCGGTTTCAACACGGTCTATGGGGGGCTGGAGCGCTGGTATGTCCGACTGATCGCATCCATGACGCGATGGAGCGGTGCCATGGTCATTCTGGCCCTGATCGTGATGGGCGGCGGCCTCTATGGTCTGTCGCGGCTGCCCACCGGGTTCCTGCCCCTGGAAGACCAGGGCTATTTCCTGGTCTCCGTGCAACTGCCCGACAGCGCGTCCCTGGACCGTACACAGGCGGTCCTGGCGAAGGTGCAACGTGCCGTAAGCCCTGTGCCCGGCGTGCAAGACGTCATTTGCATCGCCGGCATCTCGGTCTTGGACAACAGCGCGTCGCTGTCCAACGCGGGCGTCGCCTACGTCGTGCTCAAGGATTGGAGCCAGCGCAATTCCGCGGATCAAGGCCTGCTGGGCATGTACCGCGCTCTGAGCGCCGCGGTGGCGCCGATCGAGGAAGCAACGATTCTGGTGGTTCCGCCGCCCGCCATTCAGGGCATCGGCAATTCCGGCGGCTTCTCCATGCAAGTGGAATTGCGCGACGGCAGCGGCGATTTTCCGAAATTGCAGTCGCTGACCCGGACGATCGTCGGCGATGCGAATACTCAATCCGCTCTGGCGCGGACGAACACGACAATCCGGGCGGCCGTGCCGCAAATGCAGGTGGCAGTGAATCGGACGAAGGCCGAAGCATTGGGTATCACGACCGGCCAGGTGTTTCAGACGCTGGCCACCTATGTCGGATCGAGCTTCGTCGGTCAGATCAACAAGTTCGGGTTGACTTTCCAGGTGTATGTCGAGGCCGACGCGCAGGGACGGGCGACACCGGCTGCTATCGAGGCCCTACCGGTGCGTGCCGGCGATGGCACCATGGTGCCGCTGGGCACGGTAGTGGAGATCACCCCAACCACCGGACCGGCGCTGGTGCAGCTATATAATCTGTATCCATCAGCAACGATTATCGGCCAGCCCGCGCCGGGGTTCAGTTCGGGGGACGCGCTGGGACTAATGGACGAGATTGCCGCGAAGACGCTACCGCCTGGTTCGGCGTCGGAATGGACCGCGATGTCTTATCAGGAGAAAGCGGTCGGCAACCAGATGTACGTGGTTTTTGGCCTTGGCGATCCTCTTGGTCTACCTGGTGCTTGCCGGTCAATACGAGAGTTGGCTGGCGCCGGTGTCCGTAGTTCTGGCGGTGCCGCTGGCATTACTTGGGCCGGTTCTGGCGTTGAGTGCGCTGGGGGTGGACAATAACTTGTACACCCAGATCGGGCTGATGCTGCTGATCGCGCTGGGCGCCAAGAACGCGATCCTGATCGTAGAGGTTGCGCGGGAACAGCGATTGCTGCACGGCGCCTCCGTCATGGACGCGGCCGTCGGTGCGGCTCGTGCCCGGTTGCGGCCGATCCTGATGACGTCCTTCGCGTTCATCCTGGGGGTGCTACCGCTGGTGCTGGCGACGGGGGCAGGGGCCAATGCCCGCAAGTCGATCGGAATTTCGGTTTCGACGGGAATGCTGGCTTCCACCTGCCTTGCGGTGGTGTTCGTGCCCTGTTTCTTCGTCATATTCCAACGTTTGGAGGAATGGATAGCACGACGTAAGTCGAGCCCTGCGACGGGCGCGGCCTAAGCAGAAAACTACCCTCGAAGTTCCCGGAACAGCCCAAGTTTTTCCTGCGCCGTGCGGTCCGAATACCCGAACAGCACCAAGTCCGAGTCTGCCCGCAACACGACCTCCCGCCACGACGGAACCACCACCGTATCGCGAACCTCCAGCGGAATGTCCCGGTCGTCGATGTGCGCGGTGCCACTTCCTTCCACCACGACGAAGATCGTGCCATCGGTGGAGGCCCGCGGCCGCGAGGTGAACCCAGCCGGCAGCAGCCGCACATGGGCAGAGATCGTCGGCATCACCGCGCCGCCGTCGGCAGGATTGGTGAACTCCAGCGCGTAGCCGAAATGCGGGTCCGGATCGGCGGAGCGCGCCAGGCAGTGCAGGCTTTCCCGCCACTCGGCATACGGATAGTGGAACAGCGGCTGGCGGTCTGGGCGGCGATCGGCCGCGGTCCCGCGCATCGGACGCAAGTTCCGGCCGTAGCGCAGCGCGGTATCGCCCGGTGGAACGGTTTCCGGATGGGCGGATGCCGGCAAGATGTTCGGCGAAGCTGGCGTCGAACAGCAGCACGGTCGGGATGTCGAGCCCGTCCAGCCAGATCATCGGCTGCGACGACGTGTTGCCATGGTCGTGCCACTGCCAGCCCGGCGTCAGAACCAGATCGAACGGACGCATTATCGCCTTCTCACCATCGACAGCGGTGAAAGCGCCTTCGCCCTCCATCACGAAGCGCAGCGCGCTTTGGGCGTGACGGTGGCAGGGGGCGATTTCGCCCGGCAAGATCAACTGCAGCCCGGCGTAAAGACTTGACGTGACGGAGGACGACCCCGGCAACCCTGGATTCTCCATGATCAGCACGCGCCGCTCCGCCTGTTCGGCGCTGATCAGGTCGCCGGCACGCAGCAGGTAATCCCGAGCGTCGGTGTAGGACCAGCGATGGACCTGGGCGGAAGAACGCGGTTTCGGCGTAACCAGCGCGCCGAGCACCTCCCACAACGGATACAGGCTGCGTGGCTGCATCTCCGCGTAGAGCGTCTGCAACTGGGCGGTGGCATCGTTGCTCAGGACTGCGGACACGAGATTTCCTTCACGCCGGATAAATCAGACTGTTCGGTATCATCTCCGAATCGAACACCACGATTCTTTCGCGCAGCCGATTGCGTCCCTCATCGTTCACCAGCACGTCGTGGCAGACGGCTGAGAGGACGATCTCACTTTTTTTGTCGATCAGCGTCTGCACCACCAGCAGGTTGTGCCGCGACCGCACACTGTCGGCGTCGCGCGAGACGACCCGCAGCGGACCGGGGAACCGGCGATAGTAACGCGGCGCGTACATTTGCGTCCGGGTCATGCCCATTACCCGATCGACCAGCATCCCCCGGCTTTCCGCGTAGATCGTGGAAAGCGTATATCCAGCCTCATAATTCTCACGGGGGATGACGCGATAGACGCAATCCTCGGTGAACAGCGCCGGCCATTCGTCCAGCCGCACATCATCCAGCACGGTATAGTATTCGTCATAGAAATCGCGCAGGGCGTCGCGGTCGATCATAGACCCATCGCCTCACGCCAGTAACGATACATGCCGCGAATGCCGACCTCGGTCACCATGTGGTCGACGCTTTCGATCCCGCGGCCGCCCATGATCACCAGCGCATCTTCATCCGGGTAATGGGTAAAGCCCTGCTGGCTCATTTCGATGATCTCGCCGTCGTCGGCGGATACGAACCCCGCCGGCCCGAACAGATTGGCCTGACGTGTCCGCCGCAGCCGCATCTCGGCGGTGTCGTCGGCATAGCACCAGTGGGTCCAGTGGAAGTCGAACCCGGCCGGACCGGTCGGGACGATGTGGCGGATGCTGAGGGAATTCTGGTTCTGCTGCAGCACCACGCTCGGAAAAACCGTTATCATGCCGACCGTTTCGTCGCCCGGAAATTCCTGCACCACGTCCATGATCCGCGGATCGGCGAGCGTGATATCGCTTCTGAACGTGCGCATCCCGGAGGTGACGTCGTTGATCTCCTGGCGGCCGGCGCGGCTGATCAGGATTCCATGGCGCCCGGTCGGGTCGACTTCCGTGGCCGACTTCTGATCGGCGCGAAACAGCCCGAACGTCACGAAGAAAACGTGCAGCAACGACGCGTGATACGGGTCCTTGATGTTCTCCTGCATCAGCTTCCAGTTGCCCGGAATGTGCTGCCGGTTATAGCCAAGGACTTGCAGTTTGCGACCGTCATAGACGCGCGTGTAGTGCTGCCAGAACCGCTCGCCCAGGTATTCTCGAAACGATGGAGTATCGTCGGAGAACGTCGCCCAGACCAGGCCGTTGACCACCTCCACCCGCAACTTGCGCAGGCTGATGTTCTTCGGATCGAAGTCATCCGGCATGCCGCCCTGGCCGCGGACCCCACGGCGGAACGCCGCACCCTGCAAGTCACCGCGCAGGCTGTAGTTCCACTGGTGATAGGGACACAGCAGGTCCTTCACATGCCCCTTGCGCGCCTGGCAGAACTTTACCCCGCGATGAGCGCAGCGGTTTTCAAGCACGCTGACCTCGTCCGGTCCGCTGCGCACGACAATGACCGGACGCTCGCCCAGGGTGGTCGTCTTGAAGTCCCCGACCTCGGGAATTTCGGCCTCCAGGGCGCAGAACAGCCAGTGCGGGCCGTACCAGATCCGCTCCAGTTCCGCCGCATACACCTCCGGATCCGAATAAACCCAATAAGGCACCTTGCCCGCGGCATCGCTCGGCCACACCCGGTCTATATTGTTCATGGCATGCCTCCGGCCCCGGCCCGAATTTGGCTGGTGCCGCGGGCGCTGTCAAAGCCGGCCAGTGCCCGCGGATCGACGTGGAGGCCAAGTTTGGCTGCCGGTCCCGGTCGTGCCAAAAGCGTCACACCCGCCGCTGAAGGAGGTCAGGACATGGATGCCGGCGATCTGAAAGTGTTTGAGGCCGTCGCTCGGCTGGGCAGCATGAACCGCGCCGCGCTGGAACTTAATACCGTCCAGTCCAACGTCACCGGGCGGATCCGGGCGCTGGAAGACGAACTTGGTACGTCGCTGTTTGAACGCCATGCACGCGGCGTTTCTCCGACCGCAGCGGCACGGCGCCTGCTGCCCTATGCCCTGACGATCCGGCAGATGCTGCAGGATGCCCGCAAAGCGGCGCGAGACGATGGGGTGCCGGCTGGTCCGCTGGTCTTGGGATCTTTGGAAACCACGGCCGCCATGCGTTTGGCACCGCTGTTGTCGGAGTATGCCGCGGCGTACCCGGAAGTTGACCTTTCGTTGCGCACCGGCACCACGTGTGAACTGATCGAGGACGTATTGGCCCATCGGGTTGAAGGCGCCTTCGTGTGCGGCCCAGTCGATCATCCCGATCTAAGCGCGGAGACGATGTTCCGGGAGGAACTGGTGGCTCTGACGGCACCGAACATTGCCAGCCTCGACGCGGTCATCCGCAAGGGCGACTTCCGGATCGTTGTCCTGCGCGCGGGGTGTTCCTACCGTCTGCGACTGGAGGCGCTGCTGGCACGGCGTGGATCGGTCGGCGTCCGAGTGCTCGAATTCGGCACGCTGGAAGCAATACTTGCCTGTACGAGCGCGGGGCTTGGAATAACATTGCTTCCCCGCGCCCTGGTCGAAACCGCCCGTCGGGCCGGACAGGTTGGCGTTCATCTACTCCCGCCGGAGGACGCCTTTGTGGACACGGTTTTCGCACGAAGGCGCGACGCCTATGTCTCCAGTGCGCTTGACGGCGTTTCTCGCAGCTGCCCGGCCAACCGAACTGGTGGCACAGGCGGCGGAGTAATCTGTTCGACAGATCGATCTGATCATTTATTCCCGTTTTTAGTGATGCTCGCGCAATGGCTAGGGTCCGACCACCCGACTTAGCGAATGTGGTGCCACATGCCTTCTTCCAACCGGTCCGGAAGTCCCGTTGCCCTCGCCACCGGGCGGCCTCGTCGCATTGGCGGCAGCCCTTGGCATCGGGCGGTTCGTCTATACCCCGATCCTTCCGGTGATGGCGGAGGCCTTGCACCTGTCGAAGTCACAGGCCGGGCTGATCGCATCGGCGAATCTCCTCGGCTATCTCATCGGCGCCTTGCTGGCGGCAGCGCCCCGGCTGCCCGGATCCCGTCGCACGTGGTTGCTGGGATCGCTTGGCATCAGCGCCGTGACGACGGGCACGATGGGACTGGTGTCCTCGATGCCCGCCTTCCTGGCTCTGCGCTTTATCGGAGGAGCGGCGAGTGCCTTCGTGCTGGTCCTGGCGTCAGCGCTGGTGCTCGATCGGTTGGCATCGGCACGGCGTCCGCATCTGGCTCAGGTGCATTTCGCCGGCGTCGGAGCAGGGATCGCTGCTTCGGCGGTGATCGTGTCCTTGTTGCTGGCAGCGGGGTTCGGATGGCGCGCCCTGTGGTATGGCGTCGGAGCCGTGGCGGTGAGTGCCCTGGTAGTGGTCGCCTGGCTCGTGCCGCCGAACGACGGTTCCCGACCCCGCCGGGCCGACCGAGGCCGCGCCCACGCAGCGACGGCGCGGCCTTGGTGCTCTGATCTGCGCGTATGGCCTGTTCGGTTTTGGCTACATTGTCACCGCGACTTTCCTGGTGGCGATTGTCCGCGGCTCGCCACTGATCCGCGCCGCGGAACCTCTTGTGTGGCTGGTCGTGGGTCTGACGGCGATTCCGTCCGTCGCCTTCTGGGCGAGAGCGGCGTCCCGACTTCGGCATCTCGCGTACCTTCAGTCTGGCCTGCGTGGCCGAGGCGGTCGGCGTTGCTGCCAGTGTGCTCTGGCAGACCGTACCGGGCGTCATATTCGCCGCGGCGTTGCTGGGTGGCACCTTCATGGGTCTGACCGCTCTGGGTCTGGCCGGAGCGCGCCAGTTGGCCCCGGCCAATCCGCGGCCGGTGCTGGCCAGGATGACGGCCGCGTTCGGGTTCGGGCAGATCCTGGGACCGAGCATGGCGGGGTACTTGTTCGATGTGACAGGCGGGTTCGGGTTGCCCTCGCTGGTGGCAGCAGGCGCACTGATCGCCTCGGCCTTCATTGTGCGCCAAGTGCGGCTTTGACAGCCGCTGGCCCCGGCGCTTTGTTCGCCCCTGCGGCAAACAAGAAGAGGAAGCGGCCGGATGCGACCCATGGAAGGCATGCGCGTGATCGCGCTGGAGCACGCAGTGGCGGCGCCGCTTATGCACACGCCATTTGGCCGACCTCGGCGCCGACGTGATCAAGATCGAGCGGCCCGGTGATGGCGATTTCGCGCGGGCCTACGACGACTACGTCAATGGAGTGTGCAGCCACTTCATCTGGTTGAACCGCGGCAAGCGCAGTGTCACGCTGGACGTGAAGAACCCGGACGCCCGCGCCGCCCTGGACGCGTTGATCGCCGGCGCCGACGTGCTCGTGCAGAACCTCGCCCCGGGCGCCGCAGCGAGGCTTGGATTGACCCATGAGGCGCTGAAGCTCGTCAACCCCAAGTTGGTCGTGTGCGACATCTCCGGCTATGGCGAGAGCGGCCCGTTCGTGCAGAAGAAGGCCTATGATCTGCTGATCCAAGCCGAAGCGGGCCTTATCAGCGTCACCGGGTCTGCCGACGAGGTATCCCGTGTCGGCATCTCGATCGCCGATATCGCGACCGGGATGTACGCGCTGACCGGCGTCCTGTCCGCATTGGTGCGCCGCGGCCGGACGGGGGAGGGGGCGAACGTGAAAATCGCGATGCTCGACGCGCTGGGCGAGTGGATGACCTACCCGATGCTGCGCCATGCCTACACCGGGTCGCCGCCGCCCCGGCTGCCGACCAGCCACCCGGCGATCGCCCCGTATGGCGCCCATAAGACCAAGGACGGCCAGGTGATTCTCGGCCTGCAGAACGAACGCGAATGGGGCACCTTTTGCCAGAAAGTGCTCGGTGATCCGGCCATTCAGACCGATCCACGCTTCGTCACCATGGCGCAGCGACGGGCCAACCGAGAAAGTCTGACGGCGGTGATCGAAGATTTCTTCAGTGACAAATACTCGGAGGAGATCGTCGCGTTGCTCGACAAAGCGGGCATCGCCAACGGCCGGCTGAATGAACCAATCGACGTTTGGAACCACGTGCAGTTCGAAGCCCGGGACAAATGGCGCACTGTCCAGACCGAGGGCGGCCCCGTGCGCGTGCTACTGCCACCATTCGTCTTCACCGACGAAGAGGCGGCAATCGGCGACGTCCCCTCGGTCGGCCAGCACACGGACGAAGTGTTGGCTGAAATCGGTTTTTCCACCCAACGGATCGCCATGATGCGCGAAGTGGGTGCGGTATGACCGAATTTGATCCCACCCGGCATCGCATGGTTCCGGAACAACGCTGGTTCGAGGATTTCCGCATAGGCGAGCGCTTCGTGCTGCCCAGCCGAACCATGACGGAAGCTGTTTTCCTGGCCTTTCAGGCGGCCAGCGGCGACAACCATCCGATCCATTACGATGTGGAGTTTTGCAAAGCTCGCGGTATGCCCGGCCTGTTGGCGCACGGGCTGCAATCGCTGATACAGACCGCGGCCGGCGCCGGACTGTTTCCCTACCTGACCGAAGACTCGCTGGTCGGCTTCATCGAGCAGTCCAGCCGGTTCCTGAAGCCGGTGTTCGCCGGCGACACGGTTTATCCCGCGCTTGAAATCGATGAATTGAGCGGAAACCGGACGACGGGCGTGGTTGGCTTCGCAAGCACAATCCACAACCAACGCCGGGATTTGGTGCTGGAGGGTCGCCAGCGGTATTTGTTACGACGTCGTCCCACCGGCCCCGATTGAAGGCGTGGGTTGCGGTGAAGCGAATCGGCTCTTAACCGAACGACCCACCGTTAACCGTCTTTTGTCGTCCGCGCATTCGATTCGCTGGATTTATCGGCTTCAGGATGCCGTCGGGTCTAGAGATAATCGTACTTACCTGTAATCGGCATCAGCTGAAATTTCACAAACCAGTTCGCTTTCACCACTTATTAACCAATTGCACCTAGCCTGCTTCTCGTCGTCATTGGCGGGAAAAACGCGTCAGGAGGCGGACACCCAGACGGGGAAAAGAAAGGCGGAGATGCATCATTTCCTGATCGCCGAGCCGAACGAAACGATGCTGCGGATGCTGACTGACGCGCTGAATTGCGTCGACATCGGCATCATTCTGCTTAACCGTGATATGCGCGTCCGCTTTATCAACGATCGCCAGATCGAGCTCTTCGACCTGCCCCCGGCTCTTCTGTCTAGCGGGCCGCATTTCAGTGATTTGGTGACCTTTGCGGCAGTTACCGGACGGATCGAAATGCCATCGGACGAAATGGACGAACTCATTGCAGAACGGGTGGACGCCGTGCGGGCTGGTTCAATCCGGCCGATCCGGCTCACGCTCGCGAATGATGTCCGCGTCCTTTTCAGCTGCAAACCCTGCTCGGATGGAGGCCGGGTCCTGACCTATGCTGAAATCTCGCAAGAATTAAACCGTGAAGCGCAGCATGCCATGGAGAAGGTTACCGCGGAGCTTCGCTTCAGGACGGAAATGTTGGAGGAACAGGGGGCTTTTCTGGCCTCATTGGCCGAAGCAGCCGACGAAAGCGCTCGAAAGGTCGAGATCGCTCGCCTGGACTTGGAAAACGAGATCGCCGAACGCCGCAATCTGGAGAAGGACCTTCGCCGACTGGCTACTACGGACGGCTTGACTGGCGTTTTGAATCGTTCCGCATTGCTCGTCGCCGGTCAGCGCGAAATGAACTGGGTTCGGCCAGCCGGCCAATCCGTGGTCCTTTTGATGATCGACGTTGACCACTTTAAGCGGATCAACGACCGATATGGCCATGCCGGTGGTGATCTGGCATTGCAGCACCTGGTTGCTATGCTTCGTCTCGGTTTACGGGAGGGCGATCTTTTAGGGCGTATGGGAGGCGAAGAGTTTGCCATCGTGCTGCAATCCGGCTCGGCCGAAATCGCCGAGGTTGTCGCCGAGCGACTGAGAAGCCGGGTGGAGGCAGAGCACGTGGCATTCGGTGATCAGAAAATAGAGATGACAATTAGTATCGGTTTGGCTGTTCAGCAGGCGGCCGACCAAAGTATTGAACGGCTCATGGCTCGGGCCGATGCGGCGCTTTATCATGCCAAACGCTCTGGACGAAATCGTGTGAAGAAAGATCTACCCTCGCTCGTAGTCTGAAGGCGAGTCCGGGCCGCTCGCAGAAAAGTGACCCAGGCGAACTTCCCAAATACTCGCGAAGTTGCGGCTGCATTCGCGACAAAACGATTGGCCGCCTTACAATGAGGCAAGATTTGCCACTTTGCTGCCATGAGTGACCTGCATGGTCCAACTGCAGACAACCGCAGGTTCCGATGGCACGAGTAGTTCGCAGAATGCACCCCGGACAGGTGTTGCGGGAAGAATATATGGAGCCGATGCGGCTCGATGCAGAGGCTCTTGCTTATGCGCTGGGCGTACCGGCGAGCCAAATTCTGCCTGTCATCGACGACCGGGAGCCGATGACGTCGGATTTAGCACTGCGTCTCGCCCGCTGCTTCCGCACCAGCCCGCAGTTTTGGCTCGGTTTGCAAACAGCCCACGACCTAGCTATGGCTCAGGCGCAGTCCGGGGCCGAGATCGAAGCAAGCGTCCAGCCTCTCGCCGCTTGAATACTTAAGCTTGCCGCGGTCGCGTAACGATCGGGTTAACTGCAGAATGGTAAGTAGACGAAGTTCGGCTAACCCGCTGCCGCCACCGCCTTGCCGCTGGAGAGTCGGAAGATCCGGTCCAGCCGCTCAATGCCGATCAACCGGTGCGTGATCAAGATCACCGTCCGGTCTGCCGCCGTCTCATTCAACGTCTGCAGAAAGGACCGTTCGGCTTCAGCATCCAAACCAGCGCAGGGCTCGTCCAGGATCAGGATTGGGGCGGTCGAAAGTAAGGCGCGCGCCAGGGCCAGCCGGCGCCCCTCGCCACCCGAGAAACGGGTGCCACCCTCTCCGACCCAGGTGTCCAACCGTTCCGGCAGCGCGCGTACCACGTCGCCGATCCGAGCGGCATCCAATGCGGCCCACAGCGCGGTCTCGTCGGCGTCGGGCCGGGCCAGCAGCAGATTTGCCGCGATGGTGTCGTCGAACAGGTGGGTGGTTTGGCCGAGCCAGCCGATCCGAGCACGGACGAGCGCGGTCGGGAGGGTAGCGATGTCGACACCACCGAGCCGGATCTGGCCTGACCGAGGTGCCACGACCTTCAAGGCTAGCGCGGCCAGGGTCGATTTTCCAGCTCCGGACGGCCCAAGCAGCGCGACGCGGGCACCTTGGGGAATGTCGAGCGTTAGGCCATCGAAGACGGCGGGGCGGTCGGGCTGCCAGCGGAATTCCACCGCCTCAATCCGCAAGGCGGTGCTGGCAGGCATAGCGGCGGGGTCGGTGGGATCGGGGACTGGGTTCGGGGCATCGGCAGCCTCCAGAACGCGGTGGGCGGCGGCAGAGGCATGGCCGGCCAGCGCGCCGGCGCGCGAGAGGCCTCCCACAGCCTCAAACGCGGCAAGCACCAGGAACGCGGCGGCGACCGCGATGGACGGGCTGGCGCCGGCATCGATCAGAACCGCGAGCACGGCGAGTTGGGCGCATAGGAAGGAGGCGGCTCCGGCAAGCGCGGTCCGGCTCGCCAAGGTCTGCTGGGCGGACAGCAGGGCAGATTCTTTCGCTTGAACGACTGCCAGCATACGGCCTTCGGCTGCGAAGGCGCGAACTTCCCGAAGGCCGGTCAGGGCATCCAGGGCGGCGACGCGCAGGGCGCTTGCTCCGGTCGCCAAGCCGGTTCCCGCCCGGCCAGATACTTGGGCGGCCATCCACGGCAGCAAGAAGGCGGCGGCGGCGAACAGCATACCGACCTCGATGGCTAAAACCGGAGACCGATGGCCGATCAGCAGGACGAGAACCGGCAGCAGGAGGACGGCGCCGGCCAGCGGCAGGAGGATCCGAAGATATAGTCCGTCCAGCGCTTCGACATCGCCGACCAAACGGGCCAGCATATCGCCAGAGTGGCGGAAACCGAGGCCCCCAGCTGAACTGCGAGCGAGCCGGCGAAACAACCAGACCCGGAGGTCGGCCAGTGCCCGAAAGGTTGCGTTGTGGGTGACCAGGCGTTCAATGTAGCGCAGCACCACGCGGGCGGTGCCAAATGCGCGTAACAGGGCCGGGGCGGCTAGTGACCCGGCAAGAACCGCTGCGCCGATGGTCAGGCCGGACATCGTCATCAGCCCGATACCCGCGGTCAAGGCCGCTAGCGCAATCAGCAAACCAACCAGCAACCAGCCGGTCTGCCGGCTCCACAGACCCATGATCCGGCAAAGCGGCGCGATCATGCCGCGCCTCGCGTCGCCGCGATCATGCCGCGCCTCGCGTCGCGAGGGCCCTGCCGTCACGTAAGTCCAATCGCCGGCCGGCAAAGCCGTGCGCGGCGGAGGAATGACTTGCCAGAATGACCGTCCGGCTCAGGGTGAGACGGCGGAGACTGTCCAGCACTTCCTGTTCGGTAACGGGATCGAGGTGGGCGGTGGGTTCGTCGAGGAGCAACAGTGGTGCATTCTTTAAATACGCTCGGGCGATAGCGACGCGTTGGGCCTGGCCGCCGGACAGGCCGTAGCCGCCTTCACCGATCTGAGTGTCCAGACCGGCCGGCAGCGCGGCGGCGAATTGATCAAGCCGAGCGGCGGTGGCAGCGGCGGCAACCTCGTCGGCAGAAGCTTCGGGCCTGGCGAACAATATGTTGTCGCGGATGGAGCCGGCGAACAGGATGGGACGCTGGCCGATCCAGGCGGTCAGGCGAGACAGCGCCTGTGGAACGAGGTCGGTGATGTCGACGCCGTTGATGGTGACCCGACCGCTATCGGGGCGGACAAAACCCAGCAGGATTTCGATGACAGAGGATTTTCCCGCGCCAGATGGGCCGGCGAGGACGAGTGTTTCGCCAGCCGCTACCCGGAAAGACAGGCCATCCAGGGCAGGCCCGCGTGAGGCATCCCAGGTTAGGCACACGTTGTCGAAGATGACGGTAACGCCTTGCGCGGCGACGGTGCGGATCTCCCTGGCCGGAACCGGGTCAGGGAGCGGCGGCAGTTCAATCAGCGATTCGGCGGCCCCGGTGGCGTGCAGGCGGTCCTGGTAGGCGGCCGAGAAGTGGCGCAGTGGGGCGAAGAATTCCGGAGTCAGCAGCAGGACGGCCAAAGCGGGCCACAGAATGCCGCTGGTGCCGTTCGTCCGCAGCAGGCCGAAATAGTGGATGGCCAGCACGATCAACGCCAGCGCGGCCGCGAGATCGAGCACGACCGACGAGAGGAACGCCACACGCAGGACGCGCATGGTGCGGATTCGAAGGTCGGAGGCGGCCCGAGACAGCGCCGCGGCTTCGTCCTCGGCACGACCGTAGAGCACGATCGTGGCCATGCCGCGTACCCGATCGATAAAGCGGGCCTGCAGGCGAGCCATGGCAAGGAATTGGTTGCGCGAGGCGGCGGCGGCACCGATCCCGGCGACCGCCATGCCGACCGGTACTAAGATGCCGCAACCCAGCAGCAAAAGTGCCGCCCAAGGGTCGGCGTAGCACACCGCAATTAGCACGACGGCCGGGCCGACAATGGCAAAGGTCGCCGCCGGAACATAGCGGGCGAAAAGACCGTCCAAGGCCTCGATCTTGTCGACCACGATGGTTGCCAGATCCCCGGAGTGGCGGTCACGCAGCAGCGCAGGCCCGGCATGTAGCAGCCGGGAGAGCGAATCGCTTCGCAGCCGGCGCCTGGCAGCGGCCCCGGCAGTGAACGCCGCTCGTTCGGAAAGGTAGGCGACGCCTGCACGAAGTGCGGCCAATGCGCCGAATGCCAGGAGTGCCGGCGTTTCCGAAAACGAGCCGGTGAGCGCCGCGGCCAGAACCGTGGCTGCGGCGAAGGCTTGTCCGATGCCGGCGATCGACCCAAGCACGTGCCACATCAGGATCGGGCGAGCGGCTCGGCGGCCCTTACGTTGTTCTTGACGCAGCCACGATCCTGCGGCCGCCCTGGTTGTGTCTGCCTGTGCCATGGCGAGGTGATAACCGATGACCGGTGGAATAGACAGTGAAGGAAACCCGAAGCACGGTTAATCTTCGTCAAGGCTAGCCAGGGTCTGACCTTGTCTTGGCGCGTGCCGCCGCGGATTTCGCCGGCATATCCGGTCGGGCTACAAAAGGTTTGCAGCCCGCGCGGTTCTCATGACGTCGTCGGCGTGACCAGCTACGCTGACCTTTCGCCACGCCTTCAGCAGTTTTCCGTCCGCGCCGATAAGAAATGTCGTTCGCTCCATTCCCATGTATTTCCGTCCATACATCGACTTCTCGACCCAGGTTCCGTATCGGTCTGCCACCAGGTGAAGCTCGTCGGACGCCAGAGGGAACGTCAGCCCGTACTTTGCAGCGAATTTCTCGATCGGCTTGATCTTGTCAGGTGACACGCCGATCACATCCAGGCCGATCTTTTCAAACTCCGGCATCGCCTCCTGGAACGCGCACGCCTCCTTGGTACAGCCTGGCGTGTCGGCTTTGGGGTAAAAATACAGGATGAATGGTTTGCCCTTGTATCCGGTGAGACTGACCGTGCGTCCGCCGGTCGCGGGCATCTCAAAGTCTGGAGCCATTTCACCTTCAGCGACGGTCATACGTGTGACTTCCCCAAGGAGTGCGCAACAGCGTCCGTTTCGCGTTTGACCCTGACTTATGCGCTGGTTCGGCGGTGTCAACTACCCCGGATTGGCGCTCGAATTATGGGTGCCCGGCATTGCCGTAGCGCGGCGCTCCCGCTGAAGGGGCCATTTTCTGCAAGCTACCTCACGCCTGCCGTCTGTCGCTTTGTCCGCACACCATGTAAAGCAAACTCATGTCAGATCTCGTGCGGACCCGGCCTTGCACGCTTTTGGACACTGCTTGGCAGGTGGCCTTCAGAGTTGGTTTTCCACTCGCTCGCGTCTGGTGGCAGATGCGGGGTCAGCGGCATGAGGGGGCGCTGGTGGCGATCTATGTCGATCACGCGCTGCTGTTGGTCCGGCCGTCGTATCGACTTGCATGGACTCTTCCGGGCGGCGGCGTCGAGCGAGGTGAAACGCCCGAAGCAGCGGCACGTCGCGAGTTAGCCGAAGAAATCGGCTTCCCGCCATATGAGCTCCTCCCCGCGGGCAGCGTCTGCGGCACCTGGGACGGGCGAAAAGACAAAGTGCATTTTTTTGAACTTCGGCTCGATCGACTTCCTCAGCTGCAGCTCGACAACCGCGAGATCGTTGCCGCGCAACTCGTTCGTCCGCGCGAATTGCGGGACATGGCACTGACCGGGCCGGTCAGTGCATATCTTAATGGGCGACTTCTTCCGGCCGGCGGGCAGCTGACCAAGGAGAGCTTGATCGCTGCTAAGCGATATTGAGCGGTCCTGATCCCGCCAACCCGGTAATCAGATCCACCCCACAAAGCCGGGCCGGGGTCAGGGTACCGCCCTCCCCATCGTTGCGGGCAAGCAAAATTTTGACCACCGCGAGTGCACCGTGCACGGTCACGTCATAGCCGTTGGCGGTACGAATGCGCCCGGTTCGTATCGTGCCGGCGGCGTTACGAGCCTCGCCCCACACATAGGTCGGGCTCGCGGCCCGCGCTTGGGCCGAGGGTCCGGATCTGGCGCCCGCGCGGTTCTTCAGTGCGGTTTGCACGGCGGCCAAGCTCAGCAACGGTGTCAGCAGATTGCCCAACCTCGCGCCCCACAGCAAAGCCGGCGGCGTGGCAAGGAAGACCTCGATGTTCTTAATGCCGGTGGTGTTATACGCGGTGCTCACGTCGCCCCAGGGAAACGCCATGGCGGTGCGCCGCCCTTGGCCGAAGTCGATCCGCCGCGTACGCCACCCCATCGGCTCTGTCACGATCCTTCCGTCGCGCCGAATCTTGCCGCCGCCAGCCAGGCCCTCCACGGTGGTCTTGGCGGTGCCAGGCGACATCGAACCCAAGGTTTCAAAACCGAGCGCCAGATGAGTAGCGTCAGGTAAAGCCTCGACCAGGGCGAGGGCAACGCAGTCAGTGGGGATCACGTCGAAACCAACTCCGGGGCAAAAAACCACTCCGGCGGCGCGGGCAGCGGCGGAGAGAGTCTGGGCGTATTCGAAGACGTCGATCTCGCCGGTGATGTCCAGGTAATGCGCGCGCGCCCGCAGACAGGCCTGCATCAGCGGCGCTGCAGTGGCGGAAAACGGCCCGGCGCAACTCAGCACCAGACCGACCTGTGCCAGGTCAGGCGCTTTGGCGGAGAAGACGCGGTGGGGCAGGCCGAGTTCAATCGCCAGGGCCGCTACGGCGGCGGCGCGACGGCCGGCCAAGATTGGGCGCAGTCCGCGCACCACCGCTTCGCGGGCAATCAATTCGCCCGTGTAGCCGTTGGCGCCGTAAATCATCCAGTTTTGCATTGCCGCGCCTCAATGACGTAGTAGTGTTATTCACAGTAGCGCGCCAAGGCCTGGAGTTGAGAGGCGATTTCGCGACGGGCTATCGCGCTCGCGACCGCCCCCCCGACGTGGACATCGCGGATCGTCGCAAGCGCGGTTTTGGTTGCGGCTTAGTGGCATCCAGGACCGCATGCAGAGCGGCGACGCTTTCAGGCGGCAACCGATGGATCAACTGCGCGACTCGATTTGCCAAAGCGGTCTGCTCCGGCGTCAATCCTGCCGTGTTGACTGTCACGCGCGGGTTCGAAAGACGAGCCAAGCGTGCAAGATCGTCGGCCTCGTCCCAAATCAGCCCGAAATACTCGTTAACCTGGTGCACCAGTCCGGCGCTAGGCGCCCCCCGCTTGCCGTGCTCCAGTGCCGATAAATAGGCCGCCGAAACCTGAAGCCCTTCCGCAAGATCCTTCAGCGTCAGGCCTCGATCGGCCCGCAAGGCGCGCAACCGGGCCCCGAATGGGGTCACCTGATGCGCCGCAGGATCAGCCGGACGGACCCGGGGTTCAGGGCATGCGGGTGGGCCGCCCCCAAAATCAACGGCCGGATTTCAGGCAGGTTCAGCCAGTGCGGCAATTCACGACGGATTACTCCGCCGGTTTCGCCGCTGCCGCGCCCCGTTACCACTTCCACCACCCTGACCTGTTCGGCATGCGCGGTGCGCAGGAATGACACCAGGGCGTGAAACGCCCGCTGCGCTGTCATGCCATGCAGATCCAGTCTCCGAGCCGCCGTCAGCTTGCCCGTCCGGAATCGATGCCACGTCGCGCTGTCGATCCCTCCGGGCTGATCGCCCACCGTTACGGGAGAAGCCATAGCTCGAGGTTTGGTTGCCTGGGCCGCGGACCTCGGCCTCGCTTTAGGGTCCGGAGGAGCCTGCCGCGCGGTCGGCATGGGATCGGGTCGCTTCTCACCGACGCGGCTTCGTAAAGGCTTGAGTTCACTGACATAGTGTGCCCAAAGCGCCCGATCTGCGTCAGTCAAACCACGCGCGCGGCGCGCCATGGACTTAATTCCATTCGGCGTTCGCGCCGGCCGGTTCCAGAGTTTCCCTTCGCGCACCGCTGCCCGGCAACCCGTCGCGCTTACCGGTCAACGCCGTCTCAGGGCGGGAACGCAACCTATGCCCGATCCCGCGAAAGCCCGCGTGACTCGAGCGCATCCAGATACTCTGCCCACCGCCGATCCTGCTCCCGGCCGAGCATCGCCAGATAATCCCACGAGAAAATCCCAGTGTCATGCAGGTCGTCGAAAATGAGCCGCACCGCGTAGTGCCCCACCGGCTCGATCCCGATGATGCCGACTTGACGTCGCCCAGGCACCGTTCGCTTTTGCCCCGGATTGTGCCCCTGGACCTCAGCGCTCGGACTTTCCACGCGTAGATACTCCGCAGGCAGGGCGTACTCGGTTCCATCGTCAAACGAGACATGGAGCACGCGCGTTGCGCGGTCCAGCCTGATCTCCGTCGGAGCCGCCGCCATTGTTACTCTAGCTTCCGGGCTTCTTCGGGAAGCATGATCGGGATCCCATCGCGGATCGGATACGCCAGCCCTGCCTTACGGCTGATCAGTTCCCCGGCGGCCCGATCGTACTCCAGCGGCGCTTTGGTCAACGGGCAAACCAGAACCTCCAACAACCGAGGATCGACCGCCGGTTCGACAGGAGGGGGAGAAGCGGGGTCTGACATTCGTGATCCTAACTGACCGAACGACCCGGCGGCAAATCGGCGCTGACCGCGCCCATTTGCAACAGCGCCAGTAGCGTAGACGCCCGGTCGGCATCAGTTGGCGCTTCCAGCAGAGCCTGTTTTTCCACCGCCTCAAACGGGCATGCCATGGCGAGGGTAATGACCAGGCCGTCGTCCGACAAGCCGCGGATGGCATCCCAATTGGCGTCCACACTACGGCGCGTAAAGTAGGCGCGCAGGGCGGACAATATTGCCTCGCGCTCGATAACAACGGGTGGCCGTTCGAGCGTCAAATCCTCTACGTAGCGACTGAAGTCACCCCGCACGAGCCGGTATTCGCGGCGCACACCTAATTCAGCGCGGACCGTGAACCGGATCAGACCGGTCAGTGTAATCAGCAGCCGGCCGTCATCTGTTTCGCTGAACGACGATAGGCGTCCCAGGCATCCGACGCGGTAAAGCCCCTCCCCAGCGTCTATGGCCGGCGCATTGGCATCCGGTTGGATCATCCCGAACATCCGGCCAGACGCCAGCGCATCCTGGACCATCGCCAGGTAACGCGATTCAAAGATATTCAGCGGCAATTTGCCTCGCGGCAGCAGCAGCGCCCCTGACAACGGGAACACCGCGAACTCAGACGGCAACTCCTCGAACCGCGGGTGAAATGCCGCCATTCAGCTGAACAAAAGAGCCGACAACCGCCGCCGAGCAGCACTGGTCGCGGGATCGTCGAAGCCCCAGGCTTCGAAGAATTTCAGCAACTGCAACCGGGCGGCGCCCTCGTTCCAGGTGCGCGCGCGGCGGATGATTTCCAGCAGCGCTTCAGCAGCCTGCTCGCGTTCTCCCATCGCATTCATCGCCGTCGCCAGGTCGTATCGCGCCTGGTGGTCGGCCGGATCCGCCACCAGTCGCGCTTGTAGCGACTGCAATTGATCTTTCGCCGCGCGTCCCTCTTTTGTCAGTGCCAGAGCACTCCGCGCTCCAGCGACCTCGGCGTGTTCCGCCAGCTTCTCCGGCACCTGAGATAGCGCCTCCTCGGCGGCTTCTTCCTGCCCCATCGCTATCAGCGCTCGGATCAGACCGCCCCATGCATCACCGTTTTCCGGCTCCTCGTTCAGCAAAGCGCTGAACAGCTCACCGGCCTGCTCAGCGTCGCCTTGCTCCATCGCGGCCTTTGCCTCGGCCAGAAGATCGGCGGTGGGCATTGAGCCGCCGGCCGCCTTCAGCAGCGCCTCGACGAAGCGTTTCACCTCTGATTCCGGCTGCGCGCCCTGGAAAATATCGGCGATCTGCCCCTGCCAAAACGCCGCGACTGTCGGCACCGACTGCATCGGCAAGCCGAGCTGAGCCAACTGTCGGACCAGCGCCTGGTTCTTATCGATATCGACCTTCACCAGCTTCACCCGTCCGCCGGCGGCCCTCGTCACCTTCTCAAGCGTCGGAGTGAGCTGTTTGCACGGGCCGCACCACGTCGCCCAGAAATCCACCAGGACGGGGATCTTGCGCGAGGCCTCGATCACCTCTTGCATGAAGGTTTTCTGATCGCCATCGACGATCATGTTGGCGGCGGCGTTGCCTGGGTTTGTGGCCGCAGGCGATGCCTGGCCGATGATATGATCCATTGAGTCTGCTTCCCGCTCGTCTTCAGTCGTTCACGTGTAGATGTACTCGCCCCGAAAACAAACAAGCGTCCGTTTGGGGTTCGTGACCATGATGATCCGCGGCGCCCCCTTCCAGAGTGACCGGGAGCCCCCGAATTCTAGGCCGCTTTGGTCAACCTGATTCCGCTGGCGTCGAACGCGGTGAACAGCGCGGATTGCTGCGCGGCAGTCAGTTTCAGGTGCGGCGGACGGATATTCAACCAGCTTGGATCGCCGGTATTGCGGGCCACCAACGATTTCAAGGCCGGAATCAGCGGCACGGAGATCACCGCCTTGCGCGTGGCCGACAGGACCTCTTGCGCCGCCGCGCCCGCTTCATTGTTCCAGTTTGCATAGACCTCCGCCCCCAGTGCGCAATTCACGTTCGAGGCCGCGGTAATGCTGCCGGCGCTGCCTTTCTCCAGCAGCGGCTTGAGCAGCGAATCGTCCCCGGCGTAGACCTCGAACCCGTCGCGGGCGAAGGCCTCGACATAAGACAGGCTGTTCTCGAAATTGCCGCTGCTGTCCTTGATCCCCTTCACCTTGTGCGGATTTCCCCGCATCAGACGGCCGATGAATTCCACCGAGAACGGGATCGCCGATTGCTGCGGGAAATTGTACAGATATACCTTGATGTCGCCGGCCACACGCTGGATCACCTCGTTGAAGTAGGCCAGCAGCCCGTCGTCGGACGGGTTCTTGTAGTAGAACGGCGGCAGCAGCAACGCTCCGCGGCACCCCAATTCCTGCGCGTTGCGCGTCAGCATGACGGTATCGGTGATTGACGTCGTGCCGGTACCCGGAAGCATTTCCGCCGCCGGAATGCCGCGTGCGACCAACCCTTCCAGCACCGAGACCCGCTCTCTGATGCCCAGGCTGTTGGCCTCGCCCGTCGTCCCCAGCACGGCCAGACCGTTGCAGCCGTTGGCCAGGAGCCAGCGACAATGCCCTGCCATGCGGTCGAGGTCGATCGAGAGGTCGGCGTTCATCGCGGTTAGTACCGCGGCATTAATCCCGCCGTACAGAGCGTCCTTCAACATCACGCAGTCTCCTTCATCGCTTTTTCACTGCTCGGGCGCCTGACCCGGGGCGGCTTTCCCGGCCAGTCCTTCACATGATCTTCCAGCGCCCCGGCGCGCCGCTCACTGATGACCCGGCCGCGAACGGACACACCCGCCTGATGCACTGTGTCGGGGTCGCCGGATACCAACGGGTGCCACCACGCCAGGTCCTTGCCGTCGCGCAGCCGCCGATAGGCACATGAGGGGGGCAGCCAGTCGATCTCTTGAAGCGAAGCGGGCGTCAGGCTGACGCAGTCCGGCACGCGGCGCTGCCGGTGGGCATAATCGCCGCATCGGCACGTGTCCAGGTTCAGCAGCCGGCACGCGACATTGGTGAACGACAGTTCGTTCGTTTCCTCGTGCCGTAACTTGTGCAGGCAGCAGCGGCCGCATCCGTCGCATAGCGACTCCCACTCCTCGCGGGTCATCGCTTCCAACGATTTCGTTTTCCAGAACGGCTCCATGGCGGCGGAACCTACAGGCGGCCAGTCGATTTTGCTAGCGAGGCAGATGCTGCGGAGGTTTCAAACCTTAAAACTACTCGGCCGACAGCTTTCCGCGGATTTGGCTAACGGGCGATCTTGAATCCTTTTCCGGACGAGCGATAAGTCCAAGCCAACAACGTTGCGCTATCCCCCTAGACAATTTCGCGAAACCTGTCGTCAGTTACTTTCAACGCGACTGCACCGGGGGATGCGATGAGCCAGACATCGAAGTTTCACGACGATCCAGTCCTGTACGCGACCAAACGGCCGCTGATCATCAACGATCTCAGCTTTCGCGTCGCCACCGGAGCCGGCTTGCTGCGCACGTTTCCCACCACGGTTATGTATTTCGATATCGGGACAATCGCCGCCTTCCCTAATGCCGCTTCGGTCAATTTCTACACCACGGCCGCCACGGGCCGGCGGTCCTGCTATCTGCTGCCGTATTATCCCGGCGCCGACGTCGAGATCGTAGTCGACGGCAACGCCGACTATTTTTTCACCAGCAATCTTTCCGGCTGCGGCGTGCAGGTCCAGGACGACGTCGGCGGCAATTTGAAAGTGATCCACTCCAACGCGCGAAACGTGTTCGATACATCTGGTGCGGCGGCAGCGCGCCTGGCGATCACCGGCCGGCTCGCCGGCTACCGTGCCGCCAGCCCCGGCAATGCCACCCGCATCACCAAGGCGACGCAGGAGGCCGACTTCACGGCCGCCGCCACTAACAATCTCGCTGGCATCGGGGCTATGGCCAAACCGACGCAGAAGCACGCGCAGGTCACGACGATCAATGTCGACGGAAACGCCGCCGCGCTGTCCGGCGCGTTCTTCGGCGTCTCGGCGGCCGGCTGGCGCTTCTATTCACAGGTCTCCTCCGGCGCCACGGGAACGCAGAACCAATTCTTCGGCCTTGGCAAGACGGTCAATCTTGATCTCGGTGCCCTCGTTGTCATGGGCCCGCCGGTGCAGATGTGGCCGGACACGACCGGCACCTACACGGTTTGATAGACGGCGTCGGTCAGGTTCGCCCTGCTGGAGTGTCGTCGCGCAGCTCGTGCGGTCCCGTCGGCAGATGCGGCGACCATGTGCTTGCCGTCGAGGAGCTGTCGGGGAGGAGTTGGTCAGCTTGCCTGTTTACCCATCTGAAGGCTTAATACCACGCACAGTGGTGTGCCGACAGGCGCGCGCATTAGGGGGACATCATGAGGCGCAGACCGGCGCTCAGCGCGCTTGTTGTGTATGTTGGCGGTCTGCTTACTTTATGGATTACGGCCTCCCTCGCAGCGCCACCGGCAGTGGTTCCGGAACCCGCAACGGAGCCAGCGTGGCCGCACACGCTGACCGTCAACGGTTCAAGCGTGGTAGTTTATCAACCGCAGGCAATCGAATGGTCCAACCATCAGACGCTGACGACGCGGGAAGCTATTGCCATCAGCAAGCCGGGTGTGAAGACCCCGATCCTGGGTACAACTGAGATCTCGTTTGCCACCCAGACCGACGCCGCCACCAACGACGTACTGCTGTCTGATCCAAAGCTTCTGGCCTCACATTTCCCAGCCCTTGATACCGAGCAGGCGGCCGCTCTTGAAGAGAAGATCAAAGATGCGCTGCCGAACATCCATCCCAGCCCGGTTGCACTGAATTCCGTGTTGCTTAGCCTAAAGCAGACGTCCCATCCGGAGAACGCTTCGTTCAACAACGATCCGCCGGTCATCTTCTACAGCGACAAGCCGGCGTCGCTGGTCGTCTTCGATGGCGAGCCGGTAACTGTGCCGCTGGGTCAGACCGGCCTGTCACACGCGGTCAACACCAACTGGAACGTGTTTACCGACGGGAACGTTGGTATCTTCTCAATAACGGCCTCTGGATGCGGGCAAGCGCCTATACCGGGCCGTACCAGCCCATCTACGTCCTGCCGCCGGCATTCTCGGCGATCCCGGCGAATGCGGATTTCACCGCTGTCCGCAATGCAATTCCGCCGTCACGGGCCAAGCCGGCGGTGGTTCCCGTGGTGTTCGTCAGCACCAAGCCGGCGGAAATCATCGTTACCAATGGGCCGCCACAGTTCGCTCCGGTCTCAGGGACCAGTCTGCAATCAGTAAAGAACAGCATCAACGCGCTGTTTTTCCAGCCCGCGAGCAGCCGCTTCTTCCTGCTGCTCTCCGGCCGCTGGTTCGCCGCGCATGACCTGAACGGACCATGGAGCTTTGCCACCGATGACCTGCCGCCTGATTTTGCCTTGATCCCGCCGGAGGATCCGCAGGCGAAGGTGCTGGCATCGGTGCCCGGGACCAGCCAGGCTCAGCTTGCCACGTTGCAGGCGCAGGTGCCGCGCCAGGCGACGTTGAAGAAGGACGCGGCGAAACTGACGGTGGTTTACGCCGGTTCACCGCAGTTCAAGCCGATCCCCGGCACCCCGATGAAGTACGCCGTGAATACCTCGTTCCAGGTGATCGAGACCTCCGGCAAGTACTACGTCTGCTACCATGGCGCCTGGTTCGTCGGGCCGTCCCCGAACGGTCCCTGGGTGTTGGCCGAGAGCGTGCCCGCGGTGATCTACACGATCCCGCCAAGTAGCCCGATGTATAACGTCACCTATGTCAAAGTGTATGCCGCGACCCCGACAACCGTCACGTATGGCTATACGGCGGGTTACACTATGGCCTTCGTCACCGCCGGCGTCGTTGTTTATGGCACCGGCTACTATTATCCGCCGGTGGTGATCCCCGGCCCCGTGCCAGTCTATTATCCCTATCCTTACTCGTATGCCGGCAACGTCGCCTACAACCCGTACACCGGTGCCTGGGCACACGGCGGCGTCGTGTATGGCCCCTACGGCGGAGTCGCTAGAGGTGGCGCCGCCTACAGCCCCTACACCGGCGCTTGGGCACAGGGCGGAGCGATTTATGGTCCTTATGGCGGCGTAGCCGGCTTTTCCGCGTAAATCCGAGCACCGGCGGCTATGCTCACGGCAGTGCTCCTGGGGGAACGGCTGCGGCTCGGCCAATGCCAGCTACTACAACCCGCGCACCGGGGTGTCCGGCTCCACCAACCAGAACGCGAACCCTTATTCGCGCTGGGGCTCCAGCACCTTCTCCGGCCCCAACCAGACCGTGAACACGCAAGCGGCAGCAATGCCCGGGTCGGCGGGTGAGTTCAACTCCTCAACCGGTGCCGAGGGCGCCGGCTATCGCGGTGGAACGGCGATCGGGCGGCGCGGTGAAGACCCAGGACGGCGACGCCTACGCCGGCCACGACGGCAACGCCTGCCACCCCCACACCCTCCGATGGCTGGTCGAAGTGGACGAGATCGGCTGGCAGCCGGTCAATCCTCCGAGTTCGTCGACGCAACGGCAGCAGACCACCAATACTGCCCAGGCAAATCAAAATCGCGGCCAGTCGAGCGCGTCCAACCAGACACAGCGTTCGTCCCGCCAAGCTATGGACAGTTCGTCCTACCATCAACTGGAACAGGATCGGCAGGCGCGTTCGGCCGGATCTCAGCGGTTCGGCGGTTTCGGTCAGGGTGGTGCCGGTCGGTTCGGCGGCGGTGAGCGCTTCAGGCGTTAGCGCCAGCAGAAGAGGGACGCAAACATGGTGCGAGTGAGTTCGTTTCAGGTAAGGACGATGCTGGTCGGCCTTTTGCTGTCAAATTTCGGCACCCCTGCACTTGCGCAGCAGCCGAGCCAGGCGCAGGCCAGCGCCATCAAGCAATCCTGCCGCTCCGACTATCAGGCCAATTGCTCCAGTGTGCCAGCGGGCGGCCGTGCTTCCCTACAGTGCCTGCAGCAACATCTGTCTGACTTGTCGCCGGCCTGTCAAACCGCGGTGACCGCGGCTTCGGGTGGCGAATCAGGGCATTCACCCGCCGCTGCCTCGCAGGCACCGCCGGCCGGGGTGCCGCCAGCGATGTCGCCGCGGCAACAGGCAGCCTTGATGCGCCGATCCTGTGGTGCCGACTTCCACGCCTACTGCCAGGGTGTGCCGCTCGGCGGCGGTCGTGGCCTTGCCTGTCTCGCCGCGAACCAATCCCGGCTGTCTCCGTCCTGCAGCAGTGCTTTGGCCGAGGCTCGGGCGTCTCGCTGAACAATACCGCCTGAACATCATAAGAGAGAGAGGATGGGGTGCACGTGGCGAGTTTGCTGCAATCATTGTCCGTCGCCGTGATGCTTGGGGCCTGTTCGCAGGCACACGTGCAGACGTCGCAATCCTATTTTGGGCCGCCCGTGCCACGACCCAATCACATTGTTGTATCGTATTATTCGATCGCGCCCGATGAGGTGAAACTCGATCAAGGCGTCGGTGCGCGATTGAT
>CAVZTH010000024.1:0-41722 GCA_963778125.1 uncultured Alphaproteobacteria bacterium | reverse complement strand
CGCACCAGACGCGCAAGCAGGTCGGGTGGCAGGGCGGCCTTCGCAGCGTCCAGCACCACATCCGCAAGCGGCTGGTCCGCCGATTGGTTGTGCGGCACCTCCTCCTGGTCCGGGGTCGCGCTCTCGGATTGAGCAGTCGGCTGGGGATCGCCTGGTCCGTCGGCTTCCTCCGGGGGCGGGAAACGGGTCGCCCGGGGAGCGAGGACCAGCCTCGCGGCGAGGCGGACGTCGGCTTCGGTGATGTGGTCGCGACCGCAGGAGGCTGCCGCGACGTTCGCGGCCCGCAAGGCGAAAAGCGGCACGCGTAGGGAGTTGATGCCGAGGCCCATGGCCGCCTGGCAGAAGGCTTCGGCGGGGTCGAGCGGGTCAGTGCCTTCCTCGCTCAGGTCAGGATCGCCGTCCCCGATGTCAGACTGGAAGCTCGTCCGCCATATCCCGCAGCGAAACCTCTGTCAGATCAACATGAAATGCCATGCGGTCCAGCAGCGACGCTGGGGGCCACTCGTCCGGTTCGACACCCTCGTCCAAGCGCGACGACGGCGAACCGGGTCGGCAGGACACGCGAAAGCCCGTCCCGCTGCAGTGTAACCGCCCCGTTATCCAGCGCCGCGCACAACCGCGCCGCGACCCCGGACTGGATCCGCTCCGCCATGGCAAGCACGACCACGCCGCCATCGGCCTCCGCCAGCAGCCCCTTTTGTGCGACTGGCCGTCCCGCCTGAAGCGTCACCGCCAAGTCGAGGCCGCCAAGCAGTCGGTCATCTCCGGTATGAGCAGGCAAGCGATGCACCCGCATTCCCGTTCGGCAGCGCATCACGCAGCCGCGTCAGGAAATGATCGCGAACCGGGCCTGCCGCGGCGCGGACGGCGATACCGGCAAGACCAAGCGGATCAATGGCGAACAACGCGAGCGCCCGAACCGCATCGGCCCAGGCGGTCGCTCCGCTCATGTGCCGAACAGTTCCGCGACGGCGCGCGTCACTCGGGTGCTGGCGACAGCTTCATCCAGCGGATTGCGGCGCAGTCGATGCCCGAGAACCATCGGCGCGATCCGGCGCAGGTGCGTTTCGCCAACGGCGGTATCGCCATCGAGGCTCGCGACCGCCCGCGCGGCGCGGATCAGCGTCAGTTCCCCGCGCAGGCCGTCGGTACCAAGCGCCATGCACAGTCGTGCCGCGTGTTCCAGCGCGCAATCCGAGACTTCGACGAACCGGCAAGCCAGATCGGGCATCGACGATGCGCCGCCGGAGCTTGTCCTGCGGCTTTTTCCAGGTCTCCGCGAAAGCCATCGGATCGCGCTCGAAGCTGTCGCGGCGGCGGATGACGTCAATTCGGGTCGCAAGATCGGTTGGCGTACGCACCTCAACCGACAGGCCGAAGCGGTCGAGCAGTTGCGGCCGAAGTTCGCCCTCTTCCGGATTGCCGGTGCCGATCAGAACGAAGCGGGCAGGGTGGCGAATGCTCAGCCCCTCTCGTTCGACCACGTTCTCACCGGACGCGGCGACGTCCAGAAGCAGGTCGACCAGGTGGTCCTCCAGCAGGTTGACCTCATCGATGTAGAGGAACCCGCGATTGGCACGGGCGAGCAGTCCCGGCTCGAACACCTTAGTCCCGGTCAGCGCCCGCTCCAGGTCGAGTGCCCCCAAAACGCGATCCTCGGTCGCTCCCAGCGGCAGATCCACCACCGGCACGGCTGCCGTCGCGCTCTTTCGCTTCGCGGGCGCGGCGAGGCAGTCCGGACACCAGGCGCCGGGCGTGGCCGGATCGCAGCCATATCGGCAGCTCTCCACCACCCTTATCGGCGGCAATAGGGCAGCAAGCGCGCGGACCGCGGTGGATTTGCCGGTGCCGCGATCACCAAAAACCAACACGCCGCCGATGCCACGATCGACGGCCGCGATCAGGATAGCGAGCTTCATGTCATCCTGACCGACAATCGCGGCAAAAGGAAAGACCGGACGCGCCATCAGCGGATCGCCGATCGGCGGCAAGCTTCGCCAGCCAGTTTTCATCGCACAACTTCCCTGGGCGAACGAGGTTGCCGCGCCACGTGTGTTTCCGGGGACCAGTCTCATAGCAAGTCTTGCTGACACGGCTTGCAACACTTTCGGACTATCGGGGACTGCGCGATAACCGTCAAGAACTGTTGTCAGTCGTCCGACGTCACTGTCAGGTGCATTTGACACATCGGGATTTTCGCGCCACCTGCCTTCGCCTCGCCGGGTCGCATGCCACACGAGATACTGCAGGACTTCGGCCGTCCGGGCGACCGAAGCGCGCAGCGCCTCCAGCATCTGCGGCATGCGGGCGGGATCGACGCGATCAGCAATTTCCAGCGCTGCGAGCTGAGCGTTTTCGACGATTGTCGAAAGAACGTTGCGGAACAGAAGATCGGCTCTTGAGTTGAGCTTTCCCGACATAACAGGTCGCTGTTTGATGACGCTTTCCTGAAACCCGCGGCGAGAGGCCTCGGCGGCTTTGCGTTCAGTCAGGTCGGTCAAGAGAAGCACGAAACCGACGGTCCGGTCCAGCGCCGTGAAGACCGGGTCGGCACGAACCAAAAGCGGCGTCATCGCACCGTCGGTGCCCGTGACAACGACCTCTCCACGCCAGGCTCGCCGATTCACCACCAGATCTTCGAGATGACGTTCGATCTCGTCGGAATTGGGAAACAGCGGCAGCAACTCGGCGACCGATCGCGGCTGGGTTACCGTGTCCGGCAGCAACGCGGCAACGGCCGCATTCAACTTCAGGATGTTGCCTGCCGCGTCAGCAATTATCACCGGCTGGTCGGATTGCTCCACCTGCTGGCGCACCTGGCTAAGCTGGTCTTCCGCCAGCAATATTCGCACCGACCGGAACTGGATGATCACGTCGCTGACGGTGTCGCCCACCAGCCGCGCGGCGGCGAGGTCGGCGTCGCTCCAAGGATCCGCGGTTCCCTCGACAACCTGGTGCCACTGCGAAAACGAGCGCCGTGGCGACAAAGTCGTGGCATCGTCGCCGACCAGGATCGGCTTGAACGGGTTGCCGCCCCAGGTCACGGTGCGAACGCGCTCCGGGCGCAGCCAGATCAGATATTCGCCAGGCGACGTCGAAACCGGCGTGGCCAGCAATCCGCTAGCGATGCGCCGTCAGCAATTCGAACTGCGGCGCGTCCTGGCCAAGCGATGCCGTGGCGATCACGCCGCCATGCGGCTGCGCGTCGAGCCAGTGACCGATCTCCCGCAAGGCCAGCGTCGAAGGCACGTCGCCAACGGTTCGCACCTCACCCTCAAACAGCAAAGCCGCGCCGGTGGCCTCCACCGTCTCCAGCAGCGCCCTGGACCCGTCGAACAGGGCGCCGCGCCAGTCGCCCTCGCTGGAGATCGCGCGGATCATCCGCTGCTCCAGCCGGCGCACAGACAGTTCGGCCTGCGCCTGCGAGAAGCTTTCCAAGGCCGAGATCCGGGTCGCGACCGCTTCGGCCAGCAATTCGCAGACGGCCCGCTCCTCGAAATGGACGAACCGGGGCACGTAGTGATGGGCCGACACCAGATCCCCAAAGTCGTCCGCTGACCATCAGCGAGACCACGAGCGTCGCCCTGACGCCCATGTTCTTCAGGTACTGCACGTGGATGGGCGAGGAACTGCGCAGGAAGCACAGCGACATATCCAGTTCTTCGCCACTGATCGGCGAGAGCCTCGGAATTCAGCGGGACCGGCGCGTATTCGACATCGACCAGCACCCGGATGCGGTTTCGCTCGTAGAGCCGCCGCGCGATCTGCGGGATATCGGACGCGGGATATCGGTTGCCGAGATAAGCTTCGCGGTCCGGATCGCGTTCCTCTGAGAACACTTCGCCATGCCCCTGGTCGTCGAAGCGATAGATCATCACCCGGTGGTAGCCGGTCAGCGCCTTGAAGATGCGCGCTGTTTCATCACACAGCGTCACGCAGCGAGGTCGGCGGCGACGATGGTCTGGAGACCCGCTCCAGGTAGCGCGACAGATCAACCGACGCGCCCGGCGCGTTCCAGTTCGATGATGAGGCCACCTCCGTTCGGGCGGTGGATCAGGCAGTCGAATGCGTCGGCCGGAGTTTCCGACGTGGCATCGGATCCCGCGCGGCACGTCGTGCAGCGAATCCGCCAGATGCGGGCGCAGCTTTCTGGCGAGGTCGCCCTCGATCGCGTCGAGCCGTCGTCCGATGATGTCATGCTGCAGGCCGAGGAACGAAGCCGCATTCTCACTTGCCTGGACGATGATCGTGATCGGGCTCGCGCAGACAGCAGGACCGCGCCGTGAGGCTGGATTGATCCCGCGAGATGAATTTGCTCGCGCTCGCAATTCGACAGATCTGCCTTCCCGAAGGCTGGCGGCGAGATAGCACGCGTTAGCACAGCGGCCCCCCTTGGCGTCTTTTCTCGGTTATTTGTCGGCATCCAGAGTTACCCTTGAATGACCCTCCATCTCGTATTGCGCAAGCTTCTTGTAAAAACCCTGGCGGCTGAGCCCGAGGATCTCGGCTGCCGCCGTGCGATTCCCCTCGGCAATTTGAAGAGCCGCGCCGATATAATGGCGTTCGACCAGGCCGACGGTGTCGCGGACGAGCAGACGCAACGAGGTCTTGCCGGTCTGTTCGACAACCGCGGCAAGCGCCGATTGCAGGCTTACGGCGCTGTCGTTGTGACGTGAGCCTGCGGCCGACGTCACGGATGAGCAATGCGATATAGGCTGGGCGCCCGGCGGGGCTGCCGACAGCGGAAATTTCCACGTCGGTTTCGCCGCCGAGTTCGCCCTGTATACCGGTGGCAAACATCCGCACTGATCCGTGCCGGTGCAGGTTCGCCAGCAACACGGTCAGGTCGGCACCAGGGCGCGACAGCCAACGACCCAAACGCTCACCCAGTACTGCACCTTCAGCGCCGACCTGTACCAAGTCGAGAAACGCCCGATTGACACGGCGGATCACGCCGTCCCGGTCGATCACCGCGAACGCATCAGGCAGGCGATCGACGAATTCGTCCAGCGAGGTCAGTTCCGGACGGCGTTCCTCGATCTGGTTTCCGCCGGCGGGCGCGAATTGGACCATGAACATCGGCCCGGGCTCACTGGTCATCAGCGTTGCGCGCGCCGATCCATGCCTGCCGTCCCGGCCCGAGGTGCAGAAGGATCCCGGGTGCCCGACCGTTCTGACGAACGCGCACCAGCAAAGCCTGAAATGGTTCGCGATCCTCGGCTACTCAGCTCCGGCAGGAGTTCGCGACCGCGGGCCAGGCCCAGGGCGCGGATCGCCGCAGGATTGGCCTCGATGATCCGCAACTGGTCCGCGCTGAGAAGGAGGACCGCCTCGTTCGAGGCATCGAACAGCATTCGATAGCGGGTTTCAACCTCGCGGAGCTTCCAGTAATCCTGTTCCATCGCCTGCTGCGCGGCGATGAGCCGGGACTGGAGTTCGGCGACCGCCTTCAAATTGCGCCCGATCGCAATCAGGCCGGCTTTCCCGCCGAGCCGAACCGTCGTGTACTCCATGGGGAGTTCAAGGCCGCTCGGGAAAGCGCTGGTTGACCTGACGAAATGCCGAGACACCGCTTTCGCGAGCATCCTCAACCATACGCATGACCTTGCCGCCACCGATATCGGTGACGGTTTCGAACCACGGCCGCCCGCGCCACTCCTCCACGGCTTCGTCGGACACGTCGTTCGAGAGGGTGACATCCCGGATGACGCCGTCCAGGTCGAGCACGAGGGTGACATCGGGTTGGGCGAGGTTTACGCCCGAGAAGATGGCGGCGGTGATGGTAGCCTCCTGGGCGGATACATGCATCATAGATAGGGTGTCATAGCATGGTTTACACCACTTGCACGGGACCCGCGACAGGTATCGTTAGCGTTCCGTACCCGTGTCTCAGCCGGAGCCGCGCCAAGCGCCGACCTCAAGCGAAAGCTGGATATTGAGCTTGAAGGCGACCGCGGCTTCCTCGACCACGCCCTCGACGTCTGACAAATGGCCGCCGGCTCGGTCGAGGTCGCGGCGGTACGCTTCCCGAAATACGTCCAGATCGTGAATGTCGGGAAACGTCACAAAAGCAACCGCTTGGAAATCCGGGCCGAAGCGCGTCATAATACGTTGCGCCAACATTCGGCCTCCATACAGATCGCCAAGGTAGCGCGTATAGCAGTGAGCGATCAGCATATCGGAAGGACCGGCCCACTTGACCCTTGCGGCATACCGCTCCGCGGAGGCCAAGAGCGGCAGAAATGCGGCCCAATCTGACCCCTGCAAATCAACGAGATCAGCAACAATCCGCTCCGCACGATAGAGCGACGGTTGGGCCAGTCCGTCGAAATTCGGTCGACCGCGATGGTGTGGTAGGGCCAACTCCATGGCCTGATAGGCCGGGAGCAAGTTGCGCAGAAACAGCGCGTAGCGCGATCGGCTCACCTGTCCCTTTATAAGTGCAGCGACGATACCCGACCGCTCGGCGGCGATATGCAATTCCGATGTCCGTCGGCGCATTCGTTGCACGAGATTGCTCACCGCTTCGTCGTTCTCGGTCTCAGCTTCTGAAATGCGACGATTTCCCCGTTCTGATGGCGCCGTTGACACACGATCTATCAAATGAGACGTCAATCGCAATGCACTGTCAACCGAACCAGGGCCCGACTATCAGACGGCTCAGGAAGAGGGAGTTGGCACACACCTCTGGAGTGAAGACGTGGCGCGCGGCAATCGCTGGCGCCATCCGCGGTGCTCCGGAATCTCCACCGACATGAAGCCAGCAAAGATGATCACCCTGACCTTACTACTGGCCGTCCTGATCGCCGGTGGTGCTTGGCTCTACACGCCAGACAAGTCTCGCCCGGTGCTTGAAGCAAAATATCTGAGCGCTTCCGACGAGTATCGGCTGGTCGCCCACATCCGGCTTCGCGTGAGAGAAAGCGGTCGGCAGGGCTCACCGGTCGTGATCTTGCTGCACGGCTTTGGCGCCAGCTTGGAGACCTGGGAAGCATGGGCGAAGTGCCTCTCGGCCAATTACCGGGTCGTCCGTTTTGACCTGCCCGGTTTCGGGCTGACCGGTCCGGATCCGACCGGAGACTACTCCGACCACCGAACTCTGGATGTACTAACCGCCTTGATGGACCAACTTGGCGTGGAGCGAGCCAGCCTCGTCGGGAACTCACTGGGAGGGAGGATCGCGTGGAAGTTTGCCGCCGCGTATCCGAACCGGCTGGACAAACTGATTCTAATCTCGCCGGACGGCTTCGCCAGCCCCGGTCTCGAGTATGGGAAGAAGCCCGATCTCCCCTTCCTGGTCAGGTTGCTACCCTACATTCTGCCGAAGGCGCTGGTGCGTTCGAGCCTGGCGCCAGCCTACAGTGATCCGAAGAAACTCACTGATAGCAGCCTCACGCGGTACCGCGACTTGATGCTCGCTCCCGGGGTTCGCGACGCCATGGTCGTTCGAATGGGTCAAATAATGCTGGAAGATCCGACTCCGCTACTTCGGCGCATCGAGGCACCGACCCTCATTCTTTGGGGCAGACAGGACGCCATGATCCCATTCAGCAATGCGGCCGACTATGTCCGTGACATTCCCCACGTGACCCTGATTGCGCTACCCGAACTTGGTCATGTGCCATTCGAAGAAGCGCCCGAGGCGTCAGTAAAGCCGGTAGAACAGTTTTTGGGATCCCGTGGTGAAGCCGAAGACCACTGATTGAGGCTGCGTTAACCGCTGGCTAGCTTCTCCGCCGGACATTCTTTGCCGGCTTGGCGAGCGACGCTTTTGGCAGGAACTTGGCGCCAGACGACTGAAGATGCTCCCACAGCGCCTGTGCTGCGGGAAGCAAACGTCTCTCACTCCTGCGCACGGCAAACCATTGCCGGACAATTGGCAAACCCTCGACGTCAAGGATCACCAGCCGGCCGTCCGCCACTTCCGCAGCGATGGTGTGGGCGGATACCATGGCTAAACCCATCCCGGACATTACGGCATGCTTGATGGTCTCATTGCCGCCGATTTCCATCCGCGGCCCGCTCGGCAGGTTTGCCCCTGAAAACAACCCGAGCGTCAAGGCGCGCGTGCCGGATCCGGGTTCGCGCAGCAGGAATGTTTCACGAGCAACGTCGGGCGAGCGGAATTGCTTGTCGCTTTGCCAGCCAGTGGTCAGGCGCGGCGATGATCACGTGCGGATGGTCGCCGATGATCACACGCTCGACCGGAAAATGCTCGGGAGGATAGCCCATCAACGCCACGTCGAGATTGAATTTCTCGAGTCCGGAGATCATTTCGGACCGGTTCCCGACCAGCACCCGCATCTCGACCATCGGATGTCTGCGCTGGAAGGCGGCGAGGGCAAACGGCGCAAAGTATTGCGCGGTACTGATAACGCCGACTGAAACCCTCCCGCCGCCCATGCCACGCAGCGCGTCAACCGCGGTGGCGCAATCGGTCAGCGCCGCCTCGATCCGTTCAAGCGCTGTCAAGACTTCACGCCCCGCCTCGGTTGGCCGCATCCCGGTGACGGTCCGCTCATAAAGGGGCACGCCTCCAAGCGCATCTTCCAGCAACTGAAGCTGCTGCGACACGGCGGGCGGCGTCAGGGACAGCAATTGCGCCGCGGCGGAAATGCTTTTCGCACTGGTTACCGCGCCCAACGCACGCAGTTGACGCAACGAGGTCCGCCGGGGAAAATTTACAAGGTTTTCTTTCATTGACACCAAGATTAAAGGAATTTCTTTCGACCGCCAAGTTGCGTAGCGTATCTCACGAGGCAGGAGCGGTCCCCTCGACGGGTGAGCACGCCACCAGGAGGATACACGTTCGTGACCACGCTCAATGAACATCTTGCCGTCTGGTTCGCTCGGAGCGACCGCCGTGACGTCGTCGAAATCGTCGAGGCGATCGCGACGGCGGCGGCTCGGCTTGCCGTCGTGATTGCACAAGGTCCGTTGGCGGGTGATCTTGGCCGTATCGTTGGCCCGAGTGCGGATGGAGATGGCCAGAATGCACTCGATCGCCACGCCGGCGAGATGGTCGTTGATCATCTTCGTGGCACCGCGGCTGCCGCCGTCGCATCGGAAGAGGCGGCAGAGGTCATCGTCCTGAACCCGGACGGTTCGATTGTCGTCGCGATCGACCCGCTCGACGGGTCGAATAACGTCGACACCAACGCCCCGTTGGGAACCGTGTTCTCGCTGCTGCCGGTCATCTCCCCCACATCGATTGAAGAGAGCTTTCTGGCACCCGGCGCCGATCAACTCGCCGCCGGCTTCATCCTGTACGGCCCGCATACAGCACTCGTGCTGACACTGGGGGACGGCGTGAACATTTTCACCCTGGACCCGCGAACGAGCACCTTCCTGCTGACCCGCGCCGCGGTCCGTGTGCCATTGGGACAGCGCGAATACGCCATCAACGCATCGAACGGCCGCCACTGGCCGCTTGCCATCCGGGCCTTCGTAGAGGAGTGCGTCGCCGGAGCCGACGGCCCCCGCGGCGCAGACTACAACACCCGTTGGCTCGGGGCGGTCGTCGCCGAGGCGTATCGGATTTTAGTGCACGGCGGGATCTATTTGTATCCTGGCGATGCGCGGCCTGGCTATCGGCGGGGGCGGTTACGTTTACTATATGAGGCCAATCCGATTGCCATGCTCATCGAACAAGCCGGCGGCATGGCGACTGACGGATTCGGTCGCATACTCGATCTGGTGACGACCGATATTCACGAGCACGTGCCATTGATCTTCGGCTCATCCGACAAAGTCGAGCGTCTGATGGCGTTGTATGCCGCCAGCGTGCCGCAGGCCGGGCAACGACCGCTGTTCGCCGTGCGCGGCCTGTTCAAGTCTTGATTGGAAAAACTGATGTCGGTGAAACATCCCATCATTTCAGTCACCGGATCATCGGGCGCGGGCACTACCACGGTTAAGTCCACCTTCGAGCGGATATTCGCGCGGGAGAAAATTCAGGCGGCCTGGATCGAGGGGGATGCTTTTCACCGCTACGGCCGGGACGATATGCGGCGAGCCATGGCCGAGGCCGGCCTGGCTGGCAACCACCATTTCAGCCATTTCGGGCCGGAAGCCAACTTGCTGACGGAACTGGAACAGGTTTTCGCGGAATACGGCCGCAAGGGTACGGGGCACACCCGGCACTACATCCACGACGATTCCGAGGCAGAGCGTTTCGGCACACAGCCTGGGACCTTCACCGACTGGAAACCGTTCCAAGCGGGGAGCAATGTGTTGTTCTATGAGGGGCTCCACGGCGCCGTAGTCACTGACGAGGTGAACGTGGCGCGTCACGCTGATCTAAAAATCGGCGTCGTGCCCGTTATCAACCTGGAATGGATTCAGAAAATTCACCGCGACAGGTCGGCACGCGGTTATTCGACCGAAGCCGTAACCGACACCATCCTTCGCCGGATGCCCGACTATATCCGTTATATTTGCCCGCAATTCACCGAAACAGACGTCAATTTCCAGCGCGTGCCAACGGTTGATACCTCCAACCCGTTTACAGCGCGTTGGATTCCGACCGCGGACGAATCCCTTGTCGTGATCCGCTTCAAAATTCCACGCGGGATTGACTTCGCATATCTTGTTTCGATGCTGCAGGGCAGCTTCATGTCGCGTGCGAATTCGATCGTTATTCCTGGTAGTAAGCTCGACCTCGCTATGCAACTCATTCTGACGCCGATGATCTTGCAACTGATCGAACGGGCGCACAGAGCAAGCTGAAGTGAAATGTCGATCCGGAATCGTGCCTCGGGGAAACAAGGTTTCGCGCCTGAGCGCCAAACGCTAACGCCTGATCAAAGGAGTTTAGAGCATGAACGTCGTTACGCCACAGCCCAAGCGCAGCAGCCGCTACGACGCAGGTGTGATGAAGTACAAGGAGATGGGCTACTTCGATCTCGACTACCAGCCAAAGGACACTGACATTCTGGCGTGCTTCCGCATCACCCCGCAGGATGGCGTCGACCCTGACGAGGCCGCCGCCGCGGTCGCAGGTGAAAGCTCGACCGCCACGTGGACTGTCGTCTGGACCGACCGGCTGACCGCCTGCGACCAATATCGCGCGAAATGTTACCAGGTCGATCCGGTGCCCGGTGCGCCCGGCCAGTATTTCGCGTATATCGCTTACGATATCGAGCTTTTCGAGCCGAACTCGATCGTCAATCTGTCAGCCTCGATCATCGGCAATGTGTTCGGCTTCAAGCCGCTGAAGGCGCTGCGGCTGGAAGACATGCGGCTGCCGATCGCCTACGTAAGGACCTATTCCGGTCCGCCCACGGGCATCGTCGTCGAGCGTGAGCGCCTGGACAAATTCGGCCGGCCATTGCTGGGTGCCACCGTCAAGCCGAAGCTTGGTCTGTCCGGGCGGAACTATGGCCGCGTCGTCTATGAGGCCTTGAAAGGCGGCCTTGATTTCACCAAAGACGACGAGAACATCAATAGCCAGTCCTTCATGCACTGGCGGGATCGCTATCTTTATTGCATGGAGGCGGTGAACCGCGCCCAGGCGATGACCGGGGAGGTCAAGGGCACCTACCTGAACGTCTCCGCCGGCGACATGGAGCAAATCTACGAACGAGCCGAATTCGCCAAATCGCTCGGTTCGACCATTATCATGATTGACCTGGTGATCGGCTACAGTGCCATCCAGTCGATCTCCAAGTGGGCCCGGCAAAACGACATGATCCTGCATCTCCATCGCGCCGGCCACTCGACCTATACGCGACAGAAGACGCACGGCGTCAGCTTCCGGGTCATCGCAAAGTGGATGCGCCTGGCGGGGGTGGATCACATCCACGCTGGCACGGTGGTCGGCAAGCTGGAGGGGGATCCCGCAACGACCAAGGGCTACTACGACGTCTGCCGGGAGAACCGCAATCCACAGGCGCTGCAGAATGGTCTGTTCTTCGACCAGGAATGGGGTGGAATTCGCAAAATGATGCCGGTGGCATCCGGTGGTATCCATGCCGGACAGATGCATTTGTTGCTGCATCACCTCGGCGAGGACTGCGTGTTGCAGTTTGGCGGCGGAACGATCGGTCATCCGATGGGCATCGCCGCGGGCGCCACCGCCAATCGCGTCGCACTCGAGGCGATAATCCTGGCGCGCAACGAGGGCCGCGACTTCCTCGCCGAGGGTCCGGACATCCTGGCCGCCGCGGCGCGTAGCTGCGTGCCGCTGGCGCAGGCCCTGACCGTCTGGAAGGACGTCACCTTCGACTATGCGTCGACGGACACGCCCGACTTCGTCCCAACCCTGTCCGTCGCCTGATCAGGAGGTCATCGTCATGCGTATCACTCAGGGAACCTTCAGCTTCCTGCCGGACCTGACCGACGAGCAGATCACGCGCCAGGTCGCCTATTGCCAGCGTAACGGCTGGGCCGTGAACATCGAGTTCACCGACGACCCACATCCCCGCAACACCTATTGGGAGATGTGGGGCCAGCCGATGTTCGACCTCAAGGATCCGGCTGCTGTCCTTTACGAATTGAACGAGTGCCGCAAGGTCTACAAAGACCGGATGTATATACGTGTATCTGCGTTCGACGCTACGTCGGGATGGGAGAGTGTCCGGCTGTCCTTCCTGACTGACCGGCCCGAAGACGAGCCTGGTTTCGCGTTGCAACGTCAGGAGGCGGATGGGCGCTCGATCCGTTACACCACGCGCGCTTATTCCTCGGACAAGCCGGCTGGCAGCCGCTATTGATGGCTGATATCGATCTGGCCGCGAGCCTGGACGCATCGGGCATCGCGGCGCTGCTGGAACAGCTCGACCGCGAACTGGTCGGGCTGAGGCCAGTGAAACGCCGGATCCGGGAGATCGCGGCGTTGTTGCTGGTGGACAAGCTGCGCCGGGACGCCGGCCTTATGGCGCAGCCGCCAACCTTGCACATGTCCTTTACTGGCAATCCTGGGACCGGCAAGACCACGGTGGCCGAACGGATGGCGGACATTCTTTATCGCCTGGGCTACATCCGATCAAACCGGCTGGTGTCGGTCACGCGCGACGATCTGGTTGGCCAGTATATCGGCCACACCGCGCCCAAGACCAAGGAAATTCTCAAAAAGGCAATGGGCGGCGTGCTTTTCATCGACGAAGCCTATTACTTGTACCGGCCGGAGAATGAGCGTGATTACGGCCAGGAAGCGATAGAGATCCTGTTGCAGATTATGGAAAGCCGCCGGGATGATCTGGTGGTGATCCTTGCGGGCTACGCCGACCGCATGGATCGCTTCTTCACCTCCAATCCGGGTTTCCGTTCACGGATCGCCCATCACATCGATTTCCCGGACTACAACGCGGAGGAATTGATGGCGATTTCCGAATTGATGTTGAAGCAGCAGAACTACTGCTTCGGTCCCGACGCTCGCGATGCATTTGCCCGCTATCTGGAAGCACGGATGCGCCAGCCGCATTTCTCCAACGCCCGATCGGTCCGCAATGCCCTGGATCGTATCCGCCTGCGCCAAGCGGTACGCTTGTTTGAATCGAGGGGCCACGCACTGACCATTGATGACCTGATGACGTTGGAACCGGAAGAGATACTTGCCAGCCGGGTATTTGTCAGCTGCATCTGAAAACGTTGCCGACAGCGCTATGCCCTAACCGATTTCCCGGTGCTATGTCAGTGCGCGCTGTCAGCGGGCATCGAAAGCTGGATATCCATCGGCCGAGCAGCCAGACCCGCAACATTGGGAGTCATCTCGCCCTGGACCGCAACCAACTCTTGCGGCTGGCTCACTGCGCTCTTTCCGCGAGCAACGCCATCACGCGAAGCGCGGATGCCAGAGACCGGTCCGGCTCGCGCGCCGTGTCGACCGCCGCCACAATCGCGGACAAACTCTGGCCTCTCGTCTCCGCGATCCGCATCAGGACCTCCCAGAATTCGATTTCCAGGGCGACGCTGGTTCGATGGCCCGCCAGCGAGAAACTCCGCTTGATCAGACTGTTCAAACTCAGGCCCCCTGTGGTTTAAACAATCGCACCTTCACGTGCCGGTTGGTATCCTGATCTCGCATTCGTAAGCCCGCCGTACCCTCTTGCGCTGACTGACGACGTCTCCCAAAGTGTCGGAAAATCGGGGGAACAACGTCGTGACTACACCATGGTTGGGCGGCGCGCTGATGGCCGGTACTGCTGATCGGCACGCCGGCACTGGCACAGAAGACCCTTGTCGGCGTCACCGATACCGAGATCAAGATCGGCCAAAGCGCCGCGTTCAGCGGGCCAGCGAGCGTCTATGGCCAGATCTCGACCGCCGAGTTCGACTATTTCAAGATGATCAACGAGCAGGGCGGCATCAACGGCCGCAAGATCAACCTGATCGCGGTCGATGATGGTTACAGTCCGCCAAAAACCATCGAGGTGGTGCGTCGCCTGATCGAGGATGAGCAGGTCGCCATCTTGTTCCAGACCATCGGCACCGCCCCGAATGCCGCGATCCGCAAATACTACAACCAGAAGAAAGTTCCCGACATCTGGCTTGGTTCTGGCGCCTCGATGTTCGTCACGGATCCGAAGGAATATCCCTGGAGCATTCCGTTTCAGCCGAGTTACCGGCTGGAGGGGCAGATGTACGCAAAGTATATCCTGGCGAAGAAGCCCACCGCGAAGATCGCTATTCTGTATCAGAATGACGACCTTGGCCGGGATTATCTAGCCGGAATGAAGGATGGCTTAGGCGACAAGTATGGCATGATGGTCGTCAAAACGTTGTCTTATGAGGTGACCGACCCGACGATCGACTCGCAGATCTTGCAGTTGCAGGCTTCGGGGGCGGATCTGCTCTATGACGCAAGCACGCCGAAATTCTCCGCCATGGCGATCCGCAAGGTTGCTGACCTCGACTGGCACCCGCTGCATATCGTCGATTCCAACGGCGCGTTGGTGAAGCCGGCGCTGGAATCCGCGGGGCTGGACAAGTCGGTTGGGGTGATGAGCGCGCAGTATTTGAAGGACCCGACCGATCCGGGTTGGGCCGACGACGCGGGAATGAAGGAGTTCCAGGCGTGGCGGGCGAAGTATGCGCCAGAAAGCGATCCCGCCAATCCAGTTTGGGCGTACGGCTACACGATGGCTCAGGCACTGGTGATCGTGCTGAAGCAGGCGGGCAATGATTTGTCGCGAGAGAACATTATGAAGGCGGCGACAAACCTGCCGGATACTACGACGCTGCCGATGGTGTTGCCCGGGATCAAGATCAGCTCCAGTCCGACAGACTACAGGCCCATGAAGAGCATGCGGTTGGTTCAGTTCGACGGGAAGATGTACAAGCTCGTTCCGGAGTGATGCCGTTTTGTTTCTGAGCTGAAGCGGTTGGTGCGTGGACGGCCGGAACGTGCCCGGCCGATGACGGACGAACCAAGGCGGCACAGCGGGGGCGGCGATTTAGGCAGGCAGGGGGGGCGATTGCCCCGTCGTCGCCGGGCTGCGCAGTACGTCCAATGGCTGCAATGTGCCGTCTCGCTCGAAGTGCCAGAACGTCCAGCCGTTGCAGCTTGGTGCATTCTGCAACAGCGCGCCGACCTTGTGGATGGAGCCTCGGATATCGCCTGCGCTCAGTGATCCGTCCGGCCCGACCATTGCACTGACCCGGCGCTGCCGGTCGAAGACGGTGGTGCCCGGCGCGATCAGGCCTTGCTCCACCAGGCTGCCGAACGGAATCCGGGTCGCCTCGCGTTTCGTTGGCTGCGACGTCGCTCCTTCCACCGAGATCGGTCTGGTCCGTCGGAGCCGCCCGATGGCGGCCTCGGCGTAAGCGGGGTGCCGCTCAATTCCGATGAAGTGGCGGCGCAATCGTTTCGCCACGACCGCGGTGGTCCCGGTGCCTGCGAATGGGTCGAGCACGAGGTCGTCGTGGTTGGTGCTGGCTAGTAACACGCGGTGCAACAGGGCCTCTGGCTTCTGTGTAGGATGCAGCTTGAGGCCATGCTCGTTGCGCAATCGTTCGGGACCCGTGCACAGCGGGATGAACCAGTCGCTGCGCATCTGGATGTCGTCGTTCAGTGACTTCATCGCCTGATAGTTGAAGCGGTAGCGCGAGTCCCGGCCCTTGGCCGCCCAGATCAGGGTCTCGTGGGCGTTGGTGAAGCGTCTGCCGCGGAAATTGGGCATTGGGTTGGATTTGCGCCAGATCACATCGTTGAGGATCCAGAAGCCGAGATCCTGCAGGATCGCGCCGATGCGAAAGATGTTGTGATAGGCGCCGATCACCCACAGCGTGCCGTCCTTGCGCAGCAGCCGATGGCACTCGGTCAGCCAGTCTCGCGTGAATGCATCGTAGGTGGCGAAATCTGTGAACCGATCCCACTCCTCGTCGACGCCGTCGACGAGGCTGTCGTCGGGTCGCCGCAGCTCGCCGCGCAATTGCAGGTTGTACGGCGGATCGGCAAATACGCAGTCGACAGACGCAGACGGCAACATGCGCATTAACTGCACACAGTCGCCCCGCAAAATCTGGTCCAGCGGCAACTCGTAGTGGTGATCCAAGCCCGATTTCCAACCTTATCAAGGCAGATTGCATGAACATCGCATCGCGACGGTCGCGTCAATCCGCAATCGTCAGCTCCAACCTCAGTTGCGCAACGGTTCCGAACGCCTCCCGGTGGTGGCGCGTAGCGCCGAGTCTGACCAGCGCCTCGCGGTGGAAGGTGGTGGCATAGCCCACGTTCGTCTCCCATCCGTAACCAGGGAATCGGGTCGCCAGGCGGGTCATCGCCCGGTCGCGCACGACTTTCGCGACTATCGAGGCGGCGGCGATCGACAGGCATAACGCGTCGCCGCCCACCACGCAGCGCACCGCGCAGGCCAGTTTCGGAGGATAATTGCCATCCACCAGCGCGAGATCCGGCGCCACCGCCAAGCGTGCAACTGCGCGGCGCATGGCCAGCATGGAGGCGTGAAGGATGTTCAAACGCAGGATTTCCGCAACCGAGGCGGCGCCGACGCCGATCTCAGCAGCGGAGGCCCGTAGCGCCAGGAACGCGGCGAGACGCTGCTCAGCGGTCAGTTTCTTGGAATCGTCCAGGATGTCGGCCAGTTCCGCCGGCACCCGGGTGCCCAGAACCACCGCAGCCGCGACGACTGGACCTGCCAGCGGTCCGCGGCCAGCCTCATCTACTCCCGCGACTCGCCCCCCGGCGGCCAGTTCCAATTCCAGACTGGGCATTCGACCTTGCTAGCAGGGGACGGCCGAGTCGCCAAAGCAACTCATCCAGCATTTGCAAGGTGCAGACGCCCCGTCACAGACACAAAGCTTCGCATTCGATCTTGCCGCTGTTAGAAGCCGCGCCATGACAGCTATCGCGTCCATGACCGGATTCGCCCGAGCCGAGGGCACGATCGAGAGTATTGCATGGGCATGGGAACTGCGCAGCGTCAACGGCCGCACCCTGGAACTGCGTTTCCGACTGCCGAATGGGTGGGACAGTCTGGAGGCCGGTTGGCGGGAAATCGCGGGCAAGGCGCTGAAGCGCGGTAATGTCACCGCCAACCTCACGATCAAACGCCAGTCCGAAACCCGGCTGGAACTCGATCCGGCGGCGCTGGAGCAGGTATTGAAGATCGCCACGGACCTGCACCACCGGATCCCGGGCAGCAAGCCGCCCTCGCCCGAGGCGCTGCTTTCGTTGCCCGGCGTTCTGCGTCAGGCACAAGCCGACCAGCAAGAGGAAAAAGCCACCGCGGCGGCCGATGTGCAGGCGGGCTTCATCGCCGCGCTGGCCGACCTCGTGGCGTCCCGTCAGGCGGAGGGTGACCGGTTGGCCGTGGTGCTGAACCGGCAGTTGAAGGAGATCGCCACTCTGTGCCAAGCCGCCACCACCCAGGCTGCTGGCCAGCCAGCGGCGCAACGGACGCGCATGCTGGACAATCTGCAAACTCTGCTGCGGGAGACGCCTGCCATTTCGGAGGAGCGGATCGCGCAGGAAGTCGCGTTGCTGGCGAGCCGGTCCGACGTACGCGAGGAACTGGACCGTTTGTCCAGCCACCTTGCTGCCGCCCACGACCTGTTGCGCGAGGGGGTCAATATCGGCCGCAAGCTGGATTTTCTGATCCAGGAGTTTAATCGCGAGGCGAATACGTTGTGCAGCAAGTCGGCCTCGGCCGCCCTGACGGCGACGGGATTGAACCTGAAGGCCGCGATCGAGCAGTTGCGAGAGCAGGTGCAAAACATAGAATGATCGAAATCGCGCGCCGCGGAGTCTGTTTGGTTCTGTCGGCGCCATCCGGGGCCGGGAAAACGGCGATCGCGGATGCGCTGGTCGCGACCGAACCCATGCTGGAACGATCGATCAGCGTTACCACTCGGGGGCGGCGCCCAACCGAGATCGATGGCGTCCACTATCACTTTCTGACCGAAGATCGCTTTCAACTGGCGCTACGTAACGATGAGCTGCTGGAATGGGCTCGGGTTTTGCAGGGCACCCACGCTTACGGCACCCCTCGCGCTCCGGTGGAAAAGGCGCTCGCTGAAGGTCGCGACGTAGTGTTCGATGTCGATTGGCAGGGGCACAGGCAGTTGCGCGAGAAGCTACCCGGCGATGTGGTCAGCGTCTTTGTCTTGCCGCCGAACATCATGGCCTTGCAGTCTCGTCTGGTCAGCCGCGCCGGGGACCGGGGTGACGAGATCGAGCGTCGGATGCGGGTGGCGCGGGATGAGATCCGTCACTGGGTGGATTTCGACCATGTGGTCGTCAACGAGGACCTTCCGACCGCGACTGAAGCGGTGCGCGCCGTGCTGCGCTCTGGCCGGTCGACGACCTCGCGGATGACCGGGCTTCGAGGCTTTACCTCGGGATTGGTCTGACACCGCTTGGCCATGATCTTGGGTGCAGGTTCTCGGTGGCCCCTCCGCCGGGGGCGAACCCCAGGGCGCTCATTGGCAGCTGCCGCCATCCAGCATGGCGCGGAACGCAGCGGCATCGGGCATCGTGTCACGGACAAGCCCCTGTGCAGGCACAAGGGGCGCACCGTCTGTCCACCACAATCCGGCGTTAGGGTAGGATCTCAGGTCATCGGGCAAAGGGATCTCGGCCGACGCTGTCAGATCTGGCGAGCGCGGGATGCTCGCCGTCAATTGCTCCGGCGTACAGGTCATCGGCGATGGCATCGCGTCCCGCGTCCTCCGCCGCGTCGAGCCAGGCGGTCCCGTGGCGGCGCATCTGCTCCGGCGTGGTGCCGGGGCAGCTGGCAGCAATCATCAGCGGGAAGTGTCGGCCAGCCTTGTCAATGCTTGGCATCCAAAGGCCGAGCAGAGGGACGGGGCCGCACATTGTTCCGGGCAAGGCAAAGCGCCAGACTGGAGCCTGCAGCCAGACGTCGGACCAGCGGTCACCTAGAGCGGACTTGGCCTCGGCCAGCGCGGCAGAGATGAACTGATCCCAGGTCTTGACAACCACCGTAGGCAGGCCCGCCGTGACGAAATCGCCGCGCGCCGGAATTTTGCCGAAAAAGCCGGCGTACGGGTCGGACGTCACTCTTTCCTCAAAAGCTGTATATTATTTCGCCTGATAGGCTGAACGTAATACGATAAGAGCTCCGCTTCGTCTCGTTACCCGAAATCGACGTCGAGCGCGGGCAGGTTGCGCAATGCCTCTGGAAGCGCTGCGGTCGCGATGATGGTGATCGAGCGATTGGCGCGCCAGCCAACCCTGCTGCGCGGCGACAATTCATCGAGCATCAAGCGAGTGATGGGCGAAGGAGACTTCTTCATTCTGAAACCGGGGACTCAGCCGGACTTCCGTATCACGATCGTCGTCCACGAACCTTGAGACAGCATCCGTTCCAGCCGGAGCCCTCGCGCCCGATGCGCGGATAGCACCCAGCGAGCCTGACCAGCGAGCAGCCCGGCCAGGATCGCCGTCCCACCGGGTGCCAAATTCAGCGCCAGACCCCGCGCCATCAAGCACAGCGGCCGCGCCAGAATATTCGCGACGACAAGATCATACGGCCCATGCGCGCGGACAAACGGATCACGCCACCCGTCGGCCAGCCTTGCGCTTACCAGATGCGCCAATCGGTTTAATTTTGCGTTTTTCCCGGCGACCCGCACAGCCCAAGGTTCGATATCCGTCGCCAGCACGGGCCGGTTCATCATCGCGGCCGCCGCCATCGCCAGAACCCCCGACCCGGTCCCCATGTCCAAAATCCGCCGGGGCAGTCGCCGTGCTACGGCCTCCAGCGCCACCAGACAGCCCCGCGTAGACCCGTGCTCGCCGGATCCGAACGCCAAACCTGCATCTACGGTCAAGGTGATCCTGTTCGATGCCTTTGATCCCGTCACATGCGTGCCTCGCACCGCGAACCGCGTGCCGATCAGCTGTTCGGGGAACGACGCGCGGGTCCGCGCCAGCCAGCCATCTGCCTCGGTGGCGGATTTGCAGAGGACCGGCGACACGCCCGTCATCATCGCCGCCACCGCCAGGGATGAAGCTAGTTCGGCATCGTTCACGCCGACCTGCTTCACGCCTTCGAACTCGCCAGATGCCAGTGCCCTGGTCGAGGAAAAATCCCACCGTCGGACATGCATTCGCCAACGCAGCCTCGAACGCCTCAAGCATATCCTCGGTGACGCTGACGGCGACGGTTTCTAGCCGCACGGGACGTTTTGCCATTCAGGCGCGTTCTACGAAGCGATCGAGCACGCGTTTATCGCCTGATTTTTCAAAAACCACGTCCAATTTGTCGTCATCCACCGCTCGGACCGTGCCGTATCCGAACTTCTGGTGGAATATTCGCGATCCTGCCGGGATCTTGTCCGCCCGAGCGGGCCTGGCCGGCTGTTCCCACGCGTCGATCACCCGGGGTGGACGTGCGATCAGCGGAAATTGCCCCGAGAAAGACGTCGCCGCCGCAACGCGCTGCGAGCGCGATCCGCCGGTCTGCTCGACATGGGCGTTCGGCAATTCCTCCAAAAACCGGCTGGGAATGCTGGCTTGCCAGTTGGCATAGATCCGCCGGTTGGCAGCGTGGCTCACGATCGCCCGGCTTCGCGCTCGGGTCAGGCCGACATAGGCCAGACGGCGCTCTTCCTCCAACCCCTTGTTGCCGCTTTCATCCATGGAGCGCTGGTTGGGGAATACGCCTTCCTCCCATCCCGGCAGGAAGACGGTATCGAATTCCAATCCCTTGGCGCCGTGCAAGGTCATCAGGCTAACCTTGTCGGAGTCGCCCCGCTCCTCGTTCTCCATCACCAGCGCAACGTGATCAAGGAACCCGGCCAGCGTTTCAAAATCCGCCAGCGCTCGGACCAGTTCCTTCAGGTTCTCCAGCCGGCCGGGAGCCTCGGGGGATTTGTCCTGCTTCCACATCTCAACGTAGCCGCTCTCGTCGAGCATCGTGGCGACGGTCACCACGTGTCCATCGACCTCCAGCATTTTGCCCCACTGCCCGAACTGGCGCAGCAGGCCACCGATCGCTTCCCTGAGTTTGCCCTTCAGGCCGCCGCCTTCGAGCAGGCGCGCCGCAGCGGCTTGCAACGGAATACCCCACGCGCGAGACGCCTCGTGCAACGTTCGAAGGGCCAATTCCCCGACCCCACGTCGAGGCACATTGATGATCCGTTCGAATGCCAGGTCGTCAGCCGGTTGGACCGTAGCGCGCATATAGGCGATGGCGTCGCGGATCTCTTGCCGCTCGTAGAACCGCAGTCCGCCCACCACGCGATACGGCACGCCCGACCGTGATCAGCCGCTCCTCGAACGCGCGTGTCTGGAAGCCGGCGCGGACCAGCACCGCGATTTCCGCCAGGGAATGCCCCTCGCGGCGCAGTTCCTCTATTCTACCCGCGACCATGCGGGCTTCCTCATCGGAGTCCCATAGCTCGACGACAGTGACCTTCTCGCCGCCCTGCGCATCCGCACGCCCAGGTCGCAGGGTCTTGCCGAGGCGTCCCTCGTTATGCGCGATCAGTCCGGATGCCGCTGCCAGGATCGAGGCCGTCGAGCGGTAATTGGCCTCCAGGCGGATGATTTGCGCGCCTTCGAAATCCTTCTCGAAGCGGAGGATGTTTTCGACTTCCGCACCGCGCCATGAGTAGATCGACTGGTCGTCGTCGCCGACGCAGCAAATGTTGCGATGGCCCTGGGCCAACAGCCGCAGCCACATATATTGGGCAAGATTGGTGTCCTGATACTCGTCCACCAGGATGTAGCGGAACCGGCGGTGGTAATCTGCAAGGACGTCCGGCTGTGTGCGCAGTATTTCCGTCATGTGCAGCAGCAGGTCTCCGAAATCCGCCGCGTTCAGCGTCCGCAGCCGCTCCTGATAGCCGGCATACAGCGCCTGAGCACGGCCGTTGGCGAAGTCCGAGTCCTCGTGCGGCGTGATCCGTGCCGGCGTCAGCCCGCGATCCTTCCAGCGCTGGATCACCCCCATCAGACCGGCCGGCACCCATCGCTTGGTGTCTATCCGCTCGGCATCCATGACCTGCTTCAGCAGGCGCATCTGGTCGTCGGTGTCGAGGATGGAGAAGTTGGACGACAGCCCGACATGTTCGGCATGACGGCGCAGCATCCGGGCGCACAAGGCGTGGAACGTGCCGAGCCAAAGGCCTTCCGCAGGCTCGCCGAGGATCGCGGAAACGCGGTCCCGCATCTCCCGCGCCGCCTTGTTGGTGAAGGTGACGGCCAGGATCTGGTTGGGGAATGCTCGCCTGGTCAGCAAGATGTGGGCGAAGCGGGTGGTCAGCACGCGGGTCTTGCCGGTGCCGGCGCCGGCGAGGACCAGCAGCGGGCCATCGACAGTCTCGACGGCAATACGCTGTTCGGGATTGAGGTGGCTCAGGTAGTCGGGCATGGGGCAAGGGTTATCCAAGGCGAATGGATATAAGGCGTCCTCAGCGGACTGGAAACGGGTTCCCTTAATCGGCGGAGCCTGAATCAAAAAGGGCGTACCGTCCCCATCCGGTGCCACGATGGTCGAGGGTGTGTCGACGGCTGACCTAATCCGCGTTTATCGGCGCGACATCGCCGCACAGCTTTGGCGCCAACGACTTCTAACCCGCGGCGGCCATGTCAACGGTCGTCGGTGTGCTCGTCGAAGTGCCGGCTGTGCTGTCGGTTGTATGCGCCGGCGGGTGTACGAGAACGGTCGGTCCATATCTTCTGGATGTTCGGGTGTCTGAACTACTCTTCACTTCCTAGTTACATCAGCTCTGGATCACCGGCATCACGATGTGAATGGCGACCAACAGCAAAATCAACACCACGGCGAGGCGAATCACGCCGCCAAACAATCGCAAGGCGCCTAAAACCAACACGGCCGCTACGGCAAGAAGAAGCGCTGTTTGAACAGCGTGCGGCAAGCCAAATTGCTGAAGTTGCCCGCGTATCCACAATTCGAACTCAGCCAGGGCAGCGGCTACCATCAACCCGAATTGGGCAAGCAATCTAAGTAGCGTATCGATGGCGTTTTGGAGGTTTGCCACTTGGATTTCCTTAAGGGGGGCTTCTACTCCGTCAAGTTGTATCGGCAGACCGTCATGGAAGATGTCGTCTCGTAAACGTGACGTTATTGCCCGGTAAGTGTACCGTGCAGTCGTTCCGGCATCCGTGCGATCCCCCGAGCGAGGTCCTCGCTACGGAGCAAACACCAGACCAGCGTGACGAAAGCAGCCTCCCGCGCTACACGGTCAGTATAAGAATTGGAGGACCCGTCCATGACCGCCGTCTCCATGAACTTCGCGTCGCCTCGCCTGTTGCTGGTCGCGGCCGGCGCGGCGCGGCAGGTCGCCGACGTGCTGGCGAAGCTTGGCTTGTCTCGGCCGCTGGTCGTCACCGATCCATTCATGGTCAGCTCCGGCCACATACGCCACTGCCTGGACCCGCTGGCGGCCGCCGGGCTGGCGGTCTCTGTTTTCAGCAACACCGTCGCCGATCCGACCGACACGGTGATCGAGGCCGGCGTCGTTGAACTGAACAAAGGCGACTTCGACTGTCTGATCGGTTTCGGCGGCGGCTCCCCCATCGACACCGCCAAGGCGATGGCGATCCTGGCAGCCGGTGGCGGGAAGATGCGCGACTACAAGGCCCCGTTCGCCGCTGACAGGGGTGCGCTGCCGATCATCGCCATCCCGACCACGGCGGGCACCGGCAGCGAGTGTACCCGGTTCACCGTCATCACCGACACCGAGCGCGACGAGAAAATGCTGATCGCCGGCCTAGGGGCGCTGCCGCTGGCCGCTCTGGTGGACTACGAACTCACGTATTCAGTACCGCCCCGAACCACCGCCGACACCGGTGTGGACAGTCTGACGCATGCTCTAGAGGCCTATGTCTCCCGCCGCGCCAATCCGATTTCTGACGCCTTGGCGCTCTCCGCGATGTCGCTGATTGGCGCGAACATCCGCACGGCGTATGCCGAGCCCCGCAACGCCGCCGCTCGGGAGGCCATGATGCTGGGAGCCACCGAGGCCGGCCTCGCCTTCTCCAACAGCTCCGTCGCTCTGGTCCATGGTATGTCTCGTCCGATCGGCGCGCATTTCCACGTGCCGCACGGTCTGTCGAATGCCATGCTGCTGCCGGCGATCACTCGGTTTTCGGTTCCCGGTGCGGAAGCCCGTTACGCCGAGGCGGCACGCCGGATCGGCTTCGCAGCCTCCACTGACAGCGACGCGACGGCAGCGGCGAAATTGATCAGCGGCCTGGAAAAGCTCAACAAGGACCTCTCGGTGCCGACCCCGGGCGACTTCGGGATCGAAGAGGCAGCCTGGACCGACAAGATAGCGCTCATGGCTGACCAGGCGCTGGCGTCAGGCAGTCCGGCAAATAATCCGCGCGTGCCAACGGCCGCGGAGATCGTCGGCCTGTATCGGGAGGTCTGGATCGGAGCGCTGGCAAACCGCTAGGGCACCACTGCCAACTTGCGGCTAGAAGCCTCCCTCGTCCCACGTCGGATTCGCTGCCTGGGTCTTATTCATGTGAGCGTCATAGGGCGGCTCGACCGGAGCCCACACGTCCACCGGGACGTTGCCAAGTTTGAACAGCGCGCGTGGCTGCGTGACGCTAGCGTCGGGATTGATTGGGATGGGTCGAGCCGTAACCGTTTGGCTTTCTACCGCGACCGGGCGAGGCAGTGGATCAGCAGGTAATTGCTTCACCTGAGCGGACGCGGCCGTCGCTACCATCAGGGCGGACGCTGCCAGCGCCAACGTCGATAACATCTTCATGACGCGATCTCCTCATTCGAGTGTCGCCAGCGGGTACATGGGGCCGGATAGCGCCTGGGAAAAGGTCGCTGCAGACCACCTTCCGATAATGGTCATATCGCGCCCGCCACCTCATGGCCGCCGTGCCAGATCATGTTCAGCGCGACATAAAGCTACGATCAGCAGCCCAATCCAGGCGACCCAGCGATACCGCTCCAGCAACCGCGCAATAAGCCCCGCTGCGAGGCCCATCAGCCCGACCGACAGCACCAGCCCCGTAACCAGCACCCATAGCCGGTTATGCGCCGCGCCGGCGACGGCCAGAACGTTGTCCAGACTCATGGAAACATCCGCCAGGATGATCTGAATCATCGCCTGCCGCAGCGTCTTTCCACCCCCGGCAGCGACGGCGTGACGAGGGCGCCGCAGCTCGCGAAACATTCTCCAGCAGACCCACAGCAGCAGGATACCGCCGGCAAGCAGCAGCCCGATCATCGCCAGCAGCTGCAGCGCCACCGCGCCCATGGCGATGCGGATCACCGTGGCGCCCGCAATACCCAGCAGGATTGCCGGCCGCTGTTGACGCGACGGCAGCCCGGCGACGGCCAAACCGACGACCACAGCGTTGTCCCCCGCCAGAGCCACGTCGATCATTATCACCTGGGCCAGCGCCACCAGGTCCTGCGTCCACTCCATGCTTGCCTTCCGGGATGCCTGAGTCTAGCTGGCCCTTTCTTCCGGATCGGACAAGGAAACAATGGTTCCGCGTTACTCCAGACCCGAAATGGCCGCCATCTGGGCGCCCGAGAACCGCTATCGAATTTGGTTCGAAGTGGAAGCCCTCGCTGCCGAGGGAATGGCCCGAGTCGGCGCGATCCCCTCGGAAGCCGCGCGCGCCATCCGCGAGAAAGGCGCTCCCAAACTGGCGGCCATGGACGCCGCGGATTTGGATCGGATCGACGCGATCGAGCGCGAGACCCGCCACGACGTCATCGCCTTCCTGACCTGGCTGGCCGAGGCGGTGGGTCCCGACTCCCGCTTCGTGCATCAGGGCATGACCAGTTCCGACGTGCTCGACACCACGCTGTCGGTGCAACTGACGCAGGCCGCCGACATTCTGCTGAGAGACATCGACGCCGTCATGGCGGCGCTGAAAGCCCGAGCGCTCGAGCACAAATACACCATCACCATCGGCCGCAGCCACGGCATCCACGCTGAACCCACCACTTTCGGACTGAAATTGGCCGGCCATTACGCCGAGTTCGCCCGCAACCGTGAGCGCCTTCTCGCCGCCCGTGCCGAGGTCGCCGTAGTCGCGATCAGCGGTGCGGTCGGCACCTTCGCGCATCTCGACCCCAGCGTAGAAGAATATGTTGCGGAGAAACTAGGGCTCCGGGCAGAGCCGGTGTCCACCCAGATCATCCCACGCGACCGCCACGCCGCATTCTTCTGCACCCTAGGCGTCATCGCCAGCGCCGTGGAACGGCTGGCCACCGAAGTCCGCCACCTGCAACGCACCGAGGTACGCGAAGCGGAGGAATTCTTTCATCCCGGCCAGAAGGGCTCCTCGGCGATGCCGCACAAGCGGAACCCGGTGCTCAGCGAGAACCTGTGCGGCCTGGCCCGCATCGTGCGCTCCGCCGTCGTGCCGGCGCTGGAGAATGTGACGCTGTGGCACGAACGCGACATCAGTCATTCGTCCGTGGAACGCGCGATCGGCCCGGATGCGACGGTCACGCTGGATTTCGCGCTGATGCGGCTGGCGGGCATGATGGACAAGCTGCTGGTCTATCCCAACCGGATGCTGGCCAACCTGGAAAGCCTCGGCGGCGTTGTGCACTCAGGCGAGGTTCTGCTGACGCTGACCAAGGCCGGCATCCTGCGTGAGGACGCTTACCGCATTGTCCAAAGCTGCGCGATGGCAACCTGGACCAGGCTGGGAATGCCGGGGGGACGATCGTTCCGGGAAAACCTGGAGGCCGACCCCGAGGTGTCGCAGAATGGTCAAGCCCGCTGAACTGGACGCCGCGATGGACCCCGCCGCTCACCTACGCTCGGTCGATCGGATCTTCGAGCGGGTGTTTGGGTAAGTTTCCGCGCCTGCTGGACTTAAATCATGACATGGATGTCCGGAAGGATTCCATCCTCACGAGGCGTCGTCACGGCTGGGTCTGCAAACGCCGCTGGCCCCCAATTTGGCTTCGTCGGGTGGCGGCGGGCGAGAAACGTCTCCCGTGGCCGAGCCCGCGGATCAGCCTCGACCAGCACATCAAGCAACGTCTCCGGCACTATGACCTGACCGGGCGGCAGCTTTTCCAGGGTCCCGATGCGGTTCATCTGCGCGATGACGATCCCGCCGCTATTCCGTGCCGCTCTGGCGATTGTCATGGAGTCGCGCGTCATGGCGATGTCGGCGGTTCCTTCCATGAAGGCTACGCCGATCAGAGCCGTCTGGATGCTGAAGCCACGGAACAGCAGCGCCTCATCGCCGGCTGGGTGGACCAAACGAACCAGTTGCTCCCGCGTGCGCCGGTTCAGCCGTCCGCCGCCATTGCGGGGGTCGGTAAACGTACCCAGGCCGCTGCGGCTGAGATGTCCGGGCAGACCGTCGGCGATATCGCGGAACAACCGCTTGATGACGCCGACCGGCAGGCTGTACGCCTCGATCCGATCGGCTGCCGCGAGCGCCTGCAGGGCGGGCACCGGATGCCACTGACCACCGACCACCCGCCGCACAAGCCCTTCATGAGCCAGCAGATTCAGGCCGTGGTTGCGTCCGTCGCCATGGGTCGCCGAGTACACTATGGTCAGGTCGTTCGGCTGGCGATTGTCAGCGAAGGCATCCGCCAGAGCCGAGGCCAAACCATCGCCTAACCAGCCCACGGCAACCGTGGTGCCGGAACGCACCAGCGCCACGGCCTCGGCCGCTGAAGCGGTCTTCCAGTGCCGTAACGGACGGAGGTTAGGTCCTGTCCGGGATAGCAATGATAGCATCATAAGCATGCTCCCGGATAAGAACCTTGTTGGCTCCGTCTCGGCCCGCGAGACGGCAACAGTGTCATAATAGTAGCGGTTTCAGAGCGAAAAGAAAATGACATCAGGGGGATCGCGGAAGAGTCCCGATCTAATCACGCAAATGTGGCATTACTTTCGAGCACATTAACCGCAGCGACCTGACCACGCGGTCGTGCGGAATACGCATTCCGCAGTTCATTTCCGCGAGGATCCCCGACAGCCCCAGCGTTTCCGTCAGCCCGGCGAGGCGATCGGCCACCATCGCCGGTGTACCGACGACGATCTTGCTTTTCAGCACATCCTCGTAATCAATCGTCTGCAGCCGCTGACCGCGTTCCGCGCGGTTCTCGATCGCCCGAGCGCCTTCCTGCAAGGCGGAGGCTTCGATCCGCTCGCCGAGGTATTTGTAAAAGAACATGACGCTCTCGTGAGGCTCCTCGCGCGCCTGTTGCTCGGTTTCGGCGATATACACCGGAACGCGGAGATAGACCTTGCCGTCGCCAGGATGACCGGCCGCGGCCCAAGCCTCCCGGTAAACCCGCAGGTTCGGCACCAGCTCGTCCAGGTCGCCCAGGCGGGTGGCGACGAATATCGGCATTCCGGCCTCGCCGGTCTGTTGGTACGTGTCGGGGCTGTTCACCGCGATCCGCAGCTCCGGATAAGGCGATTGGTATGGTTTCGGCACCACGCAGATGTTTTCGAAGTGATAGAACTGACCGTGGAACGAGAACGTTTCCTGGGTCCATGCGCGCTTGAGGATTTCCAGAACCTCGGCGAAACGTTCCCGGCTTTCGGCATAGGAGATGCCGTAAGCCTCATAGGTGCGGGGAAATCCGCTGCGCCCGACGCCGAAGATCAGCCGGCCATGGCTGATATGATCGACCGTGGTGGCTTCCTCGGCGATGCGCACCGGATGGCACAGCGGCAGGACTTGCACCGCGATGCCGATCTTCATGCGCTTGGTCCGCATCGCGACGGCGCTGGCGATGTTTAGCGGCGCGGCGAGCACCGAGCGTTCGGGCGCGTTGTGCAGTTCGGCCAGCCACATGACATCGAGGCCGGCGGCCTCGGCTTCGTCCACCTGGGCGAACGACTCCGCGAACGCCTCGGCTTCGGTTTGGCCCGGCCGGCGCTGAAACTCGTGGAACATGCCGAATTCCATGTTTCGTGCTCTCCCTGAATGACGTCCAGCGTCGGTCGGTTTGGAGTGTGCCGCAAGAGTGGGAAGGCGGGCCTTGCCACGTCGGGGGGTCCGCGAGTGGTATGGATTGCGGAGCGTTGCGGGAGGTTCACGTTATGACCAATGAATTCACCTTTCTTCTGCTGCCGCCGCAGACCGATCTGACCCGCCAGTGGGCTGCGGCGGTTATCGAATTCCGTTCCCGGGATGAAGCTGGTTCTTGCCGAAGACCCCGACGCTGCCGCCGCGGCAATCGTCACCGCCGACGCCGCCTTCGGCACGCTACCCGCGGACCTGCTGGCTAAGGCGCGCCGGCTGCGATGGCTGCAGGCACCGCAGGCCGCGCCTCCTGCCGGTTACTACTATAGCGAACTTGTCTCGCATCCCCTGACTGTCACCAATTTCCGAGAGATCTACAACGACCATATCAGTGCCCATATCCTGGCCTTCGTCCTGGCCTTTGCTCGCGGGCTGCATGTCTATATCCCGCAGCAACTACGCCGAGAGTGGAAGAAGCCGGAGGAGGACAAGGGGGTCGTTCCGCTGCCCAGTGCGACAGCATTGATCGTCGGCCTTGGCGGGATCGGTGCCGAGACCGCGCGCCTGTTGTCCGCGTTCGGCGTGCGTGTGCTGGCCGTCGACGCGCGCCGGACCGAAAAGCCGGAACAGGTTGCCGAACTGCATCCGCCCGAGGGGTTGGATCGCTTGCTGCCAAAGGCCGATTTTGTCATCCTGACAGTGCCGCACACGCCGACGACGGAAGGTCTCTTCAACACGACAAAGTTCCGGCTGATGAAGCGGAGTGCCTTCTTCATCAATATCGGTCGCGGCATGACGACGAAGCTGGACGATCTGGTGGCGGCACTAAGGGACGGGAAAATCGCCGGAGCCGCGCTTGACGTGTATGAACAGGAACCGCTGCCGGCCGAGCACCCGCTGTGGGGGATGTCGAACGTGCTGTTGACGCCGCATATGGCTGGATATGGACCGCATCTGAATGAGCGGCGCTTTCAGATCATCCAAGACAACTGTCGGGCATTCGCGAATGGAGAACCGTTACGCAACGTCGTCGACAAGGCAAACTGGTTCTAAATCAGTCGCCGGCTGTCCGTCCGCGCGGCGCCCGATCAGGCTATAGGTGGTATTGCGGGAGCCGACACAGGGCTGTCACGTCCGCGTGACCATCGGTTCGTTCATCTTTGCATCGCGCCAAAAGGGTTGTCCGCACTCTGGTGTCGTGCGATGTAGCCGAACAGATATAGCGTGATCCCGTCGTCGGAACGGGAGACGATCGATGGGAGGCTTGAGTGCGCATGATTCGCGTCGTGACCGCGGCAGTTCTGGCGGGTTTTGGCTTTTCGGCCGCGGTCCAGGCCGATAATCCGCACAGTGCACCGATTTCTTTTTCGTTTACGCCGACCGGTGACGCAGTCCAGTCAAATCTACTCATGGCGCAGAATACGGCGGCCCCGACAGACGCCTCCACACCGGCGCCCGTACCGTCCAACTCCGCCTCCAACTATTTTGCAAACTATTTCGCGGTCGTTGAGCAGGCGCAGGCCAGCCAACCGCACTGGATGACGCCAATCGTGACCGTTACGCCGCGCCTGGAGCAAGAGGTGCGATACGACCAGTTCTGGCAATACCGCGGCAACGGCAGCCAGCAGGACGTGTTTGACGGCGGCAAGGGCCTGGAGCTGATCCCGACCGGAACCAACGAGGTGCTGATCAATCCGCCGGCCTATCAGGAAAGGGTCAACACGAAACGCAATGTCTACGGCTGGCTCGATGATCAGTTCCTAGTCGTCAAGCAACGCCTCCTGAGTGCCAATGAGCAGCAGGGCAATTATATTGTCTCGGCCTTCCTCGGCGTTACGGCACCCTCCGGCAATGCGGCTTTCACCAATCACGCATGGGCTATCACCCCGACCCTCGCCGCAGGTAAAGGCTGGGGCGATTTCGATATCCAAGCCACCACCGGGAATCTCACTTCTGACCAGGAACCAATCTAGTGTCGGCGACTCGATCGCGACAAATATCGCGTTTCAGTATCATTTCCTCGAGTATTTTTGGCCTGAACTTGAAGTCAACCACACCTACTGGCTATCTGGAAAGCAGAGGGGCGGCAAGAATCAGGTATTCCTGACGCCAGGCATTATTTTTGGGCGGTTCGTGATCCACGAGCGGATAAAAGCAATTGTGGGCGTTGGATACCAGATTGCCGTGGCCCCAACCTACCAAGTCACTCCTGTGCTGACACCGCTCTATAACCATGCATTGATCCTAACAACGCGGCTGACTTTCTAAGCGCTGGTCAGCTCGTTTCGCGATGAACGGGTTTCATTTAGCGGTTCGCTTACGAGCCCGTTGGTGCGTCTGTCCGACGCCAATAAATGCGTTGAGCGAAAACGGTCTTCTGGCCGGCAGCGATCCGCCGGAATCCGCGCTTTGACTATCCCTTGCTCGGCAAGCAGAGCATTCCACGTCAGGGCTAACCCACCGAGCGCTTGACGCGCGGCCGAACTCGGTTTCATCCGCCGGCGCATGAAGCAGCACATCCGTCGACTTGACCAGCAGGTAATCGGCGTCAGCGGATTCGCCACTACGAAGGCCGCGGATAGCGCGACTTCAACCATCATGCGACGCTCTGCATCGCAGCATACGGGTTCCTGATCTCCGCGACGGAGACCATTCCCCTCAGGACCTTCCCATCCCTGGCGAGGCTCGCAATAGTCGCCTTCGGCGCCTGCCGCGACCTAGGTACACGCCCCCAATCTGCGAAGCTACCTCCGACCGGGTCTCGCAGATGGCGCGGACCAGGGCGGAACCTTGCAACAGAACCAACTCGCCGTCATCATGCATACGCTGCGGAAGACCGATCCCGTCAGTCCCCATCTTATCCTATGCGGACGGTCCGCATCCGCTGCGCGTAAACGTTAACCGCCAACGCAACCAGCAACACAAGGCCGCGAATAAGAATCTTCAAAAAACTGTCGATGTTGATGTGATCAAGCCCGTTATTTAGAATCCCCAATACAAATAACCCGATGATCGTGTTGCCGATCCCGCCCTGACCACCGAACAGACTGGTTCCCCCCACCACCACTGCCGAGATGCTGTCCAGCAGGTACGTGTCGAACTCGTTCTGCTGCGCGCTGCCGAAATACGCCACCCCCAGCATGCCGGCTACACCGGAACAAACCGCCGAGATGATCATCACCGCCGACAGGATCGCCTTAACGTTAACGCCGGAATACTCCGCCGCCTCCCGGTTGCCCCCTGTCATGTAAACGTATCGGCCGAACCGCGTGTAAGTCAGAACAACATGCCCCACCAGCAGAAACAACGCCGCGACGACGACGATCCAAGGTATCGGTCCCAGTGAATGGGAGCCCAGAGTCGTGATCAGCGGCGGCACGGCATAGGCGATCTGTCCGCGCACCAGCAGCGCGCAGATACCCGCCGCGATCTGCAGCATCGCCAGCGTCATTATGAAACTCGGGATGCCGATCCGCGTCATCCCGAACGCGTTCACCATGCCCAATGCGAAGCATGCCGCGAGCGCGACCAGTATCGCCGCCCAACCTGGCAGCGGAATGTTCGCGATCGAAACGCTCGCGTCCTGCAACGTAAAATACGCCACGACAATACCCGTCGCATTGGCGATGCTCGCCACCGACAAATCGATCTCGGCGCACAGGATCACGAACGTCAGCCCAACCGCGATAATCCCGGTTACCGAAATCTGCGTCAGGATGTTTTCGAGGTTACCGAGCGTAGCGAACGAACCACTCGCGACGGTAAAAAAACCGACCAGCAGGATCAGGGTTACGAACGGGGCAACATTGCGCAAACGTCCGCGCAGCCAGTCCAGCACGCCGCCCGTCATGCGACTTCCATTAGCCGGTCCTTGCTGACCGGTTCATCGGCGAATTCACGCACCACGCTGCCTTTCTTCATGACCAGGATTCGGTCCGCCAACGACAGCACCGTCTCAGGTTCCGTCGAGACCACGACGATCGCGATTCCCTGCTCACGCAATCCGCGCACGATCTTCACCACGTCGTCCTTGGCGCCGACATCCATACCGCGCGTCGGCTCGCTGAGCACCAACACGCGCGGCAGATGCGTCAACCACTTCGCCAAAGCTACTTTCTGCTGGTTCCCGCCGGACAACGTGCGAAGCGCCCTCGACACATCGGGTGGCCGAATCCGCAGTCGTTCCACATGCCCCAGAGCAATCCCGCGTTCGATGCTCGGCCTGAGCCAAAGGCGATTGATCCGATCAAGTATCGATATCGTTATGTTCTTGAACACCGGCTCGATACCGAACAGCATCATCCGCCGGCTCTCCGGCACAAAAGCCATCCCTCTGCGCCGCGCGCATGATGCAGAGGACAGCCGGACCGCTCGGCCGTCCAGGGTGATCCGTCCGCGCTCCGCCGGCAGCATGCCGAACAGCGTGCGCGCGAGTTCGAGTTGCCCGGCGCCAAGAAATCCGTAGATCCCCAGCACCTCCCCCGCCCGCACTCGAAGCGACACGCTGTCATACGTGCCCGCGCGGCTCAGATCCTCAACCTCCAGCACCACCTTTGCATCCGGCCGGCTGTGCAGCGGGATGTCAGCAAGATAACTCTCCTCCAGCTCCTCATGCCCGGACCCGATCATCCGATCGATAATCCACCGCTTATCGACACGCGCGCACGCTTCGGTCGCGACCGCCTGGCCGTTGCGGAACACCGTTACGCGATCACAGATCGCCAGCACGTCGTCGAGAAAATGCGAGATGAACACGATGCTTCGCCCGGCCTCGCGCAACCGGCGCAGCAGGCTGAAAAGGCGCTCCACTTCGGGAGGCGCCAACGCCGAGGTCGGCTCATCAAGAATGATGATGCGCGCTCCGGAATACAGCACCCGTGCAACTTCCACGAGCTGCTGCAAACCGAGCGGCAACCCGCCCATCAGCGACCGCGGTTCCAGGTCAATCCCAAGATTTCGCGAGATGCTCGGCTGCTCCCCGGCGCATGGCCCGCCAGTCAACCATCCCAAGCCGCAGCACCGGCTGAGCACCAAGATGGACACTTTCCGCGACGCTCAGGCCCGGTACAACAGCCAGTTCCTGATGCACCATCCCGATCCCGCCGGCGCGGGCGTCACGCGGCGAGGCGAAATGGACCGGCCGTCCATCAAGCCGCATCTGGCCCTCGTACTCGGCATGCACCCCGGCGATGATCTTCATCAACGTCGACTTGCCCGCGCCGTTTTCGCCGACCAAGCCGTGGATTTCACCCGCCTGAAGCGAAAAATCCACCGCTCGCAGAGCCGTCACGCCGCCGAACGTCTTGGTTACCCCGGAAAGTTCCAACAAAGCCGGAAGGCGAGCTTCGGGCACATTCGGTTCAGGCACCGGGGATCAAATCAGAAAATGTTCCTCCATCCACATCATCCCAGGCGCGTTGGCCTTCGTCACCACCGGGCCATCGACGATGACGTTCTTCGGGATCCCGCCCGGCCCGGTCTTTTCACCTGACACTATCGCCGCCACCCCGGCGATCACCGCGCCGCCGTGGATGCGGCAGGACGGATTGCGCACCGTCGCCAACATGCGTCCGTCGCTCACTGCGGCAAGAGCGGGCGGCATCGCGTCGCAGCCGCCGATCTTGATTTCGGTGCGGTTATGCGCCTTCATTACGTTGTAGGCCGCCAGTGCCATGTCGTCGTTGTGGAAATACGCGGCACTGATCTTCGGATATTTGGTCAGCAGCGTCTCCCAGATCCGCGCGACCTTGGTCACGTCCCAGTCCCCAGGCTGAGTGTCCAGCACCTCGATCTTCGGATATTTTTTCACCACCGACTGGAAGCCCCGCGCCCGTCCCTGCGCCCCGGTATGGCCGAGGGCACCTTGCGTCATGATCATGGTCCCTTCCCCATCGATCGCATCAACCAGCGCCTGGGTGACCGACGCCCCCATGAATTCGTTGTCGGGGGCAAGGAAGCTGTGAACATTGATCGAATTGAGCGGCGCGATCAGCGTGTCCATATCGATCACCGGCGTGCCGGCGTCGATCAACTTGTTGACCGGCGCGGTCAAGGTGCCGATGCCGAATGCCTGGATCGCGACAAAATCCCACTTCTGCGACGCTAGGTTGTCGATTGCCGCGCGCTGCTTTTGTGCCGCCAGTTCGCCGTCGAACCAGGTTACCTCGACATTGAACAACTTGCCCCAGTATTCCGCCGCCTGCTTGCCCTGGGCACACCACGTCGCCTGAAGGCCGGCGTTCGAAAAGGCAGCCTTCAACGGCTTATCTGACCGTCCCGCGGCCTTTCCCATCTCCTGCGCCAGCGCCGGATTGATGCCGAACGCTGCCAGCGCCGCCCCCATCCCCCCGAGCGAGCCCTGCAGAAATCCCCTCCGATTGGCCACCTTTGTTCCTCCCGATGTTTCCTTGAGCCGAAGTTAGTGTATCCGCACGGCGCGGGGCAACACATGGATGCAAACCGTTGCGTCTCAGCGAGAAAATGGAACGCCTCGGCGTTATTGGCCTTGCCCACCCCAAAGGCGCCCCTGCCTCAAGCTCCCGTGCCCCTTGCACAAATCGGCACTCTCCTCCATCTCCACTCCGAGGGACCACATAAGCAATGAACAGCGCGTTAGCTTAGGAATTAGTTGCGGAGAGCATCCATATGATGAGGAACCTTGCCACGATCGGTGCCTGCGCGGTCATCCTCCTGGGCAGCACTGCCGTTTCGGCACACGCAAAAGCCGGCGGCGCCGGGAGCGCCAGCTTTGGTGCTGGCGGTCATGCCGGCAGCTCTAGTGGTCACGCCGGTAGCACCGGTGGCAACTCCAACGGCGTCAGCGGTCACGGAGGCCCCGCCGGTTTTGCTACGGGCCAATTCGCCCCCAGCGGCACGCCTGCCTGCCAGCCGGGAGTTTGCCCCGGTCGCTCACAATAGCGGATGCGGAATGCGCGATGCGTTTCAACGAAACGTGTCGCCTACCGAGACCCTGCTTCTGCGTGCGCGTCGTGTGACCGAGAACCGACGACGATAGTCACTCGGTGGCAAGCCCGTCACCCGCTGAAATACCTTGCGAAATGAGCCGGGGTCTTCATATCCGATCGTCCTGCGATGTGATCGACCGTTTTGCTGGTGAATTCCAGCGTCTCTCGCGCTTTCCCCACTCGAAGACGCTGACAGTATTCGGTTGGTTTAAGGCCGGTGGCTTTCTGAAAACGCCGAATAAATGTTCGTCCTTCAAGCCCCGCGATTGCGGCCATCTCCGCGATCGACGGTTGCTTTATTGCGTGCCTCTGCAGCCAGTGCTGCACTCTGGCCGCCAAATTGACGCCGAGAGGCACGCTGAAAGTCTACAAGGATCTTCCGCACGGAATGCCTGCTACGCACGCGGGATCATCAACGGGGACCTTCTCGAGTTCATCAGAGACTAAAGATGGGGCGGAGCCGAATGTTTCGGCCCTGGGCCTGCCTTTTCCGCAAAGCAATGTTACCGACGATCACTAACCGCCGGTCGAGGGCCTTGAGATTTACTTGCTCGTTTAGTCAGGATGGTGCCGAGTGACAGAATCGGAGGACTGGTGGCTTCCGCCACACTTATGCAACCAAGTAATCAGGTGAACCTCCAATACAATAACCACGCTCCAGGCGCCCCCTCAGCCCCAACCCAGCCTACTCCGCCGCCTGCCGAAAACGCAGCGCATGTTGCGTCAACGCATCCGCATCCGCGGGAACGATTGGGGTAAAATCGGTATGCGCGATCCACTCCGCCCGCGTCGGCTTACGTATGTAGTTCGAAACAGCATTCAGCGTCAGATAAACGATCTTCCGCGGATACGGCGTGATATTCCCGGCCGACCCGTGCACTAGATTGCCGTGGAAAAGCAGCAGACCGCCCGCTTTGCCCGTTGGCGCGACGATACCCCCCTCCGCCACCAGGTCAGTCACCGTCTTCTCGTCCAGCGTCCACAGCGGATACGACGTCGTGCTAGTGTCGTGCCCGGCCTGCAGCACGCCGTGCGTATGGCTGCGCGGAACCAGCATCAACGGTCCGTTGATCGGCATCACCTCATCCAGGAACACGGCAATATTCATTGCCCGCGGCTCGGGCATACCATCGTCGCGTGCCCAGGTGCCGTAATCCTGATGCCACTGCCAGACATCCCCAGTAAACGACGCTTTAGCGTTGATCTTGTACTGATGCATGTAAACCGCTTCGCCGAACAGTTGCTCCACCGGGCGGATCATGCGTGGATGCCGCGCTAGCAGACCATGTGCCTCGTTGTACAAATGTGCGGCGAATGCGGTACGCGGCGCACCGGATTTCTCGCGCCAAACCTCCGGCCGCTGCTGGCGGTAGATCGCCTCGGCTTCCGACTTCAGGATCGCGACTTCGGTGTCGCTGAAGGTCTCCGGCAGGAAAAGATAGCCTTCGTCGTGGAAATGACGGGCCTGGTCTTCTGACAGCATGGAATTTCCTCCTTAGGCGGCTCTTGATTGCCATTGTTCGGCGGTGAGACGGGACGCGGTGGCGGCATGCAGGCGCGCAGCGGCCTCCGCCTGAGCTGGGTCGCCTTCCAGAATGTGGCGCAGGATCGCGGCATGCTCCTGCCGCCAAACCCGAGCGGCGTAGGTCGGCTCGCGCAGCACCTTCGCCATCGACCGCATCAAATGCGGCCAGAGCGGGCCAGTCATTTCCTCGATCGCCGGGTTGCCCGACAGCCGATACAGCCCACGATGGAATTCAGTGTCCGCCCGAACCAGAACCGGGATCGGCGTAGCTGCCTCAAACTCCGATCCCGCCTCAACCTGAACTTTCAGGTTGTCGAGTTCGCCGCGATCGGCGGACCCGGCGGCGGAACGCTCCGCGGCGAGACGGGCAGCGAGACCATCGATGGCCTCGCGCACCTGATACAGTTGGCTCACCCGGACCGGATCGAGGGGCACCACGCGCAGCCCCTTACGGCCAAAATCCTCCACCAGGCCCTGGCGCTTGAGCAGATGGAGCGCGTGGCTGACCGGTTGCCGCGAGATACCCAGCATATCGGCCAACGCGGCCTGGCGGATGCGCTGGCCCGGCAGCAGAGTGCCGTCGGCAATCGCCGCGAGCATTTGGTGATACGTGCGGTCGATGAGGCTTTGTGTAGCTTGCAGCACTTGCAACATGGAATTCGGAATTCCAAAATCCAAGCGCCAATATATCGCCCGTAGCCCACTGTCAAGCGGCCGCGGGCGTAACGGCCCATCCCTCTACGAAACAGCCTTTTTAAAGACGCCAACGAGCAATCTCCGCGCCAACCCCGCGGGCACAACCGGCCGGCCGTGGCAGCTGAATAAGGCCGCCTCGCCCACCCGAACTTGTTCGTCAGGTCGCTGCTACCTCGGACCTTGCGCCGCCAACGCCGCGACCGCGCACGACGCCAACCGTGTGCGAACGCTATCCGCTCGGCTCGTCAGAATGATCGGCATGCCGGCGCCCAGCACGATGCCGGCCGCGTCAGCTCCGCCCGAGAAGGTCATCTGCTTGGCCAGCATGTTGCCGGCCTCCAGATTCGGGACAATCAAAATGTCGGGCTCTCCAGCGACTGCGGAGACAATGCCTTTCTTACGCGCCGCATCCGCGCTGATCGCGTTATCAAACGCGAGCGGTCCGTCGAGCACCCCGCCCCGGATCTGACCGCGTTCGGCCATCTTGCAAAGCGCGGCGGCGTCGATCGTCGACTGCATGCGTGCCGTGACGGTTTCGAGCGCTGCAAGCACCGCCACCTTGGGCTCCCCGATGCCCAGCGCAACCGCGAGGTCGATCGCATTCTGCACGATATCAACCTTGTCCCCCAGTTCCGGCACAATATTGATGGCGCAATCGGACAGAATGAGCGGTTTGCCGGAGGTCGGCAACAGCATGACATAGGCATGGCTGATCCGCCGTTCAGTGCGCAGGTGGTTTTCTCGCCACATCACTTCATGCATCAATTCATCACTGTGCAGACTGCCCTTCATCAGCGCCTTGACCTGGCCGTCCCGAGCCAGCCCGACGGCGGCCTCGGCGGCCGCATGCGAATGTTCGGTATTGATGAACGGCACGTCCAAGAGATGAATTCCCGCCTCGGCCGCGATGATCAGAATTTTTGTTTCCGGGCCGACCAAAATCGGCTCGATAAATCCCGCTGCCGCCGCCTCCATCGCCCCTTGCAGGCTGTCTTTGTCGCAGGGATGCACGACAGCAGTCGGCAACCGTCCCACCGCGCCCGCTCGCGCCAGCAATTGGTCGTATGCCGCATGTCGCACCAGCGATACCTGAGGCATCGCTATGCGCCCCCGACGCACTTTCTCGGTGGGTGCAATGACCTCCGCGGTGCCGGCAGTAACTTCCTTGCCATCCTGGTTGGTGCAAACGCAATCAAGCACGACGCGGTTGTTACTGGCGTGCATCTCACGCACCACGACCCTCGCCGTTAGCGTGTCCCCTGGTTTGATGGGACGGCGGAAATGAAGGTCCTGGGAAAGGTACACTGTGCCGGCCCCGGGCAGCATGGTCCCCAATACAGTCGAAAACAGCGACCCGCCAAGCATTCCATGGGCGATGACGCCGTGAAATCTGGTCTTGTCAGCGTAAACAGGGTCGAGATGAGCAGGATTGACGTCCCCCGAGACGTTGGCGAACAGCTCGATGTGGTCCTGAGTGAGCGTGCGCACGATTTGCGCGAAGTCACCGATGACCAGCTCCTCGAAGGTGCGGTTCACAATGATATCCGCGGCCGCCGGCGAGGCTTCGGCCAGCGATAACCTTCCGAGGCTCCCCGTATGCGAGCAGTAGTCCAAAGTATCCATGATCAAGGGCCTGACTTTTACTATGCACCAGACTTTGGGCGTTGATTGAGATCAAGATCGGAGGCGGCGAGTGCCCAGCAGTAAATCTTCGCAGACTACCAGTAACGATTTGGGTGTCTGTCTCTGCCTCGTTGCTTTGGCAGCAACGTGCCGCCTTCCTATGCTCGCGGCCGCAACAAATCAATGAAAAATTTCGCACTTTGCCAAAGTAATACATGTGTATTTATACAGTTAAAGATAGATTAACACCAGAAGACTATGCACAAATCCCACGTCACGAATATGCCGAGACATACAATTGCGTCAGAATGCTTGCTCACCCAGTTCAGCCTTCGGGAGGGCCTATGCAGCGTGGTATCGGAGTGCAAGACGCGGACCCTTGCTGCAAACTCTCGCCCTCATCGTCCTCTTCCCATAAAGCGGACTTGACTGCAGGCGGCTAGCCAACACGATCAAGCTTATCTGATTATCGAAACTAGCCGCGAAGCCAGTCCGCGTGTGCCGGCCTCAGCGACTTGCCGACACCGCTACCGGAGCGCTTACGGCAGTAACAATCTGGCGGGCGAGCGACTGGGTAATGCACAGGTAGCCGAGGTCGTTGTGGTGCAGACCGTCAGACGCGATGAACAGGCCCGGCTTGGCCCCCTCATCGGACCAGAAGTCCATCAGGTGGCTGCGCGAGAATATGTTAACCCCGGTCTCCTGTGCGACCTCCGCTAGCGAATCCTCGAGGATGATATGATCCACCGCCGCCAACACTTTGGGCGAACGTTGGTTGTCCATCAGAATAACGTCAATTCCGGCCTTGATCAGGCAATACACGCCCTCCTTGACCATACGGTGAAATTCGGACGGGTCGGCATGGCGCATCACGCCGTTGGCCCCGACCTGCCAGATGACCAGTTGCGGACGCAACGGCGATCGCGTCGGCGTCGAGGCGGGCCAGTTCCTCGGGCGCATCCTGCCCGCCGATCCCCCTGTTGATGACCGCGGCTAACTGCGCGCTCGGCAGCGCCTTGTTGAGCGCGGACTGCAGGATCGCGGGATAGGCGTGCGCTGTATCGGACGCCATAACGCCCTGGGTGGAAGAGGAGCCCAGAGAAACAATCACGCCTTCGGACCCGGCCGCGACCGCCGCCCGAAGATGCGGCAGGTTCAGTTTTGCCATCGCCGGATCCGCGGGACAGGCCCCGGCCAGCGCCGTTAGCGGCGTCAACAGCCCAGCCACACAGCAGAACGAGCTGAAAATCCGGCCGAAGCCGCAGCGTTTGAACATGTTACTTTCATCACTCGAACCGCCGCCGCCCGTCCAGCCCGTTGTTGGCATTCCTGCCGGGCTTTAATCCGTTGCGCCCTCGGCACTGCGCCGCTTGCGAGCCGCGGCCGCATATTGACCGCGCGGGCGCACAACCTGCGAATTCGGACGGACGACGGTGTCGTAGTAGTCGTCCCAATCCTCAGGCGTCAGTTGCGCAAGCTCGGGCACAATCTCGTAGTTGTTAAGTGTCGAGTCCTCATAAGCGGCGC
>CAVZTH010000023.1:0-12975 GCA_963778125.1 uncultured Alphaproteobacteria bacterium | reverse complement strand
CTTGGACCGCGAAGAATGAGCCGGGTTCCCGCGCGGCGCTACCCACGCTGAACCCGGCGGCGTCGCCCGCTGGCGCAAGCTCGGCGACTCGTGCACCTCGATATCTTCCGCGCCGCGGCTGCCGTTGCGTTTAAGACACGTCGGGAGTAGCCGGCGGTTGGACGCCACGGCCTGCTTAGGCCAGGGTATGCACAATGACTGGCCCGGCGATTGCTGTTGCTGAGCCAAGCATGAGGGGTGCCAGGTTCTCCTCGCTCCATGCAAGGCCGCGTTTGTTGGACTCTTGGGCGCCGGCGAAGTTGTCAAAGATGCTGATCGCTGTAACCGTGTCGTCTGGAGCATAGATAACGTAGTACGCCCTGAAGCCCGGGACGTCGCTGATGATCGGGATCGCGCCTTCCTTGATCCTGCGCGCGAGTTCCTCGGCGTTTCCAGCTTTGGCTTTGCCTTGGCGGATAGCTGCGTACATGATTTTTCTCCCCGGTAACACATGGCAATTCTATTATCGGCAGGCAACAATCCGCTGCCTGTCGGACCCGTCGAGAAGACTGCGCCACTCGTCGGCGATGCTGGTCAGCAGGCGGCGGCCGTACGGTCTCAGCGGGCCCCGTCCTTCGCGGAATAGAGCTGCCGCCGAAGGGTTATCAAGCGCAACACCAGAGCATCAGCAGTTTCCGAAGGGATAGTATTTGCCGGCGCGGCGTTAAGTCACGGTCCAGGGGTTCGCCCTTGGTCCCTAGAATCTCGTTCCCTTGTTCGCCCTCGATCGTATATCATGGAACGCAGTTCGCCGCCAGCCTCGCATCGGACGGGGGCTGGATTTCCTCCATCAAAGCGGCACCGTTTCCGATCCGGATAAGCGCGGAACCCAGCTTACTCCGCCGCTGCCGGTTTAGGTCGATTGTTGTCGGTTGATCGGGATCGGCGGTTTCCGGGAAGCATGTCCGCCGCGGTGCCGATACCAGGAAGAGCCGCCCGTCGCCTTCGGTGCCGATGCTCGCGATTTTGTGCAGTCCGCCAGTTGGGTGCCAAGCTTAGGGTCGGGCCCTAAAACGCCAGGAACGGGCGTCGACACGGTATGGGGAGGATCTCATGATGCCGGAACACGTTTACAAGGTTGTCGAGTTGGTCGGCTCTTCTGAGGAGAGCGTGACCAAGGCCATCGATCGCGCCATTGCAAAGGCTGCTCTCTCGATCAGACATCTCGGCTGGTTCGAGGTCGTGCAGGTTCGCGGGCACATAGAAGACGGCAAGGTGGCGCAGTATCAGGTGACCATAAAGGCCGGGTTCAGGCTTGAAGACACATAATCTGACGTAACGGGTAACAGGTGGGATCGGCCAAGCCGTAGTCGGCGAGGCGCAGCCTTTGCCAACGCCCGCGGCGAGGACATACCGTGATGTAGTAGCCTCAGGAGAACGTTCGGGCCATGTACCGCCATGCCGGCCATCTTGCCGTCCTCCTCAGCCCCCTGCTGCTGACTGCTTGCCTGCGGGCATTCGCCGCAACAGCGTACGACACGGTTGCTTAACGATCGGCTGCAAACCCAACTTGCACACGAAATCGCGGATGGCCGAGCGGCAGTGCAGCAACTGCCGGATGGGGCTCGGGTGACGTTGCTCGATTCTTCGTTGTTCCCGAACGGCCCGAAGGCGTTGGACGACCAGGTTCCCGACGTCCGGGCGGATGTGATCGAGGGACTGCTGGACCCGAGCCTGATGCGGGTCCAGGTTGCGGACACCTCGACGATGCCCGCGAACCAGCGTGACACGCGGGTGCGGAACGTGGAGGCCTATTTCACGGCAAACGGGCTGGGATCCATGCTCGTCCGGCCGAAGCGGCATCCGGACCGGGCGGGCGGGCCGGTACCGGCGGGGCTGACGATCACTTCAGCGTGCAGTGCCCGTCGCGCGACCGTTACATCGGATACCGCGACGGGACCTCCATGCCGGTCTGCGAGTAACCCGTGTCGTCACAACATTACCGTTCCGCCGTCTACCGCGATCGTCTGGCCCGTCACGAATTTGCTGCCGTCGCTGATCAGCCAGGCGATAGTTCCGACCAGATCTGCCGGCTCTAGTGTTCGTTGGATCGACTGGCCCGCACGGATCACCTCCAGCCCGCGGTCCAGCTTGTCGCCGAAGAACTCCGCCGTCCCCTCGGTCATTACCGCGCTCGGCGCCACCGCATTTACGCGAATGGAGTCGCGTCCAAGCTCACGCGCCAGGCCGCGGGTCAGGCCGATCACCGCAGCCTTTGAGGTTGTGTAGTGCAGCGCGAACGCCATCCCATAGGTCGCCGCAAGGGAGGCAATATTGACGATGGAGCCGCCGCCGGACTGGCGCATCGCCGGGACCACTGCCTTGCAGCAGTTCCATATGCCCTTGACGTTGACTGCCATGGCGGCGTCCCAGTCCTCTTCGGCGATCAGGTTGAAGCGGCCGCCGCGCAACGAGCCATACAGCGCGGCGTTGTTCACCAGCGCATCGATGCGGCCGAAGCGCTCCATCGCGCGCTCCACCATGCTACCGCAGGAGGCGATGTTCGTTACGTCCAGACGCACGCTTAACCCGCCGTTGCCGGCAGCGGCAACCGCGTCGGTGCAATCCGTCAGATCGCCGGCGACAACGCGCGCGCCGGCCTGGCCGAGGCTCCTGGCATACTCGAACCCCAGGCCACGCGCGGCGCCGGTGATCAGGACGACTTTTCCGGCCAGGCTCATTTTGCTTCCTCCGTTGAATTTGCCCGTAAGCGGGGGTTGGGCTAATCGGCGGAACATTAAAGTATGATCGCGCCGCGCTGAAATCTTGGCCCATTCTCAAATCTGGCACCAACTGCTGCTTATATTGGCCGGCCGCCCCGCCATTGCACCCACACCTAAGCGCGAAGCGCCTTTATCGACGCCTCCGTCACCCGGACACCGGGTATGCCAGCTTGGCCAGGCGGCCGCTTGACCTACAGCGTCGCCCCGCCGCTGTAATGCCCATAGGTGATCCGCGTCTTCTCATGTCCGCCACAGCATTCTCGGACACCCCGGCGTTTTTCAGAATGGTCACCACGGTCTAACACGAAAGCTGCCCCGTCTACGGCGATGGTCTGACCGGTCACGAATTTGCTGCCATCGCCAATCAGCCAAGCGAGGGCTAACTATCCCACCCTGCGGTATGAATCACCTCATGATTCACCTTATGTTCTTGACATCGCCTGCAACCATCGCTAGAACAAATACGCAACTGCACACCGGACCGAACCCATGGCCCTCCCACCCAACTCGTTTCTTGAAACGATCATCGCTTTCCTGCTGCCATACTTCTCCGCGGCCTCCAGGGACAAGCACGAAGCCCGGTCCGAAATCCTCGACACCCTCGCCGCCTACGAAACCCGCACCAGAGCGGAAATGCTGATGGCCGCTCACATCATCGCCCTCGGCATGACCACCCTAGACGTCCTCGCCGAGGCCAAAACCGCCGAGATGTCACAAGCCATGCGCCTCCGCTACCGCGGCTGCGCCAACAGCCTCAATCGCTCCACCCTGCAGACCGAAAAGGCGCTCGACCAGCGTCTTGGCGACGAAATTCCAGCCGCCCCCGCCGAAATGCAGGAGCCCGTGGACGACATGCGGCAGCCCGAGATAATGGCCGCCATTCAGGAATACAAAGCGAAGATCGACAGCCAGCGCCCCCGCGCCGCCCACCCAGCCCCCGCCACGCATCCCAGAATGGATGAGGCGCGGAACGCCCAACTCTGGGCCAGCGCGATGATGAACTCGTTGCAGCAAGCCGGCGCTCCGGTCCAACCCTCCCCATAGAACATGGTCTAGCGGTCAGCGCTGACGCGACCGCTAATCAAGAGACCTAGTCCCTCACTCGCGTGATCACGCTGGTGATAGCACCGGCCAAATCCGCCGGCTCCAGCGTGCGCTGGATCGACTGGCCCGCGCGGATCACCTCCAGCCCGCGGTCCACCTTTCACCGAAAAACGCCGCCGCACCCTCGGTCATCACCGCGCTCGGCGCCACTCGATTTGCCCGTAGGCGGGGGTTGGGCTAATCGGCGGAACGTTAGACGCGCCGCGCCGAAATCGGGGCAGTGAGATCGTTCAATGCGCGGAACCCTGAAAGGCCGCCGATGCCGCCGAATACCAAACGCCTGTTCTACGTCAACACCGTTGCTGCTCCGGTCTATCTCGAAATCCTGGCCAAACGGCCTGATATCCACATAGATAAGTTGACCAACGAGACGCCTGATGGCGATGCCGAGCCGGTCCTGGCGCACGCGCATGCGTATCAGATCGGGTCCAGCCGGCAGGAACTGGTGATAAAGCTGCAAGGCCATGCGGCGCTGCTAAGCCGATGCCCGAATTTACTGGCACTGTCCACGAACGGAGCCGGATTTGATACGGTCAACCTGAAAGATGCGACAGCGGCGGGGGTCGCGGTGGTAAATCAGGCCGGCGGCAACAAGGAGGGTGTGGCAGAGCATGTGATGGCAATGATGCTGGCGCTTTCGAAGCGCATGGTCATGTCGGATCATGCGATGCGCCGCGGAGAAGCATATCAGCGGCGGGATTTCATGGGCGACGACGTCCAGGGGCGCACAATCGGGATCGTTGGCATCGGCCATGTAGGTAGCCGCGTAGCGGAATTGTGCCGCGGATTGTTCCAGATGCGGGTCATTGCCTACGATCCTTATCTAACGGTCGAACAGATTGCCGCCAGGGGAGCCGAGAAGGCCTCGACCCTCCAGGAGATGCTGAAGGTCGCCGATTACGTCTCGATCAATTGCCCCCATACCGCCGAAACGCGTGGCATGATGGGCGCCGCTCAGTTCGCCATGATGCAACAGCACGCCTACTTCATTACGACCGCGCGAGGCGGTATCCATGACGAGGACGCTCTCGCCGCGGCGCTGGCGGCGAACCAGATTATGGGCGCCGGGCTGGATGTGTGGGAGGACGAGCCACCGCCGCCGGACCATCCGTTGCTCCGGTTCGACAATGTCGTGGCCAGCCCGCATACGGCCGGGATCACCCGGCAATCGCGGCACAATATCGCGAAGATAGCAGCCGAGCAGATGCTGGATATTCTGGACGGCAAGAAGCCGCCGCGACTGCTGAACCCCGAGGTCTGGGAGGTTTACTCCGACCGATTCGCTCGGATTTTGGGGTTCCGGCCCGAGGGATAGGTGGATCCCGGACAAGATCGAACGTCCGGCGTCCCGATCAAATCACCGGCGCGACGACGCGTCCTGTCAAACGCTGAACTCAATGGTTACGCCAAACGCCTCTGCCGCCGGCACCAGGACGCTGGTCCCGATCCGATCCACGCCGCGCACGCCGCCGACTTCCAGCGCCGTCTCCGCCGCGTCCAGCGACAGCGTCCGGAACGTCAAAGCCGCCATGTAATCACGCCGGCCACGGCTGTCGGGCGCGGCGCCGCCGAACATCTCCCACAGTGCGCCGGGATGCACCACGTCAAAGCGGGACAGGCCCAGGATCAGGGAGCAGCCGTCATCGGTGGCGCGAACTGTGTGCGATCCAAACATGTGGGCGAACAACCCACCCAATACCTCCGGCTCCTCGGCTGCGATCACCGCTCGGGCGACCCCGACCGCGCCATTACCGTGGTGGCGCCACTCATCGCGCCAAACCAGATCGCGGGTCAGATGCTGGCAGAAATACAAACGTCCAGCGGGCGAGGCGGATCGCGGCAGCCGGGTCGTGCGGAACACCGCGTCCCGCATCCCACCGTCGGCCTCGACCGGGCGAGAAAACTGCTGCGGCGGGTCGATCGGTACCTCGTTCCGGCGCAGCGCCTTATAGGTCCCGAGGGCATCCTCGGTGCCGAATACCAGCCCATCCAGGCCGACGGGCGACGACAACAGCTCCGACCGGCTGTCGTCGCCAGGTTTGGCGGCAATCAGCTCCAGGTAATCGGTGCCAAACATCGCCAGATGGTTCATCGAGCCCAGCGTGTGATACCCACGCGGAGTCAACGTAAAACCCAACCGGCGATAGGTTTCGGCCGCGGCATCGATGCGGTCGCGGACGTTGACGACGACATGGTCGAGGGTCGGGACGGGAAACTCAAGCTTCATGCGACGTCATTCCAATCGTGGCGGTCCCATCGTCGAACAGAGTTGCCCGGCGGGGCAAGGATAATGCGGACGCCGGTCACGCACGGCTGGCTTGTCTATCGGCCTCAGCCTATTCTAACGCAGCGCGAGGGATTTCGATCATGTCCAACTCTAATTCCAGCCCTGGGCAACAACCCGTACTACTGCTGACCGGCGCGAGCCGCGGTATAGGTCACGCCACCGTCAAGCGCTTCGGCAGCGCCGGCTGGCGCGTGCTGACCATCTCGCGCCACGTGTTCGATCCGCGCTGTCCTTGGCCAGGTGGCGAGCGTAACCACATCCAGCTCGATCTGGCGGATGTCGACGTTGTGCGGGATGCGCTGCCAGAGATCAAGCGGGTGACCGGCGGGCGGCTGGACGCGCTGATCAATAACGCCGCCGTTTCGCCCAAGCATCCAGACGGCAGCAAGATCACCAGCCTGCAAATGGCCTACCAGGACTGGCTGCACATCTTTAATGTCAACTTCTTCTCCGCGATATTGCTGGCGCAGGGCCTGAGCGACCTCCTGATCGAATTCGAAAGGGAGCATCGTCAACATGACCTCCATCGTGGGGTCACGCGTGCATCCGTTCGCCAGCGCTGCCTATGCCACCTCGAAGGCGGCACTCGCAGCGCTGACACGTGAAATGGCGAATGACCTGGGTCGCTACGGGGTGCGGGTAAACGCGGTTTCGCCGGGGGAAATCGACACCGCCATCCTGTCGCCGGGAACAGAGGAGATCGTGCAGCGGGAGATTCCGATGCGGCGGCTGGGTAAGCCGAATGAAGTGGCGGATTTACTGTTTTTCCTATGTTCAAATCAGGCCCTGTATCTCAGCGGGTCCGAGGTTCACATCGACGGCGGGCAACGAGTTTAGGTCTCCCCGCCATCGATCAATGATGCAGGCAGGCCCACCGAAGGACCCGGCCGAACAGTCGTCAGAGTTTAGAAACCCACTCGCGTGGTGAACAGCCAGGCGTGGTCATAGGCCGGTGTGAGGGGCTTGGGGCGGTAGTCTGGCGAGACCGCGACCTGATAGCCGGCTCCGAGAGTAAGGTACATGGTGTCGGACAGCTTAAAGCGTCCAAACAGTATACCAGGCGTCAGAAAGACTTGGTTTAACCCGCCGCGTTGGCCGGTCGCGTAGTATGTCCAGTTCACCTCCAGCTCCGGAACCAGTTTCTGCACCCGGTATTGAAAAGCGACATTGGTCTGCACCTGATAACCGATCGTGTTCCTGTGCGATGCTGGAACAGGTGTCGAGACCGTCGCTTGGATATCAAAATTGCCCCACCCTTTGCCCCCCGCGAGTGTGGGTATGTACATCCAGGAGTTGTTGGTCAGCCGCGGGATACCTGATGGAGCCTGTATCTGAAACAGCGCACTCAACACGTAGTTGCCCTCGGTTGAGGGGCTGCTCAGCAGACGCTCCTTGACGCGGAAGAACGGCCAGTCGTTAAATCCCGCCAGAGACTGGATTGCGCCTTTGTTCTTTCGACCCGTGCCGTCTACGCCGGAGCGGATATCATACGGCGGTGGCCCGACCTGGATCTCGGTGGTCTCATTCACGATCAATTCCAGACTTTTGTTTCCATCAAGCACCGAGGTGTTGGTGCCATTGCCCGAATGCTGTTGGGAAAAATCGAAACGAAACCGCCGCTCCAGCAGCCCGGTAGTGGTGGTCAGTGGGGTGGACCAGTTGGGCTCCGTCGCCCGCGCCGATGCCGCATATGCATCTAAAGTAGCGATAATGGAATCTAACGTCCCGATGAAGCCTCCGGTCGGAGTTTGGGCGGATGCCGGAGCCGGGACTGTTGGAGAAGTTGGCGGATCCAGTTGGCTCAAAGGCGGTAGCCGAATATCGAGTGGTTCCGCTGCCCGCGCGGACGGTTGGGCCAAACCAAGCGGCAGAATGCAGACAGCCCCGACGAACAGTTTCCTGCGCATCACCGTGCTTGAATGAACAAGCGATCGTGCAGAAATCGGGATGAGCGTGAATAGCATACTCCAATCCTTCTCCTCGGGTGGCTAAATAGTGCACAAAGGAGTTTATTTTTCCATACGTGGGCAACGAAATTACGGAAATTAGTTTATTCATCTAACGATGTTTGTTTATGAAGAATTTCATTTTCCCTCGCAGCCGCCGCGATATTAGAATATCGCTGGCCGCTTTTTCCGAGCCTGTCGGCAGTCCTGGTCGAATGAGAGCGGCCAGTTTCCCACTGCCCTCAAACTGCCTTAGCATCGTGCATTGCAGCATGACCCGCAGCGGGGATTTCCCGTTCGACATCGAGACAAGAGGACAGCTATGCCAGACGGATCGACAATTGGACGTTTCGGAAGTGGCCGCGAGGTGCGGCGGATCGAGGATGCGGGTCTGCTCGCCGGCGCTGGACGGTTCACTGACGACTTCTCATTGCCGGGTCAGACGTATCTGTCGTTCCTGCGCTCCCCCTACGCGCACGCCCGGATCGTCTCCATCGATGCCACTACGGCTGGCTCGATGCCGGGCGTCGTGGCGGTTCTGACCGGAGCCGATCTGGTCGCCGCCGGGGTGAAGCCGTTGTCAGTGGCGCCGATGTTCCAGCGCCCGGACGGCTCGCCGGGAGCCACACCACTGCGGCCGGCGCTCGCAGACGGCGTTGTCCGTTTCGTCGGAGAGGCGGTGGTCGCGCTGATCGCCGAAACGGCCGAACAGGCGAAGGATGCACTGGAAGCCGTCGTCGTTGAGTACGAAGACCTGCCCGTCGTCACCGAAATGACCGAGGCGGCGGCCGAGGGCGCGACCTTGGTTTGGCCGGCGGCGACCGGAAATATCGCGGCGCAGATGAAGCACGGCGACGCCGCGGCCTGTGATGCCGCGTTTGCCGGCGCGGCACATGTCGTCACGCTCGATCTGGTGAACCAGCGTCTGGTGCCGTCATCGATGGAGCCTCGGTGCGCCTTGGGCAGTTACGATGCGGCGACCGGACGTATCACGTTACGTCTGTCCAGCCAGATGCCGTCCGGCGCGCGTGACACGCTGTGCGAGGTGCTCGATTTACCGGCCGAGAAAGTCCGTGTGGTGGTGGGGGATGTCGGCGGCGGGTTCGGGATGAAGACCGGCTTGTATCCAGAAGATATTGTCGTCGCGTATGCCGCCCGTCAGATCGGACGGCCGGTGAAATGGACACCCACGCGGCTCGACGAGTTCCTGTCTTCGACGCATGGCCGCGATGTCGAATTGCACGCGGAACTCGCGCTGAGTGCGGATGGCAAGGTCCTGGGCTACCGGGTCCGCACGCTGGCCAATATGGGTGCCTATGGCAGCACTGTCGGGATCATCATCCAACTGATGATCGGGCCGTGGGTGTCGACCAGCATTTACGACATCCGGACCATCGATTTCGACCTGCGGGCAATACTGACCCATACCGCGCCGACCGCCGCCTATCGCGGTGCCGGGCGGCCGGAGGCGATCTATCTCATCGAGCGTTTGTTCGATGCCGCCGCGCACGAGTTGGGGATGGACCCCGCCGAGATCAGGCGCCGGAACCTGATCGCGCCGGAGCAGATGCCATACACCAATGCGATGGGGCAGGTGTATGATTTAGGCAATTTCGGATCCATCCTGCAGCAGGCGCTTGAGCTTGGCAAATGGAATGACTTTTCCAGCCGGGAGGCGGATTTGAAAGCGCGCGGAATGCTGCGCGGGCGCGGATTGGCATCGTTCCTGGAATGGACCGGCGGCAACGTGTTTGAAGAGCGTGTGACCGTCGCCGTCTCTGGCGATGGCGAGATCGAGGTGTATGCCTCCACGATGGGTATGGGACAGGGGATTGCCACGTCCTACGCTCAACTCGTCGTTGATGTATTCGGCGTGGAGATCGAGCGCATCCGCATCGTCACGGGCGATACCGATCTTGGGTCGGGGTTCGGCAGTGCTGGGTCGCGGTCGCTGTTCACCGCAGGGTCGGCGATCAATCACGCGTCGGAAATGGCGGTGGCGAATGGGCGCGATCTGGCGGCTGAGGCGTTGGAGGCGTCCGCTGGCGACATCGAGTATGCCGAGGGAATGTTCCGAATTGCCGGGACGGATCGAGGCATCGGGCTATTCGAGCTGGCCGGCCGCCAGCCGGACCGGCGTATTTATGTCGATGCCACCAGCTCGGTGGGCGGACCAAGCTGGCCAAACGGGGCGCATATCACGGAGGTCGAGGTCGATCCGGAGACCGGGATGGTGGAGATCGTGTCCTATGTCTCGGTCAACGACGTCGGGCGCGTGGTCAATCCGATGATCGTGCGCGGACAGTTGGATGGCGGAGCGGTCCAAGGGATCGGCCAGGCGCTCGGCGAACACATGCTGTATGAGCACGGATCCGGGCAGGTGATAACCGCCAGCATGATGGACTACTTCGTGCCGCGGGCAAACATTATCGGCGAGTTCGTGCATGTGCTCGACCAGTCGGTGCCGTGCCTGAACAATCCGCTGGGTGTCAAAGGTGTCGGCGAACTGGGGACGATCGGTGCCACGCCGGCAGTGGTCAACGCCGTCATGGACGCCCTGATTCTGCGGGGGCCACGCCAACGGGGCGAGCCGTCTCCAGATGCCGCTGACGCCAGCCAAGGTGTGGGAGGCGCTGCGGGAATAGTAAGGCCTCGCGGTCTGCGTGCTGACGGGGCAACCCTTTTGAGTGTATAGAAGAACTTATGTCGGATGGTCTCTATGAGCGTGACGTCTTGGCTTGGTCGCAGCACCAGGCTGACCTGCTCCGTCGCGTTGGCCGGGGGGAAAGGGTCAACGATGTGGACTGGGTGCAGATCGCCGAGGAGATCGAGGACGTGGGACTGTCCGAACTGCATTCGGTCGAGAGTTTCCTCAACCTGATGATGGTTCATCTTCTGAAGATCCAAGCCTGGCCGAACAGTTCGGCGACCGACCATTGGGACGCGGAAATCGCCGCCTTCCAGCGCAACGCGAAACGGCGCTTCACACCGTCAATGCGGCAAAGGATCGATCTTCAGGCGTTGTATGGTGATGCGCTTTACCAACTGCGAGCCGGCAATCGGCGAAGCAATGCCCCGCGGCCCTGGGCGGACGTCAACCCGTTCACGCTCGATCAATTGCTGAATGACAACGTGGATGATTTGGTGCGGCACTTGCCGGCGGCGGCGCCGTAGCAGTTATCCAACTTGGACCGGCACCAGCGTCATGGTGTCGTTGCCGAAGATGTCGATGACTTTCACCGCGACGGTACATCGGCCGGCCTTGGGGTGCATTTGCGGCGGCGGCGTCAGAGCAACGTCCCTCACGCTCTTCTGCGCCTAAATGCCAGGTGGGCACCCGATCGAAGAGTGATTTTCCTGCGGGTCCCTCTCAGTTTGCCCTTCTGGGGGCAATAAAGGGGGGATTAAAATGCGTCACTGGACGATGCCGTTAATGGCGGCGGCGATGACCATGGGGATTTCAGTCGCCGAGGCGGCGACCATTGCCAAATCGAACTTCGGCACGACGCAAGATGGCAAGCCGGTCGATCTCTACACGATGACCAACCGGCACGGCAATGACTGTCAAGTTCATTAGCTATGGCGGTATCATCACTGAAATTGATGCCCCCGATCGGCGTGCTCGGCCGGCCAATGTCGTGCTCGGCTTCAAGACTCTGCGGAGGACAAACGAAAAATCCATTCTTCGGCGCTTTGGTCGGCCGCTACGCCAACCGGATAGCGAAGGGCCGGTTCGAACTCGACGGTACCACCTATCAGTTGGCGGTCAACAACGGGCCGAACGCACTGCACGGCGGCGTGAAAGGCTTCGACAAGCAGATTTGGGAAGTGCAGGCCGAACCCCCAAAGGGATCCGAGGCATCGGCGACCCTGACCTATGTAAGTCGCGACGGCAAGGAGAATTATCCCGGCACACTCACGCTGCATGTCACTTACACGCTGACCGAAACCAACGAGTTGCGCATCCACTTCAAGGCGACGACAGACAAGGACACCGTCGTCAACTTCACCAACCACTCCTACTTCAATCTCGCGGGCGATGGCAGCGGATCGGTAGAGGATGAGCGCATCAGCATTGCGGCAGACCGCTATACTCCCGTGGATGCGGGCTTAATCCCCACAGGCGAACTCGCGCCCGTCGCCGGCACGCCGCTTGATTTTCGCCGTCCTGTCGCGATCGGGGCGCGGCTCCGCGCCGCAGATGAGCAGATGCTTCGCGGACACGGTTACGATTTCAACTGGGTCCTGAACGGCGGCGTTACGGCTCAGCCACGTTTGGTGGCGCGTGCCGCTGATCCGAAGTCCGGCCGTCTGTTAGAGTGCTTACCACAGAGCCGGGCTTGCAGCTTTACACCAGCAATTTTCTCGATGGGTCAATAGCGGGGGCCGCCGGCACGACCTATCGTCAGACCGAAGCATTTACCTTCGAGACGCAACATTTCCCGATTCGCCGAACCATCCCAACTTCCCGACGACCGAGCTCAAGCCAGGCCAGACCTTTGATTCGGAGACTGTCTCCGCTTCACCACAGGTGTCTTATAGGAAGCCTTGGTATCAGCTTGGCGCGGGGCCGGCCGGGTCGCGGCGAGTCGATCGCTGATGCGCCCGCTTCAGTAGAGGGCGGCTGGCCCCCGGACCGCTTGCGCGTGGCGCCTTCCAGATACCGAGCGACCCCTTCCCGAGACAGGTCAGTACGGCAGAACCCGGGGCCCTCGAAACGGTCGAGTTCCGTCAGAAGCCGCTCCTGCGGGCTCTTCGTCTCGTCCCCACCCACCCGGCGGCGAACCGCACACGAGTGACACTTCACGGGTATTTGCAAGCGACGCTTCTCGGCCCGATACATCGCACCATGAACGACACGACCACGCCTGCCCCA
>CAVZTH010000022.1:0-183820 GCA_963778125.1 uncultured Alphaproteobacteria bacterium | reverse complement strand
GCATTGAACCCGAGACCAAAACAGACGTTCCCGTTCCGGAGGTTTTCCGGGAGGCTATTATGTCGAGTGCTGCAAGGGCGGACTTACGCCCCGTATGAAATTCATCCAAAGAACCAGCCTGACTCTGGTCTCTTGATCTGCGTCGTGAACTACATCGATCGGGGCACGCTTTCAGTGGCAAATCTGCCGATCCGTGACGAACTCGGCCTTTCGGTGGCCGCGATGGGTGTGCTTTTATCGGCCTTTCTCTGGCCCTATGCGTTCACCTTGCTGTTTGCCGGCGCGCTGGTGGACCGAATAAAGCCGCGGCGGGTACTGACGATCGCAATGGTTGTCTGGTCGATTGCCCAGGGGCTGGCTGGGTTCGTCACCGGCTACGCGCAGTTCATCGTTGCCCGCGCCCTGCTGGGCGTCGGCGAGGCGCCAATGTTTCCCACCGCGGCCCGGGTGGTGAAGGACTGGTACCACGAGGGCGACCAGGCGCTCGGCGTTGGCTTCTGGAATGGCGCCTCCTCGCTCGGCACGGCAATCGCCCCGGCTGTGCTGACGCCGATCATGCTGGTCTTCGGCTGGCGCTGGATGTTCGTGCTGATGGCCGTGATCGGCTTCATCTTCGCTGGCATCTGGTACGCGTTCTACCGCGATTTCGACAACGGAATGCTGGACGATCTGGACCGGCACTACCTATATGGCGGAACGGAAGTGCCTGAGGCGCATGCCGTTGAGGCTGGCGCCTGGGGCCGGCTGTTCAGCTACCGCGCCACCTGGGGCCTGATCCTCGGCTTCTTTGGCATCATCTATGTGACTTGGCTGTTCATCACCTGGTTGCCCGGCTATCTGGAGATGCAACGCCATATCAGCATTCCGAAGACCGGCTTCGTGGCGTCCGTGCCGTTCCTGTTCGGCCTGGTCGGCAGCATCGGCGGCGGCTGGCTAGCCGACCTGTTGACCAAGCGCGGCATGACGGCGATCGCTAGCCGCAAGCTGCTGACGATCGGGGCCGTCGTAGCGATGGCGATGGCCACGTTCGTGGCAGCGGAGACGGCGAGCAACTTTATCGCGGTCGCGTCGATATCAGTAGCGATGTTCTTCGGTTTCAGCGCGTCGGGCACATCTTGGTCGCTGGCCAACGCCTGCGCGCCGGCGAGCTACGCCGCATCCCTGGGCGCGATCATGGATTTCGGCGGATTTATCGGCGGAGCGTTGGCGCCGCTGATCACCGGGTTCGTGGTCCAGGCGACCGGGTCCTTCACCCCGGCCCTGCTCGTGGCGGGTGCCATCGCGCTAGCCTCGGCGGTGGCGTATCTGGTTGGCATTCCAGGCGAGGCGATCTCCGGCCAGACCTTGGTCCGCCGGGTGGCATGATGCGCGAGATCTGGATTGCCCACTGCAATCCAGATCCCATCACGTTCCCGATGACATATTGCACATCCCGCAATCCCGCCGGATATGGAGAATTTCGCTACCCCTTGATTTCATGGCGCAATCCTTTGTGCAGTAACGCGCGCTGCCTTTGCCGCGATTTCTGAAATCGTTGTTATTATCGTCGCGGTGATGTTGTGACGATAAGGCGTTACTCGCAGACCGGCATGGACGTCCCGTTGCGGTAGCCGATGTAGTGGTCCGATGGCGGGCACTGACGTTGACAGTGATCGTCAGGCCCGGCGGTCCGGCCGCGGCCGGTGCCGCTTCGGCCGGGACCAGCACGAACCCCAGCCCGTTGGCGGTGAAATAGTCCTCCACATTCCGTATCCGCGTGTCACGCTGATCCGCGGGCATCGTGGACGTATCCGCTACATTGACCCGCATCAGGCTCGGGTCCAGCAACGCCTCGATCACATCAGCCCGGACGTCGGGTATTTGGTCGTCCAACGCTTTCGGGCCGTTCGGAAACAGCGACTGATCGAGCAGCGTGACCCGAGCGCCATCCGGCAATTGTTGCACCACGGCGCGGCCGGCCTTGATTTCGGACGCGAGCTGGGTTTGCATCCGATCGTCGAGCAAGCGTGTCGTGTGTTGCTGGGGTGAAGGTCCGCAGCAGGCAAGGGTCAGCAACAGCGGGCCGAGAGAGACGGCAAGGCCTCCAGCGTAGCGGTTCATGGTCCGAACGTTCTCCCGGGGCTGCTAATCAGACCGATATTTTCGCGCGAGCGTTGGCAAAAGGCAACTGTGTTTGGCCTGATCGCCCGCCTGAGTAAGTGATTTCTCGATATCGTTTATTAATCTTCGAGCCTGAATCCGGCTTTGATGGTCACCTGGTACTGTGCCACCTTGCCGTCTTCGATATGCCCGCGAACCTGCACAACCTCGAACCAGCCGAGATGCCTGACCGAGAGGGCAGCCTTCGCAATGGCGCGATCAATGGCTTTGGTCACGCTCTCCTCGGAGGAGCCAACCAACTCGACAACTTTGTAGACATGTTCCGGCATCATGAAATCCTCCCCTTCTCGTACGACGCAAGTTCCTCGCGTTCAGGCTTAACCGTAAGCCCCACATCCCATTGGCGGACTGCACAAAGTCGCGAGGACCGGCCGGCGAAACCTCTTCGATCGCCGCGCGGCGGATGGCTTCCCGGGAGCCCCGACCCCGATCAACACGACAAGAATTAATCCTAAACCGCGCAGCGGCGGAGTAAGCTGGGCACAGCCCTGGTCGGATCGCGAGCGGTGCTGCGTTGGCCGACGAAAGTCCGACCCAACGGCTGGAGGACTGGTCCCATGATAACGATTGAAGCCGAACAAGAACACTATTGTCTGGCAACAAATGGCGAAGCATGGACGGTGCTTGAACGCCGGGCCGGCAAGTATCATCCGTTCGGAAACTGCTCAGGCCCTGGTGTTAAACTCGATGACCCGGCGGCGGCCGCTCTATTCCGGGAAGGCCAGCGTCTGCCGGAACCGTCCGCCCGCCGCCTGTTGGCGGACATCGCCGAGGAATGGCGCAGCCTTCTGGAACATGTCCGGTAGGTAGCGGATGGTTGGCTGCTCATAGTATAATCGCCAAGTGTTAGGAGGAGAGAAAACATGTATGCAGCCATCCGCCAAGGCAAAGCCAAACCTGGAAACGCTGAGGAAGTTGCACGCACGATCAAGGAAGGCGCGATCCCGATCATTAGCGACGTGCCTGGCTTCAGGGCCTACTACGTCATCTATGCGCCAGACGACACAGTAACGGCGATCAGCATCTTCGACAACTTCGCCGGCGCCCAAGAGTCCAACAAACGTGGCCTGGCCTGGATCGAGGAGAATCTGGCGCCGCTAATGCTGGGATCGGCGACAGCAGTGGCAGGGCCGATTATCGTGCACACCCTGGCCTAAGCAGGCCGTGGCGTCCAACCGCCGGCTACTCCCGACGTGTCTTAACCGCAACTGACCCCGCGGCGCGGAAAGATATCTGAGGTGCACGAGTTGCTGAGCTTGCGCCAGCGGGCGACGCCGCCGGGTTCAGCGTGGGTAGCGCCGCGCGGGAACCCGGCTCATTCTTCGCGGGATTATCCTTCCAGTATAAACGTCACCTCCATTGTGACGCGGTATTCCGCGATTTTCCCATCGTGAACACTCGCTTTTTCCTCGACAACGTGAAGGCCGGTGATTCCCCGCAGTGTTTTGTTCGCGCGCGCGAGGCCTTCCTTGACAGCGGCATCGAAACTGGTCGGTGAAGCCGCGGTGATCTTCGTCACGCTTGCTATTGCCATTTCTGTCTCCCTGATAGGTTGACTGCCAACAGGCCGTCAAAACTCAGTATGCAACTTGAAGAGCCGCTTGCCAAGGACACGAATGTGGATGGAAGAGCCATCCTTTTGTCCGGTGGACGTCGGCCGCGTAACCTCGAAACGGCGCGGAGAAAACGCGGCCCGCATGTTCGATCGTGAAGTTCTCCACGGGACACAGCGGTGGCTGCTGTGTTCGTCGGACTATCCTGGCCGAGCGTTCGAACCGGCCCAACCGTGAATTTGCCTTTCGTCCGCAACTCTGGCACCTGGGATCGGATTGGCCCGGTTCGTCGGCAAGTTGTGGAAGGCGCTTCGGCTCCTACGACGGTGCCGCGAGTCGGCCATTCTGCTACGTGGCGTTAACGAATTATAAACTTAATTGAGGAAACACAGATGAAATTGGGCTCTATAGCAAAGGGTTTAGTCGTGGTGGCAGCCGGCGCGGTGCTGGCCGGCTCGGCGGCAATGGCGCTTGAGACCAAGCCGACGCTGAGCTTGGCTCTGGCAAAGAAAATGGCGGCGGGATGCGAGGCCAAGGCTACACAGGAAAAGTGGGCCATGAACATTGCGGTCGTTGACGACGGGGCGAACCTGGTGTTTTTCCAGCATATGGATGGGGCGTTCAAGGGCAGCATCTATATCTCACAGCATAAGGCGATGACGTCGGCAAACTTTCCGTTTCCGACACGTCAGCTTGGCGAAATCGCCTTCGGTAAGGATGGCAAACCCGGAATGGTGCCGGGCATCGCCGACGTCCCCGGAATTATCGCGTTCGCCGGGGGGCTACCGATCAAGACGGCAGACAAGGTTCAGATCGGCGGCATTGGCGTTAGCGGCGGCACCTCTGACCAGGACGAGGAATGCGCAAAGGCGGGGCTCGATGCGGTTGCAGACGACCTGAAGTAGCTTGCGTGGACGCCGTCGGGAGATCCCGGCGGCATTTGGCGCCAAAAGGCGGTCTCCACGTTGGTCGCTTGTCGGCGAACATTGATACTCCTGTGCGGCGGGCAATTCCAACGAAGGCCCGCCGCTAGCAGGCGCGCTTCATGGCAGGCTCACTTCCGGGCCTCCGAGCCCTTCTCAAGGGTGCCCTGGGCGACGCGAAGATGCTGATCTCGAAAACCGACGATCTTCCACTGTTTCGACCCTGAGGGAAATGACGGGCGCGGAGGGCCGTGGTCGCGCCCGTGCTCGGGCATCTCGGGACCTCTCGTTGGTCACGGAAACATGGACGCGGGCCTTGCTTAGTTGTAACGTGAGGGGTTGGAGTCCACGCGATGAATATACCCGTCCCCCGTCCGGCCGTTTCCCGCGCTTTCAAGGCCGAGGACAACCCTTCCCGGCCGCGCCGCTGCCGCTGCCGCCTGGTCTCGACGCCCGCTCCGCCGCGGTTCTGCGCGAAATCGTCGAGCAATACGTCGCCACCGGCGAACCTGTGGGCTCCCGCACCCTGGCGCGGCGCCTGCCGATGAGCCTGTCACCGGCCACAATCCGCAACGTGATGGCCGACCTGTCCGAGTCCGGCCTGCTGTTCGCACCCCATACCTCGGCTGGCCGCCTGCCGACCGACCAGGGCCTCCGCTTGTTCGTCGACGGGCTGCTGAACTTCGGCGAACTCTCCGAGGACGAACGGGTCTCGATTTCGGCCACCCTCGCCGCGGCCGGGCGCAGCCTTGAGGACACCTTGGCGGAGGCCAGTTCATTGTTGTCCGGTTTGTCCGCCGCCGCCGGTCTGGTGCTCGCCCCTAAGTCTGAAGGCGCGATCAAGCACATCGAATTCGTCCCGCTTGGGCCGGGGAGAGCACTCGTTGTGCTGGTCAACAGCGACGGCCAGGTGGAAAACCGGGTCATCGAGACCCCGCCCGGCCTTCCGCCTTCGGCCCTGCAGCAGGCCAGCAACTATCTGAATGCCCGCCTTTCAGGCCGGCCACTGGCGGAACTGCGCCGTTTGGTGGCCGAGGAGATGGCGGCGAACCGAACCGAACTCGATGCCCTATCCACGCTGGTGGTAGCCGCCGGCCTCGCGACCTGGACCGGCGAAGGGCGCTCCGGCAGCCTCATCGTGCGTGGCCAGGCTCGTTTGCTTTCCGACGTCACCCAACTCGACCGGATCTCCGCCATTCAATCGCTGTTCGAACGGCTGGAAGCGCAGGAGACGATGCTGCGTCTGCTGGAGCTGGCGGAACAGTCGGATGGCGTGCGGATTTTCATCGGGGCGGAGAGCGGGGTGTTCAACACGTCCGGTGTCTCGATGGTGGTCGCCCCGGCGCGCAACGATGCGGGCCGGATTGTCGGCGCGATCGGGGTGATCGGCCCGAGCAGGATCAATTACGGCCGGATCATCCCGGTGGTGGATTATACGGCGCGGGTGATCGGCCAACTGCTTGGTTGAGCTAAACGAGTCGAATTCGGGTTGTTCTTGGCCGCCATCTTCCCTAACTGATGCGCGCCCAACAACAGATGCTCAGTCCCATGACAACCGAACATCAACCAAATCAGGATAGCATGTCAGAACAGTTCGCGGCCGCACCGGATGCCGCGCCTCCACCGGAAGATTTGACGCCCGAACAGGCTCTTCAAGCCGCAAGCGATCGCATTTCGGCTTTAGAGGCCGAGTTGACGGAGATGAAGGAACGCTGGATGCGTGCCGAGGCGGAAAACGCCAACGTGCGCGCCCGCGCCAAAAAGGATGTCGACGACACACGTCAATACGCGGTGCAGAAATTCGCCACCGACGTGGTGGAAGCAGCGGAGAACCTCAAGCGCGGCATCGATAGCCTGCCGCCGCCCTCGGCCGACCAGCCGGCGATCGTCGCCAAGGTTCGCGAGGGTCTTGAGGGAGTGGAACGCAGCTTCATCGGCACGTTGGAGCGGAACGGGATCAAGCACGAGGATCCGGTCGGCCAGGCCTTTGATCCCAACCTGCACCAAGCAATGGCCGAGCAGGAGAGCGAAACACACGGGCCTGGTACGGTGATACATGCATGGTCCAAAGCCTGGACCTTGAACGGCCGATTGTTGCGTCCGGCGATGGTGGTCGTCGCCAAGGCCCCGACCTCTGAACTCGCCGGACCGGCGAAGGCGTAGCCCAGGAGCCAGGCCGATTTGGGCTTTGTGACAGAATGGAACGGAAAATTTGGCTACGACACTTGTCCTGGCCGGCTCTGTCTCATACATCCAATGTATTGATCAAAGGGACCGTGCCGGTGCTTCGGGCCGCCATCGTCCGCTGAAAGGAGCATATTCTTATGAGTAAAGTGATCGGTATCGATCTTGGTACCACCAATTCGTGCGTCGCGATCCTGGAAGGCAAGGACGTCCGCGTCATTGAGAATGCAGAGGGTGCGCGTACAACCCCCAGCATGGTCGCCTTCACGGACAGTGGGGAGCGTCTGGTAGGCCAATCGGCCAAGCGCCAGGCAGTGACCAACCCGACCAATACGTTATACGCCATCAAGCGCCTGATCGGCCGCCGTTACGATGATCCGCTGGTCGCCAAAGATAAGGGCATGGTGCCGTATACGATTGTTCGCGCCGATAACGGCGACGCGGTGGTTGAAAGCCGCGGCGAGAAATACTCTCCCAGCCAGATCAGCGCCTTCATTCTCGGCAAGATGAAGGAGACAGCGGAGGCCTATCTGGGTGAGCCGGTGTCCCAGGCGGTCATCACCGTCCCGGCCTACTTCAACGATAGCCAGCGCCAGGCGACCAAGGACGCCGGCCGTATCGCTGGCCTCGACGTGCTGCGCATCATTAACGAGCCGACGGCGGCTGCCCTGGCCTACGGCATGGACAAGAAGTCCGCCGGAACCATCGCGGTATACGACCTCGGCGGCGGCACCTTCGACATCTCCGTGCTGGAAATCGGCGACGGCGTGTTTGAGGTGAAATCGACCAACGGCGACACGTTCCTGGGCGGCGAAGATTTCGATCTGCGGGTCATCGACTACCTCGCCGACGAGTTCCGTAAGGAGCAGGGCATCGACCTGCGCCGCGACAAGCTGGCGCTGCAGCGGCTGAAGGAAGCCGCCGAGAAGGCCAAGATCGAGCTGTCATCCTCCAAGGAGACCGAGATCAACCTGCCGTTCATCACCGCCGACGCCTCCGGGCCGAAGCACCTGGTGATGAAGCTGTCCCGCGCCAAGCTGGAATCACTGGTCGACGACCTGATCAGCCGCACGATGGAGCCATGCCGCGCGGCGCTGAAGGATGCCGGCGTGACCGCCAGCGAGATCCAGGAAGTGATCCTGGTCGGCGGCATGACTCGCATGCCCAAGGTGATCGACGCGGTGAAGTCCTTCTTCGGCAAGGATCCCGCGCGTAACGTGAACCCCGACGAAGTCGTGGCGATCGGCGCCGCGGTGCAGGGCGGCGTGCTGAAAGGCGACGTCAAGGACGTCCTGCTGCTGGACGTGACGCCGCTGTCGCTCGGTATTGAAACCCTGGGCGGCGTGTTCACCCGACTGATCGACCGCAACACCACGATCCCGACGAAAAAGAGCCAGACCTTCTCCACCGCTGACGACAACCAGCAGGCCGTGACCATCAAAGTGTTCCAGGGCGAGCGCGAGATGGCGGCGGACAACAAGCTGCTGGGCAATTTCGATTTGACCGGCATTCCTTCGGCGCCTCGCGGCGTGCCTCAGATCGAGGTGACGTTCGACATCGACGCCAACGGGATTGTCTCGGTTCAGGCGAAGGACAAGGCAACCGGCAAGGAGCAGCAGATCCGCATTCAGGCAAGTGGCGGCCTGTCGGAAGCCGACATCCAGCGGATGGTCAAGGAGGCGGAGGCCAATGCCGAAGCCGACAAGAAGCGGCGAGAGACGATCGAGGCGCGCAACCACACCGAAAGCCTGGTCCATCAGGTCGAAAAGAACCTGAAGGAGTACGGCGACAAGGTGGGAGCCCAGGACAAGGGCGAGGCCGAGGCCGCTATCGCGGCGGCGAGATCCGCTTTGGAGGGCACCGATACGGAGGCCTTGAAGCAGGCATCCGATCGACTCAGCCAGGCGGCGATGAAGATCGGCGAGGCGATGTACAAGGCCGAGGCCGCGTCCGCGCAACAGCCGCCGGGTGACGGAGGGGCGGGTCCGCAGGCGCCCGGTGATGACAAGGTCGTTGACGCCGAATTCGAGGAAGTTGACGACAAGAAGAAAAAGTCGGCCTGATCAGGGGTCTGACTCGCATGGTAAGTCGCGCCCGCACCTCTTTTTCAGGCGGGCGCGATTTCTATTTTCTGGCGTTTGGATTTTGGGGCGCTGCGACGGAGCGCCGCACAATAAAGGGCTGAGATGGCCAAACCGGACTTTTACGCCACTCTGGGTGTAGCGAAGAATGCCAGTGCGGACGACCTGAAGAAGGTGTACCGCAAGCTTGCAATGCAATTTCATCCTGATCGCAACCCCGGCGACAAGCAAGCCGAGATGCGTTTCAAGGACGTCAACGAAGCCTACGATGTGCTGAAGGATGACCAGAAGCGCAGCGCCTACGATCGCTTCGGCCATGCGGCGTTCGAGCAGGGCAACGGCGGCGGTGGCCCCGGCATGGGCGGCTTCGATTTTTCCGCCACCGGCGACCTCGGCGATATCTTCGGCCAGATGTTCGGCATGGGCCGGCGCGGCGGTCAGCGCACGCGCACCGGAGCGGACCTGCGGCAGGGGGTCGAGATCGACCTCGCCGAGGCGTTCAGTGGCACCAAGGTCACTTTACGTGTCCCTACGCGGGTGAAATGCGAAAGCTGCGATGGCACCGGATCTCAGGACAAGGGACGCGCGGCCGAAACTTGCCCAACCTGCCAGGGTGCGGGCAAGGTCCGCAGGCAATCGGGGTTCTTCCTGATCGAGCAGACCTGCGCGACGTGCGGCGGTCAGGGGCGGGTGGTCCGTAATCCGTGCAGGATTTGCCAGGGCGCCGGCACGGTGCAGCGTGAACGCAGCTTGTCCGTGCCGATTCCGGCAGGGGTCGAGGATGGAACGCGCATCCGCCTATCGGGAGAAGGCGAGGCCGGCGGTCAGGGCGCGCCAAACGGCGACCTGTATGTGCATGTCACGATCCACCCGCATGAGTTCTTCCAGCGCGAACAGGCTAATATCCTGATGCGCGTGCCGTTGCGGATGACCCAGGCGGCGCTCGGCGACGATATCGAGGTGCCGGTGATCGATGGATCACGGGCGAAGGTCAAAATACCCGCCGGGACGCAGACGGGGGATCAGTTTCGGCTGCGCGGCAAAGGGTTCTCCGTCCTGCGCAGCGCGGCGCGGGGGGACATGTTCATCCAGGTGGCAGTCGAGACACCGCTTAACCTGTCGCCGCGGCAGCGGGAACTGCTTGAAGCGTTCGAGGCCGAGGCAGTCAAGGGCAACAAGGGGAGCCCTGATCATGAAGGGTTCTTTGCCAAGGTGGCGGCGTTCTTTGAGGGCGGCCGGGGATAGTTTTGCTACGGCGAAGTAATAACGATCAACGGATCCTGGGCGGGGTCAGAGGGTAGACGCACCCTCGAAGCGGCGGCTTCGAGGGCAGCTAATTGCGTGCGTCCGGCCACAGGGCGGCGGCTCTACGCCGCCTTCGCCAGTGCCATGGCGCGCCACACTCGCTCCGGTGTTGCCGGCATATCGATATGCGTCACCCCGTCGCTGCTCAACGCATCGATGATGGCGTTGATCACCGCCGGAGGGCTTCCCACGGCGCCGGCCTCGCCCGCGCCTTTGACGCCGAGGGGGTTGGACAGGCACGGGACTTCGAGCAACTCGACCTCGATGTCGGGGAACTCGTTGGCACGCGGCAGGGCGTAGTCCATGAAGCTGCCGGACAGTAGCTGTCCCGATGATGGGTCGTAGACGGTGTGTTCGAGGACGGCTTGGCCGAAGCCCTGGGCAACGCCGCCGGCGACCTGGCCGCGGACGATCAGCGGGTTGATCGCCTTGCCGACGTCGTCGCTAACGCTATACCGGACGAGTTCGACAACGCCGGTTTCCGGGTCGATCTCGACCTCGGCCATGTGGCAGCCATTTGGAAATGTGTGCGCGTCGATGGGGGCGATCTCGGCGGCATCTAGCAGGGTGGCGGCCTGGCCGGCCGCGGCTTTTTTGCGCTGGGCGGTCGCGAGGGTCAGGATATCGATGGCACGGTCGGTGCCGACGATGGTGAAGGCGCCATCGGCAAAGGCAATGTCGGCGACGGCGGCTTCCAGTTCCTCGGCGGCGGCTTGCTTACCTTTGGCGATGACAGATTGGGAGGTTAGCAGGATGGCCTGGCCTTCCGAGTAAAGGCTGCGAGCGCCCCCGGTGCCGCCGCCGACGGGGATGGTGTCGGTGTCGCCTTGGCGGATGCGGATCTTGTCGCCGTCGATGCCGAGGTTGTTGGCGGTGAGCTGGACGTAGGCGGTCTCGTGGCCTTGTCCGGTCGACTGCGTGCCGACATAGACGTCGACAAAGCCGTCATCGGCGAAACGGATTTCGGCGCGTTCGGTGGGGTCGCCGCCCGTCGCTTCCAGGTAATAGGCGAGACCAAGGCCGCGGCGCTTGCCTATCGCAGCGGCAGCCGCCTTGCGCGTCGGAAAACCGGCGTAGTCCATGTGCGTGGTGGCGGCGTCGAGCACGTGACGGAAATCACCGCTGTCGTAGCTTTTCCCAACTGGGGTGGAATGCGGCATCGCCTCGGGGAGCACCATGTTGCGGCGGCGCAGTTCAACCTTGTCGATCCCCAATTCGCGTGCCGCGGCGTCGACGAGGCGCTCGACCAGGTAGTTGCTTTCGGGACGACCGGCGCCCCGGTAAGCGTCCACCGGAACGGTGTTGGTGAATACGCCGAGCACGTTGGCGTAGATTGCCTTGAAGCCGTAGACGCTCGCCAATACGCCGGTGCCGGCAAAGGTCGGGATAAATGGCGCGAATGTGGACAGATAGGCGCCCATGTTGGAGATATTGCGTGTCCGCAGGGCAATGAATTTGCCGTCGGCGTCGATCGCCAACTCTCCCAGCGTCAGGTTGTCGCGGCCCTGGGTGTCGCAGAGGAAGGCCTCGCCGCGGTCAGCTGCCCATTTCACCGGGCGCCCTAGTTTGCGGGCGGCGTAACAAGTCAGCACATGTTCGGCGTAGAGAAATAGCTTCATGCCGAAGCCGCCACCGACGTCGGGAGTGACGACGCGGAATTTCTCAGGGTCGGTTCCGAACACCGGGCCGATCAGGTTTTTCACCAGCCAGCCGCCCTGGGTGTTGGCGTAGAGTGTCCAGCGGCCGGTTTCGGCGTCGAAATCAGCCAGCGCCGCGCGGGCTTCCATCGAGTTCACGACGATACGGTTGTTGACGATGGTCAGCTTCGTGATGTGGGCGGCTTTCGCGAACTGTGCCTCGGTGGCGGTTTTGTCGCCGATCTCCCAGTCGAAGGCGAGGTTGTGCGGCACATCCGGCCAGACCAGAACGCCGCCTTTGTCCATCGCGGACGGCAGGGCGGTGATGCTGGGGAGAATATCGTAATCCACCTCGATCGCCTCGGCTGCGTCGCGCGCCTGCTTAATGGTGTCAGCGACGATGAAGGCGACTGGGTCGCCGACGTGACGCACGGTGCCGTCAGCCAGCACGGGATGGGGTGGCGCGGCTTGGGGGGAGCCGTCACGGTTTTCGACCAGCGCGGCGCAGGGCAGCGGGCCGATGCCGTCGGCGGACAGGTCGGACGCGGTGTAGACGCCGGCGACGCCCGGCAATCCCGCCGCCGCCGTGGTATCGATCCGGGTGATGGTCGCCGCCGCATGCGGGCTACGCAGCACGACGCCGAACAGCATCCCAGGCAGAACGATGTCGTCGGTGTAGCGGCCGGCGCCTTTGAGCAGCCTGGGGTCCTCCACGCGGCGGACGGGCTGGGCGAGGCCGAACTTGGTGGTGGTCATGGGCGTGGTTCTCCAGAGGAGTGTGGCACGGTCTGATGTCAGCATGTACGCTGGCGATGGAAAAGGCCAAGGGGTGCCATGTCCGGAACCAGTCGCCGTATCGTTGTTTTCAACACGGGCTCGTCCAGCCTGAAATTCGCGGTCTATCCGCTGGCGGAAGAGGCTGCGCCGTTGCTGTCCGGTGAAGTGGAGGGAATCGGCGGGTCCGCGCGCCTGACGATGGGTGGCGATTCCCGGCCCGTGACGGCGGCGGATCCGCACGCCGCGATGGAGGCTCTGACCGAGCTGCCGGATGGTCCGCTGGCAGGCGACATCGCAGCGTTCGGGCACCGCATCGTACACGGCGGTCCGGATCTGGATCGTTCCGTGCTGATCGATGATGCCACCCTGGCGCAGATCGAGGCGGTTTCGCCGCTGGCGCCGCTGCACAATCCGCCAGCGCTGGATGTGCTGAAGGGACTGCGGCGGCGATTTCCTGGGGTGCCTCAGGTGGCGTGCTTCGATACCGCGTTCCATCGCGGCCACCCGGCCGTGGCGGACCGGTTCGCCATCCCCGACGCGCTGTACCAGCAGGGCGTGCGGCGCTACGGGTTTCACGGGCTATCGTATGCGTATATCGCCGGGGCGATGAGGACACGGGCGCCGGAGATCGCGGCGGGACGGGTGGTGGTGGCTCATCTTGGGTCTGGGGCGTCAATGTGCGCGATGGTGGATGGGCACAGCGTCGATTCGTCGATGGGGTTCACGGCGTTGGACGGATTGCCGATGGGGACCCGGTCCGGATCGCTGGACTCCGGCGTGATCCTGTGGCTGCAGCAGCGAAAGGGCTGGACGATCGATCACGTGGAACACTTCCTGTACCACGATTGCGGGTTGCTGGGTCTGTCCGGTGTGTCCAACGACATCCGCGTCCTGCTGGCGAGCGAGGCGCCGCTGGCGAAACTGGCAGTCGAATACTTCGTCTATCACACGGCTCGGACGGCGGGCGCCTTGGCGGTCAGCATGGGCGGGATCGACGGGATGGTGTTCACCGCCGGGATAGGGGAGCATAGCGTTCCGGTGCGCGCGCGGGTGCTGGAGCGGCTGGGATGGCTAGGGTTCGAGGTCGATGAGGCGGCTAACGCGCGCGGGGCGGGGCGGATTACCGGTGCAGGGAGCCGAATTCCGGCGTTCGTCATTCCCACGGATGAAGAGCGGGTGATCGCTCGCGAGACGATGGCGCTGATTGGGGGGGCGCTGATTGGGGGGTAGGCCGATGACCGATATCCCGACCTACGCAGTTCCGCCGAGCTTTCTGGGGGTGACCCGAAGCGATAGGGACGCCGACTATGTGGTGGCCGGCATCCCGATGGATATCGGCACGACCAACCGCTCCGGTACACGTGAAGGTCCGGCCGCCGTCCGCCGCGCAAGCCGGATGCTGACGGATGGGGCGCATCCGGAGCATTGGGTCGAGCCGGCGCGTATGAGCCTGTCTGACATCGGCGATTTCAGCCTGGCGCTGGGCAACATCCAGGGGAGCCTGGCGGCGATCCAGTCCCAGGCCGAAGCGGTGGGCCATCTGATCGCCCTGGGCGGCGAGCACGGCGTCACTCTGCCGCTGCTGCGGGCGCTGGCGCAGCGGATGGGCGGCCCGGTCGCGCTGGTGCATTTCGATGCCCATGTCGATACCTGGCCGGACAATTTTGGCCAGGAATTCGCGCATGGGTCGCCGTTCTACCACGCAATCAACGAGGGGCTGGTCGATCCTCACCGGATGATCCAGATCGGTATTCGGTCGCCCGTGCAGAGGGAGGTGATGGACTGGACGCTGGGGAAGGGCGTTACCGTGCTGTCCGCGCAAGATGTGCATGCTGCCACGCCGGCGGCCGTTGCCGCTCGGATCGCCGCCGTCGTTGGCGACACGACGGCATATCTCAGCTTCGATATCGATGCGCTGGATCCGGCGTTCGCGCCCGGCACCGGCACGCCCGAGATCGGTGGTCTGGCGTCGTGGCAGGTGCAGGCGATCCTGCGGCGGTTGCCGGGGGTCCGCTTCGCCGGAATGGATGTGGTCGAAGTCGCGCCCGCTTACGACGTGTCCGAGATCACGGCACTGGCCGCTGCGACGGTCGTTTGGGAGTATCTGGCGCTTGCGGGAGCTATGCGCTGAGTGGCTGCCCGTCATCCAAAAACGCATTCCTCGCCGGGGTCGGTGGACCCTATATCGGTGTCCTCGCTCCTGACCCCAGGGGCGGTGACGCACTCGCACGTGCCGCGAGCCTGGATTGGGTAGTTAATCCCCGAAGGGCACAGCAACGACGTAAACGCGTCCTTTTCGATAGACCCGGCCAACCGTGGGCCGGGGTCGTTTAGGAACACGCCTATGTCCGACCGCACCGCTGCGATGCGAAGTACCACCAGCATCGTCTGACCCCGAAGCCGCGGCGTTCTCGCGCGGTTTCGGATGAAGTCCCCCGTTTCACCCGGGCGCGTTGCCGCGCGTCCGGCTTGTTCCGCGAGGATTCCCGCGATGTCTGTTGTTGCTCGTCCCCGTTCTGCTGTCTCGCCGCTGCGCCGTCCGTTCGTGGCCTATCCAGTCCGCCGTCCAACGGTGGATGAGGTGGTGGCTGCCACTCGACCGGAGGAGCCGGTGCATTGCCTGCGGCCGACCACGGTCGCTCAGACTGCGCGCGGCTTCGTCGAGGGCTTCCCCGGTGATGTGCTGTATGCCGTGAAGTGTAATCCCGATCCGGCGGTGTTGCGTGCGCTGTGGGATGGCGGGGTGCGGCATTTCGACTGCGCATCATTGCCGGAGATCCGTCTGGTCCGCGACATGTTCCCGGAGGCGGTCATCCACTTCATGCACCCGATCAAGGCGCGCGGCGCGATCCGCGAGGCGTGGGAGCGGCATGACGTGCGCGATTTCGTTTTGGACTCCGCCGACGAGCTGGCGAAGATCCGCGCGGAGGTCACCGCCACCGGCGTGCCTGGCGCGCTGGGGTTGGTCGTGCGCATCGCGCTGCCGAAGGGTGGGGCGAAGTTGGATCTGTCCGGCAAGTTCGGCGCGGAGGCGGACGAGGCGGTTGCGTTGCTGCGGGCTGCCCGCGGGTGTGCGGCGATGGTGGGGGTCAGCTTCCATGTCGGGTCGCAGTGCCTCGACCCGTTGGCCTGGCGGGAGGCGCTGGCGTTGACCGGAGAGATTATCGCAGCCGCCGGTGTGAAGGTCGATGTCGTTGATGTCGGCGGCGGATTTCCTGTGGCGTATCCGGACCAGGAGCCGCCGGCAATGGGCGCGTTCTTCGCCGAGATCGAGGCGGGTTTTGAGGTCCTGGGCGTGCCTGGCGCTCGGCTTTGGGCGGAGCCTGGGCGTGCCTTGGTCGCCGCCGGAACGTCCGTGGTCGTGCAGGTGCAGGCTCGGCGGGGCGGTGCGCTGTATGTCAACGACGGCGTGTATGGTAGCCTTGCGGATGCCGGGACGTTGGCGTTCCGGTATCCGGTGCGGCTGATCCGTCCGGACGGCGCGGCGGCGGTCGAAACGATCGGGTTTTCCCTGTTCGGGCCGACGTGTGACAGCGCCGATGTGATGCGGGGTCCATTTGTGCTGCCGGCCGACGTGGCGGAGGGCGACTGGATCGAGATCGGCCAGCTTGGGGCCTATGGTGCTTGTCTTCGCACTGCGTTCAACGGCTTCGACCGGGCCAGGATTGTTGAGGTCGAGGACGCGGCTCCGGCCGCCGAACCGCTTCGGGTCGCCGCCTGATCGTTGCGTTTGAAAGGAAATCGACCGATGAAACATGTCGCTTTCGACGGCCGACTGGTGATGCTTGGGTTTGGCAGTATTGGTCAGGGCGTGCTGCCGCTGATCCTGCGCCATATCGATATGCCGGCTGAGCGGATCTCGATCGTTTCGGGTGACGAGCGTGGGCGGGATGAGGCGGCCGAGCTTGGCGTGGCCTTCACCGTCCGGCCGCTGACCCGGGACAATTATAGGGATGTGCTGGCGCCGCTGTTGCGGGCTGGGGATTTCCTGCTGAACCTGAGCGTTGATGTGTCGTCCGTGGCGTTGATCGGGTTCTGCCAGGAGCGTGACGTGCTGTATCTGGATACCTGCATCGAGCCGTGGGCCGGCGGGTATACCGATCCGTCGCTGACGCCGTCGCAACGGTCTAATTATGCGCTGCGGGAAAGCGCGCTGGCGCTGGCGGGTGGCAGCGGGCCGACGGCGGTGCTGACACATGGTGCGAATCCGGGGCTTGTCTCGCATTTCGTCAAGCAGGCGCTGTTGAATATCGCTCGCGATACGGGTGTGGATACGGCGGTTCCGAAGGACCGGGCCGGGTGGGCGGCACTGGCTCAGGGTTTGGGCGTGAAGGTGATCCATATCGCCGAGCGGGATACGCAGACGGCGACGTTTGCCAAGGAGCCGGGGGAGTTCGTCAATACGTGGTCGATCGACGGCTTTGTGGGGGAGGGATGCCAGCCGGCCGAACTCGGGTGGGGGACGCATGAGAAGACGCTTCCGGCGGATGGCTTTCGGCATGATTTCGGGGGTGGCGCGGCGATCTATTTGATGCGGCCGGGGGCCTCCACGCGGGTGCGCACCTGGACGCCGATGGCGGGGCCGCTGCATGGGTTCTTGATCACGCATAACGAGTTCGATCTCGATTGCTGATTATTATTCAGTAACGGATGGCGGGGCGGTCGCGTATCGGCCGACGGTGCATTACGCGTATCACCCCTGTGACGACGCGGTGCTGTCGGTGCATGAACTCGCCGGGCTGAACTGGCAGCAACAGGCGAAGCAGCGGCTGATGATGGATGAAATCCATTCCGGCGTGGACGAGTTGGGTGTGCTGCTGATGGGTCACGCGCGCGGCGCGTATTGGTATGGATCGCGGCTGTCGATCGAGCAGGCCCGGGCGCTGGTGCCGCATAACAATGCGACCAGCCTGCAGGTGACGGCGGCGGTGCTGGGCGGGATGGTCTGGGCTTTGGAGAATCCGCGGGCCGGTTTGGTCGAGGCGGATGGTCTGGACCATGCTCGGGTGCTTGGAGGTGGCGGAGCCGTATCTGGGGGATATGGTGGGGGCGTATAGCGACTGGACGCCTCTGCTGGATCGGGGGCGACTGTTCCCCGAGGCGGTTGATGAGGCGTGCCCGTGGCAGTTCGGGAATTTCCGGGTGACGTAGGAGGGGGTCGGCGGAGGTGGCGTCAGGAGAGGGATTGGTGGTGCCACGCTGAGGTATTCGGTGAGCGCGACGTGGCCCAGAGGCCGAAAAGCGTCGGATGTGAGTTGGCGTCATGCCGGGGAGAATCGCGATGAGGAAACCAGAACAGGACCGCGAGACACTGGCTGCGCTGAACCATCACTATGTCCGGTCCGTCGACGAGGCTGACACGGCGTGGTTCGAGGCCAACCTTGCCGAGGACTTCTTTAACACCAATCCGGACGGAACGCTGATCGGACGCGCCGCCTTCATTGCCCAGATTGCGCGCGGCTCTACCGTGCGGAACATTCGTGAGCACGACGCCGTGATACGGCTGTTCGGAGACTTCGCCATAATCCACGCGCGGACAACCTATCAGAATGCGGACGGCTCGGAGGGTGGCGGACGCTACACCGACGATTGGCTGTTCCGCGATGGCCGCTGGCGTTGCGTCTCGGCGCACGTCACGCGGCTTTAATTCGAGCTAGACGTCAGGAAGACGGAACGTTGGGTTCGTGTTGCCCCAGCAGCCGGAAGATATGACCGTAATGGAGACGCAGCGACTCTGCCACCGTCCTCATGGCGTTGGCGTCAACGCCTTGAGTTCCTTCCGAGCCGTGCCAAAGGTGCCAAGCTGATAGACCGACGCGCCAGCCGGCGAGAACGTGAACGACGCGAACGGCTCCGCCAACATCTCGTTCAAATAAGTTTCCGTTCCGACGCCGATCGTCACGTGTGGATTGAATCGCTTGCCCGCTGCGTCTGTGACGAAATTGGCGACGTAGTCGATCAGTTCGTTTTGGATATCCCTTCCGTCCTCATCGCTGAAGAACGCCGCCGGGGTCCCGGTCTTCACGGTGTAGGGTTCAACGGCTGCTATGAGTTCATCTTGCAGCCGATGCAGGTCTTCAGTCGGTTCAACTACGATTCCCGCGACGCCGAACGGAGGAGCGGGGATATAGTAATACTTGAACGCTTTCAGCGTCCATTTCGTGGGCTTCTCTTTGGCCATAACCGCGTTCGCCGCCGCGAATACCTTGTCGAGGTCGTCCGTGCGGACGAACTGCTGCAACATCGAGATGTGCGGATGGTGCGTCTCATCCAGAGCAAAGCCCTTCGGGAAAGCCTTGAGCAGACGAGCGTTGGCGGCCATCGCGTGCTGAACCATCGTCTGCGTCGGGTTCGAGCGCGATGTCGATTGCTGTCACCGGGTTCTGCCTGGCGACTGACACCTGAGTCGATGCGAGCATTATCCCAAGCCCGAGCCCGATGGCCGTAAGGACCTGCAAATGGTCATGCATGTTCCTCCCTCCCTTGGTGCCTGACCTACGGGTGGGTAGCACTAGTGGCCTTGTTGACTTGTTGTCAAATCTCTGCGGAGGCTTAGAGCCACCTTTGGGCTGGAGGTATCAATGGCAGATGGTCAGTCGCTTCCCTCCTGGAACGACAGCGCGGCGAAATCCGCGATCCTCGACTTTGTCGCGCGTGTGACAAGGCAAGGCGGCACCGAATTCGTGCCGCCAGCCGAGCGCATTGCCACGTTTGATAATGACGGGACGCTCTGGTGCGAGCAGCCGCTTCAGACACAGTTCTTTTTCGCCTTTGACCGCGTGAAGCAATTGTCGAGCAAGGACCCGACAATGAGCGAGCGTCAACCGTTCAAGGCCGTGCTCGAACAGGATTACAGTACGCTTTTTGGACTCGGCAAACAGGCGCTGTTCGAACTGGCTTTTGCCACCCATGCGGGCATTACCGATGAGGACTTTGAGCAAGCCGCAAGCGGATGGTTAGCGACGGCGAGGCATCCCAAGTTCGACCGGCTGTTCAAGGAATGCACTTATCGGCCGCAGGTCGAACTGCTCGCCTACTTACGGGAGAACGGCTTCAAGACCTATATCGTGTCGGGAGGCGGCGTGGATTTCATGCGCGCGTTCGCGGAGGAAGCTTACGGCATCCCGCGAGAGCAGGTGATCGGTTCCAGCGTGAAACTGCGCTACGATTTGAGAGACGACCGGGTTTCGCTCGTGAAGCTGCCGGAGCTCAACAGCTTTGACGATCGGGAGGTGAAGGCGCTGAACATCGGCCTGCATATCGGCCGTAGACCACTATTGGCGTTCGGCAATTCCGACGGCGATCTTGCCATGATGCGTTACACGAAGTCCGGCGTCAGGGCCTCGGCTCGCGTTGCTTCTCCACCATGACGACGCAGCCCGGGAGGTAGCCTACGACCGAGAGTTCCGGTTGAGCCCGTTGTCTGAGGCGCTCGACAAGGCTCAGGACTACGGCATCACCGTCGTGAGCATGAAGCGGGATTGGAACGTTGTGTTTTGATTACCGAATGACGGAGGCTCGTCTTCGTAGATGGGTCTGTGCATAACTCAATTCGCTGTGAAAGATTCTGCTTGCGATATCAATTTGTTAACGCATGCGTGATCCTGGTGCGAATGTCCAAGTGATTTTCTTGCATTTTCGGAAGAAATAATACATTCTCCGAATGGAGAAAGATTATGCAGGCACATCAGCAGGTTTTGTTCACGCCCACTGAGGCCGCCGTTTTAGCCGGGCTATCGGTCAAGGCCGTGAACAATGCGATTGACAAAAAGGTTGTCCCAACGATCGCCGGACGACAGGCGGGATCGGCCACGCGACTGTTGGATTTGCAGGCGCTGATGTCGCTCACGCTCGAGCGCCGGCTGGCGGATCGCTTCGTGCCGGCGCTCCGGCGCGAGGTGTTTGATGCCTTGGCGAACTCTTCGCGCAACACGCTGTCGCTCGACGGCGGTTTCCTGAAGATCGATCTGCGCGAACCGCGACAGGAATTGGCGGCCTCGCTGCGGGCGCTTCGCCGCGCTCGCCAGCTCGTTGTGAGTGATCCTGACATTTTGGGCGGGGAGCCGGTGTTCTGTGGCACGCGCGTTCCGGCTCATCTGATCGCGACATTGCTCGCTGAGGGATCGGCCGTGGCCGATTTGCTCGAAGGCTACCCGCGTCTGACGGCGCAGATGGTCGAAGCGGCTCCGCTCTACGCGGCTGCCTATCCGCCACGTGGTCGTCGACGCGCTCATTCCTGGCACGACCAGGCGCCGGTACACCGCAGCCGGCAAAAGCTGGCGACGATCGAGGCGGGATGAGATTCCTGATCGATGAGTGCATGAGTGTCGATTTGGTTTCGGTTGCCAGCGAGGCCGGGCATGAAGCCCAGCATGTTGCCCATGTCGGCAAGGCCGGATGGAAGGACTGGAATGTTGTCCGCCACGCCAGCGATGGAGATTTCGTGCTGGTCACGAATAACGCCGGTGATTTTCGGCGAATCTATGCGAAGAAGCCGCTGCATGCTGGCCTTGTCATCATCATTCCGAACGTCAGTCGCCTAATCCAACAACAACTTTTCCGCGGCGCGCTCAACGTATTGGTGGCTATGGGCGAGCCGGTCAACCGTGTCCTTGAGGTCGACATCGAAGGCGATGAGGTGACGTTCGATCTTTACGACTTGCCTGCAAATCTCCCCTGAAACGCTGCGCCCCGGACTTGATTCTTGGAGGGAGCTGCGCTGGACCGGGGGCGACTTGTTCCCCGAGGTGGTTGATGGGCCTGCCCGTGGCACTTCGGGGGGACGTAGAGGCAGCGCGGGCATCCCGAAGAGACAACGCTAACCCGAGGGAGCCCTATCGTACGGTCAAACACGTTCCGATCTCAGCTTTGGGGCGAGCATGAAAGCGAGCGGCAAGATGGCCAGCGCGGTGCAGGCGGTCGCCAGGGTAGCGCCGTTCGGACCGACGGCATCCGCAAGGAACCCGTAGAGCACTGGGGACAAGGCACCGGATCCGATTGTTCCGGTATAAAACAGTGCAAATGCCCGCTCCGCGTGATGCGGCGGTGCGAGTTCCGGGACGGTCCCATACAACACCGACGACGTGCCGTTGAGCATCACGCCCAGCAACGGCAGCAGCGCGAGCACAGGCACAAGCGGCAGGACCAGGACGGCGAATATGCAGGCCGCCGTCCCGCCCTCGGTCAGGACGACGGTCCATAGCACCCCGACCCGGATTCCCAGCCAGCCGCAGGTGAATTTGCCGGCGGCACCGCCAATGAACACCAGCGCCAATGCTAGCCCGACCGAGGATAGCGGGGCGCCTTTCGCGCGCAGCAGGAAGGGCAGGAAGGTCAGGAGACCCATGCGCACGCCGGTATCGAGCACGCCGATCGTGAACAACAATGGGAAGCCGCCGCGGCCCCCTGCCGCGTTATCGGCCCGCTCCGCCGTTATCCGCGCTGCCCGCTGAATTGGTGGCATGAACAGGGCGATCGCCCCCGCGGTTGCCAGTCCGATCAGCGCGATGAGCCATAGCGCCATCCGCCACGACATGAGCGTTAACAGCAGCGACGCCAGCGCCGGGATCGTGGCCTTTCCCAGGTCGCCCGCGAAGTTATAGGTCCCAAGCGGGCCACGCGATCCCGCACCATAGGCCCGCGACACCGCCGAAGAAGCAATGGGGTGCTGCACGCTTGACCCGGCACCCGAGAGAGTGAGCGCGACGCAGAGGCCGAGGATGCCTCCGTACAGCCCCGCCAGCCCGTAGCCCAAGGCGGACAGCATGGTGCCAAGCACCAGGACCAGGCGGCCTCCGAAACGCTCGGCGACCCGGACGGCCGGTATCTGCAATGCGGCCATCGCACCGACGTACAGCCCGCGCACCAACGCCAGCGCGGCGTAACCCAGGGCGAACTCCGCCTGCCAGACTGGAAGCAGCGCGTAGATCATATCGGTGTAGCCGTCATGCGTCGCGTGGGCGAGGCCGGCCACCGCAAGGGTAGACCTTGCGTGCGTCCTCGCGGCTTTCGGTGGTACGAGGAAAGCTGGCTCAACGATGGAAGATGGGCTCGCCGAACGGAGAGAAGACATCGTCGATTTCTCTGATGAAAGGCTTAAGCTGGGATGTTTTCGAGACATCTGCAAACGAGTAATAATCGTTGATCGAGTTAGAAAATATCATACGAGGATCGATGCCAGACAAACGCTTCCTGCCTCCGCTGAATGCGGTTCGCGCGTTCGAGGCCGCTGCTCGCCGTGGCAGCTTCAAGGAAGCGGCGCTCGAACTCGGGGTGACGCACGGCGCGGTCAGCCGGCATGTGGCCCTGCTGGAGGACTGGCTCGGTCCCCCTGTCTTGTTCCAGCGGCTCAATCGCCGGGTTGTGCTGACGCCGACCGGTGCGGCCTTGCTGGAGGAGGTTCGGCCGGCGCTTGATCGCATCGCCGGCGCGGCGAGGCGGCATCGAGATCGGCGGGGAGAGGCACCCGGTGCCGTCCTCCGGGTCAACGCCCTGGCGACGTTCAGTTTGCGCTGGCTATTGCCGCGCCTCGCGGAGTTCCGCGCGCGGCACCCCGGTATCGAGGTCCGTCTGACCACGTCCAACGACGCCGTGGACGCTTTGCAGGAGCCCTACGACGTGATCATTCGCGGCGGTCCGGATACATTCGATGGCTATACCTCGTACCTGTTTCTGTCCGAACGGCGGCTGCCGGTGTGCAGCCCCGCGCTGGTGGCGCGGTTGCCGCTGGCGGACGTCACGGATTTCAGCCGACATACGCTGCTGCACGTGGCGACCATGCCGAGGCTGTGGAACGACTGGCTGAGGGCCGCCGGCGCGACCGAGGTGGATCAGGCGGCGGATCTCACATTCGATCATTTCTATCTGGCTGTACAGGCGGCGCTGGACGGACTGGGCGTCGCGATGGGTCCCACCGCGCTGGTCGCTGACGATCGCGCGGCCGGCCGCCTGGTCACGCCTTTCCCTGACGTGAGCCTACCGGCGCGGAGCTATCACGCATACCTTACCGAGCCTCCGTCCGCCGATCCCGCCATCAGCCTATTTTGCGACTGGTTGCAGGAAGTTGGTCGCAACGGGGCATGATCGGTGCCCGCTGGGCGTCCCCGCATGAGCCGACCGCACGCATCCTGCGTCTTGGTCCCCTTCACGGGCCGTGATGGTTCGTCCGCCGGAAGCGCCTGTCTCAATGGCTACTGAGGGACAGGATGTAGGCGGTCGCCTGCCAGATTTGTTCGTCGGTCAGCACGCCGCGCCAGGACGGCATGCGCAACGCCCCTTTCACGCGCCCATCGGCGATGGTCTCAGTATCGCCCTAGCCCCATCCCGAGTAGGACGAAGACCTCGGCTGCATCACCCGTCGCGAAGTTGCGGAGGCTGAATTACCCCGCACATTCCCCAACATCACGTTTTTGAGCTGGCACTTTCATCGCGTCCGCAACGCGACTCAGCGATCTTCCACCAGCACCACGTGGAGTTGTCTCGGCCCATGCGCTCCCAATTCCAGCGTCTGCTCGATATCGGCAGATCGAGATGGTCCAGTAATGAACATGACGTTCCGGGGCATCTCGCCGATCTCCGCCCGCAGCCGGTCCCACCCGTCCTCATACGCTCCTACGATCGTGGACGACCGCAGCACGACGATTTCCGTCTCCGCCAGCAGGTTCAGCGTCACCGGACGCTCGGGAGAGCTTGGCAGCATCAGCGTCCCGGTTTCCGCGATGCCCGCGAATCCGTGTTGTACGCTGACTGCATCCGAGCCTTGCGCGCGACCTTCGCGCACCTCCAGCAGGGGCCGCGCCGACCAGGGGATCGCCTGCAATTCGGGATGCGGCGCCATGATGACCCGCCCCGGCAGGTTCTGCGCCGCCAGATAATCCACCACCACGCCCGGCACTTCGTCCAGATCGGCCACCCGCACAACCGACCCGAACTCGCGCTCGACATTCCGCACGAATAGCTCGATCTGTCCGTCTGCGGGCAACCGAGACCGAGCCGGGATCAGATGCCGGGGATGCTGCGCCAGGCGCCCGCGCAACATCGCGGTCTGATCCGGCGGCAAGGCCCCCCGCTTCAATCCCCGCCGGATCGCGGTCAGGATCGACTGCCTGCTCATCAAGGATGCCTCATCAGGCTTGGCTGGCGCGCTGCGCCTTGGCATAACGCGCGAAGAACGTATCGCCCTCGGGCGCCGGCAGATCGCGCCCATCGGTCCAGCCGCCAGCCAAAGGCACTCGCCCGAAACGTCCCTTTTTCCGCCCCAGAAACCCCAAGCTTAGGGCCGCCGCACGGGTCGCCAACCGGTACAGCCCAGGGCGTCGCGCGAAGAAGGCCCAAACGCCAAGACCGGTTCGCGCCGCCGCTGGGTTCAGATGACGCTCGAACTCCCGTTCACGCCAATGGCGCATCAGCTTCGGCAGGGGGATGCGGACCGGACAGACGCTCTCGCACTTGCCGCAGAACGTGGAGGCGTTGGGCAGATGGCCCGCCTTGTCCACCCCGATCAGGCTTGGGGTCAGCACCGAACCCATCGGGCCGGGATACACCCAGCCATAGGCGTGCCCGCCGACCGCGCCATAGACCGGACAATGGTTCATGCAGGCCGCGCAACGAATACACCGCAGCATGTCCTGAAAGTCGGTGCCCATCATCGCCGACCGCCCATTGTCGATCAGCACCACATGGTATTCCTCCGGTCCGTCCAGATCGCCCGGCCGGCGAGGCCCGGTGGAAAACGTGGTATAGACCGAGAAATCCTGGCCGGTCGCCGATCGCGCCAGCACCCGCAACAGTGAGGTTGCATCCTCCAGCGTCGGCACGCATTTCTCGATGCTGGCGAGGACGATATGGACCTTGGGCAGCGTCTGCGTCAGATCGCCATTCCCCTCATTGGTGACGATGACGCTGCTGCCGGTCTCGGCGATCAGGAAATTCGCCCCGGTAATCCCCACATCCGCCGCTAAGAACCGAGACCGCAGCTTCGTCCGTGCTTCGTTCATGATATCCCGGCGCTCGCCGAAAGCCCGGTCTGCCGGCAGATCGGTATGCGCCGTCCTGAACGCCGCCTCCCAGTCCTCCATGTTCAAGTGAAACGCCGGAGCAATGATGTGGCTGGGTACTTCGTGCCGCAACTGGATGATATACTCGCCCAGATCGGTTTCGACCGGCGTGATGCCATGCCGTTCGAGATGCTCGTTGATGGCGATCTCCTCGCCGATCATCGACTTTCCCTTGGTCACGGTCTTCGCGTCCGCCGCCTGACAGATCGCCAGCACGGTTTTGCGCGCCTCCTCGGCATCGGCGCACCAATGCACCTTGCCGCCCGATTCCAGCACCTTCGCCTCGTAGGCTTCGAGGTAGAAATCGAGGTTCTCCAGCGCATGGTTCTTGATATCGCGCGCGGTGTCGCGCAGCTGCTCGAACTCCGGCAATGCGGCCACCGCCGCGGACCGCCGGGCGACGAAGCTTGGACCGCTGCGCGCCAAGGCCTTTTGCAAGCCGGGGTCGCCCAACGCCACATGGGCGTTTTGCTTGAAAGCGGGAGAGGTCGCGACGTGCATGGCGGTTCTCGTTCAGTCCTGCATCAAGAGATAACCTCGCTAACCGCCGAATGCCATGGGCTTGGCCCGGATGCGCGGGTCCGGTATCCCTGCGCCAACGCCAACGAGGAAACAGGCCCATGACCCGTACCCACAACATTGCGGTTCTGCCCGGCGACGGCATCGGCAAGGAAACCGTGCCGGAATCGCTGAAAGTGCTCGACGCCGCCGTCGCGCCGCTTCGGTTTCGACCTTAACCTCACCCACTACGACTGGTCATGCGAGACCTACAAGGACACCGGCCTGATGATGCCGACCGACGGCCTTGAACAGTTGGCGAAGTCGGACTCCATCCTGCTCGGTGCCGTCGGCTGGCCGGGCGTGCCGGATCACGTCTCGCTGTGGGGCCTGCTGATCCCGATCCGCCGCGGCTTTGACCAATACGCCAATGTGCGGCCGTGCAAGCTGCTGCCCGGCGTGCGCTCCCCGCTGGCCGGCCGCACCGAGGCGGATATCGACTTCTACGTTGTCCGTGAGAATACCGAGGGTGAATACTCTTCCGTCGGCGGCCGCATGTTCGAAGGCACCGACCGCGAATTCGTCTCGCAGCAGACCGTGCTGACCCGCAAGGGCACCGATCGGATCATGAAATACGCGTTCGAACTGGCAATGACCCGGCCGAAGCGACATGTCACGTCAGCAACCAAGTCGAATGGTATAACCTTCACCATGCCGTACTGGGATGAACGCTTCGCCGCGATGGCGAAACGCTATCCCGACATCCGCACCGACCAGTATCACATCGACATTCTGTGCGCCCATTTCGTGCAGCACCCGGACTGGTTCGATGTCGTGGTCGGCTCCAACCTGTTCGGCGACATCCTGTCCGACCTCGGCCCCGCCGTGGCCGGTTCGATCGGCATCGCCGCGGGCGGCAACATCAACCCTGAGCGGATCTATCCCTCGATGTTCGAACCGGTGCATGGGTCGGCTCCCGATATCGCCGGCAAGTTCATCTGCAACCCGATCGGCCAGATCTGGTCGGCGGCGCTGATGCTGGACCATCTGGGAGAGGCCGATGCCGGCCGCGCCATCGTTGACGCGATCGAGACCCTGCTGCGCGAGAGCGGCCCGAAAACCCGCGATATGGGTGGTCAGGCCGGCACCACCGACGTGGGGACGGCGATCGCGGAACTGGTCGCGGTTCGGTCGTAGAGCGCTCCAGCAAACAATTCTACCGATCGCGCCTGCTGAGTGGCCGGCGCTACGCTGCCGGAACCGTAAGGCGCCAGGGCCTTGGCCATCGGAGCCGGAGCCAAATCGGCGCCAAAACGCTGCACCATTACGAGCATGGCCAGCAGCAGTCGAAATCCGCCAAAATAACGATATTGATAGACGTTCCCGGCATTATCACGAGACCTTGGCATTCCACATCCCTCACGACTGTACATGTTCGTGGCCACGTTTTGATAAATCAGCCCATTGCGACTGACATTGAGTGTTTGCGTTGACGTCCGGGTCGTCGGGGCACTATCGCAACGGGCAGGGCTGTCGGCGAATCGCTCGATCGGGTATCAGATGTAGTGGAAAAACCAGCGACACAGGATCGCCGCACCATGGCCAAGCCCGCTCAGACCGCGTCGTCGACCACCGAATGGGATCGGGATGCCGCGCTGACCGCCGCGCGGATCCTGCTGGAGATCAAGGCCGTCAATTTCCGTCCGGAGGAGGCCTATACTTTCACCTCCGGCTGGAAATCACCGGTCTATATCGACTGCCGCCGGATCATCTACTTCCCGCGCGCGCGGGGTAAAATCTGCGATCTGGCGGTGGAAAAGATCGACCGCCATGTCGGATACGAGTTCGATCGAGACCGTTGCCGGCGGCGAAACCGCCGGCATCCCGTTCGCCGCCTGGATCGCCGACCGGATGGGGGCGCCAATGTCGTACGTCCGCAAGAAGCCGAAAGGGTTCGGGCAGAACGCGCTGATCGAGGGTGACGTTCCGGTGGGCAAGCGTACCTTGCTGGTGGAGGACCTGACGACCGACGGGCAGTCGAAAGTTCGCTTCGCCAACGCGCTGCGCGACGCCGGAGCGATCGTGAACCATGCGTTCGTGGTGTTTTTCTACGGCGTCTTCCCCGGCGCGTTCGAGACCCTGGCCAATATGGATATCACGCTGCACAGCCTGTGCACGTGGTGGGACGTTTTGGAGGCGTGCAAGGACCGGCCGTATTTCGCGGATTCGGCGCTGTCTGAGGTGCGGCGCTTTTTGGAAAACCCGGTGGCCTGGTCAGCCGCGCATGGCGGCGTCGCCTCGGCCGAGGAAGCGCTGGCGCGCAAGGCCGCGGCCGAGAGTTAGCTCAAGGCTCGCGCCGGTGACGGCTGTTCCGGTGATGGGGATGGACAGGGGGGTGGCGGTTGGGTTTGATCGCGGTTCCTGATCGGACTCCGATTCGCCTGATGTCGCGCATCCGCCTGCTCTCCGAGACCACGGTCAATCGCATCGCCGCCGGCGAGGTGATCGAACGGCCGGCCGCGGCGATCAAGGAACTGGTCGAGAACGCGCTCGATGCCGGCGCGACGCGGATCGCGGTGTGCCTCGACGGCGGCGGCATCGACCGGCTGGAGGTCACCGACAACGGCATCGGCATGTCAGGCGACGAACTGGCGCTGTGCGTGCTGCGCCATGCCACCTCGAAGCTCACCGACGACAGCCTGGTGCGGATCACTACGCTGGGCTTCCGCGGCGAGGCGCTGCCGTCGATCGGCGCGGCCGGGCGCTTGCAGATCACCTCTCGTGTGCATGGGACCGAGCATGCCAACGTCATTGCCGTCGAGGGCGGCCACGTCGCGGATGTTGCCCCATCCGCTGGTTCGCCGGGCACGCGGGTGGTGGTGCGGGAGCTGTTTTTCGCCACGCCGGCGCGCCGGAAATTCCTCAAGAGCCCGCGCATCGAGGCGGAGCACGCCGAGGCGGTGGTGCGCCGGCTGGCGCTGTCAGCCCCCGGCGTGGCGTTCCGGCTGGAACTGGACGGGCGCGTGGTGTTCGAGGCTCCGGCGCAGGCGCGAATCGAGCGCGTCGGCGCTCTGCTGGGCGCCGAGGCCGCGGCGGTGATGCTGCCGATTGCCGAGGAACGCGACGGGCTTCGGATCAGCGGATATGTCTGCTCCCCGGCGGTGACACGCGCGACGCCGGTGGAACAGACGCTGATCGTCAACCGCCGGCCGGTGGCCGATCCGGTGCTGCGCACGGGGGTCAAGGTGGCCTATCGCGACGTTATCGCCGCCGGACGGCACGCGATCGTCGCGCTGTATCTCGACCTGCCGCCGGATGAGCTGGACGTGAACGTCCACCCGGCAAAAACCGAGCTGCGATTTCGCGATGCCTCTGCGGTGCGTTCACTGGTGATCGGGTCAGTGCGGCGGGCGTTGGGAGTCGGGACCGGGCAGATAGTGCCGATGCCGTCGCTCGGGTCGCCGCTTGGCCGGGGGTATGGGGCGTCGTGGTCGCGGCCGGCTTGGTCTTATCCGGCGCCCCCTTGGCACTGTCCGCTGGGGGCTTTTCCGGTGGCAACCTGGCCGAGGCGCAGCTGCCGTTCGCCGGCGCCCCGGCGGCACGGCAGGTCGTGGCGCCGGAGCCGTTGTCGGATGAACCGTCGGCTGATTGTCCGCCGTCAGACTATCCGTTGGGGGCACCGGTCGCGCAGGTGCTGGACACTTATATCATTGCCGTCGCCGCGGACGGGGCGCTGGTGCTGGTGGACCAGCACGCCGCCCATGAGCGCCTGACGCACGAGGCGATTCGTACGCAGATGCTGGATGGTGTGGTCCGCAGCCAGCCGCTGCTGCTGCCATCGGTGGTCGATCTTCCCGCCAATGACGTCGCGCGGCTGGTCGCCCGCGCCGGCGATCTGGCACGGCTGGGGCTGGAGCTTGAGGAATTCGGCGCCGGCGCGATTCTGGTCCGCGCGCTGCCAGCGGCGCTGGGCGCGACCGAAGCGGGGCCACTGCTGCGGGATCTCGCCGACGAATTTGCCGACGCGGACGAACAGACCGTGCTGTCGGCGCGGCTCGACGCGGTCATCGCGCGCATGGCGTGCCACGGCAGCATTCGTGCCGGCCGCAAATTGGGGCAGGCGGAGATGAGCGCACTGCTGCGGCAGATGGAAGCAACGCCGCGGGCCGCGACGTGCAGCCACGGGCGGCCGACGGTGCTGAAACTATCCAAGGCCGACATCGAGAAGATGTTCGGACGGCGCTAGTGTTTGGTCGCATGATCCATGCGGCGGGAACGTTCCGCTCAGCGCGATCATGCTCTCGGCTGGATCGGCTGTGCGCTTCAAAACGGTTGGATCTACGCAGATGGCGTGGCCGGCGGCGTCGTGATGAGGGGGGCGCCGCATCCGTTTTCGATCGAGATGCTCGCGGGGCAGGCCGCTATTCAGTGTTTTGCGAGGGAGGCCGAGCATGTAAATTTGCAGGTGCATGCTGCCCAGCGCATTTCACACAACCCGTCTCCTGCTCCGGCCGATCGCTCCGGAGGATGCCAGTGCGATCTTCAATAGCTACGCCCGGGACCCCGAGGCGACTCGCTTCCTCACCTGGCGGCCGCACAGCACCGTCGGCGATACAGCGGCCACCATCGCACGCTGCATCGCCATGTCCCCACGGATTGCCCGAACTTATGTCGTCCTCGAGGCTGGCGCGATCCGCGGCGCCCTGGCGCTTCAGTTGGACGACCCGTATCGCCTGGAGGTTGAATATGTGCTCGCGCGGTTCTGCCGGGGCGGAGGCCTTATGACCGAAGCGCTGCGGGAGGTCGCGCATTGGGCGCTGGCTCAGCCGAGGATTTTCCGCGTCGGCGCCGTCTGCGACGTCGAGGATGCCGGTGGCGTGCACGTGCTTGACCAAGCGGGCTTTATCCGCGAGGCCCTGCTGCGGCGGTGGGCGGTCCATCCGAATATCAGCGACCAGCCCCGCGACTGCTACAGCTACGCCCGGGCGCGCTGAGGCAGACGAACAGATCCTGCGCGATGGCTGGACCGCCACGGGAGGGGCGGCCCCGGCATTCGGGCGAATCCGCTCAACCTTGTTGCCGAAACGCCTGCCCACCTTGTAGGGTGCGAATGCGATTTGGGAACACAGCATGAACGATCTGTTCGGGTCTTCGTCCGAAAAATCTGGGCCTGAAAAGTCTGGGCCTGAAAAGTCTGGGCCTGAAAAATTGGGGCCCGAAAAATTGGGGCCCGAAAAATCTGGCCCCCACCCCGTTGGGGCGAAGCCGCCGGGCAAGCCGACGAAGGCCGAAGTTAACGGACGCATACCGCTGCCGGGGCGCGACAACTCGGATTACTCCGCCAAAGATATCGAGGTGCTGGAAGGGCTGGAGCCCGTTCGCAAGCGCCCTGCCATGTATATTGGCGGCACCGATGAAGCGGCGCTGCATCACCTTGCGGCGGAAATTCTTGATAACTCGATGGACGAAGCCGTCGCCGGCCACGCCAGCTTTATCGAGGTCTCGGTCGAGGAGGGCAACTGGCTGACGGTGCGGGACAATGGGCGTGGCATCCCGGTTGATCCACATCCCAAGTTCAAGAATCTGAGCGCACTGGAAGTGATTCTGACCACGCTGCATTCCGGCGGGAAATTCGGCGGCAAGGCCTATGCGACGTCCGGCGGATTGCATGGCGTTGGCAGCTCCGTGGTCAACGCGCTGTCGGCGGTTATGGAGGTCGAGGTGGCGCGCGATCGCGTGCTGTGGAAGCAGTCGTATGCCCAGGGCAAGCCGAGCACGAAGCTGATCAATGCGGGGCCGGTGCATAATCGGCGGGGGACCAGCATCCGCTTCAGGCCGGACCCGGAGATTTTTGGCACGCTGGCGTTTATTCCGAGCCGGCTATATCGGTTGTGCCGGTCGAAGGCTTACTTGTTCCGTGGCGTCGAAATCCGCTGGAATTGCGCCCCGGCGCTGTTGAAGGGCGGCAAGGACGACATCCCGGCCGAAGCGGTGCTGCATTTCCCCGGTGGCCTGCGGGATAGTCTGGCGGCCGACATCGGGGAGCTGGGCAAGGTGTTGCCGCAGATCTGGGCGGGCGAGGCGGCGCTGCCGGGCGAAGCCACCGGCAAGGTCGAATGGGCCGTGGTCTGGCTGGAGCAGGGCGACGGTTTCCTCCATTCTTACTGCAACACGGTGCCCACGGCGCAGGGCGGCACGCACGAGGCCGGGTTCCGATCGGCCTTGCTGAAGGGCTTGCGCGCCTGGGGCGAGCATCGCGGCAACAAGCGGGCGGCGCAGATCACGGCTGACGATGTGCTAGACCCTGTGGCGGCGAAGCTGTCGCTGTTTCTGCGCGAGCCGCAATTCCAGGGCCAGACGAAGGAGAAACTCACCAGCGCCGAGGCTTCCCGCTTGGTCGAAACCGGCCTGCGCGACCGGTTCGATCATTTTCTGGCCGGCGATCCGGCCTCGGCCGACAATCTGCTGGCGTTCGTGATCGAACGCGCCGAGGACCGCATCCGCCGCAAGGAAAGCAAGGACACCGCGCGGAAGTCGCCGACCCGACGGCTGCGGCTGCCCGGCAAGCTGACCGACTGCTCGCGGGAGAACGCGGCGGATACGGAGATTTTTCTGGTCGAGGGCGACTCGGCGGGCGGTTCGGCGAAACAGGCGCGCAACCGGGAAACCCAGGCGGTGCTGCCGTTGCGCGGGAAAATCCTCAACGTTGCCAGCGCGTCGGCTGACAAGCTGCGCCAGAACCAGGAGCTGAAAGATCTGATCGAGGCGCTGGGGTGTGGCGTCGGCGACCGGTTCGACCGGGCGAAACTGCGCTACGGCCGGGTCATCATCATGACCGACGCCGATGTGGACGGCGCGCATATCGCGTCATTGCTGATGACGTTCTTCTACAAGGAGTTGCCGGAACTGGTGCGGCACGGGCACATCTACCTGGCGCAGCCGCCGCTGTATCGGCTTACGCAGGGTGCGAAGTCGATCTACGCGATGGACGACGCCGACCGCGAACAGAAAATGCGGCGTGCGTTCAAGGCTGGGACGAAGGTTGAGGTCAGCCGGTTCAAGGGCCTCGGCGAGATGCCGCCGGCGCAGTTGAAGGAAACCACGATGGACCCGGCGAAGCGGACGCTGCTCAAGGTGATGGCGGTCCCGGAAATGCGCGCTACGACCAATGACCTGGTCGAAAGCCTGATGGGGCGCCGCCCGGAATTGCGGTTCGCCTTCATCCAGGAACGCGCGAAGACGGTCGAGGAAGTGGACGTGTGATGTGCTGTGATCGTCTGGGGGTTCTTGCTCACCGTCAGCACCCAGGTAGGTCAGTCTGCGCCTAGTCGTGTCTTGTAAATCAGTTGCCGTCGCGACAACGTCGCCTCCTGTTTGAACCGGGGCTTAGAAACCCCGGCTTCTGAAGAGCGAGGACTGATGCTAAGTGCTGAACGGAACGAATTGATCACCCGCTCAGGACCAGGGACGAAGCTTGGAGCGCTGCTCCGCCGCTACTGGCAGCCAGCCGCGCTGGTCGACCAACTGAACAGCGTCCGGCCAGTGACCCGCGTCCGGCTGCTTGGCGAAACCTTCGTCCTGTTCCGCGATGACGGAGGCCGCTACGGCCTCCTCGACAACCACTGTGCACATCGCGGCGCCGACCTCTGTTTCGGCCGCGTCGAGGATGGCGGGGTGCGCTGCCCGTTCCATGGCTGGCTGTTCGACGTGAACGGCACGTGCCTCGACCAACCGGCGGAACCATCCCACAGCAACCTCCGCAACAAGCGCCTGCAGCCGTCGTATCCCTGCAGCGAGCGCAACGGCATCGTGTTTGCGTATTTGGGGCCTGGCGATCCGCCGCCCTTCCCGGACTTCGACTGCTTCCGCGCTCCAGCGGGCTACACCTTCGCGTTCAAGGGCCTGATCGCCTGCAACTGGCTCCAGGCTCTGGAGGTCGGGATCGATCCGGCACACGCCAGCTTTCTGCACCGGTTCTTTCAGGATGCGGACCCAACCGGCAGCTACGGCAAGCAGTTTCGCGGTGCGACCATGGGCGCTGGCATGCCCATGACGCAGATCCTGCGCCAATTCCCCCGCCCGGAAATCCAGGTCGAAGATACCGAGTATGGCTTGCGCATCGCCGCGCTGCGCCGGTTGACCGCGACCGAAATGCACATCAGGGTGACGAACCTGGCCTTTCCTCAGGCCTTCGTCATCCCCATGAGCAAGACCATGACGATCACGCAATGGCACGTGCCGGTGGACGACACGCACTGCTATTGGTACGCGATCTTCACCAGCTTCGACGCCCCGGTGGACCAGGCGCGCATGCGCGCCCAGCGCCTGGAACTGTACGAACTGCCCGACTACATTCCGCGCAAAAACCAGTCGAACGACTATGGGTTCGATCCCTACGAACAACGCACCAGCACCTATACCGGCATGGGCGACGACATCAACGTACATGACCAGTGGGCGGTGGAGTCGATGGGGGCCATCCAGGATCGGACCAAGGAGCATCTTGGTCAGACCGACAAGGCGATCGTCCGCTATCGCCGGATGTTACTGAAGGCGATCGAGGATGTCGCCGCCGGCGCCGCACCGCCCCTGGTCGATGGAGCGGTCAAGCAGATCAGCGGCCCCGGCTGCATCGACGTGATCGGTCCGGCCGAGGGCTGGGAGGCGTTCTGGCAGGACCAGGATCGCCGCCGGCGCGCGACCGCCGCGTGGCCTGCGGCGCTTGAACACGCCGTTTGATGCCGAGCTTCGTTGATCGGCACGGTTTATGGAACCCTGAACAGGACGCGGCGGCGGACGAACTGACCGCGACGGCGCGCGAGCACCCGGCGGAGGTGATCCGCTTCGCCTTCGCCGACGCCCATGGCGTGCTGCGCGGCAAGACCCTGGTGCGCGAGGAAGCCCTGCGCGTCCTGCGCGATGGCATAACCGCCACTACAACGATGCTGTTGAAGGACCTCTCGGGCCGCACGGCTTTCCCGGTTTACACGCCCGGCGGCGGCTTCGGCGTTCCGGCGCTGCAAGGCGCCGCCGACATGGTTCTGGTGCCCGACCCGACCACGTTCCAGGTGCTGCCTTGGGCGCCGCACTCCGGCTGGGTCCTGTGCGATCTGCATTTCCCGGACGGAACGCCGCTGCCGCTCTCCACCCGCCATGTGATGCGGCGCTGCCTGGACCGGCTGCACGACCGCGGCCTGGAGTTTGTCGCTGGGCTGGAGGTCGAATGTCATATTTTCCGTCGCGATGACCCAACGGCGACCGAGGACGGCGAGCCGCCGCGAACCTCGCCGCTGAATGCCGGCTACCAGTATCTGACCGAGCTTCGGTACGACGAAATCGACCCGCTGATGGAGGCGCTGCGGGGCAACCTTCAGGCGCTGGACATGCCGCTGCGCTCGCTGGAGGTCGAGTTCGGGCCTAGCCAGGTCGAACTGACATTCGGCCCGACAGCGGGGCTGCTTGCGGCCGATTTGATGATCCTGTTGCGCTCTGCCGTGAAGCAGGTGTGCCACCGCTTGGGCTATCATGCGACGTTCATGTGCCGGCCGAAATTACCGCATGTGATGTCCAGCGGCTGGCACCTGCATCAGTCGCTGCGGCGCATCGAGGACGGTGCCAATGTGTTCGCTTCCGATACCCCGGACGCGCTGTTGTCACCGATGGGGCGAGGATACCTGGGCGGCCTGCTGGCGCACGCGAGCGCGGCGACGGCCTTCAGCACCCCGACGATCAATGGTTACAAGCGATACCGTCCGTACGCCAACGCCCCCGATAGAATCAGTTGGGCGCGCGACAATCGCGGCGTCATGGTACGGGCGCTGGGCGGCGCCGGCGATCCGGCGACCCGCCTGGAAAATCGCGTCGGAGAGCCGGCCGCGAACCCTTACCTCTATATGGCATCGCAGATCTTCGCCGGCCTGGACGGGATCGATCGTGCACGCGACCCCGGTCCATCCGCCGACCGGCCCTATGAGTCCGAGGCACCCGCCCTGCCACGCAGCCTCATCGAAGCTCTGGCGGCGCTGCGTGGCAACGCCTGCTTTCTGGATAATTTCGGAAATTTCTTCGTCGACTATTTCTGTCGGCTGAAGGAAGCCGAGATCGACCGCTTCCTCTCCGAGGTCACGGACTGGGAGCAGCGCGAATATTTTTCCCTGCTGTAACCTCGTGAGGAGTTCCATGGGTCGTTTCTTTGCCACACTCTGCCTGGTTGCCGGCGCGTTGGGGATTCTACCCGTTCGAGCTGAAATTCCAGACAATACCGTGAGAATCGGCGTGCTGACCGACATGACCGGCCCGTTTGCCGATCAGGTTGGCGCCGGGTCGGTGGCGGCGGCAAAGTTGGCGGCGGAGGACTTCGCAGGTGAAAGCAAGGGACTGAAGGTCGAAATCCTCTCCGCCGACCACCAGAACAAGCCGGACATCGGCGCCGGCATCGCGGCGAAATGGGTCGATCAGGACGGCGTGGACGCCATCGTGGACTTGCCAAACTCAGGCGTCGCGCTGGCGGTGGCCGGGGTGATGCGGGACAAGCACCGCGTCGCGCTGGCGTCCAGCAGCATGAGTTCGGCGATAACCGGCAAGGCGTGCGCGCCCACGACCGTGCAATGGGTCAGCGATACCTGGGTGCAAGGCGCCAGCACAGTGGCGGCGATGCTCGAGACCGGCGCCGATACCTGGTATTTCATCACCGTCGATTACGCCCTCGGCCAAGCGCTGCAGGGCGACGCGACGACCGCCCTTAATGCCGCCGGCGGCAAGGCCCTCGGCAGTTCTCGCCTGCCGCTCGGTACCACGGATTTCGGATCACCCCTGCTGGAAGCGCAGGGCAGTGGCGCCAAGGTGCTCGCGCTGGCCAATACCGGCGCCGACGCGATCAATGCGGTGAAGCAGGCGCAGGAGTTCGGGCTGACCAAGAGTGGCACGAAGCTTGCGGCGCTGTTCATGATGATCTCCGATGTCCAGTCCATCGGCCTGCCTGCCGCCCACGGGCTGCAACTGACCGAGGCCTTCTACTGGGACCTGAACGACGACACCCGGGCCTGGAGCAGGCGGTTCGCCGAACGCATGAACGGGCGCATGCCGACGCAGAACCATGCCGGCGTGTATTCGGCGACCCTGGCTTATCTGCGCACGGTGCGCGACGCCCAAACTGTCGTCGGCGAGCAAGTGGTGGCGGCGATGGAAAAGACGCCGATCCAGGATAAACTGTTTGGTTCGGTGATCATCCGGCCAGATGGCCGGGCGGTCCACGATATGTATTTGTTTCAGGTGAAAAGCCCGGCCGAGAGCAGGGGTCCTTGGGATCTATATACGCTGCAGCAGACGATCCCGGGCAACTCCGTCTTCCGCCCGCTGAAGGCCGGCGGCTGCGCGATGATCAAAACGCCGTAAACAGCGCGTCCTGCGGCTTCATGATGTGGATCGCGATCAGCGGCAGGATCAGCACCACGACAGTGCCCACGACCCGAGCGTTCGGCGACATCGGGCAACTCCAGGCCGGTTAGCGGGATTACTTTTCACCCTGTCGAAATCGGCACGGCGTAAACGTCACTGAAGCGGCGACGCATAGTGTGTCAGCCGTTCAAGGGAATCCGACATGAAGTACGTCCTGCTGATCTACGGGAACGAGACCGCGATGACCTCAGCGCCAGAAGCCGCCATGAAGGAGATGTTGGCTGCCTATGGCGCTTACTCACAGGCCATGGCGGAGGCCGGGGTCATGGTCGCCGGCGAACGCCTGCGGCCATCCTCGGCGGCCACCACCGTCCGGACCACCAACGGCAAGACCCAGGTGCTCGACGGCCCCTATGCCGAAACCAAGGAACAGCTGGGCGGATATTACGTGATCGAAGCGCCCGACCTTGACGCCGCGCTGTCCTGGGCCGAACGGTGCCCCGGCGCCACCCATGGGGTGGTCGAGGTCCGGCCGATTTGGGCGATGTGAGCGCGATCGCGGGAGGCGAAGCGTGGCATCTCGCTTACCGGCGAACACCGACATGAGCGACTCCGCCGGCAGCGCGGAGGCTGTGGCGCGGGCCAGCTATGGCAAGCTGCTCGCGTTCATGGCCGCGCGCACCGGCGACGTGGCGGGGGCGGAGGACGCGCTGTCCGAAGCCTTTGCCACCGCGCTGACCGATTGGCCGGCGCGCGGGGTCCCGGACAATCCTCAGGCCTGGATTCTGACAGTGGCCCGACGCAAGCTGATCGACGCGGCACGCCGCAAACGTACCAGCCGGGAAGCCAGCACCCATCTGCAGCTACTGGCTGAGGAAGTCGCGGCGGAAGCGGAAGCCGATATTCCGGACGATCGCCTGGCACTGATGTTCGTGTGCGCGCATCGGGCGATCGATCCGGCGGTGCGCGCGCCGCTGATGCTGCAAACGGTATTGGGACTGGATGCGGCGACGATCGCCTCGGCGTTCCTCACCGCCCCCGCGGCGATGGGACAACGGCTGGTGCGGGCCAAGGCGCGGATCAAGCTCACGGCGATCCCGTTCCGCCTGCCTGAACTGGCCGACCTTCCGGAGCGGCTCGAGGCTGTGCTTGACGCGATTTATGCCGCTTTCTCGGCCGGCTGGACCGATCCGGGGGGCACCGAATTGTCGCCCCGAGACCTGGCGCGGGAAGCCATCTTCCTGGGCCGGCTGGTGGTATCGCTGCTTCCCGATGAGCCGGAGGCCCTGGGCCTGCTGGCTTTGATGCTCTACGCCGAAGCCCGCCGCACCGCTCGGCGCACCGCCTGGGGTGAGTATGTGCCGCTGGAGGAACAATCAGTCGAGGCTTGGGACGCGGCCTTGATCGAGCAAGCCGAGGCGTCGCTGCTGCGCGCCAGCGCCATAGGCCGAGTGGGACGGTTCCAATTGGAGGCCGCGGTGCAGTCCGCCCATGTGGTCCGTCGCCGAACCGGGCGATCAGACTGGCCGGCGATCGTACGGCTGTACGACAGCTTTGGCGGCGCTTACCGGATCCCCGGTGGTGGCGATCAATCGCGCGGTGGCGCTGGCCGAGACGTCAGGTGCCGCGGCGGGCCTGCGCGAGTTGGACGGATTGGCTGATGACCCGAGATTGGCGGCTTATCAGCCGTACTGGGCCGCTCGGGCCGGGTTGCTTGCCCGGACCGCTCTGACCGCGGAGGCGAAGGCGGCCTACCAACGCGCGATTGGTCTGGAGGCAGATCCAGCGGTTCGTCGCTTCCTGTCGGCGCGGCTGACTGCCCTAGGGTAGGCCTGGCGACCGATCCGTCCCAGTATACGCAACCGATCCCGAGAAACACGGTATCGTTATATTTGCACGATGTAGCAGCAATGACGGTGTCGCCGGATCCGCCACTTGGTGGAATCGACGCATTTACTGGCTTTCCGCGAACGTTCTGTGTCAGGCGCGGAACTCGGTCATACCGTTATGATCACGTTATTGTAACCAAAGTGTGAGCCACCAATTTGATCTGGATCAACTGATCTTTCCTCCGCATTTGGGACTGTACGCGTCCAGGGAAGCGGGCAATTGCACTTCCCCAGTTGCGAGGTCTTCAGCATGCAAATCGCGGGATTCGGTTTCTCTGACATTCTAACCGCGCTTTGGCCGCCGGATTCCCACGCCGACCGTCTTGCATTGTATTTGGTGTGGGGCACCGTCGTGTTGGCTGCCCTCGTAACTTTTTGGCAAACCCAGAAAGCCGAGGGCGACTTCCGAGCCTTCCTCCGCCACTGCTTGCCACCTGGCATCCTGACCCACAAATCGGCGCGGGCCGACTTTCTGTTCTGGCTCTCCCGCCGTCTCTTCATGCCGCTGTTCGTCGCGCCGCTCGCATTGTCCACGGTCTCCGCCGGGTACGTATCCTATTCGCTGCTGACGCTGATCTTCGGACCGGCAAACCATGCCGGACCAGCGAGCACCTTGATCCTGTGCGCGTTCACCGTGTCGATGGTGGTCGCGTATGACCTGTCATATTACGTCTATCACTACCTCTGCCATACGGTCCCCATGCTATGGGAACTGCACAAGGTGCATCATTCCGCTCAAGTGATGGTTGGTGTCACCAAGGATCGCGTGCATCCCCTGGATGAGGTTTTGAACCGCTGGTGGAATGGACTGATCCCCGGCGTTACTTATGGAATCTGGCTGTTCTTTGCGGTCGACCCGGTCGAACTTACGGTCTTTGGCGTCAGCGCCTACACGATCCGCAACCTGCTGATGATGGACGTTGTCCGCCACACCCACCTGGAAATGTCCTATGGGAAATGGCTCAACAGAGTATTCCTGTGCCCGTATTGGCACCAGTTGCACCACAGCATAGACCCACGCCACTACAATCGCAACTACGGGCTTCTGCTCTCGGTCTGGGATGAGCTGTTCGGCACGCTCGCGATCCCCGAAGCGGGAGAACACTTCATCTTCGGCCTGGCGGACAACGAGCATGACGAATACCAGTCACTCGCCCGCTTGCATGTGGTTCCGGTGGTGAAGATGTGGGGCCTGGCCCGAATTTGGGTGCGGGGGCACCTCGCGCTCGGCCACTCCGGGTCGCCGCGGGATGAAAAGAGGAAGATCGAGGCTCGATCAGGGAATCTGTTGTCGCGATAGTGGACCATTCAGCGATGACAACATGCAAACCAGACGGAGAACTCTATGAGCACAACTACCGATGTTGCGATTATCGGCGCGGGACCCTACGGGCTGTCGCTCGCCGCGCACCTGGCAGCCGCTAACGTCAGCGTCCGGGTCTTCGGCCAGCCGATGCAATTCTGGCGCACCAACATGCCCGAGGGCATGGTGCTGAAATCCGAAGGTTTTGCTTCGAATCTTATGGGATCCGGACGGTGCCCTAACACTGAAGGACTTCTGCGCCGACCGGGGCCTGCCATACAAAGATTCAGGTCTTCCGATCCCGGTGGAGACGTTCTGCGCTTACGGTGAAGCCTTCCAGAAGCGCTTTGTCCCGATGCTGGACGAACGGCCGGTAGCAAAACTCGATCGCGACACTGACGGCTACTTGCTTCGTCTACGGGATGGTACATCGGTAACGGCAGGCCGTGTCGTCATAGCGACCGGGATAGGAAGCTTCCCTTTCACGCCGCCTGAACTCGCTCCGATCGCCGGTCCGCTGTGTTCCCATAGTACCGAGCATCATGCTCTGGATCGGTTCATCGGACAGGACTTGCTCATCATTGGCGGCGGCGCATCCGGCGTGGAGCTGGCGGGGCTGATGAGCGCCAAGGGGAGCCATGTGACCGTCGTGACTCGTCAGGACCGCATCCCATTCTGCAATCCGCCTCGGCCGCGCAGCCTGTGGGAAAAACTCAAGGCGCCCGAGACGGGTCTCGGCACGAGCTGGCGTTCCGTGGCCTGCGTTGCAGCGCCGATGCTATTTTACCAGATGCCGCGGGGCTTCCGCCACATGGTGGTCCGCAAGCACCTCGGACCAGCGCCGGGATGGACATCGCGCGCGGAAGTGGAGCGGAACGTGACTGTGAAGTTTGGAGCGAACCTTATCCGCTCCAGCGTCCGCGACGGCCGGGCGCGGCTCGCTCTTGCCGGAAGAGATGGACCGCCATTCTCGATCGAAGCAGATCACGTGATCGCAGCCACCGGCTTCAAGGTCGATCTGCGGCGCCTGGGATTCATCAGCCCGCGGATCATGGAAAGCCTGGCGCTGGAGGATACAACGCCGTTGTTGTCTCGGTATTTCGAAACCTCGGTCCCCGGCTTGTTCACCATCGGTGTGACCGCGGCGAACAGTTTTGGACCGTTGCTCCGGTTTGCCTACGGAGCAGGCTTCGCATCACGGCGTCTGTCGCAGTATCTGGCTCGGACCTCGCCCCGGCACGCCGCCCGCGCGCATGCCGAGCTGGCCGCTGCCTGAAGGTTGGCGGCCAAGAGCGAGGGTCCGCTTTGGCTGCCATCCCCCCATCCGTGTTCGGCATGGAATTGCCGCCGGACGGACGCGTCAGCACTGGTCCGACACGCCCTTGGGTAGTTTCTTCTCCACGATCGCTCCGTATAGAGCGACGCCATAGGGGATTGTCTCATCGTTGAAGTCATAAAGATGGTTGTGCAGCGCGGCGCTGTCGCCGTTGCCCAGATTGATGTGCGCGCCGGGCACCTTTTCCATCATGAAGCTGAAGTCTTCCGATCCCATGCCCGGGGGACCGTCGCGGCGCACATTGTCCTCGCCGACCAGAGCGGCGGCGGCGTCGCCATAGGCAATCGCCTCGGCCTCGTGGTTGACCATGGGCGCGAAGATGATGCGGAAATCGACCGCTGCCTCGGCGCCGAACCCGGCGGCGATGCTGACGGCGAGACGCTTCATGTTCTGCTCGATCATCGCCATCACATCCGACTTCATCGTCCGGACCGTCCCGGCCATGATCGCGGACTGGGGGATTACGTTGTAAGCGTCGCCGGACTGAATGCGCGTGACGCTGAGCACCGCGGTGTCCTGGGCGGAGATGTTCCGGGAGACAATCGACTGCAGCGCCGTCCCCAGATGGCAGGCGACGACGATCGGATCGATGCTGTGGTAGGGGTATGCGCCGTGCGCTCCCTTGCCGGTGATCGTGATATCGAAGAATGCCCCGCCGGCGGCCCGAGCGCCGGGGCCGGTGATGAACTTGCCGACCGGCAGACCGGGCCGATTGTGCATGCCGTAGACCGAGTCGCAGGGAAAACGTTCGAATAGCCCATCCTTCAGCATCTCCAGGGCGCCGCCGACGCCTTCCTCGGCGGGCTGGAAGATGAAGTTGACCGTGCCGTTGAAGTTGCGGTTTTCCGCCAGGTATTTCGCCGCCCCCAGCAACATCGTGGTGTGGCCGTCATGACCGCAGGCATGCATTCGGCCGGGGTTTTGGCTGGCGTAGGGCAGCCCAGTGGCTTCCAGGATCGGCAGCGCGTCCATGTCGGCCCGCAAGCCAACAGAGGCCTGCCCGTTCCCGTTGCGCAGCACGCCGACCACTCCGGTTTTGCCGACGCCGCGATGCACCTCGATCCCCCATTCCTCCAGCTTTCGCGCCACAATCTCCGCGGTGCGGTACTCCTCCAGGCCCAGTTCGGGGTGGGCGTGGATATCGCGGCGAATGGCGGAGAGTTCGTCCTGGTAGAGGCGGGCCCGATCGAGTGCGGATTGAGCTTGCGCGGATTGGGTCATCGGCGGGTCCTGGGCCTGTGGGTAACGCACAGAGCTTATCACGCGGCGGCGGGTTTGTCAGACCTGTCAGGTTTGACTGCCCGCAGGCGGAGCATGGTGGCTTGGTGCCGGGGTTTCCGCCCGTTGCAAAGTCGCTACAGATTATTCGCCGCGCCAAATATCCGGTAGGACGATATCTCGAAGTTCGGTTGTATTCGGCATATCCAACGGATGAGGGAACTTGCTGCTGAAACCATTTGTCTTAGCCCGATCTTTTCGTACAAAGGTTGCCTCCATCACGCGCGGGAGCACGATTTCCTTCTTCTTCACGCAGCCGGCTGAGTTGTTTGGATGGATATGTACAACGTCGAAATCAAAGAGTAAACGATCGAGGGCGTTTCCAATGAGACTAAAGCCGACTTTGTCAAGCAGGCGATCTAAGTCGTGCATCTCCATTACGATTATACGAAAGCGGCGAAGTGTGTGCTCTGTTATGCTCAACAGACTTGGCCACTCGGCTCCCTCCACGTCCATCTGTAGCAAGAGATCACCCTCAGGTGGTGCGCAGCGACCCACCCATTCATCCAGTGTGGTGGCTGTTTCGCTGTATGTTACGCCAATAAATTTCTTTTCGAAATTGACCAGGGCGTGTTCAAAAGGGGCTTCCACAGAGGCGTCAGCCAGAAAGCATGGGACTTGTCGACTTACCATATCTTCTTCAAACGTCGAAGTCGATCCGACTCCAGGCGAAAAACATGCCACGATACCTTCGATATCGTCCGGCAGAAGATAACCGCCGTCGTTCGCGCCGCCAATTCGAATGAGTTGGTGAGCAGGCCTCCTGGGACGCATTCTGCGTATGAGATCGCGCACGGCCGTCTCATTTGACTGCTTACCAAGGGTAGCGCCCATTTGAAGGAATGCGCTCGCAATTTTGAGTTTCAACAGCAACTGGCCACTTCTCCTGTGTGGACAAAATCTTCACCGAGCGTCGAGTCTGTCAAGCTGAGGTTCGCGGTTCAGTGGCTGCCTCACCATCAAGTTGCGCTAACCCCGACTCTCCAGGAATTCTCAGCGCCGCAAAAGTTGGACCCGATAACACGACCGACAATTCGCATGACATTCCAGTCCGACCCGTCTCGGGTCCGTTTCGATCATATCGGCAGCCAAGATTTGGCAGTTTAAAAAGGGCAGGCGCGAATCACCGGTGATTGTCTTCTTACCGGCGACTTTGGGCGCTACGGGATCGGTGTCAAGAGGCGAATCAGCGTCTATGCGCGCATAGACGCCTGCTCGGGGCGTTGACGTAGCCAGCCGCATAGTCTGTCTACGTCAAAGTGCGTCGAGCGAAGACCGTTTTCCATTCTCGTAGCTGACACCTTAAAGTCTTCGCTGCATTTTCGTTGCAGATCGTACGAAACGGATGTGGTTGGCCGGCGCGGACGCCGACGGCATCAATCGGCCGTTCCTTTGGGCAGCTTTTTCTCGGTGATCGCGGCGAACAGGGCAACCGCGTATGGGATCGCCTCATCATTGAAATCATACATCTGGTTGTGCAGCGAGGCCGTGGCGCCATTGCCAAACATGACATGAGCGCCCGGCACTTCCTGCATCATGAAGCCGAAATCCTCGGACGCCATCGATGGCGGTGCGTCTCGCTGCACGTTCGCCTCGCCAACGACCTGCGCCACCGCGTCGGCGTAGAGGACCACTTCCTCCGCATTGTTCTCGACCGGCGCGAACAGCGTCCGAAAATCGACCGTAGCCTCGGCGCCGAACCCCTCGGCGATACTGACAGCCAGGCGTTTCATGTTCTGCTCGACCAGCGCCATCACCTCGGCCTTCATCGTCCGCGCGGTGCCGGCCAGGACAGCATGTTGTGGGATCACATTGTAGGCGTCGCCGGCCTGGATGCGGGTAATACTCAGCACCGCGGTGTCCTGCGCCGATATGTTTCTTGATACGATCGATTGCAGCGCGGTGCCGATGTGGCAGGCGACAATCACCGGATCGATACCTTGCTGCGGGCGGGCGCCATGCGCGCCCTTGCCGGTGATGGTAATATCGAAAAACGCGCCGCTGGCGAAACGGACGCCCGGACTGGTGGCGAACTGGCCGACCGCCAAGCCGGGATGGTTGTGCAGGCCGATAGACCGCATCGCAGGGGAAGCGCTGGAACAGGCCGTCCTTCAGCATCGCCTCCGCGCCGCCGACGCCTTCCTCGGCCGGCTGGAAGATGAAGTTGACGGTGCCATTGAAAGCGCGCGTTTCCGCAAGATACTTCGCCGCGCCCAGCAGGATCGTGGTGTGGCCGTCATGGCCGCAGGCGTGCATCCGGTTCGGGATTTGGCTGGCGTACGGCAGCCCGGTTGCTTCCTGCATCGGCAGTGCGTCCATGTCGGCCCGAAGACCGACCGAGGCCTGCCCGTTGCCATTGCGCAGCACGCCCACCACGCCGGTTTTGCCGACGCCGCGATGCACCTCGATCCCCCATTCCTCCAGCTTCCGCGCAACAAGCTCCGCGGTGCGGTATTCCTCCAGTCCCAGTTCGGGATGGGCGTGAATGTCGCGGCGGATGGCGGTTAGTTCCTCCTGGTAGCGGCGGGTTCGATCGATCAGGGGTGCGCCAAGCGCGGATTGGGTCATCGGAAGCTCCTGGCCTGCTGGTTCAAGCACCCTCCATACCACTCTTGCCATGCCCCGGGAGCCAGGGTGTTGTTGCCAAACGGCACGGGAGGCAGTGACGGCTCGATGTATCTGAATATTTTCGCCGAGGGATCGACACCGCTGGACATGACGGGCACGGACGAGTTCCGCAGCCTGCTGGCCAGCGCCGCCGATCTGGGCATTCCGCATGCACCACAGGTGCCGTACCGGTCGTGCAACATCGTGCTGCGGCAGATGCGGTTCCATTTTCTGGAATGGGGGCATAGGGATGCGCCGGCGATCGTGCTGCTGCATGGCGGGCATCAGTCGGCGCATTCGTGGGACCTGGTCAGCCTGCATCTGGCAGCGCGCTATCGGGTGCTGGCGCTGGATCAGCGCGGGCATGGCGACAGCGAGTGGGCGCGCGACGTCACCTATTCCAATCACGAGATGTCGCTGGATGCCGAGGCGTTCATTGTCGCGTCGGGTTTGGACAGACCGATCCTGATCGGTCACTCGATGGGCGGCCGCAACACGATGCTGCTGCTGCGCCGGAACCCCGCGATCGTGGGCGCCGCGGTGATTGTCGATGTCGGGCCGGAGCTGTCGGACAAAGGCCGCGCCGCGATCGCAGGCTTCGTGCAGGGCAACCAGGAGTTCGACGACCTGGAGCATTTCGTGCGCAATGTGCGTCAGTACGATCCATACCGCTCGCGCGAGCATATCGAGCGGACGGTGAAGTACAACATGCTGGAACGGGCCGACGGGAAATACGTCAGCAAATGCGATTCGAACCCGCGGCGTCTCGGGATCGTTCGCGCGTCGGGGCCGCTGGAGAACATCACACTTGACGACGCGGCAGGTTTCGATCTGCCGGTGTTGCTGGTGCGCGGCGAAAACTCCAACATCCTGGCGCCCGATGCGGCGGAGCGGTTCGCGGCCGCTCTGCCGCTCGGGACGCTGGTGACGGTCCCGGACTGCGGCCATAACGTGCACGGTCAGAACACGAAGGGATTTATCGCGGCATTGGATAGGTTTCTGGATTCTCTGCCGGGAACGAGCGCCCGGCCCCGCACCTAGGCTGGGTGCGGGTCAAGACATAATAACCTGGTGCCCGTCGACGGGCACACTGAGAAGCCGCATCGGGCACGCAAGCCTCGCGAATTTTAATGCGGGTCTCGCGAGCAGAGATACTGGCCCACTACCTCCTACGATACATGATGCAATAAAAGAACAATTGACAAAACGCATCTAAGGCGCTGGTCTTGCCTCGCCGATTTTGTGGCAGGGTCGCGACATTCGGAATGGGGTTTCATCATGCAACTGCTTAGACCTGTTGCCTTCTTGGCCGCTCCGCTGCTGGCCGCCGTGCTGTTGGGGGTCCCGGTGAGATCCGCGCACGCTGCGCTTGCGAATAATGCGCTCACTTCGAACGCTCTTACCTCGATAATGCGCTTACCTCGAACGCGCTTACCGCGAACGCGCTTGACTGTGAATGCGCTTACCCAAACAGGGCTCGCCGGAAGGAAATCGGCGGTTTCCGACCTGAACGGCGTTTCGGTGGAAGGGATTTCGCTGCCGCAGAAAACCCACCCCTGATTCTGCAACGAACGCTCGGCTCAGTTTTACTCACCTGGTTTTTCGTCACGGCCGCCGCGGGTCTCGCGGCTCCAGGGCCGAGCGTGACAGTGGACGGGACGGTATTTCGCGTCACGCTGCCCGACGGCCGTATTTTGTCGCAGGACGACCTCCTCGGCACTGTTGTCACTTTGGGGGACGGCAGCGGGTCGCAGCGGCGCATTCGCATCGACGCGGTGGAGCGCGACGTCCGCGATCCGACGGGGGAGGTGGTGCTTTACACGCTGTCCGAACCGGACCCAGTCGGAGGGGAGTGGCGCAACGCCTGCAACCCCGACCCGGACGGGCGGCAACTCGGCTTCCCGCTTGCGGGCGCGTTCACCCCGGACGGGCGGTATATCCGTGTCCCCGGCCGTATCCTGATCACGTGCACTGGCGGAGCCGAAGGAAAGTGCATTCGCTTCGGCTATAAACCTTGGCGCACTCTGTCGGACGGCACCTCACTCGAACCCTATTACCAGACTTGCGTGCGCCTCGTGCGCGCCGACTACGGCGGTGACGGTGTGGGCTATACGCGCAACGGCACGCCTATCGACCTGTTCGACCGGATCGGTATCCAACAGGATGAACCCGCCCCTGAGATGACCTTAGAAGCGGCGTTCGGCCCGAATGGAGCGGTATGCGTGGCGCACACCCGGCTTTCTGATTTGCTGTCGATGCAGGATCTTTTGCTCCGATATCCTCGATTGGCCGACCATCCTTCAGCCGATTGTACCGAATCTACATCAGCCCTGCTCTTTGTTCGCTCGGTGCCTCGATGAATGCGGAGCCGGCACGATGGAGGCCTAACGCCCTAATGCAGGTGCAGTAAGGCGTCGGCGTGGCCAACAGTCGGGGGCTTTACCAGGCTCGCCGAGGCGACGCGGACCGAGTGCAGCGTGCCCTCGATCTCCCGCGCCCAAAAGTCCAGGAACTTACGCAGCACCGGATAGCGCGGGGCGATATCGAGATCCTGCCAGATATACGCCTGCAGCAGGTTGGGATGGTCCGGCAGGTGATAGAGGATCTCAGCGGTGGTAAGGCGATAATCTTGCAACTGCCGAACAAGGGCCATGGTCTATCCGCTTCCTTTCAAAGCACGCATCCGAGCCTGAAGAGGGTCCTGGAGGGGACGATTGCTGGCCCGATGATAGGATGATGTGGTGGAAAGCTCGGTTTGCGCAACTAGAAACACAATAATTTCAGCAACTTAGCACTCTTAACAAAAGAGTGCTGCTAATGCTTGACTTGGCAGCGCGCTGGGACTAGATCGCTGGCACTCCCTACCAGGGAGTGCTAACAGCCAGCAGGGTGCTCATCGGAGGCCCTAGCCCGGCTGTAGCGATCCGTTCAATCTTTGACTGAGAACGAACTCAGGAGCGTCTTAAAATGAGTTTCCGTCCCCTGCATGACCGGGTCGTAGTCCGGCGCCTGACCGCCGAGGAAAAGACCGCCGGTGGAATCATCATCCCCGATACCGCCAAGGAGAAGCCGATGGAAGGCGAGGTTATCGCCGTCGGCCCTGGCGCCCGCAACGAAGCGGGTCAGCTCGTGACCCTCGACGTAAAGGCCGGCGACAGGATCCTGTTCGGCAAGTGGTCCGGTACCGAAGTGAAGCTTGATGGTGAGGAGCTCCTGATCATGAAGGAGTCCGACATCATGGGCATCATCACCGACACCGCCGCGGGCAAGAAGAAGGCCGCGTAAGCGGTCTACCTGCACTCCGCATTTAGATAAAGAGGAATAGATAAGAATGGCTGCAAAGGACGTCCGCTTCGGCGGCGAAGCGCGTGCGCGCATGTTGCGCGGCGTGGATATTCTGGCTGATGCCGTAAAGGTGACGCTGGGACCCAAGGGCCGCAACGTGGTCCTGGACAAGAGCTTCGGCGCGCCGCGGATCACCAAGGACGGCGTGACCGTCGCCAAGGAGATCGAGCTCGCCGACAAGTTCGAGAACATGGGCGCCCAGATGGTGCGCGAAGTGGCCTCGAAGACCAATGACATCGCCGGTGACGGCACCACCACCGCCACGGTGCTGGCGCAGTCGATCGTTCGCGAGGGCGCCAAGGCTGTCGCGGCCGGCATGAACCCGATGGACCTGAAGCGCGGCGTCGATCGGCGCGGTGCAGGCTGTCGTCGATGAGCTGAAGAAGCGGTCGAAGAAGATCACCACTCCGGCGGAAACCGCGCAGGTCGGTGCGATCGCCGCCAACGGCGAGGTTGAGATCGGCAAGATGATTGCCGAAGCGATGCAGAAGGTCGGCAACGAGGGTGTCATCACCGTCGAGGAAGCCAAGGGTATCGCTACTGAGCTCGATGTCGTCGAGGGCATGCAGTTCGACCGCGGCTATGTCTCCCCGTATTTCATTACTAATGCGGAGAAGATGATCGCCGATATGGATCAGCCCTACATCCTGATCCACGAGAAGAAGCTGTCCGGCCTGCAGCCGATGCTGCCGCTGCTGGAGAGCATCGTGCAGTCCGGCCGTCCGCTGGTGATCATTGCCGAGGACGTTGAGGGCGAGGCTCTGGCGACCCTGGTGGTGAACAAGCTGCGCGGCGGGTTGAAGGTCGCGGCGGTGAAGGCTCCGGGCTTCGGTGATCGTCGCAAGGCGATGCTGGAAGACATCGCGATCCTGACCGGCGGCACGGTGATCAGCGAAGACCTTGGCATCAAGCTTGAGAACGTGAAGATCGCGGATCTCGGGAAGGCCAAGAAGATCCTGATCGAGAAGGAAAACACCACGATCGTCGAAGGCGCCGGCAAGAAGCCGGACATTCAGGGCCGTTGCAGCCAGATCCGGGCACAGATCGAGGAGACCACCTCGGACTATGATCGCGAGAAGCTGCAGGAGCGTCTGGCGAAGCTGGCTGGCGGCGTGGCTGTTATCCGCGTCGGCGGCAGCACCGAGGTCGAGGTGAAGGAGCGCAAGGACCGGGTTGACGACAGCCTGCACGCCACGCGCGCCGCGGTCGAGGAAGGCATCGTTCCGGGCGGCGGCGTTGCCCTGGCGCGGGCCTCGCTGATCCTGAGCAAGATCAAGGCTGACAACGACGATCAGCGCTTCGGGATCGAGATCGTGCGCAAGGCGATCCAGACTCCGCTGCGTCAGATCGCCGAGAATGCCGGTGAAGACGGTGCGGTTATCGCCGGCAAGACGCTGGAGCATGACGAGTACAACTACGGCTTCGATGCGCAGACCGGCGAGTTCAAGGATCTGGTCAAGGCCGGCATCATTGACCCGACAAAGGTCGTGCGGACCGCGCTGCAGGACGCCGCTTCGGTGGCCGGCCTGTTGGTGACGACCGAGGCGATGGTCGCTGAGAAGCCGGAGAAGAAGGGTCCCGCGATGCCGCCGGGTGGTGGCGGAATGGGCGGAATGGGCGGCATGGGCGATATGGATTTCTAATCCGTATCTTCGACCGACCAAGAAAAGCGGGCCGCTCCTTGAAGGGGCGGCCCGTTTTGTTTGTTATGATCGCGCTGACGTTGCGTGTCCCAAGCAAGCGCGTTCGGGGCGACCTGGCCGGGCGTCGTTGCGACCGGAAGCGGAGCAGTTGATGTTACTCGGCCGCCAGCGGTAACTTTTCATCGTCCGGATTGACCGGGGCCGGCGGCATGCCACCCATCGGCTTCGGATCGTTCTCAAATCGGAACTGCGGCGCCTTATTCCATGGCCCGCGGTGGTCGTCTCCCTTTGACAGATTGAAGACCAGATCGACCGTCTCGTCAGGCTTGATCGTGCCGAAATAGGGGTCGTCCAGCTTGCCCATCCGTTCCAGCGCCGCCATGAACATCTGAGCGTGAGTGATCTCGCGCGTCAGCAGATGCGTGAGCGCCTTCGTGGTGCCCTCATCGGTGCTGGCATGGATCAGACGCCTCGTAGGTCTGGCGAGCACCGGCTTCCGCCGCGATGTTGGCCCGCAGGTCGCGAACGACGTTGCCGCCCTCGTTGATGTAAGAGGCCGTCCAGGCACCGCCTTGGCTATCCACAAAATGCGGGCCGACGCCACGGACCCGAAACAACGGCGCCGCATATACATCTGTCTGGTCAAGCTTGCTGGTGTGCTGCTCGATCAGTTTGCCGACAACCTCAAGATGGCTGAATTCCTCGAGCGCTATGTCCTGCAGCATGTCACGGATCGAAGCATCGGTAATGTGAAACGACTGTACCCAGTACTGCAAGGCCGCGGTCAATTCACCCGTCGCCCCACCGAACTGCTCCAGCAGGAACATACCGAAGCGCGGATCAGGCTTCTTTACGTCCACCGGAATGATGGTTTCCTTGCGGTGATAAAACATACATTACTCTCCGTTGCTGGCCTCAGGGGCCGGAACGCTTGGCGGGGGTGCGGGTTGCTCCACGCGATCGATGACAGCAAGCGGCAGCACGGGCGTTGCCGCCTTCTTCGGCTTCGGCGGCGGCGGCACCCACGGCCGGTCTCCCCGCTCGGCGCGGTCGGTCACGATGCGGGCACCGTTCGGCTCCAGCCAGATCGCCGCGCTGCCGTTGCGCCAGACGGTAAAGCGATCGACCAATTGCGGCCAGGGACGCGGGCACAGCCCGCGTGCGGGTTCGGCGGAAACGGTGACGGAGATCTGCGCGCAGAAATCCGGATGCTGGGCGCCGCGGGCCAGCATGGCGCCGGGCCGGTCAGGATAGGGCCGCAGCAGGCAAGCGTCCTTCTTGCAGCGTATCGCTTCGTTGCGTGTGCCGGCGCTCCTGTCGCCAGGGTCCGCGCCGCCGGTCGTCGCGTTGCCTCCACGGCCGAGTCTTTTGGCATCGCTTGAAACGAGCCGACCGCCCAGTATTGTGCCCAGGCGTCGCGGACAAACTTCGACCCGCCCTGCGTCTGTTGCAGAAACGCCCCCTGCCCGGTCCGCACCGCGATCAACCGCCCGTCGTCCGAGACCAGCAGATCGGGCGGGTGGTCCAGCACCGGCGAGGCCAATCCGACCAGCATCACCACCACGCCCAAAAGCCGCCGCCGCGTTCTCCACAGCCCGAGCCAGGCAAGTCCGGCGGAGAACACGCAAAGTCCCCAGGCCGGAATGTGCGGCACGTTGATCGTCGCGTCCGGCAACGCGGAGGTCGCGCGTGCCACCCAGACCACGGCCTGCGCGCCCCAGCCCATCGGCACCAGAGCCAGCGCCTCGAGATGCAGCGGCATCAGCAACAGCGCGATCAGCCCGGCCGGCATCACCCACAGCGCGGTCAGCGGCACGGCGACCATGTTGGCCAGCACGAAATAGACCTGGACATGACCGAAATGATAAGCGCCGTAGGGAGCGGACGCGGACCCCGCCAGCGCGCTGGTCAGCGCCAGAGCCACCAGATGCGAGGCGAACCGCCGGTGCCAGCTTGTCCCATGCAGCCGGCGAAGCCAGGGCCGCAGCGCTTCGTATCCGGCGATCAGCGCGAGCACCGCCGAGAAGCTCATCTGGAACGAGACATTCGGCACGTCCTGCGGCGAGATCACCATCAGGGCCGTCGCCGCCAGGGCCAGACCGCGTACGGAGACCGGGCGCCGGTCCGCCAGCATCGCGATGGTCAACAGGCAAGCCATGGCGAAGCTGCGGATGATCGGCACATGCATGCCGGTCAGCACCATGTAGGCGCCGCCAATCGCCAGAGCGCAGATCACGGACAGCTTTTTGGTCGGCCAGAACAGGCTGGCTCGCTCGCTGAGGGTGAAGCCGAAGCGGGAGATGGCCAATGCGAAGCCCATGACGATGCCGATATGCAACCCGGCGACGGCCAGCAGGTGGGCCAGGCCCGAGTCACGAAACGCCGCATGGTCGGCCTCGGGGATCGCCATCGACGAGCCGGTTAGAAGCGTGACCGAGACCGCTCCGGCCGCGCCCGGGATCACGGCGACGACCCGACGGGCGATGCCCTCGCGCAGCCATTGAACGTACTGCATCGGACCGGACGGCACCGCCTGCGCCGTCCGCTCGGCCTTGGCCAGCGCGTAGCCGGATGCGCCCAGGCCGGAATAGAAGGCATCGCGCTGCAGGTCCCAGGCGCCCGGATACGACGGCAATGCGGGCGGCCGGATCAGCGCGCGGATGCTCACGGAATCGCCGCTGCCCAGGTCCCCGTCGTCCTTTTTCTGCAGCCGGATGCGCACCGAGCGGCGCAAAGGCTCCGGCGCACCATCGATCCAGGCCGGAAGGATGGTGATCCGGCGCCCCTCCGGTAAAGGCTCGACCGCGCGGATCGTGCCGGTGACGATGCTGGCGTGGGTTGGCAGGTCGACCTCGATCGGCGGCGCGCGGGCGGTGGCGATTTGGGCCGAGGTGAATCCCAGAGCGGCCGCGGCGAGAGGTGCGATCAGCCAGCGCAACCCGGGAAGGCCGAGCGCCAATCCGCTCGCGGGGAGGGCTACCGCCGCTCCGGCCCAAGGCGCCGGTTCGAATCGCAGGGTGTAATAGGCGAGAACCCCGGCCCCCATGAACACCGGCAGCCATAACGCCAGCCGTTCGCGCTCCGTATCGAGCCAGGAGTCGAATGCGGCTTTCAGGACGGCGAGCGGCCTCATGCAGGGCAAAGTAGACATGCAAATGTCTACAAAGAGTGAACGGGGTGTGCCGGCACCAAAGCGTTGGTGGCGCGGCCTTGAGCCATTTCTGGTTAGATTGCAGTTGCGTGTGTAAGCTGATGCAAACCCAGGCCTCGGCCTCAGGGAGAGCACCAATGACGCCATTCCGGACGTGGTTGGCCGAAATCGGGTTGGGGCGCTACGACGCTGTCTTTGCCTCCAACGAGATCGACTTCGATGTCATTCGCTCGTTGACCGACGCCGACCTTCGCGAGCTCGGCCTCGCGCTTGGTGATCGCAAGCGTCTGCTCCAGGCCATCGCCAGGCTGGACGGGCAACCCGCGATCGAGACGTCCACGCCCGGTGGCTGCTTCAGGACCGATGCGTCAGGAGGTGATTTCGCACGGCGGCGAACGGCGGCAGCTGACCGTGATGTTCTGCGATCTGGTGGGTTCGACGGCGCTGAGTGAGAGGCTCGATCCCGAAGAACTGGGCAAATTGTTGCACGCGTATCGGACCCATTGCGGGGAGGTGATCACGCGTTACGACGGGTTTGTCGCGCGTTATGTGGGCGACGGGATTCTGACGTATTTCGGCTGGCCGACGGCGCATGAAGAGGACGCCGAGCGCGCTGTGCGGGCGGCATTGGAGATCGTCCATAGCGTCAAGCTGGCGTCGTCCACCGAAGCACTGTCGGTGCGTATTGGCATTGCCACTGGTCCCGTCGTCGTCGGTGAAACGGCCGGTGCGGGGGATCAGTCCAAGCTGGCGGTCGGCAGCACGCCCAATCTCGCTGCTCGTCTGCAAGGATTGGCCGCTGCGGATCAGATCGTCATCGCGACCTCCACCCGGAGGTTGGTCGGCAACGCGTTTGACCTGACCGATCTTGGCGAACAGGACCTGAAGGGGATCACCGAACCTGTTCACGCCTGGCGGGTCGAGCGTGTCCTGGCAGCGGAGAGCCGCTTCGATGCCCATCGCGGCGGTGGTGCGCTGACGCCGTTGGTCGGCCGCGACGAAGAACTGGATCTGCTGCTGCGGCGGTGGTCGCAGGCGAGGGATGGCGAAGGCCAGGTGGTGCTGCTGTCGGGCGAGCCCGGGATCGGCAAAAGCCGCATCCTGGGCGCGCTGCGGCAGCGGCTCGGGGCCGAAGGCGTGCAGGCAATTCGCTTCCAGTGCTCGCCCTACTACGTGAACAGCGCTTTCTGGCCCGTCATCGACAACCTGGAACGAACGCTGAGGTTTGCCCGCGACGAAACCGCGGACGCGAAACTCGACAAGCTGGAAGCGCTGATCGTCACGCATTACGGCCGGCCGCTGGCCGACGTCCGGTTCGTCGCTGCGATCCTGTCCATCCCCTGCGAGGAGCGCTACGGGGCGCTGCCGATGACGCCGCAGAAGCACAAGGACGAGACGCTGCGGACCTTGGTCGATATCACCGAAGCGGCCGCCCGCCGGCAACCCAGCGTGTTGCTGTTCGAGGATGCGCACTGGGCCGACCCCACCACGCTGGAGGTGTTGGATCTGCTGATCGACCGGGTGAGAACCGTTCCGCTGCTGGTTGTGCTCACCCACCGGCCGGAGTTTCAGTCGCGCTGGTCGGGGCAGGGTCATGTCGGCGCGTTGAACCTGTCCAAGCTGACGCGGACGCAGAGCGCGGCGATGGTCTCCGCGCTCGCCGGCGGCAAGGCGCTACCCGCGGCGCTACTCGAGCAGATCCTGACCCGGACCGACGGCGTGCCGCTGTTTGTCGAGGAACTGACCAAGTCGATTCTCGAATCGGGCGAGCTGAAGGACGCGGGCGATCGCTACGAGTATCGCTGGCTCCGCTCGCGCCGTCACCATTCCGGCGACGCTGCGGGACTCGCTGATGGCGCGGCTGGATCGGTTCATGCCGGTGAAGGAGATTGCCCAGATCGGGGCGGCGATTGGCCGCGAATTCAGCTATGAGCTGATCGCCGCGGTCGCGCCGATGCCGCAGGCCCAACTCGACGACGCGCTGGCGCGGCTGACCGAGTCGGGACTGGCCTTCCGTCGCGGCACGCCGCCTGATGCGATCTACACCTTCAAGCACGCGCTGGTGCAGGACGCGGCGTATAACTCGTTGCTGAAGAGCCGCAGACAGGAGTTGCATGGCAAGATCGCCCGCGTGATCGAGGCAGCGCTTCCCGAACGTCAAGACCACCGAACCCGAGGTGCTGGCCCATCACCTCACGGCCGCGGGTCTTGCTGAAGCCGCCATTCCGCTCTGGCAGGCCGCTGGCGAGCTGGCGTTGAAGCGCATGGCCCTGACCGAGGCCATCGCCCATCTCAACCAGGGGCTCGAACTGGTCCCCACCCTGCCTTGGTCATCGCAACGAGACGCCAGCGAACTGGAGCTGCGCACCCGCCTTGGCCACGCGTGGCTGGCGCTTAAAGGCTGGGCCGCCCCGGAAGTCTGGACCAGCCTGCATCCGGCCCTTGCCTTGGCGAAGTCGCTCGAGCGCCACGACGCGCTGCTGCCCATCCTCTGGGGACTGACGAGCATCGTCTTGACGCAAGGGCGTGTGCGGAGTCCCTGCCTTGGGTGGAGGAGACGCTGGACCTTGCGAGGGCGACCGGCGATACTGACTTGCTGATCACGGGACACATAGTTGCCTGCGTTTGCTACTGTTTTGCGGGCGAGTTCATCAAGGCTGTGGAGCACGCCGACAAGGTGCTGGAGCTCTACGACGCCGAGAAGCATCGCCATCTTGCAGATATTCTCAACAACGATCCCAAAACTTCAGCCGGTATCTCGGCTCGATTAGCACCTGGATACTGGGCTACCCGGACCGGGCATTACGGCTAAACGATGAAAAAGACGCGCATGCGCGCCGGCGCGGTCACCCTTTCGACCTCGGATTTGCGCTGAGTATGGGGGCGCATGAGTTCGATCACCGCTTCGACGCACGAGGACCTGCGCAAGCGGGCCGAAGAATGCGAGCGGCTGGGTCGGGAGAACAGCCTGCCCGTGCTGTGGGCGATGTTGGCACCCGTCTTCATATGGCCTGGCACTGATCCGGGAAGGCAAAGCCGCCGAAGGAATTGTCCCGCTCAAGGCCGGCATCCTGGCTTGGGAAGCGACCGGCGGCAGATTCCGAGCCCGACCATGAAAGCGTTCTTGGCCGAAGCCATGGCGCTGACCGGCGATCTCGACAATGCGCTTGCACTGATCGACGAGGCGATTGCCCAAATCGAACGCCCTGGGTGGGAGGAACGCGTCCACTACGCCGAGATCCTTCGCCTCAAGGGCTGGATGCTCTCGCTCAAGGGCGACCTTGAAGGTGCCGAACGGAACTTTCTTGCCTCGCTCGACTGGGCGCGCCGCCAGCAGGCGAAATCCTGGGAGCTGCGCACGTCGACCAGCCTTGCGCGGCTGTGGCAGAGCCAGGGCAAGCGCCAGGACGCATATGAGTTGCTCGCCCCGGTTTACGGTTGGTTCACCGAAGGTTTCGACACAAAAGATTTGCTGGAGGCGAAGGCACTTCTCGCCGAACTGGGGTGACGCCCGCCCCACTACGTGAGGTTAATGAGAAACCAGACCTGCTGATTTTCCATTCCTTATTGTGGCAAGTCGAAACCTACCTGCATCATCCAATGGCCTCCGCCGGGCCGAACCATACGAACGAATAGACGACCTTCGGTCGGTGGCAATCGGCACGTGGCGCCCGCTATCGTGCTACAACATCTTGGATGTTGGCGGACAGCAAATCCGGTCATTCTCTTGCTGGGCTCGCAAGCCTGTTCTCTTGTTAGACGACGTGCCGGGCATAAACTGATCCAAGCTCAGGCCGTCGCCCTGAGGGAGGTCCGATGACACCGTTCGGGACGTGGTTGGCCGAAATTGGGCTGGGACGCTATGATCACGCCTTCGTCTCCAACGGGATCGACTTCGATGTCATTCACTCACTGAGCGACGCGGATCTTCGCGAGCTCGGCCTGACGCTTGGTGATCGCAAGCGTTTGTTCCAGGCCATTGCGAAACTGGATGAGCAACGAAGCGCTGACATTGTCACTCCGGTTGTCGCACCGGCGACCGCTTCGGGAATTTCGCGAAGATGCGGCTTCGCATGGTGGCGAACGTCGGCAGCTTACCGTGATGTTCTGCGATCTGGTGGGTTCGACGGCGCTGAGTGAAAAGCTCGACCCTGAAGAACTGCGCGGCGTGTTGCACGCGTATCGCATCCTTTGCGGCGATGTGATTGCGGCGCTACGACGGGTTTGTTGCCCGCTACGTTGGTGATGGCATCCTGACCTATTTCGGCTGGCCCACCGCGCACGAGGAGGACGCCGAGCGGGCGGTGCGAGCGGCGTTGGAGATCGTTCAGACCGTCAAGCAAGCCTCGTCCACCGAGGACCTGTCGGTCCGTATCGGCATCGCCACCGGTCCCGTCGTCGTCGGCGAGCAGGCCGGCGCCGGAGATCAGTCCAAGCTGGCGGTGGGCAGCACGCCCAATCTGGCGGCACGGCTGCTGGGACTGGCCGCCGCGGATCAGATTGTCATCGCCGCCTCGACCCGGCGCTTGGCCGGCAACGCATTTGAACTGAGTCGATCTCGGCGAACACGAGTTGAAAGGGATTGCCGAACCCGCTCACGCCTGGCGGGTCGAGCGTGCTCTGGCGGCCGAGAGCCGCTTCGATGCCAATCGCGGCAACAGCGCGCTGACGCCGCTGGTGGGCCGCAGGGAGGAACTCGATCTGCTGCTTAGCAGATGGTCGCAGGCGAGGGATGGCGAAGGCCAGGTGGTGCTGCTCTCGGGTGAGCCCGGGATCGGCAAAAGCCGCATCCTGAACACACTGCGTGAGCGGCTCGAGGCGCAGGGTGTGCAGGCACTCCGGTTCCAGTGCTCGCCTTACTATGTGAACAGCGCCTTCTGGCCAATCATCGATACCTTCGAACGGGCATCGACGTTTGCCCGTGAGGAAGCAACGGACGCAAAACTCGACAAGCTGGAAGCGCTGATCGTCACCAAGTATGGCCGGCCGCTGGCCGACGTCCGGTTCATTGCCGCGATCCTGTCCATCCCCTGCGAGCAGCGCTACGGAGTGCTTTCGATAACGCCGCAGAAACATAAGGACGAGACGCTGCGGATCTTGGTCGATCTTGTCGAAGCCGCCGCCCGGCAACAACCCAGCGTAATGGTGTTCGAGGATGCGCATTGGGCCGACCCCACTACGCTGGAGGTATTGGACCTGCTGATCGACCGCGTTAAAACCGTTCCGCTGCTGGTGGTGCTCACCCACCGGCCCGAGTTTCAGTCGCGCTGGTCCGAGCAGGGACATGTCGGTGGTACTGAACCTTTCGAAGCTGACGCGGACGCAGAGCGCGGCGATTGTCTCCACGCTCGCTGGCGGCAAGGCACTGCCCGCGTTGCTGCTCGAGCAAATTCTCACCAAGACCGATGGCGTTCCGCTGTTTGTCGAGGAGCTGACCAAGTCGATCCTCGAATCGGGCGAGCTGACCGAAGCACGCGATCGCTACGAGTATGGTGGGTCTGCTCGCGCCATTACGATTCCGGCGACGCTGCGGGACTCGCTGATGGCGCGGCTGGATCGTTTCGTGGCGGTTAAGGAGATTGCCCAGATTGGTTCGGTGATTGGCCGCGAATTCGGCTACGAACTGCTCGCCGCGGTGGCGCCGATGACTCAGGCGCGGCTCGATGATTCACTTTTGCAATTGACCGAGTCGGGACTTGCCTTCCGGCGCGGCACGCCGCCCGATGCGGTGTACACCTTCAAGCACGCGCTGGTACAGGACGCGGCGTATGAGTCGCTGCTGAAGAGCCGCAGACAGGAGCTGCATGCCAAGATCGCCCGCCTGATCGAGGCGCGGTTCCCGCACACCAAGATCACCGAACCAGAGGTGTTGGCGCATCACCTTACGGCGGCGGGCCTTGTCGAGGACGCCATTCCGCTCTGGCAGGGCGCCGGCGAGGTGGCGATGAAGCGAATGGCGCTGGCTGAGGCCATCGCCCATCTCAACAGGGGGCTCGAACTGCTCTCGACCCTGCCGCATTCATCGCTCCGAGACGCCAGCGAACTGGGACTGCGCAGTGTCGTGGGCCAGGCATGGCTCGCGCTCAAGGGCTGGTCCGCTCCGGAGGTCTGGACGAGCTTGCATCCCGCCCTCGCGTTGGCGAAGTCGCTCCGACGCCACGACGCGCTGCTACCCATCCTAACGGGACTGGCGGGCTATATCTTTACGAGAGGAGGCGGACCGGAGTCACTGCCGTGGGCGGAGGAGATGCTGGCCATCGCGAAGGAGACCGGAGATGGCGACTTGCTGGTCTCGGGACACGGAATCGCCTGCATGTGCTACGGTTGGGCAGGCGAGTTCACCAAGGCTGTGGAACACGCCGACGCGGTGATGGGTCTGTACGACGCTGAGAAACATTCCCACCTCCTCACATTTCTCAACCAGGATCCGAGAACGCAGGCCGGCGTGTTCGGCTCCATCAGTACCTGGGTCTTGGGTTACCCGGACCGTGCATTGCGGCTGAATAACGAAAAAGACAGGCACGCGCGCCGGCGCAGTCACCCTTTCAACCTCGGTTGGGCGCTAACCAACGGAGCGCACGAGTTCGATCATCGCTGCACGCACGAGGACCTTCGGAAGCGCGCCGAAGAATGTGAGCGGCTGGGTCGAGAGAATAACATGCCCGTGCTTTGGGCGCTGATGGCACCTCTGACATATGGCCAGGCACTGATCCGGGAAGGCAAGGTCGCCGAAGCAGTTGCCACGCTCAAGGCTGGCATCGCGTCGTGGGAGGCCAGCGGCGGCATGGTTCGCAGCCCGACGACGAACGTACTCTTGGCCGAAGCCATGGCAATGACTGGCGACCTCGACAATGCGTTGCGGTTGATCGACGAACGTTCCGGCTGGGAGGAACGCCTGCATTACGCCGAGATCCTACGGCTCAAGGGCTGGATGCTTTCGCTCAAAGGTGACACTGAGGGCGCGGAACAGAATTTTCTGCTCTCTCTCGACCTGGCGCGGCGCCAGCAGGCGAAATCGTGGGAATTGCGCACATCGACCAGCCTGGCGCGACTGTGGCTGGGCCAGGGCAAACGCCAAGAGGCGTATGAGTTGCTCGCCCCGGTATACGGCTGGTTTACCGAAGGCTTCGACACCAGGGATTTGCTGGAGGCGAAGGCGCTGCTCGCCGAACTGGAGTAGGAACGGCTGCGGTCGCCCGATCAGGCGGTCCTGGACACGTCGAGGCTGACAGGGTCATGCTCCGCTAGCGGCCTGACGGGGGAGCGGCAATGGACGTCGCGGACTGGCTGTGCGAACTCGGTCTGGAACGCTACGCGGCGACATTCCGCGAGAATGACGTCAATGCCGAGCTGTTGCCCGATCTGACGGCAGACGACCTCAAGGATCTGGGCGTCACCTCGATCGGCCATCGCCGCCAGCTGCTGGAGGCGATCGCCATGTTGCGGGACAACGCATCGCCGCAGGCTGACGGACGCCAGAGGTCGATATCCGCTGTCGCGCCGGTAACCGATTCGAAGCCGCTCGGCGAAGATGCGATTTCGCGCGGTGGCGAACGCCGCCAGCTCACCGTGATGTTCTGCGACCTGGTGGGTTCGACGGCGCTGAGTGAAAAGCTCGACCCCGAAGAGCTGCGCAGCCTGTTGCACGCGTATCGAACCCTCTGCGGCGATGTGATCGCGCGCTACGACGGGTTTGTCGCCCGCTACGTGGGTGATGGCATCCTGACCTATTTCGGCTGGCCCACCGCGCACGAAGAGGACGCCGAGCGCGCCGTGCGGGCGGCCTTGGAGATCGTTCATACCGTCAAGCGGGCCTCGTCCACCGAGGACTTGTCGGTCCGTATCGGCATCGCCACCGGTCCTGTCGTCGTCGGTGAACGGCCGGTACGGGGGACCAGTCAAAGCTGGCGGTGGGCAGCACGCCCAATCTGGCCGCGCGTCTGCAAGGACTGGCCGCCGCCGACCAGATCGTCATCGCCGCCTCGACCCGTCGCTTGGTCGGCAATGCGTTTGAACTGACCGATCTGGGCGAACATGACCTGAAAGGGATCGCCGAACCGGTTCACGCCTGGCGGGTGGAGCGTGCCCTGGTGACGGAAAGCCGCTTCGATGCCAATCGCGGCGGTAGCGCGCTGACGCCGCTGGTGGGCCGCGAAGAGGAACTGGATCTGCTGCTTCGCCGGTGGTCGCAGGCGAAGGACGGCGAAGGCCAGGTGGTGCTGCTGTCGGGTGAACCCGGGATCGGCAAGAGCCGCATCCTGAGCGCGCTGCGCGAGCGGCTCGAAGCGCAAGGCGTGCAGGCCCTGCGCTTCCAGTGCTCGCCCTACTACGTGAACAGCGCCTTCTGGCCGATCATCGACAACTTCGAACGGGCGCTGAAGTTCGCCCGCGACGAAACCGCGGACGCGAAACTCGACAAGCTGGAAGCGCTGATCGTCACGCACTACGGCCGGCCGCTGGCCGACGTCCGGTTCGTCGCGTCGATCCTGTCCATCCCCTGCGAGCAGCGCTACGGGGCGCTGCCGATGACGCCGCAGAAGCACAAGGACGAGACGCTGCGGACCTTGGTCGACATCACCGAAGCGGCCGCCCGCCAGCAACCCAGCGTGATGCTGTTCGAGGATGCGCACTGGGCCGACCCCACCACGCTGGAGGTGTTGGATCTGCTGATCGACCGGGTGAAAACCGTTCCGCTGCTGGTCGTGCTCACCCACCGGCCGGAGTTTCAGTCGCGCTGGTCCGAGCAGGGACATGTCGGCGCACTGAACCTGTCCAAGCTGACCCGGGCGCAGAGTGCGGCGATGGTCTCCGCGCTCGCGGGCGGCAAGGCGCTGCCCGCGGCGCTGCTCGAGCAGATCCTGACCCGGACCGACGGCGTGCCGCTGTTTGTCGAGGAGCTGACCAAGTCCATTCTCGAATCGGGCGAGCTGAAGGAGGCCGGCGATCATTACGAGTATGGTGGCTCGGCTCGCGCCGTCACCATTCCGGCCACGCTGCGGGACTCGCTGATGGCGCGGCTGGATCGGTTCATGCCGGTGAAGGAGATCGCCCAGATCGGGGCGGCGATTGGCCGCGAATTCAGCTACGAGCTGATCGCCGCGGTCGCGCCGATGCCGCAGGCCCAACTCGATGACGCCCTGGCGCAGCTGAGCGCGTCGGGACTGGCCTTCCGTCGCGGCACGCCGCCCGATGCCGATCTACACCTTCAAGCACGCGCTGGTGCAGGACGCGGCGTACGACTCGTTGCTCAAGAGCCGCAGACAGGAGTTGCACGGCAAGATCGCACGCGTGATCGAGCAGCGCTTCCCGAACATCAAGACCACCGAACCCGAGGTGCTGGCGCATCACCTCACGGCAGCGGGCCTTGCCGAAGCCGCCATTCCGCTCTGGCAGGCCGCTGGCGAGCTGGCGTTGAAGCGCATGGCCCTGACCGAGGCCATCTCCCATCTCAACCAGGGGCTCGAACTGGTCTCCACCCTGCCTCGGTCATCGGAACGAGACGCCAGCGAACTGGGGCTGCGCACCCGCCTTGGCACGGCGTGGCTGGCGCTCAAAGGCTGGCCCGCCCCGGAAGTCTGGACCAGCCTGCATCCGGCACTTGCCTTGGCGAAGTCGCTCGAGCGCCACGACGCGCTGGCTGCCCATCTTCTGGGGACTGACGACCAACGTCCTCGACGCAAGGGCGCGTAGCGGAGTCCCTGCCGTGGGCGGAGGAGATGCTGGACATCGCGAAGGCGACCGGCGATGCCGACCTGCTGATCGCGGGACACGCGACTTGCCTGCACTTGCTACTGTTGGGCGGGCGAGTTCACCAAGGCTCTGGAGCACGCCGACAAGGTGCTGGACCTCTACGACGACGAGAAGCATCGCCATCTTGCAGACATCCTCAACCACGATCCCAAAACTATGGCCGGTATCTGCGGCTCGATTAGCACCTGGATACTGGGCTACCCGGACCGGGCATTGCGGCTGAACGATGAAAAAGACGCGCACGCCCGCCGGCGCGGTCACCCCTTCGACCTCGGATTTGCGCTGACTACTGGGGCGCATGAGTTCGATCACCGCTTTGACGCACGAGGACCTGCGCAAGCGCGCCGAAGAATGTGAGCGGCTGGGTCGGGAGAACAGCCTGCCCGTGCTGTGGGCGATGTTGGCACCCATGTTCATATGGCCAGGCACTTATCCGGGAAGGCAAACCCGCCGAAGGAATTGCCCCGCTCAAGGCCGGCATCGCGTTTTGGGAAGCGAGCGGCGGCAAGGTCCGCAGCCCGACCATGAAAGCGTTCCTGGCCGAAGCCATGGCGCTGACCGGCGACCTCGACAATGCCCTGCAGCTGATCGACGAGCAGATCGCCCAAATCGAACGCCCCGGGTGGGAGGAACGCCTTTACTACGCCGAGATCCTGCGCCTCAAGGGCTGGATGCTCTCGCTCAAGGGCGACCTTGAAGGTGCCGAACGGAACTTTCTCGCCTCGCTCGACTGGGCGCGCCGCCAGCAGGCGAAAATGTGGGAGCTGCGCACGTCGACCAGCCTGGCACGGCTGTGGCAGAGCCAAGGCAAACGCCAGGAGGCGTATGAGTTGCTCGCCCCGGTTTACGGCTGGTTCACCGAAGGCTTCGACACCAAGGATTTGCTGGAGGCGAAGGCGCTGCTCGCCGAACTGGAACAGCACCCCGCGACATGAAGCCATGTGGAGCGAAGAGGTGCACAGTCAGGCCGAAAATGGTCTAGATCGTCCGCATGACCGTCCGCACCCGCTTCGCCCCCAGTCCGACCGGACCGCTGCACATCGGCGGGGTCCGCACCGCGTTGTTCAACTACCTTTACAGCCGCCATTGCGGCGGTGAATTTTTGCTCCGCATCGAGGATACCGATCGCGAACGCAGCACCGAGGCGGCCACTCAGGGCATTATCGACAGCCTGAACTGGCTGGGCCTGGAGCGCGACGGGCAGACGGTTTTCCAATCCGAGCGCACGCAGCGGCACGCGGAGGTGGCGCACGCACTGCTTGCGGCCGGCAAGGCTTACCACTGCTACTGCACGCCCGAGGAACTGGCCGCCGAGCGCGAGCGGGCTCGGTTGGAGAAGCGCGTCTGGCGCTATGACGGACGTTGGCGTGACCGCGATCCCGCGGAGGCACCCCCAGGGATCACTCCGGTGATCCGACTGAAAAGCCAGCGGGACGGTGAGACCGTGCTGGAGGATCTGGTGCAAGGTCCCGTCCGCGTCGCCAACGCCGAGCTGGACGACATGATCATCCTGCGCAGCGATGGGACGCCGATGTACAACCACTCGGTCGTGGTGGACGACCACGACATGGGGATCACCCACGTGATCCGGGGTGATGACCATCTGACCAATACCTTTCGGCAGATCCAGGTCTATCGCGCGATGGGGTGGGAGTTGCCGCGGTTCGCGCATATCCCGCTGATCCACGGCGCTGATGGCATGAAACTATCCAAGCGGCACGGCGCGCAGTTCGCGCTGGAGTTTCGCGATCAAGGATTCCTGCCGGAGGCCCTGTGCAACTATCTGCTGCGGTTGGGCTGGTCGCACGGCGACCTGGAAGTCGTTGGGCGGGAGGAGGCCATTCGGCTGTTCGACATCGTCGATGTCAACCGCGGACCCTCCCGAATGGATTACGCCAAGCTGACGAACCTGAACGGGATCTATATCCGGCAGGCGGATGACGACCGGCTGACCGAGGATGTGCTGGGGCGGTTGGCGCATCGGCCCGATGTATCGGTTGGCAGCGATGTCGCGGGGCGCGTTCGGACGCTCATGCCGGCTTTGAAGGAACGGGCGAAGACGCTGGTGGAGCTGGCGGATTTGGCGGCCTTTCTAGCCAGGGCGGTGCCGTTGCCGATGGAGCCGAAGGCAGCATCCGTTCTAACGGCGGAGGCCAGGGTTATGTTGCGTGACGTAGCGGCAGCGCTGGCGGAGACGGATTTCTCAGTGGCGGGGATCGATTCGGCGTTGCGGGCGTTTGCCGATCGAAGCGGTCTGAAATTGGGTCAGGTGGCTCAGCCGCTGCGGGCGGCTTTGACCGGGAGCACGGTCAGTCCTGGAATCGATGCGACACTCGCCGCATTGGGGCGGCAGGAAGCGCTGGCCAGGATCGAGGCTGCGTCAGGCTGACGGTTCTGATCCTCCGGCTGCGTTCCCAGTGCCGGGCTGATGCCTCGCAACGGAGGCGAAAAACATGCTGGCCGGCGGACTGGCGATTTAATTTCCAAGTTCCATCGGTTCAATGAAGTGACTGGCGCCGCGGCCCGGCCGGGTCCATCTTGCATCCGATGAGCGCGCAGGAACAGCATTCTCACGGACCCTCGTCGTCGGGCACTATTCGCGTCGGCGGCGATCCCGATGGGCTGATGACCTATCTGGTCGACCTCCCGCCGGAGGCGCTTCCAAGCGTCTGCAAGCGGGATCTGGAACGTGCCTGGTATGCCGCGCGGGAAGCGGCGCTGGCCGAGCGGCAGGGTGCCGTCCGAGGCTTTCGCTTCCATCGACCGGACGGGAGCCACACCGATCTTGCTCTCGCCGATCGGGACGCTCGCTGCTGGGTCGGGGCGGTGGATCGAACCGTGGGCATCGCCAACACAGGTGGTCTTTCGCTATGCCTGCGGCTGCTCGCGCTGATCGATTTGCTGACGCGCGCGCCCTGGGCCCGGTCACTGTTTCATCTCGCGCGCGACGGCGCCGAGTTCCATCCGGCGCTGCTGAGGGCGGCGGCAAGTCAGCCGCTGACCCAGGATGCCCGGTTCGATGAAGTCGGATTTCGGACGCGGCTGGCCCGCTTTGTTAGCGGCTTTCAGATCGAATCTTCGCATTCCGGCCAGCGCCTTTCAGGAGCCCCTTCATGAGGCATCTTCTTCCTGCCGCCTCGATCGGATTACTGTTGGGCGCCATCGCATTATCGGCGTGCGATAGCGCTCCGCCGAGCGGGCAGGCTCGGGCCGATGCCGCGACCCAGGCGGCCTGCCGGCAGCGCGCCGAGCAGGCTTACGAGCAGCAGAACCGGGGACAGATCTATAGCCCACAATCTCAGGTCAATATGCCGTATTCGGCTAACTATGTGCCGGACGTGCCTAATCGTGGTTTGTCGGATGTGTTCGCGCACGATCGGATGGTCAGCGACTGCGTGCGCAATACCGGAACCGGTGCGCAACGGCCGCCGCCGCGTCCGTCCTCTGTTAATTGAGCGCGCGGGGGCTGCGTCGCTGATCGCCGCATCTTGAGACCGCTGACGCATGACGTTTTGAAAGCTCATAATTCGCTGATCGATTCCGGTGACATGACCATCACCGTTACGGTATGATCGATCGTCAACCCGACGGCTGGCTTATGATGCGCTGACGGGTCATATGCTGCCCGGTCGTTCAACCCCGGTCCGCCTGACTTGAAGGAAACCAACTGCGCCCACAATTCGGGCGGCTCTTCGGCGCGACCGCTGCCGCCGCGTCACTCCGACCCGGAGTCCTGATAGGCTTACGTTGTAACTGCACCGATATATCAGGGCACAAACCGCGTCGTGGACAAATAAATATGGATTCCATGGATCTCACTCTTATCCCCAGTTCGCGGATCGTCGAGGTCGCGCGCCTGGCGTTCGAAACGCCGGATGTGGACTTTTTATGTTTCGGCGAATTGGACCAGCCCAGCCCGAACTCCGCTCTGGATGCTGCTATCGGGGCTCTTCGGGACGAACACACTCGATACCCTGACGTGCGTGGCCTGCCGGCGTTGCGGGGCGCGCTGTCCAGCTACCTGAGCCGGTTGCATGCAAAACCGGTGGCCGAAAGCCGCATCCAGGTAACGGCGTCCGGCATGGCCGCGATCTCGGTGGCCATGACCGCGATCCTGCGTGCAGGTCATCGCGTTGTCCTGCACAATCCGGCATGGCCCAACATCGCCAGTGCTGCGAGGCTGCGCGGGGCGGTCGTCGAGCAGATCGATCTGGATGTGCGAGAGGACGGCGGTTTTCGGCTGGATCTGGATAAGCTTGATGCGATGATGGAGGGAGCGCGGGCCTTCGTCCTCAACACTCCAGGAAATCCGACCGGTTGGACAGCGTCCGAAACCGAACTTCGGGCGATCCGCGAGATCGCGAACCGCCACGGGGCCTGGATTATCTCCGACGAGGTTTACTCGCGGCTGGTCTATGACGGGCATGCCGCGGCGCCGTCGATGCTGGATATCGCCGAAGCGGACGATAGGATCATCGTCTGCAACAGTTTCTCCAAGACCTGGAAGATGACAGGGTGGCGGCTGGGTTGGATGGTGGTCCCCGAGGCCGCAATTGAGGCGATTGTCGATATAGTGGAAGCGGTGCATTCCGGTGTCGCGCCGTTTACCCAGCGCGCCGGGGTTGCGGCGATTGCAGACACTGAATCCGTGGAGGGGTTTCGCGCCTACTGTGCGACCGGCCGCGATTTGGCCAGCCAGGCGCTGGCGGGATTGAACGGCATTCGCTATCAGCCGCCGGATGGCGCGTTCTATGCCTTCCTGGCCGTTGAGGGACTCGACGACAGTCTGGACCTTGCCAAGAAACTGGTGACGCGCCATGGCGTTGCCGTCGCACCGGGCGTAGCGTTCGGCTCGGCCGGGGAAGGTTGGCTGCGGGTATGTTTCGCTCAGTCAGCCAATTTGATGGAGCGGGCGATGCAGCGGCTGCGCGACGGTTTGCGGGCGGAGGTCGGATAAAATGAGTGAGTCACTGTGCGGGGTATGCGGCAATCCGTCTCGGGCGGCCTTCCGCGCCCCACAACCGGAGATCGCGCCGGATTTGGATATGCGTCCGGGCGAGCCGGCGCGCTCCACCTTGCGCGACTGGATCCAGGTCTGTTCCCGGTGCGGCGCGGCGGCGCCTGACCTCTCCGCCCTGTCCTCGACCGCGCGTGCGGTGGTGGAATTGGACGAGTATCGCATGCTGAGCACAACGGCGCTGGAGGAGACGCTGCCATTCCGGCGCTGGGCCTTGATCTGTGAGCGGACCGGCGACCGACCGCAACAGGCTGAGGCTCTGTTACAGGCGGCCTGGGCGGCTGACGACGCGGCGGCAATGTCGGAACCGGCCAAGCTGAGGGCCACCGTTGCGGACTTGTGGGCAGACACCGATGACGTCGAACTGGGTTTGCGCCGGCTGGACGTGCTGCGCCGCGCCGGCCAGTTCGACGCCGCGTCAAGCTGGGCGGCCACGCTGACCGAGCGCGGTCCGGACGAACTGGCTGGGTCGATTATCGCATTTCAGCGGGCGCGGATCGAACAGCGAGATATCGGGCGGCATTTAATCAGCAGTGTGCTTCCGCCGCCATCGCACTCGCCGCATGTCTCGCACGGCAAGCGGGCCACGACGGGATTTTGGTCGCGTCTGCTGCGGACGTAACGCCTGGCATTAGATCATGAACAAGCGTCCGATGGCCGTGGCCAGCAGCAGCAGTCCGCCGATGCCATATCCGATCGTGCCATAGGATGGCAGCTCGTTGGTGACGCGCAGAAGTAGATAGCTGAAGGCGGATGCCACCGTGCAGACCGCCAGCAGGAAGCTGAGACTGCGCATCGAGCGCGCGCCCTCGCGTCCATAGAAGCGACCGACGAACACCACAAAGGCGATAATGAAGGGCGCCAGGATAATTGTGGAAAAGCTCGACATGGGCTCACAGTTTGATCATTCGCCGCGGTGATAACCGGTCTCCGGCGACTTTAGGAAGACTTTATCGTCCGGCCGCAGAATATCGTTTTGGCGTCAGGACTGGATGACAGCATTCCGCTCGGCGTTCAGCCAGGCATACCATGCGTCCATACCTTCTCCGGTTTCAGCGGAGACCGGGATGATACGAATATCAGGGTTAACCTGGCGAGCATAACTGACGCAGCGCTCGATACTGAATTGCAGGTAGGGAAGCAGGTCGATCTTGCTGATCAACATCACCTGACAGGCCCGGAACATGTGAGGATACTTGATCGGCTTGTCCTCACCTTCGGTGACCGAAAGGATCACGACCTTTGACCGCTCTCCCAGGTCGAACAGTGCCGGGCAAATAAGGTTACCGACGTTTTCGATGAATACGATCGCGCCTGGCGGCGGCTTCAGTTCGGCTATCCCGCGCGAGAGCATTTCGGCATCCAGATGGCAGCCGGTACCGGTATTGATTTGAACAACCGGGGCGCCCGTCGACTTGATCCGCTCCGCATCGTTGAGCGTCGCCTGATCACCTTCCACGACATAAACGGACGCGGATTGATCAAGGGCGCCGATCGTCTTTTCCAGCAGCGTCGTCTTGCCCGCGCCGGGCGAACTCATGAGATTCACCGCCAGGATTTCGCGCCCCTCGAAGCGCCCGCGATTTCGTTCAGCGACAAGTTGGTTTTTTGCGAGCAAATCCTGTTCCAGCTTAACCGTTCGCCCGTGAAGCTCGGCGTGCAGCGTCCCGGGGTCATGATCGTGGTGGTGGTCAGCATGTTCATGGTGGTGATGGTGCTCGCCATGGGCATGGGTGTGACCATGGTCCGGACTGGCAATAGCAGTCCGCGCGCCAGTGACTGGGTCGGTGATCGTCGCGGTCTCGGTATCGGAGCAGCCGCAGGTCGTGCACATCACGCAACCTCCATATCTTTCAGCCGCAATCCTTCGCCTGCAATGACTTGCAGGTTTCTACTGCCGCAGGCACAGCTGTCGATGAAAGATCCGATCTCGATCTCTTCTCCGCAGCCGCGGCAGTGCGCCCGGCCTTGGATCGCAATGATGTCCAGCAGGGCACCCTCCACGACGGTGTCCTTGGCGCAGACGTCGAAGCAGAACCGCAGCGCGTCCGGTGTAACGCAGGACAAACGGCCGATCTCGAGCCGCACGCGCAGCACGCGGGCACCGTTCGCTTGTTCCACGCAGTGTTCCACGATGCTATCCGCGATGCTCAGTTCGTGCATCGGGCTGCCTGAGGCGCTAGCATATGCGTGGAAGCTGTTCGCCGACGAGCATATCGACGATGCGCTCTCCGCCGAAGATGGTTTGCATCGTTACTATACCGTGCCGCTTATCCGTCACCTCCCCGATAATCGCCGAGCCGCTGCCGCTTGGGTGGGTTCGCATCGCGGTCAGGACGGCATCGGCGCCGTCCGGCGGAACGATAGCAACCAGCCTGCCTTCGTTTGCGAGGTATAACGGATCAAGTCCGAGGATCTCACAGGCGCCCTTTACTTCCTCACGCAGCGGCACATCGCGTTCGTTGATGCGAATCCCGACGTTGGAGCTTTGGGCGAACTCGTTCAGTACCGTCGCGAGGCCGCCACGCGTCGCATCGCGCAGACAGTGGATGTTCCGGTATCGCGCCAACATCGTGGCGACCAATCCATCCAGAGGCTGACAATCGCTTTCGATGTCCGCCTCAAGCGCCAGTTGATTCCGGGCGATCAGGATGGCGGTGCCATGGTCGCCCATGACACCGTTGACGATCACCACATCGCCCGGCCGCGCGTTAGCCGCGGAAATGGAAACGCCCGCCGGCACGGCACCAATTCCGGCGGTGTTGATGAACATCTTGTCAGCCGCACCGCGCTCCACCACCTTGGTATCACCCGTAACGATCTTGACCCCCGCACGATCCGCCATCTGCTTCATGCTGGCTGCGACGCGGCGCAGGGTTGCGACCGGCAGCCCTTCCTCCAGGACCATCCCGCAGGACAGGAACAGCGGCCGCGCGCCACTCATTGCGAGATCGTTCACAGTCCCCGCGACCGCGAGTCCGCCAATGTCGCCGCCGGGGAAGAACAGCGGGTCGACGACATAGGTATCGGTGGTGAAAGCCAATCGATCACCGTGGACGACAAGATCGCTCAATGCGATGGTCGCCTGATCTTCCAAGACGCTTAGCGCGGCATTGTCGAAGGTGCGAACGAACACCTCGTCGATCAGGCGGCGCATCGCCCGGCCGCCGCTGCCGTGCGAAAGATTGATCCGTTCCTCCGACGTAACGCCTGCGTTCATGCAGACACCCGCTCAGTTCTGCCGTAACTGTAGTAGGCGGCGCACGCACCTTCCGAAGATACCATGAGAGATCCAAGCGGCATCTCCGGGGTGCAGGCGGTGCCGAACACCTTGCATTCGTGAGGCTTGATCACGCCTTTCAGCACCTCCCCGCACTGACACGCCTTTGGATCGGCGATCATGACGTTGGGCACGCTGAATTTTCGTTCGGCATCGAACGCAGCGTACGCATCACGGATTTGCACCCCGGAATGATCGATCGACCCCAGGCCGCGCCATTCGAAGAACGGCCGCAGCTCAAACACCTCTTCCACCGCCGCGAGCGCGCGTGCGTTGCCAGCCTCCGGCACGATGCGGCCATATTGATTTTCGACCTCGCAGCGGCCTTCTGCCAGTTGTCGCAAAACCATCCATAGCGACTGCAATACATCCAGAGGCTCGAAGCCGGCGACGGTGATCGGTTTGTGGTAGTCGCGGGCGATGAACTCATAGCCGCGGGTGCCAATTACCATGCTGACGTGCCCCGGACCAATGAAGCCGTCCAGTTGCAGATCGGCGGAATTGAGGATCGCCTTGATTGTTGGAATTATCGTGATGTGGTTGCAGAATAATGAGAAATTCGTTTGTCCCGCGCGCCGCGCCTGAATCAGCGTCATGGCTGTGCTGGGCATTGTTGTTTCAAAACCCAAACCGAAAAACACGACCTCCCGGTCTGGATTTTTGCGTGCGATCGCCAGCGCGTCCAGCGGCGAATAAACCATGCGCACGTCGGCACCCTCGGCCTTCGCCTTGAGCAGGCTCTTACGCGAACCCGGCACCCGCATCGCATCGCCAAACGTCGTGAAGATCACCTCCGGGCGTTCGGCGATGGCGACGCAGTCGTCTACGCGGCCCATCGGCAGGACGCAGACCGGGCAGCCGGGGCCGTGCACGAATTCCACCTCCTCGGGGAGCATCTGCTGGATGCCATACCGGAAGATCGCATGTGTATGGCCGCCGCAGACTTCCATGATCTGCAACGGGCGCGCATTGGGGCGCGGAATGCGTGGGATCAAGGCGCGGATTTCTGTGATGAGACTGCGGGCCTTGTCCGGGTCGCGGAATTCATCGACGTATTTCATGGCCGTGATCTATCCCCTCAAAGGAGAAGTTTTGCCTCGTCGCTTTGTTGCATCATTTCCATTTCCGCCTGAATCTCACCAAGCTCGGTCAGCAGAGCCAGCGTTCGCTGGGCTTCCGCCGCGTTGATATGGCTCATGGCGAAACCGACATGAACCAGCACCCATTCGCCCAAGTAGGCGGATGGCTCCGCGCCGTCGGCGACGATGAAGCAGATGTTGATCGGCCGGCGGACGCCTCCGACCTCGACGACCGCGGTCATACTATCGGGATCGGTGATTTCGACGATGCGGCCAGGGATGCCCAGGCACATGACACGCTCTCCTTCAACCGGCGATGGAGGCCGCGGCGATCGCCGCCTGACCAAGTGCGAGCCCACCGTCGCCGGTGGGAACTTTGTGATGGGTCAACACCTGAAGACCAAGCGGGGACAGCCGGCTGACGACTTGCTCAAGCAGGTTCTTGTTCTGAAAGACGCCGCCGGTCAACGCCACGGTGTCGAAGCCGTTGGTCCCGCGTAGGCGGCCGACGACGTCCACCACCGCGATGGCGAGGCCGGTGTGGAAGCGTGCCGCTTTCGCTGCCGGACCAACCTGATCGGCCAACAAAGCGCGCCACATCGGGGTTGGATCGATCAACATCAGGGCGCCGGAGTGCTCGCAGCCGAACGGATAGGCGCCACGCTCATCGGGATCGGCCAAGGTCTCCAGTTCGACCGCAGGCTGGCCTTCGTACAGCGCACGATCGCGGCAGATGCCGAGTGTCGCCGCCACTGCATCGAACAGGCGGCCGCAGGAACTGGCCAATGGCGCGTTGATACGGCGGTCGATCATGCTGTCCAGCGCCGAGGTCGGCCTCGCCGCGAAGAGATCCAGGTCAGCGTGCATGTTCGCAGCGCGCAGGTGGGCGTAAAGGCTGCGCCAGGGCTCATGGATGGCGCGCGCGCCGCCGGGCATGGCGACGGGTTTGAAGGACGCCAAGCGTTGGTAATGGGCATAGTTGGCCAGCAGGAACTCGCCGCCCCAGAGCGTGCCGTCAGCGCCATAGCCCAGCCCATCCAGTGCGACGCCGAGAATCGGGGCGGCATGCAGGTCGAGGCCGTTCTCTGCCATACAGGCGGAGATGTGGGCGTGATGGTGCTGCACTTCGATCAGCCGCAGGCCCGACGCTGCTGCTCGCTCGCGGCCTAGCTTGCTGGGGAGGTAATCCGGATGCAGGTCGACCGCCACGGCCTCCGGCACGTGCTCGAACAATCGGGCATATTGCTCGATCGATCGCGTGTAGTCGTCGAAGGTCAATGCGTCTTCCAGATCGCCCATGTGATGCGAAACGACGGCCCGGCCGTCCTGCAAAAGACAGAACGTGTTCTTGAGCTCGCCACCCATGGCAAGGATCGGCGGCGCAGCAGAAAACCCGTCCGGCAGCACGATTGGCGCGGGAGCGTAGCCACGTGCACGACGCAGGATGCGGGGCGCGCCGGCCATGACACGGACCACTGAATCATCCACGCGCCGCACGATGTCCCGGTCGTGCATTAGGATTGCGTCAGTGATGCTCGACAGGCGCTGCCCCGCCTCCTGTTGGAGATGCACTGCGGCTCGTCGGAGAGGTTGCCGCTGGTCAGCACGATTGGGCGATCCAAATCCCGCGCAAGCAGATGGTGCAGCGGCGTGTTCGGCAGCATGAAGCCAAGCGTTGCGATGCCCGGGGCGACGGCGGCTGCGATGCGGTTCCCAGGTGCCGCCGCCATGATGACGATCGGCCCCTCCGAGCTTTCGAGCAGGCGCACGTCCTCGACTGTGACGGTGCAGCTCTGGCGCACGGTGGCAAGGTCGGCGGCCATGAGGGCGAATGGCTTTGCCTCGCGGCGCTTGAGGCGGCGTAGCCGAGCCACGGCTTCCTGGTTGGTGGCGTCGCAGGCGAGCTGGAAGCCGCCGAGACCCTTTACCGCGGCGATGGCGCCGTCCAGCAGCAGTGTGGCCGCGGCGGCGATCGCGTCCTGCCCTGACGAGATCGGGTTCCAGCCAGGCACGTGGGCCGCATGCCGGGCAGGCGATCGGCTGCGCATGGAATCTTCGATCCGCCGGATCATGATACTCTCTCGAGCAGTCCTCGCACAGCGAGAACGGCCGCATCGACGTGCTGGGACGATCATAGGGGATCGCCTCGATGATCGACAGCCGGGGTCCGCAATGCGTGCAATTGGTGAACGGATAGCGATAGCGCCGCCCACGCGGATCGCGGATTTCCGCTTCGCAGTAGAGGCAGGTCGTGGCGTCCGGTACCACGCCGGTGCGCACCATGGTTGCGCGGCTGGATGCGATACGGAACTCTGTCTCCGGCGGCATCCGGGCGGGGGAACGCTCGACCTGTTCGATACGGGCGAGCGGCGGTGGACCCGCGAGCAGGCTATCGACGAAATTGGCGATCGCTGCCGGCGAACCGCCGATGTGGATGGTGACGCCCTCCCCGTCATTTGCCACCGATCCGCGTAGACCGTGCGCCTGTGCCAGCCGCCAGACCGCCGGGCGAAAGCCGACCCCTTGCACCAAACCGCGTACCCGGACCATTTCGCCGATTTCGCTCGTCGGCATGACCAGGCTACATCGAGCTGATCTTGATATAGCGCTGGATGTCCTTCAAATTCGCCGCGATGGTGGCCGCGACCAGAACGCCAAGCCCGATGCCGGCGATCAACCATCCAATGCTCAACCCGGAACCACCGGAGGCTACCACCCGCCGCGCCCGGCGCAGTCTTCTGGCTGCGTAACTCATGACAGCACCTTTCCTTCCAACAATTCGCCGACTAGGTCTTCCACCGTTGTGATTGCGGTGTCCACCGCCGCGGTGACCGGCTCGTTCAGTCCTATGGCGCCATGGTCGCCGCCGAACAGGGCGTAAGCGAGATCGAGGCTTCATATGCCGAAATCTGTGCCTAATCACGTTTCCGGGGGTTGAAACGATGGCAGCGCCTCGCGCAGATTGGCGTGACGGCGGGCAGTTGGACTGAATCGCTCTATCGCCGAGAATGGCGGCCGCACCACCGGTCGTTGGAGCAGCGGCGTGTGGATATTCTGCCGCCGGCGTCATACACGAAGCATTTCCGGCTGAGCGCGAGGTCAGGGAGGTGAGGTTGGCCGCATCGCAAGAACTACGGGATCACCGCCGCCGCGTCTTGGAGCATCAGGAAAAAATTGATGCTGGGCAACGGCGCGCGGAGCCCAGAGACCCACAGCTTACGATTCCGCTGATCGGGGAAATTCGTCGCTCAGAGCCCGCGCCGCCAAAGCGAAAGAGGCCAAAGACAAAAAAGTCTGGGCTATGCCAGCCCGAACTGGGAGAATCCTGAACTCGGTGGTTACGATGCGCGCTTTCGCGGCGCTTTTGGGGCGGCCGGCTTTGCCGATTTAGACTTCGCCGGTGAAGTAGCTTCCGCATCGGCCGAGCGCTTGTCATCCTCGGCGATGCTGCGCCGCAGAGCCGCCATGAGATCGACGACGTTGGTCGCCGGAGGCTCGGGAGCTGCGTCAAGCTCGATGCCCTCGCCCTTCAGTTTGGCATCGAGCATGGCCCGTAGGCGGGTTTCGTAGCGGTCTTCGATGTCAGCCGGCTCATACACGGCGGTTTGGCGATCGACCAATTGAGTCGCCAATTTCACCATCTCCTCGTCAACCGGCACCGGGTCGTCAAACAGGCCGCTGGCATCGTTGAGGTCGCGTTGCTCATGCAACGTCTGCGCGGCGAGGCCTTTCTCGTACAAGCGCAACGCGATGACCCGCTCTCGCTGGCCGATCACTACGCGGGATAGAGCGATACGGCCGGTCCGACTGATGGCCTCGCGAAGGATCTGATAGACATCGCGCCCGGCTTTGCCGTCCGGAGCCAGGTAATACCCTGCATCATAATAAAGAGGATCGATCGAGCCGGCGTCGACGAACTTCTCGATCGTCATTACCTCAGAGCTTTCTACCTTGACGCTCTCGAAGTCCTCGTTCGTCACAAGGACATAGGTATTCTTCTTAAATTCGTAGCCTTTGACGAGGTTGCGGCGCTCGACCTCCTTCTCAGTCTCGGCGTCGACGGTGATCATCCTAATCCGGTTGCCAGTTTCAGGGTTGATCATATTGAACTTGATGCTGCCGCGATCGTGCTTGACGCTATACAGGGCGACCGGACAGGACACCAATGCCAGGCGCAAGTGTCCACGCCAGATTGGTCTCTGTGCCATTCAAGCCACCCTCAGCGGCAACCAAGCTTGCCGAAGTGACGCTGCTTCGCCGCTCTCTTCCGCGTCGGCGGCGTCATCATCCAATGCCTCTTGGATTTGGCTGAGATGGACCCCGATTTCATCTTCGATATCGGACAGAACGGCTTCCAGTCGCCAGCTGTCGGTGTCCCCAAAGGCCAACCGCACTTGGTGACGGGCGACGCGCAGAGCGGCTTGCGCCCGCGAGAGCGGATCACCCTTGAGTGTGAAGTTCTCAAACCCAAACAGATCGGATGCCATTAGCGAAAGCTAAGACGGCCAGCGGCTTAGCGTCAGTGGGCCGACTTTAGGGTGCTCGATTGACTGTGAACATTCTGAATTAACTTTGCGGCCCAACTACCTCAGGTAATTATGAATCCGCCAGAAAAGGTTCGCGAACTCGGGGCAATACACAATTTCGAGAGTCCACCATTGCTATAGAGTGCTATTGGCGAGTGCTCTTTATGTTCTTCCCGATCGAGTGTCTGAGTGGGTTGCGACGGCGACTTTTCCATCGAGGCGAGACGGGTTAATCCCGATCACAGGGTCTGACCATCCGCTTGGTTTACCCGCTATGCTCGTGTCATTCCTTGTCAGAAACATATTTCACTGCTGGTGGTGGCAGGGTTGACTCATCGACGATCCTACAAGGACGTCTTCGCCATCACCTGCCTGAATGTGGTGGCGGTTTTCGTTAATATCGGGGTTTATTAACTGACTGGCATCGTCTGAACGGCGTATCGGGGGGAAACCAATGCACGGCAAGCAGGCGCATCCGTTCCTTCGGTCATTGCGGACGGGGCATGGCGGCAAAGTGGTCTCCGCCGTGGACGCAGTGCGACTGATCCGCGACGGGGATACGGTCGCGACTGGCGGTTTCGTTGGGATCGGCTTCGCCGAGGGCATCGCGGTGGCGCTGGAGGCGTTGTTCACAGCCGAGCAGAAGCCACGCGGTTTGACCCTTGCCTACGCCCGCGGACAGGGCGACGGGAAGCATCGCGGGCTCAATCACCTGGGCTATCGCGGTTTGGTCAAGCGGGTTATCGGCGGCCACTGGGGGCTTGTGCCGCGGCTGCAAGAACTGGCCATTTCCGGGGAGATCGAGGCGTACAACCTCCCGCAGGGCGTGATCACTCATCTGTTCCGCGACATCGCCGCGCACCGCCCCGGGCACCTGACGAAGATCGGTCTAGGCACTTTCGTCGATCCGCGTTTCGGCGGCGGCAAGATCAACGTCAACACCACCGAGGACATCGTCGAACTTGTTACCATCGGTGGTGAAGAGGCATTGTTCTACAAGGCTTTTCCGATCGATGTCGGGATTATCCGTGGGACCACCGCCGACCTGAACGGCAACATCACCATGGAGCGCGAGGCGCTGACGCTGGAGGTGCTGGCGATCGCAATGGCAGCGCGGAACTCGGGCGGTATCGTCATCGCCCAGGTTGAGCGTATCGCCGACGGCCATTTGCTCAATCCGCGGCAGGTGAAAGTGCCGGGGATCATGGTGGACTGCGTCGTCCTGGCCGAGAAGACCGAGCATCACTGGCAGACATTCGCCGAACCGTACAGTGCGGCGTTTTCGGGTGAAATGCGCGTTCCGGCGGGTGCCTTGCCGCCCATGGAAATGAACGAGCGGAAGATCATCGCGAGGCGCGCGGCGCTGGAACTGCTGCCGAATGCGGTCGTCAATCTCGGAATCGGTATGCCTGAAGGCATCGCCGCGATCGCACATGAGGAAAAGATCGGCGACCTGATCACGTTGACTGCGGAGCCCGGCGTGATCGGCGGCATTCCTCAGGGTGGGCTGAATTTTGGGGCGGCGATCAATACCGATGCGGTGATCGACCAGCCCTATCAGTTTGATTTCTACGACGGTGGCGGGTTGGATCTTGCGTTCCTTGGGATGGCCGAGACGGATGCTCAGGGCAATGTCAAGTGTCGAAGCTGGCGGGGCCGGGGGTTTATCAATATCAGTCAGGCGGCGCGGACGCTGGTGTTTGTCGGCACCTTCGACGCGGGCGGGTTGCGTGTCGCGATCGAGGACGGGCGGCTGACGATCGTGCAGGCCGGGCGCAGCCACAAGTTCGTTCCGCTGGTGGAGCATCGGACATTTTCCGGCGAATACGCGGCGCGGCGGGGGCAAACAGTGCTGTATGTGACAGAGCGCTGCGTATTCGAACTGACCGCCGCCGGGCTGGAATTGACCGAGGTCGCACCCGGTGTCGACATTGACCGGCACATTCTCGGGCGGATGACGTTTCGGCCAATCGTGCGCGCGCCTCGGCTGATGGACCCGCGGATCTTCCGTCCCGAACCGATGGGGCTACGTGACGGCATGCTGGAGATCCCGCTGGACGAGCGGTTGATCTACGAGCCCGACAGCAACACGTTCTTCGTCAATTTCGAGGGGCTGTCGGTCCGCGGCCAGGCGGCGATCGAGCAGATCCGCACATTGGTGGTCGCGCGTCTCGGCGGGCTCGATCACAAGGTGCGGGCTATCGTTAACTACGAGAATTTCTCCATTCTGCCGGAGCTGCTCGACAGCTACTCCGCTGACCTCACCGAGCGTTTCTATCTCAGCACGACGCGCTATACGACCAGCGGTTTCTTACGAGTCAGGCTCGGGGACGCGCTGAACCGGCGCCGCGTCGCCCCGCATATCTACGACACGCGCAACGAGGCGCGGGCGCATTTGAGGGACGACACGCCGCTGGGTTGAGCGGGTGCCAGGAGAAGGAAATTAACCCATTGCCTGAGTGGCGGATGGGGTGATTTCGTAGATCACTCGCGTCTGCTTTGGGTCTCGCCAGGGATAGACGTCCTTGTTGAGGTATTTCTTCGCCAAACTGTCGATGTGCGCCTCGGCGCCATCCGTGGTCTCCTTCGTTACGGTACCACGAATCTGGAGGTAGCGGTAAGCATTGTCCGGATCGACGATGGACAGCGCCACCTTGGACCCCTCCGACATGTTGCGCGCTTTCACGCGGCCCTTTGCCGTGTTCACGCGGACAACCCCTTTGGTGTAATCGAACCAGACCGGGGTCACCTGCGGCGAACCATCCGGCTGCAAAGTGGCGAGGTTCGCGATCGGCTTTTTCTCGGTGAGCAGATCGAGGTATCCGGCGGGAATTTCGGCCATGGTGATTGCCCTGTGCTGTTGTAGGAAACCTCAAGGTTGGGATTAAACGCCGGCTCGGCAAGCGCCTACGCCAGTGACTGCTTTGCGACGCTGGCTAAAAAACCTGCCGCGGCGGGCAGGATCGCGTCGTTGAAATCGTAATTGGCATTGTGCAGTTCGCGGCCGCCGATCCGACGGTCCGTTGCCGATCCAGACGAAGGCGCCAGGGCGGCGGCCAAGATACCAGGCGAAATCCTCGCCGGTCATCGCCGGGGCGAGGTCGCGGCGCAGCGTCAGGCCGGCCGCGATTGCCGCCTCCACGGCGAGCTCGCGCTCGGCGGGTGAGTTCCTGGTTACTGGAATGCCTTGGGGGATCTGCACGTCGATGGTGACGTCGAAGGTGCGCGCGACGCCATCGGCGATGCGGCGGATCGCCCGTTCGACGTTGTCGCGCACTTCGTCGCGCAAGGCGCGCATGGTGCCGCGCATCACCGCGTGGCCGGGGATCTGGTTGGCCGCGGTGCCGGCCTGGATGGTGCCGATCGTGACAACGGCACTGTCCAGGGGATCCACGCTGCGGGAAACGATGGATTGCAGGGCCAGGAGCAGGTGGGCGGCATGCCACCATCGGATCGCGCGTCAGATGCGGCATCGCGGCGTGGCCGGAATGGCCGGTGATGGTGAAGAAAATGCGATTGCCGGCGGCCATGACCGGGCCATCGTGTATGGCAACGGTTCCCGCTTCCAAGCCAGGCCAGTTGTGGTAGGCGAAAATGCGCTCCATCGGAAAACGCTCGAACAGGCCGTCGGCAATCATGCTTTGGGCGCCGCCGCCACCTTCCTCGGCTGGCTGGAAGACCAGTTGCACGGTTCCAGCCCAGTTTGGGTCCGTCGCCAGCAGGGCCGCTGCACCGAGCAGGGAGGTAGTGTGGCCGTCGTGGCCGCAAGCGTGCATGACGTTGGGGTTGGTGGAGGCGTGGGGCACGCCGCTGGTTTCCAGGATCGGGCAGCGCGTCCATATCGGCGCGCAGGCCGACGGAGCGGTTGGACTGGCCTCGGCGTGATGGTTCCGACGATGCCGTGGCCGCCGACGCCAGCGGTGAAGGGGATGCCGAGTTCTGTCAGCCGGTCCTGCACGAAGGCGGCGGTTTGATGCTCGTGGAGGGTGAGTTCGGGATTCGCGTGCAGGTGTCGTCGCCATCCCGCTCAGCCGGTCGTGCAGAGGCTTGTCCATCCGGGCTCCGGTGCGTCGCGGCTCGATGGGTAGCCGGTCCCGGTGGCGGCCGCAATCCGGCTTCACGCGTATCCCTTTGCCGGGACTTGTCGCAGATGGTGTTACGGCCCTGAACGGTGCTTCCCTAAGACGGCAGCCAGACTTCGGCCGCATCTAGGCCCATAACGGAGGTTTCCGGGACATACGCAGCCATCCCAATCCCATTTTTGGAATGGCCAGGCCGAGTGTCATCGCCAGCACAATCACGAAAGCCGTTGTCATGTCTCGGACGGCAGTGAGAAGCAGATCCACATTCATCGTCGCTTCGGGTTGAAGCAGCGCTAAGAGATCTGCCGCCACCTGGAATAGCAGGACGCCCGGGATGAGTGATACCACCGATGCGAAAGCGAAGGCCGCGAAAGGCATGCGAATCCGATCAGCCAGGGGTGTGACCAGGAGACCGACCAGCAAACACGCGATGAACGCCCCACTTTGGGGGCTGGCACCGTGCTGCAGGACGATCCACCGGGCCGCGTGCGCTGCCATACCGATAACGATCGGAATTGGCAGCGTCTTCCAGGGCATGTTGAAGAAGCTTCCGTAAGCGGCGACGGCGACGCCGGCCGCGATGACGTCAAGAGCCAGGGGCACGGTGGTGGCCGGCGATGGGTCCGATAGCGTGGCGCCGGCGAGCGACAGCCCGATCATAAGGCCGGTGCAAATCATCAGCACGATCAGGCTGGCGAACACGATCCTTGCCACCCCGATCGGGATCCTCGCTCGCGCGAGATCAAGTGCGCCGTTCAGCACATGAGGACCGGGAACGAGGACCATACAGGGACAGACCATGACGAGGTGCGGTGCCGCAGTGAGGCCATGGGTTGTCGCCACCGCGCCTGTCACGCCGGAAAACAAGGCCGCACAAAGCGGTTGAATTCAATGGATTAGGGGTGAAACGCGCAAGCGTTCGGCGGATAATGGCGCCGGTGCCCGCACTAAACGCGATCAGCGCCAGTGTCATCGGATCAAAGGCGCCGAAGATAATCCCGAGCGCGACTGCACCGACGGCGGCCATGATAGCGAAACGGGTTTCCGAGACCGGAGCGGCGCGGCTGACGGCATCAAGAGACGATCGCGCACCATCAAGGCTTAGGCGACCGTCACAGATGTCCTCCACAAACTGCTCGGTGCTCGCGACACGTTTCATATCGACAATAAGAGGATCGGCGGCGACAACTGCGATGGCTCGGCCGTTCACCTGCACGACCAGTTCACCCCAACGAACCAAGAGCGTGGCCTCGACCGCAAGGGCTCTGCCCAGCCGAACGACGGCCAAGCGGGTTGCTTCAGTCGTCTGCCCGTTGACGAACAGCAGCCGCGCCACGGCGGCGATGCAGTCGAGGATCGTCTGGTTTCGATCCGCATGTGAGGCCGATGCCGGCGGTTCCACGTCGTCGGTTTGCTGCAACATGGATTGACCATCTTCGCTGGACGATGGGACGACCGTCGCCTCGACGCCGGTGAAGACATTCGGATCCCAATGCAAAATCTATGACGCGATGGAAGGTTTGAGAAGCACCCGATGGCGGGGCGGTCAGATCAGCAATCACCGGGGGAAGCGATCGGCAGCGTCGACGCCTGGCCGCTGGACAATAAGATCGCCTTCAGCTTCTCTATCAGCGATAGTTTACACGCTTCCGCATCAATCCCTTTTGCCCCTACCGTTAGCCAGATCGGGAGTGACCCATGATCAGATGTGTCCGAATATGGACGGGTGCTGATGGAAATTCCCAATTTCAGGAGGGCCATGTGGCCCTTGACGCCGGCCCACGGGGCGATCTTCTCACCGGAAAAGTCGCCGCCACAGCGATCTCCTTTCAGGAGACGGCCTCGGGCGGCACCTTCGCCTGGCATACGGCCCCTGTCCGGCAACTCGTCGTTACGTTGAGCGGCACGCTGGAGTTCCGCACGCGGGAGGGCCAGCACTTCCTGATCCGGCCCGGCGACGTGCTGCTTGCGGAGGACACTGTCGGCACCGGCCATAGCTGGCGGCTGATGGATGAGCAGCCCTGGCGGCGCGTCTATCTGATCCTTTCCCCTGACGCGCCCGTTCCGTTCACACAAGCTGCGTAGCATTTCCATCGGGTAACGTCGCCGCCGGAGAATAATCATGACAACGACCCCGTCCACTGATCGCCGGGATGTCATCCTGATCGGCGCCGGCATCATGAGCGCGTCGCTGGGCGTGTTCCTGAAGGAGCTCGAGCCTTCGCTCAATATCCAGATGTTCGAGACGCTTGAAGATTGCGCGCTAGAAAGTTCGGAGGCTTGGAATAACGCGGGTACCGGCCACGCCGCGAATTGCGAGATGAACTACACGCCCGAACGGGCAGACGGCAGCGTCGATATATCCAAGGCGCTGGAGGTCAACGTAGAATTCGACCTCTCCCGGCAGTTCTGGTCCTATCTCGTGGGCAAGGGCGCGATCGACGACCCGCGCAGCTTCATCCATCCGGTGCCGCATTTGAGCTTCGTGAGCGGCGCAGCGAACGTCGCCTTCCTGCGGAAGCGGTTCGCCGAGATGTCAGCTCATCATTGCTATCACGGCATGGAATACAGCGACGACGGCAAGACGATCGCCGATTGGGTTCCGCTGGTGATGGAGGGGCGTACCGCTGCCGAACCCGTTGCCGCTACGCGCATCGCGACGGGTAGCGACGTGGATTACGGCGCCCTGACCCATCACCTCGTGCATCATCTACAGACGCTCCCCGGCTTCGCGGTGCACTACAAAAGTCACGTGACCGGCATCGCCCGGATGAACGATGGGGGCTGGCGAGTTGACGTCACCCATACCGACAGCGGCGAAGCGAGGTCTGCGACGGCGAAATTCGTGTTTATCGGGGCGGGCGGCGGCGCGCTGCCACTGCTGCAGAAATCGGGCATACCGGAGGGGCGAGGCTACGCCGGCTTTCCGGTCAGCGGAATCTGGCTGCGCTGCGACAATCCGGAGGTGACAGGAAGGCACCATGCGAAGGTTTATGGCAAGGCCGCGGTGGGTTCACCGCCGATGTCGGTGCCGCATCTCGATACCCGGGTGATCGGCGGCCAGCGCTCGCTGTTGTTTGGGCCCTATGCCGGTTTTTCCAGCAAGTTTCTCAAGCACGGGTCGCTGATGGACCTATTCAGGTCGGTCACACCGGCCAACATCCGGCCGATGCTGTCGGTGGCGCGCGACCACGTCGACCTCACGGAGTATCTCATCGAGCAGTTGCTCCAATCCGAGAGCCATCGATTGGGCACGCTGGACACGTATTATCCGAATGCCAATGCCGCCGACTGGACCCTGCAGGTGGCCGGGCAGCGGGTTCAGATCATCAAGCCCGACCTTGGGCACGGGGGAATTCTCGAGTTCGGAACCGAGCTTGTTGCGGCACAAGATCGGTCTCTCGTGGCCCTGCTGGGGGCCTCGCCCGGCGCCTCGACGGCGGCGTTCATTGCCATCAGCGTGCTGCAGAAATGTTTCCCTGACGAATTGACGCCGTCGGCCTGGCTACCGAAGCTCAAGGAAATCATACCGTCCTATGGAGTATCACTGATCGACGACGGCGATCTTCTCCGCAGGGTGCGTGCCGACACTGCTGCGGTATTGAAACTTGAAACCGCCTGAGCCGTAAGCGGCGGGCTCCGTCGTGCCGCGATATAAGAGTGCTGCCCTCGGTTTCTATGGCTCTTGGGCGACGTAGGGCCGCACCATCTTTGCAGGGTCAACCACCCGGTCGAATTCCTCCTCGCTGACAAAACCAAGTTTCATTGCCGCGGCTTTCAGCGTGAGGTCATTATCCATTGCGTAATGCGCGATCTGAGAGGCCTTGTCGTAACCGATCACCGGAGCCAAGGCGGTCACCAGCATCAAGGAACGGTCAACATACTCCTTGATCTTCGCGAGATTTGGCTTCGTCCCCTCGACCAGGAATTTCCGGAAGTTCGTGCAGCCATCGGTCATGATCGTGATGGAATGGGCGATGTTGAAAATAATCAGCGGTTTATAGACATTCATCTCCAGATAGCCGCCCGCGCCCCCGAAGCCGACCGCGACGTCATTGGCCATGACCTGGGCCGCGATCATGGTGAGCGCTTCGGCCTGGGTGGGATTGACCTTCCCCGGCATGATCGAGGAACCGGGCTCGTTTTCGGGTATCTCCAATTCCGCGAAACCCGCGCGTGGACCGCACGACATCAGGCGAATATCGTTGCCGATTTTGTAGAGCGACACCGCAAGGGTGCGGAAGGTGCCGGACAGCTGAACCAATGCGTCATGCGATCCCTGGACGGTGAATTTATTTGGTGCGGTAACGAAAGGCAGGCTTGTAAGTGTCGCGATCTGCGCCGCCGCCGCTTCGGCGAAGCCGGGCGCAGCGTTGATGCCGGTCCCGACCGCCGTGCCACCGAGCGCAAGGCGATAAACGCCCGGCAGCGCAGCCTCGAGCCGCTCGATATCGTCGCTGAGCATCCCGGCATAGCCTGACCACTCCTGCCCGAGGGTGATCGGGGTAGCATCCTGCATGTGGGTGCGGCCGATCTTGACGATGTCCTTCCACTCGTCGGCTTTCGCCGTGATCGCGTCACGCAGGGCGGCGACGGCCGGCAAGAGACGGGCGGTCACATTCGTTGCGGCGGCAATATACATTGCGGAGGGAAACGAGTTGTTCGAGGACTGCGACATGTTCACGTGGTCATTCGGATGAACCGGCGCCTTGCTGCCCAAGGGCGTGCCCGCGAGTTGGCAGCAGCGGTTCGATATGACCTCATTGACGTTCATGTTGAACTGCGTCCCGCTGCCCGTCATCCAGACGTGCAGCGGGAACATGTCGTGGTGTTGACCGGCAATGATTTCGTCGCACACTTTCACGATCAGTGTGTGGGCCGGATCGTGCAGCCGGCCGCCCTTGTGATTGACTTGGGCCGCCGCCTTCTTCAGGACGGCATAGGCAGTGATCATCTCGCGTGGAATAAGATCCTTGCCGATACTGAAGTGCTCGAGCGAGCGTTGCGTCTGCGCTCCCCACAGTTTGTCTCCGGGTACCTCTACCACACCGAGGCTATCGGTTTCCCTGCGGACCTCAACCATGTCTGTCAGCCTCCAGTTTGTCTTTCACGTTCAGGAAAGCGGCCCCGGCCCAGTGCCTACCCTTTCAGCACCTCGACCATTGTGCTGCCTAGCGCGGCGGGACTCTCGGCGACATGAATACCGGCGCTGCGCATCGCGTCCATTTTCGCCGCGGCGGTATCCCGGCCGCCGCTGATGACCGCCCCGGCGTGACCCATCCGGCGACCCGGAGGCGCCGTCGCGCCGGCGATGAAGCCCACTGTCGGCTTCTTCACTTTGTTCTTTGCCAGGAACTCGGCTGCATCGATTTCGCTTTGGCCGCCAATCTCGCCGATCATGACGATCTGCTTGGTCTCGGGATCAGCCAGAAACATCTCCAGAACTTCGATAAAGTCGGTGCCTTTGACCGGGTCGCCACCGATGCCGACGCAGGTGGTCTGGCCCATCCCGGTAGCGGTTGTCTGCGCGACCGCCTCATAGGTCAAAGTGCCGGACCGGGACACGACACCAACGGTGCCGCGCTTGTGGATATGGCCCGGCATGATGCCGATCTTGCACTCGTCGGGGGTTATCACGCCGGGGCAGTTTGGCCCGATCAGGCGGGATTTCGAGGCGCTCAGCGCTCGCTTGACGCGTACCATGTCCAACACCGGGATGCCCTCGGTGATGCAGACTATCAGCGGGAATTCCGCATCGATCGCCTCCAGGATCGCGTCGGCGGCGAACGGCGGCGGAACGTAGATCACCGTGGCGTCGGCGCCGGTCTGTTCGCGGCAGTCCCACACCGTGTCGAACACCGGCAGGTTCAGGTGCGTCGAGCCCCCCTTCCCCGGGGTCACGCCGCCGACCATCTTGGTGCCGTAGGCGATCGCCTGCTCCGAGTGGTAGGTCCCTTGTGCGCCAGTAAAGCCCTGGCAGATGACCTTTGTATTGGCGTTGATCAGGACAGACATCTATGCGGCCTCCCGCACGGCTTTGGCGATTTTCTCTGCGGCGTCCGCGAGGTTGTCTGCAGCGACAATGGGCAGGTTCGACTTGGCGAGGATTTCCTTGCCCAACTCGACGTTGGTCCCGGCGAGCCGTACCACGAGAGGAACTGACAGCTGCACTTCACGCGCGGCGGACACCACGCCCTCGGCGATCACATCGCAGCGCATAATTCCGCCGAAGATGTTGACCAAAATGCCTTCGACGTTGGGGTCGGACAGGATGATCTTGAAGGCGGCCGTCACGCGCTCCTTCGTCGCGCCCCCGCCGACATCGAGGAAGTTCGCCGGCGCCATCCCGTACAGTTTGATGATGTCCATAGTCGCCATCGCCAGCCCGGCGCCATTGACCATGCAGCCGATGTTGCCGTCGAGCGCCACGTAGTTCAGCTCGAATTTGGCGGCTTCCAATTCCTTGGGGTCCTCTTCCCCCTCATCGCGGAGCTTTTCCAGTTCGGCGTGACGGAACAGCGCGTTGTCGTCGAAGCTGACCTTCGCGTCCAATGCGACGACTTCGCCGCCGCCGGTGACGACGAGCGGATTGATCTCGATCACCGCACAGTCCAAAGCGATGAACGCGGAATAGATTCCGGCGACGAACTTTCCGAAGGAAGCGGCCTGTTTGCCGGTCAATCCGAGCCCCGAGGCGAGGCGCCGGCCATGAAATCCGGAAATCCCCGACGCCGGATCGACGCCGACGCGCAGGATTTTCTCCGGATGCTTTGCCGCGACTTCCTCAACCTCCATCCCACCTTCCGTGGAGGCGATGATGGTAACGCGGCCGCTGATTCGGTCGACCAGGAGCGACAAATAAAGTTCCCTGGCGATATCGCAGCCCGCCTCGATATAGACCCGCCGCACCGGGCGTCCGTGCGGGCCGGTCTGCTTGGTGACAAGTGTGTGGCCGATCATCGCCTCGGCGGCGGTCTTCACCTCGGCCGGAGAGCGTGCGAGGCGCACACCGCCCTTGCCGTTAGGGTCGTCGGCGAAACGGCCAGCACCGCGGCCGCCCGCGTGGATCTGCGACTTTACCACGTATACTGGCCCGGGAAGCTTCGTGGCCACCGCCTCGGCCTCTTCCGGCGTCCAGGCGACGTGTCCGTCAAGCACCGTGACGCCGTAGCGCTTCAACAGTTCCTTGCCCTGGTATTCATGGATGTTCATGTGTGGCTCCCTAGGGCTCGATCGCGCTGAGCGGAGGTTCAAGCGCGCTAATCATGTGATCAAACGGGAGATCGAGGGTGATCGGGCTGGCCGGTCAACTCGAAGATGCTCTAGCCTATCAACTTGCGGGACGCCTCGATCAGTTCCCTCACCGCCCCACAGGATTTTTCAAAAGCGGCCTGTTCGCTGGAATTCAGCTGGATCTCTACGATCTTCTCTACGCCGCTGGCGCCGATGACGACCGGGACACCGACATACAGGCCCTTGATGCCATATTGACCGGTCAGATAGGCGGCGCAGGGGAGGACGCGCTTCTTGTCTCCCAGGTAGGCTTCCGCCATCGCGATTGCGGAAGCGGCGGGTGCATAGAATGCGCTGCCACGTTCCAGCAGCTTGACGATTTCGCCGCCGCCATTGGCGGTGCGCTCGCATATGGCATCGATCTTGGCTTGAGTGGACCAGCCCATCTTTATCAGGTCCGGCACCGGGATACCCGCGACGGTCGAGTAACGGATCAGCGGCACCATAGTGTCGCCATGGCCGCCCAGCACGAAGGCGGTCACGTCTTCCACCGAGACGCCGAACTCGTGCGCCAGAAACAGGCGGAAGCGGGAACTGTCCAATACGCCGGCCATGCCGACGACCTTGTTGGCAGGGAGTCCGGATTTTTCTTTCATCACCCAAACCATGGCGTCGAGCGGATTGGTGATGCAGATGACGAAAGCGTCCGGGCAGTTGGACTTGATCCCGTCGGCGACCTCGGCGATGACGCCGGCGTTTTTGCCGATCAGGTCGTCGCGGGACATACCGGGGGTGCGCGGGAAACCGGCCGTGACGATCACCACGTCGGCGTCCTTGATGGCGGTGTAGTCGGACCCTCCCGTCATCAGGGCATCAAAGCCGTCGACCGGGCCGGACTGCATGATGTCGAGCGCCTTGCCGGCCGCGACCCCGCCGAACACGTCGAACAACACGACGTCGCCAAGTTCCTTAAGGCCGATCAGGTGCGCCAGCGTACCGCCGATGTTGCCGGCGCCGATCAGGGCGATTTTGTTGCGGGCCATGGGCGAGTCCTTCCGAGGGCGCGATCGCGGCGCCGGGTGGTATGAAACGGGCCTGCCGGGACGCCGCCCAGGACTGGGGCCGGACATGGCTGCCCGGAAGGTGGGCGCGTCCTAGCCTATCGCGTGGGGCGCGGCAAGGCAGTGCGGCGGGCACGAGCCGCCGATAGTGGGGGTCAAAGGGCGGGGCGCACTCTTTGCGGGTCCGGGCCGGACCAGGCCTTCAGTTAGCCGCGACCTGAGCCCGTCCGTTTGTCGGATCAGGGGGATCGTGGCGGGGTATGCCGCTCGCCAAGTTCCCGCGCACCAGGGCCGTCACCGCGGCAAGGAGAAATCGTCTGCCGGAATGCCATTCTGGACTGCCCTATACTTCTCCCATCAATTGATTGCTCGGCAGCGTCTTGTCCAAAACCTTGTGAGCCTGTTGCGCGCCGGTGACCGGCAAGCCCCTGATGTCCAGGAGGCCGATTTGCACCAACACAGTGGCCTGATCCCAGTAGATGTGCTCGTGCACCAGTTTATCACCTTGGAATTGAACGATTGCCACCATCGGGACCTCCACTTTTCGCCCGGTGGGTGCCACCCTTGGCAGCATCCAATCAACCTGGGTCGTGTGGGTAAATCGCACGATGAACTCGTCAACGATACTATCCGTGCCGACGGTGCGACTAATCGATTCCATTGCGAAGTCTGGTGGATTTGCTCCGATGAAATGGTTGGCGTAGAACCGCCTGAGCGCTTCATGCCCCACCCCGCCGGTCATCGTCGGGATATGATTGACGTATGGTTCGGCGACCATTGTCGCCATAGTGGCATCGACGTCTCGTGTTTCGAATTCAAAACGACAATGCGCTTCCCACAGGGAAACAAGGTCAAGATCGGCCATGGTTATATCCTCCACATGCCGCGATCATGCCCTAAAACTGGATTATTGAGAAGCGCCGGCGGCCGAGGCGAGGAGCGCGAATATCGTTCCACGCGCGACTGTATGATGCGGGTTCCCCGTCAGCCTTAAAAGCTCGACCGTGTGCAAGTCACGGTGGGTGTTCCCTGAAGGATCGGCCTGATGCCAAAACTGCATAGCGGTCGCATGGACCCTGGCCGAGAGTTACCCTGGGTGCCCTGATCGGATGAAACTATGGCGGAAAAGAAGAAGCCGAATGTCCTCCTGATTCTCGCCGACGACGTAGGCTGGTTCGACGTCGGCGCTTACAACCGCGGCATCATGGGCGGCCCGACGCCTAATATCGATCGTATCGCGCGGGAAGGCGTCCTGCTGACGGACTGCTATGCGCAGGCCAGTTGCACTGCCGGCCGCGCCGCATTCATCACCGGGCAGCTGCCGATGCGTACGGGCCTGACGACGGTCGGACTTCCGGGTGCCACACAGGGGCTACAGGCGGAAGATCCGACTCTGGCGGAACTGCTCAAGCCTGAAGGCTACATGACCGCCCAGATCGGCAAGAACCATCTCGGTGACCGGAACGAATATCTGCCGACGCTGCATGGATTTGATGAGTTCTACGGCAATCTCTATCACCTGAACGCTGAAGAAGAGCCTGAGCAGGCAGATTACCCAAGGGATCACCCGGCGTTCCAGTCGTTCTTCAAGCCGCGTGGCGTGCTGTCCTGCAAAGCGACTGACACGGACGACCCAACCGAGGACCCCCGGTTCGGCAGGGTGGGCAAGCAGACAATCGAAGATACCGGCCCGCTGACGCGAAAGCGGATGGAAACGATTGAAGATGACCTGCTCGCGCGCTCGCTGGACTTCATCGACCGAGCCCACGCAGCCGACAAACCATTCCTGCTGTGGCACAACACTACTCGTATGCACGTCTGGACGCGGCTGTCAGAGCGCTGGCGCGACAAGACCAAGTTTGGCCTCTACGCGGACGGGATGCAGGAGCTCGATTGGGTGGTCGGCGAGCTGCTTGCCAAGCTCGACAAGCTGGGTATCGCCGACAACACGATCGTCATTTTCGCCACCGACAACGGCGCGGAAAAATTCAGTTGGCCTGACGGCGGTACAACGCCTTTCCGCGGCGAAAAGGGGTTGGGCTGGGAGGGCGGCTTCCGGGCGCCGTTTTTGATGCGCTGGCCAGGGAACATCCCGGCGGGGCAGGTTCTCAACGGCATCTTCTCCCTCGAGGATATCGTGCCAACGGTGATGGCCGCCGCCGGCGTACCAGATATCAAGGAGCGGCTGCTGCAGGGGCACCAGGCGGGCGCCAAGCACTTCCGCGTTCATCTCGATGGTTACAACCAGCTTCCCTACCTGACCGGCGGCAGCGACCGAGTCCGCGCGGCACGAGTTTTTCTATTACGGGGAACACGAGCTGTTCGCCATTCGCTACCAGAATTGGAAGATCCACTTCCAGATCAAGGACGACTGGTTCGCGGGACAGTCGATGCGACCGACCGTGCCTCGGCCGGTCAACCTTCGCGTCGATCCGTTCGAGCAGCACATGGATGCGCCGGGCTACCCGCTCTACGCTGGGGAGAAGCTGTGGACGATCATGCCGGCCGGCTACATCCTCAAGCTGCATGCCGAAACGTTTAAAGAGTTCCCACCGCGGCAGGCTCCGCCGGATTTCAATCCCGGCGCGATGCTCGCACAAGCGATGAAGGCGGCCGCCAACGGGGTTTGAAGACGCTTCCGGTTTATTCAAGCGCATCGGGCGGACCGGAGGGTTGCCGATGACCGAAACGCCAAGCGCCCGCAACATCGCCAACGAACTGGCGAAGGAGCGCAACCGCGAGGCCGCGGAACGCACGCTGATGGCGTGGATCCGGACCGCGCTGTCGCTGATCGGTTTCGGATTCGGCATCGGCAAGCTCGCCGCATACATGGACGCAGCTGGCCTGCATACACGGTTCGATGTCCCGCACAGTTCGCTGATTTTTGGTGCCAGCTTCATTGTCGTGGGTATTCTGGGATTGCTCGCGGCGATTGTTCAGCACGCCCGCATCCTGAACCGTCTATCGCGGCCGGATTTTGCCTATAATGCCATGCGACCGATCGCCATGACGGTTGCCGCCTTGCTGATGCTAATCGGGCTATTCGGCTTGATTGCAATTTTATGGTGAAAGGAGGATTGGCCAGGAGGGGTTTTGTTTCACGGTTGCCCTAGACGCAACCTTGCTTCGGATTGCGGCACATTCCTGTGATTGATCATGCGGCGGGATGGGCCCATCATCGGAACGTCGATGGCGTCGAGGTCACAGGCGCCGCTCCGTCTGCCAATCGGATCCCAATACGGTGGAGAGCAGTATGAACAACCCGACAACGGCCAGGCCGTCGCTGCGGCACCGGGCGACAGAGGAACTGAAGGAACTTCTGATCCTCAGTCTCTATCTGTATGTGTGTCTTGGCGCGCTCATCATCATGAAGAGCGCCATCCTCAACAGCGTAGGCGTCGAGTTCGATCTCTGGGGCATCGCGGCGATCAAGGCGTTGCTTCTGGCCAAGTTCATGCTGATCGGCAAGGCACTGCGTCTCGGCGAAAAGAAGAACGTGCCGCTCGCATGGCCGACGCTCTACCAGTCGCTGCTCACGCTTGTTCTGCTCATCGTTCTTACCACGCTGGAGGAAATTCTTGTCGGTGCGCTGCATCATAGAACAGTCAAAGAATCACTGACCCACGTTGCCGGAGACCGCCTGGACATGGTGCTGGCGACCTTCCTGATCATGTTCCTGATCCTGATCCCGTATTTCGCCTTCCGGAACCTTGCCGAGGTTGTGGGGCCGGGGGTCCTGCCGCGCCTGTTCTTCACGGACCCGGTCCCCCGCGCTCTTCCTCCTCGGCCGTAACGAATCGCCATCGCGAGCGGCCGAGCGATCCTCGGTGCGACGGAGCGCTCACGGGTGGACCTAGTCCACCGTAATATTGCCGACCATACCGTCCCAATCGTGATCGGCGCAGGTCAGATCGTAGTGGCCCTTCGGGGGGGCGATCAGCAAGACGCGGACCGACTTTCCGGGCTGGACCACAACATCAGTCCCGCCGTTGGCGAGCAGTTTCTTATCCCGGACGGTGGCGGCTTTCAGGAAGGCGGGGGCGGTGAATTCATGCAAGTCCTTGCCGTGGTTTTCCAGGCGCAACTCATAGGGCTGGCCGGCGTGGAAGGTGAGGTGGTCGGGCTGGAAGCTGTTGTCGACCATGGTCACCGTCAGCGGTTCGGCATGCGACCACTGATCGGCGGCCAGGCCCAAGGTGGGGAATACCAGCGCCAGCAGAACAATCAGAAGTAGGCTGTAGTTCATTACTGCCGGCTAGCTGCTTGACAGTGGTTGGGCGACGTCCTCCAGCGATTTGCCGGCGGCCTCGACGCCGAGGATCGCCTCGCATACCGCGGCGCCGATCATCAGCGCGGCGGCGCCGATGTAGCCACCCGCCACCGCCCATTGGCTGCCGGAGCCGATCAGGTGGCCGAACAGGAACGGCGCGCTGACGCCGCCTATCAGTGTGCCGAGGGCGTAGAACAGCGCGATCGCCATGGCTCTTGTCTCCAACGGGAAGATCTCGCTGGCCGTGAGATAGGCGGAACTGGCGGCGGCGGAGGCGACGAAGAAGATCACCATCCAGCAGATTGTTTGCGTCCAAGCGGTCAGCAGGTCCATGCCGAACAGGATCGCCACGGCGATGAGCAGGAGGCCGGACAGGCCGTAGGTTCCGGCGATCATCTTTTTGCGGCCGACGGTATCGAACAGGTGACCCAGCAACAGCGGCCCGAGGAAATTCCCGGCGGCGAGCGGCAGGATGTAGACGCCGGTGCGCGCCTCCTGGATGTGATAGAACGTGGCCAGCACGAGGCCGTAAGTAAAGAATACCGCGTTGAACAGGAAGGCCTGGGCAACCATCAGGCTCAGCGCGAGGAAGCTTCGGCCGCGGTTCTTGCCGACCATCGCGCCGAGGATGAGGCCGAACCCGAACACCTTCCTGGGGTGAAGCTTCAGCGTGTTTTTCGGTGGCGGCAGGTCCTTGCCGATCTTTCGCTCGATCTCGTCGGTGGTTTGCTTGGCTTCCTGCTCGCGGCCATGGGTGATTTGCCACCGTGGGCTCTCGGGCACGTAGCGGCGGAGGAACAGGATGAAGCCGCTGAGCACCGCGCCGATGCCGAAGCCGAGGCGCCAGCCGATATCGAGGCCGACGAGTCGGCCGGACAGCAATAGCAGCGATCCGGCGGCCCCGATCGCGGCGCCGGCCCAGTAGCTGCCGTTGACGATCAGGTCGATGCGGCCGCGCAGGCGAGCGGGGATCAACTCGTCGATGGCGGAGTTGATCGCCGCATATTCACCGCCGATGCCGAGGCCGGTGATGGAGTTGAAACAGGCGAAACTCCAAAAGTTCCAGGCGAAGGCGGTGAGCAGCACGCCCACCATGTAGATGCCGAGTGTGAGGTTGAAGATCAAGCGCCGGCCGAAGCGGTCGGTGAGCCAGCCGAACAGCAGCGCACCCACCACGGCGCCGCCGACGTAGCAGGCCGCGATGTTTCCGATGTCCTGGTCGGTCAGGCTGAGGGTCTGCTTGTCCCGGAGGATCGGGCCGATCGAACCGACGAGGGTTACCTCCAAGCCGTCGAGGACCCAGGTGACGCCGAGCGCGATGACGACCAGCAGATGGAAGTTGCTCCAGGGCAGGCGGTCCATCCGGGCGGGGATGTCGGTGGTGATCTCCTTGAATGTGGTCGCGGCACCGCTCATCCCTGGCTCCTTGTCCTCGCTGCGAGACAGCGCGGGCGGGCGGCGCGGGTTCCGCTTGCGCGCGGGAACGTGGTCGGATCAGCTGTCTACGAGTTCCCGCGTCGATGCCAGATGCGTGGTGATTCGTTCGGCGAGATAGCCGGCGTCGCGCCCGACGCCGACGAAGCGGCCAGAGCCCCAGGTATACAGCCAAGGCAGGCCGAGGACGTAGACGCCGGGCATGGAAGTTACGCCTCGGGTATGGGTGGGGTAACCGGCGCCGTCGAAAATCGGCAGGTCGATCCAGGACCAATCGGCACGGAAGCCGGTGGCCCAAATGATGCTGGTGATGCCTTGCGCGACCGGGTCGAGGTTCCTGACGGGCCATTCGGGACGCCAGCAGGGAAGGGTGCGATGACCGTCCGGAGCGTCGATGTGGTTGGCCGCGATGTGTTTGTCGATCGTCGCGCAGATGTTGTTATAGCTGGCGTCGGCGGCGTCGAGGTTGTTTTCAAGATCGCCGGCGAAGGTCAGTTTCCCGTCGGCGAAGCCGGTCAGCCGGCCGTAGAGTTTCATGCCGCCCAGGGCGAATCTGCGCAGGTCGATGTCGCGGCCACCGTCGCGGCCGGTCAAGTAATGGTTCGCCTTTTTGCGGACTTTCTCGCGCAGCGGGTGCTGGTCGACAGGCAGGTCGTACTGCCCGAGGTCTGCGAGCCAATCCACGGCATCCTTGCCGCGATAGCCACGCGGGCAACGTGGCGCGCTGCCGACGACGAGGTGGGTTTTGCGGCCGTCGAGGTGCAGGTCCTCGGCAATCTGGCATCCGGATTGTCCGCTGCCGACTACCAGGACCTCGCCGGGCGGCAGAGTGTGACTGTTGCGGTAGGTTGATGAATGGAGCTGGACGATCGAGGCGGGAAGACGCTCGGCGACCCGCGGGATGTTGGGGTAATGGTAGCCGCCGACGGCGAGGACGACGGCGTCAGCGGTGGCGGGACCGGCGGTGGTGTCGACCAGGAAGCCACGGCTGGTCCGGGTGACCAACGTGACGCCGACGCCTTCCTTCAGCGGCGCCTCGATGCGACGGGCGTAGTCCTCCACATAGGCGACAATATCGTCGCGGACCATGAAACCGTCCGGATCGTTGCCGGGGTAGTCGAAGCCGGGCAGTTTGCATTGCCAGTTCGGCGTCACCAGGCAGAAGCTGTCCCAGCGCTGCGTGCGCCAGGCGTGGGCGACACGGTTTTTCTCGAATACGACGTGGTCGATCGCATTGGCGGACAGGTAGTAGCTCATGGACAAGCCGGCCTGACTGCCGCCAATGACGGCGACGCTGACATGGGGGATCTCGGTCATGGCATCATTCCTTGAAAGATTCGAAAAGCACCTGCGTGTCGGTTGAAAAGCGTGCGGTGGCGTACTCGATGCGGGCAAGTTGGCTCAGCGCCCGGGAACAGGGGGTGCCGTAGATTGCTTTGACCCTGTCGCTGGCGGCGGTCAGCGCGGCACGGGATCGGGACAGGAAATCGGCGAGTGGATAGAGTGTGCCGGGTTCGAAATGGTCGCGCACGACGGTGGAGGGGGAGTAGCAGGTTTCCCGAGTACCGTCGGGCCAACGGAGGACGAAACGAAGCTCAGGCATGGGCGCAACCGAGCAGTGTTTGGCAGGAGAAGTCCCAGATGGTTTCGGACGCGGCGGCGAGGGTGACGCGGACGGTCCTTTCGGGTGTAACCAGTCCGATGTCGGCGGCGTGGATGCCGCGTTCGGCGAAACGGGCGATGACGGCTGGGGCGTCCGTCGTGGTCAGGATGTAGCCGAAACTGGGGAAGGTTTGTAGCCAGCGATCGAGTGGCGTGGCGTCTGGGCGCGGGATGGCGTTGAGGTCGATGTTCAGGCCAACGGACGAACAGTCGGCCAGCATCATGGCGGTGCCGATAATGCCGCCCTGGCTGATGTCCTTTGCGGCTTTTGATAGGCCGGCCTCAGCGATCAGGGGCAGGATTTCGATGTCCTCGCGGAGGCGGATCGCGGGCGCGTCAGTGGCGGCTTCCCAGTTCGGAAAAGGGTCTCGGTAGCGGCCGCGCAGATCGATGGCCGCGATCAGGCGGTCGCCCGGTTGCGCATCAAAAGACGTGAGAAGTCGATTTGCTCTGCCGAGGATCGCCGCGGACAGTTGCGAGCGATCGGTGCGCAGGTTGGTGTGGCCGCCGACCAGTGGAACGGCAAACGTTTCGGAGGCGGCGCGCAGGCCCTGCAAGATCGGATTAGCGGCGTCGCCGGCCGACCAGATGGCGTTCACCACGGCGATCGGGCGGCCGCCCATTGCGGCGATGTCGGAGACGTTCACCATCACGCCGCACCACCCGGCGAACCACGGGTCGGCGGCGACAAACTCGTTGATGAAACCTTCGATCGCCAGCAGCAGGTAGCCGTCTCCATCGGGGATCGCGGCGCAATCGTCGCCGACGCGGATCGTATCGTTCGCGGTGAAGCCCAGTTGGTCCGCGACGCGCGCGATGTCGGTTTTCGCGGCGATACCGCGACTGGATCGCAGGGATTCGACGATCTGCTCGAACATCATGCAGCCTGTTTGAGATGCGACAGGAAGCCGGTTTCGGGTGTTGTCAGCGGCGGGTACCAGGCCAGGTCGGCCTGCATGAAATGATGGGGATGCCCGTGCAGCGTGACCTCGTCCAGGGTCTGCCAATGCAGTGCGTGGAACAGGGTTGCGTTTTGGCTCTGCACGTGGGCCAGGAAGCGGCGGCAGCCTCTGGCATGGGCGGAGCTTACGGCGAGACGGATAAGCGATGTCCCGATGGCGCCGATTTTCCGGTATGGCCGAGCGACCGCGAGACGCGATCCCCACCAGAGGCCGGGCTCGGCCTCGTGGATCCGGACGGTGCCGACCACGTCCTCATGGGTGATCGCGAGTGACGACAGGGCGACCAACGGGATGGCGATGTCGTCGATGGCTGTCACGATCGTCGTTTTGGAACAGCCGCTGCTCCTCGCAGAAGACCTGCCGGCGCAGCGCCGCGGCTCTGTTTCGCTCCCACGACAGGGTGGCGAACTTCACGCGGAATTCGCAGGCCAGGAATGGGCGAACCGGTTCGATGATCATGCCAGGACCCTCCGCTCGTAGGTGGAGAGCGCGGAGCAGGCGCCGCATTTGCCGCAGCCTGCCTTGATGTCGGTGGCGAGTAGGTCGGCTCGCAGCAGCATCGAGGCGAGCGGGCCGAGGATGGAGTCCATGAAGGCGGCGGTGGGGCGCGGGTGGCTTTCGAGCGGCGTTCCGGAGATCGGCACGAACGGCACGACGAAGGGGTAGACGCCCAGTTCGATCAACGTTTCGGCGAGATCGAGGATTGCCTGCGGCGTATCGCCCAGGCCGGCAAGGATGTAGGTGGAGACCTGGCCTCGGCCGAACACCGGGACGGCGGCGGCGAAGGCGTCGAGGTAGCGGCTCACGGGGACTGTTGCCTTGCCGGGCATGATGCGGGTGCGCACCGACGGGGTGACGGCTTCGAGATGCATGCCGAGCGTGTCTATACCGGCGTCGTACATGCGGGTGAACCAGGCGTCATCGTCGGGTGGCTCGCATTGGCCCTGAATGGGCAGGTCGACGGCGGCTTTGATGGCCCGGGCACTTTCGGCGAGAATGGCGGCGCCTCGGTCGTTGCCCGGTGGGGTGCCGGTAGTAAGAACCATGTGCTTGACGCCATCCAGTTCGACCGCGGCTTTGGCGACGGCGGCGAGTTGGGCGGGGGTCTTGCGCTCGATCGTTCGGCCGGCGGCGAGGGATTGGCCGATGGCGCAGAACTGGCAGGTTTTGGTTCGGCTCTGATACCGGATGCAGGTTTGCAGCACGGTGGTGGCCAGCACGTCCCTTCCGTGCAGGACAGCGATTTTGGAGTATGGAATGCCGTCTTCGGTGGTCAGGTCGTAGAAGCGGGGGCGCTTCGGGAAGCTGATGCTTCCGAGATCGATGCCATTTCGGACAATGCGGCTGTTGCCATTGCGGTCGGGGACCTCGGCGACATAGGGACTTTCGAAGGCCGGGGCCGTATGGACCGGAACCATGACCGTCATCCCGTCGATCGTGATGGCCTTGTGATCAGACGGACCCGCGCCGCCGCGGCGGCTTTCGACGCCGGCTTTTGGATCAGCCAGCCGCACGCCGTGCGATTGCAATTCGTTGATCAGGTGTTCCGTCGGAATCTTCGCGTTCATCCTGGGTACTCCCATGGGGAATCGTTTGCATCGGGGGGGCGGGGCGGTCGTCGAGAAGTAGTTTCAATAGTTCCGGCCTGGCGTAGTGGCCGACGGAGTCCATCATGCGCTTGCGCTTGGTGATCAGGCTCATGTCGAGGTCGGCGATGAGAAGCCCCTCGCCTTGCGTCAGGGGAGGAACGACGTGGCTGCCCTCGGGTGAAATGATCGCGGTGAAGCTGCCTCCGGTCAGCGCCTTGTGCAGTTTCGTATCGGGGGTGATCGCGGTTTTCTGGTCGTCGGTGAGCCATCCGGTGGCGTTGACGACGAAACAGCCGCTTTCCAAGGCGTGGTGGCGGATGGTGACCTCGATCTGTTCGGCGAAAATCGGGCCGACGAGGGAGCCGGGGAATTGCGCGACGTGGATTTCCTCGTGCTGGGCCATGAGGGCGTAGCGGGCGAGCGGGTTGTAGTGTTCCCAGCAGGCGAGGGCGCCGACGCGGCCGGCGGCTGTGTCTACCACCTTCAGGCCGGAGCCGTCGCCTTGGCCCCAGATCATGCGCTCATGGAAGGTGGGCGTGATCTTTCGGCGGGAGAGTTTGAGGCTGCCATCGGCGTCGAACAGCAGTTGCGTGTTGTAGAGCGAGCCGTGGTCGCGTTCGTTGACGCCGAGCACGACGACGATGTTGTGGCGGCGGGCGGCGGCGGCGACTGCGTCGGTGACCGGGCCGGGGACGACGACGGCGTGTTCGTAGAGACGGATGTGGTCCTTGCCTGTCGATACGGGCGGATAGACGAAGGAGAAATACGGATACCAGGGGACGAAGGTTTCAGGAAAAACGATCAGGTTGACGCCTTTACCGCCGGCCTCGGCGATGGCGTTCAGGACTTTGCTTACGGTGCCGCCGGGGGTTTCGAGGTCGGGGGTGAGTTGCGCGGCGGCGGCTCGGACGGTCTTCGGCATTGGACGGGTCCTGTTGCTGAAACCTTGGGCGTGGATGGCCGGGACTTCGCCCGGCCATGATGATTGGGGCGTTAGAGCGTCCAGGTATCCAGGATGACGGCGTTGGCTTTCTTGTGGATCAGCACGAGGTCGAGCACGTCGAGCGGGTTGATCGGGCGGATGCCTTCGATCAGTGAGGGTTCGCCGTGGCCGTACAGCGCCTGCAGGGCGAAGCGGCAGGCGTAGACCTTGCCGCCCTCGTCCATGAAGCGCTTGAGCTGATTGTTGAAGTTCTGCGCGCCGGGGAAGGCCTCGTCGCCGATCTTGGGGAAGCCGCGCTGGACGCCGAGGGTGACGCCGGGTCCATACAGGAGGATGGACGTTTCGTAGCCTTTGCGCGCGAGGCGGACCGCCTGAAGGATGTTCACGAGGCCGATGGAGCCCTCGAACGCGACGGTGTGGAAAGTGACGAGAGCCTTCTCGCCGGGTTCGGCTTTGACATCCTCGAAGACCTTTTCCTCGTAGTCGACGAAGAAGTCGCCTTTCTGGTGTGCGGGCGCTGTGACGGTTGCCATGGTGGTCCTCCTTGCTTGGGTGGCGGTATGGGAGGAGCAAGTGGCGTGCCAGATTGACTGTAAACGGACGGGTCATGAATACGATCAATAATGCAGTCAATTATACAGTCAATTGCATGCATGAATGCTCAAAATATGACCACGTCTTTTGGGCAAACGCCTACGAAGCGATCAAAGCAGAGTTTCCTGCGAACGTCCGCTCACAAATACGCCACTTCGCGGGATGGGTCGGCGGGGTTTGCGCGTCCGATTGGCAGGATGAGGGTGACATGTCGTAACTCTGCACATTCCGGTGCTTTGGTCACGCGCGAAAGTGTCGGAGGCCTTTCGCGGCGGCGTGCACGCGCGACGGAGACTGGCGCTGCTCTGTGCAACAATATACAGTCAATTCCGCGGATCATGTCACGGAAGGGAAGACGGCTTGACTGAATGGGTTCCGGATCTGTCACGTCGTGGCACGCCACGCTACCTGGCAATTGCTGATGCCATCGCGGGAGACATCGAGGCCGGGCGTCTGTCGGCGTCCGACCGCCTGCCGCCGCAGCGCGCCCTGGCCGCGGTGCTCGGCATCGACTTCACCACTGTGGCGCGCGGCTATGTGGAGGCGAAGCGGCGGGGGCTGATCGAGTCCCGCGTCGGTCAGGGCACCTTCGTCAGCGACGCCGTCCGCCGCCGCCATCCAGCGATGGCGCGCCATCCGGAGATCGTCGATCTGTCCATGAACCTGCCACCGGAGCCGGACGATCCGGAATTGCTGGACCGGATGCAGGACGGCTGGGAGGCGATCAGCCGGGACCTCGTGCTGCTGATGCGCTACCAGGGTTTTGGCGGCGTCTCGGCGGACAAGGAGGCCGCGTCGGCCTGGCTCAGCCGGCGGGGACTGGTGCCGCAGCAGGATCGTGTCTTCATTGTGCCGGGCGCCCATCCGGCGTTGGTGGGCATTCTGGGGCTGCTGGCGAAGCCCGGGGATGTGGTGCTGTCGGAGGCTATCACCTATCCCGGCGCCCGCTCGATCGCGGGCCAGCTTGGACTCACGCTGACCGGGCTGCCGATGGATGAAGAGGGCGTGGACGCCGACGCCTTTGCCGATGCCTGCGCTCGGCTGGCGCCGAAGGCGCTTTATTTGAACCCGACGCTGCTGAACCCGACGACGCACACGATCAGCGAAGCCGCGGCGGCTGGCGCTTACTTCGGTCGCCCGCCGGTTCGGCGTGCCGATCGTCGAGGATGATCCTTACGGGCTGCTGCCCGAACATGCGCCACCTGCGTTTGCCGCGCTGGCGCCGGAACTGACCTGGCATATCTCCGGCCTGGCGAAATGTCTCGGGGCGGGTCTGCGGGTCGCCTACGTCATTGTGCCGGACAATCGTTCGGGCTGGAGCTTTGCGGCCTCCATGCGATCGGCGACGGTGATGGCATCGCCCGTCACGGTGGCGCTGGCGACGCGATGGATCAATGACGGAACCGGGGACGCGCTGCTGGCGGCGGTGCGGATGGAGTCGGCGGAGCGGCAATCGCTGGCGCGCGCGATCCTGCGCGGGACGAAATTCAGGGCCGATCCTGCCGGGTTTCATCTGTGGCTGTCGCTGCCGGAGCCGTGGACCCGGTCGGCGTTCGTCGGACATATGCGGACGAGCGGGATCGGGGTTGTGGCGAGTGACGCGTTTACGACCGGCACAAGCTCGCCGGAGGCGGTCCGGGTGTGCCTCGGCGGGCCGGCTGATCGGGCGCAGGTGCGTGAGGCGCTGGAGTTTATGGCGCATGCGCTGGAAGGTTCGCCGTCGATGGCTTCGAGCTACCTGTAGAGCCTCACGCGTGGGTGAGCAGACGCTAAAAAACCGAGATTATGCGAGGCTGGATCGTTAGCTTCGAATGACCGGGGGGACAACGGTCGCGAGCCGTGGCAGAATAGGTTTGTGATGCGCCAGCTCTTGCTCTTGCGGCACGCGAAGTCCGCCTGGGACGACGCTATGATGCCCGACCGGGACCGTCCGCTCAACGCGCGCGGGCGCCGGTCGGCCGCTGTGATGCGGCAGGCGATGCGCGACCTCGGCCTGTACCGGACGTTGTCCTGGTCTCTACCTCCCGGCGGACGCAGGAGACGCTGGAGCTGCTGGAGCCGTGGGACGACGCGCCGTTGATAGAACCGATGGACAGCCTGTATCTGGCCAACCCGATCCAGTTGATGGCGGCGCTGCACGGCGTGGCGGAGACAGTGCGCAGCGTGCTGCTGATCGGTCACAATCCTGGCCTCCACGACCTCGCGGTGAGCCTGGCCGGCCCGCTCGCGATGGCCAGCGGCAGCGAGGCCGACCCGCGGCCTGGCGGCAGGCTTTCCCACCGGCGCCTTGGCGGAATTTGTTGTCGCCAGATCCTGGTGGGAGTTGCGTGAGGGTGGCGGCCGGCTGGTGCGGTTCCTGACGCCGCGATCGCTGGAGGCCGCTGGCCAATCCTGATGGAGTTCGAACTTACCGCGCGGGCGGAGGCGGCGGCTGGCCTTGGGCGGTTGAAGGCGCTGGCCGCAAATCGCGACGGCCGGGCGCGCAGTCAGACGGTCAAGATCGTTTGGCACGACAGTCCTGAGCACGCGCTGCTGGCGGACGGTCTGGCCTTGTCCGAACAACGCGGCCTCTGGCGGCTGGAGCGCGCAGTGCCGGGACCGGACACGTGGCTGCCCGCGCAGCCGCCGCCGGTGGTCGCGGAAGCGCCTGATCTGGCAACGCTCCCGTCTCCATTGGCGCCGCTCGCCGCGTTCGAGGGCCGGCGGACGAGCAGCGTTCATCGATTTGGCGAGGATGTGGTTACGCTAACTATCGAGCGGGGCGTCCTGCGGGCTGTGACGGCGGAGCAGCCGGCCGCCCGCATTCTGCTGAGCGGCGAGGAGGCGGCGGTCCGTGCTGCCGCGCTGCTGATCGCCGGCGCGATTTCTGCCGAGGTGCCCGTTGCGTCGCTCGCGGCCGAGGCGATCGGGCTGGCAACCGGGCGGGCGCCGAAGCCACGGCATCGGGGTGCTCCTGTCCTGCCGGACGCGGAGATCGGCGTGCCGGAAGCTCTGGCGCACATCATTGGCCACCTGACGGACGTGGTTTTGGCTTACGCACCGTTGGCTGATCGCCTGGATGAGGCGGGCACCGAGGCGGTGCATCAGATGCGTGTGGCGGTTCGTCGTGCCCGCTCCGCAATGTCGATCTTCCGGCCGGTGGTTGAAGCCGGGGCGCTGGATGCGGTCAACGGCAGCCTTAAGGCGCTGGGCAGGCAGCTTGGTCCGAGCCGCGATTGGGATGTGCTGGTGGATGAGACGATCCCGGCGCTGCGGGAGGCTTTGACGGCCGATCAGCGGCTGCAACGGCTGGCCTCGGCGGCGACACGACGGCGGCAAGCGCATCGGGCCGCGTTGACCGCGTATCTGGCTGGTGCCGATTTTCGCAAGCTGGGTATTGAGCTCGCCTGGTTCACGGCGGCCGCGTCATGGCGGGTGACGACCGCGGAGCCGCCGCTGACGCTGACCGCCTTCAGTTCCGCGGTTTTGCAGCATCGCTGGAAGAAGCTGGTCGGCGCGGGAAAGCGGATGGAGAAACTGGATGTTCCCGGGCTCCACGCGGTGCGTTTGCGGGCCAAGCGGGCGCGCTATGCGGCGGAGATGTTCGCCACGATGTTTCCCGGCAAAGCTGCGCACCGCTTCATCCGCCGCCTGAGCAACTTGCAGCAACGCCTGGGTGTGCTGAACGACGGCGCCGTGGCGACGCATCTGCTGGAGGAACTCGGCGGCGCTAACGGACGTCATGCCTATGGCGCCGGTGTGGTCGCGGGTTTCATGGCAGCGCGGGCGGGGACAGTAAGGCCTCGGATCATCCTGGCGTTCGAAAAATTCCGCAGGCAGCCGATTTATTGGACTTGATCATCGCCGCGGCGGCTTTGGGAATTGGCCGGGCCGCTTCGCCTGATGTGATATTATTCATGTGAAATCATCTATCACGCTGAATGACAGGGCGTTTCACGCCTGCTACAGTGAGCAGATGCAACATGTCCGCACCGCACGGCGGTCCGTCCTCCTCGCGCTCACGCTGTTGTCGGCTTGCGCGGCTTCCGATCCTCCCGCTCCTGGGCCTGATAGGGGCCAAATGCCCGCCGGGGTGATCGGCAACTTCCTCGCCGGGCGGTTCGCCATGGCGGAAGGCGATCCCGCCACCGCCGCGAACGATCTGCTGAAGGCGTTGGCGGAGAGTCCGGGTGACCCGGACCTGACGCTGGAGGCATTTATCGCGTGCCTCAACGCGGGGCGGCCGGAAACCGTCAAACTGGCGACTCAGTTGCCGGACAGCCAGGTGGCGCAACTGGTGCTGGCTGACGTGGACATCAAAGCCGGACGTTGGCAGGATGCGGAGACGATTTTCCATTCCTTGCCGCGCCAGGGCATGACGCAGTTGCTGCAACCGCTGCTGGTCGCCTGGGCGCAGCAGGGGGATGGCCGGACCGACACGGCGCTATCGACCCTGCGCCCGTACGTCGAGAACCCCCGGTTTCGTGCTCTGTTCACTTTACAAGCGGCGATGATCGCGGACCTCGGCAATCGGCCGGAGGTTGCCGCAGGGCTTTACCGCTCGGCTGAGAGCACTATGACGGAGCCGAATCTGCGTATGGCGCAGATCCTGGCGAGCTGGCAGGCCCGCTCCGGCCAGGCGGCTGAGGCGCAACGGACGCTCGCCGCGCTGCTGGTGGGTGCGCCTGATCTGTCCATCTCGATGCCTACGTTGATCGCGTCGGTCACCAAACGTCCTGTGCCGCGGGCGATCGACGGCATCGCCGAGGCCTATTTCACCTTCGCCGCTCTGCTGCGGGCGCAGGACGCGGACGATTTCTCGCTGATCGCGCTGCGGCTGGCGCTGGATCTGCGGCCGGATTTCACCGCGGCGCGATTGTTGGCCGCCGATATCCTGGGGAGCCAGCACCACCAGCAAGCAGCACTTCGCATGTTGAATGAGGTGCCGGCGAGCGATCCGATCTATTCCGTAGTGCAGTTGCGGCGGGCGGTCCTGGTCGATCGGCTGGGGCGGCCGGAGGACGCGATGCACGATCTGGAGCGTATGGCGCGGGATTATCCCGACAGTCCGTTGCCGGACGAACAGCGTGGCGACATCCTGCGCATGACGCAGCGGTTCCCGGATGCGGTCGCGGCCTATGACAAGGCGATCGGACGGGTTTCGCATGCGACCGCCTCGGATTGGGTGCTGTATTACGATCGCGGCGTGGCCGAGGAGCGATCGCATCAATGGCCGAAGGCGAAGGCCGATTTCGAGCAGGCCCTGCAGCTTTCGCCTGATCAGCCGTTCGTGTTGAACTATCTGGGCTACTCGATGGCCGACATGGGCCACCATTTGGATGAAGCGCGGCAGATGATCCAGACCGCGGCGGAACGGCGGCCGAATGACGGGGCGATCACCGACAGCCTGGGCTGGGTGCTGTTCCGTCAGGGGCATAGCAAGGAGGCGGTCACGACGCTGGAGCGGGCGGTGGAGCTGGAGCCGGAGGATGCGACGATCAACGAGCACCTCGGCGACGCCTACTTCGCGGCCGGGCGCAAGATCGAGGCGCAGTATCAGTGGCGGCGCGCGCTGACGCTCAATCCGACCCCCGATGACGCGGCGAAGCTGGAGGCCAAGCTGAACACCGGGCATCTGGGTTCGGTCGTCAGCGGGCCGTAGTGCTTGGCGTCGGGGCTTTCGACGTTCGCGCCGGCGAAGATCAATCTGCATCTGCATGTCGTCGGGCGGCGGGATGATGGGTACCATCTGCTCGATAGTTTGGTCGTGTTCGCCGGGGTGGGCGACCGGCTGAGCGTGTCGGCTGGTTCCGATCTTTCGCTGACGGTGACTGGGCCGTTCGCCACCGGGTTGGCGGCGGAGCCGGATAATCTGGTGCTGCGGGCAGCGCGGGGGCTGGCGGATCTGGCCGGGATCCGCGCCAACGGGGCGTTGGTGCTGGAGAAGAATTTGCCGGTTGCCTCGGGGATCGGCGGGGGATCGGCCGATGCGGCGGCCACGCTGCGGTTGCTGTGCCGGTTCTGGGGTGTCGCCCCGGAATTGCACGGATTGGCGCGGGCGCTGGGGGCGGACGTCCCGGTGTGTCTGTTGGGACGGCCGGCGCTGATGTCGGGGGTTGGGGAGATCCTGGTGCCGGCTCCGCCGCTGCCGCAGGTGGGGTTGGTGCTGGTCAATCCTGGGGTGGCGGTTTCGACGCCTGGGGTGTTTCGGGCGCGGTCGGGCGGGGGATTCTCGGAGGTGGCCGGTTTTCCTCGGGGTGGATGGGGGGATGCTTTCGCGCTCGCGGCAGATCTGCGGGGGTTACGAAATGATCTTCAGGCGGCGGCGTGCTCGATTGCGCCGGTGATTGGGGACGTGCTGGATGTGCTGGGCTCGGTGCCGGGCTGTCTGCTGGCGCGGATGAGCGGGTCGGGGGCCACCTGCTTCGGGCTATTCGCGTCGGCTGGTGCCGCGCGCGAGGCTGCCGTCGGGATCAGGCGTGCGGGATGGTGGGTTTGGGGCGGGGGAATTGAGGGGTAGTCACGCTTCCTGCTTTACGCGAGGGGCGGGTCGACCTATCACGGCGGCACGTTGGGGCGTCGCCAAGCGGTAAGGCAACGGATTTTGATTCCGTCATACGGAGGTTCGATCCCTCCCGCCCCAGCCATCAGTGCTGGGCAGTGTGGACTGGCGCTGTGCGGCGTAGTTCGCTGATCGCGGCTTCGACGTTCTGCCAGCGCTCCAATCCTGTTGTATCACCCTGCTGACGGGCTTCGCTGAGGCGTTCTTGCACGACCGCCTGAGCGCGCAGGCCGTGCACCGCCATCAGGTTCTGGGCGGTGTATTTGCTTTCGAATTCGCTCATTTGAGTTCTCCCTTGTAGCCATAGGCGAGATAGGGAGGCCATGCCGCGATATCCAGTCGGGGTGCTTATCGGTCCTCTCGGACGCGCTGGTGGCGGGTGCTATGACCGTGCGTCCGGCGCGTCGATCACCGTGCCGGTATAGGGCTCGATATAGACCATGTGGTCGTTGACGGACTTCACGCCGCTGGTGTTCTCGGCGATGACGCGGATGCCGTGGCGTTCTTCGTCGGTTGTGACGGTTCCCCATAGATCGACGACGCCTTCCGATGCAGTGACGTTGAGTGTCGTCGTCGGCGCCCAGGGTTGCGCTTCCAGCGCATTCAGGATCGCGGTGCGGATGGCGCGGTCGTCGGTGTTGAGGGGTTCCACATGCCGAATTCGCCCGACCAGCGCGCGCAGCAGGTCGGCGCGACTGACCACACCCACAATCCGGCCATCGGCGGTTACCGGTAGGCGCTTGATGCGGTTTTTCTCCATGGTTGCCACCACATCCTCCAGCCGAGCGTCCCGCGCGATGCTGAGCACGTCCTCGGTCATGACATCGCGCACGTGACGACCGTTGGCGCGGGTGAAATCGGCGGCTTGCCTAGCTGGGGAGGCGAGCAGGCGGAGCCACCAGGGGCGGTGGCGCTCGGTGCCGATTTCGTCGCGGCGCAGCAGGTCGCCCTCGGTGATGACGCCCGCGAGGTCACCGGACTTGTCGACCACGAACAGGCCGGAGATGTTCCGGGTCAGCATCAGGTTGACCGCTTCCTCCACGGTCGCTTCGGGGGCGATGGTAATGCAGTTGCGGGTCATGACGTCGGCGACGATCATTGGTTTTGCCCTTTAAGAGGTGTTTGGGCGCGTTGTCCTCGGCGGCAGACTGTCGGCCCAAGCCGTGCCGGTCTTTACAGCGATCGGAGTGGTTAACATTGCGGCAGGTCAATTGGGCGGCGGATCGCTGAACCGGTCAAGGCTTTGCTGCCCGCAAAGAATAGGACAGCGGCAACCACGGCTTGTCGGGCCAGACGTGCTCGCTCGGCGCGCGCTTTGTCAGATGGGCGAACAACTGCCACGTGATCCTGTCATGTTCGTGAAATTGGTCGATGCGCAACCCGGCGTTGATCAATGACATGATGACGTCGCTCAACGGGTGCAGGAATTCCACGGTTCGACTGTTTTGCAGACGCGCCGCAGGATCGGCATAGTCCTCGGGCTGGTCTTCGATTATCGGTTGCCGAGAGAGATACGGCATATACCATCCCGGTCTGCCGTCCGGTGTCGCGGTGCGGTCGTCGAACACACACGCGGCGGGATGCGCTTCGGCCAGCGCGAGGAAGCCGTTTGGTTTCAGAAAGGATGCAACGATCCGCGCCCAGGCGGGCATATCGGGTAACCAGACCAGGGCGCCCCAACTGACGAAGACGCGATCGAAGGAGCCTGGTTCGTTGATCGCCGCCTCCGCATCGTAGACATTTGCCTGCACGAACCGAGCGCGATGCGTCAGATTGAGGTCGGCGGCGAGCGATCTGGCCGCGGCGATGGCCGGCGGGGAAAAGTCGAGGCCGGTGACGGTGGCGCCCTGCTGAGCGAGCGTCAACGTGTCATATCCAAAATGACATTGCAGGTGCAGCACGCGCAGGCCGTCAACCGGCCCCAGGATGCCGGCCTCGATCGGCTCGAGTTGTTGTTTGCCTTGCTTGAGCGGATCGAGATCATAGTGCAGCGGCGGGGCGTTCAGATGGATGGGAACGCGCTCATTCCAGTTGGCCAGGTTAAGGGCGAGCCAGTCGGGAGGGATGGTCATGGTGTCACCTCGATAACCGATCCGCCGGTGGCGGGGTCGGCGCCGCCGTCCATTCTGCCGTCTACGATCCGGATCGCGTGCACCCAGCGCGAAGGCATAGCTTTGCGGAAGCCGCCGGACGGGATAGCCCTCCGCCAGCAGCGAGCGCTCAGCGGAGCGTAGGATGCGGTTGGACAGTTCGATGGTGTCCGAAACGGCCGCGAAGCGGGGTGCATCCACCGCGGCTTCGGCGTTCATGCCGAAGTCGATTACGTTGAGCATGACCTGCAGATTGCCCATGGTGATGTAGGTGGCGCCCGGCGCACCGAGCACGAGGAAGGGGTGGTCGTTCTTGAAGACGATGGTTGGCGACAGGGCGGAGAAGCGTGACTTGCCGGGCGCGAGGGATCCGGCATGTCCCGGTCTTGGGTCGAACACCGCCATGGCGCCGGTATACATGAATCCGAGACCCTCGGTGACCACGCCGGACGGTTGGCCGAGCGTATGGGTCATGGTTATGGCGTTGCCGGTGTGGTCAACGATGCAGATTTGGGTGGTGTGCTGGCTTTCCGCACCGCCGGCGTTGAAGCGCGGGACGGGGGTTTTCTCGCGCCGCCTGATTTTGTCCGCCATCTGGCGCGCGTAGTCCTTCGACGTCAGGTGGTGCACGGGGACGTCGACGAACCGAGGGTCTCCGACGTGCGCGTCCTTGTCGGCGGTGGCGATCTTCATCGCCTCGGAGACGATGCGGATGTATTCCGGCGTATTGTGGCCGATCGCGGGCAAGTCGAATTGTTCGAGGATGTTTAGCATCTGCAACAGCATGATGCCGCCGCCGGGCGGGTTGTTGGTGGCGATGCGGGCGCCGCGATAAGTGCCCCAGAGCGGGGTCGTTTCTTCAGGAGCACAAGACTGCAGGTCGGCGTGGCTGATCAGGCCGCCGTTGGCATCCATGTCGGCGAGGATCTGGCGGGCGATTTCGCCGCTGTAGAAATCGGTGGCGCCGTCGCGGGCGATGCGGCGATAGGTGTTTGCCATGTCGGGGTTGCGCAGCGTCGCGCCGACCTGGAGCGGCGCGCCGGCGGCATCGGTGTAGATCTTCCGGGCGGCCGGGAACTTGGTGATTATGCCGATGTTCGCGGCGCGGCCGGCGTTGGGCGGACGATGCCAGTATTCGGCGACGTGGGGGCGGACCAGGAAGCCTTTTTCGGCATACTCGATTGCCGGCTGGATGACGTCCGACAGGGTCATGGTCCCGTAGCGGCGAAGGGCGTGATCCAGGGCCGCGAGGGTTCGCGGGGTGGTGATGGACTGGTAGCCGATCTCGTTTTCTGCGGTCGCGCAGGATGAAACCCCAGCCGTCGTCGGCTTCCCGCACGATGCGGTCGGCCCACATGTCGGCGCGTGCGGCGGCGGGGGCGCGGCCGTGGAAATCGATCGTGGTATGGACGCCGCGCGACGGGAGGTAGAGGTGCATGCAGCCCATGCCGGCGATGCCGCACATCTGCGGGTCGACGGCGGTCTGCACCAGGGCCGTGGCGACCGCGGCATCGACGACGTTGCCGCCGGCGCGAAGGATGTCGGCACCGGCCTCGGCGGCCTCGGGTTGCGGGGTGGAGATCATTCCGTGGGTCATGGGCGTGGCTCCTCCGCGTGGGTTCGACGGGATGGGACGTCGGGCGAGGCTCGGGCGTCAAGCGCCGGTATTGCAAGCCGCCGACGGAGGCATTGGCCGCAGGGCCTGCGCACTCTAGGATGCCCGGCTTTCGCCGATGGGGTTGAAGATGGGTCCTTTGGTAACGACCGAGTGGCTGGCCGCTGAGCTGGGCAAGCCGGACCTCGTCGTGTTCGACGCGACGAAATACCTGCCGAATGAGCCAAAGGATGGCCGGGCCGAATTTCTGCGGGGCACATCCCGGGCGCGGCGTTTTTCGATATCGACGAGATCGCCGACACCGATACCGATCTGCCGCATATGGTCCCGACGCCCGGGCGGTTCGCGAAACTGATGGGCGCGCTGGGGGTCGGGAATGACTCGCGCGTGGTGTTCTATGACCAGAAGGGGCTGGCCTCGGCGGCGCGCGGCTGGTGGCTGATGGGGCTGTTCGGCCACGACAACGCGGCGGTGCTGGATGGCGGGCTGCCGAAATGGGTGAAGGAAGGCCGGCCAGTGCATGACGGTGAGGCGGCGGTGCCGGTGCCACGGCAATTCCGGCCGGATTACCGGGCGGGGCAGCTTCGCGGCGTGGGCGACATGCTGCGTAACGTGCTGACGGGCGCTGAACTGGTGCTGGATGCACGGGCGGCGGGACGGTTCACCGGGGCGGTGCCGGAGCCTCGGGCGGGGATGCGCAGCGGGCATATCCCGCGTTCTGTCAGCCTGCCTTATACCGAGCTGCTGCGCGCGGATGGAACGTTCCGGCCGGCGGGCGAGGTGCGTGGGCGGTTCGAGGCGGCTGGGGTGGATGGGTCTCGGCCGTTGGTGACGAGTTGCGGGTCGGGCGTTACGGCGTGCATCCTGACGCTGGGGCTGCGCGTCGCCGGTTTTCCCGAGGGCGCGGTGTATGACGGGTCATGGACGGAATGGGGCGGACGCTCCGACACTCCGATCGAGGTAGGCTGATATTCATGACCGATGAGACCCGGAAGCCCGGCTTCCGCACGACCCTTTCGCATATCGGCCGGGCGACGAAGCGCGAGCACGGGTTTGTCAATCCGCCGTTGTTGCGGGGCTCGACCGTGCTGGTTCCTACGGTCAAGGAACGTCAGGCGCTGGCGGCCCAGCGTGGCGAGCGGGTGCTGACGTATGGGACAGGCGGGTCGGCGACGCACTGGGCGCTGGAGGACGCGATCGCGGCGATCGAGGGGGGGACGCGCTGCTATATCGTTTCCACCGGGCTGGCGGCGGTGACGACGCCGTTGCTGGCATGGTTGAAAGCCGGCGATCATATGCTGATGCCGGATCATGTTTATGGGCCGGCGCGCAATTTCGCCTCGACCATGCTGCGGAACTTCGGCGTGGAGACGACGTTTTATGTGCCGGAGGTGGATGAGGCGGAGATGGCCGCGCTGATGCGGCCGAATACCAGGGTGGTCTACACCGAGAGCCCAGGCAGCCATACGTTCGAGGTGCAGGATGTGCCGGCGATCGCTCGGGCGGCGCATGCCGGGGGAGCGAAAGTGTTCATGGATAATACCTGGGGCATCCATCACTTTCAGCCGTTCACGCATGGTGTGGACGTGTCGATTCAGGCGGCGACGAAGTATCCGGCCGGGCACTCGGATGTGCTGATCGGCGCGATCACGGTGAACAACGATGCGGACTGGCAGATCCTGCATGCGGCGGGCCGGACACTGGGGCAGTACGCCAGCCCGGATGATTGCTGGCTGACGCTGCGCGGCATTCGGACCATGGCCGTGCGGTTGCAGGCGCAGATGGAGTCGGCGTTGCAGATCGCGTATTGGCTGCGGCAGCAGCCGGAGGTTGCCCAGGTGCTGCATCCGGGTTTGCCCGGCGCGCCGGGGCATGATCTGTGGCGGCGGGATTTCACCGGCGCATGCAGCCTGTTCGGGATCGAGTTCAAGCCGTCATTTACCCCGGCGGCAACTCACCGGTTTGTCGAGGCGCTCGATCTGTTCGGGATTGGTGCTTCCTGGGGTGGGTTTGAAAGTCTTGCGGTACCGACTACGGGATTCGTGACTCGGACAGCCGGGAGCCGACCGTTCGCCGGGCCGGTGGTGCGGATGCATATTGGGTTAGAGGACGTTGACGATCTGATCGCCGACCTGACGAAAGGGCTGGCGGCGCTACGGGCCCATGCGGATTAGTCGCGGAATGGTCAGGGTGCTCTGAAGGCCATCCGGACCGGGGCTGATCGGTAGGAGTCAAGGGTCCGTCCCGGCATTGGTTCCCCGCCTAGACCGGTTGCCCGAGGAATGACACGCCCGATCTGTCGCATCGGCGAAATCAGCAACGAGCGGTTTGGCGTCATGGCCCATCCGCCGGCGAAGGGAGGCGGTTCAGCCGCGTAGGCGAGTTTGGTTTCCTCCGGCAAGACCGCGTAGACCTTTTGTCCGTAGTCGTGACCCAGTTCGGGCGTGGCGGAATGATAGTATTCCACCGCCTTTGGCCAGGAGCCGGTCCTCGCGAAGAGCTGCACCAGGAAACGTGCGCCGTAGTCGGCGTTCGCCGAGGGGTCGAAGGCCTGGTCCAAGCTGGCGAAAGCGTCGGGATGGTTGGTCAGGCTTATCTGCATACAGCCGACATCGATCGACTGGGTGACGCGTGGCCGCATCGACGTGGCGGCGGCCACCGCTTGGGCCTTGTTGTCGTAGAAGCTGCCCTGCCCGTCGAAGTTGATGGTCCATGGCCAGGGGTTGAACGAGTTGGACGCCTGATCCTTTCGCCCGCTCTCCACTCGCGCGATTGCCGCCAGCAAATGCGGAGGTATGCCATGGGCCCGTTCAGCCGCCGCGATCGCCTGGCGGCACACCAGGTTGGCCGTTTGGGCGGGTGTCGTGCCGATGTCCGCGCGGACCTGGCAGGGTGCCAAGGTGGCCATCATGGCCAAGAGAATGCGCCAGTTCATGGACCCGCTGTACGGGGAAAGAATGAACAAAAGGTTTATCGGAGGGCGTTTTTCGCCCGTATCGAGCGGGAGCGCGTGAACTCAACGATCCGACCACTGACAGGTGGAAATCGCGGGCTTGTGGAAAGCAAATCTGACGGTTTTTTCCGGCAGACCTTATCCATCAATGAGGAATGTTCCTTGTAGGCGGGTCGCGACCTTCAGGCCGGAGATGTCAGAAGTGGCTCTCAATCTGGCTGGGCGTCGGTATCTGCGGCGGCGTAAACTCGGCGAGTCTGGGACTGTCCCGCCACGAAGGCGGCTTCCATGGTGACGAAGGCCTCGGGTGATACATAGACCGGTTCGGACATGGTGTCTTTGTTGATTTCCCATACAAATGGGGCCGCGCCTCTTCTGGCTCGGCGAACCACGACTCTGGTCGAAAGAGCTTCCTTGCTGATCCTCATTTGGATGAACACCCTGTTGCGATTAACGAGGCTCATATGTTGCTCGGACACATCGATACGGCAACACATAAGTGTTGTATTCGCAATGAAATTGCTGTGATCGAAGGGCTATGATGCTCGCTCGGACAGGGTGGCTCAGCGGCGGCGGGGCGGTTCAAGGCGCCGGATTTATCCCCCTAAGAGGCGGATCGCTTTTCGGCTCAAAGCGCAAATTTGTAAAGCAGAGCAGAATCCAACCAGATTTCGAGACCATCGCAGTCGATAAGTTCAATATGATCGGCCAAGATTTTCCGGCCTGTGGCGATGGCTGCGTCGAGTGTCTCGACCTTTAGGTGGAGGCCCTGGACGATGTGCCCGGCTTGCATGAAGTGGCAGCGATACATCGGTCGAACTTTTCGACGGGGCAGAAGAGTTTTGATATAAAAACGAAATGCCGATAGATTGCAATGAGAATCGCCGCCTTCAACAAGCTGGCCGTAAGATGGGTGACGCCCGGCTCGATGGTCCGGGCGGCAATCAGCGCGGGTGGGTTGGGCGTTCCAAGCTACGGCGCTATACACACCGGCTCGTCAACGTTCGAAGGGGAAACGGCCATGGTAACCAGGCGCTGGGACAAATCCAGGATGCCGTCTCGCCATGTCACGGTGGGACCGAGCCGAGCGCCGCATCGTAGCTACTATTATGCGATGGGGCTGACCGAGGCGGAGATCGATCAGCCTTTTGTCGGCGTCGCCACCTGCTGGAATGAGGCTGCTCCGTGCAATATCGCGCTGAACCGACAGGCTCAGTCGGTGAAGAGGGGGGTTTCCGAGGCGGGCGGTACGCCGCGGGAGTTCACCACAATCACTGTCACCGACGGCATCGCCATGGGCCATCAGGGGATGAAGTCGTCGCTGGTTTCTCGGGACCTGATTGCCGACAGTGTGGAGCTGACGGTGCGGGGGCATTGCTACGACGCTCTGGTCGGGCTGGCGGGGTGCGACAAATCGCTGCCGGGCATGATGATGGCGATGCTGCGGCTGAACGTGCCGAGCGTGTTCATGTATGGCGGGTCGATTTTGCCTGGAAAGTTCAAGGGGCGGGACGTCACCGTGGTCGATGTGTTCGAGGCGGTGGGTCAGCACGCGGCCGGCGGGATCTCCGAGCAGGATCTGCATGAGCTGGAGATCGTTGCCTGTCCGTCGGCCGGTGCGTGCGGTGGGCAATTCACGGCAAATACGATGGCGATGGTGTCGGAGGCGATCGGGTTGGCGCTGCCGGGGTCGGCGGGATCTCCTGCACCTTACGAGGAGCGGGACCGGTTCGCGGTGGAGTCAGGCGAGGCGGTGATGGCGTTGATCGAGAAGCGGATCCGGCCGAGGGATATCGTGACCTTGAAGGCCTTGGAGAATGCGGCCGTGGTGGTGGGAGCGACCGGCGGGTCGACCAATGCCGGGCTGCATCTGCCGGCGATGGCGCATGAGGCGGGGATCCGGTTCACAATGGATGACGTGGTGGCGATCATGCGGCGCACGCCGTACATCGCCGACCTCAAGCCCGGCGGCAAGTATGTGGCTTTTGACGTGCACAAGGTCGGAGGCATTCCGGTGGTCATCAAGGCGCTGCTGGATGGCGGGTTGCTGCATGGCGACTGCCTGACGGTGACCGGCAAGACGCTGGCGGAGAACCACAAGGATGTGGTGTTCCCGAAAGACCAGGATGTCATTTATCCGGTGTCCACGCCGATTTCTCCGACTGGCGGAGTGGTCGGGCTAAAGGGTAGCCTGGCGCCGGATGGGGCGATCGTGAAGGTCGCCGGGCTGCACAATCTGCGATTCGAGGGGACCGCGCTTTGCTTCGACTCCGAGGAGGAGGCGTACGCCGCCGTCGATGCTCGGGCGTACAAGGCAGGGGACGTGATCATCATACGGTACGAGGGCCCGAAGGGCGGGCCGGGAATGCGGGAGATGCTGTCCACGACGAGCGCGATCTATGGGCAGGGGATGGGCGAGAAGGTGGCGTTGATAACGGACGGGCGGTTCTCCGGCGCCACGCGCGGGTTCTGTATCGGGCACGTGGGTCCGGAGGCGGCGGCGGGCGGTCCTTTGGCGTTGGTAAAGAATGGCGACAAGATCGTGATCGACGCTGGTAAGGGCACTATCGATCTGGCCGTTCCGGAGGCCGAGTTGGCGGCTCGCAAGGCGGCGTGGAAGCCGCGGCAGACGGACTACAATGCCGGCGCGATCTGGAAATATGCGCAGTTGGTGGGGCCGGCGCATCTGGGGGCGGTGACGCATCCCGGCACAGCGGCGGAAACGCATTGTTACGCGGATATTTGACGGTCCCGTCCTGCTGTTACAATAAGCCACCTGGCGTTACGGGTTAAGGTGGCATCTCTGGGTCGGCTTTGAGGGAGCTTGTCGATGAAGTGGCTTCTTGTCGGTGCGGCCGTCTGCGTGGTTGGGATAGGCAGCGCGAGCGCTCAACCGCCGCCGCCCACCTACGCGCCGATCCCGCCGCCGCGCGCGGAAGTCGTGCCGCCACCACCCGGTGGACCGATGGTTTGGGAGCCGGGACATTGGCACTGGGACGGCTACCGTTACGTGTGGAGGCCCGGCCACTATGTCCAGCGCCGACCGGAATACGGTCACTACGTTGAAGGTCGCTGGATCTGGGCACCACGCCAAGGACGGTGGGTGTGGCGTCCGGCGCATTGGGAATGACGTCGGGCGGGTTTTCCGCCGATGCTCAATGGGCCGGTGAGGCGGCCCATTCCCCGCGCTCGTCGCCTTGACCGCGGCGGCAATCGACTTCAGTGCATTGGCGAGCGCACGGCTGCCGGACCAGGTTCATGTTCTGCCCTTTGGCGCAACCAACTGGGTGCCAGCGGGCAGGCTATTTTCTAAAGCGGCGGGATATCGCAAAACGGTGCTTGGCCGCGACTTTTTCCTCGAGATCGCACCTTGTATGGCCAATGCGAATTTTCGCGGCCGCATCGATCGCGCGATCGCCGCCGGGAGGCTTGATATTCGTTTTAACTATATTGCCGAGCAGCCTACAGGCACAACGGATATGGAGGTTCGCATCCAAGCAGCCTCGGGCGGTGGATGCTGGATTTTTCTCCGGCGCTTTGAATGATGACCAAGGCGAGGCGACATCATTGTCTTGTGCACTGCGGAAAATCACTGATCGCAAGGCATTTAACCATCTCGGCTTTTCACGGCACCTTTTTACTGGCACGCTGGCCACGATAGAAGGCAGGTTTTTAACCTGGCCGAATAAGCCGGTGAAAAGCTCGCCCAAAGCGTTGGAAGCAGGCGGCATCAAGGAGGTCGTTATGGATGAGCAAACAATATTCGGCGCCTGTCCCCACGATTGTCCTGACACCTGTGCGGTGATTACCACCGTGCGCGATGGCAAGGCGGTCGAGGTCCGGGGAAATCCGGATCACCCATTCACCCGCGGCGGACTTTGCGTCAAGGTCAACGGCTACGAAAACCGGGTCTACAGCCGTGACCGCATCCTGTTTCCGTTGATGCGCACGGGCCGCAAAGGCGAGGGCAAGTTTCGCCGCGCCAGTTGGGACGAAGCACTTGGCGAGATCAAGGCGCGATGGTCGGCGATAATCGAGCAATCCGGGCCGGCCGCGATATTGCCTTACAGCTATCTCGGCACTCAGGGCCTGCTCAATGGCCTCAATGTCGGTGACGCTTTCTTCAACCGGCTCGGCGCCACGATATCGGAGCGGACGTTCTGCGATTCCGGTGCGATCACCGCGTTTTTCATGTCGTGCGGCCCGACCGCCGCGGTTGATCCGGAAAGCTTCGTGCATTCAAAGTACATCGTGCTTTGGGCGATCAACACGATCAGCACCAACCTGCATCACTGGCCGTTCATCGCCGAGGCTCAGGCACGCGGTGCCAAGGTCGTGGTGATCGATCCTGTTTCGACGCGGACCGCAAGGCGCGCGGACTGGCACCTGCGCATCCGCCCGGGCACCGACGCGGCGCTGGCGCTTGGCATGATCAACGTGATCATCGCCGAGGGGCTCGTCGATCAAGACTACGTCGAGAAATACACCGTTGGATATGACGAACTGAAGGAACGGGCTGAGCAGTTTCCGCCGGAGAAAGTCGCCCGGATTACCGGCATTCCCGCCGAAGATGTGCGCAAGTTGGCGCGCGAGTTCGCCACGACGCAGCCGTCAGTGATCCGCATGGGGGTTGCCATCGAACGGCACGCCGGCGGTGGTAACGCGGTGCGCGCGCTGTCGTGCCTGCCGGCGCTGGTCGGCTCGTGGCGGCATTGCGGCGGCGGCATCCTGCATATGCCGATCTGGGCGTTCCCGGTGAACTGGGATGCGTTGAGCCGGCCCGACTGGATTACGCCCGGCACGCAGATCATCAACCAGTGGCGGCTGGGGCAAGCGCTAACCGGCGCGCTGCCGCTGAAAACAGCGATCCGCTCGTTGGTCGTCTATAACTCCAATCCCATGGTCGTGGTGCAAGAACAGGAGCTGGTGGAACGCGGCCTGGCGCGGGACGATCTGTTTACGGTGGTCAGCGAGCAGTTCATGACCGACACGGCGCTCTATGCCGATATCGGTACTGCCCGCGACAACGCAGCTCGAGCAGTTCGATATCATGTTCTCCTGGGGCCATCTTTATTTGACGCTGAACGAGCCAGCAATCGCGCCGCTCGGCGAGGCGATACCTAACACCGAGTTGTTCCGGCGACTTGCGGGCGCGATGGGGCTGGACGACCCCTTTTGGAAGCGCAGTGACGAGGAGATGGCGGTCGCGGCCCTGGATTGGAGCAGCCCCGCGCTCAACGGGATCGACATGGCGTCGCTGCGTAAAACCGGTTACGCGCGCCTGCAGGTCGGAACTCCAGAGAGCTTCGTGCCGCACCGGGAGGGCAATTTCCCAACCCCTTCGGGCAAGTGCGAGTTTAAGTCGTCGATCGCCGCTGGCGGCAATCTGGTTCTGCCGCTGTTCCGGCAGGGCTATGCGGGCGAGCAGTCGGGCGAGGCGATCGATCCGCTGCCGAACTACATTCCGCCCAATGAGGCACCGGCAACCAATCCGGCACTCGCGGCGCGGTTTCCGCTGAACATGCTGTCGCCGAAAAGCCACGCATTTCTGAACTCGTCCTACGGCAACATGGAGACCCAGCTGCACCACGCCGGCGCGCAGAAAGTTATCCTGAGCCCGGATGATGCGGCCGCGCGAGGGATTTCGGCGGGCAGCACGGTCCGGGTGTTCAATGATCGCGGCGCGTTCGAGGCCGTGGCCGAGGTTTCGACCGATGCCACGCCGGGCGTCGTGGTGGCGCCGATGGGATACTGGCCGCGCAACAGCCGGCAGCGGAGAACCGTCAACGCGATCAATCCGCCGGCCTATGCCGATTACGGCCACGCGCCGACATTCTCGGATACGCTGGTGGAGGTGGTGATGTCGGTGGCTGCCGCGGCAGAGTGAAGGGAAGCCCATCGCTGCGGTGTGGGCACTAAAATCTGGTCGCCCTCATCCCCAGCTCAAAGGCGCATGAGTTCGAAGCTCGGTTCGAAAGACGGCAGCAAAACGGCCCGACCAACCGGTTGTGGCGGCGGGCCTTGCAACACGATGCGATGTCGCGCGAGCAGAATCCGGAGCACAGTCAGAATCTCCGTCGTCGCGAAACTCATGCCGAGGCAAATGCGCGGCCCGGTACCGAAGGGCATCCAAGTCTTGGGCACGGCAATCCGTCCGTCGCGGATAAAGCGTCCAGGATCGAAGTCGTGCGGGTGATTCCAGTGGCGCTGATGGCGGTGCAACACCCAAGGGGACACAGTGATCGTCGCGCCGCGCGGAATTTCCAAGTCGCCGACACGATCGCCGATGTCGGTTTGGCGCGAGAAGCTGTGAACCGGGGGATAAAGTCGTAGCGTCTCATAGATGAAGGCCGTCGTGGTCGGCAGCGAGCGCAAAAACTGTGCCTCGGGCGCTGTCTCCGCCCCTTCGGCAGAGAGTTCGTACCTGACGGCCTCCTGCTGCTCCGGGAACAGCGCCAGCATCAGCGCGATCCAGAACAGGGCGACCGCGGTGGTCTCAAAGCCCGCCGCCATCATTGTGCCGACCTGATCGACGATCACCTCAATCGGGAAAGCACTGTCGCTGGCCTCGTCACGCGCTGTCCGAAGCAGATCGAGAAGATCGCGCGCCTCGTCAAGCTGGGCCAACGGCGGGCGTTTCTCCAGGAATGAAACTGTCCAGGCGCGCCATCGTTCGCCGAACGCCCGGCGCACCGGCGGCTGAGGGATACCGCGACCGAGCAGCAAAGCGAGAAAGTCGCGCCAGTCAAGAAACGAAGTTAGGCGTTCGGCGTCATTCATGAGCTTTGCGAGCTCTGCCGTCTGCTCGTCATCCTCGATTGAGAACATGGCCCGAGCGGCTATCGCCAACGTGAGCGCGCGAAAATCCTCAAGCAGATTCCGCGATTGGCCCCCCTCCGCGTCCCATCGCGCGATGCGCCGCGTCGCCTCGGCATGAAACGCCGGGATCAGGCGATCGACATACCGTGGTTGAAAGGCAGAGGCTAAGCTGCGGCGCTGCCGCCGCCACTCCGATCCCTCGGCCAACAGGATACCGCGTCCTATACTTGGCTCAAGAATTCGACGCCCGATGGGGTCCCTGTGGTAGAGGTCCATCCGGCCGTTGAGCACATGATCGATCTCGTCGGGATCATTGAGCAGGAAAAAATGGCGGCCCAGCAAGCGAACATGCAGGTGTGGCTCAGTGTAGGCCCGCGCTGAATAGGTGCCGAGGGCATCCGAGCGCAGCGCTCGAAGCATGGCGAGCGTTCCAAGATCGCGCTCGCTGATCGCAGGCCGGGGAAGATCGTCCGACTTGATGGTCTTTGGCGGCAAGACTGCCGCATCAGCATCGCTAGGCATCGGCATACCTCATCGTGCACCGATCAATCGGACTGATGCGTTGGAGAGCTATCTCAACTGTCACGCGCCCTTCAAGGACGTGTCGGCGAACGGCAACGATCGCAGCCGCCTTCCGGTCGCCGCGAAGATGGCGTTGGAGATCGCCGGCGCGACCGCAGGTACGCCAGGTTCGCCCACGCCGGTCGGTGGCGCGCCAGAATCGACAATGTGGACCTCGATCTTTGGCATGTCGCTGATGCGCAACGGCTCGTAGTCGTTGAAGTTCGATTGGTCTACCTCACCATCGGTTAGAGTAATCTTGTCCCGCAGTGCGGTGCCGAGCGCGTAGCCGATGCCGCCTTCCATCTGCGCAACGATCACGTCAGGGTTGATGGCGATACCGCAATCGACCGCGCAGACCACCTTCTCGACTTTGAAGCCCCCGTTGCCGTCTGTTGTAACGTCCGCCACCTGCGCGACAAAGGTATTGAACGATTCATGCACGGCGATACCAAGGCCGCGCCCTTTCGGCAGCCCCTGGCCCCATCCCACCTGCTCGGCGGCAAGTTTCAGCACCGCCACATGGCGAGGATGGTCGCCGAGAAGGGCGAGGCGGAACTCCACCGGATCCTTGCCGGCGGCGTGCGCCAGGTCATCGATCATCACCTCAACAACCTGCGCGGTATGAGTGTGACCGACCGATCGCCACCACAGCACCGGCACCGGCGCGTGTATGGGATGCACCGCGATCGCCATGTTCGGTATCGGATAAGGCATGTCCGGGATGCCTTCGGCTGTGGTCATATCGACCCCGGCTCGCACCGCGAAAGCCTCGAACGCAGTTCCCTCCATCAACTGCTGCGCGACGATGTGGTGATCCCAGGCGACGATCTTGCCGTTCTTGTCGAGGCCAGCACGTACTTTGTGGTAGACCATTGGACGGTAGTAACCGCCCCTGATGTCGTCCTCCCGCGTCCAGACCAAATGGACCGAGTGCTTCCCTCCTGAGGCCTTGGCAATTGACACGGCCTCCACAATGTAGTCCGCACTCGGGGTCGCCCGCCGGCCGAACGAGCCGCCCGCATACAGCGTATTGATCTTCACCTGCTCCGGCTTGATGCCGAGGATAGCGGCGGCCGCGCCTTGCTCCACGGTCTGGAACTGTGATCCCGCCCAGATCTCGCAACCGCCGTCACTAAGCTCGACCACGCAATTGAGCGGCTCCATCGGCGCGTGGGCGAGGTAGGGAAACTCGAACTCCGCTTCGATCACCTTGTCTGCGGTTGCCAAAGCCGCTTCGGTGTTGCCCTTGATAAACGCCGGCAGGCCGGGCTGACGCGCTCGCTCTTTGTAATCGGCGAGTATAGCGGCGCTCGATCGTGTTTCGGCTTTGCCGTAGTCCCACTCGATCTTCAGTGCGTCGCGTCCCTGCTTCGCAGCCCAGGTGGTCGTGCCAAGGACAGCGACGCCCATTGGCACGTGCACAACATCGACCACGCCCGCCGTCGCCTTGGCCGCGCTGAGGTCGACCGATTTGACGGTGCCGCCAAACTTCGGCGCGCGGGCGAGCATGGCGTAAACCATGTTCGGGCGCTTCACATCCATCGCGTAGATCGTCTTGCCAGTGATCTTGTCGGGCGTGTCGAGCCGGTGCACCGAGCGCGACCCGATCAGACGGAAGTCCTTCGGGTCCTTTAGCGTCGGGTTCTGCGGGACCGGCAACTGGGCCGCGGATGCGGCCAAGGCGCCGAACTCCGAAGTCTTGCCGGACTGCTTGTGCTCGACAACGCCGGCCAGGACAGTGATCTCGGAGGCTGGCACGTTCCATTGCGCCGCCGCGGCTGCCACCAGCATCTCGCGCGCCGCCGCCGCGGCCAGACGAAGCTGCATCCAGGAGTTCGCGATCGAGGTCGAACCGCCGGTGCCCTGTATACCGAACGCCAGATTCTTGTAGAGTGTCACATCGGCCGGAGCGAATTCGGCCCGCATCTGTCCCCAATCGGCATCGAGTTCCTCGGCGACGATCGTGGTCAGCCCAGTCGTTACTCCTTGCCCCTTGTCGAGATGCTTGATCATGACTGTGACGGTGTTGTCCGGCGCGATCCTGATGAAGGCGTTGGGCATCGGCTGGAGCTTGGCTGGGGCGTCCGCGGCGAAGACCGACATGGGAATATATGTCGCGATCACCAGCGCTCCGCCGAGCGCAGCCGAGGCCTTCAACAGGTCACGGCGAGTGGGGCGCGGGGCGAGCCGCGCGGGCATTTGCTTGATCATGGCTCAGGCCTTCATCGTGGCAGCGGCTTCGTGGATGGCGGCACGGATGCGCACGTAAGTTGCGCAGCGACAGACGTTGCCGTTCATGGCGTCGTCGATGTCCGCGTCACTCGGGGTTGGGTTCTGGCTGACGAGCGCCACCGCGCTCATGATCTGGCCGGACTGACAGTAGCCGCATTGGACGACATCCAGCTTTTGCCAGGCGGCGTGCACCGCGTTCGACGCATTGCCGGTCAAGCCCTCGATCGTCGTGACCTTGGCGGTACCGACGGAGGAGATCGGCGTGATGCATGACCGGGTCGGTACGCCATCGATATGCACGGTGCAGGCGCCGCACAGCCCGGCGCCGCAACCGAACTTCGTCCCGGTCATCTGCATCACGTCACGCAGTGCCCAGAGCAACGGCATGTCCGGATCGGCATCGACCGAGCGGACGCTGCCATTAACAGTCAAAGTAATCATCGGCGATGCTCCCAATGGATGGTGCATCCGCGGCGGGTCTATACCCCGCGGATGCCTGTCATCACAGCAGAACGCTATTCTGACCTGTTAACAATATCTATCCAGACGCAATCGTCTCAGCACGGACCGGCATTTTTTCAATTCACCGGCGGTCACATGCCGAGTTTCATGCTTTCTTCAATCCGTTCAGCACCGCTTCGGCGGTGATCGGCATGTGCCGAACGCGCACGCCAACCGCGTTGTAGATCGCGTTGGCGACCGCTGGCGCCACCACCGTTGAGGCCGGCTCGCCAACGCCGCTCGGGTGATTGCCGGATTGGATCAGCTCAACGTCGATCTCCGGAATGTCAGCGAGACGAATAGGCGTGTAGTCGTGGAAGTTGCTCTGTTGGATCGCACCGTTCTTCAGGGTCAGCCGCTCCGCCAACACCTGACCAGCGCCCCATAGCGCCGCGCCCTGAATTTGTGCCGCCGCGCCGACTGGGTTCACCACCAGTCCCGGATCCATCGCGATGGTGACCCGGTTGATTTTGATATACCCCGCTGCTCGGATCCACTGTGACCTCGGCGATGCCGGCTACCCAGGTCGGGCTCTGCCGCTCCTCGGCTGAGGACACGGCGATGCCCATGCCGGTATTAGGCGGCAGCTTCTTCGACCCCCAGCCGGCCTTGTCGGCTGCCACGCGAAGGCAATGGGCGAGCCGAAGCGCGCCGCCGACGGTGGATGATTTCATACGGGGGCCAGCTCTTGTCGGTTGGCCACGGCAGCGAAATCCACAGCCGATCCATGTAGTAGTCGGACGGCGTGCCGGGCGCATATCCGGTATTGGGGATGCCTCGATTTCCGCCCTTGCCGTTGAGCAACGCGAGCCGGAATTCCAGAGGATCGCGCTTCAGCGCATGCGCCACCTCGTCCATGAACGATTCGACCACGAACATGTTGTACGAGTTCGACACGGTGCGCAGCGCACTCGCCTGGACGGCGAAGGTCGTGCGCTCGCTGTTGAAAGCACGCACGCGGTGGTTTTCGACGTCGTACCAATGATCGCTGCCGCCGATCGACCACTGATCGACATTCTTCTTCTTGTCGGGCCAGGAATTGAGCTGCAGCCAGTCGGTGCCGTTCTTGAACTTCTCGCCCACGGCGAAACGCGGGCCCATGAAGCCGCAGGCGATGTCGTGGTTCATTGCAACGAGTTGGCCATCCTTCAGCCCCGCCTTTAGCCGATGCAAGGTTGGCGTTCGTGGGAAGCTGGTGGCGAAATTCGATTCCCGGGTCTGGATCAGCTTCACCGGCCGTCCGACTTCGTTGGCGCAGTATGCCGCGGCCAGGATCTCGTCGTAGTCCTGTTTGCCGCCGAAGCCACCGCCCACCAGCTGCTCGTGCACGTAAATCTTGAGGTCCTCGGGCTTCTGCTTGAGCGCCGCCGCGAGATAGCCGGTCAGCGTCATACGCGCGAACGAGGCACCCTGTGTGCCGGTGTAGACGTGCCAGCCACCGTCAGCGAACTGAACCGTGGCGTTCAGCGGTTCCATGGTGGCGTGGCACACCATGTCGGTGGTGTACTCCATATCCACGACCTGCTCGGCGTCCGCCATGGCCTTGTCGACGTTGCCTTCCAGCACCCAGTTCGCGCCCGCATCCGGGTTCTGCATGTTCTGCGCGAACTCCGCGAAGATGTCGTCGAGGCCGAGACTGCCGTACGGCCCAGGATCGACCTCTACCTTCAAAGCCTTCGCGGCTTTCATGGCGGCGGGGAACGTCTCCGCTAGCGCGACCGCCCAGCCGGTGCATTTGCCCAGCGCGTTGTCCACCGTGACGGCCTTCACGAAACCGGGGATTTTGCGCGCCTCGGAATTGTCGATGCTGACGACCTTGGACGCATAGCGGGTGCGCGGGACAGCGACCGCGCCATAGACCATGTTCGGCAGAAAAACGTCGATGCCGTATTTCGCCTGACCGCTGGTCTTTGCCGGAATGTCGAGCGCCGGCAGCGATTGGCCGACGATTGTGTAGGCGACGGGTTCCTTCAGCTTGATGCCGTTGAAATCGTCCGGATAGGCGAACTTGCGGTCAATCCTCACGGTGCGGATGATCTCGCCGTAGCCGATGGAGCGTCCCGATGCCGGATCGATGACACGGCCGTTCTCGGCGTGGCAGCCATCCGGCGCGGCGCCGAGCAGCTTTGCGCCGGCTTCGATGAGGGCCATTCGCCCAGCCGCGCCGGCGCGCGACAGGCGGTCGAACTCGGTGGTGACGCTGCCGCTGTTGACCGTGTAGGCGAGGCCGTAAATGGCGAAGTTTTCGACGCTCTCAAGCGGCGTGTCGAGATGGACGTCCTGCCAGTGGACCGCCAATTCCTCGGCGATCACCTGCGCCAGGGCGGTGCCGATGTGCTGGCCCATTTCAGCCTTCACGATGTGCATCGTGACCTTGCCGTCGGGGGTCAGGGTGAACCAGATCGATGGCGTAAAGCTGGTCATGGCCGCGTTGCTCGCTGCCTCGGCGCGGCTGCCCGGCAGCAGGGCGGGCAAACCGACACTCAGGAAGGCTGCCGGCCGCCGTGGCCGCTGAGCGAACGAGAAATTCGCGCCGCGTGGCGCCGGTTGGCGTTGCGTTACGCATGGATCGCGCCCTCCTGCATGATTTCGACGGCGCGTTTCACGGCGGGGACAATGCGCGAATAGGTGGCGCAGCGACAGAGATTGCCGTTCATCGCCTCGACGATCTGCGGCTCGCTCGGATTCGAATTGGCCGACAGCAGCGCCGCGGCTTGCATGATCTGGCCCGACTGACAGTAGCCGCATTGCGGAACCTGGAACTCGATCCAGGCCTGTTGCACGGGGTGCGCGTTGGCCGGGTCGAGCCCTTCGATCGTGGTGATGCTGGCGCCCACGGCCTCACCGACAGTAATGGAGCAGGAGCGTACCGCGTGGCCGTCGATGTGCACCGTGCACGACCCGCACAAGCCCATGCCGCAGCCATATTTTGTCCCGGTCAGTCGCAGGTCTTCGCGGATGACCCAGAGCAGCGGGGTATCCGATGGCGCGTCGGCAAAGTAGCTCTGACCGTTGATCGTCAAATTCGGCATGGTTGGGTGTCTCCTTCACTGTATGGACGAACGTATTAGGCGAGCCACGCGCGCGGGCTTTCGAGTCATTGCTGCCTGGCCAGTGGGCAGCCGCCTTGTTCCAGCGGACGAAATGCCTTCTCGCCGGGGATTGTCTCGAGGACTTTGTAATAATCCCAAGGTCCTTTGGACTCGGCCGGTGTCTTCACCTGGACGAAATACATATCGTGCACCAGCCTGCCGTCCGCACGGACGTGTCCGTTCCTGGCGAAGAAATCGTCCACCGGAAGTTCGCGCATCTTGGCCATTACCGCGCCCGCCTCGACGGTGCCTGCCGCGGCGACCGCGCGCAGGTAGTGGCGCACCGCCGAATAGACGCCGGCCTGCCCCATCGTCGGCATACTTTTGTGGCGCTCATAAAAGCGCTGCGACCAGGCTCGGCTTTCGTCGTCACGGTCCCAGTAGAAAGGGGTAACGAACTTCAGGCCCTGCGCCGCTTCGAGCCCGACGCTGTGGATGTCGGTGATAAAAGCGAGAAGTGCCACGACCGACTGACCATGACCGGTCAGCCCGAATTCCTTCGCCTGTTTGGTGGCGTTGATCATGTCGCCGCCGGCATTCGCAAGCGCGATCACTTTCGCCCCGGAGGCCTGGGCCTGCAGCAAATAGGAGCTGAAGTCGGCGTTGTTCAGCGGATGCCGCACGCTGCCCAGGACTTTGCCGCCGCTCGCCACCACGGCACTGGTCGCATCGGCCTGCATGGAATTGCCGAAGGCGTAGTCCACGGTAACGAAGAACCAGGTGTCCTGCCCCTGGCGAACCAGAGCGCTCGCAAGGCTGGTGGTCAGTGCGTAGCTGTCGTAGACCCAGGCGGCTTCATTCGGGGTGCACGCCTTGCCAGTGAAGTCGGTTGTCGCGACCGCGCCCGCGATGGCGATGCGGTTCTTCTGCGCCGCGAGTTGCTCGACCGCCAGGGCGACTGACGAATTGTCGAAGCCGATGACCATGGTGACATCGTCTGAATCGAACCATTTCCTGGCGATGGAGACCCCGATATCGGGCTTGCTCTGGTGGTCGCCGACCAATACTTCAATTGGCCTGCCGAGCACTTTTCCCTGCTGAGTTTCGACCGCCATGCGCGCTGCAACGACCGCGCCCGGGCCGCCGAAATCGGCGTAGACGCCGGATTGGTCGTTGAGCACGCCAATCCTGACATGCGTCCGCGGACAGCTTGAGCGTGCGCGTTGACGGTGAAGCCAGCCATCGAGAGCTGCAACAATGTTCGTCTGGAGAGAAGCGCGAAGCGGTAGTATCATACCCCTCTCGATTTACTTCTTCAGATCAAATCGGCTGAACCCAATGATTTTATTGAGCCGATGCTAGGGTCAGCGCAGCGACGACGTCAAGCAGGCTCACTCACTCGTTGGAAGATAAAAGGGCATTTTATTTAATGTCTCACCCGATTTGTTGTGGTCCCGACGACCCGCAGCGGCACCCGGGCGTTTTGCTTGAGTGGGAATCGACCGGGGGTCGGGTTCGGTGCGCCGGTGGGCTCATCCGGATTGGTCCGGCGCGCCTGCGAAAGGCGACGTGCTTGCCCGCGTGGGGTGGCTCCGCCGAGGTCCTGTTCCGTCAGGCAGGCTGATGATAGAGCTGATCAACCGTCCGCCTGACTGCGCAGGAGAAACTCCCCCACCCGGCGGTGCCACGTGCCCGCCCGCGATCGCTTCGCGGCTCAAAGGAGATCGTTCAACGGCAACGCCGGCGCAAGCTCGCTATATCAGGCGAGCGATGGCCTGATCGCCAGCAGTGATGTTTGGAATGGCCGCCGCTCGGCGTTCTATCGGCAAACGTATTCGCGGCAGTAGCCGGGAACGCTGGGAGTTGCGACCAGGCAAACGATAAAGCTCTGCAATCGATCAATTCCCTCTGAAAGAGTGTTTGTCTCGCCCGTGGACGGGGTCGCTTGAGAGGCGTGTGATTTTCATCTGGTTCCAAAACCATTAAGTGTATTTAAGCGGTAATTTCTACATGTACGTGCGGTCATCATAAGAAACTCGCATTGTTATAGGCGTTGGAACGCTGATCTACATACGAATGTGTGCGTTTCATTTAACAATCACATCATTGTGTGTATCCGAACGCTGATTTCTAGCTGGCATAAAGTCATCATTGAGTGTATCCAAACATTGAGCTCTATATTGAAGTGTTCAACAAAAGGGCCACACAAAATGAAGATCAAAATCGCTGTATTGGCGACGTTGGTGTTTTGGGCTGGTTCAAGTTATGCCCAAACCAAGACATCGTTTAGTCTGGTGCCGAATGCGGCATTCCTCTACTGTCTCGCGATCGATGGCAAAACACCACCATCTGCAACCGTTGGTGTCGTGCGCGATACTCTCAATGACACCCTTGTTGTTCATGTCACTGGACTAAGACCCAATTTGCAATTCGATCTGTTCACGGTTCAACGCAGTCCGTTCCTTGCCGATGGAATGAAAGACCCCAACTTTCCCACAACATTCGGGCTGGCGTGGTATCAAAGTGATCTCGACGCTAACGAAAATGGAACCGCAGATATTAGCGTGCCTTTGCGTTCTATCTTTCTGGATCAGATTTTCGGATTCGATGGCGACAAAAATCCGGACGGAACTGTCATATTACCGCCGGTCAACACCTATCATGTCGGGTTCTGGTTCAACAAACCAGAGGATGCCGCGCAATGCGGTTTTGACGTGACCAAGCCCACACCATTCAATGGTGAGCACCAAGCGGGTCCCCTGGCGATGATCTCATTACCTGTGGCGGCAACCAAGCTTGGACCGCTTTGCATATCTCCGGAAGAAGGGACGCCTTGTAATCCACCACACTAGTCGAATCCAATTGGTCAATAGGATCAGTGCATAATCAAATGAAAAGGGCGGGATTTCTTCCACCCTTTTCACACTTACTTCGATGGTAGTGGTGGCAACGTGACGTTGCCGGTGAGGTCGATCAATCGTCAACCTTTTCGTCATGTCCCTCAATAGCAGTCCAGAAACCGCCGACCGTTCCGTTGTTCGGGATCGGCATTCCAGTCACCCGACCAATTCAGAGTGCTCCCATCCAAGAAGTCGTATTTTACATTTATTGTATTCTCTACTTTGCTTTGTCTTCAAGCCTGCTTTGATCGCGGCTAATTCTGTATGGATTCACCCCACATAACTTCGATCGCATCTGGAGTATACGTTACGATACCGCTCGGGCATTCATCAATCCATGCGCAATGCCTGTACAAGCACCACTAAGGTGCCCCTTTTCTGTTATCGCTCGAATCGAATATCAGCCCCGATTGCTCCCTGCACAGATTAGAATGGGCCACCGTCTCAGCCGCACGGCCGGCAGAGTAATCCAGAGTTATCGTGTTCCGGCCCGCAAACAATCAAATATTGGGGAGTCATCGGAGAAAGAAATCTGCTCGGAATTTTTGGTCCAACCTCCGCGTGCGTCGGCAGCCATTTATCGATAAAATCGCCGCATCCGTCGCTAACAGGATTTTGCATGTGATATGTTGACATGAGTGCCGCCAGCACCTAGTCCGCGTGTAATCAGCAGATCCCAATTTGCATATCTACGGAAGGCAAAGGTATGTCACGCATCATCATCGCTCTACTTCTGCTCCTGGCGGCACAGGACGCATATGCCGCCGAGTGCGGATCGACCGCTAACCGAGCCGGGTGCGTCGGCCCCAACGGAGCGGCAAGTTACAATAAAAATACAGGCCAGGTTCACTCCGCACAGCCCTACCATTCAAACGAAGTCACGCCGGGCACGAATGTTCACGGCGAGCGCGGCAACAGCGCGACCAAGGCTATGGAGCCGGGATGCGCTTTCGTTAATGGCCGACGGGTTTGCAACTGACCCGACACGCCGGTCTCGCACGAGGCTTAGGATGCTTTTCTAAAATGCAGCACAGGATAAAACCTGCAACATGCCCATCATGAAGCTTGCGCGGGGTGCGCCTCCTGTTGCGAGACTGGCGCTCCTGCTTTTGCTCTGGTTTGCCGCCTGCACCACCACTGCGCCGAGACCGCAACTGACCGCCGCCGAAACCGCGGAAGCCGACCGTGTTGCGGCGTACCTGAACAGTATTCCGCGGTTCGAGGCGCATTTCATTCAGTTCGGCTCCTTTGGCCAGGATGCGGGGGTGATCCGGCTGGATCGGCCGGCCGGCGATATGCGCATCGACTATGCCGGTTCCGAGGGACGCATCATCGTGATTGCCAACGGGCAGGTGCAGATCGTGGACCAAAGCAACGGCTCCACCACCACGATGCCGGTCTCCCGCACGCCGCTTGGCATGCTTCTGACCCCCACCTTAAATTTCTCGGGCGCCGTTACCGTAACGAAAGTGGTCAAGGAGCCAGGCATAATCCAGATCACGCTGGAAAAGACCAACCAGTCCTCTCAGGGTAGCCTCACGCTCACGCTCGCCGACCGGCCGCTGGGGCTAATCGCTGTGACCGTTGTCGACGCCCATCAGCGGACGTTGACGATGCACTTATCCAATATCGATTTGGCGCCAACGCTGACACCGAGCATGTTTGAGTTAAGGTGGACACCGTCTGTTGGGCAGGAAACGGGGTAGCTGAGCAGCGCCGGCTATCGGACAACTATAAAGTGCAGAAGGTTGTGGGAGTGCGGCTGGTCGGTCACAGCACATGACGGAGGCCAGCCAGAGGCACGGTTCTCGGCGAGATGGCGCGATGCAGGCCTGGGTCCGCGCGCTCGGTGCCATGAAAGCGATCGAAGGCCAACCGGATCTCACGCTGATGTCCCTGGTCCGTGAGGCGGCGAATGGCCGGCCCGATGCCATCGCTCTAATCGACCGGGACGGACAATTCACATACCGGGAGCTAGAAGACCGTTCCACTTATTATATGGAATGGGCGGTAGCGCAGGGGGTGGAGCCTGGAGATAGGGTAGGCCTCCTCATGCCCAACTGCCGGGACTACGTCGCTATTTGGTTCGGGATCACTCAGGCTGGTGGTGTGGTCGCCCTCCTCAACACCAACCTGCTTGGGGCTGGACTTGCACATTGCATAAGGGCGGCGGCGGCAACTCATCTCATCGTTGCGGCAGAGATGATGGACAGAGTGCGCGCAACCATGCCGCAGCTAGCGGACCCTCCCCAATGTTGGGTGCATGGCCCGTCCTGCGATGTTGGCACCCAGCGGATCGACTCAGGTTACGCCGCTCTGGCGCCCGACGCAGCGCCGCGCCGCCGGCCGGCCGCGCGTGACCCGGCCCTTCTGATTTACACCTCCGGGACCACCGGGCTGCCGAAGGCCGCGATCGTCACCCATGAACGCCTGGCTGAATGGAGCTGCTGGTTCGCCGCAATGATGGACGTGACGCCGGCCGACCGCCTGTACGACTGCCTACCGATGTACCACAGCACCGGGGGTGTTGTCGCCATCGGTGCAATGCTTGTCAAAGGCGGTTCGGTGATGATCGCACGCCGCTTTTCGGCCAGCCGGTTCTGGGATGATGTGGTGGACGGCGGCTGCACGATTGTTCAATACATTGGCGAACTGTGCCGTTACTTGGCGCAGAGTCCGACGCATCCGCGCGAACTGCAGCACTGTCTACGCCTGGCCTGCGGCAATGGGCTGCGTGCCGATATCTGGCAGCGGTTTCAGCAGCGCTTTGCCATTCCCCATCTGCTGGAATTCTATGCGGCGACCGAGGGCAGCGTCTCGCTCTACAATTGCGAGGAGAAGCGCGGTGCGGTCGGCCGTGTCCCGCAATTCCTTGCACACCGCTTTCCCGCCGCACTTATCCGTTGCAATGTTGAAACTGGAGAACCGCTCCGCGGCACTGACGGTTTCTGCATCCGCTGCGGACCGGACGAGACGGGCGAGGCGATCGGTCAGATCGTGGCCCCGGATGCCTCGCGCGCCCGCCATTTCGACGGCTACACGGACGTCGAAGCCACCGCAAGCAAAGTGCTGCACGATGTCTTTGTGCCTGGGGATCGCTGGTTCCGCACAGGCGACCTGATGCGAAAAGACCGTGCCGGCTACTACTATTTCGTCGATCGAATGGGGGACACGTTCCGCTGGAAAGGCGAGAATGTATCGACGACGGAAGTGTCCGCGGTGGTGGCTGCGTGTCCGGGTGTGACAGAAGCGGTCGTCTATGGTGTCGTGGTACCTGGCAACGAGGGACGCGCCGGCATGGCCGCCGTCACGGTCGAAGCAGATTTCGATCTTGCTGTGCTGCACCGTCATCTCGCTGCAACCCTGCCTGACTATGCGTGCCCCCGTTTCCTGCGCGTTTGCGAACGCCTCGAGGTGACGGGCACGTTTAAGCCAATGAAGGCGCGCCTTATGCAGGAAGGGTATTCGAGCTCGGTGGCGACCAGATCCCGTCTGGTTCTACGACCGAAGCCGCGGCGCGTTTGTCGTCTGCGACGATAGACTGCGTGCGGCCATCGACTCAGGCGCAATGCAAGGGCTGTAGCGGTTCGTCAGGCCGTGTTGCCGGCATCTACGGTCACGACGGTTCCCGTGATGTTGCACGCCCGCTCGCTGAACAGGAAATCGACCGTATTGGCGACATCGCTCACCTGGGCCATCCGTCGCAACGCGCTGCGGCGCGCGATCTGTTCGCGCTGCGCGGCGGTCAGGCCATGCGTCATGTCGGTGTCGATGAAGCCGGGCGCGACGGCATTCACGGTGATCCCGAGCGGCCCCAACTCGCGCGCCAGGGCACGGGTGAAGCCAAGCATCGACGCCTTGGTGGCAGAATAGACGGATAACCCGGCATAACCGGTCGACGCTGTAACCGACGCGATGTTCACGATACGCCCGCCATCGCCCGTCATCATTGAACGCGCGGTGTATTTCGTCACCAACGCCGGCGACACGACGTTTAGTTGGACCAACTGCTCAATGAGTTTGTCCGGCATCGTGGCCAGAACCCCGGCGTCACCGAGCGCTGCGTTATTGACAAGACCGAACAGCGCCCCGAATTCCCGGCGCACGGCCTTGATCAGATCCGCAATTCCAGCGGTGTTTGCAAGATCGAACGGGCGGAAATGCAGCGCGCCAGAGCCGGCGCGGCTTGTCTGCTCCATGGCCGCCTCTAGCGGTGCTGACTGTTTGCGGGCAATGGCTATGACACAGAAGCCGGACGCCGATAGCCGCTCCGCTATACCCAGACCCAAACCGCGGCTGCCGCCGGTCACGACGACGTTACGCACGCGCACAAAACAATTTGCCGGAGGCTGCGACGCCCAGGGGAAGGACAGCCTCTAAATCACTGGGACCTTGAGCGGGCTGGCGCCTTCGTTTCGGCTTCCGCCAAGGCGGCGAGTTGCGCTGCGACAGCAGCCCAGCCCTGTTCGAAGCCCATCGCCTTATGCTGGTCATAGGCTTCCTTGGTCCAGTGGCGTGCGCGGCCGGTATATCGGGTCTTGCCGTTCTCATCGGCGAACTCCATCGCGCCAACCATGAACGGGCCCTGCGGATGCCAGCCCGTGGTGAGTGCGTCGGTGAAGACGAAGCGCTTGCCGGGCGTCACCTCAAGGAACACACCTTCATGCGGCATCTCCTCCCCGTTCGGCCCGCGCATCACCATGGCCGAGCGTCCGCCGGCGCGCCAGTCCTGCTCGACGATCTCGACCGTCCAGGGCTTAGGGCACCACCATTCCTCCAGGCGTTCGGTGGCGATCTTCCAGACGGTCTCGACGGGGGCGTCGATCAGGCGGGTCACGGAGAGTTCGAGGTTTTCACTGGCCATGATCATTATCCTCAGGATTAGTCCCGATCGGGTGCGCCTAGCGGGAAGAAGGGCCGATAGGGACGGGCGTCGTCGATGCAGCGAGCAAACGAGGGACGCGCGAGCAGACGGGCGCGATAGGCCTTAAGCGTGGTGCGATCCTCCCCGATCGGGTGCGCCCAGTCGGCGTAGAACAGCGCAGGCGCGGCGGCTGCATCGGCCAGCGTGAAAGTATCGCCGGCAGCCCATTGGCGCCCCACCAGGGCATGGTCAAGCCAGGCGTAGATCGTATCGAGTGCGGTTCGGGCCTGCGTGACGCCGTACGGATCGCGCGCTTCCTCGGGGCGGCGCGCATTGAACACGATTGCCTGCGTCGGTGCCATCACATGGCTATCGAACACGCGATCGAGCATCCGCACCGGTACGGCGGCTTTCGCATCAGCCGGGATCAGCGTCACCGGTCCGGGGTGAAACGCGGCGAGATACTCGATAATCGCGCTGGTTTCGAACACCGTCGTCGCGCCATCGACGAGCAAGGGAAACCTGGCGATCGGCCAGCGCCGTGCCAACTCCGCGCCGTTCTCCGGATGATCGGGGCCAAGTATTCGGAAGTCGAACGGCGTCTCGTTCTCGTATAGCGCGATCAGGCCCTTCATCGTGTAGGACGAGAAGGGGTGGCCGAAGAGTTGCAGGCTCACGCGACCGACCTCCCGGCTCGCGCGCGCTCGATCGCGGCGATGTCGATCTTCTTCATGCCCATCATTGCGTCCATGCGCGCGCTTCGCCGCCGCCCGGTCGGGATCAGCCATCGCGTTCATCAGCGCTCGGGGCGTAATCTGCCAGGACAGGCCGAACTTGTCCTTGCACCAGCCACATTGCGACTCTTGGCCGCCGTTTCCAACGATCGCGTCCCAATAACGATCGGTCTCCTCCTGGCTGTCGGTATAGACCTGAAAACTGACCGCCTCGTTGAATTTGAAATGCGGTCCGCCGTTGAGGCCAAGGAATGGCATGCCCAGCACGGTGAACTCGACGGTGAGCTCGTCACCCTGCTTGCCGCCAGGATAATCGGACGGTGCCTGGTGGCGGGCATCCACGTGGCTGTCGGGAAAAATTGCAGCATAGAATTCGGCCGCCTTGCGGGCCTGGCCATGGTCAAACCACAGGCAGGTGGCGATCTTCTTCTGGGTTTTATCGAGGTTTGCCATGTCGGATCTCCCTATGCGTGAGCGGTGTCGAGGATTGGCGTGAAGCCGCCGAAGATCGCGAGCTGGCCGTTCCAGGCCGGAGGAGTCTCACGCATCCGCGGATCTTGCATCAGTCGCGCCCATGCCTTTGTCGCGTGTCGGCTTGTCGGGCCATTCGATCCAGCCAAATATAACTGTCTCGCCATCCTTCGCCTGCACGGCGCGCTTGAAATCGGTTACTTTGCCGGCGGGCACGTCGGCTGCCCCAGCCGTCAACGATGCGCAACGCGCCTTTTTCCTGGAATAGCCTGGCGGCCTTGGCCGCATGGTCGATAAAGTCCTGGCGATTGCCGTCGGAGACACTGGCGACCATACCGTCGACATAGCCGAACTTACTGCCCTCCCCAGTGTCGAAAATCGCCTCGAACCCGGCGTAGATCATCCGCTGGCCGTCGAACGGCATCGGACTGTCGGGCTTCAATCGATCGTCGGCCATGATCTTGCCGGCCGCCGCATCGCATGTCGCCTTGTCAGGCCACCAGACCCAAGACAGGACGACCGTCTCGTCATCATTCGCCTGAACGGCTTTCTTGAGGTCAGTGACCTTGCCATTCATCACGTCGTCGCCCCAGCATTCGACGTGGCCCATCGCGCCATATTCGGCGAAGATCGGCGCCGCCTTCTTCGCCATGTCGAGATAGGCCTGTTTGTTCCCGGTCCTCACTGGAACCACGAAGCCTTGGAAATACATCATCGTTTCCTTCCATTAACGTTTAGGCCGGTAAAATCAGGCGGCGGCCGGCGCGTCGAAAGTCGCCATGTGATCTGCCATCGCCTTCCTGTAAGCTGGCCGGCTTTCCCCGCGCGCGATGTAGGCAGCGAGCCGGGGGAACGAGGCAACTTCGGTGGTGCGGCGCAGCCCACTCAGCACGGAGATCATCATCAGGTCGCCAACGGTGAACTCGATCCCATCGAGCCAGACGTTGTTGCCGAGCGCGGCCTCGAGATCGGCGAGGCGTGTCTTCAGGTCGGCGACCACCTTGACATGGCGCGCCTTGGACCATTCGCGATCCTTTTCGAAAATGTCGTTGATCGCGAGTGCCATGACGAAGGGCTCGACGGAGTTGAGCGCCGCCGCCACCCATTGCAGCGCGCGCATGCGCGGGGCGGCATCCACGGGGACCAGCTTGCCGGCGCGTTCGGCTATGCGCAGGACGATCGCGCCGGATTCGAAGATCGCAACCTCGTCGTCCCGATAGGTCGGCACCTGGCCGAACGGCTGGAAGCGGCGATGTTCGGGGGTCTTCGAATCGGTGATCAGGTTGACCTTGTAGGGTTGGCCGACCTCCTCGAAGGCCCAGCGTGGGCGCATGTCGCGGACAAAGCCGCGGGCGAATTCAGGCACCCAGCCGAAGGTGGTGATGGTTGGAATCATTTCACTCTCCCGGTTGCTGTTTTGGAGAAACGCTCCAGCTACAGTCGTTTCTATAAAAACGATGGTCTTTACGTCCCTTCTTTGGGGAAATGGCGCACCAGCTTGTCGAGCGCGCCGTTCCAGCCCTGCTCGTGGCTGGCCCGCGACGCCTCGTTCTGGAGACGCGAATGCGTCAAGGTGAGCTCGGTCCCGCTATCGATCGGTCGCAGATCGATCTCGACACGCGACTCTTCACCAGCTTCCTCGGGCGCGCCGCCATGGGCCCAACGCCAGCTCATGACCAACGCGCACGGGCTTGTCGACTTCGATATACTGGCCGATGCTCTCATGCTCGGTGCCGTCGAGCATCCGGAACCGCACCCGGAAGCGACCGCCTACGCGGATATCGGTTTCGGCAACAAGCACCGGCCCGTCGTCGGGGCCCCACCAGCAGGCGATGCCATCCGGCGTCGTCACGGCATCGAAGACGATCGATGGGCGAGCTGCGATCCGGCGCACCAGGGTCAGGCTGGTCATGGTTTGGTCTCCTGGGTTTTCGCCGCTTCCGCCTTTGCCTCCTTGGCCTCGGCATAGGCGGCGAGGCGGTCGAGGCTGACCGACCAGAACCGCTCATATCGACGCAGCCAGTTCATCGCCTCTTCCATGGGTTCGGGTGCGAGGCGCACCGCGACGGTGCGGCCCGTCTTCGATCGCGTGATGAGCCCTGCGTCGCCCAGCACGTCGAGATGCTTCATTACCGCCGGAAGCTTGATCGCGAAGGGGCGCGCGAGCTCGCCGATGGACACGCTGTCCTCCTGCTCGAGACGTGCCAGGATCGCCCGGCGCGTCGGATCAACCAGTGCTGCGAATGTCCGGTCGAGTTGCGATCCTTGAAACTTCGCCATATGGTGAAGTATGGGGAGGGACGGCGGTTCTGTCAAGACTGACAGGGAAATCGCGCCGGAAGCAGCGGCCTCCCAAACGCTGCCGCTTCTCCCCCTGGTTTACCGCGACGACCTAACGAACTCAACGACGCCCGGTTCGGCTAAGCTGGCCCGGGTACGAGAGACCACGTGCCAGCCTTCAGCCGGCTGTGACGGCGGTAACGCTCGTCATGCAGCCGGAACGAGGCTGAGCACAACGCCCTTGCCACGCACTTCCGCCTCCTCGAACTCGGCGGCGGTAATCGCCCGGTCGAGCGCGGCGCGCAGCTCCTTAGCTGTCTCCAGCGTCAGCTCGATCCCCGCCCGCGCACCGGGGTCGAGGTCCGCATTGATGAAGTCGAGCGTGATGACGTCGCCCAGAGGCGCGTGGCGCGCATGGTCATAAGCGACCACCGCCCGCGATAGCGGGAACCATTCGTCCCCGCGCTTCGCCATGCCCTCGGCGCGCGCGATCTCGATGATCGACGTGCACATCTCCGAACCCTCCTACTTCGCCAGATACTTGCCGAAGAATGCCCATATCTTGCTCCAGCCATCCATTGCCTGCTCGGGACGATACAGCGGCCGGTGCCAATAGAAGAAGCCGTGGCCGGCACCGTCGTAGCGGTGGAACTCGTAGGTCTTGCCATACTTCTTGAGTTCAGCCTCGTGCTGGTTCACCTGTTCCGGGCTCGGTGCGCGATCGTCGTTGCCGAACAGACCGAGCAGCGGGCAACTCAAGTCCTTCGTCATGTCGATCGGTGCGACTGGCGTCTTCGCGTTGAGCTCCTCCGGGCCCATCACCACGCGGCCACCCCATTGTTCCACACAGGCATCGATGTCCTTCCGCTGGCAGGCATAGATGAAGGCGTGCCGGCCTCCAGAGCAGGAGCCGATGAGACCGACCTTGCCGTTGTTATCGGGCTGCGCGCGCATCCACTTCACGGCGGCTTCGGTATCGCCGACCATCTGGGAGTCGGCGATACCGCCCTCGGCGCGCACCTTGGCGGCGACGTCGTCAGGGTTGCCGTCGCTGCCTCCGCCCTCGCGCTCGTAGAGGTTGGCGCAGATCGCGAGATAGCCGTGATGCGCGAACCGGCGTGTCGTCTCGATGTAGAGTTCGCTCCAACCCGGGAGATGGTGGATCAGCACGACGCCCGGAAACGGGCCAGGACCGGATGGCCTGGCCACGTAAGCCGTTATCGGCGTTCCTTTGTCGCCATTGATGGTGACGTTCTCGCAGGTCATGCCTCGGTAGAATGACATCGATCTTCCTCCATGCGTCTTGAGCCGTCATCTGGCCATCGGAGCGCCGCACCTCGGGGTGAACTCCCAGTGCTGCCCGAGGCCGCCGTGACGCCAATATTCAACGGTCACATGCCGGGCGCAACAGGAGGCAGTTGTCGAAGGCGGTCGGCATGACGGCGAAGGCGTGGCTCAATCCCCATCTCGCGCGAGATGGGGTTCGGATTTAAACCGTCTCCAACCCTCAGCCCGAAGTGCGCAGGCAGGGCAATCATCGCACCCTCGACCCCAAACGTGATGCAAAGCTCTCTCACCCCGGTAACAGGTGTGCGTTTCATTCACGATAAGATCGACGAAAGCCCCACCCCCCAGCGTTTCCGCAAGTCGCCAGGTTGCCGCTTTGTCGATCCACATCAGCGGAGTGTGCAGGACAAACCTACGCTCCATTCCAAGGTTGAGCGCGACCTGGAGAGCCTTGATCGTGTCGTCCCGGCAATCCGGATATCCGGAATAATCGGTTTCACACATGCCGGCGACGATATTGCGGAGACCACGCCGATAAGCCAGAGCTGCGGCAAAGGTCAGGAAGATCAGATTGCGACCAGGCACAAACGTGTTTGGCAATCCGCTTTCGCCCATCTTAATGGCTGCGTCCCGCGTTAGCGCCGTATCGGAAACCTCACCGAGCGAGGCCAAACCAATCGTGTGTTCCTCTCCAAGGCGCCCGGCCCAGGCTGTGTTCTGTTCGCCCATGCGCCTGCGGATTTGACTGCGGCATTCCAACTCGACACGATGACGCTGACCATAGTCAAAGCCAATGGTCTCGACCGCAGGAAACCGCTCCAATGCCCAAGCCAGGCAGGTGGTAGAATCCTGGCCTCCCGAGAAAAGCACTAAGGCACCATCGTTGCTGCTCATTCTACATCTCCGCTCGCCAACGTAGCAGCGTGGGCATGCGACTTGCACCTCATGGTTCGCATCAGAGACGCAATTCGCACCAGAGAACGGCAGCTGTAAAGATCACCAAGGGGACCACCACGATGCGTTACATGCTCGGGATCGATGTCGGTGGCACATTCACGGATTTCGTTGCCTACGACCGCGATACCCGCCAAGTGGAGGTCTGGAAGTCACTGTCCGCGCCGAAGAACCCCGTCGACGGCATTATGGCCGGATTGCAACAATTCGATCAAAAGGCCGACATCGCCAATATTCGTCTCGGCACCACAGTCGCAACCAACGCGCTGTTGGAGCGGACTGGTGCAACAGTTGCCTACGTTACGACCAAAGGGCACCGCGATGTGCTCTTCATCCAGCGCGGCAACCGCAAATTCCATTACGACATGAGTTGGGTAAAGCCGAAACCGCTGGCCAAGCGCCGCCATTGCTTCGAGATCGTCGAGCGACTGAGCGCCGATGGCGAAGTCGTAACGCCACTCGACGAGGCGCAGACCCGAACCGTGGCGCGTCAGATCGCGGCGCTGCCCGAGGTCAGCGCGGTCGCGGTCATGCTGCTGTTCTCCTACATCAATCCGGCGCACGAACTTCGCGTGAAGGAGATCTTCGCCGAAGAGGCGCCCGGCCTGCCGGTGTCGATTTCCTTTGAAGTGCTACCGAAATGGAAAGAATACGAACGCGCATCGACAACGGTCGCGGACGCCTACATCAAGCCCATCGTCAGCGCACAACTACGGCACATGCGACAGCGGTTCGCGGACGAGGGTGTGACCCAGCACGCCGTCGTCATCAAGTCGAACGGCGGCGAGATGACACTGGAAGCGGCGGCCGACCGACCGATCGAGATGACGGTCTCCGGCCCGACCGGCGGTGTCGTCGCCGGCAAGCATATCGCCCGCCTGCTCGGCGTCGGTTCGCTGGTGACGCTCGACATGGGCGGGACCTCGACAGATGTATCGACGATTGTCGATGGCAAGGAGAATTTCACCACCAATTTTGAAATTGACTGGGGCGTGCCGATCCAGATCCCGATGATCGACATTCGCTCGATCGGCGCGGGTGGCGGCTCGATCGCCTGGATCGACAAGGGCGGCATGTTGCGCGTCGGCCCGCAAAGTTCGGGCGCAACGCCCGGGCCGGCCTGCTACGGGGCAGGCGGCGTGGAGGCGACGGTGACCGACGCCAATCTGGTCATGGGCCGCATCAGTGCCGATAACTTCCTCGGCGGCTCGATGCGGCTTGACGTCGACGCGGCGGAGGCAGCGGTCGGACGGATCGCCGCGCAACTCGCTATGACGCCGGATGCCGCCGCCATGGCGATCGCGCAAATTGCCAACAACAACATGGTGGGCGCGCTGCGCAGCGTGCTGATCGAGCGCGGTCTCGATCCGCGCGATTTCACGCTGATGGGCTTCGGCGGCGCCGGCCCGCTGCACACCTGCGATCTGATGCTGGACACCGGTATTCCGAACGGCATCATCCCGAACCATCCCGGACAGTTCTCCGCCTACGGCTTCATCCTCGCCGATGCTCGCGTCGACCGGCACCGCACGATGCAACTGACATCGAAACGCTTCGATCCGGCGCGGGCGACGCAGGTGATGACGGAGCTTGTCGTGGCCGGCCTGTCGGACCTGCATGACCAGGGCTATGTCGACAACATCGAGGTGTTCCGCAGTCTAGAGATGCGTTACCTCGGGCAGAACTATGAGCTGGAACTGCCGATCAATTTCGAAAAATTCGATGCAGTGACAACAACGCAGCTATGGGAGCAGTTCCATACGGCGCATCACACGCGTTTCGGGTTCAGCATCCCAGGCGAGATCATCGAGATCGTGAACTTCTCGGCTACCGTCATTTCGATCACGCCGAAGCCGGACTTTCAGCTTCTGGCGGCAGCCATCGGCGACCCGAAGCCGGCCGGCCACCGGTCGGTGATGTTTCCCAAAGGGCGCCTGGATACCCCGGTGTTCCGCCGCGATGCGTTGCGCGCGAGCCATCGCATCGCCGGTCCGGCAGTCATCGAGGAAGCGGCCTCGGTCACCATCCTGAATCCGGGCCAGTCCCTGACAGTCGATCCGTATGGAAATCTGTTGTTGGCAACCCAATCCTGAGATCGGAAGCGATCATGAGATTTTCGAACAACGGTTACTACATCGAGAAGTATATCAAGTGCGACAACTGCGGCATGCTGATCTACGGCGACGGCATCAACGGCGCTCGCCATAACAAGCCAGCACTGTTTTGCTCGGAATGGTGCGTCGAGTGGTCGGCCCTTAAAGCAACCGGCCGCAGCGACATTCGCCTGAAGATCGTGCAGCCCAAGCTGCCGGTGGAAATGGCCCGGCCGCCGGCGCCCCCTCGCACGGCACCCGTCGACATGGTGATGGCGAACATTCTCGACTCGACGATGGTTTCAGTCTGTCGCGAGATGGGCATCCTGCTGATGAAGACGTCGTATTCGACGATCTTCAACGAGGGGCTGGATTTCACCTGCGCCCTGGCCGATGCCAAGGGCGACATGATCGCGTGCGCCGAGTTCTGCCCGACCATGATCGGCGGCATGCCGCTGCTGATCAAGACGTGCGCACAGGAGATCCCGTTCGAGACCCTGAAGGAGGGCGATGTGCTGGTGCACAACGACCCCTACCGCGGCGGCCTGCATTGCCCGGAGCACACCTTCTTCAAGCCGTTCTTCGTCGATGGCGAGTTGCTAGGCTTCGCTGTCTGCATCGGGCATATCGCGGAAATCGGCGGCACCGTCCCGGGCGCCTTCTGCGGCGAGGCGACCGAAATTTTCCATGAGGGACTGCGCGTTCCGCCGGTCAAGATCAAAAAGCAGGGCGAGGACGTCGAAGAGGTCTGGAAGCTGATGCTGGCGAACGTACGCACGCCGCGGCAGAACTACGGCGACTTGCGGGCCATGATCGGCTGTGTCGATTTGGGCGTCGCCCGCATCGGGCAGGTCATAGCCAAGTATGGACGCGAGGTGTTCCAGCGGACCTGCGAAGACCTGATGGATTATTCCGAGCGTCGCATGCGCGCGGAAATTTCGGCGTTCCCTGACGGCGTGTATTCATTCCATGATGTGATCGAGAATGACGGCATCACGCGGACGCAGTACACCGTCGCCGTCGACATCCATGTCCAGGGCGACGAAATTGTCGCCGATTTCAGCCGCACCTCGAAGCAGGCGAGGGGTCCGATCAACGCGACGCTGGGCGTCACCACCGGGGCGACCTATAACGGCATGCTACATCTGACCGATGCGTCGATACCCAAGAACTCTGGGTGCTTCCGTCCGATCCGGGTCGTCGCGACGCCAGCGACAGTCGCCAATGTCGATTATCCAGGCCCGCTGGTCGCCGGCAATACGGAAACCCATCCGCGGCTGGCCAACATCGTGATCGGCGCGATGTCGGCCTGCGCGCCGAAGCGGGCGATGGCGTCCGAGAGTTGCACCGGCACAAACTTCGTGTTCGGCGGCATGCACCCCGACTACGATGAATACTTCGCCTGCTACGACCTGATGTCAGGCGGCTGGGGCGGTCGTTACGGCGTGGGATGGCAATGACTGCGTCATCGCGATCAACGGCAATTGCCGCTTCAATCCGACCGAGGTGTTTGAGACGCGATTCCCGCTGCGGGTCGAATGCAGCGAACTGGTGCCCGATTCAGGCGGCGCGGGCGAATGGCGCGGCGGGCTTGGTTATCGGCGGACGCTGTTGATCACCCAGGTGCCGATCACCGGCAGCCAATGCAGCGACCGCCACGAAGTAAAGCCGTGGGCGCTGTTCGGAGGGGAACCCGGCGGCAACGGTGGCACGCTGATCACCAAGGCCGGCGAGGCGCACGCGCAAACAGTGCGTGAATTGTATGGCAAGGTGTCCAGCAGCAAGTATGCCAACGTGATCTTCGATCCAGGAGACCGCATCACGCTGATAACGCCGGGCGGCGGCGGCTATGGCGATCCGAAACATCGCGACCCGGCTCGACTCACCGAGGACCTTCGCGAAGGTTATGTCTCCGAAGCGGCGGCCGACACCTTCTATCGGACGCCGCTCGCGGCTGAATGAAATCTTCGCGCTAGTCGACGGATTGCCATTCCCGGGTGCCGGAGAGAACAGCCATAGCAGTCTCTGAACCGACCGCGAACAGCACTAGCCGTTCCGGTCGCAGCGTCAGCCATGTCCGGGCGCCTGGCACGAAGCTTTCGTTGGAGGTGACGACGGCGATCAGCGGGTCGCCGTCGGCCGTCGCCGTATCAACGCCGTCGAGGCGCAGCACGATGTTGTTGACCGAACCCATCGGCTCCACGACGTCGATCACCGCGGGCACCGCGTCAGGCGAGGCCGCCGAACCGAGCGCAATCGCCTCCGGCCGCACACCCAGGATGGCACGATCGCCGGCCCGGGCCAGTCGCTGAAAAACCGATGCGGCTGCGCGCAAAGCGGCGCCCCCCAACACCTGCCCACCATCGACCAGCCGCAGCATGAGGATCCCGTCGACATTCTCGGCTTTGACGCTCAGCAGATTGATCGAAGGTGTACCGACGAACTTCGCCACGAAGACGGTTGACGGCCGGTCATAGATCGCCTGCGGCGAGCCAACTTGAACGAGGTCACCGCCATTCATGATGCCGATACGGTCCGACAGCACCAGCGCTTCCGCCTGATCATGAGTGACGTAGACCGTCGTCACCGGCAGCGTCTCGTGCAGTTTCTTCAGTTCGGTGCGCGTACGTTCGCGCAGCTTCAGATCGAGATTGCTCAGCGGTTCGTCCATCAGGAAGATATTGGGCCGGCGGATCAGGGCTCGGCCCAGTGCCACGCGCTGGCGCTGGCCGCCTGATAATTGCGCCGGCTTCTTGTCGAGCAGCGGCTCGATCGCCAGCATACGCGAAACGTCCTGCAGTCGCTGCGCGATTTGCGCCGATGGAACACGACGGACCCGCAAGTTCAGCACAAGGTTGTCGCGCACCGTCATGTGGGGATACAGGGCGTAGCTTTGAAACACCATCGCAACATCACGATCACGCGGGTGGGTGTTGGTGAAATCGCGACCCCCGATGAAAATGCGGCCCGCTGACGGCGTCTCGAGCCCGGCGATCATCCGCAACGTCGTGGTCTTGCCGCAACCCGATGGACCGAGCAGGGTGAAGAATTCGCCGTCCTCCACGTCGAGGTCGATGCCGTTCACCGCCCTGTAGCCGTTGTCGTAGACTTTCTGCACGCTTTGCAGGTTCAGGGTCATGCAGGTTCCGTCCGGTTACTTCACGGCGCCAAGCGACATGCCGCGCACGATGTGCCGCTGCAGCAGGAACACCACGAGCAGCATTGGCACGACCTGGATCAGCACCGCGGCACTGAGATCGCCCCAGAGAATTGTGTAGGGCATCACGAATTTCGCGATGGTCACTGGCACAGTGACCGCGTTGAACGAGGTCAGCATCAGCGCCATCAGATATTCGTTCCAGGTAAACACAAATGTAAAGATCGCGGTGGATGCGATGCCAGGCAGGATTACCGGCACGACGATTCGCCAGATGATCTGCAGACGTGACAACCCATCCAGCAGTGCCGCCTCCTCCAGTTCGACCGGCACGTCGGCGAGGAACCCGCGCAGCAGCCAGATTGCGAATGGCAAGCCGAAAGCGACGTAGACGATGATGAGACCCGGATAAGTGTCGAGCAGGTGGAAGTCCTGCCATTTGATATAGAACGGGATCGCGACCGCGATCGGCGGCATGAAGCGGAGTGAGAGAATCCACAGCGCGATGTGCTTCTCGCCGGGGACCTTCATGCGGGCGAGCGAATACGCCGCCATGATGCCGAGCACCACCACCACCGCACAGGTGACGAAGGTGACGACGATGCTGTTCATCAGCACGCCGTGCGAAATCGAATTTCGCGAACAGGTCGCTGTAGTTCTCGGTCGTCGGCGTAAAGATAAAGACCGGGACTGCGCTGTTGATCTCCCGGATCGGTTTGAATGATGTGAGCAGGATCCAGTACACCGGGAACAGCCAAAGCCCGACGACAAAGGCGGCCGCGAAGCTGAGCGGCCGTGGCAAAATCTGCCGTTTTGGGCCGGATCTAGTCGACACTTTTGGACAACGCACGCAGGAAGATCGCGACCAGGACGTTGACCAGAACCACCGTCACCCAGGCGATGGCGGCGGCGGACCCCATGTCGCCCTCACTGAAGCCGGTGACATAGCTCATGACACTCAGCACCTCCGTCGTTGACCCCGGACCGCCGCGCGTCACGACGAAGACGAGGTCGAACATGCGGATACTGTCGATGAGACGGATCAGCACGACGACCATCACGACCGGGCGAATTAGCGGCATCACGATACGCCACAACTTCTGCCATTCGCTCAGCCCGTCCAACTCAGCCGCCTCCGTCACCTCCACCGATACCGACTGCATGCCGGACAGCAAAATCAGAGCGACGAACGGTGTCCATTGCCACACGTCGATAAAGATAACGGCCGGGAGCGCCCAGACTGTACTGACAGTCCAGTCAGCAGTCGGCAGCCCGACGCTCTGCATGAGGTAGGTCAACAGACCGTATGTCGGAGCGAAGATGTAACGGAAGGTCAGCCCCATGCCGACCGGGGAAATCATCACCGGCACGATCAGCAGCGTGCGCAGCAGGTTGGCGCCGCGCATCTTGCGGTCGAGCAGCACGGCGATCGCGAGCCCAAGCGCGCATTCGATCGAGACGGCGATCGCGGAAAACGCCAGTGTGACACGGAAACTCTGGCGAAAAACCTCGGAATCCAGCAAGTCGGTGAAGTTGTCGAAGCCCGCGAACGAAGCTTTGTTTGGCTGGTAGACCAGGTAATTGTGGAACGCCAGCCACAGCGACCATATCGTCGGATAGATCGACATGACGATCAGATACAGCAGCGCCGGTGCCAGCAGCAGCGCGGCCACCATCTTGTCCCGGCGCCGCCAGTCCCGGCCCGCGCGAGTTGCCGGCGACGTCCCAGGACCCAACGTCACAGCACTGCTTAGCTGAAGATCCATGGCGCGGTGCCGCTCAGGTTTTGTAATAGCCGCCCTTCGTCATGATCTTCGTCGCTTGGGCCTGCATGTCCTTCAGCGCGTCCTCCGGTTTCTTCTGGCCGATGACGACGGACGCGAGGTGCGTGCCGACCATCTCGTACAACGTGTTCGACTCCGGAATCGGCAGGAATCGATGCGCGACCGGCAGTGACTCCATCAACCCGGAAAAATACGGACGTATACTGCGTATATTCCTTCAGGAACGAGATGCGCGCCGGTTGTCCGGCGTTTTCCACCCAGGCCCTGCCGATCGCCGGGTCTTCCTTGTCGCCGCTGCAACAGAACTTGATCCACTCCCAGGCGGCATCCTTGTTGTGCGAATAGACCGGCATGATCAGCCCGAGTCCGCCCATGTGCGGCGCATGCCGCCCTTCGCTGCCCGTGCCCTTCGCCACCACCGCGACCTTCCACACATCCGCGAACTGGGTGAACTTCGGGTCATTCATGCTGGAGCCGCCCCATTCGAACGGCGCGTAGACCCAGGTGCCGTTCAGCATGGCGCTGTTGGCCTCGTCGTCGGCGGCGTTGAGCGACGTCGGCTCCAGATACGGCACCAGGCGAAGCATCGTGTCCATCGCTTTATGGCCGTATTCGGAGTCGAGCGTGGGGTGCCAGCCGCCCGGCTCCATCTTGTCGAACCAGTCGCCGCCATAGCAGCGGAGCAACGTGATGAAAGCCCCGCCCGCCCAGGGGCCGCGCTTAAGCGTGGTTCCGACGACGCGCGCCTTGCCGCCCTGGCTCAATTCCTGAGAGATCGCGATGACGTCGTCCCAGGTTTCCGCGGGCTTCAGGCCGGCCTTTTCAAAAACATCCGCCCGATAGTATTGCATCTGGCAGTTACTGTCCGGCGGCAGCCCATACAACTTGCCGCCTTGCGCCGCCGGCTTGTCGCGATACAGGTCGAGCACGTTCTCCGGGATGTCGGCGAAGATGTCCTTCTTGAATTCCGGATCCTTATCGAGATAGGGCTCGAGGCATTCCAGCGCGCCTTCGGCGATGAATTGCGGCGAGTAGTTGTAGTCGTCGAAAATCACGTCGTAGCGGTCTGATTTGGACGCGAGCGCAATCGTGGTCTTCGGCAGCATATCGGCGATCGGCTCGGCGAATATTTTTACCTCGATGTCGGGGAATTTCTTCTGGAACAGCGGATAGACGCCCTTTTCGGGAAACTCCCAGCGCTGGCCTGCCGAAGCCCAGGATACGATCGTCGTTCCGGCGGCGCGCGCAGGGCGCATAAGCCCCGGGGCTGCACTAGACGCACCGGCAACGCCCGCGGCGGCTGCCCCGCGCATAGCCGAACGGCGCGTGATCGTGCCGCCAATTTTCTGCTTGTCTCGCGCTCCAGACATGGTCACCTCAGCATGTTCATGGGCCTCGCAAATCAGCCAGCATGAAACGTGCCAATCGCCCCTCGTATGCCTTAGGTCGCGACCGCCGTACCGTCTTCTTCGACTTTGCCGGAAAAGTATACAACTGCCGTGATCGGAAGCATCGGCTGAGGTCGGCACATCAACTCGTTACCGCTCTGACGCTCGCGCCAGGCAAGCCGTCACAAGGCGGGGTTGTCCAGGGGCAGACCAAGCTTGACGCGGCCATGCGTGGCTGCATTCAGATCCCAGGCCTGGGTGGTGTGCCGGGCGGCAGTAGTGACGTCTCGGAACCCGCGGGAAATCGGGTTGGTATCGTAGATAACAGCACCGCCGCCGGCGTCCCAGACGATCTGCACGGCATTCATCGCCAGTTTGCCGGCGAAGGCGGAGTGGCAACGGAACCCTGTCCGCTCCTCGTCGGTGGGAAGGCGTCCTTGCTCCAGAATCAACATCGCCTTGTCGGCGACAGCTTCCAGCACCATCCTCGCGGTTTCGACCGAGGACAGGGCTTCGGCGACCTTGACCTGTTGCGTGGTGTAGTGCGCCATGGCGCCGCCGGTCATGGTGGTGATGCGCTTGCGCACCTGAGCGATGTAGTAGTCTACGGTCGCTTCGGCCGCACCGAGCGCCGCGGCGGCGATGAAGGTGCCGAACACGGCATAGAGTGGTGAACGGAAGATCAGCCCGGTATTATACTTGCTGCCCGGACTGACCGAGCCGCCCTTGAGGTCCTCGACGGTGATTGAGCGGTGTTCCGGGATGAACACGTCGCGGACGACGACGTCGTTGCTGGAACTGCCGCGCAGGCCGACGGTGTGCCACGTGTCGAGGATCTCGAACTCGTGGCGGGGAATGATGAAGTGTCGATCCTCGATGTCGCCCTTGCTGTTGGGAACCATAGCGGTGAACAGTGCCCAGTCGGAGCAATTGACCCCGCTGACGAACGGCCAGCGCCCGGACAGCACGTAGCCACCCTCGACGCGATGCGCTCGCCCCATTCCGGGGATCAGGATGCCGCTGAGCAGTGCGTCGGGCTGAGTGCCCCAAACGTCGTGCTGGGCCTCGTCCGGCCAGTGCGCGAGCATCAAGTTGTGGGTCATGTTCTGCACGACCACCCAGGCAGTGGAGGCACAGCCTTGGCCCAATGCCGCGAGCACGTCGACGCCGATGCGGAAATGCGCCTCGCTGCCGCCAAAACGGGCGGGCTGGAAGACGCGATGCACGCCGGTGCCGCGGAGGTCATCGACTGTTGCTTGCGGCAATGCGCGCAGACGCTCGCTTTCCTCCGCACGCTCGCGGAGGGCGGGAATCATGTCGCGCGCACGCTGCAACACCGCTTGCCCGTCGCCGATCGATGGGTGTGATGCTGGGCGGATGCGCGTGTCCATCGTTGCTCCTCGGTCTGGTTCCGACAGGCTACGGCGATCTGGACCGGCCCTCGGACGGCAGGGTCCAACGTAACCAGGGTGAACCGATCCGTGCAAATCGTGAGCCATTGCCGCGTTGGCTCCATAGCCGTCATGCCACCCCGTCGAGCATGGCATCCGGCGCACCGCCTTACGCACCTCGCCGCTGCCCCTTGATGTCACCGCTGTTCTGCTTCACTGTCGGGGACCTATATGCGGACAAGGAATTTGGCCGCACCGCCGCTTGGTACGAGAGCCTCTGATCCGATCGCGCGCCGGCAACTCCGGTGTGGGACCTAACTCCATAAAATCATGAAAGCGCGGCACCATCCCCCGTGCTCCGAAGGGAGAACCCATGGACAATCTTGCCAGAGCGGAAGCGGACTTCGATGCTATCGTCATCGGTTCGGGGTTTGGCGGCATCTACATGCTTCACAAGCTGCGCAACGAACTCGGGCTCAAGGTCAGGGGGTTTGAGAAAGGCGGCGGCATTGGCGGCACCTGGTACTTCAACCGCTATCCCGGCGCGAAGTCGGACACCGAAGGTTTCGTCTACCGCTACTCCTTCGACAAAGACCTGCTGCAGGAGTGGGACTGGACCACACGCTACCTGGAGCAGTCCGAGATCGAGAAGTACCTCAACCACGTCGTCGACCGCTTCGACCTGCGCCGCGACATCCAGCTGAACACTGAAGTGACGGGCGCGGTGTTCGACGAGGAGCGCAACCTCTGGCAGGTGCGCACCAGCGCCGGCGAGGCATTCACCAGCCGTTACCTGGTGACGGCGCTCGGGCTCCTCGCGAAGTCCAACATCCCGGACATTCCCGGGCGCGACAGCTTCGCCGGCCCCCTCGTGCATACCAACGCCTGGCCGCACGACCTCGACATCACCGGCAAGCGGGTCGGCGTGATTGGCACCGGTTCCACCGGAACTCAATTCATCGTCGCCGCCGCCAAGCAGGCCGGCCATCTGACAGTCTTCCAGCGCTCGCCGCAGTATTGCGTGCCGTCCGGCAACGGCCCGGTCGATCCGGCCGAGGTCGCCGAGACCAAGAAGAACTTCGACGCCATCTGGCAGCAGGTGCGCAACTCGATAGTCGCCTTCGGCTTCCAGGAGAGCGGCGTCGAGGCGATGAGCGTTTCCGCGCAGGAGCGGGACCGGGTCTTCCAGGAGAACTGGGACAAGGGCAACGGCTTCCGGTTCATGTTTGGCACGTTCTGCGATATCGCAACCGACCCGGAGGCCAACGCGGCCGCGGCGGCGTTCATCCGGTCGAAGATCAAGGAGATCGTCAAGGACCCGGAGACCGCGCGCAAGCTGACCCCGACCGGTCTCTACGCCAAACGCCCGCTGTGCAACGAGGGCTACTACGAGACCTTCAACCGCGACAACGTCACGCTGGTCTCGATCGAGGAGAACCCGATCGAAGCGATCACGCCTGCCGGGGTGCGCACGGCCGATGGCGTCGAGCACAAGCTCGATGTGCTGGTCTTCGCCACCGGCTTCGACGCGGTGGACGGCAACTACCGATCGATGGACCTGCGCGGGCGCGGCGGGCGGCACATCAACGAGGGCTGGGCGGACGGGCCCAGCAGTTATCTGGGCGTGTCCACGCACGGCTTCCCCAACCTGTTCATGATCCTCGGTCCCAACGGGCCGTTCACCAATCTGCCGCCGAGCATCGAGTTGCAGGTGGACTGGATTAGCGAGACCATCCGGCATACGGAACAGTCTGGGGTCGCAACCGTGGAGCCTTCCCGGGAGGCCGAGGACGGCTGGACACAGACCTGCGAGGAGATCGCCAACATGACGCTCTTCCCGAAGGTCGAGTCGTGGATCTTCGGCGCCAACATCCCCGGCAAGAAGAACACGGTTATGTTCTACATGGCCGGCATCGGCGCCTACCGTCAGCAGCTCGAGGCCGTCAGAAACGACGGCTATAAAGGGTTCGTCTTCAACTGAAGCGAATAGCACCCCAGGCGGCTGGCACCACTTTTGCCGACCTCCTGGGACCCGCTGCTGTCACGTCCAGTCAAATCCTGCAACCAGTAGTTGGCCGCTGACGGCGCGCCGTGCCGGGCTGTCGATCCAGCCATCAGGCCGGGGTATCCGCGCGACCCCGGGAACGCAGCCGATAGCTTCCGCCCGTCGACACGAGCGAACCGGATCGCCAGCACCGGCAGAACGAGCAGTGTCAGCACCGTCGAACTGCACAGACCGCCAAGGATGACAATGGCCATTGGTCCCTGGATCTCCTGCCCGGGCAAATTGCTGCCGAGTGCGATCGGCAAAAGGCCCAGAGCGGTCACCAAAGCGGTAATCAGGATTGGCGACAACCGATCCATCGCCCCTGTTCGTGCGGTCTCCGCCGACCAGGGCAGCCGCTCGACCTCAACTAACGAGCGATAGTGCGATAGCAGCATGATAGCATTTCGTAACGTAATGCCAAACACAGTCACGAACCCGACCGCTGCCCCAAGCGAAACCGTCAGCCCTGCGATCCAGACCGCGGCGATACCCCCGACCAGAGCAAGCGGAGCATTCACCAGCAGCAGGGCAACAAGTCGTGGCTGTGGCAGCGCAATGACCAGAAGGCCAACAATTGCCGCCATCGCCAGAGCAGCATGCAGCGCCAGCTCAAGCTCCGCTCGGCCAGAAGCCGTGGCGGTCCCGCCAATACTGAAGTAGTCGCCGGGCGATAATTCTATCTCCGATAGCATCCGTTGCGTGCGCGCGACGAAAGCGGACGCCTCGCTGTCCGATACATTCACGGTGACAACCTGAACGCGCCGGCCACCCGCGTGCAGAATCTGATCTCGCCCAGCCTCGGCCTGAATATGCGCCAAAGCGCCAAGCCGGACGATCCCACCTGAGGCCGTCGAAAGCGGGATCGCACCCACCGCGGCAGGATCGGTTCGCATCGCGGGCGGCAAAACAACGACAATAGGAAACGACCGCCCGCCGGTATAAACCCGGCCTACTGTATCGCCGGCATACATGGTGCGGATCGCACCGAGAACCTGATCGGCGGTCAGCCCGTACTGCAGCAGGGCAGTGCGATCCAGAACCACCGACACCTCCGGCCGGCCAGGCGGCGCGGCAATACTCACGCCGTTGGCGCCCGGGATCTTCTGCAGCGCCTTGGCGATGCGATCCGCGTCACCGTCAAGCTCGGACAACGAGGAACCGTAGACGGTAACGACAACCGGAGCGGTCTGGCCCGACAGAGTTTCATGGATCCGCTCCACCAGGAAGGTATTGGCGCTCCAGCGCACCCCGGGAGCACCCCGAACGGCAGCGAGAATCCGACCCTGCAACGACGCGTCCTCGCCTCCCTCGGGGGTCAGCGTCACATCCATCTCGGCCTTGTTCATGCCTGCATGCTCGTTCGACAGTTCGGCATGTCCGGCGTGCAGCGCCACGCTGACCACCTGAGGCATCTGCTGCAGAATGCGCGTCGCCCGCTCGCCAACGGCCAGCACCGTATCCAGCGAAGTGCCGGGCGCGGTCTCGAGATGCAGGATGAACTGCCGCTCGTGGAACGCCGGCAGGAACTCGGTGCGCAGGAACGGCACGCTCGCAAACGTCGCGATGACCAGCGCGGCGACACTGCCAAGTGTGAGGCCCGGACGACGCCCGACAGCCGACAGCAAACGGCCGTATCCACGCTTTGCACGCGCCACCAATGGCGGATCCGCGGGCGTAAGCGGAGCGTTGCCGAGCAGCAGCCAGGACAGCGCTGGCGTGATGGTCAGGGCCACCACCAGCGAGGACAGGATGGCCGCGATGTAAGCGATAGCCAGCGGCACGAACAGGCGGCCCGCCACGCCGGACAGGCCCAACACCGGCAGAAAGACAATGGCGACCGCCAGCGTGGCGAAGATGATGGCGCCACGCACTTCCAGCGACGCCTCCAAAACGACCTGGGAAGTCGGGCGCGGTCGCGCGTCCCTCCGGTTCTCGCGCAACCGGCGGTAAATGTTCTCCACATCCACCACGGCATCATCGACCACCTCGCCGATCGCGATGGCGAGGCCGCCGAGCGACATCGTGTTCAGGCTGAAGCCCAGCCAGTCCAGCGCCACGATCGCCATCAGCAGGGACGACGGAATGGCGACGAAGGAGATGACCGCGGTGCGCCAGTTCCGCAGCGCCAGGAACAGCACCGCAAGAATGAGCGCGGCGCCGAGGATCAGCGAATCGCGCAGATGGTGCAGCGCCGTGAGCACGAACGAGGCGGGGCGCAGAGCATCCGGCAACAGCACCACGCCGTCCGATTTCAGCGCCGGCGCAAGGACCGCCAGTTCGCGGTCGAGCGCATCGGTGACACTCAACAAATCGGCGCCGGACTGGGCACTGATCGCCAACAGCACGCCGGGCTGCGGTCCCACCAGGGCACCGCTGGTCGGCGGCGGTGGCGCGCTGGCGATATGTGCGACGTCACCCAGCGCGATGCTGTAGCCCATCGCGCTGCACCACCAGACTCTCGGCCAAGTCGCGTGATGTCAGGGTCTGGCCGTATGCCTGGACGACCACCTGCTGATTCGGGGTCTCGACCGTCCCGGTGCCTAAGGTGGCGCTCGCCCGCCGCGCCGCGTTCGTAAGCTGATCGAGGCCGATCCCCGCCTGGATCATTCTGTCCGGATCGAACTGCACCTGCAGCTGTTCCGGTCTCGCGCCGAAGATCGTGACATCCGCCACCCCCGGAACCGACAGCAACGCCGGCCGCATCGTCCAGCGCGCGATCTCCGTCAGCTCCATCAGGGACAGAGTAGGCGACGACAGGCCAACCGACAGGACATCGCCAGTTGATGACCGTAACGGCGCGATAGTGGGTGTTGCGCCATCGGGCAGCGAGCCGGCCAACGGCGCCAGCCGCTCGGCCACGAGCTGGCGGTCGCGGAAGATGTCGGTGCCCCCATCAAACACTGCATTCACGACGGACAGCCCGGTCGAGGTTTGAGATCGCAGAGTAACCAGACCAGGGATGCCGTTCACCGCATCCTCCACCGGCGTTGTCACCAAGCCCTCGATCTGTTCGGCGGCGAGGCCCGAGACCGATGTATCGATCGTCACCGTCGGGGGCGCGAATTCCGGGAAGACGTCGTACCGGGCAGTGATCGTGGCAAACACGCCCACAGCCGCGATCGCCAAAGCCGCGAGTAGCGTCAGGCCGGGAAACCGCAGACAGAATGTGATGAGATGACGCATCGACCCTGATCAGTCGTCGTCGTCAGATCCAGCCGTCCCGCCACTGGCGGCCTGCGCCTCTGACAGTAACAGCGCCGATCCCGCCACCACGATGGACACGCTGGGCTTCAGCTCTGCGCCGGGCTCGTCTTTGACAAAATAGCCATCGGTGGTGCGATCCACCGTCGGGAGGGCAACCGGCGTGAACTCCGTCTTGCCGCTCTTGCGGTAGACGATCGGTGTGGCCGAGCGCCAAACCACGGCGGCGGCCGGAATCGCCACCCCGGATACCTCCGGGCCGGTCGCCATATCCACGCGCAGCGGAAGGCCAACGGGCGGACAAGCCGTCCCGCTGCCCAGATAGTAATAGCCGACACCAGTTCCGTTCGGCGACTGCGGCGACGGACCCACTAGCCGAAGCCCGAGCGCGGGACCACTCGGCGAGCGCGCCATCGCCTCCGGCGGCGCGGCCTCGAGATCCGAACCGAACGGCGCCGTCGCCTGCACCAGGCAGGCTGACCCGGTCCAGATTTCTGCCAGCGGGCCATCCCCGGTCTCGATCGCCGCCGCCAGGGCCACACCCCAAGTGGCACGAATGCTGGCTTCAAGGGCCCGCAGCTTGGCCTTCGCCACGACCTCGCTGGCCATAGCCACCTGTTCAGCGGACTGAACGGACTGGTAGTCGGCCATCGAAACATTGCCCTGAGCGCGATATAGGCTCCCGGTGCGCTTCGCTTCATCCTGAGCCAGCTTCAATTTGGCCTCCGCGGCCGCGATATCCGCCTTCGCCTCGGCGGCCTGGGAGGACAGCGCGGCAAGGCGCGCCGGGTCGACCACTTGGCCAAAAGCGGCAACCGTCGGCGCATGGCGCACCGCCTGGAGCCTCTCCAACCGGATGCCACCTGCTGCGATGCCGTCCTCTGTCAGCTTCACCGGGGCCAGCACGGTCTGTCCCCGTCCGGACGACAGCAAACGCAAACAGCAGCAATCCGGCGGCGAGCGGCAGGCTCCGCATGATCATTTCTCCTTCGCACCGATGAACGGGTGGTGGAACGCATCCTCGAGGTGGCCGAGCGCGATGCGTTCATCGGCACTGGCCGTGAGCGCCCCGAGTTGAGTTTGAGCACGCGCCAGTTCCGCCCCGGCAAGCTGGAGCCTGCCGATCTGGCCGGCCTGAAACGCGGCCCGCTCGGACCGCACCGTCTCGTCGGCCAGCCGCAGCAATTCCTGCGTCCGCTGGGCCTCCTCATGACTGGCCCGCCAGTCCGTCACGGCCGTCTCGACCTCGCCGAGCACGGTCGTCTGCGCCTTGTCGAAATCGGCGGCGGCGACCTGCCGGGCGGCACGCGCTTTTGCAATAGGCCCCTGGTTCTGGTCCAGGATCGGCAGCGGCAGTGAGATCCCCAGGCTGAACTGATGCTGGCCTTGGTTGTATTGATAGCCCGGCCCGATGCTCAGGTCCGGATACTGGCGGGCCACTTCAAGCCGCAGCGCTGCCTCGGCGGCCTCATAGCGGGCCAGCGCATCCAATACTTCCGGCCGTTGCGTCAGCGCCGACAGGCGCAACGCATCCAGATTGGTGACCGGCGCAAGCCGATCCATCTCGGACAGGTCGATCCGCGCGGCCTCGATCGCCACGACCGGTAAGCCAACGGCAGCCGCCAAGCCCGCTGCCGCGAGATGCTCCTGCCGCTCGGCCGCAGTGAGACTGAGTGCTGCCTGCGTGTCGGTCAGCCGCTGTGCGCCCACTGCCGCGGCGGAAACCGCGCCGGCGTCATACCGCTCCGAGGTCAGTATCGTGACCCGATGGGCGGCGGCATTGTAGGCCCGCGCCAGCGCCAGCCGTTTGCGGGCAGTCCACAGGTCGATCAGCGCCGAACGCACCTGACTGCGAAACTGCCAGGCGGCCAGCGCAAGCTGTTGGCGTGCCGAGTGTATCCGCTCCCGCGCCTCGGCGATCGCCGCCGAGCGTTTTCCCGCGGTCAGGATCAGTTGGCTGATCGAAGGTCCGGCTTCCCATGGTGAGGGGTCAAACAACGCGGTATAGTAGCTCGTGCTCAGCGAAAGCACCGGGTTGGTCCACTCGGCGGCGGTGCGCTCGCCGGCCTCGGCCGCTTGGATCTGCCCGAACGCAATCCTGGCGTCCGGCCGCTCGTAGGCCGCTGCCGCCGTCAGGGTCGCCAAATCCCAGCGGACCGGCGCGGCTGTCCGGTGCAGACTGACCGACACGAAATGTAGCAAATCCGGATCGTTGAGACTGCGTGTCTGCAAGCCTCGCGCGGATGCCGCCGGATCAAGCGGCTGAGCCTGATAGCGAGCACATCCCTGCAGACCGCCGAGGCAGCAGAAGGCTGCTGCCATGATCGCATTCGTGACCCGATCGGCGCGTCTTGCCATCCGATGTATATCTCTCTCGGTGCTGACGCGAGGCTGACGCGCTGGGGGACTGGGTGTGAAAATTCTGCTCGTTGAGGATCATCTTGCGATGAGCGAGATCGTCGCCGACTACTTGCGCCACCGGGGTTTCGCGATTGATGTCGTGCGCCGCGCCGACGAGGCTCTGGCGGCCAGTCGAGTGACCCGATACGACGCCGTCATCCTCGATCTGGGCCTGCCGGACGCCGATGGGATGCATGTGCTCAACGAACTGCGCCGCGGGTCCGCGGCCAAGATCCCGGCGATCATCGTCACCGCGCGCGACAGGCTGGAAGACCGAGTTGACGGCCTCAATGCCGGTGCGGACGACTATATCGTCAAGCCCTTCGAACTCACCGAACTCGAAGCGCGTCTGCGTGCTGTCTTGCGGCGACCGGGGCCGCGTCCACACGCGATCTACCACTACGGCGACCTCAACTTCGACCCGTCACGGCAATCAGCGGCGGCGGATAACCGCCCGCTCGATCTAACCCGTCTCGAGGCATTGGCGCTGCAGGAACTGGTCCGAGCGGCTGGACAGGCAGTGGTCAAGGACACGCTGGAGGACCGGCTCTACGGCTTCAACGATGATGTCAGCATGAACGCCCTGGAAGCGGTGATCTCGCGTTTGCGGCGACGCCTGGCGGCGGCTGGATCGGTGGTGTCCATCGAATTGTTGCGCGGCATCGGCTATCGCCTTCGTATGGCCGGCTCGGCATGAAGTTTCTCGATAGCCTGCGACGTCGTCTGGTCGTCGCCATGCTGCTGGTGTTCACCCTCGGGGTCGGTGGCGCGATCTTCGCCTGGCCGTTTGAGGGCAAAGGGGCGTTACTCAGTCATTTCGACGTCAACTGGGTTGAGGATCCCTATCAGGACGTCCTGGTCCTGCTGATCTTCACCGCTGCGGCAATCTTTATCATCGTCCTGGTGAGCGGCTGGACCCTGCGGCACCTGCAGGACGCTGCCCGCGACGCGACCCGTGTCGGTCCGCGGAATCCGGAGGCGCGGATTGCCGTCGACCGTCTGCCGCGCGAAATCCGCCCTTTGGTTTCTGCCGTCAACGCCGCGCTGGAGCGCATGGCTCGGGCCTATGACGCCGAGCGCCGCTTCGTCGCCGATGCCGCGCATGAACTGCGTACGCCGCTGACTGTCCTCAGTTTGCGTCTGCAAAAGGCGCATCTCAGCGGCACGCCGAACTGGGGACAGATCGAGCAAGACGTCGCCCAGATGACCCGCGTCGTCAGCCAACTGCTCGATCTCGCCCGCAAGGAGGTCGTCGAAACAGATGATCAGGCCGGCCTCGACGTGGTCGATGTTGGCCGGGCGGCGCGCGAGGCTGCTGCGCTTATTCTGCCACTGGCCGACGCGGCGCAGCGCTCGGTCGAACTCGATCTGCCGGAGCGTCTACCGGTCCGCGGCCGGCCCGGCGATTTGCAGGACATGCTGCGGAATTTGCTGGAGAACGCCGTTGTTCACGGACAAGGAACGATCCGTGTCACAGGGCTATTATCTCAAAGCAATGATAAGCCACCTCAGGTGGCAATTACCGTATCGGATCAAGGCAGCAAACTTGCGTTGACAGACAGGGACCGGTTGTTCGACCGCTTTCGCAAGGCCGATGCGACGTCGAATGGCAGCGGCCTTGGCCTGGCCATTGTGCGAGAGGTTGTCCGGGCCCATGGCGGGACCGTCCAGTTCGCGCCCGGACCGGATACCGTTGTCCAGGTTCTACTGCCCGTTTGCGAGGTTTGATCGGTCCGATCTTCGAACGCTTCCGCGCCCAGGGTTGACATCCTTTATGCTCAATCCCAGCATATCCGTATTATACTCACCAGAGCATATCAGAATGGACGCAGGTATGAGTTCCCCGCTGTATGAACGAGGGCGTCGCTCCAACGGGATGGTGGGCCGGAGATGCGCGCCGTGACCCCTATCACTCGCCATATCGGCCGGGCCCCTGTGATCGTCGGCGGCGGCATCGCTGGGCTGATGACCGCACTGCGTCTGGCGCCGATGCCGGCCGTTGTGCTCGCCAAGGCCGCGTTGCAGACCGAGGCCTCCAGCGCCTGGGCACAAGGCGGCATCGCCGCCGCCGTGGGGCCAGACGACGACCCGGCGCTGCACCTCGCGGACACGCTCGCCGCGGGTGACGGGCTGTGTGATGCCGACGTCGCCAGGCGGGTCACCGCAGCCGGCCCGGCCGCTGTCGAGATGCTGCTGCAGTACGGCGTGCGCTTTGACCGTGATTCGGCTGGAAAAATACGTCTGGGCCGCGAGGCGGCGCACGCTCGACGCCGCATTGTTCATGCGACCGGCGATGGCACCGGCAAGGAGATCATGCGGGCGCTTACGGCCGCGGTCCGGCAGACACCCTCGATCACAGTGCTGGAAGATTTCGAGGTGAGGCGGCTGATAGTCGTCGACGGCATGGTCAGCGGCGTGCTGGCGGCATCGGCATTCGGTCCGGTGCTGCTGCCAACCAGCCGTGTCGTGCTGGCGACCGGCGGCATCGGCGGGTTGTTCCTCCACACCACGAACCCAAGGGGATCGTTTGGCCAGGGTCTCGCGATTGCGGCGAGGGCCGGGGCCGCTTTGGTTGACCTGGAGTTTGTCCAGTTCCACCCGACGGCGCTCGATGCCGGAGGTCATCCGCTGACGTTGGTCAGCGAAGCAGTGCGTGGCGAGGGCGCGACACTGATCGACGAAACCGGGACGCGCTTTATGGCCGGCGTGCCGGGCGGCGAACTTGCCCCGCGTGACGTCGTCGCGCGTGCGGTCTGGCGCCACCTGGCCGAAGGCCACCGCGTGTTCCTCGATGCCCGAGCCGCGTTCGGCGGCGACTTTGCCCAGCATTTTCCGGTCATCGCCGCTGCCTGTGCGACGGTCGGGATTGATCCCACGATGCAGCCGATCCCGGTGCGTCCGGCCGCCCATTACCATATGGGCGGCATCGCCGTGGACTGGCACGGACGTAGCACGCTCCCTGGCCTGTGGGCATGTGGCGAGGTCGCCGGCACCGGGCTGCACGGGGCTAATCGCCTTGCCAGCAACTCGCTGCTGGAGGCCGTTGTTGGCGCGGGATCGGTGGCTGCCAGTGTCGCGGCGGCGCCGCCCGGGCGGGATCGGCTGGGGATCGCCGTCAGTATTCCCTCGGCGCCTGATCCGGAAGCGAGTTCGGCCAATTCTGTCGCGGGCGGCCGGTGTGCTGCGCACACACGACGGTCTGGCAACGGCGATCGCAACTCTGCTGCCTCTGGTCGGATCGGCCGGCCCTGCAGCGGACCCTGCACTCGTCGCGTTGCTGATTGCCGTCGCCGCGCTGCGCCGGTGCGAAAGCCGGGGCGCCCATTTTCGTAGCGATTTCCCGGCGCCTGATGCGGCCTGCCGGCACCGCCGCACCCTGACCCTGGAAACGGCGCTGCAAACCGCGCGAGAGGTTGCGGACAGGTTTCCGGAGCGATGCCGGGCTGAGCAATCTTTCTCCTATGCCAAGTAGACAAACTGCCGACGGCGGCCGCTTCCTTGGCTCATGCACTAGGCTACGGCGCTCGGCGGCGCGAGGGCGACGGCGGCCTCGCTGGTAAGCAGCAGGAAGGTGAAGGTTTCCTGCAGATACAGCGTGACGGCTGCGTCGGTGTGGCTGGAATAGCCGATCGAGACGTCCTGGCCGATATGCAGATCGAAGTCGCCGCCGCGGGTGGTCAGGACGAACCCGCCAGCAATCGCCGGAGCCCAGATGATTTCGCCGCTGATCAGGCGCTTGATGTGCTCCAGGACCGGGTAGCCGTGGTCGCGGGTCTCGCTTAGTCCGGTGTAGGCGTCGGCGCCGAGCACCACAGAGTAAGGGCCGTTGACCCCGACCAGACGCAACTGGCTCAGGGCCTGCGCGATCACGTCGGGATAGTCCCGCAGGTCGGTGGGCAGCGTCATGATCGGGTTGCTGGTGCCCTGGCGCATCCCTTCGATGCCGCCCGGCGCGTAGCCCTCGAACACGGCGCGGTCCTCCGCGAATGCGATACGCTTGGCGGCATCCTTCACCGGCTGCCAGTCCGAGTCGTTCGAGCCACGCTCCACGTCGTCGATCTGCTGGCGATCCAGTTCGAACGGGACGCGCAGTTCGATGACCGGCTTGACGATGCGCTGGCGGGCCAGGATGCCTTCGGCGGGCGCCTCGATCTTGGTCAGATGGCCGGTGCCAACCGCGGACAGGGTGGTGCCTTGCGGGCCTTCGACGTCAACCACGCGCCGAGCGGCGAGGTAGCGCTTGAGGGTGCGTGACGCCTCCTCTTCGATCTGGGCCCATGCCGCATCGGAGATCGGGGCCAGTTCGCGATGCAGGTTATTCATGCGGAGGACTTCCTTTAAGGGAACCGATGCCGAGTGAGCCGTCAGATGCCCGCGTCATGGACTGCGGGCTGGGCTTTGCGGAGGGGATTGGATCGGAGGAGGGTTCGTCGGGCGTCACGTCGTCCAAGAATGTCGCGGACGGCACGAAGAACAGACAGCCGGTCACCGCGCGGCTGAAATCCAGCAGGCGATCGTAGTTGCCGGGCGGGCGGCCGATGAACATGTTCGTCAGCATCTGCTCGGTGACCCGCGGCGAACGGGAATAGCCGATGAAGTAGGTGCCAAATTCGCCTTCGGAAGGCCGGCCGAACGGCATGTTGTCGCGTAGGATCTGCAGCTCCTGCCCGTTCTCCGTGATCGAGGTCAGTGCGTTGTGCGCGTTGCTTGGCTTGACCGCGTCGTCCAGCTCGATATCCGACAGCTTGGTGCGGCCGATGATGCGTTCCTGGACCTCGGTCGGCAGGGCGTTCCAGCCGGCCATATCGTGCAGGTATTTCTGCACGATCACGTAGCTGCCGCCGGCGAACGCCGCATCCTCCTCGCCGATCAGCGTGGCGTCCATAGCCTCCTGTTCGACCGGATTTTCCGTGCCGTCGACGAAGCCGATCAGGTCGCGGGCGTCGAAGTAGCGAAAACCCTGGACCTCATCCACCGGCGCGACCGCATCGCCCAGCCTTGTGGTGATCTGGGTGGCCAGTTCGAAGCACAGGTCCATGCGTTTGGCGCGGATGTGGAACAGCAGGTCGCCGGGCGTGGCGACGGCGTGGCGCGGCCCCGCGCGGATTTCGCGGAACGGGTGAAGCTCGGCCGGTTTTGGCTGACTGAACAGCGTGTCCCAGGCGTCGGAGCCGATCCCCATGATGCAGGACAAATTGCCGTGCTGATCACGGGTGCCCACCGCGCGCAGCAGCGCGGAGAGGTCGGCACAGAGCGAACGTACGGCGGTGCGGGCGGCAACGCCCGGGTTGATCGTGACCACCAAGAAGATCGCGGCGCTGGTCAGGGGCGCGACGACCGGCTGGGGGATCGCGCGTGATACGTTCGGCGCTCCGGTCGTGGTCATCGGGTCGCACTCCAGCACTCGGGGCACTCGAATTGGGTTGCGGGAACTCGGCGCAAGGGGCGAGGCGCCTTGCCAGGCGGCAATGATGCGTCAGGCGGCGCATGAGCGCAAGAAAGGCAACCATGGAACCAGCTGTTCTACCTGCGATTGAGGCGTTGTCGCGGAAATGGCAATGAGTTCTGGAAATTGCTTAACCGCATCGCGAGGCGTCCCTGCGCAATGTCACGCATCGGATGACCGTCCACTCACGCCCAAGCACGCCTATATCCTGGTCCGCAGGCTGCTTCGGCGCGACCATTTTACCTCGAGCAGAGGATTGAGAGCTTCATCGCCCACCTCATCCGCTGGACGATGAAGGAAAAGGGAAAAGTAGCGGCGAACGGGCCGTTTGCGCTGACCCACGCTGCTGTTGGACGACTGACGTGCCCGGGTTAGTGATCGGGGCCCGTTTTGCGCAGTCAGGCGCCCCCTTTCACCAAACAGGCTCGTTTACAGCGGGATCTGGATAGGACGCCGGAGCGTCTCATTCAGGCAAAATCAGTCCATATCGCGAATGGGACCGATCGCCCGCTTTGATGATGTTCGATCCGTCCCAATCTGCAAGTACAGTCGGCCGCCGAGACTTGCCAAGACTTTGCGACGATCCTCACGATCGCAACGCTGGCATGCCGCGCCGTGCCGGCGATCGATGTCACCGCCGGGATGGTCTCAACCGCCAACAATCTGGCTGGACGTGACTGCGCGTCAACTTCCATGAGGGTGAGGTGTCCGCCACCCTCCGACGTGACAACTAGCCATCCAGCCAGCGGTCGGGTCAATGGTACCGGAGCAGCGCCCTGCGAGGCGCTTGCCGATATTGTTCCGAGTCCGGTAAGACTAACGCACGCGGCCGTCGCCCCGCTACGCAACAGCGTTCGCCGGTCCAGCGGAGGAAAGTTCATGCTGACCTCAACGATTGGTCGCTTGGTTACGGTCAGGGATCGCCCCTGGTGGGGTCATCTCATTCGATGCCTTGGATCGCCCACCGTGTTCTTGCATTTCGTGCTGCAACGGATCGGCAACATATTGGAACGTGGGCTCGCGGTTCCATGGTCCACGCTCGTCGGCGCCGGGACCGGAAGACAGGTTGAAGTACAGATTCACTGTATCGTCCGGCTTCAAATCGCCGAACAGTGGTTGCTCCAAGGCGTTCAATGACTTTAGGGCTTCCATGAACATGTGCGTATGGGACACCTCGCGAGTGGCGAGATGTCTCAGCGCATCTCGGGTACCGTTGTCGGTTGCCATCGCGATGAGCTGCTCGTAGGTGGCTAGGGCGCCAGCTTCGGCGGCGATGTTGGCACGAAGGTCGCGTACCACGTGGCCGCCTTCGTTTACATAACGCGCATCCCAACTCAAACCTTTTGAATCAACAAGATGCGGACCCGGACCGCGGATCGCGAACAACGTGCTTTGATAGGCTTTATCCTGCAAGTTCGCTGATGCCCGATTGGTGTGCTGCTCAACCAGCAAGGCAATGACTTCAAGATGGCCAAGTTCCTCGGTTCCGATGTCCTGCAGCATGTCGCGAATGCCAGGGTTGTCGGTGTGATAGGACTGGGTGAGGTAGGTCAACGCGGCAGACAGCTCACCCGTCGCGCCGCCGTATTGTTCGAGCAGCTTCTCGGCGAACACCGGGTCCGGATTCTCAACACGCACTTCGTGGATGAGAATAGATTTGTGCAAGAACATTTCGACGCTTCCGATGCTGACACGGGTTTCGCAGGTGCCTACCTACAACCCTGGGCCGCCTGACGGGGTTGCTATAAACTGCTAGTGAGCCCCGGCGCCGAAGCTTGGTGTGAGCTGGTTTCGATGAACTTCGTCACGGGGAACTTCGTCGCATCAGGCCGCCCGTGTGAATGGGTCGGAGAGCGGTGGGTGACAGGTCCGTCGCCGTCAGCGCGTCATCGTGAGAAACAGCGCGATCGAGGGTTCGCCCCTGACGAACCCTCGCCGGCCGTTTTGATCACGGTTCAGGCATCTGTTCCGTCCTTTTTTTGACGGCTTTCAGCGGCTTTATTTAAAGAGTGTTTTTCGTCGGATCGCTCGTCACGAGAGTGATCCCGTCATCATAGTATACCGTGATTGGAGGGCCGGGGATTTTCATACGACCTCCACTGACTTGTTCCACCTCCTCCAGCGTCAGCGGCTTTGGAGCGGTGGGAATACTTGCAGGTTGGTTACATTCTTCAAGAGAGTTGAACAATGACTTCGGCATGGCAATTCTCCTCAGTGATATCTGACGAAACCCTGCCCGTCGGCATGGTTGTTCACCAGATCGGCCAATGATATCGCACCATGTTAGATTTGATTGTGGTTTGCTTCACACCCCGGACATAGCTGGCCACGCACCCAAACGAACGTTGACGGGAGCGGCACGACGCGGTTGAAGGAGGCTGTCGAGGTGCGTCGGGACGCGCCGCAGGTTTCATCGCCCGCAAGGGCAGATCATTGCATTGAGTCTAACGTAACTATAAAAAAACGATTCGGACATAAAAATCGAGGTGATTGGCAAACGGTCTTTGCTAGGGACTTGAAACCATGGTCTGCTGCGCGACCAGCCTTATGCAGCAGTTCACAGCAACCCGAAGTCCTCCGCGCTAGAGTGTCGCCGCTTCGCTTCGGAAGCAATTATCCACAAGGAGAAAGTGATGATAAGACAAGTGAACTCAGAATCAGCGATCTGCATGGACGCTGCGGCAGAGAGTGGAGAGCTGCGCGAGCTGTCCGCTTGCGAATTTGGCATGATTGGTGGCGGCTTTGTCCCCGGCGCGTTAGCGGACGCGGCACACCTCCGGCTCGTCACGGGGTCTGACGGGACCTCCTACCTCGACTAGTAGCCAGCCCCGCCTCGAATTCGAGGCCTCGCCCTCACGGGCCGGGGCGGCGGGTGGCTGGTCGCCTCCGGGTTGATCGCCTTTAGGGGCGTGATCTTCAGCTCGCCGGCTTTCATCTTTGGCCCGTTCAGGAATGCCGGCGAGCCAGGAAGCCAAATTCCAGGCCTTCCTCGGCGACCGGGCGCAGCGTTGATCAGCAATTTTATCGTTCCAGCAACTCCCGCAAGGCCGCGTCGATCACAGGGATGTCGCCGGAATTCATCGGCGCCATATGTCCCCATATCGATTCGACAACTCGACATTCAGCATTCGGAATGTGGCGCGCTTCTTCCTCGGCATCGACAGGTGGGAAGTAGCGATCGGTGTCGACCGGCAGGATGATCGTGCGGGCGCGAATGGCGCGCAATGCGGCCTCGAGGTCACCGTTGTAGGCTGGATTAGCGCTGATGTCGCCGTCAAACCAGGTGGACAACTGCGACAGCAGATTGTTTGCATCACACTTCAGGAAGAACGGCTCCCAGAAGTTCTGCACGAATGCCTCGTGGCTGTCTGCGTCGAACATCCGGTAAGCCTTGGTTCGAAAGAAGGCCTCCGAGACGCCCCAGCCGGCGTAGATCGAGGCGAAGGCGCGGATGCCCGCGACCGGAGCGCGGCTGTAGTAACCCTCGTTGTAAGCAGGGTCGAGTTCCAGCGCTCGGCGCAGCGACATAAGAAACACCTTGTTGAACGACGCGGTACGGGCCGAACCGGCGATCGGGCAGGCGGCGGCGACCATATCCGGATACTGTGCTGCCCACTGGTATGTCTGGCAGGCCCCCATCGACCACCCGGTGACGAGGCGCAGCCGCTGGATGCCCAGGGTCTCGGTGATAAGCTGATGCTGCAGGCGAACGTTGTCGTGGATGGTGATTCGCGGGAAGCGGATCCGTTCGAACGGCGGAGGCGTGTTGCTTGGCGACGACGACAGGCCGTTGCCGAGCAGGTCCGTCAGGATGATGAAATACTTGCCGGGATCGAGCGCCCGGTTTGTTCCCACCATGAACGCTTCCGTGTCAGCATGCGTCCCGGTGTACCAGCTCGGAACAAGAACGGCGTTTGACCGATCACTGTTCAACTCGCCCAGCGTTTTGTACGACAATCGGGCAGTCGGCAAAAACCCACCCTTCTGCAGCATGACGTTGGAAACTTCCAAAATCGCGGGCTGGCTCATTGTCTTGGTGGCTTTCCTGGTAACGGTGGAAGTGAGAGCTGCAAGCACAATGCCAGGCCTGCTATGCTTGGCCAATCTCTGGAGCTGTGACGATGCGTGAAGCCGCCGAATTCGCCGCTCTCTTCACGCCGTTTACGCTGGCCGGAAAGCGGTTGCGCAACCGGATCACGCACGCGTCGATGAGCCTCCTCGCGACGCCGGCGGGCCGCGTGACGGAGCGTCTGATCCAGTATCACGTCAATCGCGCCGCAGGTGGCGCCGCCATGACCGTGACCGAGCCGCTCGGCATGATGCGCCATCAGGCGGGTCTGCCGCGGGTCCAGGTCTGGCGCCGCGACGATGCGGACGGTCTGAAACGTTTCGCCGAGGCGGTAGAAAGCCAGGATTGCCGGCTGCTCGGCCAGATTCAGGATGCCGGACGAGGCCGCCATTTTCCCGGGCCGCAACCCCGAGGCGATCGGCGCCTCCGCATTGCCGGACGATTTGTCCTGGACGGTGCCGCGCGCGCTGACGGCGGCGGAAATTCGCGACCTGATCGATCAAATCGCTGAATCCGCCGCTGCATTTGAAGGATTGCGGCTTCTCCGGCGTGGAAATCTCCGCCGGTCACGGACATCTGTTTCACCAGTTTCTTTCGCCGCAGTCCAATCGGCGCGATGATGAGTATGGCGGCGATTGGGCGGGACGTGTCCGCATCGTTGCCGAACTGATCGCTGCGTTGCGCGCGGCCTGCGGGCAGGATTTCATCGTCGGACTGAAGCTGCCGGGCGATGACGGAGTGCCGGGCGGCATTGGTCCGACCGAGGCCGGTATCATCGGCGACCTTCTGACCCGCGCGAAAAATGTCGACTACGTCTGCTTCGCCGGCGGCGCGCACGGGCGAACGCTTGGAGATGCATACGCCGGATCGGCACGGCCCGCCGATGCCCTACATGGGGTTCATCAAGACCTTGCGTGAATCGGCTGAACGGCGTGCCGCTGATGGCGCTCGGCCGCATCACCGATCCGGCTGAGGCCGACGGTATTCTCGCCCGCGGCGAGGCATCGTTGATCGCTCTGGGGCGTCCGCTCGTCGCCGATCCCGCGTGGCCGCGCAAGGCCGCCGAGGGACGCACGTGGGATATTCGCTACTGCCTGTCCTGCAACACCTGTTGGGGGGCGATCATCATGATGCATGTGCCGATCGCCTGCGTGAACAATCCGCGGGTCAGCCGTCCGGATGAGGTCGATTTTTCTCCGGCCCGAACCGACCAAGCCCGAAGCGCGTAGCGGTGGTCGGCGCCGGCATCGCCGGCATGGAGGCCGCCTGGGTCGCCGCCGCGCGGGGGCACGATGTCACGGTATTCGGCGCCTCCGACGCAATCGGCGGCAAGGCCTGGCTGCGAGAGAAATTACCCGGCGGGGACACGGTGTCATCCATTTACGATTACCAAACCATCGGCGGCGCGGCGCGCCGGTGCGCGCTTCGTCCTCGGGCGGAAGGTGACCGCCGAGGAGATCATCTCGATGACAGCCCGAGGCCGTCATACTGGCCACAGGATCCACGATGATCCCGCCCGACTGGCTGCCTGCCTCCGTGCGCCGGGAGGGTTGGGTCCCCGACCTTCGTGCCGCGATGGCGGAGGTGCTGCGCCACGACAGCAGGCAACCCGGCGACCGCGGTGCTGTTCGACGCGGATCACACCGAGGGCACCTACGCCGCCGCTGAGGCGTTGCAATCCCGCTTCGAACGGGTCGTGATCGTGACGCCTCGCGATACCATCGCTACCGATGTGCAGATGGTGACGCGCCAGGGCATCCTCCGCCGAATAGCCGAACAACGTATCGAAGTCATCACGTTATCCGAACCGCGCTGGAGCGATGCGTGCGCCGAGGGGCGGATCGAGATCGTCAACGTCTATAGTGGCGACGTGCGGGTCATCGCGGATCTGGCCCTGCTGACCTACGCGACGCCTCGCATTCCCGACGATGACCTTGCCGCACCGCTACGCGCGTCGGGGATCACTGTCGTTGCCGTGGGTGATGCTCGTGCGCCACAGGAGATGCTGTTTGCGACCGCCAGTGGGCATGCGGCCGGCGAGGCGGTTTGAGCGCATGGCATCCGGCGCCCAAACCTATTGATCGATGAAGCAAAGGAAGATTGGGGCGCTGCCCCACACCCCGCCAGGGGCCGAGCCCCTGGGCCTCAATCAAAGTCAAGCCAAACCCCCCGGACCGCGGACTATTACGAGCCAGAGGGTTGCCAGCCGATCCAATCGCAGAACGCCCGGCCCATCACCAGGTCCAGGTCAGCGCCATGCAGCCAGGGCAATTCCTCGGTGAACAGCGTGACGCACTGCGCGCCACGTGCAACGCATGCGGGTGATGTCAGTGCCCCAGAACATGCGTCGCGGGCCGAACGCGTCGAACACCCGATGCAACGCGTCGTGTATGCTACGGAACGGATAATCGTCCAGCGCATATCCAGCCTGGCCGGTCGCCTTCACCGCCACGTTCGGATGCGCAGCCAGCGCCAGCAACTGCGGCAGATTGCGATAGGCCGCGTCCGCCCCCTCTGTCGCGCGCGGCACCCCCATGTGATCGATGCTGATCTTCAGCCCGGGATGACGCTCCGCGATCTCACCGACCCGCGGCAGGAACGCCGATGCCTGCAGAGAAACCGGAATGTTCAGCCGCTCGGCCACAGGAAACAGCCAGTCCAGCGTGCCGTCGTCCGGCCAGGACTGCGACCGCGGATCAGAGAAGTAGAACCGCAGTCCCTTCATCCCGGGCCGGCTTTTCCAGCTTTCGAGCAAAGCGCGCTGCTCCGGTTGATCCAGATACACCCAACCCATGATGGCGAAGCGATCGGGATGGGCGCGTGCCGCTTCGACGGCTAGTTCGTTCGAGCCAGGGTCCCACATCACTGGGTGAATCACCGCGCTATCGACGCCGGCGGCGTCCATGGCGGCCAACGCTTCCTCCTTCAGATAAGGTGTTTGGCGGTGATGGGCGGATGGTGTGCCCTTGGCCCAGAGGTGAATCTGCGCGTCAGCAATCATCATAGCGGCTGGCTTTCGTTGGACGGTGGAAAACGATGCCTCCAGCGTGCGCCGTTGGCTAGCCGGCTACGGACTGGGCGGAGCGTTGCCTTCCGGCCCAGCTGAGCCGCTGGACCCCACAGGGAGTATGGCGCGCCCTGGTGGATTCGAACCACCGCCCCACAGCTTAGAAGCTGATGGGTTTCTTAATATTATCAATTATCTTTTGCGGGGCCGGTCCTGCCTGCCGCTGTGCGCAACGCGCGTTCTGCGAAACGCGGGTCACGTGGTCGGACGCCCTAGCTGAGTTTTTGGCGCTCTGATATTTCCAGGTTCTGGATTGTGAGAATATGGCGCGGCGGTGAAACCGACACCGCCCAGGCAATTCCGGTGATCCGGTAGCGATGGGGCACAAACCCGTTGCCGCCCTCCGCCTCAATCCCTCTCGCCGTTACCACCGGCAGGCTCCCAGAACGAACCAGCATACGTGTGTAGCAATTTAGACACACCTGAACATACCACGAAAATCTGCCCTCGCAGACCGGGAACCGCCCTCCCAAATGTGCCTTGGCGGTGCCAACGTTCGCTGAACGTTCACGGCCTACCTGATATTTTATCCAAATCGCCCGAATCGGGGCTCGTAATTTGACTATTCACAAAAGGTTCCCCTCCCTTTGGCCGACCCATCGAAGTTGAATTTCGCCACCGAGGAACTACCCCGAGCCATGCGCCACGCGAGGAAAGCGGCGCGCGAAGCGGCGGCTAAATGGCGCCGTGTCTTCAATGGCCGTGGCTTCAATGAGAGCATCTGCGCGATCGCGCCTCACATGGAGGCGGCGTTTGATGTCGATGCTAAGGACCGTGCGACTTTCCTGGCCGCGGTGAGCGCTGCATTCGAAGAGGTAAGGGACAGGCGGCGATCACGCGCTCCGACTCTCCCCGGCATCGACCCAGCGACCGGAAAGGATAAGTGTCCCACCCTTGGCGGATCCCAGTTTGGGCGCGCGGGGCGATGACCCCGCTCACCCTCAGCCTATTCGTTCTACGCTGCCGTGTTGTCGTCAACGCCGCGCAGCCGGGCGTGCGGCATGTGTGGCACGTCGTCCGGAGGACGCGCTATCCGCACGCTATCGCGCGCCATGTCGCACATCACGCCGTGGCCTATCCACTAGCGGCGATAACCGTGGCCTGCGTCTGGGTGCCGCTGACCTTGGTCGCGCTTCCGGCACCGCCTGAGCATCCGATCGCCGTGCCGTTCGTGCCGCCCGCGTTCGAGGCCGGCGGTCTGTTCGGGCCTGGGGTCGCTCCGTTGGACGATGACCAACCGCTCGATCTGCGGCCAGGCATTCCGCAACCGGGTATCCTGCCGCTTGGCGCGCTTTGGGCACCGCCGGGACCGGACGAGGAGACGCCGCCGCGGTTCGATCTGTCACCGCCGCTCGTTCCGTACAGCGCCGCGCCGCCGTTCTGTCCGCCGGAAAACGAGGCTGTGCCTGAACCGTGGTCACTAGCGCTACTCGGGACGGGATTGATCGTGCTTGGTGTGGTGCCGCACCGTCGCCGGTGGCGAAGCGGCCCCGATGGGATTTCCCCCCGGCGCCGCTCTCATATCAAAAGGGTGTAACCTACTTACGCCGCCGGCAGCTTCGTCGGAAACATCACAACCGGCCGCCGCCGCATTGGCCGGGGCCGGGACGGGAACCGCCTCGATCGCGGCGCACGCCGCGGCAAGCAGCGCCGCGACCTACGCCGCACCGCGGTTGTGCGGATGGCCGAGACCCGCGCTACCGCCTCTGATTGCGGCGGTAACGGGCTGGACGATCGATTGCTTCCAACGGATCGTTGACACCTGTCTGCCACGCCAATGCGCCAGCATAGCAACTCCCCGGCGAGAAAGAATCGGCGCTTGCGGACTGTGTGGGTCTTTTTTTCGGAACGAAGGATTATGCAAAAGGTTATGCCAAATGCAAATTTACGATCTGAATTCGCATCGGTTATCCAAGAGATTTCATAGCGTTATGGCGCGCCCTGGTGGATTCGAACCACCGACCCACAGCTTAGAAGGCTGTTGCTCTATCCTACTGAGCTAAGGGCGCCCATTCGCCGTCCGTTCTAGTTGATACCCGCCCCGCTGTGACCCCATGAGAGGCTTGATCGCAGGCGACGTTTATCGCGCCTCGCCCCGCCTGCCAATGTCTGGGCAACGCGCCCATAACTGGCCGACGGCCACTGGTGGGTTAGAGCCACCAGCAGCCGCCTAACCTAACCGAGGTGGATCGATAGCCCCGCCATCCTCACCAACCTGGGCCGGGTGCCGCTCGTCTTCCCGAGCGCGGGCCGGTCGCCTGCTGCTCCGGCCAGTAGAAAGATCAATCGACGTCGATTCTTCTACGGTACGCAGTTGGGCGGTAATCCGAAGTCAGGCCACGCCTGGAAGATCGTCCGCCACATTATTGTGTGTAGTATCCACCTCTTGTATTGTGTATGCAACATTAACAAAGATGCTGTTAACCGTTTTTTAGTCTTTCTTGCGTAGGTTTCCATTTCGCTTCCTCGTCATGGCCCAACGGGCAAGATCGCCAGTGCACGAAGACGGACCCAAGCCTGATGTTCGGCGTGCAGTGGCCTGGTATCGCATGCAATGATGTTCCACACAAACGCATTCATTCTTGGCTTTCTGCCAGTTTGTGTGGCCGGTTTTTTCGCGCTCGGTCGTTTATATGGCGCTACCACGCGCGCTACGCTGGCTAATTGCGTCCAATTTGTTCTTCTACGCGTGGTGGAACCCGGCGCATGTGCCTCTGCTGGTTGCCTCAGTTCTGGGAAACTATGCGATTGCCTTGAGGCTGCGGCACTCAGATGCGGCACGCGCGTGGCTGGTCGCCGGAGTCGTCGCCAATCTCGCCCTCCTAGGCTGGTTCAAATACGCCGATTTCCTGCTGCACATCGCAGTCCCGGCCGCGCCGGCGCTGCACATTACCCTGCCGCTGGCGATCAGCTTCTTTACCTTTCAGCAAATCATGTTCCTGGTCGACACGGCACGCGCGGGCGGTGTGGGGTTGCCCCCCTTTATCCCCTACGCCGCCTTCGTCACCTTCTTTCCGCATCTCATAGCCGGTCCAATCGTGCGGCCCGGCAAGATCATCCCGCAGCTTACCCAGCCCGGGATGATCCGCCCGCTGCAGCGACAACCTGGCCGACGGCACGCTGATCTTCCTGTTGGGACTGGCCAAGAAACTGGTGCTGGCCGACATGTTCGGCGGTTTCGCGGATATCGGGTTTGGTGCCGCCGCCCACGGCGCGGGTTTGACCTTCTTCGAGGCCTGGTACGCCACCCTCGCCTACGCCCTGCAGATTTATTTCGACTTCTCGGGCTACTCCGACATGGCCATCGGCCTCGCCCGGATGCTCAACATACGGTTCCCGGTAAACTTCGATAGCCCCTATCAGGCTACTAGCATCGCCGACTTCTGGCGGCGGTGGCACATCACCCTCGGCGGATTCTTGCGCGATTATCTCTATATTCCGTTGGGCGGGAATCGATGCGGTCCGCTGCGTCAGACCGGCAACCTGATGGCGACGATGCTGCTCGCCGGATTGTGGCACGGAGCGGGGTGGAGCTTTGTCTTCTGGGGTGGGCTGCACGGGCTCTACCTGGTCATCCACAAGCAATATCGCCGTTTATTCGGTCCTCTCCCGGCCCTGGTCGCCCGGCCGCTGACATTGGCCGCCGTCATCATTGCCTGGGTGCCCTTTCGTGCCGGGTCGATGACCGAAACATGGGCCATTCTCAAAGGCATGGCCGGATGCAATGGCATCGTGCTGCCGCGGATGATCGTCTCCGCACTGCCGCCGCTCGCGGCAGTGGCCAACCCCGTCTCGGTCCTGCCATTCCTCGGAGATGCCCGCACCCTGAGCTTCCCGGAAATCTCCGCCTGCCTGCTGCTGGGATGGCTGATCGTGCTGACCCTGCCAAATGTCCACCGCATGACGGAGCGAGGCCGCCAATGGAGCCTGACCGCCAGCTTCGCACTTGCCGTGCAGGCGCTGTTCTTCGCGCCGCACGTGGCACCGTTCCTGTATTTTCAGTTCTGATGCGCCGGATCCTGATCTCCTGCTTCGGGTCGCTCCTGCTGTATGGTTTCGCGTTCGGCTGCCTCCTGGACCGTCCACTGACGCTAGGTGCGCTGAGCGCACGGATTGAGGCGACCCTCGCGCTGGGGCAAACCATCCACCGTCCGAAGCTGGTGATCCTGGCCGGATCCAACGGCCCCTATTCGCACCGTTGCGAGACGATCTCGCGCATCATCGGCTGGCCTTGCGTCAATGCCGGCGTCGCGGTCGGCGTCGGCCTCGATTACTTGTTCGCCCGCTGGAAGCCACGGCTGCAGCCTGGCGACATCGTCTACCTGCCGCTGGAGGAAGCCCAGTATTTGCGTCCACGCGCCGCCAGCGACCTGGGTCCCGATGCCGCGATCATGCTGCGCCACGACCGCGCCACGCTGCAGACTTTGCCGCTACACCGGCAAATTGCCGCGCTGTTCGCCGGCGACCTGCGGGCCGCGGTCATGAGCCTGATCGAAACCGCGCTGGTGGACGACGATTTCGATGATCCTCGCGTTGCCGCCACGGGCGGATACAATGAATGGGGTGACCATGTCGGCCACACCGCAGCCCTGGCCGCGCTCAATGCGTCCACGCTGGCAGCTACGATGCCATATCATCCCAGCGGCGCGCAGATCAGTTCCGGGTACGGTTCGCGTCTGGTCGTCGCGTTCCTTCGCTGGGCCGAGGCGCATGGCGTGCGGGTGATCGGCGGCTTGCCCACCGGCTTCATCGACTCGCCTTTGAGCAACGACGAACTGATAGCGATTCAAGCGGTGTTCCGCGACCAAGGCGCCGAGTTCTTGGAAACACCCGAGGGCGGGCGTTACCCCCGCAGCGCATTCTTCGACACGGCGGACCACCTGAACGAGTCCGCCCAGATCAGTCACTCAGTCGCCGTCGCCAGAGCCTTGGCGCGGGTCACAGGCCTGCAATTGGTTTGGTCGCCGTAATCGGACCGCTGCGCCGGTGAAATCGGATTTGCGATAAACATCAAATGGCTGCCTTGTGCTGCGGACGCCAAAGATGCGCCCATGCATTGAAATTGGCGGCATGCGATCGCATATGCGCGCCGCAAGGAGGTTGCGCATGAACGACACTGTATTGGAACAACATGCATTTGGCGCCGAGGTCGGGCGGCTGCTCGATCTGGTGGTGCACTCGCTTTATTCCGAGCGGGAGATATTTTTACGGGAACTGGTGGCGAACGCCGCGGATGCGGTCGACCGCCGCCGGTTCGAGTTGCTGACCGACGCCAATTTGGCGCCCCCCGCCGATGCCAAGATCCGCATCATTCCGGACAAGCAAGCCAGCACCCTGCTGATCTCCGACGATGGCATCGGCATGACCCGGCAGGAAATGATCGACAACCTGGGCACCATCGCCCGCTCTGGCACCCGCGCCTTTGCGCAGAACCTCGCCAGCGCGAAGCCGGAAGATCGGCCCAGCCTGATCGGGCAGTTCGGGGTCGGGTTCTATTCGGCCTTTATGGTAGCCGATCGGGTCGAAGTCACGTCGCGCAAAGCCGGCAGCGAGGAGGCATTCACCTGGGCCTCTGAGGGGGCCGGGGAGTTCACGCTGGGCCCGGCAACGCGTGAGCAGGCCGGCACGGATGTCGTGCTGCATATCAAGTCGGATGCATCGGAGTACCTGGAGCCGGTGCGGCTTGAGACAGTCATCCGCAAATGGGCAGACCACATCACCCTGCCGATCACCGTTGCTCGGGACGGCAAGGACCAACCCGCCAACGAAGGCACCGCGCTGTGGCGCAAGGCGAAGTCCGAGACCACCGAACAGTCGTACAAGGAGTTCTACCGGCACCTCGGGCACTTCTTCGATGATCCCTGGGCGACACTGCACTGGCGGGCCGAAGGAACCCTCGAGTATTTCTGCCTCCTGTTCATCCCGGGGATGAAGCCTTTCGACCCGGTCGAAGGGGACCGGGACGCCCACATCCGGCTGCACGTCCGACGCATGTTCATTACCGACAAGGCAGAACTACTACCGCACTGGCTGCGCTTCGTCAGCGGCGTAGTCGATACCGAGGATCTGCCGCTGAACGTCTCGCGTGAGATGCTGCAGACGACCCCGGTGCTCGCTCGTATCCGCAAGGCGCTGATCGGCCGGGTGATGTCGGAATTGAAGACGCGCGCGAAAGAAGCCGAAGACTACAATAAGTTCTTCGAAAATTTTGGTCCGATCCTGAAAGAGGGCGTCTGGGAGGACGCCGAATATCGCGCCGAGATCGCGCCGCTGCTGCGTTTTGCGTCCTCCACGCAGGAGGGTTTGACCTCACTGCCTGACTACGTGTCGCGGATGCCCGAAGGTCAGGACACGATCTACTATCTTTCCGGCGACAAGGCCGAGGCACTGAAGACGTCGCCCCAGTTGGAAGGCTTCCGGGCGAAGGGCTGGGAAGTGCTGCTGATGTCCGATCCGATCGACGCGTTCTGGCCGGAACGGCTGGACACGTTTGAGGGGAAGAAGCTGCGCAGTGTTACCCAGGCAGCCGGGGATCTGGGCAAAGGCGAAGACCAGCCGGATATCTCCAACCTGCTGGCTGCGATGAAGACCGCGCTCGGGGACCGCGTGGCCGACGTCCGCTCCACCGCTCGGCTGACCGACAGCGCGGTGGTCCTGGCCTCCGACGGCAGCGGGCCGGACCTCGCGATGCAGCGGCTGCTACGGCGCGCCGGAAGGGCGATGATGCCGGCGAAACCGGTGCTGGAGGTCAATCCGCGGCACAGGCTGATCGAGACCCTATCGGCGAAGCTGGAGGATACCACGCTGATCGCCGAGGCCGCGCAGACGCTGCTGGATTTGGCGCAGGTGCAGGAGGGCGATCTGCCCACGGACGCCGCCGCCTTCGCTCGGAGGGTCACCACACTTTTGGCGGGCAGTATGAGCTAGCTAGGTCGTTTCTTCGTTTGACCGGGGAAGCCTTTGGTTCTTTGATGGAGCAGGCCACTCACAGGGGCAGCGTGGGCTCGACCCGCTGTTTCCGTGAAGAACTTGTTCCACCGGATCGGGTTTTTCTGCTCCCGATATCAGAACGTCACCGGCACTTTTTGCCGCGCCTCGGCTGGAGCCTCGAAGAACGCTTCCGGGTGAAAGCCGCAGGGGGCGGCAATGAGATTGCTCGGCGCCGTTTCCAGGCGGGTATTGTAGTCCAGAACAGCATCATTGAAGAATTGCCGGGCGTAGGCGACGCGATTTTCCGTTGTCGCCAACTCCTCCTGCAAGCTTTTCATGTTGTCGCTGGCCCGCAGTTCCGGAACGGCTTCCGCCAGCGCTAGCAGGCCACGCATCTGCGTCGACAGTGCGGCCTCGGCGGCAGTTCGGGCGGCCACATCGGCACCAGCGGCCGTGGCCACCCGCCGTGCCGCGCTGATGTTCTCGAAGATCGCCGCCTCGTGCCGCATGTAGCCGCGCACGCTCTCGACGAGGTCGGGGATCAGGTCGGAGCGTCGCAGCAGTTGGACGTCGATTTGCGCCCAAGCGTTGCGCACCCGGTTCCGCCTTCGCACCAGGCCATTATAAACCGAGATGGCGAATAGTAGGATGGCAACGACGATCCCAAGCACAATCCAGATCATGCAGCGATCCCCTTTTCAAAAATGAAGAATGAGCGACGCGAGCGCGAGACCGCCGACCGCCGACATTGCGGTAGCGCCCACCAGCATGAGGCCGACCAGCACAATCAGCGTTGCAATCAGCGCCAGGAGGATCGCCATTAGAACGGTGACCACGGCGAGGAGGAGCGGCGGTAGCTTGCGTAGCCCTGCAAGCTTCTGCAGAAACCCCAGTCCACCCGCCCCGCTTGCCCCCTGCGCCACCAGCCGGCCGAGCCGGGCGTCGAGGGCAGGGGTGAATGGCGTCACCACCATCAGGCGCTCGCGCAGCCCAGTCTGACGGCGGTTTGACACGTGAAAGAAACCAAGCTCCAGCGCCGACGCGGCGGGTGGCAGCGCAGGCTGGGCATCGATCCCCCGCAGCGCGCCGGCCAACGCATCCGGATCACGCGTTAGTTGCACCGCGACGGAATCCGCCAGGAACCGCCGGGTTCGCCACAGCCACGCCAGCGGCCAGCCGAACAGGAACAGCATCCACATCTGGACGATAAATTTTTGCAGAAGCGTAAGCAGCATCCAGGGCACCAATGGTGCAACAAGCAGGGCGCCCAGCGGAGGCCAGCGCTCCGCGAGGCTCATCGCTTTCAGCATGGCGCCAGAGGCCTCGGGGGTTAGGCTGGCGGTGAGGCTCTCGCCGATCGCCGCCGCCTCGGCGCCCGGAACCCGCCGGACGCTGGCGCCGGCGAGGCGGCCGAGCGCGATCCAGGCACTGCGGCGGAAGGGCAGGTCGAACAGCGTCAGGAAGGTGCCCAGCGCCTGGAACACCGCCAAAATAGAGGCAGCGAGGCCCAGGTCGCCATTGCCCGCCGACGCCACCAGATGCGCCGCCACGCCCAGCGTCTCATGCCGGTCGAGCCGATTGAGTAGACCGCGTGTGACCACCAGCGTCGCGTCGAGATGGGACGCGCCGAAGGCAGCCGCGTAGGCCTCGTCCGTGTCAATCAGCAACAGGCGCGGCGTTGGCAGTCCAGCAGCCAGTGCCATCTCGGCGACGATGTTTCCAATCTGCCGTTCCTCGAAATCGTCGCGCTGCGGGCTCCGCGCGCCGAGCGCTGCGCAGGCGGCTTCCGCTGCGTGCCGACGATGGAAGCGGGCCAGCGCCGCCCAAACCAGCATGGCGGCGAGCATACCTGGTAGCAACAGCTGTGCGGCCTGGCCGATGACGGGCACCACTGCCAGTGCATCCGCGACGCCTGCCACGGCGCCGATCAGGTCCATCGCGTGCTTACCGGCAGTGATTCCGCTCCGGACCCAGGCCTCGATCCCCCGCAGGAACGTGCCAGCAGGCGCGAGGCCAGCATTCGCCAGCAATCGCAGCGATCCAGCTACAAGCAGCAGCAGTAGCGGCCCGAGAATGGTGCTCAGCACCGCCCCCACCCCACCGGCCAACGACAGGCAAACCAAAGCGAGCCGTCGCGCGCCGCGCCGACGGCGGACCTGTTCGTCGAAGAAACTGACGCGCTCGACCGGGGTGGTAGCAATGCCTGACATTGTTCCGGATTATACCAGACGGTTCGGGTTTGCTGTGGCCCCCGCCACTACTGGCGCAATTGTGTTGCAACTCAAAGCGGTCATCTGATGACGGCAGAATGGCCGCGGATGCCGCAAGGGTCGAAACCGCAAGCCGGGCGCGTATCGCTTTCGCCACCGCAGGGCTAGATCTGTCCAGCATGGCAGGGCGGGCCGGGTGACAAATCTGGCCGGTTCCTTATGTAGTGCCCTTCCAAATGTCAGCGGGTATCACGCCAGCCGAGACTGGGACACTATTACAGGACCCCCCTATGTTGGACCAGACCATTCATTGCATCGTTGCTTCTCCCGATGGAACGCGCCCGATCCATGTCGTCCGGCCCGACGGTCTGGCGGCGTTCCTCGACACGCTGCCTTCCAGTCAGGCCGCATTCCTGCGTGATACAGGCTTTTGCGGAAAATCCGGCGAATTTCGTTGCCTGCCTGGCGCGGATGGTGTTGACGGCGCGGTTCTAGGGATCGGCGCCGATGCGTCGCCTTTCGTGTTCGGCAGCCTTCCTCTGCAACTGCCGGACATTTGCTCGTGGCGCCTGCTGCCCGGCGACTATGACCCGCAGGCCGCGACCCTGGGCTATTGTCTGGGTGCGTATCGTTACGACAGCTTTCACAGCGCGGGGCGCAAAGCGGCCTCCCTGTTTGTTCCCGACGGGCACGAAACGAGCCTATCGCAGGCGGCTGCGACGTGGATGGTGCGCGATCTGATCAACACACCGGCGAACATCCTCGGCCCGGTCGAACTGGCGGATTTTGCGGTATCGCTGGCTGATCGCTATGGTGCTGTTTCCGTTGTCTCCGCCGACGCCGCGCTGGAGGAAGCCTATCCGGCAATCGCGGCTGTGGGCCGCGGTTCAGTGCGCCCGCCACGAGTGGTGACATTTCGTTGGCGCGGACGTTCCGCCACCGAGGCCTCGCCGCTGCTGTCGCTGTGCGGCAAGGGCGTTTGTTTCGACACAGGCGGATACGACCTGAAGCCGTCGGCCGGCATGCTGCGCATGAAAAAAGACATGGGTGGGGCAGCCACCGTGCTCGGGCTCGCTCGCATCATCATGGAGTTGGATCTGCCGATCCGGCTGGCGGTGCGGATCGGCTGCGTAGAAAACTCCGTGTCCGGAACCGCTATGCGTCCTTCCGACGTGATTACCACGCGCGCTGGATTGACGGTGGAGATCGGCAATACCGACGCTGAGGGACGACTCGTACTGTGTGATCTGCTTGATGAAGCGTCAGGCGAAAATCCCTCTTTACTTGTGGATTGCGCAACCCTGACCGGCGCGGCACGCGTCGCTCTTGGTCCCGACCTCCCTGCACTGTTCAGTAATGATGACGGACTGGCCGAGGCGTTATTGCGGCTGGGAAATACGGTTCATGACCCGCTTTGGCGTTTGCCGTTATGGCAGGGTTACGATGACTGGTTAAAAAGTCCGGTTGCGGACCTGAATAACGTTGCGTCAAAGCCGCTCGCAGGTGCGATTGTTGCTGGATTGTATTTACAACGTTTCGTAAGGGGTGGCACCCCTTGGATGCACCTCGACCTCTACGCTTGGAACGATCAAACTCGACCTGGCCGGCCAGAAGGCGGCGAGGCAATGGCGATGCGCGCGCTTTTTGCGCTGGTCGGTAACGAAATGATATCGAAATGAGAGTGGAATTGCCTAACGTCATGCATTGGTATGATCAATAAACCATTTGTTATTCGAAATAGAATTGACATGAAACTGTGAGTTCGGTTAGTTTCGAAGGAGGGGGAATTACGTTCGGCAAACCCGTGCCCTAAAGAAAGGATAATTGACGTGGCAGATCCTCCCAACCCGGTTTCGGACGCTCAGGTGGGCCTCCTCCGCGATACTGTCGTGGCGCTGGTTCGTCGGGACGGGATCGATCTCTCCGCGCGTCAGCTCGGGGTCTTCCTGACCTGCTATTTGAACAATGGCCCCCATACGGTTCGTGGCCTGGCCGCCAGCCTCAACGTATCGAAGCCGGCGATAACCAGAGCCCTCGATCGCCTGGGTGAGCTGGACCTGGCGCGCCGAAAAGTCGATCCGCTGGATCGGCGCAGCGTGCTGGTACAGCGTACGCCGAAAGGCTCCTCGTTCCTACGCGCTCTGCGGTCCATCATGACCGGGGCTTCGGGTGGCGGTAAAAAAGCGGTGAAGAAGAAGGCCGCTTGACTCCATGTAGATAGACGGCCTCAGGCCAGCGTGGCTTGGACGCCTGGTTGTGCGCATTCTGACGCCCGACAGCGCGCAATCCTACTGCGCACAAGCTGGGGGAGGCGGCGCGAGGGGTGATCCGCTTAACGATCAGAACTCAGAGACCTAGGCAAACAAGCTGCAGCGCCGGTTCTGCAAGCTCGCGCAAGGACATGCCGGGAGGTGGCTGACCATTTCATCCACCTATCCGCCGCATCCAGGCTCCGGCCATCGCGACCGCATCCCGCGCTTTCTGCACCGAGCCCGTCGCGCGTAGGAAGCCATGCACCGTCCCGGGGAAGATCTCGGTCTCTACCGCGACACCAGCGGCGCGCAGCTTCGCCACCAATGCCTCGCCTTCCGAGCGCAGGACGTCCAACTCCGCCAGCAAGATCATCACCGGCGGTAAACCGGCCAGGTCAGCCCGGAGCGGCGCCGCCAGCGGGTGCAACCGGTCGATCTCGTGCGGCACATAGACGCTCCAATAGAACGCCATTCGCTCGGTGCTCAGCCCGTAGCCCGCATTGCCGAACTCCCGATAGCTCGGAGTATCGAAGCAGGAGTCGCAATCGGATAGTTCGCCAGGACGCCCTTCAGCGGCGGGCCGCCGGTATCACGCAGCAGGAGGGCGGTCGCCAGCGCCAGGTTGCCGCCCGCCGAGTTCCTCCAAGCAGGATGCGCGCCGGTCCAAACCCCAATCTGTGCCGCGTTCCGCGACGAACCGCACCACCGCGGCACATTCCAGCAAGGCCTGAGGAAATTTTGCCTCCGGTGACAGGGCGTAGTCTACGCTGACCACCGCCACCTGCCCGGCGGCAGCATATTCGCGGGTCATCCGGTCGTGAGTATCCACATTCGCCCAAACCCAACCCCCGCCGTGGAAATATATCAGTGTCGCGAGAACTCGCCCGACAATCGGGCGATAAACCCTGCAGAATATCCGCCGACTCCTCCCGTCGACCCACCGA
>CAVZTH010000021.1:0-45796 GCA_963778125.1 uncultured Alphaproteobacteria bacterium | reverse complement strand
GCTGTCGCCCATTTTGGCATCCGTTCAGGCCCGGCGCTTCAGGAATGGCCCAAAGCGTCCAGTGCCAGATTCAGCTCCAGCACGTTTACATGGGGCTCGCCGAGGATGCCAGCAACGCGCCCGGCCGTATGATCCTGCACCAGTTGCTGCACCTTCGCCGCCGGCAGGTTGCGCGCCTTGGCGACGCGGGGAACCTGGAACAGCGCGGCGGCCGGCGAGATGTCGGGATCAAGCCCACTTGCCGATGTCGTCACCAGATCCATCGGAATGGGCGTGCCGGGGTTCTCGGCGGCCAGCTTGCCGGCATCCGCGGTAACCCGGTCCAGCAGCGCCTTCGAAGTCGGGCCAAGGTTCGATCCGCCCGAGTTGGCGGCGTTGTAAGGCGCGGGGACGGTCTTGGTCGCGTCGTTCGGATCGGTGTCCGTGGTTGCCGACGGGCGGCCGTGGAAATACGTCTCGCCGGTGAAGTTCTGGCCGATCAGCGCGGAGCCGACCACCTTGCCGTCGCGCTCGATCAGGCTGCCATTCGCCTGGTGCGGGAAAATGGCCTGTGCGATGCCCGTCATCGCGAGTGGGTAAACGAGGCCCGTCAGGATCGTCATGCAGACGATCATCACGATGGCGGGACGGATCTGCTTGAGCATTGGAGTGAGTCCTTTATCTTGTCGTCGTGGATGAGAGGGCGGCGTGCATCACGCCAACCCCACCGCGGTGACCGCCATGTCGATCAGCTTGATCCCGATGAACGGAGCAACGATCCCACCCAGCCCGTAGATCAGCAGGTTCCGCCGCAATAGCGCGGCAGCGCCGATCGGCCGGTAGGGGATCCCGCGCAACGCCAGCGGTATAAGCGCCACGATGATCAGCGCATTGAAGATGATCGCCGACAGGATCGCACTCTGCGGGTTTCCCAGGTGCATGACGTTCAGCGCCTGAAGCTGCGGATAGAACGCAATGAACATCGCCGGGATCATCGCGAAGTATTTCGCCACGTCGTTGGCGATCGAGAACGTGGTCAGCGCGCCTCGAGTCATCAGCAACTGCTTGCCGATCTCCACGATCTCGATCAGTTTCGTCGGGTCGCTGTCGAGATCGACCATGTTGCCGGCCTCGCGCGCCGCCATGGTGCCGGTGTTCATCGCCACCCCAACGTCGGCCTGAGCCAGGGCAGGGGCGTCGTTAGTCCCATCCCCGCACATCGCCACCAGCTTGCCCTGCGCCTGTTCGTCGCGGATCAGCTTCAGCTTCGCCTCCGGTGTCGCCTGCGCGAGGAAGTCGTCTACCCCGGCCTCGGCCGCGATCGCGGCGGCGGTAAGCGGATTGTCACCGGTGATCATCACCGTGCGGATGCCCATGCGGCGCAATTCGGAAAAGCGCTCGCGAATGCCGCCTTTGACGATGTCCTTCAGGTAGATGACGCCCAGCAGCTTGCCGTCTTTCGCCACCGCCAACGGCGTGCCGCCCGCCTTGGCGACCGTCTCGGCGATTGCGCTCAGTTCCTTGACCGCCGTGTCGGGACGAACAGCGGTGGTCACTCCGCCGCTGCCGTCGGCGCCCTTCGGACCGCGCACCCAGTCGAGCACCGCATCCACCGCGCCCTTGCGGATCGACGAATGATCGAAATCGATCCCCGACAGCCGAGTCTGCGCCGTGAACGGCACGAAACGCGCGCCCATCGGCGCCATGTCGCGGCCGCGGATGTCGTATTTCTCCTTCGCCAGCACGACGATCGAGCGGCCCTCCGGGGTTTCGTCAGGCAGCGACGACAATTGAGCCGCGTCGGCCAATTCCCGCGGGCTGACACCCGTCAGCGGCATGAATTCGGTCGCCTGCCGATTGCCCAGCGTGATCGTCCCGGTCTTGTCCAGCAGCAGCGTATCCACATCCCCGGCCGCCTCGACCGCCCGCCCGGACATCGCCAGGACGTTGAACCGCACCAGCCGATCCATCCCGGCGATCCCGATCGCCGACAACAGCGCGCCGATCGTGGTGGGGATCAGCGCGATGAACAGCGCGACCAGGATAACCACGGAAATCGACCCGCCGGCGTAGGTGGCAAAACTCGGTATCGTCGCCACCGCAAAGACGAAGATGATGGTCAGGCCTGCCAGCAAGATATTCAACGCGATCTCGTTCGGCGTCTTCTGCCGTTCCGCCCCTTCGACCAGCGCGATCATGCGGTCGAGGAAGGTCGAACCCTGCGCAGCGGTGATCCGCACCTTGATCCAGTCCGACAGCACCCGCGTGCCGCCCGTCACTGCCGAGCGGTCGCCGCCGCTTTCGCGGATCACGGGCGCGGATTCCCCGGTAATCGCCGACTCATCGATCGAGGCAATACCCTCGATCACCTCGCCGTCGCTCGGGATGAGTTCCCCGGCGGCGACCAGGACGATGTCGTTCTGGCGAAGCTCCGGTGCCGGGACGGTCTCGGTTCCCGTCGCGGTGACCCGGTTTGCCATCGTGTCGGTCCGCGCGCGCCGCAGAGAGGCCGCCTGCGCCTTGCCCCGGCCCTCGGCCACGGCTTCGGCGAAGTTGGCGAACAGCACGGTGATCCAAAGCCACAGAATGATCTGGAAGGTGAAGCTGAGATAGGCTCCGCCCGTCACAAGATCGCGCATGAAGATGATCGTGGTGAGGGTCGCGACGACCTCCACCACGAACATCACCGGACTGCGGATCATCAGTCGCGGGTCGAGCTTCTGAAATGCCTGGCCAACGGCCGGCAGCAGAATTGACGTGTCCAGCAAGCTGGATTTCGCGTCGCGCGAGTGGGTTCTGGTTTCCATCGAAGGTGCCTTAGAAAGTTGTGCCGGCGTGCATCGAGAGGTGCTCGACGATCGGCCCAAGGGCGAGTGAAGGCAGGAAGGTCAGCCCGCCGGTGATCAGGATCACCCCGACCACCAGGCCGACGAACAGCCCGCCGTCGGTGGGAAAGGTGCCGGCGGATGTCGGAACGATCTTCTTCGCCGCCAGCGACCCGGCGATGGCGAGCATCGGGATGATCATCAGGAAGCGGCCGATGAACATCGCCAAGCCCAGGGTCGAGTTCCAGAACGGCGTGTTGGCGGACAGTCCGGCGAAGGCGCTGCCGTTGTTGCCGGTCGCCGAGACATAGGCATACAGAGCCTCCGAGAAGCCATGCGGCCCGGCGTTCGACAGCGCGGTCAGGCCCGGCTGGATCACCACCGCCAACGCGGTGAAGCCCAAGCATACACAGGGGAAGGATCAGAATGCCCAGCATGGCCATCTTGACTTCCTTCGCCTCCAGCTTCTTGCCGAGGTATTCGGGCGTGCGGCCGACCATCAGACCGGCGACGAACATCGCCACGATGACGAACAGAAGCATCCCATAAAGCCCGGAGCCGACACCGCCGAAAATGATCTCGCCCAGCATGATGTTGACCATCGGCACCATGCCCGCCAGCGGCGTCAGGCTGTCATGCATGTTGTTGACGGCGCCGCAGGAAGCGTCGGTGGTGATCGTCGTGAACAGCGCCGAGTTGGCGATGCCGAATCGGACCTCCTTGCCCTCCATGTTGCCGCCTGATTGCAGCGCGCTAGCGGTCTGATCGACCGGCAGATGCGCGAACAGCGGGTTGCCGGCGGCTTCGGACGAGTAGGCGACCACGGTTCCGGCCAGGAACAGCACGCCCATGACCGCGAAGATCGCCCAGCCCTGGCGTTGATCACCCACCATGCGGCCGAACACGTTGGTCAACGCCGCGCCGATCGAGAAAATCAGCAGGATCTGGATAAAGTTGGTCAGTGCCGTCGGATTCTCGAACGGATGCGCGGAGTTGGCGTTGAAGAACCCGCCACCATTGGTCCCAAGCATCTTGATCACCTCCTGGGAGGCAACGGGGCCCTGCGCGATGAGCTGCTTGCCACCCTCGAGCGTGGTGACATCCGTATATGCGGAGAGGTTCTGCGGTACGCCCTGCCAGACCATGACCAGGCCGACCACGATGCAAATCGGCAGCAGCAGGTACAACGTGCAACGGGTCATATCGACCCAGAAATTGCCGACGCTTTTCGTCGACCGCCGGGAGAACCCGCGGATCAGCGCCAGCGCCAGGGCGATGCCGGTCGCCGCGCTGAGGAAGTTGTGCACTGTCAGCCCGGCCATCTCCACCAGGTAGCTCATGGTGGTTTCCGGCGTATAGGATTGCCAGTTCGTATTCGTTATGAAACTGACCGAGGTGTTGAACGCAAGGTCCGGCGACACCGCATCGAGTTTCTGCGGGTTGAACGGCAGCACAGCTTGCAGTCGCTGCAGCGCGTACAACACGGCGAAGCCGGCGAAGGTGAACGCCAGCATGGCGATCGCGTAGACGATCCAATGCTGTTCCTGCGCCTCATCGACGCCCGAAACACGATAAAGGCCCCGTTCCAGGGGCCTCAACACCGGGGACAGAAGGGTTCGCTCCCCGGCGAAGACGCGCGTCATGTAGCCCCCCAACGGATTGGTGAGGAGCACGAGCAGGACGCAGTACAGCGCGACCTGCAGCCATCCATTGACGGTCATGATTTACTTTCCGCGAAAGAGGCCGGCCTAGAAGCGTTCGGGCTTAATCAGCGCGACGACAAGGTAAGCCAGAAGGAAGACGGTCACGAGGCCGCCCAGGACATAATCCAGCATCATTGGCGGGGTCCTACAGATGATCGCAGGCGAAGGCGTACAGGACGCAGAGGTACAGGAACGCCGCACCGGTCGCGACGAAGATCAGATCAAGCATGGCGAAGACCTCTCGGCCCGCTGCGTAGGCAGCCAGCAGGATGATTGTTCAACACGCCGCCAGATAAGTCAGCAGGACTATATAAGCTATATCGGATACGGGGTCCGTATATAGTATTCCTATATAGGGCCTCGGGCAGCACTGGCCGTCTTCAACGGTCGCCTCTACGCGATCTGGAAGGGTGAATTCGCCGACCGAGGGATCTGTTGGTCGTCGTTCAACGGCACGACGTGGGCGCCGCAGCAAGAGATTTCAAATACAGCAACCCGCGAGGGACCAAGCCTCGCCGTTTATCAGGGAAATCTCTGATCCGCGGTGTCGGCACAAGTCCGAACCCTTGGTTAAAATTTGTCTTCGGCGGAGGCGCCCCGGCAGCTTCGCGCCGGGCCCACTCAAGAATCAGAAATGGATGACCCGCTTGTACGCGTCCAGCACCGCCTCGTGCATCGTCTCGCTGATCGTAGGATGCGGGAACACGGTCTCTATCAGTTCGGCTTCCGTCGTCTCCAGGGTCCTGGCAATGGTGTAGCCCTGGATCATTTCGGTCACCTCGGCGCCGACCATATGGGCACCGAGCAATTCTCCGGTCTTTGCGTCGAACACCGTCTTGACCATGCCCTCGGGCTCGCCCATCGCGATAGCCTTCCCGTTTCCAATAAACGGGAAGTGGCCGACCTTCACCTCGTGACCCTGTTGCTTGGCTTTAGCCTCCGTCAGTCCAACCGAGGCAACTTGCGGGCGGCAATAGGTACAGCCGGGAATATTGAGCACATCCATCGGATGCACATTGTTCAAGCCCGCGATCTTCTCGACACACATCACGCCTTCATGGCTGGCCTTGTGCGCCAGCCACGGCGGCCCGACAAGGTCGCCAATAGCATAGACGCCCGGTTCGCCGGTCCTGCAGTATTCGTCGATCACCACATGAGTGCGATCAACTTTCACGCCAGTGCCGTCCAGTCCAATGCCCTCAACGTTGCCAACAATACCGACCGCTGAAATCACCCGATCCACAGTAATGTCCTGGCTTTTGCCGCCAGCCTCGACTGTCACCGTCACCTTGTCATCGCCTTTCTTGGCACTCTTCACTGTCGCGTTGACCAAAATCTTCATGCCCTGCTTCTCGAACGCCTTGTGCGCGAAGACCGAAATCTCCTCATCTTCGACTGGAAGAATTCTGGGCAGTACTTCAACCACCGTTACCTGCGCGCCCATGTTCAGATAGAAACTGGCGAATTCGATACCAATCGCCCCCGATCCAATCACCAAAAGCGACTTTGGAAACATGGTCGGCACCATCGCTTCTCGGTAGGCCCAGATCAGCTTGCCATCCGCCTCGATCCCCGGAAGCTGCCGCGCGCGCGCGCCAGTCGCAAGAATGATGTGCGGCGCTTTCAGAGTGGCGACGGCCTTGCCGTCCTTGGTAACCAAAACGGTTTGCTTGCCGGCCAGTGTCCCCGCGCCATCATACACCGAAACCTTGTTCTTGCGCAGCAAATGCGCCACGCCGGAAGACAGTTGTTTCGCGACCGCGCGAGACCGCTTCACCACCTTATCAATATCGAACTTGGGTGAGACCGCCGCGAACCCGAAATCCGGGAGATGATGCAGCAGATGATTGATCTCGCTGGTACGCAGCAGCGCCTTTGTCGGAATGCAGCCCCAGTTCAGGCAGATACCCCCGAGATGCTCGCGTTCCACCACCGCCGTCTTCATCCCAAGCTGAGCCGCTCGGATTGCCGCCACGTAACCGCCGGGGCCGCCGCCGAGAACAATAAGATCGAATGCTTGGTCAGCCATCGGGAATTCCTTTCGCCAGAGCGACGAGCGCCTCGCCGCCGAGTTGTCGCGCGTGCCAGCTGTCGATCCCTCTGGCGCCGATACACTCATAGAAGTCGATCGCGGGCTGGTTCCAGTTCAGCACGCGCCATTCGATACGGCGGCAGTTCTCCGCCAGCGCCCGCTGCGCGACATGGCGCATCAGCGCCAGGCCGATACCGGTACCCCGATGCGCGGGATCCACAAACAGGTCTTCGAGAAAGATGTTCGGCCGCGCCTTAAAGGTGTTGAAGGTATAATAAAACAGTGCAAGCCCGACGGGGCTGCGGTCGACCTCTGCGAGGATCGCATGGATGCGGGGCAGGGGGCCGAACAAGGCAACGTGCAGCTCGGTGTCGGTGACTGTGGCCTCATGAAGGAGACGTTCATACGCCGCCAGTCCACGAATCAGACGCAGGACCTCCGGGACATCCGCTGGGGCGGCCGGGCGGAGGCTGAAGTCTTGCCCGGTCGTCATGCTCCGCCCGCCCTCGCTCCTTCGTGCGGATAGCCGGGACCTACCCGGCCATGACCGAAAATCATGCCCTTACAACAGCAAGCTCAACGGGTCCTCGACCACCTGCTTGAACGCCCGCATCCAGTTCGCGCCCAACGCCCCATCCGCGACCCGGTGATCGACTGAAAGCGTGCACGTCATCACTGTCGCAACCGCCAGTTCGCCATCCTTGTTCACGATCGGCCGCTTCCGCCCGGCCGCCACCGCCAGGATCGCCGACTGAGGCGGGTTGATGATCGCGGTAAACGACGACACCCCAAACATCCCCATGTTGGAGATCGAGAACCCGCCTCCCTGGAATTCCTCGGGCTTCAGCTTCCCTGCGCGAGCGCGCCCGGCCAGATCCTTCATCTCGCGGCTGATCGTCGCCAGGCCCTTGACATCCGCCTTACGAATAATCGGCGTGATCAACCCATCCGGGATAGACACCGCAACGCTGATATCGACGTCGTCGTAGAAAGCCATGCCGTCGTCGGTCCAGCTCGCATTCACCGCCGGCACTTTTCGAAGCGTCGCCGCCGCCGCCTTGATCACCATGTCGTTGATGGTGATCAAATACGCACCCGGCGCGTCCTTCGGTGGCGCCTTCCCGTTCAACTGACTCATCAGCGCGATCAAGGCGTCGATCTCGATGTCCATCGACACGTAGAAGTGCGGGATGGTCGCTGTGGATTCGGACAGCCGCTTGGCGATGACCTTCCGCATCGTCGAATGGGGCACCAGCTTGTGGGGCGCGCCGATCACTTGCGCCGTAGCCTTGCCCAACGGCGCTGCAGCCGGAGCAGAAGTAGGCGCCCGAGCTGTCGAGGGCGCACCCCCCGCCTGCGCCGCTTGGATATCCGCCCGGACAATCCGTCCGTTCGGCCCGCTGCCCTTCAGGCCGGACAAATCAATGCCAGCCTGCTTCGCCATCCGTCGCGCCAGAGGCGACGCGAAGATGCGTTCACCGGACGGTGCCTGACCGTTGGCCATCGGCGCCGGCCTCGCCGCCTGTGGTTCAGGCTTGGCCGCCGCCGGCTCCGGCGCGTCCGGCTTAGCAGCCGCCGGGGGCTTGGGCGCCGGAGCAGCAGGTGCCTCGGTCGGCACCGCCTCACCCTCATCCACCAGAACCGCGATCGGCGCATTCACCGCTACGTTCTCAGTGCCATCCTCAACCAGGATCTTGCCCAGTACACCTTCATCGACCGCCTCGACCTCCATGGTCGCTTTGTCGGTCTCGATCTCGGCGATCACGTCGCCGGCCTTGATCGCCTCGCCTTCCTTCTTCAACCACCGGGTAAGCGTCCCCTCGGTCATCGTCGGGCTTAGCGCCGGCATCAATATATTGGTCGCCATCAACAACGCCCCCCGCTCAGATAATTTTCTTCACCGCGTCCACCACCCAGTCCGGCTGAGGCAGCGCGAGTTTCTCCAGATTAGCCGCATAGGGCAGCGGCACGTCCAGACCGTGCACCCGCACAGGTGGCGCATCCAGCCAGTCGAACGCGTGCTCGATGATCTGCATCGCGATCTCGGCGCCGATCCCGGCGAACGGCCAGCCTTCCTCTACCGTCACCAGCCGGTTGGTCTTCTTCACGCTCTCCACGATGGTCGCTGTGTCCAGCGGACGCAGCGACCGCAGATTAATGACCTCAGCCTCGATCCCCTGCTCGGCCAGAGCGTCGGCGGCCTTCATCGCCACGGCGACCATGATGCTGAATGCCACAATCGTCACGTGTGAACCGGCCCGCTCGATCTTCGCCTTGCCGATCGGCACGATGAACTCGTCGTCCACTGGGCAATCAAACGTCTGCCCATACAGGATCTCGTTCTCCAGCACGATCACCGGGTTCGGATCACGGATCGCGGCGCGCAGCAGTCCCTTGGCGTCGGCAGAGGACCATGGCGCCACCACCTTCAACCCAGGGACATGCGCATACCAACTCGCATAGCACTGCGAATGCTGCGCCGCGACCCGCGAGGCGGCCCCGTTCGGTCCGCGGAACACGATCGGGCATCCCATCTGGCCGCCCGACATATACAGCGTCTTTGCCGCCGAGTTGATGATCTGGTCCATCGCCTGCATGGCGAAGTTGAATGTCATGAACTCGACGATTGGCCGCAACCCGTTCAACGCCGCACCTACCGACAGGCCGGTGAACCCATGTTCGGTGATCGGCGTATCGATCACCCGCCCGGCGCCGAACTCGTCCAGCAGCCCCTGGCTGATCTTGTAGGCGCCCTGATACTGAGCCACCTCCTCGCCGATCAGGAACACGTCGCCGTCACGCCGCATCTCCAATGCCATCGCATCGCGCAGCGCCTCACGCACGGTAGTTGGCTTTGTCGCGCCCCAGTCCTTCTCGGGTGCCGGAGCCGCCTCCAGTGCTTCTTTCCGCTGACCCTTTGCCCCCTGCTCGGCGATCGCCCGCGGGTCCGCTCCCTCTGCCGCCACCTTGGGCTGCGCAGGCGCTTCCGCTTTCGGCGCCGGTTCGGACGACACATCCTCCCCGTTCATGCTCAACACCGCGATCGGCGTGTTCACCGGCACGCCCTCGGTGCCCTCATCCACCAAAATACGCGCCAGCTTCCCCTCATCAACCGCCTCGACTTCCATCGTCGCCTTGTCGGTCTCAATCTCGGCGATCACGTCACCCGCCCGCACGTCATCGCCAACACCCTTCAACCAGCGCGTCAGCTTGCCCTCGGTCATTGTGGGCGACAGCGCCGGCATCAATATTTGAGTCGCCATCGATCAGCCCTCCAGCAGCACGTCGGTATACAGTTCGGAGACGTCCGGTTCGGCGCTGCTCTGCGCGAAATCGGCCGCATCCTGGATGATGCCCTTCACCTCATCATCGATCGCCTTGAACGCCTTCTCCTCGACATCCAGCGCTTCCAGGCGATGCCGCGCGTTCTCGATGCAGTCATGCTGAGTGCGCATCATTTGCACCTCTTCGCGCGTCCGGTATTTCGCCGGATCGGACATCGAGTGCCCTCGGTACCGATACGTCTTCACTTCCAGCAAACTCGGCCCTTTCCCCGCGCGGCAATCCGCCACTGCCTGCTCCGCCGCCTCCTTCACAGCTAGCACGTCCATGCCATCGACCTGCATGCCCGGGATACCCCACGGCGCGCCATTCTGCGACAGATCATGGCTCGCCGAAGACCGCTCGATCGAGGTGCCCATGCCGTACTTGTTGTTCTCGATCACATAGACCACGGGCAACTTCATCAACGCCGCGAGGTTGAAACTCTCGAACACCTGCCCCTGGCTTGATGCGCCCTCGCCAAAGTATGTGATCGAGACCCGATCGTTGCCACGATACAGGTTGCTGAACGCGAGGCCCGTGCCCAGGCTGACCTGCGCGCCGACAATGCCGTGCCCGCCGAAGAATTTCTTCTCCTTGCTGAACATGTGCATAGACCCGCCCTTGCCGTGCGAATACCCGCCCGACCGGCCGGTCAACTCCGCCATCACGCCACGCGGCTCCATGCCAGTCGCCAGCATATGACCGTGATCGCGATAGGACGTAATGACCTCGTCACCGTCACTCAGCGCCAACTGCACGCCGACGACAACCGCTTCCTGACCGATATAGAGGTGGCAGAAACCGCCGATCAGGCCCATCCCGTAAAGCTGTCCGGCCTTTTCCTCGAAACGGCGGATCAGCAGCATGCTGCGATAGGCTTTCAGCAGGGTATCCCGGTCCACCGGCTTTTCTTTGGCTTTGCCGCGTTTTCTCGCCTCGGCTGCTTGCGCCATGTTGAAAATCTCCGCTTCGGTTGCATTGCCAGTTTTGCCGTTGAGTAGCGGCATATCGATCATCCCGACAAGCACACGGGTTTGAAAACCTCAATGGTGCAATGCAATAGTCTCAATTAACCGGATTATGGTTAACCATTTGTCGCGATGATCCAGTAGGACTGACAACGGACGGCTGTGTTTCCCGTCGCTCACAATCGACGAAAGATTGTTTCTCCGCGTCCGCCCTTTTCGCAGAGACGTTACCTCGCGTGACCGAAATGCGACTCCCCTGTCATGGCGGCGTACGTCTCTTGACAGCCTTTTAATCAAGCGGTAACTCTCTCGCCATGATCACCTGTCGCAACAAGCTCGTGAGGGCAAAAAAACTCCCGGAAGAGGTCTGAAGTTCGTCGCGCGCAAAAGCTTACGCGTTTCAGGATTGATCAGAACCCCGCCTTTGACGGGGTTTTTTTCTGGTCAAGCGACCGCGACCCCTGATCGCTGCGAAAAAGCTACGCCGCTGGCAACGACAAGCTGACCGCCGCGCCGCCTACGTGTTCATTGCGCGCTGTTATTCGTCCACCCATCGTCCGGGCAAGGCGGCTGCTCAGCGCCAGGCCCGCACCACCCGTTGCCCGTAATGCGCTCCCGTCCGTCTCGGGCGCGTCCTCGTGAAAATCCCGCGTCATCTCGACTGGAAGCCCGTAGCCGGTGTCGCTGACAGATGCGGTCACTTGAGCTCGTTTCGGGTCACGCGGACAATTACTGTGCCCCCGGGTGGGGTCAACCGCACAGCATTGGCCAATAGGTTATCCAGAATACGCCGGATCGCCCATGGATCACCGATCGCCGAGGTCTCCGCAGTTCACCGTCGGCAGTCACGGTGACGGTTATCTGGCGCTCGCCGGCTGTCGAGACTGCGCTGTGGACGGCGTCCCGCGCGATCAACGCGATATCGACTGTCTGACGCTGGAGCGTTCGGGCGTCGGTCTGGGACAGGTCGATCAGGTTGTCGATCGTCGCCAGCAACTGCTTCCCATCGCTCCGCACGCGGCCGAGAGCCTCGCGCTGATCAGGTTTGCTGGTCGCCATCGTCAAGGTCAATACGCCGAGAAGCGTGTGTAACGGCGTCCGTATTTCCGCGCTGAGGTCCTCCAGAACATCTGTCTTCATCCGTTCCGCTGCCGCGGCACGCCTGGTCTGAACCGCCAAGCGCTCCTGGACGTCGCGCGCATGATGGACGAACGCCGCGGTGGCCAGAATGGCTATGACAGACAGCAATCGGTTGCCGATCATGTCCGGCAAGTCCGCGTCGACCACGGGAAAACATCCCCCGACTATCACCAGGACGCAGGCGACGGCGGTCAACACCCAGACCCCGGAACGGCGCCTATGGAACACGGCCGTTGCGATCAATGGTGTGTAGATGATGCCATAGGCCAACGTGTTGGCGCGTTCCAGATCCGCTAAGAAGGCGAGGGCGGACACACCGTAGATGAGGGGAACAAGCCTTCGCGCGGACCGGCCAGCGACAATCGCCAATCGCGATTTCTCGTCTGAGGCCAACACACCTCGAAATGGCATGTATAAACCCAACTTTGTGGGACACTAAATCCCGGAGACGTTGCCAGCTCTGTATCAAGTTTGGGGTGCCGTCAAGAAAATCGCCTATCCTCATCCCCTTGGTCAGAATTATAAGTCCATCGTGGCTCCCTGGCTGTTCCCCGACCGGCCGTATTGGCTTCGATGACGTCGCGGAACCCAAGCGGAAAAACGGACATTCCGTGATCCGCAATACCTCTCTTGGTTTGCGTCGCTTGGCCGGCCTCATCGCCTCGGCGCATAACTGCCGTCTGCAGCCGATGCCTAGTCACCTGGGTCGAATCGGCGCAGTTGAATCCTTCGCCGCCACTCGTATCCGCACGCCGGCGATTAGGCTCGGCGTCGCAAAATACCTGAGGCCCAAAGAGACCGGGCCAACGACAGATCGTCGATCGGGCATGGGCGCTGTAGAAGCAGTGAGCGATGGGAAGAACAGGATGAATACCAAGGAAAACTCCGTTGGGGAGATGCTGCGCGAAGCAGCGGACCGGTTGTTTCAAGCGCATTGCGACACCGCGACCCGGCGCGCCGCTGATCAAGGCAGATGGCCGACCGCGCTATGGGCGGCGGTCGAGGAAGCGGGGCTGCCTCGGGCACTGGTACCGGAGGAAGCAGGAGGTTTCGGCGTCCCGGTGGCGGATGCCCTGTCACTGTTGAAAGTTGCCGGAGCGCACGCCGTGCCGCTGCCGCTGGCCGAGACGATGCTGGCAAGCTGGCTGCTGGCCGGCGCTGGACTGAACATTCCTGACGGCCCGCTGGGCGCCGCCCCGGTGCGCGATGGCGAAAGCCTGACGCTGACATCGACGGAAGGAGATTGGCGCATAGCCGGAACCCTGACCCGCATCCCCTGGGCCCGCGACGTGGACCATCTGGTGGTAATGGCAGATGCCCGAATACTGCTAGCCGGCCGTGACTCTGGCGGGTCGAACCGGGAGAAAACGTGGCGCGAGAACCCAGGGACACCGTTCATTTCGACGGTGTCGCCATTGCGGTTGCCCGAACGGCAGTGACACCCACCAATCTGATGGCGATCGGCGCGGCGATGCGAACCCAGCAGATCGCGGGCGCCCTGACCCGCGTCACCGAGATGACGACACAATATGCGCAGGATCGGGTGCAGTTCGGCCGGCCGCTGGCGCAAATTCCAGGCGGTGCAGCAAAACCTCGCCGTACTGGCCGGACAGACCGCGGCCGCAGTGGCCGCTGCCGACATGGCAGCGGAAGCGGTGGCCGATGGGTTGAAACTTCTGCCGATCGCGGCGGCCAAGGCCCGGACGGGCGAGGCTGCGGGAATAGCGGCGGCCATCGCACATCAAGTGCATGGGGCGATCGGTTTCACCTTTGAGCACAATCTGCACTTTCTGACGCGACGCTTGTGGTCATGGCGCGACGAGTTCGGCAAGGACTCTATTCTGGCAACGTCTGCTAGGCCACCACATGGCTCGAGCCGGAGCCGATAACGCCTGGGCAGAAATTACCGCCACCTGACCTCTCGGGCGCCCCCCATCATCGCGACCGCTGTCATCTGCGAGCAGCCAGAGCACTGAGAGCCCTGACCGTCGCCGCGGCGCCTCCTCGTGCCCTGAGGTTGCCCGGGCGTTATGATCACCCTAAGCGAAAGCCTCGTCCGGTTCCGCATAAGCTTTCAGCTTAGCGATGTCGTGCAGAATGACGCGCGCACCATGCGTCTCCACCCCAAAGTCGCGCAGCGCAGCGAAGGCGCGGGATAAGTTTTCTTGCCGGCAACCCAGGCGCGCGGCCAGCAGCCGCTTGTCGAACGGCAACCTCATGGCAGTTGTATTGGCCTGCGGCTCCGTGGCCAACGACAGCAGGTAGCAACCGAGACGCTGCGCGGTGGTGCGCAGTTTCAGATCGCACACCTGACGAACGAGAGCGTGGAACTCATTGGCCTCCGCCCGCAACAGCGCGGTTACCAGTGCTGGCTCTTGCTCGACCAGTGCGAGCAATCCCTCGGCGTCAATCGACAGCAGGCGGCAGGGTGTCACCGTTCGAACGCCCACCAACCGAGGCAGACGCGCCAACAATGTAGGCAGACCCAGGGTCTTACCGGCCCGGATCACGTCCACGACCGCAGTGGTGCCGTTGGCCGACGTGGTGAAGCCAGCAAGCTGCCCGTCAAGCACGATGATCAGTTCATCCGCAGCATCACCCTGGTTGTAGATCTGTGTCTCCGCCGGCGCATCCACGATCTTGCTGATTGCGGCGAGCCGCCTCATGACCGCGTCCGCTAGATCCTGCAGCAGTGGCGTTGCACGCAGGGCCTTTAAGATGTCCGAGCCGCTGGCCTGGCTGACCGGAACCGGGTGGGTCAATAGTGCGGGGTTGGGCATTCGGGCCTCGCCATATTGTTGAGCGCAATTTCTACCGGAGGGATTTGATCACAATCAAGCGCAGCATCGCGGCGATTGGTTCCCGTCGTGTCGCTTGATACACTTTATAACCTGGATGGAGCGAACAACGCATGAAAGCGATGGTGTGCGAGCGGTTCGGAGGCCCCGAGGTCATGGCGGAGCGCGACGTCCCCGACCCACCACCGCCAGGCGTTGGTGAAATCCAGGTCAGGATTGAAGCGCGTGGCGTCCAGTATGTTGACGTTCTGATGCTGGCCGGAAAATACCAGTTTCGCCCGGAACCGCCCTTCATCCCTGGTGGCGAGGCGGCCGGCAATATCGTTTCAGTAGGGTCGGATGTGAGCGGCTTCGCGGTGGGTGACCCAGTGATGTCACGCCATACCCTGGGAGCGTTCGCGGAACTGGGCAATGCCAAGGCGATCCTGTGTGACAAGGTCCCAGCCGGTCTAGGCATGGCTGCGGCAGGTGTGTTTCGAGGCGCCTACACAACAGCGTATCACGCCCTGTTGCAACGAGGGCGCTTACAGCACGGAGAATGGGTGCTCGTGCACGGCGCGGCCGGCGGCATTGGCATAGCGGCGATTCAAGTGGCAAAAGCGTTCGGCGCCAAGGTGATCGCCGCTGCTGGCAGCGAAGAAAAACGCAGGGCCTGTCTGGAGGAGGGTGCGGATCACGCGATCGATTACCGGTCTGGCTTCATGGATCAGGTGAAGCAACTGACCAACGGGCGGGGTGTTGATATCGTCTATGATCCGATCGGCGACAAAGTGGCGGACGAGTCGCTGCGCTGTCTTGCGTGGTGCGGCCGGCTGCTGATCCTGGGTTTCCTCGGCGGCGGCCCAACAAACATCAAGAGCAACTACCTACTGATCAAGGGCATCGACGCCATCGGCGTGCGGATCGGCGGCCTGAACGAAGCCGACCCCGCCCTCGCCACTGCCAACATGAAGGTGCTCATCGCAATGGCTGAACAGGGCAAGCTGCGTCCACGGATTTCGCACACGTTCCGCCTCGATCAGGCGGCCGAGGCGTTGCAAGCGGTGATCGACCGTGCCGTTATCGGAAAAGCCGTCCTGCTCAGTTAGAAGATGATCGCACTGAGGCAATGACGCGGCCGTCCCGGCCGAAAGTCGTCGTGACGCGGACCTAAAGCAAGGTCAGATCGTCAAGCGCAGGGGCACTTTGGCGACGGGCGCCGGATCTCGGACCCTGCTCGGTTGCCGCCGACCCCAACCCGGCCTAGCGTTCTCGCATTGAAAGACTGGAGGAAAACGAAGCATGGCGACCCCCGGACGCGCGTTGCCGCAGGCGACCCCAGAGACCCAGCACTTTTGGGACGGCACCAAAGCCAATGAACTGCTGCTGCAGCGCTGCGAGGAATGCCGGAAGGTGTATTTCCCGCCGCGGCCGTTCTGCCCAGTGTGCGGATCTCGAAAAGTCTCTGTAACCAAGGCCAGCGGCAAGGGCATCCTGTACAGCTATGTCATCCATCATCGTCCGGTACCCGGTTTCACCCCGCCCTACGCCATCGCCGTGGTAGAACTGGCGGAAGGCCCGCGCATGATGACGAACATCGTAGAGTGTCCGCAGACCCCCGAGGCGCTGGTGCTGGACATGCCGGTCGAGGTTGTGTTCGAGCCGCAGACAGACACGATCACGCTCCCTCTGTTCCGCCCTGCCTCGGCTTCATCGGCGAAAGGCTGACGCGATGCCACACAATACAGTCGCCGTCGTCGGCGCCGCGGAAACCACACGCCTGGGCGTGATCCCCGAACTGTCGCAACTCGGATTGCATGCTGATGCCGCATTGAATGCGATGGCAGATTGCGGCCTGAAGCCAAAGGATATTGACGGAGTCGCGACGGCGGGCGAAACCCCGGTCCAGATCGCCCACTATCTGGGCATCACGCCGACCTGGGTCGATGGCACGTCCGTCGGTGGATGCAGCTTCATGATCCATGTCCGCCATGCGGCAGCCGCGATAGAAGTCCGGGCTGGCAAAGACCATCCTCGTCACCCACGGTGAATCTGGAAAATCGCGTGTCGGCAACCCGCCGCGCTCGGTGCATCCGCAATCGTTGAACGGCCAGTTCGAGCAGCCGTACGGCCCTATGGGGCCGCCGAGCATGTTCACCATTCCGGTGCTGCGCTATATGAAAAACTACGGCGTGACCGAAGAACAAATTGCTCAGGTCGCGGTCGTGCAGCGGGAGTGGGCATCGAAAAATCCCCGCGCGACGTTCCGCAATCTGATCACCACGGACGACGTCCTGAACAGTCGGATGATCGCATATCCCTTCCGGCTGCTGATGTGCTGCCTGGTAACTGACGGCGGCGGCGCGCTGATCCTGACCTCCGCCGACCGCGCCAAGGATTTTCCGACCAAGCCGGTCTACATCCTGGGCACCGGCGAGAGTGCGGAAACTCCGCTGATCAGTCAGATGGAGGATTTCACCAGTTCGCGGGCGTTCCGCGTCGCGGGTCCGACGGCATTCAAGGAGGCCGGCATCACCCACAAGGATGTCGATCACCTGATGATTTACGACGCCTTCGCGCATTTGCCGCTCTATGGCCTGGAAGATCTCGGCTTCCTTCCGAAAGGCGAGGCTGCGTCCTTCATCGCCGGCCGCAACACCGCGCCGGGTGGGTCGTTGCCGTTGAATACCAACGGCGGCGGGTTGTCGTATATGCACTCCGGCATGTACGGGATGTACGCGTTGCAGGAAAGCGTACGGCAAATGCGCGGCACCGCGGCGGCACAGATTTCGGGCGCGAAGATCTCGGTTTGCCACGGCGTCGGCGGGATGTTTGCTGCATCCGGAACGATTATCTTCGGTAACCAGGCGCCATGACCGACAGCCTTTTTACCGGCCTGAAGGTCATCGACTGCGCAAGCTGGATCGCCGGACCGGCTGCGGCGACGATGTTGTCCGATTTCGGCGCCGACGTAATCAAGATCGAGCCGCCGGGAGCAGGCGATCCGTGGCGCGCTTCGACGCCGATCCCTGGGAAGAAGGTCGACTATTACTGGCAATTGTCGTCGCGCAACAAGCGCAGCCTGGCACTGGATCTGAAGCATCCGGAGGGACAGGCGGTGCTGCGCCGGCTGGTCACTTCCGCCGACGTGTTCATTACCAACTTTCCGCTTCCCGTTCGCGACCGGCTGGGCATGGCAGCGGCCGATCTGATGCCGCTAAACCCGCGCCTCATCTACGGGTCGTTCACCGCGTACGGCGAAGAAGGTGAGGAAGCGGCGAAGACCGGCTTCGACTCCACCGCATATTGGGCGCGCACCGGCCTGATGGATATGGTGCGGGCGGATCCCGACACTGTGCCGACCCGCTCGATGCCTGGGATGGGCGATCATCCCAGCGCAACCGGCCTCTATGCCGCTATCGTAACGGCATTGTATCGACGAGAAAAGACCGGGCAGGGCGGCGTGGTGCGTTCGTCTCTGTTGCAGAGCGGCCTGTGGGCCAATGCCTGCGCGGTACAGACGCGGCTGTTCGGAGAGGACGTCCCGTTGCGGCCGCATCGCGACCATGCACCGAATGCGCTGGCCAACCACTATCAGTCGCGCGACGGCCGCTGGTTCATCATGGCGCTGTTCAACGAGCAGCGGCAGTTGCGTTCGTTTCTTAGCGCGATCGGTCGCGAGGAGCTTACTGACGATCCCCGGTTCGCCACGCCGGATGCTCGGAGACAGCATGGCCGCGAACTGGTAATGATCCTGGACGAGGTGTTCTCCAGACGGGATCTGGCCGAATGGCGCACGATCCTGGACAGCGTCGGGGTGACGTTCGGCATCGTCGCCACGGTAAACGAGGCGCTGGCCGATCCGCAGATGCGTCACTCCGGCGCGCTGGTGCCATTTGCCGACGGGCAGCATCTGACCGTAATGACCCCATTCCATATCGATGGCGCCGACAAGATTCCCGCTCGGCGAGCACCCTCGGTCGGCCAGGATAACGAAGCCGTCTTGGCCGAAGCCGGCTTCGGGGCCGATGAGATCCAGCGTCTGCGCAGCCTCGGCGTGGTTGCGTAACCTCCTTGGTTTCCATCTCCGTCTGGGTTCTCACATTGGCGGTAGCCGCTGGGACTTGCCTGGGCTTTTGGCACCTCCGAGCGACTGAGGGAATGCGACGGTTGCCGATTTGGGCTGGGATCGCTCACGGCACAATCGGTGTCGTTGGCCTCGGATCGTTGCTGTTCGCGTTACAGGGGCCGGCGAGGGGCGTCGATACCGGCGTGGCCTCCTTCGGAACTGAGTTCGGCCGCGCTGTTCGCTGGCGCCGCGCTCACAGGCGTCGTCATGTGGCGGCTGCGGCGGAAAGCCATCGTGATGGCGGTCCACGCTGGGATCGGGATCACCGGATACGTGTTGCTGCTGGCCTGGTACTCGTTGGGGTAAAGCGCTCGATCAACCCACGGCGACCGAATAAAGATCCTTCACCCCCGCCGGGAGCGGCAAAGAGTTCCCACGTCGCACCGCCGTCCTCGGTTCCATAGATCTCTCCGTCATATCTGGCGCCGATGAAGACCTGATCTGGATCGGTGTGATGTAATGCGACCGACATGATCGTGCCATGCACCTGCACCTTATCAAAACGTTTCCACGTCGAGCCCTTATCGTTACTACGATAGAGCGCGCCATCCTTGCTCGAAGCGGCCACACTCAAAGCCGCGTACAGCGTGTTTCCGTCTTGCGGCGAGACCTTGATGTCGCGGCCATATGTGGTGGGGGAGAATCGTCCGACCTCCATATCCTCCCAGCTCTGTCCGCCATTTTTCGTCTCGAACAGTCCCATCCTCACCGCGAGGATCACCTTGTTCGGGTCTGCCGGGCTGATGGCGATGGCGTGGCCGTCCAGCATGCCTTCGTTGTAGGTATCGCTGACGATTTTGCTTTTCAGATGCGGCTGTTGCGCCAGCCGGATCAGATCTGTGCTGCAATCGCTCCAGCTTTCGCCGCCATTCTCCGTCCGCATCACGCCGTTAACTTCCAGCGCGGCGAATATCGTGCCCGCTCGCGAAGGATGCTGTGCCATCCGCATGACGCGGCACGCGAACGGCATCACCGTCCGATCCGGCATCCCGGGATTTGGCAGAGCGCGCCAGGTCTCGCCGGTGTCCTCGCTGCGATACATGCTGATCGGAGAGCCTCCCGCATAAACCAGTTTCCGATCATTGGCATCAACCAGGAATGACCAAATCTGGACCCCTTTGTCGGGGAAGTTGGTGCGTTGGAATGACTTGCCGCGGTCGGTGCTGCGATACACCCCATCCGCCGTGCCCGCGAACACCACGTTCGGATTGGTCGGATGAATATTGACGGTGTAGGTCTCGTGGCCGGTCAGCACATGTTCCCACCGCCCGGTCTCCGCCGGCCGCGCGAACACGCCCACCGTGCCCTTCTGATCCGGCCGGGCGGCATTACCCGCCACTCCGGCATAGACGTTCGATTTGCTGGCCACGATCCGCCTCCCTTTGTTCGTCGCCTCACGCTACGCCGATTTCGACGTTCTGGCCAACCACCGGGGCGTGGGCTAGCCTAGGAGAGGCGGTTCAAGGAGAGGGTCGATGCCCAACGTATCAGCGGAAAAACTGATCGAGATTACCAAAAGTCTGTTGGTCGCGGCGGGTGCATCGCAGGAAGAGGCCGATATCGTCGCCCGTTACAATATCGGCGCCAACTTAGTCGGCCATGACAGCCACGGGATTATCCTGATTCCCACTTATATAGACCGCATCAAGGCCGGCCACATCGTTCCACAGGCGCCATGGGTGATCACGCAGGAAACCGCGACCACGACAGTGATCGACGGCAACTGGGGCTTTGGCTACGCGGTGACCGATCGCGCGATGCGCTACACCATCGAAAAGGCCAAGACGCAGAATGTCGCCGCCGCCACCGTGTTTCGCCAGAGCCATATCGGCCGCCTCGCCAGCTATCCGCTGCTCGCCGCGGGGGAGGGAATGATCGCGATGATCACAGCTGATTCCGGCCGCGGCCCGAAGCATGTGGCACCCTTCGGAGGCGCCAAGGCACGACTGGGTACTAACCCGATCTGCTTCGCAATACCCTCCAATCTGGAGGGCCCAATGGTGTTCGACATGGCGACCTCCGCCGCTGCCGCCGGCAAGATCAATGTTGCGACGGCTCGCGGCGATCAGGTGCCGACCGGCTGGCTGATCGACGCCGAGGGCAAGCCCTCCACTGACCCACGCGTCCTTAAGTCCGGTGGCGCGCTGCTGCCGCTCGGCGGAACCGAGGGCTACAAGGGCACCGGTCTCGCGGCGATCGTCGAGATCCTGTCGGGTCTGCTGACCGGTCTTGGCTTTGGCATCGAACCGACCGGGCGCCACAACGATGGCTGCTTCATAGCTGTATTCAACGTTGCCGCCTTTCGCGCGTTGGATACCTTCAGGCAAGAGGTGACCGACTTCGCACACTACCTGAAAGCTACGCCGCCGGCCCAAGGTTTTACCGAAGTCTACTACCCCGGCGAAGTTGAATTCAGGAAGGAGCAGGATCGCCGCAAGAACGGCGTGCCGATCGAAGACGCCACCTGGAGCAAGATCCGCGAACTGGCGGAGGGCTATGGCGTCGCCGGCAAACTTGGGATCTGAATGGGCTATCGCGGCGTGTGGGTGGGCTGAATGAAGCGCGACGCGAGCCGAAATCACCAGCGATCTCAGCCTGAGAAAGAGAAGTGCTGGTGACCGTCCGGCTCGCTATGGTAACAAACTGCCGGTGTCGAACAGTTCTCACCCGGAAAATTTGCTGATCCGTACCGCCCGTGGGGCGGGCTGGGTCATGGCGTGGCGTCTGGGCATGCGACTATTGGGACTGACCAGCACCCTGGTGCTCGTTAGATTGATCAAGCCTGCCGATTTCGGCATCATCGCACTAGCCACCAGCTTCATGCAGACCATCGATGGCATGCTCACACTTGGCACCGAAGAAGCCATTATCCGCGAGGAAGCGCCCGGTCGCGGCTTCTACGACACCGCCTTCAGTCTAAACCTGCTGCGCGGCTTGTCGGTCACGGTCCTGATAGCCGCCATGGCCTATCCGGCCGCGAATTTTTTCGACGACCGCAGGCTCGGCCCGGTCCTGTTGTTCGTCGCTTGCCTGCCGGCTCTGGACGGGCTTACCAACATCGGCGCAGTCGATTTCCGCCGCGACTTCGCATTCCACAAGGAATTCGCGATCATGGTGCTGCCGAAGTTGTGCGGCATCTTGGCGGCGATCTCCGCAGCGGCCATGCTGCACTCTTACGTCGCGATGCTGGTCGGTATGGGCGTGAATCGGACCCTTCGCGTCGTCATGAGCTACATTATGCACGCCTATCGCCCGCACCTGTCGCTCACCGCCTGGCGCGAACTGGCAGGGTATTCGACATGGACGTGGTTGCTAAGCATAGCCATTCTGGTGCGCGACCGCAGCGACAGCCTCCTGCTGGGCCGGCTGATGAACACGTCCGCGGTCGGTTTCTATTCCGTCGGTGCTGAGGTCGCTGCCCTGCCGACCACCGAGCTTATCGAGCCGCTGGGGCGCGCTGCCTTCTCGGCGTTCGCCGCAGGGCGCCAGCAAAACCAGCACGTCGGCGAAACCTTCTCGCGCCTGATCGGATCGGCCGCATTGCTGACGCTACCCGCAGGCGTCGGCCTGTCTTTGGTCGCTGCCCCCTTGATTGCGCTCGCCTTAGGCTCTGGATGGGAGCAAGCACTGCCCGTCCTTCGCATCCTGTCGCTGAGTTTCACCGTCATGGTTTTCGGCCACCTCAGCCTGCATTTGCTCAGCGCACACGCCTTGCTCGGGAGGCTCGTAGGCATCACGGTCGTCGGCGCGACAATTCGCGTCGGCATGCTGGCGCTGCTGATACCGACTTTCGGACTCACTGGAGCCGCGATGGGTGCAGCCCTGGCGGTAGTGCTGGAGCAGGCGCTGACAGTCGCCACCGCGTTGCGCCGCTTTCAGATCGGTGGCCGCGAGATCGCCAGCCGCATCTGGCGTCCGGCGCTGGCTGCCGCTGCAATGGCTCTGGTGCTTTATGCCGAGGGACTAGGGTGGACCGATAACCCCGATCCGAGAGGTCTGATCCAGGCCGCGATCGTCGGCAGCTTGACTTACTGTGTCGTGCTGGCGGGAACCTGGATGCTCGCCGGGCGCCCATCTGGCCCCGAAACCGACGTTGTGACCTTGCTGCGCCACGCCGCGCATCGATAATGCACCTTAAGCAAAACGCAGTCGAAGCCGTGCTGGCCCGCTGCGGGAAATGGCGGGACAATGCCTGCCACTCGGACTGACGTCGCAACTATTTCAATGGATTCGCCGTCAGCATGACTCGTCGGAAGGAGCCGGAGATTTCATACCGACCGCCGTTGGAACCGTCTCTTGGGCGCACGCTCCCCGTCATGCCAGCGCAGGCCGGCATCCACGACTTCGGCCGGATCGACCCGCAAGCCGTGGACGGGCGGAACAAGCCCGGTCATGACTGTGAGAAAACGCCTTTGGGTCACTCCCGAGGGCTGGTGGTATCACATCAGGCACTGCAACGGGTTGTCCGGTTCGTTGCGCTCCTCAACCTCGCTTATTTTGGGATCGAGTTTGCCGCCGCGCGGGTCATCGGATCCGTGTCGCTGTTGGCTGACAGTATCGATTTTCTTGAGGACGCATCAGTCAATTTCCTCGTTATAATGGCGGTCGGTTGGACAGCGCGGAGCCGCGGGTGGGTGGGTATGGCGCTGGCCGGTATCCTTCTCGTTCCGGCTATCGCGACGCTGTGGACGGCGTGGGGAAAATTGGCCCTGCCTGTCGCTCCCGACGCTGCGCTGCTGGCATTGACCGGGGCAGGGGCGCTCGCCGTCAATCTGGCCTGCGCCCTTATGCTGGCTCGATACCGTCACCACCGGGGCAGCTTGACCAAGGCAGCATTTCTGTCGGCGCGCAACGATGTAGCGGCGAATATCGCGATTGTCTCCGCAGGGCTGGCTACGGCCCACCTTTGGCACTCCGCGTGGCCCGACTTGATCGTCGGATTGGGCATTGCCTGCTTGAACGCTCGAGCGGCAGGCGAGGTCTGGCAGGCGGCACGGCAGGAAAGTCGGGTCGAAGCGTAGGCACGACCTTCGATGCAAGGCCCCAGATTCCTTGCTCCGATATTCGCGATCAGCGGCGCGAAAGCCGAAAATACAGGTCCGACAGCCGGGCGGGCAGATCCTCCAAGCGGCGTAACGTCGCGTAACCGGACCGGCCGAACATGCGCGTCGCGTTCTCCGCCCCCTGGGTGCCCAGCAGCACCGCGAACGTATCGATGCCGCGCGCGCGCAGGCCGAGCACCGCGCGTCGGCTGTCCTCGACCAGATCGAGCGGGTCTGGCACGTCGATGTCGGAGGGCTCGCCGTCGGTCAGCACCAGCACGAGCCGGCGGAAACTGCGCACGCCTGACAGCTCCGCGCCAGAGTGGCGCAGCGCCGCGCCAAGGCGCGTGGAAAGCCCCGGCGCAAGCCCCGCCAGGCGCACGCGCTGCTCGGCGGCGAACGGCTCGGCAAAATCCTTGATGCTCGTCAGCCGCACCTGCTCGCAACCATTGGAGGCAAACGCCATCAATGCGAATGGGTCGTCGAGCCGGGTCATCGCGTCGGCCAGGAGCGCGACTGCCAAGCGCTCGATATCCAGCGCGCCGCCCGCATGGGTGGATTCCGAGACGTCAAGCAGCACCAACGTCGCCAGATCGCGAGCACGCAGCGCACTGCTCCGATACAGGCGTTCATCGGCGGTTTCGCCGCCGCGCCAGGCCACCTCGGCATCGAGCACCGCGTCGATGTCGAGTTCGGTGCCGTCCGGCTGGCGCTTGAGCCGCCGCGGACGTCCCGGGCGAGCGGCCCGGACAAGCCGGTCAATGCGTCGGCGGAGATCCGGTCTTCCCTCCACGTCCGCCTCCAGACGCCGCGCATCGCCCACGTGCGGAGCAACGGCGCGTACACACGTCCAATCCGGACGCTCCACGCCCTGCATTCGGTCCCACTCCGGGTAGCGTGCGATTGGGATGCCATCGGTCTCCGACGCCGCAAGCGGGCGGGCACGGCTGGCGCCGTCACTAAGCGGATGCAAGTTATCGATGCGGCCGTCACCCTCTTCCTGACGCAGGCGAGCCGCCTCGACCATCATTTCGAGAATCTCGGGAGACGCATCAGGCTGCGCACCGAAATCCCACAGGCCTAGGTTGTCGTCACGATATGCCGGTTCGACGACATGCGTCCGGGCGTTAAATTGCACTCGCATTTGGCCGAGATCGTTCCCGAGCAGGCCACCGACGTGGCGGCTGGCCGTGGGGTCGTGCAGATCGGCGACGGCGAAAAGCTCCAATCCCTTCGCGACGAAACCATGCGAGTCCTGATAGGTGGGGTCGAATAGCGCCCGTGCGAGGCGAGCCAGCAGTGCCGGCGCTGTGACGCCCTCGGCCTGTGCGATATGGTAGGGGGCCCAAAGCCGCCGCAGACCCGGGAAGCGGCGTATCGCCAAAGCCTCGACACGGGCGTCCTCGACAAGTCCGATCAACGCGAGCTGCAATGGCTTCAACGTGCCGACCGGCTGACGTGGCGCACCGGCCATCAGGTGTGCCAGCGCGTGTGCCACGGCGGCGCGAAGCAACGGCTCCTGCGCGGCCGGCGGCACGCCTGGAAAACTCTCCGGCAGCAGCATCACACCGTCCGACAAGCTGGCGCGTCGCGCCGGCGGCCGTCCAGGCGAGATCGGGAAAGGGCGCAATACCGGGGGCCTGCCCCACAGCGCCGAACCAAACAATTTCAGCCGGCGCTCATGCACTGCGAGCCCGTCGCCGCCCCTGGCCAACGCGCGTTGGGCGAGGGGGTCCGTCAGCGCGAAGAAGCGCGCTCTTCGTGCCTTGTCGCGCCCGGCTCCTTTCAGTCCGAGCGCGACAAAATCGGTCAACCCGTCTGGGCCGAGTGTTTGCAGGATAGTGGCGGCGTTGGCGGCAGCTAGACCCACACAGTCGGGTGCCTCGTGCGCCAGCCGGCAAAAACCTGACCAAAGTTCCGGAGCGCGCAGCCGGTCCCAGGTCTCGATGCAGGCGATCGCGGCGGTCGCGCCGGCATGGCGGCAAATGTCGGTGGCATGGTCTGCCACCAGCGCCAGCGTAGCGGGGCTGCCGCGCAAACGCAGGAGCGCAACGAGGCAAGCCACGCCAGCATTGGCATTGAGCAGCGCCAACGTGTTCATAGCCCAGCGCTCCTCGCTCGCGGCATCACCCTGTCGCGCTATCGCCTCCAACGCCTGCAGCGATAAAGCCTCCAGTGCCGGACGCCGCCGCAAAGCGGCTAAAAGCCGAGAGCTCGAAAGTTGTGAACCGGCAGCCGCCTCGGCCAGCGTCATCCCAGGCAGGCGGCGATGGCGGCGTCCAGCGCCTCGCGCAACTCCGCGTCGTCGGTCAGCGGCAGGACGAGGGCCGCCCGCGCCGCCGCTGCCAGATCCAGGCCCGCCAAGCACCAGCCGCCCGGCATGGATCAGCATGCGCGTGGACGCTCCCTCCTCCAGACCCTGGCCGCGGAGGTTGCGCGATCGCTGTCCGAGCTCCACCAAAGTCGCCGCCAAATGCCGCATCTACGCCGCTCTCGCGCGCCACGATCTCGGCTTCCACCGGCGGCGCGGGATAGCCGAAATCGATGCCGACGAAACGCTGCTTGGTGGACTCCTTCAAATCCTTCACCGCGCTCTGGTACCCGGGGTTGTACGAGATCACGAGCTGAAAATCAGGATGCGCCGCCAGTTGCTCGTTCTTCTTCTCCAGCGGCAGGATGCGCCGCGCGTCGGTCAGCGGATGAATCACGACCGTGGTGTCCTGCCGCGCCTCGACGATCTCGTCGATGTAGCAAATCGCGCCGCCACGAACAGCGAGTGTCAGCGGCCCGTCGTGCCAAACCGTCTCGCCCGGCACCAGCAGGAAGCGGCCCACGAGGTCGGCCGCCGTCATGTCCTCGTGTGCCGCCACCGTGATCAGCGGTCGGTCGAGCCACCATGCCATATATTCGAGAAACCGGGTTTTGCCGCAGCCGGTTGGTCCCTTCAGCATGACCGGCAAGCGATGGCGGTAAGCGGCCTCGAATACCTTCACCTCATCGCCGACCGGCCGATAGTACGGTTCGACAGCAACGCGGAATAGGTCGGTCGTCGTCATTGCGCCATTTCGGGCCACGCATCCGCCCAGGGTTTCGCCGCCTCGAACGACGCAGCGGCCTGCAGCACCGAGGCGTCGCCGAGGTGACGGCCGACGATCTGCAACCCGACAGGTAGCCCAGTTTTGGTGAAACCAGCGGGGACGCTCGCCGCAGGCTGGCCTGTCATGTTGAACGGGAAGGTGAAGGCGAGCCACTGGGACGGCGTCACCATACGCCCGTCGATCTTCTCGACCCCTTGAATATGCAGCGCGAACGGCGGCACGGCCAGGGTCGGCGTCAGCAAGAGGTCGTACTTCCGCATGAACCGCCACATCTTGTTGGTCACCGCCTTGCGCACCATGATCGCTCCGGTCAGTTCCTCGGCGGTCCACTCCCGTCGAATGAAGTCCACCAGATGCGGCGTCATCTTGCTGCCGTGCTCGGCGACGATCGCACGCATCCCTTTCAGATCGCTCTCCATCGCCACCAGTGCCCAGAACGCGCCGAGCGGATCGGTAAAGCCGGGATGCGCCTCTTCGACGGTGCAGCCGAGGTCCTTCTCGAATACGCGCACCGCCTCGCCGACCACCCGCCGTACCTCCGGATCGACGGCGGCATAGCCCCAGTCCGAGCTGTAGGCGACGCGCAACCCTTTCAGGTCGCGCGGTTTGGCAGCCTCGATCCAGTCCACGTCGCCGGTCGGGATCGAGAGCCGGTCGCGCTCGTCCGGGCCGGCGATGACCGACAGCATCAACGCGGCGTCGCGCACCGTGCGCGTCATCGGGCCGATATGCTCGAGCGATTCCCAGCTTGAGACGCCAGGATAGCGCTCGTCCTTGGTGCCGGGATACAGCGGCACGCGGCCCATGGATGCCTTCACGCCGACCAATCCGCAGAACGACGACGGGATACGCACCGACCCGCCGCCGTCGCTGCCGAGAGCGATCGGGCATAGTCCCGCCGCCACCGCGGCGCCCGATCCGGCGCTCGATCCGCCTGATGTACGCTCGATATTCCACGGATTGACCGTAGTTTCGCATACCGGGTTGTGGCCGACACCGCTGTAGCCGAATTCGGGCACGTTGGTCTTGCCGAGCGAGACAGCGCCAGCGGCGCGCATTCGCTCGACCACGACGTCGTCCTCGTCTGGCACGAAGTCGGCATAGGCGACGGCGCCCGACATCGTGCGGACGTCCTTGGAACAGATCAGATCCTTGATCCCATAGGGCACCCCGGCGAGCGGCCCGACAGCCTGACCCGCGGCGATCGCTCGGTCCACCGCTTCGGCTTCGCGCAGCGCAAGCTCCGGCGTCGGCGTGCAGAAGGCGTGCAGGGTCGTGTCGAGTTTCTCGACGCGCGCCACCGCCGCCCGCGCCAACTCGACGGCCGAGACATCTTTGCGACGCACCGCCTCGGCGAGCGTCGCGGCATCACTTTTCCACGACACGTTCATGACAGTCTCCCGGATAAGTTTTCAGCTGGCCAGCAGATCCTTCAGCTTGGCGTCGATGAACGCAACATCCTCCGGATTGAGACCGGGGCCGCCGGCGAAATGGCCCCAGATCGACTTGATCGGAACGAATTCCGCGTTGGGCATGTTGGCTACCTCAAGCTCGCTATCCTCGGGCGGAAAGTATAGATCGGTCTGTACCCGGCATCACGTAGGCCTTGGCGGTGATCGAACCGAGTGCCTTCTTGTAGTCGCCGCCGATACAGTTCGTTGGCGCTGATGTCGCCGTGCTGCCACGTCCACAGCATGGTCAGCAGGTTGTTGGCGTCCCGGACCAGGAAGAGCCCCTCCCAGAAGCCGACGAGAAAATCCTCCAGCGAGGCATAGCCCATCGCCTTGAGATCAAGTTCGGCGCGGTAGAAAGCCTGCGAAAACCCCCAGCCGGCGTACACCCGCGCCATGGCTCGGAGGCCTTTTTCCGGCTTGGTCTTGTACCAGCCGTCGGCGAACGCGACGTCCGCGGTCAGCGCCGCCTTGACGCCTTCCAGGAACACAAAATTGTGGCGCGAGCACTTCGCGGAGCCGCAGAACGGTAAGATCCGCTCGACCATCGACGGATACATCGCGCCCCAATGGAAGGTTTGCAGCGCACCCATCGACCAGCCGGTCACCAGCTGGACACGTTCGATGCCGAACTTTTCGGTCACCAGACGGTGCTGCAAGCGGACATTGTCGTAGGCGGTCACCTTGGGGAAACGCCCGGCATTGTACGGTTCCGGCGTGTTGCTCGGCGACGACGACAGGCCGTTGCCGAGCATGTTGGGGATGACGATGAACTTCGTTGCCGGGTCGAGCGCCTTGCCAGCGCCGATCAGCCACTCGTTCTCGGTGTGTTGGCCCGAATACCAGGTCGGGTAGACGATCACGTTGTTCTTCGCGGCATTCAGCGTGCCAAAGGTCTTGTAGGCAAGCTGGCAGTTGCGAATGGTGGCGCCCCCTTGCAGCACCACGTCGCCGGCTTCGAAAATCTGATAGTCCATCACGCTCCTCCCTGCTGGCGAGCCGGCTAACGCCGCTCGCCGTTGCTCATCGGACTCTCGTCATGCCGCCGCAGTTCACGCGGTCTGCGTGGCCGGTTTGGTGACGGCGGACAGCGCCCAGTAGGCGACGCCACCGACCACCATGGACGACAGTGCCGTAGAGTATTGCGGCGCGGCGTTTTCGACCACCAGCGCCACGGCCGAACCGATCGCCCAGGCAACGAATGCCATCGGCCGGTAGTCGGCGGCAATTTTGGTGCCCGGACGCACGACATACTGATCGACCAGGATGATCGCGCCGATCGGGGGTACCAGCACGCCCAACAGACTCAGCCACTGGATGAAGAATGCCCATATATTCCCGGCGGCGACCAAAATGCCGATCACGCCGAGCCCGATGGCGGCGGCGCGCATGCGGGTATTCACGATTCGTGACCAGCCAGTGGCCGAATTGTATAGGCAGTGCGAGCACACGGAACCGAGGTTGAGATAGAGAAACACAAATGCCAGCACACTGAGCCAGCCGATCTGCATGCGGTTCATGTAGCCGAACATGTTATCGGCGCCAAACGGGTTGGCGTTGGGTACTGCCAGCGCCGCGGTCATTACGCCGCCGACCAGCATCGCAACGGTGTTCGCAAACGGAAAGGCACTGAAGGTGGAAAGTAGAGAAGTCGCGGGGCGTCCTGGCCCAGCGGTTGAAATCGGCGGTGACGGTGCCGGCATCGATAAATAATGCCACCACGACGGTCAGCCCGACGCCCATCGACATACTGGCCGCACCGTTATTGCCCGGATAAGCCACGATCGCCGCCCAGGTTGTCGTGCTCGCGGCGTGAGCGGCAACAAACACGCCCAGGATGAGGAACAATGGGATTGAGACCAGGCCAATATAGTGCAGACCGCGCACGCCGATGAAGGTGATGCCGATGTAGAGCAGCCCGGCAATCACCGTCATCAGCACGTAGTTCAAGCCATAGGTGCTGCTGACCAGTGCGCCGGTAATCCCCGTCTGCACCGCGTACCACCCAAGCAGAAGAGTGGACAGCAGGCCCGAGGCAAGCACGTAACCCTTCCGTCCGAACACCACACTGGCAAGCAGCGCAAAATTAACACCGCCCCGTGTGCCGAGCAGCCCCAAGGCCCCTACGTAAGCCAGCATGATGAGGTTGCCGATGATCATCGCCGTCAGAGCGTGGGTGAAGCCCATGCCGAGCACGAGGATCGAACCGGTCATCGCGCCGGTGATGATCATCGGGAACCCTGCCCATACAAGCGTCACCGAGAATAGGCTGCGCCGCGCGCTCGCCGGTACCGGTTCATGTTCGTATTCACTCCCGAGCAGATGATCGACCTGTTCCTCGGCCTCTTCGAGCTTCGAGTGGTGTTGCGATAACCCGGCCATCGATATCCCCTGTTGCTGATGCAGGCACGACCCTGAGCAACCACAACAAAAAGCCCTCGAGTTCGCATCCCCAAGTCAGGGGTGCGAACTCGAGGGCTGCGTTGCCCAGCATCCAGCGGCACCGTTGCCGCTTTAGACTGACCACACGCTATCCGCGGCGCGCGCCCGCGGCAAGCTAGAATTTTCGGAAAACAAGCACAGAAGTTTTGGGCGGCTGAACGTTCAGTTTGCAATGAATGGCTTGCCGAGGGCGAAACTACTTGGATCGAGCAGCCAGCAATCTGGCGGCTGGCAAATGGAGTTGGACGAGGGAGCAAGGTTGACTTTCAATTTCTGGAAAACCAGAGGCCGGACCTCTTCACGACGAATCACAAACGTATGGACGCGGGCGAGGCAATCGTACACGGCGTCGCGGGTGCCCGACCGGAAAGGCTACGTTGCGGGGACGATTTCGAGTGGTGGAAGACCGAACGAACGCGGCTCGTATTTGGGACTGGCTTTGGTTACGCACCCCGTGCTGGAGATTTGGCGAGGTGCCAATCGGCCGCGGTGTCTCGGCGTGAGCAGTCGGCCTAGCTCCGGACTTCTCCAGGACCGCCGCACCAATGCCGAAGTGATCCATTCGCGCGCGTCTGGCGTAATAGGCATGTGAAGTCACCAGCTCCCTCGTTTCGGATGCCGTTTCCTCCCGCGTCATCCCCAAAGAAGGGGCTGGTGCTTCCGTTCCGTCAGCCTGTATCTGCGGAGGCTATGACTTCGAACGCTTCCACCGGCCGGCCCGGAAGATCACGTCGCCCTCATGGAGGCGATCGCCCGGCGTCGTGACCGAGCGGCGTTCGCAGGCCTGTTCGCGCACTTCGGCCCACGGGTAAAAGCCTGGATGCTACGCGCCGGCAGCAGTCCCTCGGCCGCCGAGGAATTGACACAGGAGACGATGCTCGCCGTCTGGCAGAAGGCTCAGTTGTTCGATCCCTCCCGGGCGGCCGTCTCGACCTGGATTTTCACCATCGCTCGTAACCTGCGGATCGACGCGATGCGGAGAGAACGCCATCCGTCGGACCTGATGTCTGATCCGATCGAGCACCAGGACGACCCAATTCAGGCCGATCGCGTTCTGGCGATGTCGCAGCAGGAAACTCGCATTCGATCAGCGCTGAGCTTGCTGCCGCCGGATCAGGCCGAGGTGATCCGCAAGGCGTTCTTCGAGGACAAGGTCCACGCCGAAATCGAAAAGGAGCTTGGCATTCCTTTGGGAACCGTCAAATCGCGACTACGTCTGGCCATGGTGCGTTTACGCGCGGCGTTGGGAGATCTGACGTGATCAATCATCATCCCAGCGAGGCGACGCTCGCCGCCTATGCCGCCGGCACGCTGCCGGAAGCACTGGCGCTCGTCGCGGCAACCCATCTCGGCCGATGCGGTGCCTGCCGGAGTTCTTTGTCGACACTTGAAGCCACCGGTGGCGCGCTCCTCGCGGATCTGGCGCCGGTGCCGCTCTCCGTCGACGCGCTGGATCGGTTGCTGACGCGACTGGACGACCCGCTGCCGCCGCCGGCGCCGGCACTAAACCCCGATCTGCCGGCGCCATTGAACCGCGTGGCATTCCGCCGGTGGTGGCCGGTGGGACGCGGTACCCGGTATCGCCCGTTCCTGACCTCAGGTTCGGCTTGGGGCGGTTTGCTGCTGGCGCAGCCCGGCCGGTCGCTGCCTCGGCACGGGCATTCGGGGCTGGAACTGACCTGTATACTGTTCGGGTGCCTTTGCCGATGGCGGCGGAACCTATCGCGCAGGTGATCTGTCGGAACCGGTGACCGATCACGATCAGCCGCCTGTGGTGATTGGAGACGAACCCTGCCTGTGTGTCATCGCTTCCGAGGGCATGCGGTTGCGCGGCCTGCTGGGCTGGGCGCAGCGCGTTATCCGATCGTAGTTACCCGACCGTGCGGGCCGCCGGCGCTAACCGGCGTTCCCACCCAGCCGCAGCGAGATACTTCTAGCGTGTGCATGAAGCCCTTCGGCCTCAGCCAGCGCCACGGCCGCCGGCCCGACCCGGTCCAACCCAGCCTGGGTCGTGGACACGAACGTGGTTCGCTTGAGGAAGTCGAACACCGACAACCCGGACGCAAAGCGGGCGGTCCGCCCCGTGGGGAGGACATGGTTAGGACCAGCAATGTAGTCCCCGACCGCCTCGGGGCAGAAGGCTCCCAGGAACACGGCCCCCGCGTGCCGCACCCGAGCGAACAACGGATCCGGATCGCGCACCATCAGTTGCAGATGCTCCGGTGCGAGCCGATCGACCAGACGCACCGCCTGGACCCAATCCTCCACCACGATAACCGCGCCATGAGCCCGCCAACTCGCCCCCGCGATCGCCGCTCGGGGCAGGGAGGGAAGCTCTGCCAGCACAGCCGCCGCCACCGCATCCGCGAACGCTGCGTCGTCGGTGATCAGGATAGACTGCGCCGCCTCATCGTGTTCGGCCTGAGCCAACAGATCGACGGCTATTCGGCGCGGATCGTTATCGGCGTCGGCCAGCACGACCACCTCCGACGGGCCGGCGATGTTGTCGATGCCAACGCGCCCGAACACCTGACGCTTGGCCTCGGCGACATAGGCGTTGCCGGGGCCGACGATGCGATCCACCGGTGCGATGGACGCGGTGCCATAGGCCAAGGCGGCGATCGCTTGAGCCCCGCCGATCCGATAGATCTCGGAAACGCCCCCGCGTCGCGCGGCAGCGAGGACCAGCGGATTGAGCACCCCGTCCGGCGTCGGCACGCACATGGCGATTCGGGAAACCCCAGCCGCTCGGGCGGGGATCGCGTTCATCAGCACGGAGGACGGATAGGCCGCCTTGCCGCCCGGCACATAGAGCCCGACGGCATCCAGCGCGGTCCAGCGCATCCCCATGGTCACGCCGGCCTCGTCCGTCATCCGCAGGTCTTGCGGCAACTGCGCGCGGTGAAACGCCTCGATCCGGGTGGCGGCCAGATCCAAGGCGGCGGCCAGATCGGCGGGAATGGCGGCCGTCGCGGCGTCGATCTCAGCAGACGAGATGCGGAGGCGATCGGCCGTCAGGGTTTGCCGGTCGAACCGCGTTGTATAGTCGATCACCGCGGCATCGCCACGTGCCCGGACGGCTGCGATGATGTCGGCAACGGCGCGATCGACGGTTTCGGTCGTCTCGCGCGCCTGGGATAACAGGGCGGTAAATCGCGCCTCGAAATCGGCGTCCCGGACCGACAGCCGGATCATGCCGGATCCAGCGCAGCACGGAACCTGGCGATCCAGGCGCCTATGGCCTCGGGTTGAGTCTTCAGCGCGGTCCGGTTCACGATCAGCCGGCTGGTGACCGGCGCGATGACCTCGGTTTCCACCAGTCCGTTGGCCTTGAGGGTAGATCCGGTCTGCACCAGGTCGACGATCATGCGGCACAGACCCAACCCGGGTGCCAATTCCATGGCGCCGTTCAGTTGCACGACCTCGGCGTGGATGCCACGGCTGGCATAGTGCCTGCGGGCGATATTGGGGTATTTCGAGGCGACCCGCACCTGGCTCCAGCGCGAAGGGTCGTCCGTTCCGGCGGTCTCCCGTGGTTCCGCGACGGACACCCGGCACTTGCCGATCCCCAGGTCTAGGGGTGCGTAAATCTCCGGATAGTCGAATTCCATCAGCACGTCAGCGCCGCAAATACCGAGATGCGCGGCACCGAATGCGACAAAGGTCGCGACATCGAAGGGTCGCACCCGCACGACATCCAGCATCGCGTCGTCAGTCGGGAAGCGCAGGCGGCGGCTGTCCTCATCGGTGTAGTCGGGTGCGGGGACGATTCCGGCGCGCGCCAGCAGCGGGCCGCACTCCGACAGAATGCGCCCCTTGGGCAGCGCCAGGATCAATGGCGTCGTCACCTCCGGCCCCATGGCGGGGATGAGGGCGGAAGCGGGGAACGGGGCAGTCATGAAGACTCCGGCCTAAAGTGCCGGGGCGTTTACATCAGCGGGACGGGGATCGGAAGCCTGCCCTAGGTAACGCTGGCTTGTGCCGCTGTTTAGCCGGATCAGTTTCCTGCATGCGTTGCCAGACCTCATGGGGGGATTGGTCGGGCGTTAGCCGGTGGGAGACGAAGCGCGACAGCGCATCGCCGGTCAAGATGCGATCGTCTTGATCGTCTTGCTGCGGCGGCTCTCGGAGGGCATCCGCGGTCGGCGCCTCATCGTCCAGGGTACGTGCAACCGAATTTTCGCCCGGCCACGACCCGGAGGCACGATCCCAGCGCTCTCCGGTCGGATCCTCATCCGGGCTGCGGTGGGCTGCCGGGATAGGTTCCGGCGGCTCAGCTTTCACCAGCGCAATTATCGCGAGTTGCACTTTCGCGAGCGCCAGGGCGTTGATGCGCAAGCGAAGCACCATAGCATCGGGCTGCTCCGGTCGAGCGGCGCGGTCACAATTGTCGAGAATGGCGGCGTGAAACGCCTGGATTTGCCGGGAGAAAGAATTGGGATGGACATTGCCGCGCCTAAAATGATTGACGCGTGATTAGGGACGCATAGGAAAATAATCAAGACCACTTTCGCAAAAAAAACCCCTGACTATAGAGACTTCTGACCCCGTATCGTTCCATATAGCAATTGACCCGGACCTGTCCGCCGCTTTAGACCGGATGAGCTGGCGGGACAACGCGGACAATGGCGGATCGAGTGCTCATTCTGCGCTGGGCGGGCAGCGCCTACAATTCCCTCGGTGGGCTGCTAGAACTCACAGGGCAGGAACTAGCGGCGCAGGGCTATAAAGTCACCATGGTCTCGGCTGACGGCAAGGACTGGCCGCAGCGTCTGATCCAACTGCTGAGGCAGGGCGGCATCTCTTTCGCGCTGACCATGTCTGGGATTGGCACCGATCTGAGCGTGGACGGCAGGCTGATCTGGGAGGCGGCAAAAGTCCCACTGTTCAACTGGAGCTGCGACCATCCTTGTTATTTCCCGATGCGTCACGCTATCCGCAACACCTACCTGCTGCACGGCTACGTGTTTCCCGACCATGCCCGTTATAACATTCAGCACATGAGCCCGAATGGAACCGCATTCGCCGTTCATCTGGGCATCCCATCGCGCAATGTATTCCCCGAGGCACCGCTGCCGCCGGCCGAGCGCAACAGCCGCATCATGTTCACCAAGAGCGGGGCTGATATCAACAAGATCGAGGCTTCCTGGCGGGGGTACTCCCCGGGGCCACAGCGGATCGTATTCGCCGCGGCTGAGGAACTGTTCGCCCGCTCCACAGCTGATTTCCTTCCGGCTCTGCAGCGAATCGCCGAACCGCTCGGTTTGTTTTTTGATGGGAATAATCAGTTGACGCTGCTGCTGATGCGGGAGGTGGACGCCTATATTCGCTTCAAGCGCGCCAACCTGGTGATGAACGCCATTTTGCGGTACCCGGTCGACGTGTTCGGCACCGGATGGGACCACGTGAATTGGGACGGTGCCGCCGCGCAATGCCGTGGCGCAATGACCTGGCGGAGGATGATCGACGAGTTGCCGCGCTATGTCGCCAGCCTGTCGATCAATCCATTGGTAGAGGAATCCGTCCATGACCGCGTGTTCTTTGCCCTAGCCGCCGGCGTGGTCCCGGTCACTGATGGCAACGCCTTCGCGGACGAGAACATGCCCGCGTTAAAATCGTATCGTTTTTCGTTTGACCGACAACCGATCGAGCAAGCGGTCGAAGCCGCCCTGGCAGTCCCCTCGGAGGCTCTCGTTCGCGTCGAAGATACCTGGCGCGCCCTGGCCACACCGTTCGGGATGCGGCGGTCAGCGCAACAGATCGCGCAATTCGCCGCACTCCACCCTCTGAACGCGCCATTCGGCGCTTGACGAAATAAATGCCGGGAATCCTGGTCGTCGGCACGGGTTTCGCCGGAGCCACATATGCCCGGACCTTGGCTGAGGCGGGCTATACAGTGCATGTCATCGACCGCCGCGATCATATCGGCGGCAATGCTGCGGATTGGATCGATGCAAACGGCGTGCGCGTGCATCGTTACGGGCCGCATCTTTTTCATACCAACGCGACCTCGGTGTTCAACTGGCTGCGGCGTTTTGGAACCTGGACCCCTTACTTGCATCGGGTGCGAGCAATCCTCCCGCACGGACATCTCGTGCCGCTGCCAGTCAACCTCGACACGATAAACGCGGTGTTCTGTGAGACGTTGCGAACCGAGGCGGAAATGGTGAATTTCCTGCGCGGCGTCGCAGTGCCGATCGCCGATCCGAAGAACGCCGGCGAACATCTGCGGTCGCGGATCGGAAACGTGCTGACGGATCTGTTCTTCCGTCCCTACACACGGAAAATGTGGGACCTCGATCTGGAAGAAATGGACGCCAGCGTGGTCAGCCGGCTGCCGATTCGCTTCGATAGCAACGATCTGTACTTCCCTGATGATCGGCATCAGGCGTTGCCGGCCGCTGGCTATACCGCGATTTTCAGGGCGCTCTTCGCGCATCCTGCCATCTCGGTCGAACTGTCGGTAGACTACGATCGAAGTATGGAGCGCTCGTACGATTTTTGTTTCAACAGTATGGCAATCGACGAATTCTTTGACTACCGGTTTGGCGAACTGCCCTACCGCTCACTGAGGTTTCACCACAAGACCGTTACGCAATGGGATGATCAGCCCTGTAGTGTCCGCAACTACACGGATGCTGGTCGGTTCACCCGTGAAGCGTGGTGGCACTGTCTGCCCGGGCACCTGCATGAGGAAACCCAACGGCGGACGGTCACGGTCGAGGAGCCATGCGATTATCGGCACAATAACAATGAGCGCTACTATCCGGTAAAAACCGCTGATGGGCGCTATCAAGCCCTGTATCAGGACTATCGCGACCTGGCCAAAACTCTGCCGCACATGACGTTCATTGGCCGCTGTGGCACATACCAGTACCTCGACATGGATCAGGTCATCAACCAGTCGCTCGCCGGCGCCAGGCGTTGGCTTGAAAGCAGGTCGTAAGCCGTTCCGTTTCCCCGCTTCGGGGAGATCTACTTAGGGGCAAGGCAGGCTCCCCGGGGACCGCTGTGCTGGTTGATATCCGCGGGGCGCTGAAGATCGCGCTGGTTTGATTCCGCTGTGTCCCGAGAGAGGCGATCATTTCTGGTCGCAGCCCCACCCGGCAAAGGTCGATGATGGGGGAATCGGTTGCGATGCGATTACCCCAGACCGGCGCGGTTGCGGGCGACGGACTTGGTTGTCGGGTGATCGGGACCGAGCGTCTTCATGTAGATTGACAGAGACCAGTCCAGCGCCTCGCGAGCGGAAAACCCGTCGCCCATGTCCTTCAACACGCCGGCTAGGTTGTTGGTGTCCCGGGCGACACTGGGATGATCCCGGCCCAGCGCCGCCTCGTCGATTGCAAGGGCTCGCTCGAACGCTGCCTGCGCGCCTTCCAGGTCGCCGATGTCGTGCAGCACCAGCCCGAGATGGTTGATGTCAGTGGCCGTCTCCGGATGCTCGGCGCCAAGCGCCTCAGTGTGCAAGGCAAGCGCACGCCGCAATTGTGCCTGAGCATCCATCATTTCGCCAAGCTCATGCGACAGGCGTCCAAGATCGCGCAGATCGCCGGCCAGATCCGGGTGATTGGCGCCAAGCTCCCGCTGGTGCTCCTCGATGAGGCGTTCAAGGTTGTCGCGCTGGGCACGAAGGTCGTTCAGGTTGGGCATCGGCCGGGTCCTTTCGGCCCTTATGTGGCCACCTCCGCGTGACGCTCAAGGGTAGGGGTCTATGCGTCATATTCGGCCGAAATATCCTTGCCGGTGTAGTCCGGCATCATCGCGGCCGAGATCAGGCTGATCACCGCGCACGCAGCGATGTAGATCGCGACAGCATAACCAGTGTGATACGCCGCGAATCAGTGCGGTCGCGATCAGCGGCGCCGGGCCGCCGGCGATGATCGAGGCAAGCTGGTAGCCCAGCGATGCACCGCTATAGCGCAGACGAGGCGTGAAGGCTTCGGCGATCAGCGCCGCCTGCGGGCCGTACATCATGTCGTGCGGTATGAGCGATAGCACGATCGCCAGGAACACCAGCGCCGGCGCGCCGCTGCCCATCATGCCGAAATAGAGGAAGCCGTACACGCCCGTCACCGCGGCGCCAATCAGATACATCTTACGCCGGCCGATCAGGTCGGAGATATGGCCGAACAGCGGAATGCTGACAAACGACACCACGGAGGCAACCAGCACCGCCGCCAGCACCAGGTCTCGCGACATTTTCAGGACGCCCGTGCCATAGGCAAAGATGAACGCGGTGAAAATGTAGAATGGCGCCTGCTCGGCCATCCGCACCAGGGCAGAAAGGATGATCTCGCGCGGCTGCTTCCGGATGACCTCGACGATCGGGGTCTTTTCGATCAGGTTGGCCGCGACAAGTTGTTTGAAAACAGGGGTTTCCAGGATGCCAATCCGGATCCACAGGCCGATGCCGATCAGGACGATGCTGAGGAGGAACGGCACGCGCCAGCCCCAGGCGATGAAATCGGCGCCGGACCAGGCACTGAGGGCGAGGATCACAAGGTTTGACAGGAACAGGCCGCATGGCACGCCGAACTGCGGCCAGGAGGCGACCAGGCCGCGGCGCTTGTGGGTGCGTGACCACTCCATGGAGATCAGCACTGAGCCGCCCCACTCGCCGCCGACGCCGATGCCCTGGAGCGCGCGGAGGACGGTGAGGATGACGGCGCCCCATATGCCGATGGAATCATAGCCGGGCACCAGGGCGACCAGGAATGTCGCGACCCCCATCAGCAGAAGCGTGGAGATCAGCGTCGCTTTGCGGCCGATCCGATCACCGAAATGGCCGAAGATTGCCGCGCCGATCGGGCGGCCGACAAAGCCTATGAAATAGGTGCTGAATGCCGCGAGCGTCCCGGTCAGCGGGTCCTCGTTGGGAAAGAAGAGCTTTGGAAACACCAACCCGGCGGCGGTGCCGTAGATGAAGAAGTCGTACCACTCGATGGTCGTGCCAACAGTCGCGGCGATCACCGCCTTGCGCAATTGCGCGCTGTGCTCGGCGTCCGGAAGTCCGCTGGAGACGGTGTTGGTGGTCGACATGGATACTCCCGAACCAAGCCTGTTCTAACGACAGGTCGTTACCCTACCAGGATCGACCCATTCAGAGGAGAGCGCAACAGGCGCACCTGCCTTCAATTGGGTTGCGGCACTGCAAGCGAAATCAGAGTAATCGAAAGGATTGGGTCGCGATGCGTCAGAGATTGCTGACCGCCGACGGTGATGATCAACAAAAGGGACGAGCTCATACCGCGGTCAGTGAGCGTCTCCGCGCATGGAGGTCACTGATCGTTGCGCCGGCGCGGTAGGTTCCACCGAAAACCAGCTCACGTCGGCCGGCGGGTGGGAACCATCGCGACCGACGGCATCGACACTCCATACATAAAACCCCGACTTGGCCGGCAATCGTACCACCGCGGCTGTCTCGGCCAAAGTCGCGGTAAAGACCGTCCGGGACGCTGGGCCACTCAGTTCCCGCACCTGAACCTGGAAGTGCACCGGTTGAGGTTCGGGCGGCGCAATCCATACGAGTTCGACCGTCGGATCCGGATCTGATGGCATCAGGGTGACATTCCTGACCGGAACGGCCGGCGTCACCGCTACCAGAGAGCCGCCAGGCCGCGGCTGAGGCGTCGCTTGCAGCGCTTTCAACCTAGCGCCGGCGGCGGCGATACCACCGTCGGCGGCATCGCGAAACCAAGCCATCGCGGCGTCGCCGTTGCGAGGCACGCCGTCGCCTTGCTCATACAGTTGGCCGATGTCGAACTGGGCGCGATGGTGCCCACGCGCGGCGGCCTTGGCATACCACATCGCGGCACTCGCGCTGTCGCGCGCCACGCCCCGGCCTTTGTCGTACATGGCCCCGAACGTTGAATTCGGCCTCCGGCATTCCGGCATCGGCTGCGATCTTGTACCAATAAAACGCCGCCTCCGGATTCTCCGGCGTCCCGTTTCCCAGGTCATACAACAGACCGATCCCAAAGGCGCCCCCGCGTCGCCCTGGCGGCTCAGTTCGGCCCAAAGCCCCATTGCATCGGTGAAGCGCCCGGCATCGTAAGCACGCCGGGCGTCTTCCGGTGCTCCGGCGCGGGCCGGCATCATGAAACAACCCAGCAACACCAGGCCGGCCGCGAAACGCCAAAATCCGCGCGCGATCAGCGCCAAGTGATCTCAACACGCCGATTGCGCGCTTCAGGCGTTCCCTCGGGGGCGGGTACAGCCGGTTCGGTTTCCCCTTTTGCCAATATCTGGAACCGCTCTACCGGAATGCCGCGGGCCACCAGACCCTGCAGTCACATTATCGGCTCGCTGTTGCGATAACCGAAGGTTGGCGGCAGCGGATCCTGTCGAATCGGTGCCTCCACTAACCACCATCACAATCGGCTTGCCGTCCCGGTATGTGCGAGCCGCCTGATCGAGGGTGGTTTGACCCTGGGGCGTGACCGCCGCACTGCCGGGGTCGAAATAGATCGACAGGGAATTTGCTGCTTTGGCCGGCGCGGATGGGTTTTGGGCTCGCGCGGCTGTCCCGCCGAGAAGCGTCGCCGCTGCGACGAATAGGCAAAAGCGGTTTACCGAGGAATGATTTTTCATTTTTGACCTCCTTAACAACGGATTTATCTAGCCACCGCCAAACCGGTCGCTTTAGGGCGGTGGTTTCTTATTATCGGTAGGTATTAATACCGGCCCGTGGGGCATGTCGCCGGCCAGTTCGTGCAATAATGATACGCGAATTGGCGTCTGAGGATCGCCAACCCACGAGGATTTGTTGACCCGGCGCTTAGCCGAGCCGGCTCGAGCGTCGGCAATATCTATCGGGGGGTTCGCTTGCTCGATTTATCGAAAACCGATGGCCGCAGCAGGCATTTTTCTTCAGAAATTCGTGCGCAGCAACAAGGTATCAAGCACCACGTAGAGCAGACCGCCTATCAGAAAGCCCACGATGGTGCCGTTCATACGAATATACTGTAAGTCGCGTCCGATCCGTAGCTCCAGCCGGTCCACGACCGTTTCAGTATCCCAATTCGCGACCACCTGAGCGATGAATTCGGCGATCCGCAGCTGCGCGGTGGGCAGCAACGACCGAATGATGCCTTCGGCGGCGGTCTGCAATCTCGCCCGAGCCGCCGGATCGGCTTCCAGGATGGCGCCCAGATTGCCAAGGGCGCCCTCGACGTAAGCCACCACTCGGCCGTTTGGCCTCGAGATATCCGCCTCCAACCCGACGCGAATGCGCGCCCAGATATCCCACATCCAGGCCTGAACGGTCTCATGCGCCACCACGCGCCGGATGGCTATCCCGATCTCCGCCGCCCGTTCTGGCTCGGTTTCCATGCGGTTGATCTCGCGCCGCACCCATTCGTCGAACGCCAGTCGCAATTCCGAGCCGTCCGGACTCATCTTGTCCAATTCAGCGTTGACCAGCCCGAAGACGCGCCGGGCGATCGAGGCGCCCAGCGCCCAGCCGACCAAGCGTCCGCCCTGCTCGCGCACGCGTTCTTCTATGGCTGAGCGCAGCGCATCTTCGCGGCTGGCAAGAGTGGTTTTCAGCTGCCCGAGGATAAAGCCGAACACCTCCTGGTGGCGGCCTCCGTCGACCAGGCTGTGCAGGGCCCGCGCCACCACCCGTCCCGAAGCGGACCCACCCATGATGCGGGGCACCACGCGAGCGAGGACCCGTCGCGCCCGGCCGTCCTCAACAGTCGCCAGCAGCTTTGGCAGCATGCCTGACAGTGCGACGGCGGCGGGATGAGCGGCGGCAGGGTCGGCGAGAAAACGGTGTACGATGCTTGGCAGGTCTAAACCCGCAAGCACGTGGGACACTTCCTCGCCGGTGAAAACGTGGTTGGCGACGAAACGGCCGAGCGCCTGGCCCAGCCGCCCGCGCTGATTGGGAATAATGGCCGTATGCGGAATTGGTATACCCAAGGGATGCCGAAAAAGCGCTGTAACAGCGAACCAATCCGCGATGCCACCAATAAACCCCGCCTTCGCGGAAGCTTGCAGCAACCCGCTCCACCAGTTCGGAGGTACGAGGTAGGCGGCAACGGTTAAGGTGGCCATCAGGATCAGCAGGCCCGAGGCAAACATGCGGTGATTGCGCAGGGTCCGCCGAGCGAGAGCGTCGGGATCGGGTTCGGTCATCGCCGCCTGTTTAGGCGCGCGCCTCTCTTCCGTCCAACCGGGTGCAATGTTATACTGTAACCATGATCGACCCGCTGTCCCCGACCGCCGGCGCAACGTCCCGGCTTGTGCTTGCCGCCGCCGTTTTGGGCTGCGTTTGGGTCGCGGTGCTATGGGCGCTTTGATCACGCTGGACGGCGTTGAGCTGCGGATGGGGTCATATATGACGTCATATATAACGTCAAATATGACGTCAAATAAGCACTCCCCTACCATTACGGAGTGGGAGTGCTTATTTGACGTCAAATAAGCACTCCCACTCCGTAATGGTAGGGGAGTGCTTATTTGACGTCATATAATGACTGGGGAGTGGAAATTTGTAGGGAGTGGAAATATATCGCTACACCGGTCCCTCGCTTGACAAGTTCAAGAACCGCTGTGCTAGTGAATACGTTAATGAGGCTGATTAATGAGCTGCATTTTTTAGGCAGCTCAAATTGAATGGAACGACCGGAGAATTCAGTTATCCTCGTTCTATTTCCTCTTTCAACGCTTCAACCAGTTCTATCTCTGCGACATTTATTCAAACTTCGCTCCGACAGACATCTATCTTCAAGATGCTGGTCTGTTTAATGATTACCTTCCATTTATTCTGCTTAATTTAGATATAAGTAATTATCGTACGATTTAAAAATAATATGGGAAGTTGGGAACTAACAAAACTTGCTTTTATTGTGTGTTCAGAAATTTTACAGGGGTTTAATCCCCCCCCCGAAAAAAAAAATCAGTTTTATTGTGTTTTTGATGCATAGTCCTACTGATTTATTGTGTTTTTTATACATTACACCTTATAAAAAGAGAAGTGAATCGCTTTCAGTCGGACTCATTTGTCATTGAGCCACGAAGCTAGTTGAAAACATTGTTCTGATTGCAACGTTACTCTGATTACATTTCTAAATGATAAGCTAATAAATGTAACCATGCTCAATTTTGTTATTATTTGTATACCGGTACCATAGACCTCTTAAATAATTATTTAAGAGGTCTATGGTTCATTACACTACATCGTGAACACATCGCCTACCAGCCAGAACATTGTTTTTAGTACTTAAGTTCTAGCACGCAATTTTTATATATTATTGCACTTCTGATTGTTCACGTTATTTTTGGCTCTGTGTGCGTGACGAATAAAAAAATTATATATTACCGTTAGCAAAATGATTAATTAAAGGTTGTCAGTTGCTTTATAAAGTTTTACATATTAACTGTATTATATATTATCTTAAAGCGAGCTGCTCGTGATTATTTCATTTCTATGTATAACTGAAATTTAATCCGAAAATGTTTAAGTCTGGATTTCAGTTTGTGATTTATCCACTGCATATATTTTTTTCCTAGAGTATGTTGGCTGCCAGTGCCCTTTTTTCATACTTTATTTATGTTTATTTGTTATAATAACTTAATTTTGTACTGATTCATGTACTGTAGGGGTTAGACATAGGCGTTAGCCTTTTCGGGGAGTATCTCTCCATTTGTCTAACCTCGTTGCTTCGTTTCATTGTATTTTGTATTGTATTTTATATGTGTACTGAAGCAATAAAAGTGAATAAAAAATAAAAGCATTATATATATTTATTGTTATTACAGATAAACCTGCTACGCAGTGGACAGCAGCCGAGCACCTGAATATTCAAAAAGCATTCTACGGATGCAAGAAGCGATTCTCAAATGGCTAACTGGCTTCACTTCCACAGAGCATACTCTCAAGCATATTTCGAAGTACATGTATATAATTCTTTACCTTAGTTTGACACCACTTTTGTTATACTGTTTTGTATACTGTTATATAGTGTTGATTTCACACCACTTTCAGAGAATCATTTTTGCAATGAAAGTCTTATCAGATGTAAAAAAACTAGATGTCGATGATGTTCATTCAATACGTGAAGTTCCGCGGTTTAATTATGTATGTGATGAAATGTGTTAAATTTAAGTATATAGTATTTTTTTAGTTTATGTCTTTTTGATTGAATATTCAAAAAGCATTCTAGTGATTTTCAAATGGTGATTCTCTTCTCAATTGACATTTTTTTAAATTTTATTATATTTTTTTTATGCATGACACCTGGAACAGTGAAACTGGTTAAAGCTATAAACTTCAAGATAACTTTTGCTTTCTTTTTCACTGCAAAATTTGTAAGCACTTGCTCTATTTTTAAGGAACCTGGTCCAACAAATAGAGTTGTGCATATTGAAATCTGACAACTTATTTATTCGGTTGACTATTTCGATTTACTTAATCTTGTTTTGTTGTGGTGTTAGCGTGTCGTTTGGCTACACTGCAAATAGCAAGTCATTATCTTCCTTGGCGGTTCTTCTTCCGGAAAGTGAGTCCTTGAATCCATGGAGAATGATTTTGCGCTCGGAGAGAACACGCCAAATCGTATGGAACGTGCTATTTGGCCGTCGCGAACATATCAACGTCGTCTTCGAAATCTTGCGACAGGTAAAAAGCACGGTATATTATTACGCATTGGTAATTTCTTCTGTATCTCCGATGTCTAATGTTCAAAATTGGTGTTTGCCTGGTGAATCTCTCAATGAAATGCGTATTTTTAGTAAAACAGTCTTGCAGAAACTTTCTGGTATTTAATTTTGGTCGCATTTATTTTGTTGAAGTTTTTTTTGTTATTTATTTTTTTAAATAATTTTATACATTTACGCTTTACTTTACACTTATATTAATTTTTATATTGGAATATA
>CAVZTH010000020.1:0-9067 GCA_963778125.1 uncultured Alphaproteobacteria bacterium | reverse complement strand
GCAGCAGCAGCCGGCTGTGGGGAAGGCGCCGGCGCCCCCATCTGCTGCTCCCGCCGCATCGCGCGCAGCTCCCGCCGAAGCTCGGTAACGGTGCGGTGCACGTCGTCGAGTTCAGTGCGCGTAGGGAAGCCGTACTGCTTGCCGAAGTGTTCAACCAGTTCCTGTTGGGCCAGCCGCAGCGCCGTGGTCGCGCGGATCAACGCTGACTGGGACTGCAAGAACGGTTCGGAGCGCTGGGTCTCCAGCAATTGCTGATTGGCCGTCTCCGTCCACAGAGCGAGCGCGGCTTTCGCGTCCAAGACCTTGACGTCCGAACCTGAGTCGCCTGCCAGTTTTTCGGCAAACCGGCGAGCCGATTGCAACCAGGCCTCGATCACGACGGCGTTGTGCTCGAGGCCACGGCGGCGCAGGTCTACCCATGCCTGCAATACCCCGGCGTAGCGCCGTTCCGCGTCCCAAAGATCGGCGAAGCGCGGTCCTTCCGCCATGCGGCCCAACACGTCGTCCATCTCGCCGATGCCCCCGCCCATCCAACTTCGCGGGTCGGCAATCTTGCGGAACGTTGCTTCAACGACCCCGTCGCCACCGGCTGTGGGGGGAACCATCGTGGCGAGCTTGCCGGACATCGAAGCAGCGGCCGACCACAGGTCCATCACCGATTTGCCGGCCTGTGCAAGCTCGGAGGCTCCGGACGAAAGATCGGCGGGTATATCAGGCATCGCCGGCAACTTGCCCGAAGTTACCGCCGTCATACCCTGTACCAGCGCGGCTCCCGCCTGCGCCTGTGCCTTCATCAAGACCTGGCTCTGCCTGGTCCAAAAGTCAGCGATGGCTTTAGAGTAATCGAACGGGTTCATCATGAAAATCCAATGCCGGAACGTCCGGCGAATCTGCCCTTCATTTGAATTCCACTTCAGTATTTCACCGTTGCCACCCGGCGTAGTTCCTCCGGCGTGCTGGTGCCAAAGCCAAAAAACTCCAGATAGGCCGGTATCATCTCGAACAACATGTCTGTGCCGACCTGGACTGTGCAGCCTTTTTCCATCGCCGAGCGAAGCAGCGGGGTAAATTCTTCTTTCATGACGACCTCACCGACGAAGGTGTCCGGCGTGATCTTGGAGACATCGACAGGCAGGGGATCGCCCGGCTTCATGCCCAGGGGCGTGGCATTTACGACGATGTCGTAGCCAACCGGATCATTCGAGCCGGTGGATACGCGCAGCTCAGGGTAGTGTAGCCGTAATCGATCGCCAAGCGCCTCCGCGGTGGCGGTCGCGGGGTCGAACAGGGCGATCGTCGACAACCCCGCTGCCGCCAGTGACGCGGCGATGGCACAGCCGACGCCCCCGCAGCCAACGACAAGACCACGAGCACCCGCTATCCGTTTTCCCTTACGTTCGACGCCGCGCACGAAGCCGGCACCATCGAACATATCGCCCAGCAGAGACCCGTCGGTCCGGCGCAGGATCGCGTTGCACGCGCCGGCGATCTTTGCCGTTGTGGTCATCTCGTTCACGAGGTGGGTGGTTGTAACCTTGTGCGGCATGGTGACGAGAGCACCGTGTACGTTAGTAATACGAAACAGAGACTTCAGCAAATCCGGGTAATGCTCAGGCTGCACGCCCACAGGCACCACGACGGCTTCGATGCCCTTCATCTCGAACCAGGGATTATAGATCATTGGCGCTTTGAACGACTCGGTCGGGTAGCCGAGGTGAACAATTAATTTGGTCCTGCCGGTAATCATGATCGCAATCTCCAAACAGAATGAACCCCGCGCAGACGTGGCTCGAAACGGCGAAACGCTTCAAACATCGAAGAAGACCGTTTCCTGTTCGCCTTGAAGACGGATGTCGAACACATAGACGATGCCGGTGTCACGCGTCTCGCGCCGAGCAAGCAAGGTCTGTCGGCGGATGGCGGGTTCGATCATGCGCAGCACTGGGTCTTGCTCGTTGCGCGCAGCCTCGTCCTCGAAGTACATGCGCGTCGAAAGCCCGATATTGATGCCGCGCGCAACCAGCCACATGTTGACGTGCGGTGCCATCGGCTTGTACCCGCGTCGCCCGATCACCGGGCCGGGCTTGATCGTTTCGAATTGATATAGGCCACTGCTGAACTCGGTACCGGTGCGACCCCACCCTCGGAAGCCGGCATCGAGGGGCTTGTCCGTTTGTTGGTCGGCCGGATGGTTGTAACGGCCTGCTGCGTTGGCCTGCCAAACCTCCAGCAGCACGTCACGGCACGGCGCGCCCAACCCATCCAGTACGCGTCCCTCGATCCGGATGCGCTCCCCTGGCGTGTTCCGTTCAGCTATGACGTTGCTGAAAGGTTTTTCGAAGATATCGAAGCCGGCCTGATGCGGAATAAGGCCGATGTGAACATAGGGACCGGCCGTCTGAGACGGGGTCTCCTTGAGGTAGTCAAGCCTGCCGATCATGGCGCTAGTTCCCCTGCAGCTTGTTTTCGAACAGCGTCGAGCGGGTGCCTCGCAGCACGATATCGAAACGGTATGCCAGGCTGTCGATCGGCACCGCGGCGTTCAAGTCCAACGCTGCCACGAGGCGCTGCCGGGCGGCGGGATCGGGGATGGTGCCAAGGATCGAGTCCATGGGGATCAGCGGATCGCCCTCGAAATACATCTGGGTGATCAACCGTTGGGCGAACCCCGATCCTGACAATGAGAAATGGATATGGGCCGGCCGCCAGGAGTTGACATGGTTGCGGAAGGGATAGGCGCCGGGCTTCACGGTGCGGAAGGCGTAGTGACCATCCTCGTCTGTGATCATCCGCCCGCAGCCGCCGAAGTTTGGATCGATCGGGGCGATGTAGGTGTCGTTCTTGTGTCGGTAGCGCCCGCCCGCGTTGGCCTGCCACACCTCGACCAGGGTGTTGGGGACACCGCGGCCGTTCTCGTCCAGCACGCGGCCATGCACGATCGTCCGTTCGCCGATCGGATCACCGGATTTGGCGTAGTTCCGGATCAGGTCGTGGTCCAGCGGCCCCAACTCCTCGCGTCCGAACACCGGCCCCGTGAGTTCTGACAGGGAGTTCTGCAATGACTACAAGGCGAGCCGCGGCGACCGCAGGATGCTCGTCTTGTAGTCGGGCGTCAGGGCCGGGGGGTGTTCCCGCCGATCGCGCTGGATGAATTCGTTCTGCGGAACCATGGTTTGGGGTCTCCCAACAGGGTCAGTCACCTCGTAAGTGCGGGCGGGTACTGGCGGGCCATGGAATCGGACATCCTATGGCGCCTTCTCGTCGATCAGCCTGGCCATCCGGCGCAGGGCCAACAAATACCCCTGCGTTCCGAAACCCGCGATCACGCCGTCGGCGCGATGGGAGACAAACGAATGGTGCCGGAACTCCTCACGCTTATGAACATTGGAAATATGGATTTCGATCACAGGCTCGTCGAACGCGTTCAGGGCATCGAGGATCGCCACTGAAGTATGAGTGAACGCTGCCGGATTGATGACGATTCCACTTGCAGTTTCCCGAGCCGCATGGATCCAGTCGATGATCTCATACTCGCGATTACTTTGCTCGAAGCGCAGCTCCAGGTTCAGCTCCTTGGCTAGCGCGCGGCAATCGCGCTCCACATCTGCCAACGTTTCGTGGCCATAGATGTGCGGTTGGCGCTTGCCCAGAAGGTTGAGGTTTGGACCGTTCAGCACATAAACGATGCGGCTCATAACGAACTCCCACTAGATGGGGAAGGCAGGATTGCCACGCTGGGTGCAACTATCCAGCCGCACGAAGACCCCCTGCGGCCTGATCAACGGCGATGCTCATGCCGATGCCTGCGCCGCACCCGAACCGGAAGGGGCTCGAGCGCGCATCCTGTCGTACACCTCCTTGTCCACCGGGACCGCGTTCGGGCTCACCGAGGTCGTTCAAGTGGATCCGATACGTCTCCCTGGCGCTGTAGGCTCCGGCAGCGGCCACGATCGTAACAGCAAAGGCGATCGCGCCAACCGTAAGCGGGATGTTGGCCGATCCGGGCGGCGCCACCGCCGCGAACAGCGCCGGAAGCAGAGCGGTGATTGTAGTGCCGATGTTCTGCGAAATGGCCATCGCCGTAACCCGTGTGCGCGTCGGAAACAGCTCGGGGAAAAAACTTGGAAACACAGCGTTATAGCCTTGGTAGACAACCCCCCACATGAGCAGCGACATGAGGATCGCCAGCGGCACATTGGCGATGCTGATGGCGTATAGGTAGCCGAACGACAGCAATCCCGAAGAGATAGCACCAAAGATGATGGGGGGCCTGCGGCCGATCCTGTCTGTCAGGTTGCCGGTAATCGGGATGATGACAACAGCCAGGATGTTCCCAAGTACCTGGGATCCACAGGTAAACGTCCTTGTGAAAGCCGATCCCATAGCCTGGCTGAACCGCGTACGCCGCGCCGAAGATGGCTGCGACGACCGGAATGACATTCATCAGGGACATGCAGACGACTCGGATCATGTCGCTCCAGCTCTGCGTGAAAGCCTGCACAATCGGCGCCCTCGGAACCCCGCCATGCTCACCCTCTTCAGCGAAAGCAGGCGTTTCTTCCACTTCACGGCGAATGATATAGCCCGCGATGATAACGACCACGCTCAGCAGGAAGGGGATCCGCCAGCCCCAGGCGTTGAACGCATCCGGAGGCATGAAGCGCGCCAGCGGCAGGAACACCGCCGCGGCGAAAATCTGTCCGGCCTGCACACCCTGAAGACTGAAACTGGCGAAAAAACCGCGGCGTCCGAATGGAGCGTGCTCGAGGATCATCGAACTGGCGCCGGAAATCTCTCCGGCGACTGCGAAGCCTTGAACCAGGCGCAGGACAACGAGAAGCGTCGGGGCTAGCATCCCGACTTGCTGGTACGTCGGCAGGATGCCGACCGCCATGGTCGAGAAACCCATGAGGAACATGCACACGAGCAACACGGTCTTGCGGCCGTGCGTATCGCCCCAATGCCCAAGGAACAAAGCGCCGATCGGCCGGGCAACGTAGCCTACACCATAGGTCGCCAGCGACGCGACAATAGCGACAGTCGGGTTTCCCGAGGGAAAGAAGATCTGGGGGAAGACGAGAGATGCCGCCGTGGCATAGATAAAGAAGTCGTAGTATTCCAGTGCCGAACCGATCCATCCGCTTGCGGTCGCCTTCTTTGTCTGATGCGTGCCGTGCGGCTCATGTTCCGTGAGGTTGGCCATTTTGGTTTCCTCCGACTATTTATTTGGCCGTCATTCCCCAGCTATATTTCACTCACACCAAGTGGTTGCCGTCCGACGTGATCGAGCTGCGCCGTGGGCTCGATCACTCCTCTGCTTGAAGTTTGCCGACCTTGATCGCGGCCGGTTGCCAGTTCTGCGGAAACAGCGTCTGCAAAGCCCGCACCTTCGGCATATCGTTGATCGCGATGTACGGGGCGTCCGGGTGCTGGTCGAGGTAATCCTGATGATACCCCTCGGCCGGGTAAAACGGTCCCGCCGGATCGATACGCGTGACAATCGGACGACTGAACGCATGAGCCGCCTCAAGTTGAGCGATATATGCCTTGGCGACCCTCTCCTGGTCCGGCCCGTTCACGAACACTTCGGAACGATACTGGGTCCCCCAGTCCGGCCCTTGCCGGTCCTTTTGCGTCGGATCCAGCGCAACCGAGAAGAAGATCCGCAGCAGCGTCCCATAGCTGACCTGCGTTGGATTGAAGGTCACGCTGACTGACTCAGCGTGCCCGGTCGCGCCCGAACTCACCTGCTCGTAATCCGGGTTGGCGACACTTCCGCCGGCGTAGCCGGAGACAGCCCGCGTCACCCCTCGAACATGCTCAAATACGCCTTGTACACCCCAGAAACAACCGCCGGAAAACACCGCGGTCTGCAAACCGGCACCGTTCGCCTCCAAGTCCTGCGCGGGCGGAGGAAGGGCGCGCGTAGCGCTATCTGCCTGGGATGATGCCAGCGGCACGGTGAGGGTCAGAGCCACCAGTAGTGCGGAGCCAAGCGAGGCCCTTGAAAGTGTTATCATGAGGATCGCTCCAGAAAGATATATAACACAACGATCTCGACTTCGTGGCCACTGCTACTCCCTGAGAAACACTTCGAAAGCATCTTTATAATCGGCGTGCCAGCGGGACAGCGCGGGGCGGTTGCGGGTGATGTCCTGCGCGGCCCAGAGAATTCTTCGATTGTCAATCTCGCGCGTCACATCGTTGTCAGGACAGATGATATAAAAATCACCCTGGCCCATGCCGGCGATCAGCATGTCCACAACCTGGTCGGGCGTCCAGGCGCCCGATGGCTTCTCGGAGCGTCCCTGACGTGTCATGCCGGTGAAGGTCGACCCCGGGACCAGCAAATGCGCCGAGATGCGCGCGCCTTCCTCATTTCGAAGGCTATGCGCCAACGCCTCAGTCAGGACCTTAACGCCGGCCTTGCTGACATTATAGGCGGCGTCGCCCGGCGGGCAGGTGATGCCCTGCTTCGACCCTGTGTTGACGATCGCACACGCGTTTCGCTGCGCCAGCATGGGCGCGGCAAAAGTCTGCACGCCATTGATCACGCCCCACAGGTTGACCTCCAGCACGCGGCGCCAGCGGTCGATGTGCTCCCAAGGGCCGCCCCCCGGCGCCGTGCCTGCGTTGTTCATCAGCACGCCGACCTCGCCGAATTTCCCATACACGGCATCGCGCAGGGCCTGAATCGATTCCAGCCGGCTGACATCCGTTGCCATGGTCAGCAGCCCATCCCGACCGCCGGCGGAGGCGGCGGCGACCGCTTCGGAAGCTCGATCCAGCGCCTCGGCCGACAGATCGGCGAGGCAGACCTTGAGGCCCATAGAGGCGAAGCGGATGGCGGCGGCGAGGCCAATGCCGCTGGCCGCACCGGTAATCACGGCAACGCGGCCGGCGTTCAGGGCGGGATGGAGGGTCATGCGATGCCCTCAGTTCGGCACGAAGTTCATTGCAATTCCGTTGATGCAGTAGCGCTGATGGGTCGGGGGCGGCCCGTCGGGGAACACGTGCCCGAGATGGCTGCCACACGTCGCACAGTGCACCTCGGTCCGGACCATGCCGAGGCTACGGTCGGTTGTCGTTTCAACCGCTCCCTCGATCGGATCGTTGAAGCTGGGCCAGCCGGTATAACTTTCAAACTTTAGCTTCGACTCGAACAGCGGTTGGTCGCATCCGGCACAGGTGAACCGCCCCGGTCGCTTCTCGGCTAGCAGCGCGCAACTGCCGGGTGCCTCTGTGCCATGTGCGCGCATCACGTAGAACTGCTCCGGCGACAGGATCCTGCGCCACTCTGCATCCGTGCGGCTGACAGGGTAGGTTTTGTCCAGCATCTGTTCATGTCCTCTGATCATGCTGTACAACATCGCTCTCCTGCGGGGCCACGACAAGCGGGGCCAAGTTAGACGGGACAGGACAACTGGTGGTCATATATGAGGCTAAATGTTGCCGCCAAGGTCGACCCATTGCCGTGATGGGAGCGGGCCACTTCCCGGGTATCGATCAAGCGCGGCTTCAGGGTCGAAAACATGTTACTCTCTTCGGAGGAATGGGAAGCCGTCTGGCTCACACTATTGGTGGCGGCGAGGGCGGTCGGATTTGGCTTGCCGCTGGCCGTCCTGGCGGCCTGGGTGCTGACCCGATGTCGCTTTCCCGGCCGGACACTTTTGAACGCGCTGGTGCATCTGCCAATGGTGCTGCCGCCGGTGGTGACCGGGTGGCTGCTGCTGATCATCTTCGGCATCCGCGGACCGATCGGCCTGTTCCTGGATCATTGGCTTGGCGTCCGCCTCGCGTTCACCACGGCCGGTGCGAGTTCTCGCCTGTGCCACGATGACCTTCCCCATCATGGTTCGATCGGTGCGGCTGTCGCTTGACGCCGTCGATGCCGGTCTGGAACAGGCCGCCCGCACCCTGGGCGCGGGATGGCTGGACCGGCTGTTCAACATCACACTGCCGCTCGCCTCGCCCGGGATTCTGGTAGGGGGGATCGTCGCATATGCAACGTGCCTGGGCGAGTTCGGTGCCGTGATAACATTTGCTGCCAACATCCCCGGTCAAACTCAGACGTTGCCGTTGGCAATTTACGCCGCGCTTCAAGCACCGGGCGGCGAGACGAAGGCCGCCGAATTGTCGCTTGTCTCGCTGACGCTTGCACTGGTGGGGCTGCTATTGTCCGAATGGACCGGCAAGCGGTTGAACCTCATGTTAGGCCGATGAACGTTCCTGCTGTGGAGAAGGTCGCGCTTCCCTCCGACGTAAGTCCAGTTACGAGTATCCCCGTTAGTCGCCTCGTGATGGATCGCAGTTCGAGTTGCATCCTTGCTAATTTCATCCGCTAGATCGTTTTATGAAAGTATCAACAGAACCGGTTGCGCTAAAGACCTGGGCTGGGATCATCGTGGTTTACGTCGGACGCAGCGAGCTTGCGACCGCGAAAGGTCTCCCGCTGCCCGGCGTAGCGGCGAGTGAGGCTGCCAAATCGCCATGTCACCCAAACACACCGCGGGAGCAGCGCTGCCGCCTATATCAGACCGGTCAAGTCGCGAGGTCGCAGCAGCCGCAACCGTCTGCTTTCCCGGGCGTTGGAGGTAATGACCGGCACCGGTGCCGAGGAAAAGGAATCGCCATGTCGAGCAAGACGCGCTCTGAACGCACCCACGACCATCCAGGAACAACCCACAGGAACCCCCACATCCGACCGTCATGCGGTTGAAACGGCGCATCACCGGGAGAACGAAAGCAAGCCTTCGCCGAAGCGATGATTTTGCGCAGTTGCGCTGCCTCGCTTGATCTCGCCCCTTTTGTGCTCCGCCATCTAGGCTCGACAGTTCGGTCCGATGAAGTTGTCACTTGCTGTCGGCCCGTATTTGCATTTCCGCACGGGACTGCGGCACCGCATATGTCCTGTGCCTCCGCTTGTTGAGGTGCGACCTGCGACTGGGGAGTCAAAAGGAGGTCAACCTTAAACGTCAAGGCGAGTAATGTGTTATTCTATCTACCTATAGTAGTATTGACTTATTAAATACCCTCTTGGGATGTGAGTTCGGCAGAAATCCCACGC
>CAVZTH010000019.1:0-209646 GCA_963778125.1 uncultured Alphaproteobacteria bacterium | reverse complement strand
CCCCGGTGCCATCTTCGATCAAGGAGTTCTCTCATGCCTCAGGACAGTCAGCTTCAACAGGATGTTCTTGCCGAATTCAAATGGGAGCCGAGCGTGACGGCCGGCCACATCGGCGTCACCGCTAGGCACGGGGTCGTAACCCTCTCCGGTCATGTCGACAGCTATGCCCAGAAGTATGCCGCTGAAACCGCTGCGCGCCGCGTGAAGGGCGTTAAGGGCGTGGCAGAGGAGATCGAGGTCAGACTCCCCTTCGACACAAAACGGAACGATGATGATATCGCCGCTGCCGCGATCGACCGCCTGGCCTGGAACGTGTCGGTGCCGAAGGACAGCGTCATCGTAAAGGTCGAGAACGGTTGGGTCACGCTGACCGGTCAGCTCGACTGGTGGTATCAGAGAGAGGCTGTCGAGCAAGACATCCGTCCGCTCCTGGGTGTCATCGGCGTATCGAACCAGATCACAATCGAGCCGCGGGTCGATACCGCCGCCCTCAGCGATGATATCACGCACGCGCTGCATCGCTCATGGTATTTTAATCCTGACAACATCCACGTACGCGCGGAAGGTGGCCGGATCGTCCTGACTGGAACCGTGCAATCGCCGCACGATCGCCAGGTCGCTGCCGAGACGGCGTGGTCCGCGCCGGGCGCCACCAACGTCGAGAACGACATCGCCGTCGTCTGAGTAAAGGCCACCTCCGGGCTGGACTTCTCCGGCCCGGAGGCCGGGCGGACGAAGACTGACATTCGGAGCTTGTCATGCATGCGATGGTTTTGAATTCCATCAACACGGCCCTGAAACTCGCGGAACTCCCGGACCGGCTACCCGGGCCCGGCGAGATCAGGGTGAAGGTGGCTGCATGCGGCGTGTGCCGGACCGATTTGCATGTCGTGGATGGCGAGTTGCCGAACCGCGTGCTGCCGATCATCCCTGGCCACGAAATCGTCGGCAGGATCGACCAGATCGGATCGGGCGTGGAACATTTGCGCCTGGGCGAACGCGTCGGCATCCCCTGGCTGGGCCACACCTGCGGTATCTGCCCCTATTGCCGTGCGCAGCGGGAGAACCTGTGCGATCACCCGCTGTTCACCGGATTCACAAGGGATGGGGGGTTCGCGACGTCCGTTATCGCGGACGCGAGATATGCCTTTCCGCTCGGCGAAGCAGGCGATGATGCGGCGCTGGCCCCGCTTCTCTGCGCAGGCTTGATCGGCTGGCGCTCCCTTGGGATCGCCGGCGACGGGAAAGCGCTGGGGCTATATGGGTTTGGCGCCGCAGCGCACATCGTGGCTCAGGTGGCACGTTGGCAAAGCAAGTCAGTCTTTGCCTTCACCCGGCCCGGGGACATTGGTAGTCAGGCTTTCGCCCGAAGTCTAGGCGCGATATGGGCCGGCGGATCAGACGAAATGCCACCACAGGCGCTTGACGCAGCGATCATTTTTGCGCCGGTTGGCAGCCTGGTTCCTCTCGCCCTGAGAGCCGTCCGAAAAGGCGGCCGTGTCGTCTGCGCGGGCATCCACATGAGCGACATCCCAAGCTTTGCCTACGATCTTCTGTGGGAGGAACGGCAACTGGTCTCGGTTGCCAATCTGACTCGGCAGGACGGTTTGGACTTCCTGCGTCTGGTGCCGGAGATTGGCGTCGTCACGAAGGTCACGCGTTACCCTTTGCCGAAGGCGAACGAGGCCTTGGCTGATCTGCGAGCCGGGCGGTTCGAGGGCGCGGCGGTGCTGATTCCCTGAACCAGGCTATACCAGCTGGACAGGAGGCGGCATGGCATCCCGCGGCTCGAAAAAAGTCATCTACGCGGCGCTGACCGGAAATCTGCTCATCGCCATCGCCAAATTTTTGGCCGCCTGGATCACCGGCAGTTCGGCAATGCTCAGCGAGGCTGTCCACTCCGTGGTCGATACCGGGAACCAGGGACTGATGCTGCACGGCATGCGCCAGGCAGCGAAACCGCCAACTTCGGAACACCCGTTTGGACACGGGCTACAACTCTACTTCTGGACCTTCATCGTGGCGATTTTAATCTTCGGGTTGGGTGCCGGGATCGCACTCGTGGAAGGAATCAACAAGATCCTGATCCCGCACCCGTTAGAAAACCCTGCGGTGAATTATGCCGTTCTTGCGGTGAGCGCCGTTTTCGAGGGCTTCACCTGGTTCGTAGCCCTAAGGGAGTTCCGCCGAGGAAAAGGGAGTCACCGATGGCTGGATGCCGTTCGGTCCAGCAAGGACCCCACTGTGTTCACCGTGCTGTTCGAGGACATGGCTGCCTTGCTGGGCCTGCTGTTCGCGGCAGCAGGACTAGCCATCGGGCAGGTATTCAATCTGCCGGTCATGGACGGGGTTGCCTCGGTCGTCATCGGCGTCCTGCTTGCCGTCACCGCTGGTTTCCTTGCCTACGAGAGCCAGAGCCTGCTTACCGGCGAAGGGGTTCGGCCTGAGGTCCGGGCCAGCATCCGGCGGTTGGCTGAGAGCGAGGCTGGTGTCGTCCGTGTGAACGAACTGCTGACCATGCACTTCGGCCCGCAAGACGTGCTGGTTGCCATGAGTTTGGATTTCCAGGACGCGCAGACAGCAGCGACAGTCGAGAGCACGGTCAGCAGGCTGGAGCGCCGCATAAAGTCGGACTATCCCGAAGTCACGCGCGTCTTTGTTGAGGCACAGAGCTTTGAGGCAAGCCGCCGCTCAGGTTTGGCCGACATCACTGATCTGCCCGATTGAGTAATTTCCCGGTTGGTTTGGCGAACGAGGCGGCAGACGTCGCAGCCCCGTTGCGGCAGGTAAAACTTACGGCGTCACCTTGGAACATGGCGGCGGCACGATTCCGCTAAGACCGCGTTCGAGATCGGCGTGATCGGAATTTTACGGGTGCTGTTCCGCCGCGTCAGCTTTGCTCGCAAGTATGACCCTGAAGAGAATGGCGGTGCAAATCGACGCTGTCGGAAAATAGGGGTGGGCACGGGATTACACGTGTTCATACAAGTTCCGCGGATGCATGGCTGCCGTAGTGCTCCATGTGGTGCATCGCCGATTGATCGCCATGGAAGAGAGCGTGTCTTCCGTGATCGAGTGCAAGCTTTGTCTCATGGGCGGCTCTGACGAAGTGCTCGGCGTCGCAGTGCTTACCGGCTTGCTCGTGATGTCGCCCGGCGGCGTCGTGGTGGTCGGCGGCAACGTAATGGCAGGCCGTTCCATGGAGGCTTATTGGAAAAGCCAAGGCCGTGGTGGTTGAGTTGTCTGAGTGACGGCGAATGTATCCTGGTAACGGACTGCCCTCATGGGCTGCGTAGCATAAACTCGCGGCCTGCCCGTGTTCCATGGCGCGGAGAGCGTGACCGTGAGCCGTCAGTGCCTGATGTGCAGCGTGGGCGTAGTCCTTCCCGACTTGGTAGTGCCGTGAGGCCTCGCGGTGATGCAGCGCCGCCAGCTCGTGATGTGCTGCCGCGGCCGCATGATGTTCCGCAGGTTCGTGCCTGGTGGTCATTGCCCCCCCTTGCTGCAAAGTGGTCGTTGCAAGCTGACGCCAACCTATTTGGTTATCGATTTTTCGCCCAGAGACGGAAACTACTCATCCGTCGCGAGGGTCCTGCGAGGGAGGTTATGGAGCATCAATCATAGGCTTTCCCCGCATAGGTATATTCCGAGGGTGGTAAATTGCCGAGAAGACGGGGCCGATAAAAATTCCTTTTGATGAGCAAGGGGAAAGGGTCGAACGGTTCGCTCGCAGCGAGAATGTTGCCCGTTTCCGTCCCGTGCCTGAAAGCAAGACGAATGAGTCCGGGTGTAATATACTGTCTAGTTCTACTGATCAAGGGATGAAAAGACAAAGAGACGCAGCTGAGACGGCCTCGTGTTTGACTTCCTTGGGGGCGCGGGATTAGGAATTGGATCGTTCGAAATGGTTTTTGGGAACGGATCTGGCTTTCGAGCGACAGAACGACGGAACGATAGACAGGCAATGCGAAGTTTCGCGAGGACCATGCTTAACGCGGGATCTGGTTCCTGCGGGATGCTGCCGGATGCTGTAACGACGCCGACTACCTGCCGGCATGAGTAGATTCCGAGGCTGCAGTCGGGCGCTGTATTCAGGATATCCTCGCCATGTTTCCTCCCAAACTTGGCGGTGCCGCGAGGCACCGCCTCCTTTCCGGATTTCCTGGTGGCGTCCCGCTGATGACGGCTAACTCATTCCTGCAGTTCACCACGGAACGATGGGCGGCCACTACGACGGCGCCGGTCGCCATGGCGAACCACTAACCCGCATAAGTTTTCACCAAATGACAGCAGAGGAAGCAACGGTGGACATAACCAATATCACTGCGACGTTTGGGCCGGCGCGAGGTGACCGCATAACGCTGTCAAAATCATGCCGAACGACTCTCGATGCCATTTACCGGCACCCGATTTCGCACAGCCTTGAATGGCCTGATGTGATCGCCCTATTCGCGAAGCTCGGCACGGTGGAGCACAAGTCGAACAACGAGTTCGTGTTCGCAATCGGCGGCGAACACCACCTGATGCGTAAGGCGCACGGCAAGAATCTTCCTGCCGACGATGTCGTTGAATTCCGCCATATGTTGACACGGGCCGGCTGGTCCCCCGAGACCGCCAAGTCAATGTCACCAGGCACCTCGCCCGCGCGACCCGGCGGCCTCCCTGACTTGCTCGTGGCCGTGGAGCATCGTGAGGCACGAGTCTATCAACTCGACGTCGCTGCCGCAGATCAGGTGAATCACACGATCAGGCCATACGATCCGCATCACTTCCTTCACCATCTTTCGCATAAGGATCAGTCGGGCGAGCGTGGCCAGCGCGTGGCGGAGGATCCGAGCTTTTATGCGCGGATCGCCGAGGCCTTGCGGCCTGCCGGCCGGATCGTGGTGGTCGGTCACGGAGATGGCCACAGCAATGCCGCCCATCACCTGGCTGCATACCTGCAGCAGCACCACCAAGACATCTTTCAAAAGTTATGCCCGGAAGTCGACGCCGATCTATCCAGTCTCACGGCACCGCAACTGTTGGCTTTGGGTCGCCATTCTTTATCCATCCAGTCCGGGATCGCAAAGGCCGAGTGATCGACGCAGAAGCGACGTCGAGCGTATCCGATTGATTCAGGACGGAATTCAGATTGATGCTCCTCGACCAGGTCAATGACTTGTTCCGCCGAATGCGCACGCCCGAAGTCCCTGAGTAGTTTCCGAGTCTGTCGTGGCACGCGGGCGCGAGCCTATCGTTCAATTGGCTCGCGGTAGCCCAACGTGAATAAGCGCCTCAGGTCGATATCAATCTGCCACGTAACGCGATTCTGCTTGGAGGGCGAAGCCAGCTATTATTTTGGGAGGTTGCCTTGGCCATTTCACCGGAAAACCATACAAAAAAAATCGGCCCATACCGGGACGGTCTCGGCAAGAACACCGCCAATTACGCGTCGCTGTCGCCGCTGAGTTTTCTGCCCAAGGCGGCGGCGGTCTATCCCAACCGCGTCGCCATCATTCATGGCACCTGGCGCAGTACCTGGGCGGAAACCTATACCCGGTGCAGGCAACTCGCCTCGGCCCTTTCGAAGCATGGTGTCGGACCGGGCGATACCGTCGCTGTTATGGCGCAGAATGTTCCCGCCATGTATGAGGCGCATTTCGGCATCCCAATGACCGGCGCGGTGCTGAACACGCTGAACATCCGCCTCAACGCCGAAGCCATCGCTTTTCAACTCACCCACGGTGAAGCCAAAGTGCTGATAACCGACCGCGAATTCAGCCAGGTCGTCAAACCCGCGCTGAGCATGATGGAGCGCCGGATATTGGTGATCGACATCGACGACCCTCTGCACGACGGCGGCACGCTGCTCGGCGAAATGGACTACGAAGCGTTCCTGCGGCAAGGCGATCCTGATTTCGAGTGGTCCCTGCCGGAAGACGAGTTCGGTCCCATCGCCCTCAACTACACCTCGGGTACCACAGGCAACCCCAAAGGTGTCGTTACCCACCATCGCGGCGCCTACCTGAACGCGATGTCCCAAATCGTCTCATGGGGCATGCCGGCCCACTCGGTCTATCTGTGGACCCTGCCGATGTTCCACTGCAACGGCTGGTGCTTTCCGTGGACAATGGCGGCCAACGCCGGGACCAACGTCTGTTTGCGGCGGGTGGACGCGAAGCTGATTTTCGAGGCGATCCGCGAATACGGCGTCACGCACATGTGCGGCGCCGGCATCGTCTACAGCATGCTGATCAATGCGCCACCGGCGCTTCGCGACGGGACCTCAATCAATGTCAACGGTTACGTCGGGGGCGCCCCTCCGCCCGCCTCCACCATCGAAGGCGCGGAGCGGCTCGGCTTCGCCCTCACCCATGTCTACGGCCTGACCGAAACCTACGGCCCGGCATCGGTTTGCGCCAAGCAGGCTGAATGGATGGCCTTGCCACTGAACGAGCGCGCTCGGCTGAACGCGCGCCAAGGCGTCGCCGGTCCGATGCAGGAAGCAATGACGGTCATGGATCCGGCCACCATGCGGCCGGTGCCGTCAGACGGGGATACCGTCGGCGAAATCATGTTCCGCGGCAACATCACCATGAGCGGCTATCTGAAGAACCCCACGGCCACCGACGACGCCTTCGCGGGAGGCTGGTTTCACACCGGGGATCTAGGCGTGATCGAGCCCGACGGATACCTTCGTATCACCGACCGCTCCAAAGACGTGATCATATCCGGAGGCGAGAATATTTCCTCCGTCGAGGTGGAAGACGTGTTGCATCGCCATCCGGCAGTCGATTCCGCCGCGGTGGTCGCCAAGCCTGACGAAAAATGGGGCGAAGTACCGTGCGCCTTCATCGAACTTCGTCCGAATCAAAAAGTGACAGAGACCGAAATTCGTCAATTCTGCCGCGAGCAGATGGCGGGTTTCAAGGTGCCCAAGTTCGTGGTGTTCGGTCCGATCGCGAAGAGTTCCACCGGCAAGGTCCAGAAATTCAGGCTGCGCGAACTCGCAAAGAACATGGAGCTTGCATCATGACCTATATCGCACCTCTGGACGACATGCGGTTCGTCCTCAAGCACCTCGCCGGATTGCCCGAGATCGCCACTTTCCCGGGCTTCGAGGAAGCTGAACCGGAACTCGTCGAGGCAATTCTCATCGAAGCCGCCCGTTTTGCCGGCGAAGTCCTTTCGCCGCTCAACGAAACCGGCGACCGCCAGGGCGTTAGTTGGACTGATGGCAAAGTCACCACCCCGGACGGTTTTCCGGCGGCGTACCGGCAGTTCATCGAGGCCGGTTGGCACGGAATGCCGGCCAGTCCGGACCTCGGCGGCCAAGGCATGCCGGCCGTGGTTTCCAGCGCTGTCGCCGAAATGTGGAAATCCTCCAACCTGGCGTTTTCGCTCTGTCAGATGTTGACCATGGGCGCCGTCGCGGCGCTCGCACACCACGCGTCCGACGCGATCCAAGCAACGTTATTTGCCCAAAATGGTCGCCGGTGAATGGACCGGCACGATGAACCTGACCGAACCACAGGCGGGATCGGACCTGTCCACCATACGGACCCGCGCCGAACCCGACGGCGACCGCTATCGCTTGTTCGGATCGAAGATCTTCATCTCCTGGGGCGAACACGATCTCGCCGAAAATGTTATCCACCTCGTGTTGGCCCGATTGCCTGACGGGCCTCCGGGAACGCGCGGGATTTCATTGTTCGTGGCACCCAAATTCCTGGTCAACCCCGATGGCAGTCTGGGCGCGCGCAACGATCTCATTTGTTCCTCTCTCGAACACAAGCTCGGCATCCACGGTTCACCCACCGCAGTCATGTCCTATGGCGACAAGGAAGGCGCCATCGCCTATCTCGTCGGTCAGCCCAACCGCGGCCTCGAATACATGTTCACCATGATGAACCACGCTCGCTTGAACGTCGGGCTCGAGGGCGTCGCCGTCTCCGAGGCCGCCTACCAGAAGGCAGCCGCTTACGCCCGCGAGCGGGTGCAGGGGACGCCGGTCGGCGGCACCAAACCGGCCTCGATCATCCACCATCCCGACGTGCGCCGGATGCTCATGGACATGCGCGCACGCACCGAGGCGATGCGGGCGCTCGCCTACTACACGCTCGCCTGCATGGACCGCGCGCAGCATCATCCGGACCAAGCCGAACGGGCCCGCAACCAGGGCCGCGTCGAACTGCTCACCCCGGTCGTCAAAGGATGGTGCACCGAGAACGCGGTCATGATCGCCTCCACCGGTATCCGCGTGCATGGCGGCGTAGGGTACATCGAAGAAACCGGCGCCGCACAGTTCCTGCGCGATGCGACCATCACCACGATCTACGAAGGCACGACAGGCATTCAGGCGAACGACCTGATCGGCCGGAAATTGGCCCGCGACAAGGGCGTCAATGCAGCGGCGCTTATCCGCGACATCAAGACCGAGCTGGAGGCGCTGGCACCGACCAACGATATCGCGCTTGTGTCGGTCCGGTCCGCGCTAACCACCGCACTGACAGCGTTTGAGGACGCGACACACTGGATGCTCGCCCACTATGACAGTCATCCGCGCGAAGCTGCCGCCGGCGCGGTTCCTTACCTGAAACTCACAGGCACCGTCGCAGGCGGCTGGCAAATGGCCCGAGCGGCACGGATCGCTCACCATCTCCTGACGTCGGGCGGGGAAAACCCCGCTTTTCTGCGGGGTAAGATCGCTACGGCGCGATTCTATGCCGAGCATGTGTTGCCAGAGGCGGGGCCGCAGCGTGACGAAATCATGATGGGCGCGGCGTCAACGTTGGCACTGGAAGAGGCGTTGTTTTAGTCAGCTCACGTTTCGCGCTTCGTTTGCGCAGCACCCTGCAAGGGAGTGCCGCGCAAACGGCAACGGCTGAAAAGGTTGGTTGGTCTAGTGCAGGGCGGGCTTCTGCATTGCCTCGATCTGCTTCTTCACTGGCTCAAAAGCCGCGGTGAACACAGCAGCCGTCAGATGCGCGATGTTTTGACTGTCGGTGACAGCGGCTTGGACGCCCCCCTTGATCAGCTTCTGCTGTATTTCGATGAACTCTTCCGGGCTTTTCACACCGGCAAGTTCCTTCATGGCAACGGTGAGATTTGAGGCATTCCTGACTGCCATTTCCTGATAGGCTTTGCTTAGGTCCTGAAAAGCGGCGCTGGAGGCATGACCGCTTTCGGTCAGTGCTTCAGTGCCGGTTTTTGCGACTTGTTCAGCGGTGGGCTGGGTCATGGTGGATTCCTTGGCTACGAGTTTGCTTTTTTGGCTACCGTTATGGGTTGCTTGACAATCTGTCCGCGACAACTGTCGGTTTTTCAGCAACCCGCTGGCGACGAGACGATAAGTGCCAACGGGCGAAAGGCGGTAGACTCGGAAAGTACCTCGATGTGTCCCCATCACCCCCGGAATCGACAGTTAGTCGGGTCGGTCAGCACCATGCCGGATCTCGCTATTGGAGGTTTTCATGAGCCTGGATCGAGTCCGGCGTTGACCCCGGCGTTGATCCGACGCAAACGCCGGGCCGGCAGCCACCGTTGGCGCTGTTATCGTTGCCCCCGGAGCAGGCGGACACGGCTAAACTGAGCAGGATGATTGCGCAGAAGCCGATCGCGGCGGGAGCCCTGGTCATGATAGTTGCTTCTCCTCTGATGTGGCAGTTCGTACCATCCTAAGCCGGCAGGGCCGGAACGAATAGGTGGCTTGATTCTGGGTTTTGGTGTTCCGCGGGCGCGGTGTGGCCGGCTGGATGGACGATTTGCGTGACAGACCTGGCGTCCCGTGCTTGGCTCTCGGAGGCCATCAAACCGGACAACGCAGGTGCAACTCGCGTCCACGATCTACGAAGCCGACGATATCGCGTCGGTCCAGGAATTGTATCATTCCAACGGCTGGACCGATGGGCTGCCGATCGTGCCGCCGACGCGGGCGGCGGTCGAAGCCTGTCTGGAATGGGCGATGACGGCGCCGGACGTCCTGGTGGGGATCGAACCGGTTCGGGCGCAAGCGGTCACGGCGGAAAAGCTAGCGATCAACGCGGTGATGGCGGGCTGTCTGCCGATGCATTTTCCCGTCGTGCTGACCGCGTTCTCGGCGATGCTGCAACCGGATTTTCTGCTGCACGGAGCGACCGCGAGCACCGGGGGATGCGCGATCCTCGTGGTGCTGAACGGGCCGATCCGCCTGGAGATCGGGGCGTCGGGCGGCTTCAACGCGCTGGGCAATTCCGATCGCGCGACGGCGGTGATCGGGCGCGCGATCCGGCTGGCGCTGATCAATATCATGCAGGCCAGGCCAGGGGAAATCGATCGTTCCACGCTGGGTCATCCGGGCAAGTTCAGTTTTTGCGTGGCCGAGGACGAGGAAGGCACCACCTGGATGCCGTTGGCGCAACTTCGCGGGATGCCGCCGGGGGCCTCGGCCGTGACCGTCATGGCGGCCGGCGCGCCGCGGCAGATCATGAACGAATGGACGACCGAGCCGAAGGAAATCCTGGAGACGTTCGCCGCCGAGATGCGGGCCAACCTGCGGCACTACTCGTTACATGCCGGCAACTACGCGCTGATCATTCCGAAACAATTGCGCGAACACCTGCAGGCGGCCGGCTGGAGCAAGACCGACATCGCGGAGTTCATCCATGAGCGGGCGCGGATACCGCGGCGCGAGTGGGCGGATGTGGGGAAGGCCGCGGTGGTGCGCGACCGGGGGGATAGCATCTATCCGGCGCTCGAGTTCGCCGGACCATCTGCTGGTGGTCGCCGCCGGAGGACCCGCGGGTGGCTTCGGCGCGGTCATTCCTCCGTGGCTGGGGAACAAGAGCAGGCGGTGACCATGGCGATCGGCGCCTGTGTTGACTGTGAGCCTCCGAAGGGGTGAGACTTTCGTCACGTAGAGGAGGGATCGGCATGGGGTTTCAGGTTCTCGATCCGACGAATGAGCGGTCGCTGCCGCTGGGGCAACTGGCGCCTCGGCCGGGCCAGTTACGGGGCAAAACCGTAGGGTTCATCTCCAACGGCAAGGAGGGGACGAAGGGTTTCTTCGTGCATCTGGATCGGATGCTGCGGCAGGAATTCGGCGTTGCCAGCGTCGTCAGCCGGGTGAAATCGAACTACAGCGCGCCGGCGGACGGTTACATCGTAGGCGAAATCGCCAACTGGGATGCCGTCGTGACCGGGATCGGCGACTGAGGAAGCTGCTCGTCGTGCAGTCTGCATGACTCCATTACAGCCGAACGCCTGGGCGTTCCCGCCGTCGCGGTCATGACCACGCAGTTCGTCAGTGCGGCCGAATTGATGAGCCGTGTGCTGGGGATGCCGGGATATCGGTTCGCGGTGATCGATCATCCCGTCAGCAGCGCGACCGACCAGGATTTGGCGCGGCGGGCTCGGGCGACGATCGAACAGGCGCGCGGGTTGCTGGGGCTGCGGTAGAACTCACCTCGCGTGAATGATATTCGGCCATTCCGCCCCGCTGGGCGTTGTGGCTTCGGAGATTGTGAACGGAGGCTGAGATGGCACGTGTCGTTGGCATCGATCACCTGTCGATCAGAGTGAGCGACTACGAGAAATCCAAGGCGTTCTATGGTCGGCTGTTCGCGTTCCTCGGGTTCGAGGTAGAGGCCGAGTATCCGGGGACGATGGGCTGGAAGAACGGTCACACGCTGTTTTGGATCGGGCAGGCCGATACAGGAGGCCGTAGGAAATTCCACGTCGGCGACGTCGGGATTCATCACTACGCTTTCCGGCTGCGGAGCCGGAAAGATGTGGATGATCTGGATAAATTTCTACGCGAGGAATTGAAAGCCACGATCGTCGATCCCGCGGGAGAATATTATGACGACTACTACGCGGTGTTCTTCCTGGATCCCGATGGCATCAAGCTGGAGGGCATGAGGTACGGCGAGAACCTCGCGAAGGCGAGCCAAAAGAAGTGACCTCGACGTCTCTACTCGCCGCCGTCGTGAGTGTGAATGTTAGCCGCTCAGGCTAGCGCCTGCCCCACAGGTGGTCTTCGATGATCCGCAGGTTCCGCAGATTGGCTTTCAAAGCCATATCGAACAGATCGCCGACGATGGGGATGCTGCCGCCGAAAACCTCGACGCCGACGTTCGCCAGCATGCGCAACAGCTTGTGCCGGGGCACGCCGAGCTGAGCAGCCTCGTAGATGATGTAGAGCGACAGGGCGCCGAGGACGGCGTCGCCGCCGACCGGAAGCAGGCCGATCACGCTGTTCAGGCCGAAGCGAAACCGTGTGCCGGGCAAGCTGAAAGAGGCGTCGATCAGCCAGGCCAGCTTGCGCAAACGAGCCAACCGGGCGGCGGGATCGAACGAGACGAAAGATTGAGCAGCGGCGAATGCCATGCGCGAGAACTCCTCTCAGGCTCGCTGATGTCATGGTGGCGCGGCGCGAAATCAAGGGAGGCCTCCGCGAGGCATCCGGCGACCAACCAACCGTGATGCGTTCGGCCCTGCCGCGCTTCCTGGTGCTGTATGCGACGTTGTTCGCCGCATTCGGGGTGGCGTCGCCGTTCTTTGCCGCGTTTCTCGCCGAACGAGGTTTGCGGCCCGAAGCCATTGGGCTGGTGCTGGCCGCCGGGACTGCCGTACGGCTGGTGGCGGGTCCCGCCGGCGGCCGGTTGGCGGACCGACTGGGGAGGCCTCGGGTAGTGCTGGTGGGCTATGCGGCGGCGGCATCGTGCGTGGCGTTCGCTTACCTGCCCGCCGCAGGGATTTGGGCTTTCCTGCTGGTCAGCGTGGCGCATGCGACGATGCTGGCGCCGCTGACGCCGATCGCCGATGCCCTGACGTTGGGGGAAGTCGGAGCCTTGAAGGAAGCGGGGACGGGGCGACGCTTCGAGTATGGCTGGGTGCGGGGCGCGGGGTCGGCGGCGTTCATCATGGGCACGCTGCTGTCGGGACAGGCGGTCAGCCGGTTCGGACTGGCCGCGATCATCTGGCTGAACGGCGTCCTGCTCGGTGTCACGGCATGGTGCGCCTGGCGGGTGCCCGATCTGCTGGCCCGCAATGTTTCCCTCGCGCGGGAACGGGCGGTCGGGGTGGGGCCGTTGTTGCGTCTACCGGCGTTCCGCCGCCTGATGCTGGTGGCGGCATTGATCCAGGGCAGCCACGCGCTGCACGACGGTTTTGTCGTTATTCACTGGCGCAGTCTCGGGATTGGGGACGGGACGATCGGCGTGCTGTGGTCGGAGTCGGTCGCGGCCGAGGTGGTGGTGTTCCTGCTGATCGGCCGCTGGCTGCTCGACCGGCTGGGACCGGGAGGGGCGTCGATTCTGGCGGCTGCGGGTGGGATCGTGCGTTGGGTGGTGCTGGCCGAGACCACCTCGGTGACCGCGTCGGCGCTTGTGGAGCCGCTGCATGGCCTGACGTTCGCGCTGCAGCACCTGGCGTGCATGCGGCTGATCGGGGCGATTGTTCCATCGCGGCTGGCGGCGACCGCTCAGGCGATTTACGGGACGGTGGCGGTCGGGGTGGCGACGGCGCTGCTGACCCTAGGGTCGGGGCCGCTGTATGCGCACGAAGGCGCCGCCGGCTTCTGGGTGATGGCGGGGCTTTGCGCGGCGGCGGTTCCAGTGGCGTGGCGACTGCCTCGGTAGGGGCCGAAAACAATGGCTGTTTAGCACGATTTGGGGCGGCGCCGCCAGTTTGCGAAAGGCCTCAGGTTGCATAGCGTGGTGACTTGCATGGTAATTGTTATGCCCTGAGCGCTGAACCCAGTCGGGGAGTTCCTGGCGGCAAGGCCGCATGGTAGCCTTTAATTGGCTGACCTGACAAAGCCGCGAAAACGCAGGAGGAGACGAATGGATATATCCCGCCGCCCAATAGTCACGAGCGCCTTTGGCGGCGCCATGCTTGCCGCAACGCAGGTGTTTAAGCCGGCCTTGGCGGCGGGTGAAGCAACACCGGGGGACGCGGTCGAGGCATTCCGCAAGGCAATGGTGGCCCGCGACCATGCCGCATTCGACGCGCTCTGTGCTGCGCAACTGAGCTACGGCCACTCCGGCGGCAAGATCCAAACAAAGGAAGAATTCATCCTTGCAGCCACCAGTGACAATTCGAAATGGAAAACGCTGGAATTCGCCAACGTGAGAAACACCGTGGCAGGCCCTAATGCGATCTCGCGCTTTACGCTTAACGGCGAGGTGGAAAGCGAGGGGAAGGCTGAACCCGTTAGCATCGGCGTGCTGATGGTGTGGCAAAAGCAAGGGGACGCCTGGAAGCTTCTCGCCCGGCAAGGGTTCAAGCCTGAGAAGTAGAATGCATGAGATAAGTGTGGCCACGGCTGCTAATCGCGGCGTCAGACGCTGATGCGGTTTGTTCTCGCCGCCGCCGTGCTGGCGATGCTTACTGGACCGGCCTCGGCACAAACCAGCCTTCCCGATCCGCAACTCACGCCCGGCGCCGTCAATTCGGGGGTGATGCAGGAGACGATCGACCAGACGATCTGCGTTCGTGGCTGGACCCGGACGGTGAGGCCACCGCAGGGATACACCTACGCGCTGAAGCGCCAACAGATCGCCGGCTATGCCGACCGGCAAACAGGCGACTACGAGGAAGACCACCTGATCCCGCTATCCTTGGGTGGCGCACCCTATGATCCCCGCAACCTTTGGCCGGAACCACGCTATCCGCCAGACGCTTGGAACGCCGACGAGAAGAACGAGCTGGAGGCGATGCTGCACCGGCTGGTCTGTCGGCGTCGCTTGCCATTGCGCGATGCTCAGGCAGCCATCGCCTCGAATTGGGAAGAGGCTTACACGAGCTACGTGACCGGGGAATAGTTTCGCCGCCTCCCGGCGTGCGCCCGCGCTGTTGCCGGCCACCGCTCGGCAAAATTGATCAAAGGAGGTCCATGGCGTCCGTCTCCACTGGCACGCGTTCCGCGCCCGCACGTCCTGAACGAGTTGCCACCCGAATCGTGTTCTTCATTGCCGGGTTTGGAATGGCGGCTTGGGCACCGCTCGTGCCGTTCGCCAAGGCACGTATCACGATAAGCGATGGTGTTCTTGGGCTGCTTCTGTTGTGCCTTGGTATCGGCTCGATCGTCGCTATGCCAGTGGCGGGCGCTCTCGCACCAAGAGTAGGCTGTCGCCGCGTTATTATCGTCTCTGCGTTGCTGATGTGTCTTACGCTGCCCCTGCTGGCGTTGGTCTCCAGCCAACCGCTCCTCGCCGTGGCGCTGCTCATGTTCGGCGCCGGCTCTGGGCGCCATCGACGTATCTATGAATATCCAGGCGATCATCGTTGAGCGTGCAGCCGGGAGGCCGATGATGTCGGGCTTTCATGGCCTCTTCAGCCTTGGCGGAATTGTCGGCGCGGCCGGCGTAACCGGGCTCTTGAGCGCCGGGGCGTCGCCAGTCGCCGCAACGCTCGTGGTGATTGTGGGCATCGCCGCGGCACTAATACTGGCGGCGCCGCATTTGCTTCGTTACGGCGGTAAGGGCGACGGCCCTGCTTTTGCTTTGCCTCGTGGTGTCGTGCTGCTGATTGGCGGACTCTGCTTCGTTCTTTTTTTAACCGAAGGGGCCGTTCTTGACTGGAGTGCCGTGTACCTGACCTCCACCCGCGGCATGGACGCGTCGTACGCGGGTCTGGCTACGCCGCGTTTGCTCTGGCCATGACAGTCGGCCGGCTCTCGGGCGACCGGATCGTGGCGCATCTTGGTCGCGCCAAAATCATCGTCCTTGGCGGAATTGTGCAGCGATGGGCTTTGCCCTTATGACACTGATTTCCTTCGTGGCCGGTGGCCGTCTTCGGCTATGCCCTGGTCGGCGCGGGCTGCTCAAATGTCGTGCCGATTCTGTTCACCAGCGTCGGCCGCCAGACCGTGATGCCCGAAAATGTGGCCGTTCCGGCGGTAACGACCCTGGGATATGCTGGCATTCTTCTCGGTCCGGCGATGATTGGGTGGGTGGCGCACGAGGCCAGCCTGTCGGCCGCATTTCAACTCCTGGCGCTCGGGCTCATTGGGGTGGCTGCGAGCGGTCGCCTGCTGCGGGTGTAAATCGGTTCAGTCATTGCTCGCGCAAGCGGGGTCGAGGACAGCCAGCGGGAGAAGGTGCCGAACACAATGATCGAGGACGCAGGCCGCCTCCTTGCTGCGAATGCTGCCAAGCTTTCATCGTGGTAATAAGAGGTTGATGCGGATACCTCGTTACCCATGCCAGATTGCAGCAACGCGGAACACAGGGGGCTACCATTTTGGCAACACGAAGTTGCCAACGACAAAGACCCGAAGCAAATGAGTGCTTTTAGCACAGTAAACTGGCAGTGAAGTGGAACACAAAAAGAATCGCCGTAACGCCGGCTGGTCCGCACGATACCCTCCACGTAGGAAGTTTCTCGCAAGCACCGAAAGTCGTGCCGTCCCAAGCCCCTTGCGTTTACCAGACATCATAGGGCGGGATGTCGCGTCGCTCTTTTTGCTGTCTCCTGACGTCGATTTCGTCGACGACGATACCGACGAGCAATGCCAACAGCAGCACGCCACCTGCCACAATAAAACTCATGGCCACTCTCCCCAGGGGAAAGGCATTTCTCAGGCCCAGCCAAATCCAACCAGCGGGGGCAATATCCCTGCCGGGCCCAACACTCGCCGCGGCTGACGCCGGCGTATCCGGCGACCACGACCATCTAACTGCCGGCGGCTGCTCGACGGCCGCCGCCGCAACTTGCGTGCAATCAGACGCTGTTGCCGTGAGAGTATCGGCAAACACTGGGCTCACCGTTTCTGAAACACCGGCAAGAGCAACTGCAGAGAGGACAACGCGGAGCATGTGAAACGTCCGTCACTTTGAAATAATGAAACTGCAGAAAATAATTTAGACAGACAGAGACGCAACCTCTATGAAACTCTTCATACGACCGCGTGTCGGCGATGCCTCTCGTTGGGGGCAATTGAAGGAAAGCGGTGCGGAGTAATCAACCAAACCTAGTGGTCCGATCCCGACAGAAGCATCCCATGCGGTCGGGTGAATTGGCCCACAAAATCAAGGACTAGTGGTTCAAATCAGACGGCACTATCCGTCTGATTTGAACCACTAGACAGGTCGGATCGACCGAGCCATGCTGGGCCCGCGATTGCGCCAACATGCAAGCGTTGATCACCGTCTGCGAGCGCTTGAACTCAGACTCTACGAAGCAGCATTCCGCATGAGTCCGTCAGAGGACTCGGTCGCTTCATCACGGTCGGGATAGGAACGCCAGCGTCGCCGGAACTCCTCGCAAACGCCGGCACCCGCGGCAAAGAGAGCGCCAGAGCCTGGCGAATGCGGCTCGGTGCTTGTGCGGTACGCAGCATGGGAGGGTGGCTCGAAATTTCTCCGCCGTTATGTGCTGGTTCACCGGGCGGCAGCGCAGACGCAGAAGGCGTTTGGGGACGATCGATAGCAGGCGATCACGGGCAAGCCGCGCTGCCAGCAGATCATCGGCTAAGCCGCGCCGGACCCGCTCGGCATCCGCCCCGCCGCCTACTCTGCCGCGATCTTCTCCCGCTCCGCCGCAGCCTTCAACTCCGCCGCCTTGGCCTCCACCAATTCGACGATGTGGTCCACCATCACCGCCCCATCGATGGTGTGATCCGTTTTCCCGCCGCGGTAGATCATATGCCGCCCATTTCCGCCGCCGGTTACGCCGAGGTCCGTCATCAACGCTTCACCCGGTCCGTTCACCACGCATCCGATGATCGACAGCGTCAGCGGAGTCTCGATGTGCCCCAACCGGTCCTCCAGCGTGCGCACGGTCTCGATCACGTTATACCCCTGGCGCGCGCAGGACGGGCAGGAGATCACCTTCACCCCACGATGCCGAATCCCCAGAGTCTTCAGCATATCCCAGCCGACCCGCACCTCTTCCTCGGGCTCATCCGACAACGAAACGCGGAGGGTATCTCCGATCCCCGCCCACAACAGCGACCCAAGCCCGATCGAGGACTTCACCGTCCCCATCCGCCGGCCTCCGGCCTCGGTAATCCCGATATGCAGCGGATGGTCGCACACCTCCGCCAGCTGCTGATACGCCGCAACCGCGAGAAACACGTCCGATGCCTTCACGCTGATCTTGAAGTCATGGAAATCGTGCTGCTGCAGGATGTCCGCGTGGTACAGCGCGCTCTCCACCAGCGCCTCGGGGTTGGGCTCCCCATATTTCTCCAGCAGATGCTTCTCAAGCGACCCAGCATTGACCCCGATGCGCATCGAGCATCCATGATCCCGCGCCGCCTTGATCACCTCGCGAACCCGCTCATCGCTGCCGATATTGCCAGGATTGATCCGCAAGCACGCCGCCCCGTTCGCCGCCGCCTCCAGCGCCCGCCGATAGTGGAAATGAATATCGGCAACGATCGGCACATCCACCTGGCGCACGATATCCTTCAACGCCAGAGCGCTCTCCTGATCAGGGCAGGAGACACGAACGATATCTACCCCCGCCGCCTCGGCCCGCCTGATCTGCGCCACCGTTGCGTCAACATCGTGCGTCAGCGTATTGGTCATGGTCTGCACCGAGATCGGTGCGCCGTCGCCGACCGGAACCTTGCCGACATAGACCCGGCGGGACTTGCGCCGGATGATTTCCTGGTAAGGCCGATAGCTCATCCAAATCTCCTTCATCGCGGCGCCAGAAAAAAGCGCACGCACACTGCGGCGCGAAGGTTTCCACTCCGTCCAACCACAACCGTAGTATGGGGATTTCAGCCGCAATTCGCTACTGCCCAGCCTGCACCGAGCAAGCCGATGCGCCGCTAAAGGGCCATCGAGGCCAACTTGCCATCCGAAACAGGCGGCAGGGTCCGTCGAAACATCTCAACGCTGTGATGTCGCGGCCACACTTCGTGGATATAATCCGACGGATAGTGCCGCCAGATTATGTCCACTAGCCCTTGGCCGATTTACCCTCTTCTGTCGGGATCGGACCACCAGCGGACCGGTCAGCCAAGGATGCCCTGCTCACGGGCCCAGGTCGCAACAGACCCGCGCAGCCCGCTGTCGCCGCCGCGCCTGATCGCCGATAGCACAGACCGGAACGCAACCAGATCGACTTGCGAGAACATCGCCTTCAGCGGAAGAATCCCACTCGCCGGCATCGACAGCGTCGTGATGCCCAGTGCCGCGAGCACCAAGGCCTCCAACGGCCGGGCCGCCGCTTCACCGCACAAAGAGACAGGAACCCCTGCCGCGCTGGCCTTGCAGACAAGTTGCTCCAGCATATCCAGCACCGGCGGCGAAATGAAATCGTATCGATTATATAACGACGGGGTTCCGCGATCAGCGGCAAACAGAAACTGCAATAAATCGTTTGACCCAACCGAGATGAAATCAGCGTCCTTCAATAGCTCGGGCAACTGCCACATCAATGCCGGCACTTCCAGCATCGTGCCGATCAGCAGCGAGCCCGGGGACGGACGCACGCGTTGGGCCTCGGCCACCAACAGCGCCTTGGCCGCGCGAAATTCTCCTACCGTGGCGACCATCGGGAACATCACGGACAACGGGCGGCCGCCGGCGGCCAGCAGTAGCGCACGCAACTGCCGCCGCAGCAGCGCCGGCCGATCCAGGCCAACCCGCAGCGATCGCCAGCCCATAGCCGGGTTCTCTTCCTCGCTAACGGTGCCCGGCAGCATCTTGTCGGCTCCCAGGTCCAGCGTGCGGAACACCACCGGCTTGTCGCCGGCCTCATCCATAACGCGCCCGTAGATCGCGGCTTGCTCCGCCACGTCGGCGACCGAGCCCCGCGCGAGCATGGCGATTTCGGTACGGAACAACCCGATCCCGTCCGCGCCGGTTCGCTCGAGTTGCGGCAGTTCCATGCTCAGGCCGACATTCAGCATCAGCTTCAGCGCGACACCGTCGGCGGTGACGGCCGGGCGTCCACGCCATTTTCCCAGTTCGGTTAATTTGGCGTTGCGCTCTTCCTGCGCCCGGAGGTAGGCGCGCTGCACCTCGGCTTCGGGGCGCAGGATGAACTGGCCTTCATCGGCATCGAGCACGGCCTCGTCGCCCTGTTCGGCGCTATTCAATACGCCACGAAGACCGCCCAGGGCCGGGATGCCCAACGCGCGCGCCAGAATAGCCGCGTGGCCGGACGGACTGGCTTCCTCGACCGCCACACCGGCGATCCCGCGGGCTTGCCAATCCAGCAGCTCGGCCGGACCCAGTCGCCGGGCCAGCAGAATCGCGCCCTCCGGCACCGGCGAGCGGGCAACTTCGCCGGTCAGCGCCGTGAGCAGCCGGTTGGCCAGATCCTCCATATCGGCAAGGCGTTCGCGCAAATAGGCGTCGCTGATGCGGCGCATCCGGTCATGCAACTCGCCGGCGACGCGCTGCACCGCCGCCTCGGCGGTCAGCCCGCTGCGGATCACCTCCCCAACCCGGCGCAACCAGCCGGCATCAGCGGCAACCAAGCGGTAAGCCTCCAGCACCTCGCGGGAGGCGCTCACGTCGGCAGCGCGGCCGTTATGCGGAACCTCCGCGAACAGATCATCCAGCCCGCGCTGCATGCGGTCCATCGCCTGTTCCAGCCGATGCTGTTCGACCTCGGGATCATCGGCGAGCACCGTGAAAACCCGCCGCGCCGGCCGCAGCAAGACGATCGGGCCGACCGCGATGCCGCGCATCAGCGACGTGCCGGCGAACTGCCGGGGCACCGTCGCCCCAACACCCTCGTGCGAACCGTCGGCCGCGCCGCTGCCGGACAGCATCTCGGCCAGCAGCATGGCAACAGTTTCCAGGTCGTCGACCTCGGGATCGGTGTAGTGGCGAGGGGTCCGGTTCTGGACCACCACCACCCCCAAGGTGCGGCCGGAGCGGCGCACCGGCACCGCGAGCATGGAGGCGAACGGTTCCTCGTCAGTTTCCGGGCGATACGCGAAAGCGGGATGGTTCTGAGCATCCGGCAGGTTCATCACCGCACCCGTGGCCGCGCACAGGCCGGCGATCCCTTCGCCGACCCGCAAACGCGTGTGGCCGATGGCGCGCCGGTTTAGGCCCTCGGTGGCGGCCAGTTCCAGAATGTCGCCAGGTCGTTGGACGTAGATCGAGCAGACCTCGGTAACCATTTCGGACGCGACAAGCTCGACCATCGCGGACAGCGGCGCTGAATCGTGGGCCCGGAGATTCCGCAACCGGGAGAGAAGACGTCTAGGCCCGGTCATTCGCCACAGGTGGGCGATATCGACGTGTCGGTCATTTCGCTACTGCCCTCCTCTTTGCCGCAACCCGGCCAATAAGGCGGCATTGCTGAAACATGGCAAGGGCAGGGGGGCGGATCAAGGAATGGCGGTCGAATCGTTCGGATTTCAGGCAATTTCCCGCGGTTCGCCCAGCGGGACGTTAACCGATAGCACCAATCGGCGGCGTTGCCTGTTTGCACAAGCCTTGCGGACCGTGCGAAAACGCCGCTCGTGGCGACGTTAGCGACACCCTCCGCCAGCGCGAACCGGGGGCATCGATTTGGGTTACCCACGCCAACGTCTACGTCAAATTGGAACTCATCCTTGCGCAACGGGCCCGCCTTCACTGAGGCACCGCCCTGCGGGCGCCCGCACGTAGGGCACGACCGCCAATGCGGTCCTCGCCCAGATAGATCAAAGAAGCCACCTGCCCGAGCGGGTGCCGCGCCGGCGAGCAGGACGCCACTGCCGCGCGGGCGAACGTCAGGTCAGAAGCGATCCATTGGACTGGCTGGCTGCGTGTGCATGCACGGCCATTGCGATCATAGAAGCGCCACCAAACAGCATGCTGATGCCGACCAGTGGACCGAATGCCCACGCTGCGGTGCCCGGAAGGCGGCACCAGAACATGAAGGCCAGGATCAGATCGACGATGCCGCTCATCAGCATCCAGGTCCAGGGTCCAGAGAGTTCCTTCTTATACTGCATCGCGTAAATGCTCCAGGCCATGCCCTCGATGGTGAAGAACACGACCAGCAGCAGAGTGAGCGAAACCTCCGCAAGGATTGGCCCGCACAGCAGCATGCTCCCCGCGACGACACAGACGAGCCCTGAAACCACCGACCACCAGAACCCCGGCACATCGCGCGCCATGGAGGTGGTGACCAGGCCCACGACGCCGCTGATGAGGATCAGCCAGCCAATGACGATCGCGACGGGAATGGTCGCAATCATCGGCACCAGGATGGCGAGCACGCCCAGAATGACCAGAACGATGCCCTCAATCAGGAATAGCATCCAGTGCTCGCGAAGTTCTTGCGTAAGCACCTGCCGGAACAGCGCAATGCCGTCGTTGGTCCTGGCCATGTGAGACCTCAGAGCGTGTCACGAAATGATGCGTCAGCGGGAATCCCGGATCAGACTGAGCGGTCACGTGTTTATCCACCAGCAAGCCTGCGCTCTCGTGACCCCGCGGTGCTAGTATCACCTCAGCGGATCGTCTTCCCTCCGGTCCACAAATTCATTGATCTGGATCAAGGCGCAGGCTCGGAATAGACTAATTATTTGCGCTCGGCGTTGGATGCGTCGGCGGGTCTCGCAAATGGCGGACAGATCTCCACCGTTTGCGAGCAGCTCGACATCCTGCAGTCCCTGGTGTCCGAAGGGCTTGGGGCCCGACTGGATCCGGACAATCGCCTACTTGAGAGTCTGAAGATACGAGATGACGTCCAGCCGGTCCGATTGTGCCGGCAGCCCCTTGAAGAACATCTTCACCCCGTGCACGGCCTCGCGTGGATTGCGCAGGTAGACGTCGAGTGCGGCTACGTCCCAGATCTGCCAATCTGTCTTTCGCTCCCGCAGCGTTTCGGAGTATGTGTAGTCGGGTACAACGGCGATTGGCCGGTCGATGATGCCCCAAAGACTAGGACCGATTTTGTTCACGCCGATTTCCGTTGAGTGGCAGTTGGCGCAGGTGCGTTGGAAGATCGCCTTTCCGTTCACGGGATTGCCCGATGCCTCTGCAGCCAGCGTTGAGCCCGTCGTCATCCATAAGGCCGCTGCGAACAGGGCGGCCGCCTGCAGCATTAGTGACTGTTTCATGATATTATCGTCTCCGTCACTTCGTTGCCGCGCCTGGGCGGACCCTTGGCAGACAACCCATCTGCCTCCGCGTCAGTAAACACGCGGCTGCGGGTCAGGAACCGCAGACCCTCGGGTGCTTCGAGCGAGAATCCCCCGCCGCGGCCTGGCACGACGTCGATGATAAGCTGTGTGTGAGCCCAGTATTCGAACTGCGCCGCACCGATGAACACTGGCGCGCCCGCGATCTTCCCGAGGTACACGTCCTGCGCGCCAACAAGGAATTCACTGCGCGGATAACACATCGGAGAACTGCCATCGCAGCAGCCGCCGGACTGATGAAACAGCAGATCGCCGTGGATGGCTTCGAGCCGGCGGATAACCGCCTCGGCCGCTTCGGTGACGCAGACGCGCTCGACCATCGATCGCTCCGTGCAGAAAAGGCGTGCGGATCATTGATAATCCGCACGCCGCTTGGTTGATCAGAAGAAGCCCAAAGCCTTCGGGCTGTAGCTTACCAGCATGTTCTTCGTTTGCTGATAATGGTCTAGCATCATCTTATGGGTCTCCCGGCCGATGCCCGACTGCTTGTATCCGCCGAACGCCGCATGCGCGGGATACAAGTGATAGCAGTTGGTCCAGACCCGGCCAGCCTGGATGGCGCGGCCAAAATGATAGGCCCGGTTGCCGTTGCGCGACCACACGCCCGCGCCAAGGCCGTAAAGCGTATCGTTGGCGATGGCAAGCGCATCCTCGTCGTTTTTGAAGGGGGTCACGCACAGCACCGGCCCAAAAATCTCCTCCTGGAAGATCCGCATACGGTTGTGACCCTCGAAGATCGTCGGCTGCACGTAGAAGCCGCCGTCAAGGTCGCCGCCAAGTTGAGCACGCGCGCCGCCGGTGAGAACTTTGGCGCCCTCCTGCTTGCCGATATCGAGATAGGACAGGATTTTTTCGAGCTGGTCGTTGGATGCCTGCGCGCCGATCATCGTCGCCGCATCCAACGGATTGCCTTGCACCACCTTACGGGTGCGGGCGACAGCCCGTTCCATGAAGCGGTCGTAAATGCTTTCATGTATCAGGGCACGCGAAGGGCAGGTACAGACCTCGCCCTGATTGAGGGCGAACATCGTGAAGCCCTCGAGCGCCTTGTCAAAGTAATCGTCATCCTCTGCCATCACGTCGGCAAAGAAGATGTTGGGGGACTTGCCGCCGAGCTCCAGGGTGACGGGGATGATGTTTTCGCTGGCGTATTGCATGATCAGCCGGCCGGTCGTGGTCTCGCCGGTGAAGGCGACCTTCGCGACACGCTTGCTCTGTGCCAGCGGCTTGCCGGCTTCGACGCCAAATCCGGTCACGACGTTCAACACACCGGGCGGCAGAAGTTCGGCGATCGCTTCCATCAAAACAAGAATTGCCAGCGGTGTCTGTTCGGCGGGCTTCAGCACGACGCAGTTGCCGGCTGCCAGCGCCGGGGCCAGCTTCCAGATCGCCATGAGCAGGGGGAAGTTCCACGGGATGATCTGGGCGACAACACCGAGTGGTTCATGGAAGTGATAGGCGACCGTGTCATGATCAATCTCCGACAGGCTGCCCTCCTGAGCGCGGATACAACCGGCGAAATATCGGAAATGATCAACCGCCAGCGGCAGGTCCGCGGCCTTGGTTTCGCGGATCGGTTTGCCGTTGTCGATCGTCTCGACCATAGCGAGCAGATCGAGCTTCTCCTCCATGCGGTCGGCGATCTTGTTAAGGATTAGGGCGCGTTCGGCAGCCGGCGTGCGGCCCCAGGCCTCCCTCGCGCTATGCGCGGCGTCGAGCGCGAGCTCGATGTCCTCCGCGGTCGACCGGGCGTGGGTGCTGACGACGCGTCCATTGATTGGCGAGACGTTGTCGAACGTCTGGCCCTTGACCGGCGCGCACCCATTTGCCGCCGATCCAGTTTTCGTAGTGCGAACGCAACGCGATCTGCTTCGCGACTTCGCTTAGCGTTTTTTCGACCATCTGTTTTCCCTCCAGTTGTACGGATTAAGCCCGAAGTCGACTACGTAGAGCCGAGCCGGTTGTTATCTTCAGCCTGACAATCAAGCCTGAAAATGATCTAGCTCAATGTTTAGTCGAAGGACCCACTACGCGATCAGTGCTCGGGGTCCTGGACCGTAATGAGGAAGGCGTAGATCTTTGCGAAATCCTGTTCGGTGAAGACGCCTTCCCAGGTCGGCATGCCCTTCGCCGGCCGGCCCTTCGTTACTGTGGTCAGGAATACGTCATGCATGTCGTCACCGTAACGGTGATGCAGTAGACGCAAGTTGATCCGCCGTTCCGACTGCACGGCATCAGGACCGTGGCAATGCGCGCAGGTGCCGTTGAAGATCTCCCGCCCTTCCGCGACTTCGGTGCTTTCCGCTCCGGCAGCTGACGGTTGCGGGGCGCCGGACTTTGCTGGCCCCGGCGCAGGCGCGGCGGGCTGAACCCCGGCGGGGGCGGGCGGTTCCGGCGTTTCTGCGGCCGCGAGCATGACGCCAGGGCCGTCGGGCATGGCGTACTTGGTGCGCAGCGCGACGATCTTGCCGCCGAGCGAAGGCAGCGCGACATCCACCTGGTCGCGAAGCTCCTTGCTTTTACTGGAGAAACCGATCGCCGCGTCGTAGTGCATTTGCACGCCGTCGACCGGTCGCACGTAGTAGGCGTCGTGCAGCAGGGCATGGTTGTCGTAGCCCGCGGATGGCCCCCATACGAAGGCGGCGTCCACCCTGCCATCGGCGAGCAGTTGCATGCCCTCGTCCGGATCCATAACGGTCGAGGCCGCTATATTATCGTGTTCCGCCACGAGACTTTGTGGCGGTGATCCGAACTGGACCGCCACTCGCTTGCCGTCGAGATCGGCGATCGTCGACAGCTTGGCGTCCTTGCGCGCCGCGATAGCATAGCCGACGGACAGGATTGGCCGGGAAAAGATCACGGCTGGTCCCATGAAGTCCTCGACCGCCGGCAACCCCACAGCAAAGTCGCACCGCCCCGCGAGCAACGTCGCGCGGAGGTTACGCTTGCCGAAATAGCTAAGCGACCAAACGGTTTCCATCGGCCGGCCCAGCGCGTCGGCGACGGCTTGCCCGATCTCGACATACAACCCGGGCATCCCAGCCTTGGCAGCGGCTTCCGATGACGTGCTAAAGGGCAGGTTCGCCGGATCTGCGCAGAGCCGCAGCGGCGGGGCGGCGTGCCCGGATGGGGCGGCGGCCAATGCCGCCCCCGCCAGTGCCGTCCCCGTCGCCAAGCATCTGAGGAAGGTCTTTCGCACCACGGTTACTCCGTGAAGACGAACAGCGCGCCGCCTTCCGGCGTGGCGGCCGTCATCTTCTTGCCGATATCGCCGAGGAAAGCCGGAATGGCGGCGGTGCGTCCGACGACGACGGCGACATATTGCTTGCCGTCCACCGAGTAGCTGATCGGTCCCGCGCCAATCCCCGACCCGAGTTGCGCCTTCCACAGCTCGGCTCCGCCTTTCGCGTCGTAGGCGTGGAAGACACCATGCAAATCGCCCCAGAATGTGAGCCCGCCGCCTGTCGTCAGCGTACCGCCGTTGAACGGCAGATCGGTTTTCACGCCCCAGACTTTCTTGTTCGCTACAGGATCCCACGCAACCAACTCGCCCAAATAGCCGCCCGGGCCGGGATGGGTCGGGAATTCGGCACCGAGGTAGAACACACCCTTGCGGTAGTTCACCTCGGACACGGCCCAGTCCATGCAGACGTTATTGGTCGGGATGTAGACCAGACCCGTCTCGGGATTGTAGGACATCGGCTGCCAGTTCTTGCCGCCGATCAGGTTCGGACAAACGCCCTTGACAGGATGGTTCGGTCCTGGCCGCTGATCGGCGGCTTCCTGCGGCTTGCCGGTGGCGATATCGATCTTATCCGCCCAGGTGGTCGGGACATATTTCTCGGCAGAGATGATCTTGCCAGTTTCGCGGTTGACCACATAGAAGAAGCCGTTGCGGTCCGCTTTCATATAAACAGGTGTCTTCGAGCCGCCGATGGGAATATCAGCCAATACCAGCTCGTTAACGCCATCATAGTCCCACGCGTCTTCCGGGGTGGCCTGCACCCACCACTTGATCTTGCCGGTGCCGGCGTCGAACGCCACGGTGCTGGAGGTATAGAGGTTGGTCAGCTTGCCATAGTCGCTGTTTCCGGTGCTGCGGACAACGGAGTTCCATGGACCTGGATTCGAGGTGCCCCAAAACACGGTGTCGGTCTTGGCATCGTATGACCCAACGAGCCACGGGACCCCGCCGCCATGCTGCCAACTGTCGCCCTTCCAGGTGTCGTTGTTGTCTTCCTCCGGTCCAGGCACAGTATAGCTCTTCCAGACCTGCTTTCCGGTCTTGATGTCATACGCCTGCAAGCTGCCACGCGCGCCATACTCACCACCGCCGAAGCCGGTAATAACGAGATCTTTACCACCAGCGGCGGGGAGGTAATGACAGAACCCTGCTTGTAGTCGACGACTTTGGTGACCCACAGCTCTTCGCCGGTAGCAGCGTCAACCGCGGCGAGCTTGCCGTCCAGCCGGCCGACAAAGATTTTCCCATCGCCATAGGTTACGCCACGGCTGTTCACGTCGCAGCAGGCGTATTGCAGCACGTCATCGGGGATCTCGGGCTCGTATGTCCACTTGCGTTCGCCGGTCTTGGCGTTGATCGCGTAGACATATTTCGGACCCCAGGATGTCGAGACGAACATCGTGTCGCCGATTACGATCGGGGAAGATTCGTTCGATCGCAGGGAGCCGAGCTGAAAGGAATACGCCAGCTTCAGTTGGCCGACATTGTCCTTGGTGATCTGATTGAGTGGGGAATAGCGGGTGTTGTCGTAGCCATGGCCATACATGGCCCAGCCATTGGGGTCTGCGGTTGGGTCAGCAGCTCGGGCGCTGGGTGTAGCGGCGGCGAGCAAGCCGAGCGAAAAGCAAGCGCTGGCAAGGCAAGTGCTGGTAAGCCATGGTGTGCGTGAGGCCACGTTCACTATCCTCCTTCGTTGTCGGCCGCTTCAATCGCGGCTTGGCGGCACCATGGTCGACACCTCGGCCTCGCGCTATTGTCCAAAGGTCGAATAGGCGGAACCGTCGGGATCGGGCTACGCTTCCCCTCGTCGAACGGCGGCGATTTAAGCCGGGGAGGAGCGCGTCGATGCAGAAAGTGCTTATAGCGGAAGACCACCCGCTGTTTCGCGACGCGATCCGCGAAGTCATCGCGCGTCTGTTCGCGGTGCGTAATTGGGATTTTGTCTGCCTGGAAGCCACGGAGGCGAAGGAGCTATTTGAGACCGTCAAGGCCCACGACGATCTTGACCTGATTCTACTCGATCTCTTCATGCCCGGCTCCAACGGGCTTGCCGACCTTGTCATGTTGCGCGAGTGCGTGCCGGGGACCCCAATCGTCGTGATCTCCTCCCTGGAAGATCCCTCTGTCGTACGGCGCGCTCTGGCTTGTGGAGCGGCGGGCTATGTCGCGAAATCCGCGCCAAAGGAAGCGATGATCGAAGCACTGCAAATCGTGCTGGACGGCGGTATCTACATTCCGATAGACGCCGTCGCTCGGCCGGCCGCGGATGCAGCCGCGGCCGAAGAGCCTCTCACGCCACGCCAGATCGCAGTGCTTGCGCTGCTCGCGCAGGGTCGCTCCAACAAGCAGATCGCGCGCGAGATGGATATTAGCGATGTAACGGTGAAAGCGCACATGACAGCGATTTTGCGTAAGCTGGGCGTCGCCACGAGAGCGGAAGCGATTGTCGCGTTTCAGCGCGACCGGTTCGCGCCCGGCCAGGCTGGGTGATTTAGCCAGGCTGGATGACTTATACCGGTCGACGCTTGCGTTGACTGGTATGCGCGCCGGGTTGGCGGGCGGCGGCGCGCGAAAAAAGACTCTGATACCGGTCGACGCTTGCGTTGACTGGTATGCGCGCCGGGTTGGCGGGCGGCGGCGCGCGAAAAAAACTCTGATACCGGTCGACGCTTGCGTTGACTGGTATGCGCGCCGGGTTGGCGGGCGGCGGCGCGCGAAAAAAGACTTCTGATACCGGTCGGCGCAAGCGCCGGCTGGTATTAGACCGACGCCGGTGGGCTCACAAGATAGCTCATCATGGCGCGCAGCCTGGCCGGGCTGGCCGGTTTGGCGAGAAATGGGTAGCCCGCGGCCCTCAGGGCATTCTTCAAATCGGACGATCGATCGCCCGACACCACCATGGCCGGGATGTTCTGGCCGTAGCAGGCGCGCAGTGTTTCGATTGCGTCGGTGCCATGCAAGTCATCGTCGAGATGATAATCGGCAATGATCAGATCGGGATTCGACTTGGTGGCGGCAAGTTAAGTCACCGCGTCGCCGGATGAGATGGCGCCCACAAACCGGCAGCCCCAACCATCAAGGACCGCGTGGACTGCGTCGAGCGCAGTCTGATCGTTGTCGATAACGACAACGCATTTGCCAGTCAGCCCAGGTAGTAGCGGCACCGGGTCTTGTGTCGTTTCCAACGATACGGGTGGGGCGCAGCGGGTGACACTGATAGAAAAGCACGATCCGCGTCCGACCTCGCTAGCCACCGTTACGTCGAGATCGAGAAGACGCGAGATTCTGTCGACGATCGCCAGGCCAAGGCCGAGACCCTTGCCGCCACGGCGGGGCGCGTTGCCTAGGCGCTGAAACTCGCGGAAGATCTCCTCGCGCATTTGCTCCGGCACGCCGATGCCACTGTCCCAGACCTGCACCACGGCGCGGTCGCCGCGATGGCGGCAACCGACCAGGATGCGTCCCTCCGCGGTATAGCGGATCGCGTTGCTGATCAGGTTACGCAGGACACGCTCGAATAAATGCCCGTCCGTGCGCACGTGGGCACAGCTTGGCACGACCCGGAGATCGAGCCCGGCGGCATGGGCCTGCGGCCGGTACTCGTCAGCCAGACGCTCGAGCATCGGGGCGATCTGGACGCTGGTTAGCCTCACCGGCCAGGCGCCCGCGTCAAGCTTGGAGATGTCGAGCAATGCGCTGAGCAGCTCGTCCATGGTGTCCAGCGCCGAGTTGATACGCCCAAGAAGCTGACACGCTCGGTCTGACGAGACCTCGTCGCCAAGCGCGCCTAGAAACAGGTGGGCGGCGTTAAGCGGCTGACAAAGGTCATGGGTGGCGGCGGCGAAAAACTTTGTCTTGCCGAGATGGGCCTGTTCCGCTTCGGCTTTAGCGGCAAGCAACGCCTTTTCAGCCTGGCGGCGCTGCGCAACTTCATGCATCAGTTGATGAGTGATCTTCGTCAGCTCCGCGGTGCGCTCGCTGATCTGGGTTTCGAGCGTGATCGCGGTCCGGAACAACCCGTAGGCATTGCCGCCATGGGCGTCCATGTCACGTTCCACGCGGTCCATAAGCACGCGGTTGATTTTGCGCAGCTTCTCCAGTTCCGATTGATCGGACACCATGTCGTTCACGGTTGCGATCCACTCCCGATCAGTAGCCCGGTAAAGGTATGATTGACGTGCATCGCGGCGAGCTGCTCGCCATAGGTGCTGAAGCCGATGACATTATTGGCGGCGAGGATATTGCTCGCGAGGCGTTTCACCTGGCGCGTCTCGGCTTCGAGGCTGCGCAGCACGCAGTCGAAACCGATGACCAGCAAGGGTTCGCCAAGCTGCGCGCGCATGTCTTTGAAGAATGTTGTTAGCATAGCGACCATGTCCTCATGCCGGGCCAGCGTGAGGACAACACCTTCGTCGATCGCACAGAAGAAGGTGAGGCTGGCATCCTCGTTTACTTTCTGGATTGACCGGACGTAGTAATCGCCCCCGACTTTTACCATGACCGGATGTTCGGCGAAGATTATAGGCGTCAATAAGTCGTAGTCGAGCCCGATAATGCGCGCATATTCCAGGCCGGCTGGTTCGGCGTTGATCTCGGTCACGACGCGCCGGGCTGGATCGGCGCCGGTGACCACCATCCGTATGTCGGTGCCGGAGAAATGTTGGTGCTTGAAGACGCGAAACGGCCGCCGGATCTTGGCGAGCGTCAGCACCGCCGCATTGGAATGAAAGCGGCCGTCGTGGTAGATGTAAGTCGTCTCGAACGCCATATCATCGCCGGCCGAACCGCCGAGCAACGGGATCGGGTCCAGCCGGCGATGGATTGAACTGAGCACGAGTTCTTCCGTCGTGCAGAGGCCGTCGATCAGCAACAAAGCGAAAGTATCGGCGCTGTCAGTCTCGATCCCCCGGTCGGCGAGCGCGGCGATCAACGTGTCGGCCGCGGCGGCGCCCTGCGGCAGTTGGAAAGTTGAGATGTCGGGCAGGAAGTGGATCGCCGCGTCACACTCCTGCGCGGACAGGCTGAAACCGGTGATCGATCCTTCGAGATAGCCGACAGGCGTGATTTCCCCTGCTGTGGTGCAGCCGATCACGTTGGTGGAACGAAAAAGTCTTTTGATCTCGGCTCCCAGAACATCGAGGTCAAAGCTCAGGGAGCAGAACAGCACAACGAGGCCGGTGTCTGGCTGCGCCAGGCCGTCATAAATTTCCCTGGCAGCCCGCGACGGAGAGGTCGCGATCGAATAAGCACGACGGATCCCGGTCTGCGGCTCCATCTGGTTTTTTCCTCCCGCAAGCTGGAGCGAACAGGCGCCGCAGCCCTATGGATCGATGCTTTGCTTGATTTTGGGCGTGACCATAGTTCTTGCGGCGGAAAAATCAAATCGGAAAGCGCCGGCCGGCCCTGAGCCGGTTCAACCCAGTGACGGTCAGGCAACCGAGCCGCGTGAGCGTCACTGGCGAAGGGCGAACCGCTTGTTTTTTTCATCGATTGACCGACCCGACCCATCGGCTGCCGCGATTTGATCGATCGCCTGGGCAATATGGACCAGCGTCTGCGGGTCCTGCCGAAACGCCACCCCAATCTGACCATCTCGGATATTGACCACGCGTGACGACACCTCGAACTCGCCGACCGGGAAACGCAGCTTGATCTCGGTCCCGGCCGCACAGCGCCATTCGCAGAATAAAGCGGCACCCCCCAACGAAATGTCCTTCACCGTTGCCGAGACGATGCCGTGCTCGGTACAGCTTAATCCGACTTTTATTCCGCCGCCTGCGATCCGCTCGTATTGCCGGCGGTTATCGTTCGGCTGGTCCGCGCGGATCGCCACCATGAAATGTCCGACTTCCTCACGCAGCGTGCCGGATATCTTGGTGACCTGATCGGCTGACACCAGGACCGTCTGGCTGATCTGTCTCGATCTTTCCGCTGCACTCGAGACGGCGCGCATCGCGCTTGCCGCCTTGTCCGTAATCTGCGCCACTGTGCTGACTTGCGCCGCGATCTCAGATGTCGCAGTCCCTTGTTGCTCGACCGCGGCCGATATTTGGGTCGCGACAAGGCTAACACGCCCGATCGCCGTCGTCACCGCCATCACGGCACTTGCCGCTTGGCCCGTCGCGGTCTGAATGGCGCCGACCTGAAGGCCGATCTGTTGGGTGGCCGTGGCCGTCTGCGCGGCAAGCTGCTTGACCTCCCCTGCGACGACGGCGAAGCCTTTACCGGCTTCGCCTGCCCGCGCCGCCTCGATTGTGGCATTCAGGGCCAGCAGGTTGGTCTGCGCCGCGATCGTGTTGATCAGGCTGACAACCTGACCAATCTGACTGGCGGCTGCGCTCAGATCGCTCACCGTTGCATCCGCCGCCCGCGCCTGCTCCACCGCCTCGTGCGCCGCCGTGGCGGCCTGTTCGACCTGACGGGAGATTTCGCCGACACTGGCCGTCAATTCCTCAGCGGCCGCGGCCACCCTGGACAGATTTTGTGACGACATCTCGGCTTCCGATGTCGTGGACTCCATGTCGCTGCGCGTCTGTTGGGCAGCCCCCGCAACATCGGCAGCCGATTCGCGCATGCCGCTGGCGGAACTCCACCAGCCCAACCAAGACCCCCGACAAAGAACCGCCAAAATCCTGAGTAACCAAGTCGATAGCAGCCTGGCGGCGATCCTGACGCCTCCCGGTCGCGGGCGGCCTGCATACCCACGGCGCGGGCGCGCTGGGCCTTGTCCCGCAGTATCTCGACTGCTCTGCCAATTTGGCCGAGTTGATCGCTCCGGTCGGCACAGGGCACCGAGACATCGAGCTGACCATCGCTGATCGTCACGCACCACACCGGCAAGTGCCAGAAGCGGACGCAACGTGGCACGCAGCATCAGCCAAATGCCAACGGCGCCAATCAGCACAACGACCAGTGCGACTTCGGAGGTCTGCCAGATGATCGAATTCAGAACCGCTTGAACCTTGGCACTTGGCACGCCGACAAACAATATACCTGCCGGGTGGCCATCACGATCAAGTAATGGCTCATAAACCGTGAAATACTGCACGCCCAGGATATCAGCCGTGCCGCGATAGGACGATTTTGCTGTCGATCACCGCCGCGCGGGCCGGCCCCGCGGCAAGTTTTGTTCCGACAGCCGGCGAACCGTCAGGTCGCTTCACGGTCGTTGCCATGCGTGTGTCACCGGCGAAAACCGTTGCCACCGAGTTGGTGATACGGGCGACGTCCTCGACTACGTGGTCCAGTCCCTCCGCAACCTTGCCGTCGACCATCAGTCTGCCGTCAGCACCCAACCGCCAATCGCTGCCACGACCCAGTAGTTCGTGCTTGAGCATCCCAAGATTGACGTCGAGCCGTTCCTGAGTGGCGTGCTCCTCCGACAAAATGATGGAGTGCAATGTCGATGATTGCACGATGACGACCGCCGCCACGACGGCCAGCAGCGACGCCATGAGAAGGGATGGAACAATGCCAATCCCGCCACGGCGGCGCCATACGCCTGCGAAATGAGCGAACCCATCGATTTTTGATCCAAAAAACGACGGATGAAGCCCACAAATTGATTAACAAAGCGCTACCATAAGGGCTGGCGGGAGATCGACGGCGACTCGATCATCTTGGTTAAGAAAACAGGGATTGTGACCGGCGCCTCGCCCGGGCTGCTCCGGAAAAAGTCGGCGGTGTGTCAAGCAGCGTGGCATTGAAGTGGCCGGTGGCAGCTACGGACGCAACCCTCAGCCCGCTTCCATCCGTGCGCCCAACGCGCCCACCGCCTGCCCGACCAATTCCTCGATGATCGCCGCCACCGGCTGAACACTGGTGACCATACCGACGGACTGCCCAGCCATCACCGACCCGGTCTCGATATCCCCTTCGATCACCGCCCGCCGCAGCGCCCCGGCCCAAAACCGCTCGACCAGCAATTGCGCCTCTTCCTTCGTCACCTCGCCGGCCACGAATTTGTCCCGCGTCTCGGCCTGATGCTGCATGAACTTCTTGGTCCCATCGTTCACCAGCCCGCGCACCGGAATGACCGGCAGCCGGGGGTCAAGCTCCACCGACGGCATCGCGTCCCTGGCATGCGCGTGAACGAAAAACTTCTTGAACTTGGGATGCGCGATCGACTCCTCCGACGCCGCGAACCGAGTGCCCAACTGCGCCCCCGACGCCCCCATTTCCAGATACGCCAGGATCGCCTCGCCCCGTCCAATCCCGCCCGCGACAAACACCGGCACGTCGTGAAGATGTGGCAAGAGCTCCTGCGCCAGCACGTTCAGCGAGACCGGACCGATATGCCCGCCGGCCTCCGACCCCTCGATGACGATCGCATCGGCTCCCGAACGCACCAACCGCTTCGCCAGCGACAGCGCGGGTGCGAAAGCGATCAGTTTCGCCCCGCCGTCCTTCACCGCACGCACCGCCGGCCCTGGTGGGATCCCGCCCGCCAGAACGATGTGCCCGACCTTGGCCTCCAGCGTGACCCGGATCAGGTCGCTCAACTCCGGATGCATAGTGATCAGGTTCACCCCGAACGGCTTATCCGTCAGCCCCTGAGTTCCCTCGATCTGTTCGGCCAACTGCGCCGAACTCATCGCCCCGCACGCGATCACCCCGAAACCCCCGGCGTTGGAGATGGCGGCGACCAGATGCTTTTCGCTCACCCAGGTCATCGCTCCGGCGAGGATGGCATAGCGGCAACCCAGAAAAGTCGTCCCCCGCGCCCACAACCGGTCCAGCCGCGCTCGGGCGGCCTCCAGCGTCTCAGGTTGCATCGAGACCATAGGCAGTATGCAATGCGCGAACCGCAAGCTCGGTGTATTCGGCGGCGATCAGCACGCTGACCTTGATCTCGCTGGTGGAAATCACCTGAATATTGATCGCCTTATCCGCCAGCGCGCTGAACATCGTATTCGCGACGCCGGCATGGCTGCGCATGCCCACCCCGACGACGCTGACTTTCGCGACGTCCGTGTCTTCCAGCAGTTCCGCCCAGTTGATCTGTGTCTTGACGTTGGCCAGCGCCGCCCGAGCCCGCGGCAGATCCGCCTTGCCGACCGTGAACGTCATGTCCGTGGTGCCGTCGGCCGAGATGTTCTGCACGATCATGTCCACATTGGCGTTCTGCTCCGCCAGGGCGCCGAAGATTGCCGCCGCGATGCCGGGACGGTCCGGCACGCGGCGCACCGTGATCTTCGCCTCGTCGCGGGAGTAGGCAATCCCGGCCACAATCTCTTTTTCCACGATCTCGTCCTCATCCACCACCAGGGTCCCGCTATCCTCACCGGGCAGCGCGTCGGTGAAGCTGGACAGCACCCGCACCCGGACCCCTTCGTTCATCGCCAGTTCGACGCTGCGCGTCTGCAGCACCTTGGCGCCGACCGAAGCCAGTTCCAGCATCTCCTCATACGCGATTTTCGCCAGTTTGCGCGCCCTCGGCACGATGCGCGGATCGGTTGTATAGACCCCGTCGACGTCCGTATAGATGTCGCACCGATCGGCCTTCAGCGCTGCGGCCAGCGCCACGGCCGAGGTATCCGACCCGCCGCGCCCCAGCGTGGTGATCCGATTGTCCTGCGCGATGCCTTGAAATCCCGCGACAACAGCGACCTGCCCGGTCTTCATGCGCCGAATCAGCTCCGCGCCCTCGATCGACTGGATGCGAGCCTTGCCATGGGCGGTATCGGTGCGGATCGGGATCTGCCACCCCTGCCAGGACCGAGCATCGACGCCGTTGTCCTGTAAGCAGATCGCCAGCAGGCCACAGGTCACTTGCTCGCCCGTGGCGACGACCGCGTCATATTCCCGCGCGTCGTGCATTGGCGACAGGTCGGAGCACCACTTGACCAATTGGTTGGTGACGCCGGACATGGCGGACACGACGACGGCGACCTCGTTGCCGTGGTCGACCTCGCGCTTGACGCGCTGGGCGACGTTGCGGATGCGGTCTAGGTCGGCGACGGACGTGCCGCCGAATTTCATTACGATGCGGGCCATGAAGGGGAATCGGTTGCCAGATTTCCAAGTGGGCGCACACATACTGGTGCGCGGCGGGAGGAGCAACAATCATGAGTAGCGAAACGATCTCGGCGGCCGAAGTTGAAAAATTCGACCGGCTGGCCGCGCGCTGGTGGGATCCGCACGGCCCGATGAAGCCGCTGCATCGGATGAACCCAGCCCGGATCGGCTGGATCGAGGGGTTCCTGCATGGTCCGACCCGCATTCTGGACCTCGGTTGCGGCGCCGGCCTTGCCGCCGAGGCCTTGGCGCGTCATGGCCACGATGTTCTGGGCATCGACGCAGCCGGCGAGGCGATCGAAGCCGCCCGCGCCCACGCCGAGGAGCTCGGTCTGACCCTGACCTACCGCGCCTGTCGGGCCGAGGATCTGCTGGCCGAGGGAGCGCGTTTCCCGCTGGTCACCTGCCTCGAGGTTATCGAGCATGTGCCCGACCCGGCCGCCTTCGTCCGGATCCTTGCCAAACTGCTGGAACCCGGTGGGCTGTTGATCCTGTCCACGCTGAACCGAACGGGGCGCTCGTGGCTGACCGCGAAAGTGGGTGCCGAGTACCTGCTGCGGATGTTGCCGATCGGCACGCATGACTGGAAAGCGTTCATCACGCCGGCCGAACTCGCGGCGATGCTAAGAGCGGCCGGTCTGCGCGTGGGCGCCACGACCGGGTTGGTAGCCAGCCCGTTGACCGGGCAGTGGACGACCGGACGGGACATGGGGACCAATTATATGATGGTGGGGATCCGGTAGAGGTCCGATCGCGGCCCATCACCGCCGCCTCGGTCTTAGCGATAAAAGCGAGCGATAAATCGTGAGGACCTCTTATATTTCGCATGCTGCACTGCAACATATCGGCTATCACGGGCAGGAGTTGCAATGGCAGCCGCAAGCACCACACAGATCGCGCCTGACCTTTCTGGTGTGCCGAACACTATGTTGTGGGCGTTGCATAATCGAGCAACGGAGGCGGCCCGCGGAGATAGCATTCTAGATGATCCCGGCAGCGTGCGCATTTACCAATCGCTCGACTACGATTTCGATCGCTACTTTGGTATCCCGAGCGGATTGCTCGCTGCGCGGGCCGCCGGCATCGATGATGTCTTGAGACGATGGATTGCTCGCCATCCGAACGGTGTCGTTGTCTCACTTGGCGAGGGCCTGGAAACCCAACGTTACCGTGTCGACAACGGCCGGGTGCGTTGGATAACGGTCGATCTGCCAGAGGCAATCGTCCTGCGGGAGCGCTTTCTTGCTCCCACCGATCGGTTTCGTCATATCGCCAGCAGCGCCCTTGACCCCGCCTGGATGGACGCCGTCGATCCAATGGCTGACGTGTTTATCGTCGCCCAGGGCCTCTTGATGTATCTTCAACCAGCGATGCTGCGAACACTGTTTGCGCGGATCTGCCATCGGTTCCCCGCGGCCGAAATGGTTTTCGACGTCGTGCCCGCGTTGGTATTCCCGCCTCACACTCTTGGGCCTGAACCGGACCCCGCACTACCGGCTTCCGCCAATGCCTTGGGGTATCAACCGCGACGAGGTCGAGCCGACGCTACGGGACTGGATGCCCAGCCTCGATAGCGTAACCTTTCTTGACTACCGAACCCCACGAGGGTGGTCCCAGGCGGTGGCTGGAATGGCCCACCACGTCCCATTTGTCAGGAACGAAATTCCGAGTCTTGTGCATGTTGTTCTTGCACAGGAGGCGTCCTCCACAAACATAATACCTTTCAGGAAAAGAACGATGACCTCATTTGACAACGTCGTGGATGCGGCGAGGCAAAACGCCAAAAGTGGAAGCGACCTCGCCAGCGCCGCTGGCCAGATTATCGCCAAGCGCGTCGCGCTTGGCATGGCCGCCATCGTCGATCCGATGCGGGCAGACCACGCAGAATTCGGCCGAATGGTGCCGGAAAAGATAGAAGCTTTCTCTGCTGCCGGCATAATCTTGATGCAGCAGGCAAGCCATGCTCATGAACAGTTCACGCGCTTTGCCTCCGATGCTGTGGAAAGAGCAACTCGCGCCAAGCTCGCCATTGCCGGAAGCGCTAACCCGGTAGAGATAGCCGAAAAGCAAGGCCACTTCGCCGCCGGATGGTTCCAGATGGCAGCATCCAATTTCATGGCGATGGGCCTGCTCGCTTTGAATGCGCAGAAGGCCGTTATGCTGCCTTTCCAGCAGACGCTCGCCGCCAATGCCGAACGCCTCGGCCGATAAGTGCCAAACTAACTGCGCTAGCATTTGGTCGTCGACGGACGTCAACATAACTCTGGGCAAACCTCTTGGACACCACTGTAGCCTGGCTTAATCGAGAGTGCGTCGCTTTATAAAAACGGTTCGCGCATCCTTTTGCACCGGCCGCCACCGAACGGCATTTGCGTCGCCTGGGTAACTGGGCGACTTCTGGCCTTTCATTCCTTCACGGCGGGCCATGCCACTCATCTACCTGTTCGCCGGCGAGCAAAGCGGCGATGTCCTCGGCGCCGCCCTGATGCAGGCAGTCCGCGCCCGGCGCCCCGACGCGACCTTCATCGGCGTCGGCGGCAGCGCCATGGCGGGGCAGGGGCTCACGAGCCTTTTTCCCATCCGCTCCCTGGCGCTGATGGGACTGCTGGAAGTCGTGCCGAAGATCTTCATGCTGAAAGCGCTGCTGAAGCGGACTGTTGCCGATATCCAGGCCCGCCGTCCCGACATCCTTGTCACGATCGACTCCCCCGGCTTCACCTTGCGCGTGCTTAAAGCCCTGCAGCCTACCACTTTGAAGCGCGTCCACTACGTCGCGCCCCAGGTCTGGGCGTGGCGGGAGAACCGGGTGAAGCACTACCCGGGCCTCTGGGACGAATTGCTATGCTTGCTGCCGTTCGAGCCCGCGTTCTTCGCCCGCCACGGCCTGACCGCGAAATTCGTCGGTCATCCGGTCTTGGAAAGCGGTGCCGACACTGGCAACGCCGCCCGCTTCCGTGCGCGCCATGGCATCGCGGCGGACGCGAAGATCCTGACCGTCATGCCCGGCAGCCGTCAGACCGAGGTCTCTCGCCTGTTGCCGATTCTGGAGGCAACCATCCGTCTGTTGCCGGAGCCGGTGGTGCCCGTCGTCCCGCTGGCCGGCCCGGTGGAGGAGGTCGTGCGCGCGCGAACATCTTCCTGGCCGATCCGACCCATCCTGGTCGCGGACACGGCGGAGAAACACGACGCGTTCGCCGCCTCGGCAGCTGCACTGACCAAGTCAGGGACCTCCACCTTGGAGTTGGCGCTGGCGAAGGTTCCGGTACTGGTGACCTATCGGGTCAATCCGATATCGCACCAGATCGGCAAACGGCTCATCAAGATCAAATACGCTTCGATCGTAAACCTGCTGCTGGACCGGCCGGTCATCCCGGAACTGCTGCAATACGAAAGTCGTCCCGATCGGCTCGCGGCGGAATTGCACCGCCTATTGACGGACCCAGCCGCTGTGGCCGCACAGCTTGAGGGCTGCGCCGAGGCTATGGCGATGTTGCGCCCGCCCGCGGGGACCCCATCGGAATGTGCGGCTGAGGCCGTGCTGTCGATGCTGGGGTAGGGGCCGGTCCGACCTCGCGCACCAATCTGAACCCTCAGTTCAGACGCGGCGTCGGATCCCAAGGGCTGCCCCGCTGCCGCCGATCCCTGAGGACGGCCGGCGATACCCCCAGGCAAACTCCCCAAAATCCCCAAGGAACTCCTCCGACAGGCGTAAGGAAAATCTTCTTGTATGCGATCCTGAGTTCCACTAATGTTCTAGAAATCGCCTTTCATCTCGCCCCGCCCTCCAACTCCTCAGAGGTCCCGACATGTCGTCCTTCCCCCTCGTCGCCCCCGCCTTTCTCGAGGAGATAGTCGCCTACCTCCTGCACCTGTTCATCCGGGGCGCCGGTGGCGATGAAGCCGCCGCCCGCCACGCCGTCCTCAGCACCCTCGCCGCATACGGCGCTGAAGACGAGCAGGAACTGCGCCTGGCCGCCGAGATCATCAGTTTCGGCTTCGCCGCGCTGGAGGCCCTCGCCAAGGCAATGAATCCCGACTTGTCTCTCAACGCGGTGTTGCGGTTGCGCGGAAACGCCAATGCTGCACACCGCTCCGGGCATCAGTGCCAGCGCACGTTGGACAAGCTGCGGAAGGAGCGTCGGACGGCGGCCGTTCATTCACCCGTGCCCGAAATACCGACCCGTCCGGCCGTCCCACCTGAGGCGCCTACCGCAAGCCAGCCGGCGCCAAAACAGCCGGCTCCGCCGCCAGACCTGTCCCGGCAGCAGCGCCGGGAACTGGAACGCAAGGCGCTGAAGGCGCAGCGGAAACAGGCAGAACGCGCTCGATTGGATGCCAGGACCGCGACCCGGACCTCATTTTTGCCGATCACCGCGATGCATCAGTCCCTGGGAGCGGCCATCAACCAGCCGCTCTGATCCAACTCAACCCAACGATGGCAAAGAGCCATCAGTCCGCCGGTTGGGGCAAATCCCAAACTCTCCAGGACCACTGCAACCATCGACCCGCCACCATGATCCGCGCTAACACCGCGCTCATGAACCCGCCCGTACCCTCTGCTGACCTTAGCGACGCCGACCTCTACGCGCGCCTGCGCGAAACCGTTCTCGCCGCGCTGGCCCAAGCAGTCCCCGGCCTGCCGGCCGACATAGCCGCCCGCGTCGAGATCAGTCCCGCGAAAGACCCCGCCCACGGCGACATGGCCACCAACGCCGCCATGGTCTCGGCCAAGGCCGCCCGCCAACCACCCGCCAAGATCGCCGCTGCCCTGGTCCAGCATCTGAAAGGTGCCCCCGACATCGCCACTGCCGAGGCCGCCGGACCCGGCTTCGTCAACCTCCGCCTGCACCCGGAGGCGTTCCGCGCCCTTCTCCCCATCATCCTGGCCGCCGGCGAGGCTTATGGCGACGCCACCACTGGAACATCGACCCAGGTCAACGTGGAGTATGTCTCCGCCAACCCCACCGGCCCGATGCATATCGGCCATTGCCGCGGCGCCGTCGTCGGTGACGCCCTCGCCAATCTGCTGATCAAGGCCGGCTACGGCGTCACCAAGGAATACTACATCAACGACGCCGGCGCCCAGGTCACCGCCCTCGCCTGGGCGGCCTACTGGCGCTACCTCCAGGCCATTGGCTCCCCGATGACCGAGGAAATGTTTGCCGCCGAGGTTCCCGGCGGTCTGCAATACAAAGGCGAATACCTGCTCGCCGTGGGCAAGGCGCTGGCGGACCGCTACCAGGCCGCCCTGGCCACCCCGGACCTCGGCATCGCCGCCCCTGATCTATGGCTCGACACCGTCAAGGACCTGACCATCGACGCCATGATGACGGAAATCCGCAACGACCTCCGCCTGCTTGGCGTCCAGCAGGACATCTACAGTTCCGAACGAAATCTGGTTGCCTCGGGCGCCACCGACACGATCATCGAGAAGCTCCACGCCGACGGCCTGATCTATGAAGGCGTCCTGGAACCCCCCAAGGGCAAAACCCCGGAAGACTGGGAACCCCGTCCGCAAACCCTGTTCCGTTCCACCGAGTTCGGCGACGACGTCGACCGGCCCCTCAGGAAGTCGGACGGCAGCAACACCGTACTTCGCCAACGACATCGCCTACCATGCCGACAAGATCTCCCGCGGCTACGATGTCCTGATCAACGTGCTCGGCGCCGACCACGGCGGCTATGTCTCCCGCATGAAAGCCGCCGTCCGCGCCCTCTCGCATGACAGCGTGAAGCTGGAGGCCGTCCTCTGCCAGATCGTCCACATCGTGAAAGGCGGCCAGCCGGTGCGGATGTCCAAACGGGCGGGCACTTACGTCACCCTGCGCGACTTGCTGGAGGAAGTCGGCAAGGACGCCATCCGGTTCACCATGCTGACCCGTAAGGCCGACGCACAGATGGAGTTCGACCTCGATCAGGTCCTCGCCACCACCCGCGAAAACCCGGTCTTCTATGTCCAATATGCCCACGCCCGCTGCCGCTCGGTGCTTCGCGCCGCGGCCGAGATGTTCCCCGACCAGACCATCTCCGACCAGGCTTTGGCCTCGACAAATGTTGATACGCTGACCGGTGAGCCGGAACTGACCGTGATGCGCCGCCTGGCGCTTTGGCCGCGCACCGTGGAAGCAGCGGCAATCGCAAGGGAACCTCATAGAATTGCATTTTTTCTCTATGACTTGGCAGCCGACTTTCATATGCTATGGAACCGAGGCAAGGACGATACGACGCTTCGATTCCTTCAGCTCGATCAGCCGGCGGAGACGCGTGCGCGCCTTGCTCTGGTCGCGGCAACGGCAGTCGTTATCCGTTCCGGGCTCGCAGTGATGGGCGTCGAGCCCGTCGAGGAAATGCGCTGACCCCTCGGACCAGCCGGGGGGCTGGCTAGCGGGAAAGAGCATGGACGTGTCTGACGATTTGAGCATCCCAAATTCCGGCTACCGGGGCAGCCGAGCCGGACGCTATGGCACAGGCCGGTTTCGCGAGGGTATGGATCCGCATACCCGCCGCCTGATGATGTTCGCCGGCGCCCTGGGCGCCGTACTGGTCACACTGATCGGCGCCTCGGCGTTGATGGGACGGCACTCCGGCGAGGTGCCCGTGGTGACCGCCGATACCCGTCCAATCCGGGAGAAGCCAGTCAATCCCGGCGGCATGAAAATCGACGGCGCGGAAAACGACGTCTTCTCCGCTGGATCGGACACCAACGATGCCAAACTGGCCGCGGCGCCCGAATCGCCTGACCTCAAGGCACTTCACGCCCCCGCCGCGGCGCCGCCAGCCCCGGCTTCGGCGCCCGCAACGGCGCCTACTCCGGCTCCGGTTGTCGAAGCACCCGCCGCACCGGCGATGGAACCGGCGCCTGCCCCTGTTCCCGCGCCCAGCAAATCGGCGGTTGCCGCCACCGCCACGCCACCCGCCCCAAAGCCCGCGCCGGCTAAACCTGTTGCCGCCGCGACGGCGAGTCATCCCGCGACAACCGGCCACCAACTGATGGTACAGCTCGCCGCGCTGACATCCGAGGAATCCGCCCGCACCGAGTGGGCCCAACTGACGAAGAAGATGCCCGAGCTGATGAACGGTCGTCAGCCGAGCTACTCTCGGACCGAGCGGGAAGGGCACACCTTCTGGCGGGTGCGGACCGCGGGGTTCGCCGATATGGCCCAGGCTCGCGGCTTTTGCGATCGCGTCCGTGCCAAGGGCGCCGGGTGCTCGGTCGCCGATTTCTAGCCGCGTTCCGATGCCACGGGCTGTGCGCTGCGGCGGCGGTGGCGCTTTCCGGTTGGCGTCATGGTCGCCTCGGGCGTGACTTCGGAATCCGCGTCACGGGCCGTGGTCAAGCTCGGGAAGGGCGGTGACATCCTAGTGGTCCGATCCCGACACAAGCATCCGTGCGGTCGGGTGAATCGGCCTGCCAAAACAAGGGCTAGTGGATATAATCTGGCGGCACTACCAGTCGGATTATATCCAATAGCGGCCAACCGATGACGGCGAGCCATCCCGCCGCCGCCATCGTCGGCATCGCCGGCCCCGCCCTGTCGCCCGAGGAGGCGGCGCTTTTCAAAGCCTTTCCGCCCTCTGGCGTTATCCTGTTCGGCCGCAACATCCAGGACCCGGCGCAGTTGGCCAGCCTCATCGAGGCGCTCCGAGCCGTGCTTCCTCAGCCGGCGGACATCATGGTCGATCAGGAGGGCGGTCGCGTCGCCCGCCTTCGCCCACCCTATTGGCGCGGCCATCCGCCCGCCGCAACGCTTGGACGCCTGTTTGAAGCTGACCCGGCCGCCGCGCTTCGCGCCGCATGGCTGACCGGCGCGTTGATCGGCCTCGACTGCCGGGCCGCCGGGTTCACCATCGCCGCCACGCCGGTGCTGGATATCGCGATCCCAGGCGCCCACGACGTCATCGGCGATCGAGCCTTGGCCTCGCACCCGGTCGCCGTCGCCCGACTGGGCCGGGCGGTGGCCAATGGCGTGCTGGCAGCCGGCATCCTTCCGGTGGGCAAGCATGCCCCCGGCCACGGCCGAGCGAGGGTCGACAGCCATCTTTTGCCGCCGAAGGTTGCGGAACAGGATCTGTCCACCGATATGCGCCCTTTCGAACTGAACGCCGACCTGCCATGGATGATGACCGCCCATATCGTCTATGAAGCGCTCGATCCCGCTCTCCCCGCCACACTATCGCCGGCGGTGATCGGCAACGTCATACGCGGGCGGATCGGATTTGAAGGAGTTTTGGTGACCGACGACCTGGCGATGAAGGCACTTTCGGGCGCGCCCGCCGACCTGGCGATCCAGGCGCTGGCGGCTGGTTGCGACATCGCCCTGTATTGCAGTGGCGACTTCGCCCTGACCGAGGCCCTGCTACGAGCCTGCCCGCCGCTGACCCACGCGGCAGACCACCGCCTGAGGGCGGGCCGGGCAGCCGCGGCGAACCGGCGTCTGACGCTGCATTCGGATCGCCTCGGGGACGAGCGTGAAAGGCTGCTCGCGTGAACGCCTTCCTGCTCAATCTGGCACTGGCGGTGATCCCGATTGTGCTGGCAATCACCTTGCATGAGGCGGCGCACGGCTACGCCGCGCTGGCGCTAGGCGACACGACAGCGCGGGACGCCGGCCGGCTGTCGCTCAATCCGCTCAAGCATATCGACCGGGTCGGGACAATCATCCTTCCTGGCTTCCTGCTGATCAGCCAGTTGCTGATGCCGCCGCACAAAATCTTTTTCATGTTCGGCTGGGCGAAGCCGGTACCGGTCGGGGCCTGGAAGTTTCGCGATCCCAGGCGTGGCATGGCGGTCGTCGCCACCGCCGGTCCGCTGATGAATTTCTTCCTCGCCTGGCTGGCCGCGCTGGTCATACCGATGGCCGATGCCCCGTCCGGCATGCAGGCGATCGTCCAGCAGTTCCTGATCTACTTCATGCTATCCAACCTCGTGCTGGGCCTGTTCAACCTGTTGCCGATCCCGCCGCTTGACGGCGGTCGCATCGCGGTCGGTCTACTGCCGCTGGGATTAGCCCGGATCTGGGCGAGACTGGAGAAAGCCGGCATCCTGATCGTGCTGCTCGTGGTGTTCATTCTGCCTCGCCTGATCGGGGTTGACCCCTTGGGGCAGGCCATGGAAAGCGTGCTGCCGTGGGCGTTCCGGACGATGTTCTGGCTCGCCGGGCGTAACGTCGATGGGATGGATGGAAATTTCATCTGACATCGTCGTGGCCTCGCCCGCGGACCATTCCGAGAACCTGGTTCTGCGTCTGGACGGGTTCGAGGGGCCGATGGACCTGCTGCTCGACCTCGCGCGTGCCCAGAAGGTCGATCTGGCGAAAATCTCGATCCTCTCGCTCGTCGACCAATATCTGGTGGTGATCGAGGGCGCGAGGCGCGTCCGCCTGGAATTGGCCGCCGACTGGCTGGTCATGGCCGCGTGGCTGACATGGCTGAAATCCCGCTTGCTGGTGCCAGCGATCGCATCCGACGACCTGGAAAGCGGCGAAATGGCCGCCGAGGCACTCGCCGCTCGGCTGCGGGAGATGAACGTCATCCGCACCCTGGCTGCCTGGTTTTCGGCGCGCCCGGTGCTCGGGCAGGACGTGTTCGCGCGCGGCGCGCCGGAAAGTCACCACGAATATGACCGCTCGCGCATCGTGATCGAGCCCGGACCGTTCGTCCGCGCCTATCTGGATGCAATTCGGCGCGGGACGAGAAGTGTGCAGTACACGCCTCGCCCGCTGACCCTGTGGACGGTGCAGGACGCGCTTCGCCGGCTTGCCGATCTGGTCGGTGACCTGCCGGACTGGGCGACACTGGAGCAGTTTCTGCCCGACCACATGGACAGCCCGACCGAGCGCCGCGCGGCGCTCTCCAGCACGCTTTTGGCCAGCCTGGAGATGGCTCGCGGCGGGACCGTTCGGCTGCAGCAGGAGGAAGCATTCGGCCCCATCCTGGTTCGCCGGGGCAATGCTGATATGGATCCAGGTCTATGAGCGACGACTCCGAACAGCAGGCCGCGATTCCGGTGACCAAGGGACCCGTCGACGAGGGTTCACCGAAGGAAGCTGCCCCCGAGGACCGGGGATCATCCGAAGACCAGGCTGCCGAAGGCGCGGTGCCGGAGCACGCGCCGGCCTCTGTTCGCGAGCCGGACGAGGATTCCATTCGCCTGGCCGAGGCTCTGATCTTCGCCAGCGCCGAACCGGTCACGTTGCGCGGACTGGCTCGGTTGCTTGCGGACGATATCGATGCCGATGCCGTCTTGTTGGCGTTGCGCGAGCGTTATGCCGGTCGCGGCGTGGAACTGGTCGAGGCCGGTGGCGGCGTAATGTTCCGCACCGCGGTGGACCTGGCCCCCAGGTTGCGCAAAGTGATCGAGGCGCCGCGCCGCCTGCCTCGAGTCGCGATGGAGACTTTGGCGATCGTCGCCTACCATCAGCCCGTGACCCGCCCGGAGATCGAGCATATCCGCGGCACCGCGCTATCGCAGCAGACCCTGGACGCGCTGCTGGAACTGAACCTGATCGCGCCCAAGGGACGGAGGGAGACCCCCGGCCGCCCGACCTTATGGGGAACCACGCCGGAGTTCCTGGCCCATTTCGGATTGAAAGATCTCCGCGAACTTCCGCGTCGGGAGGATCTGTTGCTGGAAACGGCCCCGCCCGGCGCGACCCCGGAGGTGCTGCCGCCCGATTTGCAGCCGCCGCCGGAGTAGAACAGCAGGTTGCCGAGCCGGGAACCCGACCGGATCGATGCAGGAAGATAATATTTTCAAACCTTATGGCATGCGACCCTTATCGTCATCATCCATGAACGAAAATTAAGGTTAGAAGTCCTGGCTTATCACGCTCTCGATCCTATATGCTGCACCGCACCATTAGGGAAGAACGTCCTTCGCCCCGTGCTCGGCACCCGCCGACATTTTCGAAGGAACGTGAACGATGAACCTCTCCTCCAACACCTATCTGTTCGATGCCTCTCGGCAAACTGCCCGGCCTGCCGGCATGTGGCTGTCCAGCCTGTTCAATCGGTTGCGCGCCTCGTGGGCGCAACGACGTGCTGTCGCAAGGCAGATGCAGGAGCTTTACCGAAGCAGCGACCGCGAACTCTGGGATATGGGTCTGAGCCGCTCGGACCTGCCGGAAATCGCGAAGGGCACCTACCGGCAGGGGTAAACTGGCACCGAGAAGATCGTCCTATCCGTCGTCGACACGGCGGGTAGGGCCTTCCCCCGGCATCCGCGTTTATGTGTGAACACACGGGTCCCCTTCCAACTCAACCAAATGAAGTAGCCGGTCATTGCGGACATCCGCTTTGCACATTGGCAATCCGGCCCGCGTCGCGCATCCTGCGGCGAAATGGGAGGATGATGCGGTGATCCCGGCGCTCGATATCGACCCGTTCTGTCAGGCGTTCTTCGACGACCCGTATCCGGCGCACGCAGCCATGCGCAATGCCGGGCCCGTGGTCTATCTGCCGGCCTACGATATCCACGCGGTGGCTCGGTATGAGGATGTCCGAGCTATGCTGCTGGACTGGAGCAGCTACACCAGTGCCAGGGGTGTCGGCCTTTCTGACTTCGCGAAGGAAAAGCCATGGCGGCTGCCCAGCCTGCTGCTGGAAACTGATCCGCCATTGCATGACCGGACACGGGCGCTAATGGACAAGGTGCTTTCTCCGTCGGCGGTGCGCGGTCTGCGAGCAGGCATTCGCTGTCGCGGCGGAGGCGCTGATTGACGCTCTGCTGGTCCGCGGGACGTTCGATGCTGTGCGCGACCTGGCAGAGGCGTATCCGCTAACCGTGTTCCCAGACGCTGTCGGCATGCCGGCCGAGAATCGGCGTTTTCTGTTGCCGTACGGAAACATGGTGTTCAATAGCTTCGGTCCGCGCAACGCATTCTTCGAGGCAGCGGTCGTGGACGCCGAACCGGTTCTGTCCTGGGTGCAGGCGCAGTCGCGTCGCGAGGCGCTGTCGCCAACCGGGTTCGGGGCGGTCATTCATGCGGCCGCCGATACTGGTGAGTTCTCGGTCGGCCGAGGCGGAGGTGTTGGTGCGCTCGCTACTGACGGCCGGTGTGGATACGACCGTCAACGGCTTGTGCGCCGCGGTGTATTGCCTGGCTCGGTTTCCCGCTGCGTTCGAGCAATTGCGGGCGGACCCGTCGTTGGCGCGGGCAGCATTCGAGGAAGCGGTCCGGCTGGAAAGTCCGGTGCAGACGTTCTTCCGCACGACGACCCGGGATGTATCGATTGGCCAAGAAACGATTCCGGAGGGCAGCAAGGTGCTGATGTTCCTCGGGGCGGCAAATCGTGATCCCGCGCGGTGGGACCGGCCGGATGACTACGACATCACCCGCCGCAACGCCGGCCATGTTGGGTTCGGCACCGGTATTCACGGCTGCGTCGGGGCCGTTTTGGCTCGGTTGGAGGGCGAACTGGTGCTGGGTGCGCTGGCGCGGAAGGTGGGCTCGATCGAGATCGTGGGGGAGCCGAAACGACGTTACAACAACACGTTGCGCGGCTTGGCGAGCCTGCCGGTGCGGATGTTGCCTGGCTGAGGAAGGTCGGGGCTCTGCCCCGAACCCCGCCAAGGGCCGGCGGCCCTTGGAACCCCGGTATAAGGACTTTGGAAAAGAGGGGCGACCGAGGCGTTTGCAAGCTCCGAGTGGCCCCTCTCTTCCAAAGTCCTTAATTATTGGGATCAAAGGGTGCGTCGCACCCTTTGCGGGTCCAGGGCAGCGCCCTGGCCTTCCTCACCCCGGCATGGCCAGCCGTACCGATACGGGGCAATGGTCGGACAACCGGTCCTTCCATGACTGATCCGTCTCCCGATAAGTCAGGACACGCAACGTGTTCGGTCGCATCCAGGTCGCGGCCGCGCCACCGGCAAGAATATGATCAATGAAATTCTCGCTGCCCCAGCATGGAGAACTTTGGCCTTCGGTTGCGCGCGACATCGGCGCGGCCTGAAGCAGGCTTGCCAGGAAGGTATCGCCTTTGTTCATCCAACGGTTGAAGTCGCCAAGAACAAGGAACGGAACGCCCTCGGACCTTTCTTGCGGTGATCCAATCGGTCAGCGGTCCGATCTGGTCCTTCAATTCCTCGCAGGCGTTTCCTTTCGCCTTAGGCATAGGCATATCGCGGCAGCCCTTCTTCAGGTGAACCGCCAGTACCCGCAAATCTGTATCGCCGAGATGCAGGGTGATGTCGGCGCCGCTGCGGAGATGGTTCGCGTTCAAGGCGGTGAAGTCTGGGTTGATGTCGTAGTGCAGGCCACGGCGGACGACGATACCGACCCGTTGCACGACGTGGTCTCGTGTCATGTGGATCGAGTATTCTTCGCGCGAAAAGACTTTCGATGCGGCATCAAATCCGTCGACCTCCTCGATCGCAACCACGTCGGCGTTCAACTCATGGGCATACTGGGCCAACCGAGCGAAGTCTTCGTCCGAACGCGGGGTAACATCGGTCGGCAGTCCACGGTCGCCGACGTGGTCGGGTGGTCAACCAGTCGAGGTTCCAGGTCGCGACCTTAAGGTCGGATGCCAAAGGCCGGCAGGGGAAGCAACAACAGCAGGGGCAGGAGAAAACGTTTGGTTAAAGTTCCGTTTAAACAGCCCATCATGCGGCGCGGACCTCAGCGATAAAGCTGCCGATCTCGCTCGTGAGTTGCTCGGCCTGACGCGACAGATTCGCCGCGGCGCTCAATACCTGCTCCGCCGCGGCACCGGTCTCCGCTGCCGCCTGGCTCACGCCACCGATATTCAATGTCACATCGCGTGTCGACCCGGCTGTCTGGTGCACGTTGCGCGCGATCTCCGCGGTTGCCGCTCCCTGCTCCTCGACCGCTGCCGATATGCCAACCGAAATCGCGCTCACTTCTTCGATCGTGCCGGTGATCCCGCGGATGGCATCGACGGCTTCCTTCGTTGCAGACTGGATCTGTGCGATTTGCACGCTGATATCGCCGGTTGCCTTGGCGGTCTGGTTGGCCAGGCTCTTTACTTCCGATGCAACCACCGCGAAGCCTTTTCCCGCTTCGCCCGCTCGTGCGGCCTCGATCGTGGCGTTCAACGCCAGCAGGTTGGTCTGCCCGGCGATGTCGCTGATCAAGCCCACCACGTGCCCGATCCGTTCGGCTCCCTCGGCCAGGGTGCGCACGATCGCATCGGTCCGCTGTGCGCTCGCGACGGCCTGCCCGGTGATCTTCGAGGATTGCGTGACCTGACGGCTGATTTCATTGATGGACGCGGTCAATTCCTCGGCCGCGGAGGCAACGGTCTCGACGCCGGCGCTCGCCTCTTCCGCCGCCGCGGCGACCCGCGACGCTTGTCCGTTGGCGTGCGTCGCTGTCCCCGACATCGACCGCGCGGTCGCCTCCAGTTCGGTTGCGCCGGCCGACAGCAGAGCGACAAGATTGCCGACCTTGGCCTGGAAGCCGTCGGCGGTTCGGGTCATCGCCGTCTTCTGCATGGCTGCCGCCGCGGCTCTCGTGCCGTCCTGCTCCGCCGTATGGTGCTCGGCCAGTATCATGTTCTCCTTAAACACCTGCACCGCGGCCGCCATGCTGCCGATTTCATCGCGGCGGCCAATTCCAGGCACCGTCGCCGCCATGTCACCGTCGGCCAGGCTTCGCATCGTGATGGTCAACCGGCCGATCGGGAGGGAGATGCCGCTGCATCAACGACCACCCGGCGACGAGGCAAAGCGCCGCCATCGCGCCAACCGAAATCATTATCCAGGTGTGTGCAGACTGCCCAAAAGCGGCGCCGCGGTCACCCGCCTTGTTGCCCTCCCTGACCTGGAAATCGAGGTCGGCGCTGAGCGCCTGACGAAGCGCGTCCATTCCGGCCTTCATCTCGTTGTTCTCAAACGCGACAGCCTCGTCCCGCCGGTTGTGGGATATGAGGTCTTCGAATTTGGTGGAGGCTGCCGTGTAGGCCGCCCAAGTTTTGTCGATATCACGCGCGAGGCCCTTCTCCTCGACGATTATGTCGGGTGCATCCAAATCGATCGTCGGTTGATATTTGCCGAATGCAGCGCGGAACACGTCTGCCTGCTCATTTATGAGCTTGGTCCGCGCCGGACGTTCGCTTTCAGCATCATTGACCGACATAGCCTGGTTCAGGCGAGACCGTTCTGCGGCACGGGCCATTTCGGCGAGGGTACGGGTAGCTGGCAGCCAGTTATCCCGAAGGTCGGCAGCAATAGCGTTGACACCATCGAGCCGCTCGAGCGCGAAAAGACCGAGTCCGATGGTGCCGGCGAGGATTAAAGTGAAGGCCGTGATGAGTTTGGCACGAATGCTGATGCTCGAAATAAGGCCTGACATAATGGGGCTCCTGGAGAGTATCCCACTCTAGTCGAGATTTATTAACAAAACCTTTCCGGTTGAAGTACGACGCCGCGGATACGCATAGTCGCCGGCAGCCGTACGAAGCGCATCTATTCGTTTGGGCGTCCGGATCGTGTCGTTGTGGGTGCTGCCAGTCCGTGCGTCCGCCACGAGCTAAGTTGCCACCGGGGGGATCCCGGCTCTGGCCGCTTCCAGGCACGCCTCTCGAAGAGACTGGCGTAGACATCCGCGCCCACGGCTGCGCCCAGTCGGTTCATCGGCCAAAATCGCCAATTCGGCCGACTAGAGGCCGCGACCGTCAGCCGAGCATTCGCGGCGGCGGAGGTAGCGGAAGTTTGGGACCTTAAGGTTAATGTCGGCATCAGACATTTATATCAAGCTCGTCTGGATTGTCGGGATCGGCTCCTTATGCGGGCTTTCCTCCAGCGGCCGAGTGCCGCATCCGGCGAGAAATTCGGCGATCGAATCAAAGGATTCGGGATCTCTTGTAATATCCATGACGTCGCCTTCGGGCACCCAAATCACCGTGGCGTAGCGCGCCCGAGTTATGAGGACCCGATAGGTATTGATTTGGTAAGCAATCGCGGCTTCTCCACGAGGCTCTTGCCAGCGAGACCCAACGAAATTCCGGGCAATCCACCCCCTTTTACCAAAACGCTGGATCAAGTCATTTCCCCAACATAATCCGACATAATCGAGTTCGAGCCCCTGGCAGGCAAACTGAGTTGCGGGCATTTCCAATGCGTCGCTGGCGCGAACGTCAGGCCAACGCGCCAGAAACCAGTTTGCTACCGTGTCGGCTTCCATATGGGGAAAGTTCGGATAGATCCCGTCGGCGCGGAGACGACGGGCGCCAGCACTGCATACGAGACCAGCCCGTCGTAGGCCGCGCGCGACGTCGCGTAGATAACCGCGCATGGCTTGCAGGGATCGTGTCAGCAGGAAGGGGACGCCGTGAGCCTTGTCGGCGATCTCGCGTGCTAGGTGAACGTCACCTTTTAGCACAGCGTCGACCCATGGCGCGGCTGCAGCCGATTTAATCGAACGAATGGGCACGTCGAGATGAAGGTCCGGGTTGAAAGTCATATCGGGTGCAGCGCCAACGAACAAGCGCTGGCGAGCCTCGGTCGCGTTGATAGCGACCGGTGCGGCATGAATATGCCATTCGGGACGCTGGAGAAGTGCCTCCCCCCAGGCCGACAGACCCGCTTCGCCAGTGTTGATTTCCTGACCATTTCCGACAAGCGCGATGATGGCTGACCAAGCTTCGTGGCGTCGCATGATGTCGAGGAACATCGCAGCCTCGCTCTGCGGATGTCGGAATTTGCGCGCGCCGAACGCTGCATCCCATGCGCGCTGGGCTTCATCGAAAACGATTACCTGCTCATGGGGCGCGACCTGCCGCTCGAGATTGTCGCGCAGGAAGCCCATCAATGGCTGGATCGCACTTTCGGTCTCCTGGCGAGCCAGTCTTACACTGCGTCCCTGGTCTCTAGAGTCTCGCTCCAGAGCGGCTCGCATCACGTATACCAGCGGAAAGTTGCCCGTGAGAAACGCCGCACCAGCATCAGTCGCGAAAACAGTATTTAAGCCACACAATGTCTTTCCGGCCCCCGGAATACCGGTCACGAAAATGACAACGTGGAGCCGGCGCAATCTTGCATCGTCAACAGCGGCAACAATAGCGGTGGTGGTTCTTGTCAAATTGCCAACATCAGCGCGCGCCGAGCGGAGGTCTGAGATTCCATGCCGATTGTAGAGCATGCGAGCGGCGTCAACGATCGTGGGGACCGGCCGATAGGGTGATTCCTCCCATGTCGCGACATCGATTGGACGAGATGTCGGCCCGATACGCTGCAGTATTCCCTCGAGCAAAGCCTTTAAGGAAAGCGCGTTCGCGTCGAATACCTGACTGACGTTATGCCAGTAAAGCGGCCAATTTGGTAATTTGACTTTGGCTCTCGTGGCTATCAGAATCGGGGCAATTGGGTGGTCGAGACTGCCTGCGTGAAAATCCTGCAGATCGAGAGCGTAGTCTTCGACCTGTTGCCGGTCCCGTTCGGCGATTACCCGGTCGCCGACTTTGAATTCCAGGACGAGAATGGCTGTTTGGGTCACCAGGATAGCGTCTATTCGACGGCCAAGACGCAGCAGAGGATATTCAAATAGCAGACGGCAGTCGGGCGGTAGGTCGGCCGTCGCTCCGTTCAGCACGTCGATCTGTTTTCGCCAGGCGCCGATTTGTGTCTCTCGGTTGGTGACGTGGGTCTCAACAAGTCGCGTCGAAAGAGCGCCGAGGACGGCAGCCGGATCGGATAACCGAAATTTGCTGAGGGCTCCGGACCACCAGGCTCTCATGAACTTCATCCTCGTCACCGAATGGCATTCATGATGGATTTCAGCGGGCAAAGCCAGTCTCTAGGTTGAATCGTTTCCCCTGCGTCCTACGCTGCCACCGGGGGGATCTCTGCTCTGGCCGCTTCCAGGCACGCCTCCACTGCCTCCCGAAGAGAACTGGTGTAGACATCCGCGCCCAACGGCTGCGCGCAGCCGGTCATCGGTCAAGATCGCCTGTTCGGCCGGCCAGAGGCCGACCGCCAACCGAGCATTCGGGAGCCGCTGGCGGAGGCGGCGGAGAAGGTAACGGAGGTGAGAGGGGGTGCCGCCGATCTCCAGATAGCAGAGGCAGACCATTGCGACGCCCTGGCCGTCGAGCGTGCCGATCCTGATGCGGGAGACTGCCTCGTGCGAGAGAACGCGGGCTGTCAGACCGCTTTTGTGCAGTAGCTGGGACAGCATGCTGGCGGCAGCTTCGTCCAGCGGGCCGCGGCCGGCGATGCACAGCACGGGTGCCTTGCCGCGCCAGGCGACCGGTAGGGCGTCCGCCGCCACTTTCCCTGGCGCGGGGTGTTTCGGTAGGTCTTGTTCGCTGCGTGAGGGTGCTGTCGCGGCGCTTTCGGCGGCCTCTTTGGTTTCGGGTTCCTCGTCGTCGTGTTCGTCCAGATCGTCGATCAGGTCCTGCATCGAAACCTTGATCTTCTCCAGTTGGGCTTCAGTCAGCACGCCGCGTGCGGCGTCGTTGGCGGCGAGTTGCAGGCCTTTCAGCGCGACCTCGTCGTAATAGGAGGACAGCGGCCGGTCGCGCAGCAGGACCTCGGCCTGGTCGTGTGCCTCGTCGGGGTCGCCGGCGAGCATGCGCTGGTAGAAGCTTTCCACCGGGGTCAAGGCAGGTCGGTCGCCGAGGATGACGTCCAGGAACTCCAGCCGTTCGACGTGGCGGCCGAGCACGAGGAGGCACAAGGTTAGGGGCGTCGAGAGGATCAGGCCGATCGGGCCCCATAGCCAGGTCCAGAACGTCGCGGACACCACTACCGAGAACGGGGAAAGACCAGTGCTGTGGCCATACAACAGCGGCTCCACCACCTGGCCCATGATCGCCTCGGTGGCGGCGAAGAGGCCGGCGGTCCAAAGCATCATCGACCAGTTCGGGACTGACGGCGCCGGCCAGTGCAAGGGGCAGGACCGCAGCTAAAGGGGCGCCGATATACGGCACGAAGCGCAGCAGCAAGCCGACGGTTCCCCAAAGCAGCGGGGACGGCACGCCGATCACGAACAGGCCGATGCCGATGATAAGGCCGAACGTCGTGTTGATCCCGAGCTGGATCAGGAAATAGCGCGACAACCGGCGCGCGGCGTCGTTCATCGCCGTTGTGGTGCGATGCAGGTCGGACGAGCCGAACAGGCGGATCAGGCGGTCGCGCAAATCCTCCCGCTGCAGCAGCACGAAGATCGGCGACGATCAGGACGATGACGGTGGTGGACAGCGGGTCGACGATCGGGGTGATGATCCGTTCGGCGAGTTGCATCGGCGTGGGCTCGGGCTGGTGGACCTCCACCTGCACCGGTTTGGGTTCAGCGGATGGTGCTGGTTTAGGACCTGGAGCGGCGCCTGGGGCGGCGGGTGGCGTCTCCAGGCGGCGCATCACCAGGTTCATTTTGCTGGCGGCGAAGCCCTGGACGATGTCGACCTTTTCGCGGATCGTACTGGCGTATTTCGGCACATCCTGCGCTAATTCGGCGAGTCTGGGTGCCGATTACGCCGCCGAGCGCTACGATAACGCCGAGGGCAAGCATGACGGCGACCAGTACGGACAAGACACGACCGAAGTGGATGCGTCGCAGCAGGTTGACGATTGGCGCCAGCAGGAAGGACAGCAGCACGGCCAGCGTGATGGGAATCAGGACGGTGCGGCCGAGGTAGAGGCCGGCGACGACGACGACCGCGACAGCGAGGGTCAGCAACCCGCTCAGGCCGGGCGTTTCCGCCGGCGCGACCACAGTTGGCCGCCGTTCGATCGCCGTAGCATCTTCAGGCATGCGTTCCGCCTCATACATAGCGGGTTGTTAATGCATCATTCGGCAATAAGTTCGGATCACATTGTAAACAGCCTGGGATTCAGGAGGTCGCGGGCGCGGCGGCCGGCGGACAAATCGGTGGCATTGATGATGGCGAGCCGGAAGCCGCCGGGCGGCATGGAATGGTGCGCCGGGTCGCGGTCCTGATGGAAGGAAATCTGCACGCTGGATACGCCGTCGATCCGGCGGGCGGCATCGACCTCGGGCTGCGGCGGATGGCGATAGGCTGGGCCGTGCGGGCCGAACAGCACGACGCTGTAGCCGTCCGTGCGGTGGGCGTCGTCGAAGATCCAGTTGCCCTCGGCGTAGAGCCGGACAAGGGCTTCGACCCAGCCGGGACCATAGAGATCGGGCCATTGGTCGGCGAAGCGCAGATGCGCCTCGATGATGCGGCTGCCGATGGTTTCGAAATTGACCATGCCGGTGTAGCCGGCGAGGTGCTTGCTGGCCCAGGCGCCACACCAGTCCTCGATCGCCGGCATCGGTTCGGCGTGGATGTGCCAGTAGTCGAAGGTGCCTCCGGGGGCGGTGGTGCCGGTGGCGTGGCGCCACCAGACAGCGTTGCCGTTGACGATTGCGGCGTCGGTGCTGACATGGGCGCCGGTGAGCAGCGTGCACCAGAAATGACCGGGGTTGAGGGAAGCGCCATACGTTTCGATATCGGGGATCGGCATGCTGCCGGCGCCCATGCTGCGCAGGTTCATCATAGGCTTGGAGAAGACCGGAAAGCGGGGCGGGATGACGCCATGGGGGGCGGCGTCCAGGCCCTGGGATAACGCGACGGCGAGCTTGTCGTAGATCCAGCGATGGTCCGGGTAGAGCGGCCATGCCTCCCAGTCCTTGGTCGGAATGATCACATCGTCCGGGCAGCGGACGTGCTCGAAGAACTGCACCCGCCAGGGGTCGGTCTGATAGATCGGCATGTGGCCCTTCGTTCAGGTGGGTCGGATGCGGCTGGTGCGGCCCGGTTATGGGCTCCGGCCGGTTGTGCTCGGATGGCCAGAACCCGCACCCATCCAAGCTGGCACCGGGGCATTTGGGTGCAGCAAGTGCTTCGTTGCGCAGATCGGACCACAGGCTGGGCGGGATTTTCAGAGTGAACAGCGGTAGGTTCTCGTTGAACTCGGTGGCGTTGCGGGGGCCGGGGATGACGGCGGCGACGACCGGGTGGGCGAGCGGGAACTGCAGCGCGGCGGCCGGCAGCGGAACGTTGTGCGACTTGCACACCGCGGCGATCTTTTGGACGCGCGCTACAATGTCGGGTGGCGCGGTTTCGTAATTCCAGGTGTCTCGGCCGGCCAGGATGCCGGAGTTTAACGGGCCGCCGATTACCAGGGAGGTGCCGCGGGACTGGCACAGCGGAATGAGGTCGTCGAGCGGCGCCTGCTCGAGCAGGGTGTAGCGGCCGGCGAGCAGGAAAGCGTCCCAGTCGCCGAAGCCGAGCGCGTCGATCAAGACCTGGGATTCGTTCACGCCGATGCCGATGGCACTGACGACGCCGGTGCGGCGTAGCTGTTCCAACGCCTTGTAGCCGCTGTCGCGCAGTTGTTTGAAGTATGTCTCGTTCAGTTCGGGTCCGTGCTGGTAGACGCCGATGTCATGGACATAGAGTATATCGATCCGGGCAAGACCCAGGCGCTGGTAGCTGTCCTCGACCGAGCGCATGATGGCGTCGTAGCCGTAGTCGTAGATCACATTGAAAGGCATCGGCGAGAGGCGGCCGTCGCCGGAGGGGGCGTTGTCGGTCTTTGGCCGTAACAAGCGTCCCACCTTGGTGGACAGGACCCATTCATCCCGGTTCTTTTCGCGCAAGGCGTCCCCGACACGGTGCTCGGCGGCGCCTACGCCGTAAAATGGCGCGGTATCGACGTAGCGCACGCCGGCGTCCCAGGCGGCGGTGACAATCGCCTGGCCTTCTGCCTGTGTGATCGGGATGCGACTGCCGCCCATGGTGGCGGTGCCGAGGCCGAGGGTGGTGACCTGAAGCTTGGTGCGGCCGATTTGGCGTTTTTCCCACATTGGACGGCTCCTTCGCTGATCGCGAGAAGAGTGGGGGGCTTCGGCGGTGTGTGCAACCGGCAGGGGCGAGGAACGAGTTTCCGGTCGCGCTACTTGTGCGCTGTTCCGAACACAGGGACCTCGTACTGCATCATCGCGCGGTCCCGCGTGACCAACGTAAGGCCCTCCAGCAACGCCTGGCTGATCAGCATCCGGTCGAAGGGATCGTTATGATGCGGAGGCAGTCGGGCGACTGCTAATCCATGGCTCGGGAGGATCGGCAGGATGCCACAACCCATGCCTTCGATGGTGGCATCGAAACGATCTAGCGGAAAATTAAGTCGACCCAGGCCTTGTTTGATCGCGATTTCCCAGGGCGTAACAGCGCTGACCAGTACTTGATTTTGGGGCGCCAGGATGGCCTCCCGGATGCGTGGTTCGAGCCGCGATGGCTCCGCCACCGCCCAAACGAAGATGTGGGTGTCGAGCAGCAGGTTCAGGGGTCGACACCCTCAAACGCCCGAAGCATATCGGCGGGAAGTGGATCGTCGAAATTATCAGCGATCCAGACCTGACCTGCCAGCAAACCCAACTCACGCGGCTTGACCTGCTTCGCCAGCGGCACCAGACGTGCCAACGGGCGCCCGGATTTCGCGATAATGATCTCCTCCCCGGCCGCCGCGCGTTCGACCAGGGACGACAAATTCGTCTTAGCCTCATAGAGGTTGATGGTGTCCATGGCGAAGTCCTTGACCAACGTTGGTCAATATATGTGTGGAGGGGCATCGGAAACAAGCTGTTTTATTCGACAGTCACCGATTTCGCCAGATTCCGGGGCTGATCCACGTCGGTCCCCTTCAGCACGGCGACCTGATAGGCCAGCATCTGCACCGGGATCGCGTAAAGGATCGGGGCCACGAACGGATCGACGGCCGGCAGCATAACGGTCTCGACGGCGATCCCTCTCAGCTTGGCGGCTCCGGCCGCGTCGCTGAACACGATCACCTGGCCACCACGGGCGGCGGCTTCCTGCAGGTTGGAGGCGGTTTTCTCGAACAGCGGCCCGGACGGCGCGATGGCGATGACCGGCACCGCCGGATCGATCAGCGCGATCGGGCCGTGCTTCATCTCGCCGGCGGCGTAGCCCTCGGCGTGGATGTAGCTGATTTCCTTCAGTTTCAGCGCGCCTTCCAGCGCGATCGGGAAGCAGTTGCCGCGGCCCAGGAACAGCACGTCGCGGGCCTTGGAGACGCGGTAAGGCGATCGACTGGATCGCCTGCTTCGTGGTCCAGCACCTCGGCTGCCCGGCTGGGCACTTCCAGCAGGGCGGCGGTCATTCCGGCTTCCTCGTCCGCGTTGATCGCCCCGGTTGCGCCGACCGGCCGCCGATCGCCAGACAGGCCAGCACCGAGAGCTGGGCGGTGAACGCCTTGGTGCTGGCGACGCCGATTTCCGGGCCGGCGACGGTTTCCAGGACCGCGTCGCTTTCCCGCGCCATGGTGCTTTCGGGGACGTTCAGGATCGACAGGACCTGTTGGCCCTGCTCGCGCATGTAGCGCAGCGCGGCCAGCGTATCGGCGGTTTCGCCCGACTGCGACACCAGCAGCCCGAGGCCGTTCTTCGGCATCGGCGGCGTGCGGTAGCGGAATTCGCTGGCGACATCGCCGTCGGTGGGGATGCGGGCGATCGCCTCGAACCACCAGCGGCCGACCAGGCCGGCGTAGAAGGCGCTGCCGCAGGCGCTCATGGTGATGCGGGACACTTTGCGAAAGTCGATCCCGAGGTCCGGCAGCGCGACCGCGCGGCTGCCGGGGCTGACCATCTGGTGCAGGGTGTCGCCGATCACCGCCGGGTGCTCGTGCAGTTCCTTCTCCATGAAATGGCGGAAATTGCCCTTGCCGATGGCGGCGCCGGTCAGCCGGGTGAGCTTGATCTCGCGCTCGACCTGGTGGCCGTCGATGTCGAAGAACTTGGCGCCCTGGCGGTCGACCACGGTCCAGTCGCCGTCGCGCAGATAGGCGATGCGGCGGGTCAGCGGCGCCAGCGCCAGTGCGTCGGAGCCGACGAACATCTCGTCGTCGCCGAAGCCGATAGCCAGCGGGGCGCCGTGCTGGGCGCCGACGATCAGTTCCGGATGGCCGGCGAAGATCATCGCCAGGGCGTAGGCGCCTTCCAGCCGCCGGAGCGCCGCGCCGGCGGCTTCGATCGGCTGCATGCCGCGTTTCAGGTTCAGATCGACAAGCTGGGCGACGGTCTCGGTATCGGTTTCGGTGCTGAACTCCTGACCCTCGGCTTCCAGTTCGGCGCGCAGTTCGGCGTGGTTTTCGATGATGCCGTTATGCACCAGCGACACGCGGGCGGTGCCGTGGGGGTGGGCGTTGCTTTCGGTTGGCGCGCCATGGGTGGCCCAGCGGGTGTGGCCGATGCCGATGGTGCCGGGCAGCGCGGCGCGGTCCAGCGAGCGCCGCCAGATTGCCCAGCTTGCCCTCGGCGCGGCGGCGGTCGATGTGGCCGTTCACCAGGGTCGCGATGCCGGCGCTGTCATAGCCGCGATATTCCAGGCGGCGCAGCGCCTCCAGGATGATGGGCGCGGCGGGACGCGCGCCGATGACGCCGACAATGCCACACATTCAGTTGTTTCCCTTGTTAGCCGCTGCCCGCAGGCGATGTTCCTGCGCCGCCGCTCGCATTGATGGTGCCCGGCCGGCTTTCTGCACCTGCCGCCCGCGTGCCAGGGCCAGCGCGTCCGGCTCGACGTCCTCGGTGATCACGCTGCCGGCCGCGAGGATGGCGCCGTCGCCGACGGTAACCGGAGCCACCAGCGCCACATCCGAGCCCACGAAAACACCAGCGCCGATGGTGGTGCGGTGCTTGTTGATGCCATCGTAGTTACAGGTGATCGTTCCGGCGCCGATATTGGTGGCGGCGCCGACCGAGGCGTCACCGATATAGCTCAAATGGTTGGCCTTCACCCCGGCGCGCAGGTGGGCGGCCTTGATTTCGACGAAGTTGCCGACATGAACGTCGTCTGTCGAGTTTGGCGCCGGGGCGGAGGCGGGCGAACGGGCCGATGATGCTGCCTGCACCGATGTCGGCGCCCTCGATGTGGCTGAACGCGCGGATCGTGACGTTGCTGGCGACGGTCACGCCCGGGACCGAAGAACACGTTCGGCTCGATCGTGACGTCAGGCGACAGCCTTGTGTCGGCGGACAGGAAGACCGAGGACGGATCGATCATGGTCACGCCCGCCTCCATCGCTGCTTCGCGCAGCCAGCCTTGCAGCACGGCCTCGGCGCGGGCCAGTTCGCCGCGGGCATTGACGCCGGCCAGTTCGTCTTCCGGCGCCTCGACCGCTGAAACGGGCCGCCCGTCGGCTCGGGCGAGGGCGACGACGTCGGTGAGGTAGTATTCGGCCTTGGCGTTGTCGTTGCGCACTGCCTGCAGCCAGCGGCGCATGTCGGCGGCGGCGCCGCACAGCACGCCGGCGTTGCACAGGTTGACGGCGCGTTCGGCGGACGAGGCGTCGGCATACTCGACGATGCGCTCCACCAATGCGTCGGTGCCGGTGATTACCCGGCCGTAGCGGCCGGGGTCGGGGGTTCGGAACGCCAGCAGCGACAGACCGCGCGGCGTGTGGCTGTCGAGCAGGCGCCGCAGCGTCGGGGTGCGGATCAGGGGATTGTCGGCGTACAGGACCGCGACGTGTCCGTCGCCGAAATGCTCGATTGCCTGCAATGCCGCGTGGGCGGTGCCCAGACGTTGCTCCTGCACGACGCAAATGTGCGGTTCGGCTTCTTTCCGAACCGCATCCATATCGGGTCCCAGAACGACGACGATCCGATCGAACACCGGCTCGCAGCTTGCCAGCAGGTGGCGCAGCATGGTTCGGCCGGCGAGGCGATGCAGGGTCTTCGGCAGCGACGATTTCATCCGTGTGCCCAGGCCGGCGGCGAGGATGACGGCGGTTGCTTGCATACACGGCCCTTGTTTCGCTAGGGCATTCTCGGGCTGATTGGGCAGCTCGAGCATGGCCTATTGGTGTTTGATCGCATTATTCGTATCGTTCCGGTACGATCATGGACTGGTTTGATCGCATTCGTCACGCGCCTTGACGTCCGGACCAGCGCGATCATGCTTTAGACCATGATCTTTGGGGTTGATCCACACTTACGCGTTCGATGATGGTCTAAGCTTTTGTTTGATCGCGTGATTCGCCTTCCGGCTGGGTCAGCCTCAGGCGATCACGCTGTAGATGGTCAGGCGTAGCGGCAACCGTAGAGGGCTGTCAAAGGCCACCGTTATGATAATGGTTCAATTCACGTTTCGGAGTGCAACATAGTGGCCCGCACACTGCTGCTTGATCTGGACGGCACGCTGGTGGACACATTGCCGGATCTGGCAGCGGCATTGAACCGGTTGTTGCGTTCGCGCGGTCTATCGGATCTGTCCGCCGCGCAGGTGAGGGCGATGATCGGTGACGGGGTCGCGGTGTTGGTGGCGCGGGCTTTCGCCGCACATGATCGACACCCCGACGCGACCGCGGTTGCGCAAATGTCTGCCGACTACACCGCCCATGTAGCGGTCGAGAGCAAGCTGTTTCCTTGCGTGCTGCCGGTGCTGAGTGGACTGGCCGATCAAGGCTGGCGCCTCGCGGTCTGCACCAACAAACCTGAGCAGGCCGCTCGACGATTGCTCGAGGCGATGGGACTGCTGCCGCTGGTGTGCGCGATAGGCGGCGGCGACAGTTTTCCGGCGCGTAAACCCGATCCGGCGCATCTGCTTGGCACGCTGGCGCGGGCGGGTGGTCAGGCCGACGCAGCTGTGATGCTCGGCGATCATCGTAACGACGTGCGGGCGGCGCGGGACGCGGGGATACCCAGCATCTTCGCTGCCTGGGGATACGGGGTGATCGGGATGGCAGAGGGAAGCGCGTGGGTCGCTCGGGATATCACCGAGGCGGCGGCAATGGCCAATCGCCTGTTACCGGACACTCGCGGCCAGACGGTTACCGCCGGCCAGGGGGGCTAGCCGCCCGGGGTGCATTGCGGACGTTCGACCTTGCAATCAGTGCGAGTTTAGCCCCGTCTATTGTTTGCTTTGCGCATGGATCAGTTGCCCGCTCGGAGCAGGGCAGCAAGTTCACGCGACGGGTCGGTGGGTGGCCGGCTTCTCGTCGCGGGACTTTCATCTTCGTGTGAAGCCGAGGCGTCATCCGGCCATTTCGTTGCAAATGCAGCCGGCACGGGATACTGCGGCCGGAGCAAAGGAGGGGACAGGGCGTGCCTTGGATGAACCGGCCATCGGGTGAGACGCCTGATACCTCGGCATTTACCACCGCTGGCGGTGAAATGGCCCCCCTGATCGCCGCCGCCGACTGGAGCAATAGTGTCCTGGGGCCGTTGGACACGTGGTCCCAGAGCCTGAAGACGATCCTGCGCATCATGGTGACCTCGCGGTACGCGATGTGGATGGGCTGGGGTCCGGACCTGACGTTCTTCTACAACGATGCCTACGCCCCGACTCTCGGCGTCAAGCATTCCAAGGCGCTGGGCCAACCCGCAAGCCAGGTGTGGGCAGAGATCTGGAAAGATATCGGACCGCGGGCCGCGTCGGTGATGCAAACGGGTGTGGCAACCTGGGACGAGGGGTTGTTGCTGTTCCTGGAGCGCAGCGGTTACCCGGAAGAGACGTATCACACCTTTTCATATAGCCCCCTGCCGGACGATGACGGCAGCATCGCCGGCCTGCTGTGCGTGGTGACCGAAGAGACCCAGCGGGTGATCGGCGAGCGGCGCCTCGATACGCTGCGCGACCTCGGCAGCGCGCTGGGAGCGGTCCGGTCAGAGCCGGAGGTGATGAGTGCGGTCGCCCGGTCATTGGCGCGCAACGACAAGGACCTGCCCTTCAGCCTGATCTACCTGGAGGATGCGGAGACAGGTCAGCTGTTGCGTGTGGCTGAGACTGGCAGAATGGGCGGCGCGGCGGTGCCAGAGAGGGTTGCGCGGCCGGAGGACCTGCCGTTTCCGGCTGTCGCGGTGCTGTCAGGATCCGAGAAATGCGTGCTCCACGACGTACGTGACCTCCCGGGGCTAGCACAGGGGGCGTGGGACCAGCCGCCGCGACAGGCGGTGATCGTTCCGATCGGGCAGCAAGGGCAGGCGAGACCGGCGGGAATTTTCATTGCCGGCGTCAACCCCTACCGCTCGTATGACGAAGCCTATGCCGGGTTCATCGAATTGGTCGCGGCGCAAATCGCTTCCGGCCTCAGCGCGGCGCGGGCGTATGAGGCGGAGCGCCGGCGCGCGGAAGCGCTCGCGGAAATCGACCAGGCGAAGACAGCGTTCTTCTCCAACGTCAGCCATGAATTCCGCACCCCGCTGACGCTGATGCTGGGTCCGCTGGAGGAGGAGATGGCGGCTCTGGCGACAACGGCACCGGACGCCGTTGATCGGCTGTCCATGGTCCACCGCAACGGATTGCGGCTGCTGCGGCTGGTGAACACCTTGCTGGATTTCTCCCGCATCGAGGCGGGCCGGGTGCGGGCCCGCTACCAGCCGACTGACTTGAGCGCCTATACCGAGGAACTGGCGAGCAATTTCCGCTCTGCCTGTGACCGTGCCGGCCTGCGTTTGGAAACCAACTGCCTGCCACTGGACCGGCCGGTTTATGTCGATACCGAGATGTGGGAGCGCATTGTGCTCAACCTCGTCTCGAACGCCTTCAAATATACCATGGCCGGCGGGATCACCGTGGGATTGCAGGCGACATCGGATGGTCAGACGGCGGTGTTGACCGTGCGCGATACCGGCATCGGCATTCCTGAGGCGGAACTGCCGCATATCTTCGATCGCTTCCACCGTATCGAGGGCCAGCGCGGCCGGACCCTTGAAGGCACCGGTATTGGCCTGGCGCTGGTGAGTGAGTTGGTTCGGCTGCATGGCGGCACGATCGCGGTGGATAGCCGTGTCGACAGCGGCACGACGGTGGCGGTGCGGATACCCTTCGGCGCGGGCCATTTGCCAGCGGACCGAGTGACAGAGACCGCCGGGCGGAGCGCACCGGAGGGGATTGCAGCGGCGACGTTCGTCGAAGAGGCGCTGCGTTGGCTGTTCGAGGACGGCCGGGCCGAGGATGGCGGGGCTCAGCATGAGGGTGTGTTGGAAACATCCAACATGCTGGTGTCGTTGGGCGCGGACAGTGTCGCGGAAGAGCCTGGACGGCGGCGAATTCTGCTTGCCGACGACAATGCCGACATGCGCGATTATGTCGTGCGGTTGCTGCGCCCTGGATACGAGGTCGAGGCGGTCGGGGATGGTCAGGCGGCGCTGCTCGCCGCGAAGGCAAATCCGCCGGACCTGATCCTGTCCGACGTGATGATGCCGCGAATGGACGGGTTTGGCCTGCTGGCCGGCATTCGAGCGGACCGCGCGTTGCGGGACCTGCCGGTGGTTCTGCTATCCGCTCGGGCGGGCGAGGAAGCGCGCGTGGAAGGGCTGGAGGGCGGTGCCGACGACTACCTGGTCAAGCCATTCTCGGCGCGTGAATTGCTGGCCAGGGTCCGATCGAACCTTGAACTCGCACGGCTGCGCCAGGAGGCCAGGGACGCGCTGCGGCTGGCCAACGAGAAGCTGGAGCAACGGGTGGCGGAGGAGATGGCGCAACGTGCGCAGGCCGAGGAATCGCTGCGTCAATCGCAGAAGATGGAGGCCATCGGGCACCTGACCGGCGGCGTTGCGCACGACTTCAATAACCTGCTGACGGTGATCGGTGGCGGGGTCGAAACCCTACAACGCATGTTGGCGACCGTGCCGCTCGGGAGCGACGAAGCCCGGGTCAAACGGGCGCTCGGGATGATCGCACAGGGTGCAGATCGGGCTGCCACCCTGACGCACCGGCTGCTGGCGTTCGCGCGGCGGCAAACATTGGACCCGCGGCCGTTGGATGCCAACAAGCTGGTGGCCGGGATGTCGGAGTTGCTGCGGCGTACGCTGGGGGAGTCGGTGGCGCTGGAAACCGTGCTCGCCGGGGGGCTTTGGCGGACCGCGGTCGATGGCAACCAGTTGGAGAACGCACTGCTGAACCTGGCCGTGAATGCCCGCGACGCGATGCCCGAAGGCGGCAAATTGACGATCGAGACAGCAAATACGTATCTAGACGAGGCCTACGTGGCGGAGCATGACGATGTTATCGTCGGCCAGTACGTGATGATCGCCGTGAGCGATACCGGCGCGGGAATGGATGAGCGCATTCTGGAGCGTGTGTTCGAGCCGTTCTTTACGACCAAGGACATCGGTCAGGGCACTGGTCTTGGGTTGAGCCAAGTCTATGGTTTCATCAAACAATCGAACGGCCACGTGAAGCTGTACAGTGAAGAAGGGCAGGGGACTGTGGTCAAGTTGTACCTGCCTCGCCTGTTGTCCGATCGGCCGGAGGGCAAGCCGAAAACAGAGGAAACCCGGGTTCCCGGTGGGCAGGGTGAAACCATCCTGGTCGTAGAGGATGAGCCGGCGGTGCGGGAGCACTCGGTTGCCTCGCTGCGTGAGCTTGGATATCGCGTGCTGGCGGCCAGCGATGGGCATGCCGCGATGCGGGTGCTGGCGCGGGAGGCGGAGATCGAGGTGCTGTTCACCGATGTCGGGCTGCCCGGGGGTATGACGGGGCGGCAGTTGGCAGAGGCCGCGCGGGTGCTGCGTCCCGAGCTGAAGGTGGTCTACACGACTGGGTATGCTCGGAATGCCATCGTGCATGGCGGGGTGCTGGATCCGGGGACCGAACTGCTGCCGAAGCCTTTCAGCTATGCCGCATTGGCGGCGAAGATCAGGACTGTGCTGGATGGTTAGCCGAGTTCGCTGAAACGTGGTGCCCGGTTTTCGAGAGTGTCGTCCCTCCTGATCCTTTTGATCACTGTATAATCACCTCGCCCAGGCCTACCCCTTCTTGGAGAGGCCGGCCACCTCGCTGATGACAAACAGCGCTTTGATGGCTGACACTAGGCCCCCCGAGCCATAGGACTGGCATGGCCCATTTCAGCGTAATCGATGCCGGCGGGGATCGGTGGGGTCGGCTCGATATCACCGAAGCCGCACAGGGAAAGATCTGATCTGCTGTGATGCTCGATGCCCCGGCTTTCATCCCACAGGTGACCTACGACCTGGGTCTGACAGGCCGGGCACTTGATCCCACGGAAGACGCCCTTGCCGCCGCACAGGCCGCAAGGGATGGACGTCGCCTCCTCGCCGGCCGCCACACTCTCTGGACAGCCTGCCGCCGGCGTTTGCGGTAGCTCCTCGCTGTCTCGGGGTGCCCGATCCGCAATCTCGGCGAGAAGATGCCAGATCTTCGCCGGGTCCAAGCGTATATTCGAATTGTTAAGTAAATCATCGAGTAGGTCTATTTTATTGACGAAATTATCTTCTGTCATCTTCATCTCCATCCATCGTTATTATCATTCTTACTCTAATGCTTTACGCTCATAAGGCCGGTGGACCGCTCGATCCTTACGGTATCCTCCTCGTGACCGGTCGCCATCGCCCAACTCGCCATCGGATGATCGCGGGTTTATCCTGTGTCATTGGCAGACGCGCGCTACCTTTACTGGCCTCAACTCCAGAGATTGCGCGGGCAGGGTTGGCGATCGACGCGATCGCCGAGGTTAGCAAGGCGTTATTGCGCGCTCGTCCGAAATCTTTATTCGCGAGCCCCCGGGTCAGCGGTGGCATGCTCCTCGCCCACTCGGCCTCTCGCGTTGAAAATCTTCTCCGTTGCACTGCACCATAACGGCTTGTACGTCTGTGGTGTACGCCACCGAGGCGGTTGAATATTTTAAGAAGACCACGGCACGATCGCGTGTACTTGTAGAAATTCCGCCCAGGACGATCGATCAGGACATTTGTCCTAGGGGATGCCCTTCTGGCCGTCCCAGGCAGCGAAACCGCCGGGGGCAGACTTTCTGCAAGAACGGGAGGAGCTTCTTTGCGGCCTGCGTCTGATCGTCGCCTTCCCGATCTTACAGGTCAACGGGCAAGCGTCGACCGATGCACGTCTGGGCTCGCTCCGTTTAGCACCCTGAACCGCGGTCCTGTGCGGCAAGAAAGGCGTCAAATCGCTTCTTTACGATCGCATAGCATTCGCACGACGCCTTTTCGAGGCCGAGGCGATCAACAACCTGTATTGTTCCGCGGTGATAGCTAATTAGGCCGGCCGTTTGCATCGACTGAGCGGCAAGTGTTACCGATTTACGATTGGCGCCCAGCATATGGGAAAGAAATTCGTGAGTGTAAGCCAGGGATTCGCCCTCGGCCCGATCATGCATCATCAGGAGCCAACGGCACATTCTCTCCTCGGTTGAATGTAGTGCATTGCAGGCGACAGTCTGCTGGACTTGCGACAGCAGCGTCTCCGAGTAGCTAACAAAGAGATCGCGCACGTGTTCGCTCGTCGTGAACGCGGATCGTATGACTTCGATCGGGCATCGAAGCATCGGACCTGCCAATTGCACGATGCATCGATTGAACGATACCCGGCTGTACATGGCCGCGAAGAGGCCGAATGCGCCTTCGCGCCCAATGTTTGCAGTCTCGATCGCCGACCCGTTCTCCAAAACGGTGAGTAACGAGAGGACGGAGCCCTCCGGGAAATAGGCATGCTCAAGGAAGCCGCCCGCTTCGCAGACCATTGCACCGAGCTTCAATCTGACAGGCCGAAGATGCGGGTTGATCCGCTCGCGCGTTGCACGCTCCAGAGCGCCGAGTAACTGGTTCTTCCGAACGGCATCATGCTTTTGCGGTTGTGCCGTACCTGTCTTTTGAGGTTGCGCCATGCCTCCGCCCGACGTTTCGTGGTCCACTCAACAACGTGACCGGGGTAGTATGCACTTTTTCGCGTGCTCTGTGGCGTGAACCACAGACATTCAAGCGATTGTGGCGCACGCCGGTGCAAAGCCGCCGCGCAGTGGCGCGTTTGCGGCAAGGTGGTTCTCGCATGTTTTCTGTGCACGAGCCAAGTCGAACGCTTGGGGATGCTATGAAAACATTTGGCGGGCGTTGGATGAATGCCTGCCCGCAGCAGCGGCCCCCGGTCGAGTGTACGATCGGCGAGGTGGGCAGCACATGGACCTGATCCGGCTGGCAAAGGTTTGGAATCTGACCACCAGCCTCAATTCCGGCGAGGCTGCCGCGGCCCAGGATCGCGCCCGCGCCATCGTGGAGTGCGAGGGCAAAACATTGGCGGACGTGCCGAACCTGCTGCGCGGAATTTCGATGATAGAGCCGCCCAAGGCGTCACCCATGAGCGAGGGGGGCTTCGGCGACCTCAAGGATTGGATGGACCTATGGATGGCATGGGCACTCGATTGGAGGAAAGCCCTGTACGGGACGAGTTGGTAGCAACCCGAACTGCGTCGCGGTTTTTCCGCTACCGGTTGATGGCTCCGGGCCCGCCTCGCAATGTGCGTTTCCGGGCCTATGTCTTCCGGCAGCTTTGCGCCGAGGCCGTGACTCGACGCAGGTGAGAAATCCGATGAAGATCGGGGACGTGGTCAACGGTGCGGTGAGGTGATCGACAATCAGGCGTGTCGCCCCGACGTCCAATACCGCATGAAACAGTAAACCGGTCGACCTGCGGGCCCTGCGCGACGCGGGCCGTCCTCTTCCACAAGGAGGCCGCATGGCCCAGAGCATCGAGGAGCGCCTCGCCCGCCTGGAGGCGATCGAAGATATCAAAGCGCTAAAGGCCCGCTATTGCGCCTTGTGCGACGCGGACTACGAACCGGATGGGCTCGCCGCGCTGTTCCTGCCAGACGCGGTCTGGGAAAGCGAATTGTTTGGGCGTTATGAAGGGCGCGAGGCGATCCGTGCCTTCTTCCGCGATGTCAGTGGCAGTATCCGCTTCGCTGCGCACCTTGTGTTGAACCCGATCATCGAGGTGCAGAGCGCCGATGCTGCGACTGGTAAGTGGCGGCTGATCATGCCGTGCACGGTTACGGGTGATAACGGCGAGGCGGAGGCGCGCTGGCTGCTGAGCGCCTATGACGAAGTCTATGCACGGTACGAAGGGGCATGGCTGTTTCGCTCCCTTCATGTCACCACGAACTTCTACGCCCCGCATTTGAAGGGCTGGGCATAGCCCGCGATCCCAACGCTGCGCGCTGGCCGGCCCTTGCAATGCCCGGATCCTGGAATCGAACCGGTAGGATCCCAGGGAGCGCACCTGTCACCATCATCGCATCGTAATCGAGTAACTTTGGGGGAGTTTTATGACATCATCCAATCGCCGCGACGTGCTGACCGGGCTGACGCTCGGTACCGGCACCTTGCTTGGTGCCCGCGTCGCGGCCGCCGCCGAACTGATGCCAAGTCGTAGGCCCGGCGTCGGCGGCAGTGATCCCGGGCCACGCAACCTGGCCCGCGACCAAGCCAATCCGGACATGCTGAATCCGCCTTCGACCGATCACGGTACGCTGCCCAATCTCCGCTTCTCCTTTGCCGACGCGCATGTCCGGCAAGAGAGCGGCGGCTGGACGCGGCAAATCACCGAGCGTGAGCTGGGCGTGTCGAAAAGCATCGCCGGCGTGAACATGCGCCTGAATGCCGGTGGCATCCGGGAGTTGCATTGGCATAAAGAGGCAGAATGGGCCTACATGTTATACGGCAACGCGCGGATTACCGCGATCGATGCCCAGGGCCGGAACTTCGTTGACGACGTCGGCGTCGGCGATCTTTGGTATTTCCCGTCCGGGATGCCGCATTCGATTTAGGGCCTCGACCCAGACGGCTGCGAATTCCTACTGGTGTTCGACAGCGGCGGCTTCGACGAAGACAGCACATTCCTGCTGAGCGATTGGTTCAAGCACGTCCCCAAGGAGGTGCTGGCGAAGAATTTCGGTGCGTCGGCGGAGGTATTTAGCAAAATCCCCGACCCGAGCGAGCTATACATCTTTAAGGCGCCGGTGCCGGGTCCGCTCGGTCCCGATCGGTTGATGGGTGCACAGCCGGTCCCGGAGAGCTTTAGCCACAAAATGCTGGCGCAGGAGCCCATCAGGGGAAAGAGCGGAACGGTCAGGATTACCGATTTCAAGCAATTTTCCCGCGTCGAAGACCATTGCGGCGGCGCTGGTTGAACTCGAGCCTGGCGGGATGCGCGAACTACATTGGCATCCCAATACGGATGAGTGGCAATACTACATCGAAGGCCAGGGGCGGATGGGTGTCTTCGCCTCTTCCGGTCAGGCTCGTACGTTCGACTTTGCGGCGGGCGACGTTGGTTACGTGCCGTTCGCTATGGGACATTATGTGGAAAATACCGGCACGACGACGCTGCGTTTTCTCGAGATGTTCAAGAGTAGCTATTACGCTGACGTGTCACTTAACCAGTGGCTGGCGCTGACGCCGCCTAGTCTGATCCAGGCACACCTGAAGATCGATCCGCAGACGATGCAAGTGTTCCACGACAAGAAGTCGCCAGTGGTCCCGATCTGATCTGTGCGTGTGAGGGCTCGCTGAGGGTGTTCGGCTTGGGGCGGCCGACCAGCGAACGGGAAGATGGTGCCCAGGGGCGGAATCGAACCACCGACACTGCGATTTTCAGTCGCATGCTCTACCAACTGAGCTACCTGGGCACCGCGGCCGTCCCTCGAACAGCGTCGGAGGCGGGTGCTTAGCCCATGCCCGCACCAGGATCAAGCGCCGGCCAAACGCCATCAGGCCGCGTACTCTCACGCCGCTTCAGGCGACGGCGGCGGGTCCTCGTCCAGTTCCGCCGGCGGTCCGGGAACCCGATATACCCCGGTCAGCCAGCGGCCAAGGTCGACCTCCTGGCACCGCGGCGTGCAGAATGGCCGGGAAGCCTCAGAAGACGGGCGCCCGCAGATCGGGCAGGTGGATGATGCTTTAGCCATGATCCTTCTCCAGCACCCACGCCGTCGCCGGCAGGGATGGGTCCGAACGCAGTGTAACGCCTCGCCCGATGCGCCGCGCTAGATCGGGCAGAGCGACCGCGTCCGCCTGCAGCATCGATACAACCGCCGGATGCGCCCGAATCGCCGGAAGTCCGCGCGGATCTCCGTCGAACGTCGCCATCACCGCCCGCAGCGCCGCCAGCCCCGCGGCCAGAGGCCCGGCCAACAATTCGTGCAGTGGAGGATGCACCCGAGGGCGCACGATCTCAGCCAATCCCAATGCGGTAAACCCCAAAAACTTCGGCCGCAGCGGATCATCCGCCAACGCCGTCACGAAATCCGATCCCAATGCCGCCCGCCTGCGTGGCGAAAGCCCCGCCAGATCGACGACGATCCCACCCGACAAATTCCGTAGCCTGATCTGATCCGCCAACGCCGGCAGCACCGCGCGGTTCACCGCCTCGTGCCGGGCGTGTCCCGCCAGCAGGCCGCCGGCGTCGACGTCGATCGCCACCAGCGCGGGGGTTGGCCAGATCGACAGCGTCGCCCCGCCGGCCAGTTCAACGACCGGCCGCGCCAACGCATCGATCGCCTCCGCCACATCCTCATCGAAGACCGCCCGCGCAACCGTGGCCCCCAGCTCCGCCGCCATCCCCGCATCATCCACCACCACCGGCGCGGCTGGGTATCGCGCGGCAAACCGCCTGACCGGGTCAAGCCCCCGGCGAACCAGCACCACCGGCCCGTCCGACGGCTCGTCGGCCGCGGTCAGCCGGGGCCCCTTGTTCCCCTGCGCCGCCCGGGTAACACGAACCGTTAACATCGTACCCGCCGTCAGTCCCTTGGCGCCCTGGCTGTCGGGCAAAAACCCCTCCGCGTCCGCCAACGCGACGAATGCTCCCGCCATCGCCGGAACCGAAGCGATCACACGCCCTCGATGCACATCGCCGACCCCGTCCGGCGATCCCGGACGCCAGAGGCAAAAATCCCGCAACCGCCCCCCTTCGACGACCGCGACCTTTGCCTCGCCCGGACTGGTCGCGACGCGGATCGAAACGCTCACGGCACCTGCCAGCCATGACCGCGCAGCAACTGCGCCGTCTCGAACAGCGGCAGCCCGACAACGGCCGAATAACTGCCGGACAGAAAACGAATAAAACTGCCGCATGCCCGTTGATCGCATATCCGCCGGCCTTGCCCTCGCCCTCATGCAACGCGAGATACCGCTCGATCTGTACAGTTTGTCAGCCGATTGAACGTAACGACGCTCTCGACCAGCCGCCGGGTGGAGCGCCCGTCCGGATCGGTCAGCACGATAGCCGTCAACACCCGGTGCCGCCGGCCGGACAGCAGCGTCAGGCACGCCCGAACTGCGGCGGCGTCCTCCGCCTTAGGTAGAATACGACGGCCGGCAGACACCACGGTGTCGGCGGCCAGCACGAGATGGTCGGACGATATCACCGCCGCCGCCTTCGCCGCCGCCATTCGTTCGGCATATGGGCGTGGCAACTCATGTCGAGCGGGCGATTCATCGATGTCGGGGGAGACGACCTGATCAGGCACGATGCCGATCTGCTGCAACAGCGTCAGTCGTCGTGGGCTGGAGGAAGCCAGGATCAGCGGGAGCGGCTTCACCCGCCAGATTCGCTCACTACTTGAAGCGGAAGGTGATGCGGCCTTTGGAAAGGTCGTAGGGCGTCATTTCAACATTCACCCGGTCGCCGGCCAGCACGCGGATACGGTTCTTGCGCATCTTGCCGCTGGTATGGGCGAGAATCGAATGCTCGTTGTCCAATTTCACCCGGAACATGGCGTTGGGCAATAGCTCCATTACCGTTCCGCTGAATTCGATCATGTCCTCTTTTGACATCAGTCCTCTTAGTTCTGTCGATTGGGCCGAAACATGATCATCGGACGAGGCAAGGTCAAGCCATGCCACACGGTTGGCCACTGGGAGCAGTCCGAGAAAGATGCCGCGAACGCCGACGCCGAGCCGCATCTACCTTATTCAGACAGACCAGGGCCCTGGCTCGGCGGCCACGTTTATTTGGCGGGCGGCGGCGCCGGCGCGGCTTTCACCACAACGGTGGTCCCGCTGACCAACAAGTCGGCCGGGTTGGCGACGATGTCGTCGGTCGCCTTAATGCCGGAAACGACCTCGACAGTGTCGCCGAAATCGTGCCCGATCTTGACCGGCACCAATTCCACTTTGTTGTCTCGAACCACTCCGACCTGAAGCCCCTCCTTTCGGAAGAGCAAGGCATTCGCTGGGATCGTCACCGCCGTTCCCGACGTCGGTATCGAGAAAAGAACATGGACGTACGAACCCGGCAGCAGCTTTCCATCCTTGTTGGGGACGTCGATCTCAACCAGCAAAGTGCGAGACGCCGGATCAATGGCGTTCGACGTGCGGACCAGATTCCCCTCGAACTTCTCGCCGGGGAACTCGTCAAGCGTCACCGTCGCGACCGCGCCGACATGCATTGCTGGAGAGTAATCTTCCGGCACCGAGACGTAAATCCGTAGCCAGTCGATCGCCACCAGGTGGAACAATTCGCGCGCCGAGGTGGCGCCGCCGGCGGCAATCAAAGCACCGACATCGACCGTGCGGGCGGTGACGATGCCGTCGAAAGGCGCCTCCACGCGCTCGAACGACTGCATCTGCTCGAGTTGGCCGACCGCCGCCTGACGCGACTGAACCATGGCCTTTGCGACGTCCAAGGCGCCCACCGCGTTGTCGCGATCCTGCGCCGGCGCGAAGCCGGTCTTCAAAAGGCTTTCCTTGCGCTCCGCGGTAATCGAAGCGAGCTTCATCGTCGACTCGGCATTGACCAGATCGGCCCGTGCCTGGCGCAGTTGATCGTCAATCTCCGGAGTTTCGATCTCCGCCATCAGATCGCCGCGCTTTACATGAGCGCCGATGTCGAAATACCAGCGCTTCAGATAGCCGTTCGTGCGAGCGTAGATCGCGGTGTCGTTGAGCGGTTGCGTATTGCCCGGCAGCATCAGCTTAAAATCCTGTGCGCTCCCCTTCGGATGGAAGACCTCGACAGACGGCACCGCCGCCGCGTTGGTGTTCTGAGCCAGCTCGGCCTCGGCGTTAGCCCGGCTGCGAATGCCGGCATAGATAACGATACCAAGCCCGACCACCAAAACCCCGGCCACCATCGGACCGAGCCACCGGCGTCGCCGAACCGCTGGGCGCCCGTCCGAACTTCGATAGGTCGCCAGGCGATCCGCTTCCCGCGGATCATTGAGGGGCAGATCATTGGGCATCAACAAATTCTCCAATGAGGCATCATGCCGGATGATGCCCGAGCGCTGGGTCAGCGGGCGGCGGCGATGACTTCCGATTGTGCAGCAGCGCGAATAACGTGGGAACGAAGCCCAGGGTGGCGACCGTGGCGAGCATCAGCCCGCCGATCACCGCCCGGCCAAGGGGCGCGTTCTGTTCGCCACCCTCGCCCAGCCCAAGCGCCATCGGGATCATGCCGATGATCATCGCGAGCGCGGTCATCAGCACCGGCCGAAACCGGGTGAAGCCGGCTTCGATCCCAGCCCTTAACGCATCGCCATGCTCAGCCAAGCGCTCTCGCGCGAAGGACACCACAAGAATGCTGTTGGCCGTCGAAACCCCCATGCACATGATCGCGCCCATCAGGGCGGGCACGCTCAGCGTCGTGTAGGTGCAGAACAGGAATAGAACGATCCCTCCGAGCGCCGCCGGCAGCCCCATAATGATGATAAACGGGTCGAGCCAGGACTGAAAGTTCACCACAATTAGAAGGTACACCAGCACGATAGAAAATCCGAGTCCGCCCAACAAATTAATGTAGGAGGCCCGCATTGTCTCGAGCTGGCCGCGGATCGTCAGAAAGCTGCCACGCGGCAATAGTTTTTCGTGAGCATGGGCGATCTTAGAGACCTCGGCCCCGGCGGCGCCAAGGTCGCGGCCCTGCACCGACGCGTAAATGTCGATGACGCGACGAATGTTGTAGTGGTCGACCGCGGACATCTCCTGCGATCGGCGGATCGTAGCGACGTCGGCGATCACTTCGGATTTCGCAGCCGTCTTGGAAGTAATCGGAATATTCTCGAGATCTTGCAAGGACTGAAGTTTATACTGCGGCGTTTGCGTGACGAACGAGTAATTGACGCCGTTTTTCTGATTGAGGAAGAACATCGGGGTGACCTGGCCGCTGCCGCTCAGCATGTTGAGGACGCTGCCCGCGACATCGGCCTCGGTAAAGCCACCCTGCAGTGCCTTGGTGCGGTCGACGGCGATCTCGAAGTTCGGGTAGCTGAAGTCCTGCTGGATCCGTGCGTCGACGATGCCGGGCACGTGGCGGATCTCATTGAGAATGCCGACCGCGACGTCATGATTGGCCTGAATATCGCGCCCATCGATGCGGATATCGATCGGCGAGGGCAGGCCGAAATTCAGCACCTGCGTCACGATGTCCGCGGGCAGGAAACTGAACGTAACGCCAGGGTAGGTGGTGGGCAGAATTTTTCGCAAACGAGCAACGTAGTCGGCGGTCGGGCGATGATCTTGCTTGAGAGCGACCATCACGTCGGCGTCCGATGTGCCGATAACGCCGGAAATCGAATGGGTTGTATTGATCGTGCTGTAGGGCAGGCCGATGTTATCGGTGATGGTAAGAAGCTCGCGGGCAGGGACCACCTGTCGGATCGTCGCCTCGACCAGATCGGCGATGCGTGCCGTCTCCTCGATCCGCAGGCCGGCCTTGGCACGCATATGAAGAACGAATTGGCCGCCGTCGGTGTCCGGAAAGAAATTCTGACCGAGCCATGGCACTAAGCCCAACAGTGAGATCATGACGAGGAGAAACACCGGGATGACGATAAATCGCCGATGAACCAGTTTCGTAAGCAGACCGTGGTAGGCATCCCGGACGCGCTCGAACCGGCGTTCGAAGCCACGCTGGAACCAAACGAACGGATTGCGGGTCGGCGTGTCATGGTGCGATTTCGCACGCAGCAAGTATGCTGCCATGGTCGGAACAAGCGTGCGCGACAGCACGTAAGACGCGAGCATGGCGAACACGACGGCTTCCGCCAATGGGACGAATAGATAGCGCGCGACGCCCCCCAACATGAACATCGGCACGAAGACGATGCAGATGCAGAGAGTCGAGACCAAAGCGGGAACGGCGATCTGCGACGCCCCTTCGAGTATGGCGGTACGTAATCCGTCCCCTTCCTCCAGGTAACGCTCCATGTTCTCGATCGTAACCGTCGCGTCATCGACCAGGATGCCGACGGCAAGCGCCAGACCGCCCAGGGTCATGATGTTGATGGTCTGGCCGAGCAAACCGAGGCAGATGATCGAGGTAAAAATCGACAGTGGGATGGAGACCGCGATGATCAGCGTGCTGCGCCAACTGCCGAGAAAAAGCAAAATCATCGCCGCGGTGAGGCACGCCGCGAGGATCGCTTCACGCACCACGCCGGTAATAGCCGCACGGACGAAGATCGATTGATCGGCGATCGGCTGGATTTTCAGCTCCGGCGGCAGCGTCTGGGCAATTTTTGGCAGAAGAGCGCGGACCCCAGACACCACATCGATCGTCGATGCGTTACCGGCCTTCAGGATATTCATCAGTACGCCGCGCCGTCCATCCGCGCGGGCAATATTTGTTTGCGGCGAGTAGCCATCGGCCACCGTCCCGACGTCGCGCAGGTAGATCGTCGCATTGCCCGCCACTTTGATCGGGAGGTCAGCAAGCTGGGTGATCGTCTCGGGACTCGCGTTCACCCGAATGTCATATTCGAACTCGCCTATTTTCGCGGTTCCCGTCGGCAGCACAAGGTTCTGCTTCTCAAGCGCATCCAGAACGTCAGCCGGCGAGAGGTTCTTCTGCTGAAGCAGCGCTGGATCGAGGCTGACCTGTACCTGGCGCATTTTACCGCCATACGGGTAAGGCACCACGGCGCCGGGCACGGTCACCAACTGAGGACGTACAAAGTTGATCCCGAGGTCGTTGAGCTGCAACTCCGAAATGGAGTCGCTCGACAAGCCAAGTTGGAGGATCGGCACGCTCGACGCGCTGTAGTTCATGACCAGGGGCGGCTGTGTGCCCACTGGCATCCCTCGCAGGATTGTCTGGGATGCGGCGGTTACTTGTGCGTTCGCGGTATCCAGGCTGGCGCCCGGCTGCAGAAAGACGCGGACGATCGACCTTCCGGGATAGGTGGTTGAATTCGATATGCTCAATATTGTCGACCAGTGTCGTGAGCACGCGTTCGTAGACCGAGGTTATCCGGCCTTCCATCTCCTCCGCATTGAGGCCGTTGTATTGCCAACCAACGGCGATGACGGGAATGTCGATATTTGGAAAGATGTCCGTCGGGGTCCGCAGCACCACCAGCGGGGTCGTGATCAAGATGAGCAGCGCCAGGACCACGAAGGTGTAAGGCCGGTCCAGTGCAAGGCGAACAATCCACATAACAGGCCGGCTTCCCTCGACTAGTCGACAACGTCCTTATGCCGAGGTCAAACCGCTCCGCCACCCCGACCCGTTATATTCACGGCAGTGTGCGCTTGGCACAAGAGCCGCTACCCGCGGGTAGCGGAAAAACATACCTGGGATGCATCCCCGGATGGGTTCGACCAACGACCAGCGGGTTTTTGGCACGTATCGCAAACGCCACCAAACCGACGGTGTCGTCGGCGCTTGCCTCCCGCTGCATCGAGAGGCCAAATCCTCTCGATGGATGACACCGCTCACGTTCTGAGTGTGCCCCTGGCCCAACCGGCTGGGCGCCCCAGAGCATGATGCCCAAATATATCAATAAAACTTGATCTGTACCATCAATTACCCAATATAGGGGCTGCAACGGCCGTATGTTTTCAAATAACGGTTAACCGCGCGGTTCTTGCAATCTGATTGCGACATAAGCCCAGGAGGCAATACTCCTGTATTTCGAATTTTTCCCGAAACAATATTTAGTTCGTCTCCGCTAAGCCAAAGACGTTCATGGTCCGGTTTGGATGCATACATCGAGATGCTTGAGGGAGAAACAGCGGTGAGGCTCGCCCGTACCATCGCCGCCTGCGCCGCAGCCTTGCCACGTGATCCGGGGGTGGTGGTGATGCCGAGGAAGGACAAGACGGAAGCCTCCTTCCAGGAGGGTCAGTCCATTTGCCAGCAGCACGCGGTCGCGTAATCGGCCGCGAAGTCAGCCGACGACCACCTCGCCCGGCAAGGCCGGCGGTCGAAATTCATTACGGATCGCAAGGGCGATGTTGTATGCAATCCATCGCGCCGGCGCGTCTGGGCTCGTAAGACTTACGAAAAGCCGCTGATTTCCCCGACCGGCAGTAGGAGTGCACCTATGGCCAAGGACCGCAGCCACGAAACCACGCTGGGCAATCATAAACTCCAGCCGGAAACCCTGATGCTAAGCTACGGCTATGATCCGGCGCTCTCCGAAGGTTCGGCGAAGCCGCCGGTATTTCTGACCTCGACCTTCGTGTTCCGTTCCGCCGAGGAGGGACGCGACTATTTTGACGTGGTCGCTGGGCGAAAGGCCGTTCCGGAAGGGGGTGCCGGCCTGGTCTACTCTCGGTTCAACCATCCCAATAGCGAGATCGTCGAGGACAGGCTGGCGATCTACGAGGGTGCCGAAACCGCGCTCCTGTTCAGTTCCGGTATGGCGGCGATCGCAACGACCCTCCTGACGTTCGCCAGGCCGGGAGACGCGATCTTGCACAGCCAACCCCTCTACGGCGGCACCGAGACGCTGTTGGCTCGGACACTGACCGAATTCGGGATGGCCGCTGTCGGTTTCTCTGACGGGATGAACGCCGCGGCCATCGATGCGTCCGCCGGGCGGGCCATGGAACGCGGCCGCGTCAGCGTTATCATGGTCGAAACACCATCAAATCCACTGAACAGCCTGGTCGACCTCGCGCTCGTGGCCGCGGCCGCGGACAAAATCGAAGCTTCCCAGGGGCACCGGCCCAAGATCGTATGCGACAACACGATGCTGGGTCCTGTGTTCCAGCACCCCCTGAAACACGGCGTCGACCTGGTCGTCTACTCGCTGACGAAGTACGTCGGCGGTCATAGCGACCTGATCGCGGGCGCCGTCTTAGGAACAAAGGAAAACCTGCGTTCGATCCGATTGTTGCGTGGCGCGATCGGCACGCAACTCGATCCGCATTCATGCTGGATGCTGGGCCGCTCGCTGGAGACGGTCACGCTCCGGATGCACGCGGCCGCGCGCAATGCGGAAGCCGTCGCATCATTCCTTGCAGACCACCCGGCCGTGACAAAGGTGCATTCGTTGCGTCACGACACACCCGACCCGGTGGCGCGGCGTATCTACGACACGCAATGCAGTGGCCCAGGGTCCACATTCAGTATCGAAATTCGCGGCGGGCAGTTAGAGGCGTTCCGCGTCCTGAACGCATTGCGAATTTTTAAGCTCGCGGTCAGCCTCGGCGGAACCGAGTCCCTGGCCAGCCATCCCGCGTCCACCACCCATTCCGGCGTCCCGATGGAGATCCGGAAGCGTATCGGCGTCACTGATGGTCTGATCCGGCTGAGCATCGGTATCGAGCACGCGGATGACCTGATCGCGGACCTCGCGCAGGCGCTGGCGAAGGTGGGGGTGCCGTAAAATTTTCAGCCAGCCTGGGCCGCGGTTTCGCGGGCGAGGGGAGCCACCAGAAGCCAACCGGCGCCTCCGGTGACTGCCATCGCGAGGAAGACCATGCCGCCATAGCGGGCATACATCCAGCCGGACAACAGCATCATCAGCCCCGTGGGCGCGCCATAACCGAGCGCGGCGTGTAAGGCTTGGGCGGTGGCGGCGCGTTCAAGGCGAACGCCGCGGGTCAGCAGCAGCATCGCCGACAAATGCTGCATGGCGAAGGTGGCGGCGTGCAGCGGCTGTATCAGTACAAGCACCGGCAAAGGCGGCGCGGCCGCCATCGCCGTCCAGCGCAAAATCGAGGCTGATGCCGCGCACGCGGTCAGGCCGGCGGGACCGAGCCGCTCGACCAGCCGGCGGCCACGGGCGAACAGGAGGATTTCGGCTACGATGCCCTCGGCGATCAGCAGGCCGATGACCGTGTCGCTAAGGCCCTGGGATCGCCAGAACAAGGCCGCGAAGCCGTAGTAGGCGGCGTGGGCGCCTTGGATCAGCGCGGTACCGCCAACCGCCAGGCGAAAGGATTTGCTGCCGAACAGCTTTAGCCCGGCGAAGCTGTGCGGGGCGGCGGGGGGCGTCGCAGCTTCCGGCAGGAACACGCTGAACAGGCTCGCGGCGCCGTAGCCGGCCGCCAGCAGCCAGGGAACCAGCCAAGAGCCAAGCCGGTTGAGCAGCCAGCCCGCCGTCGCGGTGGCGACCATGAACGTCGTGGACCCAACCGCTCGGACAGGCCCGTACTCGATGCGTCCCTCGCTCGCTAAGGCCAGCGCCAGAGAATCAGCCAGCGGGCTGATCGCGCTGGCGGCGATGCCTTGGGCAGCGGCTATCACGAGGATCGGCAGAAAGCCGGTCGCGGCCACATAAGAGGCAGCGAGGCCGGCGGCGGTCGCTGCGGCGAAGCCGAGCACCGGGCGGCGGCGGCCGAGGCGATCGGCGACATTGCCCCACCCTGGTCCCGCCAGAACCCGCAGCAACGCCGCACTGCCAAGGATTTGTCCGATGGCGGAGGCGCTCAGGCCGCGATCGGCGAACCACAGCGGCAGGAACGCAACAATCGCGTTTGCCGCGAAATAGGCTCCCAGGAACGCGGCGACCCGCACAGCCGCCGACATTGGGGATTCAGGCAGGCTGTTGAATGGTAGCGACTTCGCGGACCTTGCGGGCCATCGCAGCAATGCCGTTGCCGCGGTTGGTCGACAGTGCCTCGAGCAGGCCAAGGTCCTTTAGGAAGATCGGGTCAGTGCCGAGAATTTCCTCCGGGGCCCGGCCGGAATAAACCCGCAGCAGAAGGGCGACGAGGCCAGAGACGATCGCGGCGTCAGATTTTCCAGCAAAGTAGAGGCTGCCGTCACGCAGGATTGCCTCCATCCAAACCCGGCTTTGGCAGCCGGGGACGCGGTGGCCGTCGTTTGCCCAGTCATCCGGGAACGGGGGAAGCTTGCGGCCCATGCCAATGATGAACTCATACCGCTCCATCCAGTCATCGAACAACGCCAGTTCTTCACCGATCGCCTCAATAGCGGCGACAGCCGTGGGCTCTTCGGGTGTGACGAATGGGTCTTTCATGCCTGGGATGTGCTGGCGGCTGGGGCAGGCGTCAAGGCCGACGTCGCCGAGGCCGCGGATTTGTTGCGATTGTCAGGCGTTCGCACCAGGTCGAACAGCATTACGGTGGGTTGCCGGCCGGGTGCCGCGGGTGAATTTCAGCGCCCGCTCGAGGTTGGCGGGCACTGGAAGCGCAGGCTTGACATGCCTGGCGCTTCCAGCCGCTAGCGTAGCGCGCTCAAGACACGGCTCTTGCCAATCCCAGGTTCATCAGACAGGGCGCCCTTGCCGTCTTTCGCCTGCGCCGATCGTCCGAAGTTGCATATCCACTTCCCCTTCGCGGCCCACCAGCAGCATGAGCCCGTGACATCGCGAAGCGGCTTTCGACCGGGCCGAATCGCCAGTTACTGAGTTGATTTCGTTGACTTGCCGTTGGCCGCGTTTTCAGGAGAATTACCTACGGCGCCAGAAACGGCATGTTTGCTCTCATAGCCCGGCGTGGTGCTCTTCATGGCATCGCCGCCATTGTTAGAAAGAACCGTTTTGTTGCCGGTCGCAGAGGCGGAGCTGGGACCGGTAGATTTTCCGTCTCCAGAAGAGTTGTGCTGCGCCATGGCGCCAGCGAGCGGGAACGCCACCAAACTTGCCGCAAGCAGCATTGAGCGTGAAATCGAAACCATCGCCATATTCCTCTCCAATTTAGCCGTCTGCACTTAGCCGGCGGCGTTTCTCAAACGCGGTGAGCCTCCAATCAGTTGTGTATTCCGCAATGCAGCACACGCAAATTCGACATGCCTACCGCGATCATCGAGAGCGTTGAGAGCCCCTCGACTTTGTCAGCGATTTCCCGGAACTCATTGCGAGATAGTGCCCTTCATCGCGCCTTTCGTTGATGGCTCAGTCTGTTCCTGGTTGCATATGGATTACACCGGCCCAATCATCCTCACGGAGCGACACGCTCCGACGGGAGGAATCATGTCACTTATCTTGATTGTTGTTGTACTCGTTCTGCTGTTCGGCGGCGGGGGCTTTTACGGTCACCGGCAAGGATACTACGGGGGCGGGGGCCTAGGAGGCATATTGGGACTGTTGGTCGTCATCCTCGTCCTTCTCTTTGTGTTCGGTGGACTAGGCAGTCATACCGCTGTCAATCCGTAAGAGAGCGCAATTCGGCTCGTTGACCGTTGTTGATGCAACGGCCAGGGCGAGCGATGCCACGGTGATCGCGCATCCAATATTCACGACTCATCAGCTATGGTCAGGACGTTGGGTGTCGAGGAAGAAGCTGCCGGTCATGCGCCGCAGTCGAGGTTCGCGGAGACCGCGCGACGCATGGGGTCCGGTATCGTCAGCCCTCAATCCTGGGTGCATTTGCACCCAGGCGGTGAATTCGCCTTCCGAGAGGTCCCCGGAAGCCATCGCTGTCATGACCGCGGCCCGGCGTTCCCGACCGTGAAAGCGCGGCCGTCTCCGGCCATCCACGGCTTGCGGGCCGATCCGGCCAAAGTCGTGGATGCCAGCCTGCGCTGACATGACGGGGACCATGCGCCCAAGAGTCGGTTTCAATGGCGGTTGATACTATGAGGGATTCCGCACAGCACTGTGCAGTAGACCGGCGTCACGGAGGCCCGGGGAGCCTCCGTGTTCCGCCAAACACTCGTCGTGACCGGGACCGCTACAAGATAAACCGGCTCAGATCGCCCTTTTGCGCCAGCGGGGCCACTTTCTCGGCCACGTAGGCGGCGTCGACGACGAACGTCTCGCCACCGCGGTCGGTGGCGGTGAAGCTGATGTCCTCCAGCAGGCGTTCTAGTACCGTGTGCAACCGGCGAGCGCCGATATTCTCGATGCGGTCGTTGATGTCCGCGGCCAGGTCGGCCAGCGCGTCCACGGCATCATCGCGGAAGTCCAGGGTCACGCTCTCAGTGCCCAGCAGCGCCGAATACTGCTTCAGCAGCGAGTGTTCGGGTTCGGTCAGAATGCGGCGCAGATCCTCGCGCGACAGCGGCGACAGCTCGACGCGGATTGGCAGGCGGCCTTGGAGTTCCGGCAGCAGGTCGGACGGTTTTGCCAAATGGAAGGCGCCCGAGGCGATGAACAGGATATGGTCGGTCTTCACCAAGCCGTACTTTGTGTTGACCGTGGTTCCCTCGATCAGCGGCAACAGGTCGCGCTGCACGCCCTCCCGGCTGACGTCGCCGCCGCGGAACCCGCCCTCGGAGGTGCGGGCGCAGATCTTGTCGATCTCGTCGAGGAACACGATGCCGTTGTTCTCGGCGTGCGAGACCGCCTCCTTGGTGAGTTGCTCGTTGTCCAGCAAATTGTCCGCTTCCTCTGCCTCCAGGACCCGGCGCGCGGCTTCCACTGTCATCCGCCGCTTCTGCTGCGGGCGGTTGCCCATCAGGTTTTTCATCATTTCCGACAGATTTATGACCTGGCCGGGCGGCATGCCGGGCATATCTAACTGGCCGATCGGTGAACCGCCGGAATCGGAGACCGAGACCTCGATCTCCTTTTGCTCGAATTCGCCATTGCGCAGCATGCGGCGAAATTTCGACCTTGTGTCGGCGGCGGCCTCGTCGCCTACCAGAGCGGTGATCAGGCGTTCCTCGGCAGCGGTCTCAGCTTTCGCCTGAACCCCTTTGCGGCTGGTTTCGCGCAGCATGTTCAGGCTGGCATCGACCAGGTCGCGGACGATGCTGTCCACATCGCGGCCGACGTAGCCGACCTCGGTAAATTTCGTCGCTTCGACCTTGAGGAACGGGGCCTGCGCCAGCTTGGCCAGCCGGCGGGCGATTTCTGTCTTGCCGCAGCCGGTGGGGCCGATCATTAGGATGTTCTTGGGCACGATTTCTTCGCGAATGCCCTCCGGCAGCTGCTGCCGGCGCCAGCGGTTGCGCAGCGCAATGGCCACCGCGCGCTTGGCGTCGCCTTGCCCCACGATGAAGCGGTCAAGTTCCGAGACGATCTCTCTCGGGGAATATGTGGGGACGTCCATTTTACAGTGACTCGATAATGACGTTGCCGTTGGTATAAACACAAATATCCGACGCGATTTTCATCGACCGCCGGGCGATTTCCTCGGCCGACAGGTCGGGAACCGACATCAGGGCGCGCGCGGCGGCCAGGGCGTAATTTCCGCCAGAGCCGATGCCGATGACGCCGTCCTCGGGTTCCAGCACATCGCCGTTGCCGGTGAGGGTGAAGCTGCGATCCTTATCGGCGACGGCCATCAGCGCTTCCAGGCGCCGAAGGTAACGGTCGGTTCGCCAATCCTTTGCCAGCTCGACGCAAGCGCGCTCAAGCTGGTTGGGATAGCGTTCGAGCTTGCTTTCAAGTCGTTCCAGCAGGGTGAACGCGTCGGCCGTTGCTCCGGCAAACCCGGAGATCACGGTTCCGCCCGCGCCAATCCGCCGGACCTTTCGCGCGTTGCCCTTCACAATGGTCTGACCCATGCTGACCTGGCCGTCCCCGGCCATGGTGACTTTCCCATCCCGCCTTACGCACAGGATGGTTGTGCCGTGCCACCCAATCGGGTCGGCGGCGGCGTTGGTGATGTTCTGCATGACGCGCCAAGATGGCTACGACGGATCGTCGCGGCAAGGGTATTCGCCCATCTGACGGTTCAGCCGTCCGGCTCGACCTCGGTTGGTCATCGAACGCAGCGGATTACAGCGGGGGGGTCGTGCCGTGTACGCCCGACCGTCACTCCGGTCGTTGGGGTCCAGCGGTCGGCGTCGCTAGACGTTCCAGATATGTCTTATCATCTGAAAGCCAGCGGGATCTGTCTGGGCGAGCGCGTCCCGATCCTCGGGCCAATCGTCGTTCCGCAGGAAGTACGCTGTCGTGGTATTCGCGAAATACTCCATTGCGTTCCTAATAGCATTCGCCTGATGTATTACGCCGGCTACATTCAGAACGTGCTCATAGATGCCTGACGCCACAGCGCCCTGATAGGCCGCTCTGATGACCGGGTTATGAACCCCGCCAGCCGCAACGTGATCGTGACAGGCATGGGCGACCTCGTGCAGCAAGGCTGCCGGATAGCGCGACACATCCTCGACAAGGCTGATGAATGCGGCCGCCTGGAGAATATTGATCGATCCGGCCTTGTAGGTGGGCTCCCCATGTTCCCTCAGCCACGGTTCGGCGCCGATCCAATGATACGTGGCAACGGCTGGAGAATCCGAGGTTACACAATCCGCCATGATGGTGACCGTCGACCGCAGGGCCGCCAGCGGTCCGGCTGGAAGCACGGCTTCTATCTCGTCTAACTTCGCCTCAAGGACCTTGGCCAGAGCGCAATCGAGACCGCCCCAATCTACCTTTTCGAAGCCGACACGCCATTGCCTGATCATCCTGTAATCGTAGCCGGCCCGTTGCATGAGCGTGTCCGTCGAGGTCCCGATCCGTGATTGCCACGGAACGCCACCGCTTCATACCGCTTTCGCGCCGATGGCATCGAGTCCTTGGCCTCAGCTTCCCGTGTGCTGCACTGGCAATTTAAACTAGGCCTCGGTGTGGCAGTCGCAAAGGCATGAGCAAAAGCACCGCCACTGCCGCCCCGCCGTCACAGGGCGGAGATAACGCGCCGCCCGGGAGCAGGCGAACCCCTGGGGGGACAGCGGGCAAGAAAATCACGCTAACAGAGAAGGTTGTAAGCCGCGCGCTCAGCCCGCATGATGCCCGTTAAAGGACTAACCGTTGCAGGGAGTAATCAATGACCGACCTCGCGCCCAGCTATATGCATGGCGCCTCCGACCAGCCGATGATCGGCGACACGATCGGGGTTCGATTCGACCGCACCGTCGCCCGCTTCGCTAACCGCCCCGGCCTCATCGTCCGCCAGCAAGGCATACACTGGACGTGGGCAGAACTCGCTGCGCACGTCGAGGCATTCGCCGCCGGGCTTATCGCGATCGGACTGCAACCGGGCGACCGCATCGGCATCTGGTCGCCGAACAATGCCGAGTGGGTTGTCACCCAGTTCGCCACCGCGAAAGCCGGGTTGATCCTTGTCAACATCAACCCCGCCTACCGCCTGACTGAGGTCGAATATGCGCTGAACAAGGTTGGCTGCAAGGCGTTGGTGACCGCGACGCGCTTCAGGACCAGCGACTACATAGGGATGATCAATACGCTCGCGCCCGAGCTCGCCATCTCCTACCCGGGCGACCTGCACGCTGCTCGGCTGCCGGCGCTGCGGTCGGTCATCCAGATCGGTGGCGACGATTCCGGGACGTTCGCGTTCGAAAAGATCGCCCATCACGGCCGGGATGTGCATCGCCAGCGGCTCAAGGATCTTGCCCCGCTGCTGCAATTCGACGACCCGATCAATATCCAGTTCACCTCCGGCACCACCGGGCAGCCGAAGGGCGCGACCCTGACGCACCACAATATCCTCAACAATGGCTTCTTTATCGGGGCACTCCTGCACTACAACGAACAGGACAAGGTGTGCATCCCGGTGCCGATGTACCATTGTTTCGGCATGGTGATTGGCGTACTCGCCTGCATGGCCCATGGCGCCGCGATCGTGTTCCCGGGTGAGGGATTCGACGCGCTCGCAACCCTGCAGACTGTCGCCGAATATCGCTGCACGTCGCTGTATGGGGTTCCGACGATGTTCATCGCCGAACTCGATCATCCTGACTTTGCGACATTCGACCTGACCAGCCTGCGGACCGGCATGATGGCGGGCGCGCCCTGTCCGGTCGAGGTCATGCGCCGCTGCATTCGGGACATGCATTTGACGGAGATCACTATCGGCTATGGCATGACCGAGACCAGTCCGGTCAGCACCCAGACGCGCATCGGCGATTCCTTGGACAAGCAGGTCGGCACCGTTGGCCGGCCGCATCCGCACGTGGAGGTCAAGATTGTCGACACTGAGGGCCGCATCGTCCCGCGCGGAACCACCGGCGAATTCTGCACCCGCGGTTATCCCGTGATGCTGGGCTACTGGGATGACCCGGAACGCACCGCCGACGCGATCGACCGCGCCGGATGGATGCATACCGGCGATCTCGCAACGATGGATCAGGACGGCTATTGCGCGATCGTCGGCCGCATCAAGGATATGGTGATACGTGGCGGCGAAAACGTCTATCCGCGCGAAATCGAGGAATTCCTTTACAAGCATCCGGCCATTGTCGACGTCCAGGTCTTCGGCGTCCCGGACAAGCGCTTCGGCGAAGAACTCTGTGCCTGGATCAAGCTTCGCGCCGGGGCTAAGCTGACAGAGGACGACGTGAAGGCATTCTGCAAGGACCAGATCGCCCACTACAAGGTGCCTCGCTACGTCCGGTTCGTGGACGACTTTCCCATGACCGTGACTGGCAAAATGCAGAAGTATCTGATGCGCGCGACAATGGCCGAGGAACTCGGTTCGAACTGAAAGGGGGAACACCATGCGCTGGGCACGCTTCGATCAGGACGGCTCCCCGTGCTACGCGGTCGTCGAGGGCGACACCATCATTCCGGTCCGCGGCTCTCCGTTCGGCTCCTGGGAGCGCACGAGCCAAAAATTCAGTCTGGCGGACGTGAAGCTGTTGGTTCCGGTTATTCCGCCGACTTTCTACGCGGCGGGAATGAATTATCCCGAGCATGTGCGTGAGTATGCCGAAAAGATCGGCCAGAAACCGAATTTGCCTACACAGGCGGATATCGGATACCGCGCGAATAACGCGTTGATCGCCCATGAAGAAAAAATTGTAATTCCCGCCAGTGCAACCGATCAGGTTCAGTATGAGGGCGAACTGGTCGCGGTCATCGGCCGAAAATGCAAGCACCTGACCCGCGAGAACGCCCTATCAGCCGTGCTCGGCTTTACCATCGGAAACGACGTCAGCGAGCGTACGTGGCAGAAAGCGGACCGGACGATGTGGCGGTCGAAGAACACCGATACCTTCAAGCCGATGGGACCTTGGATCGAAACCGACGTGAAGCTCGAAGATCTCGTCACGAAAATCCGGGTGAACGGCGAGCAACTAATCGCCTTCCCGACCAATCATATGATCTTCGGCGTGGTCGATTTTCTGGTCAACATGACGACATGCCTCACGCTGTACCCGGGCGACGTCGTGTGGATGGGAACCGAGGGGGCCACAGCGAATATAAGGCATGGCGATCGGATCGAAATAGAAATCAGCGGCATCGGAACGCTGAGCAATCCGGTCGTGCGGGAAGGAATCTAAGCCAGGCCGCCGAGCCCGGCCCGGTCAAGCAATGATCTGGCTACTCGCGGCTTGGGCCGGCGCCGGCCGCGCCTCCGCCCGAATTCGGTCGGCACCCGCTACCGCGTCCTTTGCAAGCAAACGAAACGCCGCCCGCCGGGCCTCCGGCAGGTGGTCCCAGCCAGCGACAAGCGTAACGCGCCGCACGTGGGATAGGTAAATGGCCTTCGCCATTCTCTCCACATGCTCTTCTTCGGTCAGGTAGTGTATAGTCATCGCGCCTTCACGAATACGTGATCGTGTCGGCAGATATCACCGTCCGGACCGCGGAGCCACAAAATTTGTGCCACCGGCACATGACTGCTCGTGTGCGCGATTACCCTTAAGAACTGACCAAACCTCGCCGGCCGTCGGAATAGGCCCCACTGCTCCATATCCCCTGCACGCCAAAGCCGCTGCCACGCTGGCGTAGCGCGCCGCCGCTTCTGGGTCGTCCCCCGCTAAAATTCGAGCGAGAAACGATCCGCAGAACGTATCGCCGGCCCCGGTCGCATCAACCGCGGTCACCGGATACGCGGGAATCCTCACCCGCGCTCCTTCCGCGGTCGCCAGATAAGCACCCTCTTTGCCCATCCGCAGCACCACGACTTCCGGCCCCAGCCGCAGATAAAAATCCAGCATCGCATCCGGATCCTCTAATCCGGTCAGGATCCGCACATCGTCCGCCCCCGGCAGCGCATACTTCACGCGTGCCATCGCAGCATGCATCACTGCCGCGGCCCGGGCCGGGGGCCACAGCCGAGGCCGGTAATTGGTGTCGTAGGCAACCTTTACCTCGGCCCGAACCGCGACGTCGATCGCCGCGAACACAGCGTCGCACGCCGCGACCGAAATCCCCTGACTGATCCCCGAGACATACAGCACACGCGCTGCGGCAATCGCCGCGACCGGCACATCCGACGCCGCGTACATCGCCGCCGCGGAACCCGTGCGGTAGTGCAGGAAGTGGTGCCCGGCTGCGTCATGCGTAACGAAATAAACCCCGGTCTGATAACGATCCGTCCGCAGCACGCACGACGTATCCACGCCTTCCCGCTCCCAAAGCTGCATAAACCGATCGCCCGGCATATCGGCTCCCAGCGCGGTCACGTATCCGACCCGCGCGCCCTGCCGAGCGGCCGCGATTGCCGCGTTGGAGGTATCCCCGCCGAACCCCTCCAAATAATGCTGCACCCCATCCGCCCCAGCCGGAAGCTGGTTGAACTCCAGCATCGGCTCGCCCATGCACAACAGATCGACGCTCACAGCACACTCCGCGCCACCGCCTCGATTGCCGCTCGATCCCCGGCGGCGATGCGCGCCTCATCGACCAGCGCGCCGCCCATGCCGACAAACGCCGCGCCGGCCGCCAGATAGGCCGCCACGTTGGCGGTCTCCACGCCGCCGGTTGGGCAGAACGCCACATCGGGAAAGACGCTCGCCAGAGCTTTGATATGGCTCGGACCGCCCACTGAGGACGCAGGGAAAATCTTGACCACATCGGCACCGGCCACCAGAGCGGCTCTTACCTCGGTGGGCGTCAAGGCGCCCAGCATCAGTGCGGCGTCGGCTTGGCGGCACGGCTGGGACAACCCCGGATCAACCCACGGAGCGACCACGAAACGCGCCCCCGCGTCCAGACATGCCCGAACCGTCGCCGCGTCCGGGACGGTCCCCGCCCCAATCAACAGTTCCGAGTCCTTGGCTAGCCGGCCGATCAGCGCCACCGCACCGGGGATGGTCATGGTGATCTCGAATATGCGGATACCAGCGCCGCACAGCCATTCCACCGCGGTTTCTGCATGAGCAACGGACCGGGTCCGTACCACCGGCACGACCCGAGCGGCGCGCAGCCTTTGGATCAGGGCAGCTTGTGACATTTTGGTTCCCTCCAGCACGCAACGAAGCAGGCCAAAGGAGACGATGCAAGTCGTCGATCAGGCCGACTGCAGCAAGGAGACTGCCAATCGACCGTGCCAGTTTAAAAGCCTGTTAGAGTATGATGGCGCTGAGCGGAACGCTAAAAGTGGGTGAATCATGCGATTAAGCAAAGAGTTAGACCGTTTGCAATCTGGAAAGTCAGGACGAAAATGGTCGAACGACCTGCCGCAGAGCAAGTGCTGCAGTCGAGGCACCGTCGCCCCAAGCCGTCTTGCTAGGTGAAGGCCGACCGCAGCAGGCCCTAAGCCGTCCCAGCGCAACTTCAGCCACGAAGCACGCCGTCCGCCCACTGCTCCATCAACTGAGCCTTACCCTCCAGTGCCGACACACTGCCACTCAATGATCCCAGACTGATCTGGTAGCGCTGCAGGCTCTCGCCCAGGCCTGAGGTCGTCTCCTTTAACTCCCCGAGCGCACTGCGCCAGGTTGCTATCGCGGCCTGTTGCTCCTTCATTGCCGTGGTCAGCGACGCCAATGCCCGGGCCAGCCGGTCGTCGGGCCGCGGCTCTTCATGCTTCGGACGAGACGGAAACGGGATAATTTCCGCCGTCCGAAACACCGCTTCAACCGGTTCGGAATCAGGCACAATGGAATTGTTCATTGCAAGGCCTCCGCTCATTTCTCAGGCAGTCATTAATTAATCATGAAGACCCAATTAATGCCAGAAGTCTTTAGAATACAATGGTCTGGCCGATGCCACGGAGGATCAAAACCATCACCATCATCACCATCGAAACAACCGAGAATCCCCAGCGAATCCACACATAACGCGGCGGAACCAGCAGCCGCTGTGCCGCTTGGTGCTCCGTCAACACCATTGCGAGATAACCCACAATCAGCACCGCCAGAGCTACCGTGGGCGATACCATCTGCGCCAGCACCAGGCCGACCCAGCCGACGATCAGCGGCAGCACGCCGGCGCCGACCCGCGCCGAAGGCCGCACCGCTCCCGGCAACAGCGCCAGCCCCCAGTGCACGCCACCGGAAAAACTCAGGATCAATGCTGCGTAGTCGATCAGCGACACCAGCATTCGCTCGGCCGTCTCAGGGATGTGCCCAACGGCGCCGAACGCAAAGAAAATCAGAGGTACCAGCCCGAGCAGGCTGAACGCTATTGCGATGGCGGGCATGTTTCCTCCTTGGGTCGACGAACGCTCGATCCCTCATGACGGTGGCCGAGTTATGATAGACCGCTACAATTCGCCTTGAACATGTGCCGCCTCCATCCGGAACCGCTATGATCACCGGCCTCGAAATCCTCGTCATCCTGCTCCTGATCGTGCTGAACGGGCTGTTCTCGCTAAGTGAACTGGCCCTGGTCTCGGTCCGGAGGGCTCGCCTCGCAGTGCTGGAGCGGAAGGGCGTCAAGGGCGCCGGGGCCGCCCGCGCCTTGTCTGACGATCCGCAGCGCTTCCTGCCCACCGTGCAGGTGGGGATCACCCTCGTCAGCGTGCTCACCGGCGTGTTCGGAGGCGCCCAGATCGCGGCTCATCTGCAATCCTGGCTGGAGACGTTCCCCCGGATCGGCCGATTTGCCGAAAGCATTGCCCTGGCCGTGGTGGTCATCGTCACCACTTACCTAACCCTTGTGCTTGGGGAACTGGTGCCGAAGCAACTCGCCTTGCGTGCACCGGAACTCATGGCGATTCGGGTCGCCCGGCCGATCGCGACACTGTCACGCATCGTCGGCCCAGCGATCTGGCTGCTGGGGAAATCTTCCAACGCCGTTTTAAGGATATTCGGCCTGAACCGGCCCTCACGCCAGTCCGTAACGGAAGAGGAATTGAAAGCGCTGCTCATTGAAGGAGCCCAAACCGGCGTGCTGGAAATGGAGGAACGCGACATGATCGAGCGGGTGTTGCGCCTCGCCGACAAGCCGGTGCGCGCGATCATGACTCCCCGCACCGAACTGGCCTGGGTCGACCGCACGCATCCCGCCAAAGCGATCGCCGCCGCCTTGAAAGCTGCGCCGCACTCACGTTTCGTCGTGTGCGACCGCTCGATCGACAATGTGGTCGGGGTCGTGCAGGCTAAGGATCTCCTGGACCGTATCCTCAGCGGCGGCGAACTGTCGCTCAGCGCGAGCCTGCGCCAACCCATGATTGTCCCCGACGCGATCAGCGCCCTCGACGCCCTGGAGCGGCTGAAATCTGATACGCTGGGCTTGGCTTTGGTGATGGATGAATACGGCAGCTTCGAGGGCGTGGTGACCGCGGCCGACGTGTTGCAGGCGATCGTCGGCGACGCCTCCGGTCCGGAGCACCAAGAAGGCGTGCCTGGCCCCGAAGGCGAGACCACTATGACCCTCGACGGCATGACCCCCGTCGATGAACTGAAAGCTAGGCTCAGGCTGCCCGATCTTCCGGCCGAGGGGAGTTATCATACTCTGGCAGGTCTATTGCTGGCGCTGCTCCGTCGGGTGCCGCGCGTGGGCGATCGCATTGTGTTCGGCGGCTGGCGGTTCGAGGTGCTGGAAATGGACGGCCGTCGCGTCGAGAAGGTGCTGGCCGGTCGTGAACCCGCTGCCGAAATCGCGGAGGCCGCCACTCGATGAAAGCAACCGTCACCCAGTGCGCGGTATTGGTCGGCGGTCTCGGGACGCGCCTGGGTGCCCTCACCGCCACCACGCCGAAGCCAATCCTGCCCTGTGGCGGCCGCCCCTTTCTCTTCTGGCTGCTGCGTGAGTTCGTGCGCTTCGGCGTCACCGACTTCCTGTTACTAACCGGCCATCTTTCGGCGGAAATCGAGCGCGCCGCCGCCGATATTCAGGCCTCGCTGCCCCGCCCGGCTAGGATCACCCTGTCCGAAGAACCCATCCGGGCGGGGACGGGTGGAGCGGTCTTCCATGCCCGCGATCAGCTTCAGGAGCGTTTCCTGCTGTGTAACGGCAACTCCCTGTTCGATTGCAATTTTTCGACGCTGCTCGCGGATGCCGCGACGGATGGGCCGGAGGTGACCGGGCGGATCGTGCTTCGTCATCTGGATGATGCCTCCCGCTATGGTGTCGTCGAAACCGAAGGGGACCACGTCACCGCATTCAGGGAGCGCCCGCCGCCCGGCACCAGCGGCACGATCAACGGCGGGATCTACCTGTTCAACCAGTCGCTGATCCCACATCTACGGCCGGCGTGCTCGCTGGAGGCCGACATTCTGCCCGTTCTGGCACGCGCCGGCAGCCTGCGGGGAACGCTGGGAGACGGCTACTTCCGCGATATCGGCGTGCCGGAGGATTTTGCCCGCGCGCAAACCGAAATCCCGGCGCTGCTGAAGCGCAAAGCTCTGTTCCTGGACCGCGATGGCGTCCTCAACGTCGATCACGGCTATGTCGGCTCACGAGACCGCTTCCAGTGGGTCGACGGCGCTCTGGATGCGATCCGCTACGCGACTCAGGCCGGATGGCACGTCTTCATCGTCACCAATCAGGCTGGCGTCGCCCGCGGCTACTTCGACGAGGCGGCGATCCACGACCTGTTGGACTGGATTAGCGACCAGGCCAGGGAAGCCGGCGGCACGATCGACGACGCCCGCTATTGCCCCTATCACCCGGACGGCACGGTGGAAGCCTACCGGCAAGTTCATCCCTGGCGAAAGCCGTTGCCAGGCATGCTACTGGACCTGATCCGGATGTGGGAACTGGATCCCGCCAAGGCCCTGATGGTCGGAGATCAGGAAACCGACATGCGGGCGGCGGCGGCGGCGGGCGTCACCGGCTACTTGTTCGATGGCGGAAATTTGCTTTCTTTCCTGAGACCCATTCTGGATAAGCATGCGTGATAACGAACCAGGAGTCGCCCTTGCGGACCCGGCAAACCACCATCCGCGCGCGTGTGCCTCTGCGACTCGGCCTGGCCGGCGGCGGCACGGATCTCAGCCCCTATTGCGACCAACACGGCGGCGCCGTTCTGAACACCACGATCGCCCGCTATGCTTACGCGTTCATCGAACCATCCGACGACGGCCGCGTCCACTTCGTCGCTCCTGACCTAGAAATCGCGGAATCGTTCCCACCCGACCTGGAGGCGATCTCCCAAGCCCGGCTATGGCTTCATGCCGGCGTCACACGGCGGATGCTGAAGCAGTTCGCCGGTGGGGCGATCAGCCCGATGCGCGTCACCTCTTATGTCGATGCCCCGCCCGGATCTGGCTTGGGGTCGTCCTCGGCCCTGGTCGTGGCGCTAGTGGAGGCATTCGCCGCCACGCTCGCGGCACCTTTGGGTCCATACGACGTGGCCCACACCGCGTTTGAGATCGAGCGGATCGATCTCAAACTGGCAGGCGGTAAGCAGGACCAGTATGCGGCTACCTTTGGCGGCACCAACTTTATCGAGTTCCATGCCGGCGACCGGGTCATCGTCAACCCGCTGCGCGTTGCACCCGCGATACTGAACGAGTTGGAGACCTCCATGGTCATCTGCTTCACCGGCATCAGCCGCCGGTCGGAGGCGATCATCGTCGAGCAGCAACGCGGGATGACTGAACACACGGGCGCCGCCCAATCCGGCGACGTCATCGACAGCCTGCACCGGCTCAAACGAGACGCGTTAGAGATGAAACAGGCGCTGCTGCGAGGCGAGATTCCCCTCATGGCCGAGATACTGAACCGATCCTGGGAGGCCAAGAAGCGCACGGCAACGGGGATCAGCACCGGCCGGATCGAGACACTGTATGACCTGGCGTTTGCCAACGGGGCGATCGGCGGAAAGGTCTCAGGCGCCGGCGGCGGCGGATTTATGATGTTCATCGTGCCGCCGCACCGGCGAATTGCAATAGTGCGGGCCCTGAACGAGGCCGGCGGCACCGCGAGCGGCGTCCACCTGACACCACACTGTGCCGAGTCCTGGACGGTTTAATCTCGTGCAAGCAACTAAGAGATAAACATCTACCGTCAGACTGAAGATGGCCAGGTCCGATCATCCTGCCGAACCTGGACGATTTCCGCCTGTCGATTTAGGGAACGGCCCAACGGCCTTCGGCTACCAGCGATCAACGACCCCCTTAGAGGCCGCGGACGAAAGGATTGATTGTATGCGAGCATTGAGACTTTCCATCGCCGCTCTGACCCCGGTTCTGCTGCTGAGCGCTTGCGCGAGTGAGCCCCTCGGTCCGACGATACCGGTAATGCCTGCGCCCAACAAACCATTCGACTTGTTCCAGGGCGACCAGGCGCTATGCAAGCAATACGCATCCAACGAGGTTCAAGGCGGCGCACAGCAGGCCAACAACCGCCAGGTTGGAACCGCTGTCATCGGCACCTTGCTTGGCGCGGGCCTCGGCGCCGCGATCGGTGGCGGCCATGGTGCGGCGATCGGCGCCGGGGCCGGTGCGTTGGGTGGCACCGCTGTCGGGGCGGGGCCCGCGCAGAATGCGCAGGGCAGTTTGCAGGAACGGTACAACCTTTCTTATGCGCAGTGCATGTATTCCCGCGGCAACCAGGTTCCGGGCTATGCACCTGCTGGTGCGCCCCCGCCGCCCCCGCCGCCGGGCTATGCGCCGGGTTATCCCCCACCGCCTCCGCCGCCCGGCTATTATCGCTGAACCGTCGCGGTCCTATCACGATTTTGTTTGATCGCCGCGTAACATTATCCAGTTCTGCCACCGCATCGGCTCTGTCGCGTTGGGGGTTCGCTCCTAATCGATAGAAAGGATACAACGATGCGCAGAACCATTGCGGTTGCCGCGGTTTTGTCTCTGACCTTACTTGCCGCTTGTGGCCAGAAACAGCCTGAGCGTGCCGAGGGCGGCGCGGCAGCAGGCGCCGCCACCGGGGCGACCGTCGGGCTGGTCGGCGGTCCGGTCGGGGTCGTCGCCGGCGGTGCGATCGGAGCTGTCGCCGGCGGGGCCACCGGCGCGGCCACGAAACCCAGCACCGTGAACATCGGCTCGCCCCCCTGGAAGGACAATACGAAGACTGGTCAGACGGCCGCTGAGCACATGTCGAATTAAGCGACAGGTCCGTCGCTCTGTACAAATTGGCTCGGGGTCATTTGGCGCGGATGACCCCGGTCGTTCGGGGTACCTTCGCCTGACCGCCATGGAGTGACGAAACATATCGTCGCTGCACGGGCAAAATCTTGTCGCGAGGCGTTCGCGGGACACATGGCGTGAACTTCGAGCGAGGAGCGTCCTCGTCTTGCGTTTCCACGCGCCCTTCGTGGTTCTTCGTGTTACAGACCGGTACACCAAAAGTTCCCTAATCGCATTGCTTCGACTTACCAACATCCCTACGCTCCGCCGGACCACCACCCGGCGGGAGAGACTGCTTGAAACAGCGTGTGATCGCGTGGGCCCTGGCCCTGGCCTTGATGACCACCTACCAGGCCGCCGCGGTCGAACCGGCCGCTCCGGCGGACACCGTCCTGCGCGCGACCCTGTCCAACGGTCTTCGCATCGTCATCGTGCCGGACCGCCTCGCACCCGTGGTCGCCACCGAATTGAACTACCTCGTCGGATCCAACGACGCGCCGGACGGCTTCCCCGGCACTGCGCACGCCCTGGAACACATGATGTTCCGCGGCAGCGACGGCCTCGACAAGGACCAGCTCGCCGAACTCGGCGCCCTGCTCGGCGGCGTCTACAACGCCGACACCACCGAGACCGTCACCCAGTATACCTACACTATCCCAGCCGATAACCTCGACATCGCCCTCCGGATCGAGGCGCTGCGCATGCGCGCCCTGTCGCTGAAGCAGGCGGATTGGGACAAAGAACGCGGCGCCATCGAGCAGGAGGTCTCAGCCGACCAGTCCAGCCCGTTCTACAATTTCACCTCGCAAGCCCAGGCGATCCTGTTCGAGCATACACCTTACGAACACGACGCGCTCGGCACCCGCCCATCGTTTGAGCTGACCGATGCGGCCCTGCTGCGGCAATTTTATGAAAAATGGTACGCCCCGAACAACGCGATCCTGGTCATCGCCGGAGACGTGCGACCGGCTGAAGCGCTGGCTCAGGCCAAAGCCGCATTCGGCGATATCCCGAGCCGCGAACTGCCCCTGCATGCCGTGGTCGAACCCCAGCCCGTGCAGCCAAAAACGCTGACGCTTGAAACCAATTTTTCTGTCGGCCTGATCGCGCTCGCCTATCGGATGCCTGGGCTGAAACAGTCGGATTTCGCTGCCGCCGACATCCTGTGCGACGCACTGCGCAGCGAGCGCGGCGCGCTGTACGCCCTGGTACCCGCCGGCAAAGCTCTGATGGCTAACTTCGATTACCAGGCAAAGCCCGATATCGGCTTCGGCCTTGCCATGGCGGGTTTCCCGGCGGGTGACGACCCAACGCCGCTGCTGACCGAGACACGCCGTATCCTAGCGGATATAGCGCGAGACGGGGTGCCGTCCAAACTCGTGGCTGACGCCAAACGGCAGGAACTGGCGCAGCTCGCATTTCAGGGCAACAGCATCAGTGGCTTGGTGCATCGCTGGTCCCATGCGCTCGCCTTTGAGGGCGCCAGCTCGCCCGACGACGTTGCCCACGCCTACGAAGCCGTCACCACCGAGGACGTCAACCGCCTTGCGCGTCAGTTGCTGGATCCGGACCACGCCGTCACCGCGATTCTAACGCCTCGCGCGGGCGGCAAAAAAGTTGCCGGATCAGGCTTCGGGGGCACGGAAACCTTTGATTCCCCACCGGACCATCCCGTGACCCTGCCAACCTGGGCGGCCGCCGCATTGGCGACGCCGCACGTGCCGGACCCCGGCGACCCGCCCGACGTCAGCGTGCTGCCCAACGGATTGCGGCTGATCGTCCAGCCCGAGCATGTCAGCCACACCGTCTCGGTCTTCGGTCGCGTGCGCCAGGTGCCGGCGATGCAGGAGCCGCCGGGCAAGGAGGGCATCGCCTCATTAATGCGCGGTCTGTTTGAATATGGCACCGACGCGCATGACCGGATCGCCTTTCGGGAGGCTGTCGATGACATCGCCGCCGAGGTGACTGTCGGTCCCGCCTTCTCATTACGGGTGCTGACGCCCGCATTCCAGGACGGCATGCGACTGTTGGCGGAAAACGAGCTCCATCCCGCCTTCCCACCCGATGCGTTCACCGTCGTCCGCGCCCAGGTCGCCAGAAGCGTGGCCGGTCAGTTGCGGACGCCGGACTATCTGGTGCGACGGGCACTGAAGCAGGCGATCGTCCCGGACGGCGATCCAACCCTGCGACAATCCACACCGGAATCGGTGATGGCGCTGCGGCTCGATGACTTGCGCGACTACTACGCCGCCACGTTCCGTCCCGACCTCACGACGATCGTTGTCGTCGGCGACGTGAGCGCAGAGCAGGCGCGCCGCGTAGTGAGCGACACGTTCGGGACGTGGCAGGCAACCGGTGCGACACCCAGCATCGATCTGCCGCCGGTCGCCCCCAGCAAATCTTCTCACACGCGTGTGCCGGACAGCGATTCTTTGCAGGACCGGGTAACCCTGGCGGAAACGCTGGCGCTCCCGGTTACCAGCCCGGATCGTTACAGTCTGATGTTGGGCAACGTCATCCTCGGCAGTGGCTTTACCTCGCGCCTGTATCAAGACCTCCGCATCCATACAGGCTACGTATACTCTGTGGGCAGTAATCTCGACTGGTCTCGCTCGCGTGCCGACTACAGCGTGTCATTTGGCTCCGATACTGAAAACGTCGAGAAAGCGCGCCAGTTGATCCTCCGCGATTTGAGGGATATGCAGACCACGCCTGTCAGCGCCACGGAACTGACGCGCGCCAAGGCCGAAATACTGCGCAGCCTGCCGATGCAGCGCGCCAGTATCGGCGCGATCGCCGGCCAATATCTCCGCTTGACCGAGTTGGGCCTTCCGTTGGACTCGGCACAGCGTGCGGCGGAGCGTTACTTGGCGATGACGGCGCCGGAGATCCAGCAGGCCTTTGCGACCTGGATACGTCCGGATGACCTGGCCCAGGCGGTGAAGGGGCCGGCTGAATAAATGCCTTGGGAGGCAGTCCAGGCAAGTCAAATCCCGAAAATGAAAATCACGTCAAGTTCGGCAACCAGTCCGAGGCCAAGAAGTGCTATGATGGTCGCCCAATCTTGGGAGTAGACATCAAGAGCCTCCAGGCTCTCTGGTAAACGCAGTATTTTATTGTATCCCTTCAGAGTCTTGTACGAATTTCCTCTCTCTGTGATAGTGATGACTGACCCATACACCGAAATCCACACACGATCAATATGGCCGCATATAGACCACACTTCTGTGTTTGGGGCAGTTTGACACTATTTCCAGTGAATGCGAGGGCAGTAACACCCCCGATAATTGCGACGAGCAGAGAGCTCGCCCAAGAGAAAATTTGCTGCCTTCTGTCGCGTCGAAATTTGATCTCCTCGGCCAGAATGCTTCGGGCATACTTAGCCTGAGACACAGCCTGTGACGCAGGGTCCTGGTCCTCACACCCGAAAGCTGACATTCCCGATCCTCACCTTTAGGACAGTAAAGCGACTATCAATCACTCGATCAATAGAGGGTCATAGTTCGTCCTGGCAACGGAACAGCGAACCAGCCGATCAGGAGAAACAACATTCTTCCTCCTGCACAAAGCCCGCCCAGATTGACGGCCCCCCACCCCATGCTGACCTTGGCGACCGGGCGCGGAGCCAGGGGGGAGGAGAAACGACGAATGACCAAAAGCTGCCGCCGCACGACTGGCACCCACCCCGCCTGCGCCAATTCCTTTGTCATCGCACGACGCGACCTATAGGCCCACCGCCTCCAACCCGCCCCGGGGAAGGCTAGAATATGGCCGATCCGACCCAACCCGCCGTTTTGTTCGAAATTGCGGAACCGCACATCGCCCTGGTGACAATCAACCGCCCCGAAGCCCGCAACGCCGTCAACGGCGCCGTAGCGGCGGGCTTGGAGGAAGCGGTCGAGCGCGTCGAAGCAGACCCCGATCTATGGGCCGCCATCCTGACCGGCGCGGGACCGCACGCTTTCTGCGCCGGCGCCGACCTGAAGGAGGTTTCCGCCGGCCGTGGCGCCGTCCTCGCGACAAAGAATGGTGGCTTCGGCGGCTTCGTGCGCGCAACCCGGACCAAGCTCTGGATCGCCGCCGCCCAGGGACACGCGCTGGCAGGAGGACTTGAGCTGCTGCTGTCTTGCGATCTCTCGGTAGTGGCCGAGACAGCGAATTTCGGCTTACCGGAAGTCAAGCGCAGCCTCGTCGCCGGTGCGGGCGGCGTCTTTCGCCTGCCGCGTGCCTTGCCAAGAGCCATCGCATTGGAAATGATCGCCACCGGCGACCCGATACCGGCCGCTCGCGCCCTGCAATTTGGCTTGGTGAATGCGATGGTGCCGGCCGCACAGGTCATCGCCGCGGCGCTCGCCCTCGCCCGCCGCGTCACCGTCAACGCCCCCATCGCCGTCCGCGAAAGCCTCGGCGTCGCTCGCCAGGCCTATGACCGGGCGGAAGCTGAACTGTGGGACATCAGCGGCGCCGCCGGCAGCCGAGTGCGTGCGACCGAGGACTTCCAGGAAGGCCCGCGCGCCTTCGTCGAAAAGCGCCCGCCGCGTTGGGTCGGGCGATAACCGCGAAGAAAGCAATGTTCATGCCGGACCCTTACAAGCACATCCTTTATCGCATCGAAGACCGCATCGCGCGCGATCACCCTGAACGCCCCGGAAAAACGCAACGCGCTGTCGTTTCTTATGCGCGATGAGATCGTCAGCGCCCTGCGCGCCGCCGAAGCCGATGACGACGTCTCTGTCGTTCTGATCGACGGCGCCGGACCATCGTTCTGCTCCGGCTACGACATGACCGCCGGCCATCGCGAGCATAACAAGGAAGGCTGGGTCCACTCGCCGAATTTCGATGGCTGGACCGATCAGTTCGCGCGCAGTTGCCTGCGCGATTGGTTGACCATCTGGGACCTGCTCAAGCCGGTGGTGGTCAAGGCGCACGGCCATTGTGTCGCTGGCGGAACCGAGATCCTGTCGATGGCCGATATCGCCTTCGTCGCCGAGGATGCCCGGATAGGCTATCCGCCGATGCGCGGGATGACCACGCCGGACACGCTCTACTTCCCCTGGAAGATGTCGATGGCCCGAGCGAAATACCTGCAATTGACCGGTAACTCGGTCACCGGCCGGGAGGCGGCGGAAATGGGCTGGGTAGCAAAGTGTTTCCCCGCCGACAGGCTCGACGACGAAGTAATGCGCGAGCTTCGGCCGATGACCCAGATCGCACCGGATTTGCTCGCGGCGAACAAGCACTCGGTCAATCAGGCTTACGAAATCATGGGCTTCCGCACCGCGCTGTCGATGGGATGGCAGTGGCACGCGCTGTCGTCGCGGCTGCGCCCGGGTGCCGGCCAGTTCGCCGAAAAGATGCGCGAGGGCGGCCTGAAGTCCGCCCTGGAATGGCGTGACGGACCCTTCAAGCGCGAGGGGTTCGACTAGCTCCGTTTGCGACGGCGAGCGTATATCGATCCGTAGTGACACAACGTCTGCGCAAGTTGACCCGGTTGGGCAATTTGGCCGAAACTCGGTCCAACGCCGGCGCGGCCCGGCAGGAAACATGAGGGAAACGCAACATGAGTTTTCTATGCAGCGGACGCGTCGCCATCGTCACCGGCGCCGGGCGGGGCATCGGCCGCGAGCACGCGTTGGCCCTCGCGGCCCATGGAGCCAAGGTCGTGGTCAATGATCTCGGCACCAGCGGCGACGGCGTCGGCTCGGACGAGACTCCCGCGCAGGAAGTCGTGCGCACGATCAAGGAACGCGGCGGCGAGGCGGTGGTGAACACCGACAACGTCGCTGATTTCCGCGGCGCCAAGCGGATGATCGACCAGGCCATCGACACCTACGGCACGCTGGATGTTCTGGTGAATAACGCCGGCATTCTCCGCGACCGCGTGTTGGTCAACATGGTGGAACCGGAATGGGACGCCGTGATCGAAGTTCACTTGAAAGGCACGTTCGCCCCCTCACGCCACGCTTCCGCTTATTGGCGTAACAAATCCAAGGAGATCGACGGCCCGGTCAACGCCCGCATCATCAACACCAGCTCGATCTCCGGCCTGTTCGGCAATACCGGCCAGTCCAATTACGGTGCGGCTAAAGCCGGCATCGCCGCGTTTACCATCATTGCGGCACGCGAACTGAAACGTTACGGCGTGACGGTGAACGCCGTTGCCCCGCAAGCGTTGACCCGAATGACCGAGGGCCTGCGGGAACGCACCGAGGAGCAGAAAGCCGCGATGCACCCAGGCCGCGTCTCCCCTGCGATCGTCTGGATGGCCAGCGTCGAATCCTCGGACTTCACCGGCCGCATCATTGAAGCGGGCAGCGGTCTGCTATCCATTGCCGAGGGCTGGCGTCGCGGCCCGACCGTGGAGCCTGAAGAAGACCCAACCAAGCTCGGGCCGATCCTGATGGAAATGCAGGCCCGTGCCCGGAAGAACGTGGGAATGGACGGCGAGGACCTGGATTGACCCGCTGATGACCCAACCCTTGTTCTCCGGCCTGAAGGTGATCGACTGCGCGAGTTACGTGGCCGGCCCCGCGGCGGCGACGGTGCTGGCGGATTTCGGCGCCGACGTCATCAAGCTTGAGCCCACCGGTGAAGGCGACCCCTGGCGCTCGCAATACAAACGCCACGGCATGCCGCCGTCCGAGATCAATCACCCGTGGCTGATGGACAGCCGCAACAAGCGCGCGCTCGCGTTGGACCTGAAGTCGTCGGCCGGCCGCGCGGTGCTCGATCGGCTGGTTTCCCAATCCGACGTGTTCATAACCAATGTGCCGCTGCCCGCCCGAGGCCGTTTGGGAATTCGTTACTCAGACTTCAAGGATAGCTGTCCGCGGCTGATCTACGCCTCGCTCACGGCGTACGGCGAAGAGGGCGAGGAGGCCGGAAAGACCGGATTCGATGCCACCGCGTATTGGGCGCGGTCCGGTCTGATGGACGAAGTGCGGCCCGACCATCGGGCGGTCCCCGCCCGCTCGGTTGCCGGGATGGGTGACCATCCGACCGCCATGGCTTTATACGGCGGTATCGTTACTGCGCTGTATCAGCGGGACAAGACTGGACGTGGCGGCGAGGTCCGCGCCTCGTTGATGGGCGGCGGCATGTGGGCGAACAGCTATCTCATTCAGGCGAAGCTCTGCGGCGTCACCTTCCCGCCCAGGCCGCCGCGCGAGGATTCGAGCAGTCGCTCTGGCCAACATCTATCGCACCGCCGACGACCGGTGGTTCATGCTGGTGGTGCTGAACGAACGGCAATGGCCGGCCCTCGCGCGGGCGGTCGGAATGCCGGAGTTGACCGACGATCCCCGGTTCGCGAGACCGGAGGCGCGCGCCGGCAACGCAAGGCTGCTGATCAGCCTGCTCGATGAGGCGTTCGCCCGGAAACCTCTGGCTGAATGGCGTGCGATCCTCGACGCCGCGGGCCTCACTTTCGGTGTCGTCGGCACAGTGGCGGAGATCGCGACCGATCCCCAGGCTTTGGCAAACGGTATGCTGCGTCCGCTCGCGGAAACCGGAATGATGACGGTGGACAGCCCGTTCACCCTCAGCGAAGCGGAAAAAGTCCCGGTTGAACTGGCCCCCGGCCACGGCGAGCACAGCCGCGCGATCCTGCTGGAAGCGGGCTATTCAGAAACCGAGGTTGCGGCCCTGCGCGCGGCCGGAACCATCGTGGACGAGTAACCGGACCTCGGATGCACAATCGTGGCCCGAGTGAGTAAGCGGACATCGGCCTGTTGGCGTCGCGCACGCAACATGACCTTGCATGCGGCGAAAAAACTGGCTAAACACCGCATTTGATGCGGCGAATAACTTATATTTACGAGCGTGCCGATTGGCCCAGGTTCCGTTGGAGTAGCGAGGCCATCTCGGATCAGCTTGCCGCAGTCCGTCACCATCAGGGTCGATTGCTAGGACGCATTGAGTCGCTGGGCATCAAACTCCGTGCTGAGACAACACTGCAAACGCTAACTCAGGACGCTCTCAAGAGCAGCGAGATCGAAGGCGAACTGCTTGACCACGATCAGGTCCGTTCATCGCTTGCCCGTCGGCTGGGCATGGAGAAAGGTGGATTGCGGCCCTTGGACAAAAAGGCGGACGCGATTGCCGCTGTCGTGCTCGACGCCACCCAACGTTTCGACAAAACCCTGACAACCGAGCGCCTATTTGGATGGCATGCGGCCCTGTTCCCAAACGAGAGTCGAAGTCGGCAGCCGATCAAGGTTGGCGCATGGCGAACCGACGAGCATGGCCGAATGATCGTCGCGTCGGGCAAGCCCGGCAAAGAGACCGTACACTTCGAGGCACCTCATGCGCAGGACGTTCCCGCGGAGATGGAGCGTTTCCTACGCTGGTTTGAGGATCCGGCAGACAAGACGGATCTTGTCCTGAAAGCCGCTCTGGCTCACATCTGGTTCGTAACAATCCATCCGTTTGATGATGGGAACGGGCGCATTGGCCGTGCCATAGCTGACATGATGCTTGCCCGGTCCGAAGGCACCAGGCAGCGCTGCTACAGCATGTCGGCTCGGCTCCGATTGGAGCGGCCAGCGTACTACGCGACGCTTGAAGCAACCCAGAAGGGAGACCTGGACATCACGGCCCGGTTGGCTTGGTTCCTAACCGTGCTAGACCAAGCCTTATCTGATGCGGATGGCATCTTGGCCGCCACTCTCCGCAAAGCGCAGTTGTGGGAGGATATGGCTGAGTTGCCCATCAATCAGCGACAGCGGGAGATGCTTAACAGTTTGCTGGACGGATTCGAGGGCAAGCTAACCAGTTCGAAATGGGCGCAGATCACCAAATGCTCGCAGGATACAGCCCTGCGTGACATAGGCGACCTGACCGGGCGCGGGATACTGGTCCAGGATGCTGCTGGCGGGCGAAGCACCAGCTACAGCTTGAAAGGCAAGAAGTAGCAGGGGTGATGTCGAGCGAGCGTCCGACCTGGGCGCAAACCCCCATTGGTGGAATTGGTAGCGTCCACCCTGAGCGGCCATGCGGCGGGGCTGCTCCGACACGGCGCGGCGATCCCGACTCGCCTCAAACGGCCTCCCCGGCACACCATCCGCTCGCCCAGGCCCATTGAAAATTGTAGCCACCAAGCCAGCCGGTCACGTCCACCGCCTCTCCGATCACGAACAGTCCGGGCACCGCGTTCGCCCCCATCGTCTGGGATGACAGATCGCGCGTGTCCACGCCGCCGCGGGTCACTTCCGCCTTGGCGAACCCCTCGTTGCCGGACGGGATTACAGACCACCCGGATAGCCGCTCCGCCAATGTCGCCAACAGGCGGTCGGGCACATCCGCCAGCCGCGCCGCCTCGGTCGGCACCGTCGCCGCCAACGCAGACGCCAGCCGCGCCGGCAGCACCTCCCCCAGCACCCCCGTCAATCCCGCTTTCGCCCGAGACCGTTTGCGCTCCAGCAGGAATGCCATGGCATCCCGGCTCGGCAGGAGGTTCAGCGAGATCGGCCCCTGCCGCCAATATGACGAAATCTGCAATACCGCCGGCCCCGACAGCCCGCGATGCGTGAACAAGGTCGCCTCGCGAAACGCCTGGCGCCCCACCGAAACAACAGTGTCCAGCGACATCCCGCTCAAGGGCCGCATCAGCGCCAGCAGATCGCTCGTCGAATGTCAGAGGGACCAGACCCGGCCGGATCTCCGTCACTCGAAGCCCGAAGTTCCGAGCGACTTCGTATGCAAACCCTGTGGCCCCCATCTTCGGAATCGACATCCCGCCGGTCGCCAGCACCAGACATCCCGCTGCGAACGATCCGTGGTCGGTGTCCACGAGGAACCGGTCAGCGCGGCCGACGGCGCTGATACGATGCGCCACGCGCAGGTCGACACCGGCCGCGGTGCACTCCGTCACCAGCATCCCGACGATCTGCCGCGCCGACCCGTCGCAGAACAATTGTCCCAGCGTCTTCTCATGGAACGCGATGCCATGCTTCTGGACCATCGCCACGAAGTCAGCTGGCCGATACCGGCTCAACGCTGAGCGGCAGAAATGCGGATTATCCGACAGAAAACGCTCGGGCACCGTCCCGGTGTTGGTGAAGTTGCACCGCCCGCCGCCGGAGATCAGGATCTTCGCCCCAACCTGCGGCGCATGATCCAGCAACAGGACCCGCCGCCCACGTTGCCCCGCGCGGATCGCGCACATCAGTCCCGCCGCGCCGGCCCCCAGGATGATCACGTCATATTCGCTGCTGACGATCGGCATCCACCGGCTATAACAGCCAATCGCCGCGTTTCCCTATCCCGAGCAGGTGCTTCCAGCATGATCCAACCAATCCTGGCGCGGCGCGACGCAGCCGGGTTCTGGTTCGCGGTGGTATTGACCGGAATTGGCACCGGCCTCGCAGCCGCGGCGCTGACCGGTCTGCTTGAGCTGACGCAACATCTGATCTGGGGTGGCGCCGGGCTTGATCTGCTGCAGGCTGCCTCCATGGCCCCGCCGTGGAAGCATTTGATCGTGCTGACCGGGGCGGGGTTGCTGACCGGCGCGGGCCAATTGCTGATCACCCGCCTGTCGAGTGCCAACGGCATCGACATCACCGCCGCGATCTGGTTCCAGGCCGGCCGCCTGCCGAAGTTTCGCACCCTGTTCAGCGCCACGCTTTCGATCGTGATCGTCGGCATGGGCGCCGCTCTGGGCCGGGAAGGCGCGCCGAAGCAGGCCGGCGCGGTGATCGCCGACGCCATGTCCGACCGCGTCCGCTTGTCAGATGAGGAACGCCGGCTTCTGGTCGCCTGTGGGGCAGGCGCCGGAATGGCGGCGGCCTACGGTGTACCGGTCGGTGGCGCACTGTTCGCCTTGGAGGTGCTGCGCGGCGAACTCGCGCTGCGTTTCGTATTGCCCGCTTTGGTGACCGCCGCGGCCGCGACCGGCGCATCCTGGGCGTTCCTACCCGACGCTCCGATCTACGACATTCCCGAATATCACGGATCGGTTTCCGTTGCCGCCTGGGCGTTGGTAGCCGGCCCGATCGTTGGCCTGATCTCCGTGCTCTATGTGCGGTCGGTCGCTTGGGCTGATCGTCACAAGCCGGCGGGGTGGCGTCGGCTGCTCGCCCCCGTCGTCGCGCTGGCCATCCTCGGGGCCGCCTCCATCCCCTTTCCGCAATTGCTTGGCAACGGCCGAGACGTCGCTGAATTGGCCTTTACCGGGCAGTTGGCTCCCTTTCTGTTGCTGGTTCTAACGCTACTACGTCCCGCCGCGACCCTGATGTGCCTAGGAAGCGGCGCGCCAGGGGGTTTGTTCACCCCGTCCCTGGCGCTGGGAGCAATGTTGGGCGGCGTGCTTGGGGTACCGTGGTCGTGGCTCTGGCCCGGCGCGCCACCCGGGCTGTTCGCTCTGCTCGGTTCGGCCGGCATGCTGGCGGCCTCGACACAGGGGCCGATCTCGACCGTCGTGCTAATGATGGAGCTGACCGGATACGCCCGCGCAGCCATCGTTCCGCTGCTGCTGATCGTGGTGGTTGCGACCTTGATCGCGCGCACTATCGAGCCCCGCTCGGTCTACGATGCGCGGCTGAGCGACGCCGAGGTCGATCAGCGACAGCGCGCCCGCGAGCAAGCGGCGTAAAGGGAGCCAGACCCGATTCGTCGCCCGAATCCAGGAGCAAACGGCCTGGGCAACGGTCCGGGCGCGAATCGGTCAGACGGGCCGCCCCCACGAAAGGGGAGCCGCGTTTCTGTAGCCCCAACCAAACCCAGCAGGGGCGACGTTCTTGCCGGGCCGGGCGCTCGTCGCCGGCGAATCCGATGAAGATGACCACACAGGCGCCGGCGATGAGGGCTGCTCCGTCGCGGCGGCCGCGGCTTGAGCATGATCGGACGCGGCTGCAGCGAGAGGATCGGCAAATACCGGCTGCGCCGTTGCAAGAATTGCGGCGAGGGCAACTATAGACCGGGCAAAGCGCGGCATCTGATTCTCCCGAGCGGCAAAAGCAAGCCAGCATCCATGCAAACAACTTAGACGGACACCTGAGCTAACCCTACGAAACACTTCATACTTCCGCGTGCAGGCCGGCGCCTGTCGTTGGCGGATATCGGAGCCTGATCGGTGCGGGAATTAGCGATCATCAGGCCTGGACACGTCAGGGTTGACGAAGGCATGCTCGGCCGGCGACCAGTGGCCCGACCGGGCCAAGGAGCGGCGATGGACGTTGCTGACTGGCTGGAAAGCCTCGGCCTTAAGCGTTACGAGGCGGCATTCCGCGACAATGACGTCGATGCCGAACTGTTGCCCAGCCTCACTGCCGACGACCTCAAGGAAATAGGCATCGCCTCGCTCGGCCATCGCCGCCGTCTGCTGGAAGCAATTGCGGAGCTGCGCATCGAAAGCATGCCGGCGGGTGATCCAGTTCGATTCTCGTCCGCTCCGCTGGCCGGCCCGACGCCCCGCCTGGCCGAGGCTACAGGCGAACGCCGCCAGCTGACCGTGATGTTCTGCGACCTGGTGGGTTCGACGGCGCTGAGTGAGAAGCTCGACCCCGAAGATCTGCGGAGCCTTGTTGCACGCGTATCGAACCCTCTGCGGCGACGTGATCGCGCGCTACGACGGGTTTGTCGCCCGGTATGTGGGAGATGGCATCCTGATCTATTTCGGCTGGCCGAGCGCGCACGAAGAAGACGCCGAGCGCGCCGTGCGGGCGGCGCTTGGAGATCGTTCATACCGTCAAGCGGGCCTCGTCCACCGAGGCACTGTCGGTCCGTATCGGCATCGCCACCGGTCCTGTCGTCGTCGGCGAAGCAGGCCGGAGCAGGAGACCAGTCAAAGCTGGCGGTCGGCAGCACGCCCAATCTCGCCGCGCGTCTGCAAGCGCTTGGCCGCCGCCGATCAAATCGTCATCGCCGCCTCGACCCGTCGATTGGTCGGCAATGCGTTTGAACTGGCCGATCTTGGCGAACATGAGCTGAAAGGGATTCGCGGAACCGGTTCACGCCTGGCGGGTAGAGCGTGCCTTGGTGACGGAGAGCCGCTTCGATGCCAATCGCGGCGGTGGCGCGCTGACGCCGCTGGTGGGCCGCGAAGAGGAACTGGATCTGCTGCTTCGCCGGTGGTCGCAGGCGAAGGACGGCGAAGGCCAGGTGGTGCTGCTGTCGGGCGAGCCGGGGATCGGCAAGAGCCGCATCCTGAGCGCGCTGCGCGAGCGGCTCGAGGCGCAAGGTGTGCGAGGCCTTGCGCTTTCAGTGCTCGCCCTACTACGTGAACAGCGCCTTCTGGCCCATCATCGACAACTTCGAACGGGCGTTGAAGTTCGCCCGCGACGAAACATCGGAAGTCGAAACTCGACAAGCTGGAAGCGCTGATCGTCAGTCACTACGGCCGGCCGCTGGCTGACGTCCGCTTCGTCGCTTCGATCCTGTCCATCCCCTGCGAGGCACGCTACGGCGCGCTGCCGATGACGCCGCAGAAGCACAAGGACGAGACGCTGCGGACCTTGGTCGACATCATCGGAAGCGGCCGCCCGCCGGCAACCCAGCGTGGTACTGTTCGAGGATGCGCACTGGGCTGACCCCACGACGCTGGAGGTGCTGGATCTACTGATCGACCGCGTCAGGAGCGTGCCGCTGCTAGTCGGTGCTCACCCACCGGCCGGAGTTTCAGTCGCGCTGGTCGGGCCAAGGCCATGCCGGCGCATTGAACCTCTCCAAGCTGACCCGGACACAAAGTGCGGCGATGGTCTCCGCCCTCGCCGGCGGCAAGGCGCTGCCCGCGGCGCTGCTCGAGCAGATCCTGATCCGAACCGATGGCGTACCGCTGTTTGTCGAAGAACTGACCAAGTCCATTCTTGAATCCGGCGAGCTAAATGAGGCGAGCGATCACTATGAGTATGGTGGCCCCGCTCGCGCTGTCACCATTCCAGCCACGTTACGGGACTCGCTGATGGCGCGACTGGATCGTTTCATGCCCGTGAAGGAGATTGCCCAGATCGGAGCCGCGATTGGCCGCGAGTTCAGCTACGAGCTGATTGAAGCGGTCGCGCCGATGCCGCAGGCACAACTCGACGACGCCCTGGCTCAACTGAGCGCATCAGGACTGGCCTTCCGTCGCGGCACGCCGCCCGATGCGATCTACACCTTCAAGCACGCGCTGGTGCAGGATGCGGCTTACGACTCGTTGCTCAAAAGTCGCAGACAGGAGCTGCACGCCAAGATCGCCCGCGTGATCGAGCAGCGTTTTCCCGAATATCAAGACCACCGAACCCGAAGTGCTGGCCCATCACCTTACCGCCGCGAGCCTTGCCGAAGCCGCCATTCCGCTGTGGCAGGCGGCGGGCGAGTTGGCGTTGAAGCGCATGGCCCTTGCCGAGGCCATCTCCCATCTCACCCGGGGGCTCGAAGTGGTCTCCACCCTGCCTTGGTCATCGCGCCGTGACACCAGCGAACTGGGGCTACGTATCCTCCTCGGCACAGCATGGATGGCGTTTAAAAGCCCGGCCACCGCCGAGGTCTGGACCAGCCTGCATCCGGCCCTTGCCTTGGCGAAGTCGCTTGAGCGCCACGACGCGCTGGCGCCCATTTTTTCGGGACTTTTTAGCAGCGTTTTGACGCAAGGGCGCGGGGCGGAAGCCTTGCAATGGGCGGAGGAGATGCTGAACACAGCGGGAGCGACTGGCGATGCGGACCTGTTGATCATCGGACATATGGCTGCGTGCGACTGCCACTTTTGGGCGGGCGAACTCGCCAAGACGGTAGAGCAAGCCGACAAGGTGCTGGACCTCTACGAGTACGAAACGCATCGCCACCTTGCGGACCTCCTCAACCAAGATCCCAAAACTCAGGCTGGCATGATTGCCTCGGTTTCCGCGTGGATGCTGGGCTATCCCGACCGGGCATCACGGCTGACCGACGAAGCAGAAGCGCATGCCCGCCGGCGCGCACATCCTTTCGACCTTGGATGGGCGCTAACTGGTTTATTGCTTGAGTTTGATTACCGCTTCACGCACGAGGACGTCTACAAGCGCGCCGAAGAATGTGAGCGGCTGGGTCGAGAAAACAGTCTGCCCTTTCTGTGGGCGATACTGGCGGCAGGTGCTTATGGCGAGGCGCTGATCCGGAATGGCAAATTTGCTGAAGGAATTGTCCAACTTAAGGCGGGGATCGAGGTTTGGGAATCGAGCGGCGGGAAGCTCCGCAGTCCGACTGCGAAAGCGCTCCTGGCCAAAGCCATGGCATTGGCGGGCGATCTTGACAATGCCCTGTTGCTGATCGACGAGCAGGTCGCCCAAATTGAACGCCCCGACCGGGAGGAGCGCTATTTCTACGCCGAGATGCTGCGCCTTAAGGGCTGGATGCTTTCGCTGAAGGCCGATCTTGAGGCTGCCGAACGGAACTTTCTTGCCTCGCTTGACTGGGCGCGGCACCAGCAGGCGAAATCATGGGAACTGCGCACATCGACCAGCTTGGCACGGCTGTGGCAGAGCCAGGGCAAACGCCAGGAGGCGTATGAAATGCTCGCCCCAGTTTATGCTTGGTTCACCGAAGGCTTCGATACCAAGGACTTTCTGGAGGCAAAAGCGCTCCTGGATGAACTGGCCGCGCCCAGCAGCGTGGTAAACTCCGCCACGCTGCCAGCCGGCGCCTCTATCCCGCAATCAAATCTCCCGCAAGCTCCCAGTTGCGGCCATTGAACCGCGTAGGGCGCATCTGCTTCACCGGCCGGTAATCAGTCGGACTCGTATTGACCCGAATGCCCGGCAACAGCAGCGGCAACTCCAGATCGTGAAGATTGGCCGCCTGCCGCATGATGTTCTCCCGCGACAAGTCGTTGCCGCATTGTTTGAGAACCTGCTCCAGCGTCTGCGCGATAAGGTAGGCGTAGACGATATCTGCGTCGTCCTTCTCCCCCTCGGTATAGTATTCTTCCCGCCAGTTCATGAACTCCTTCATGGCCGAATTGTCCTGCCACTGCGGATCCATCGGGAACTTCAGAAACGCCGTCGACATGATCCCAACACATTTTTCCAGACCGGCGGGTTTGAGCGTCACGCTGACGGAAGAGGACACATAGGCCAACATATGCAGCGGCCTCCAGCCGATGTCCCAGATCCGGCGGATCGCCTGGGCCGCGAACTTCGGGACGGCGATATCCAGGAACGTGTCGGCGCCCGACGCCTGCAGGACAGCAATCTGTGAGTCAATGGTTGCGTCGGTGACCTGATAGGTCATTACTTTAGCAATCATTGTCTTCGCTTTGTTCCCCAGCCCTTCTTCGAGCCCAGTCATGTAATCGTTGCCGCCGAGCGAGTCCTGCACCATTATTGCGATTTTCGCGTCCGGTCGGTGCTCCAGGATGTATTTCGCATCAATGTGCGCGGCCGTGCGGTAAGACGGCTGCCATGACATTGTCCAAGGGAAATGCTGCGGGTCGTCCCACACGCTGGAGCCGTCGGCAAGGAAAAGCTGCGGCACCCGATGCTGATTTAGATAGCGTTCGACGGCGGCATTCGTAGAATCACCTAAGCTTTGAAAGATGAACGCAACCTGATCTACTTCAACCAAACGTCTGATCTGCTCGACGGTTTTCGGCGGACTGTAGCCATCATCCAGGCTGATTAGGTTGATCTTGCGGCCATTGATGCCGCCTTGCTCGTTGAGCCGCTTGAAATACGCAAGCTGCGCCCGACCAATCGCGCCATAGGCTGAAATCGGCCCGCTGTACGGCATTGTTTGCCCGATCTTGATCTCGGTATCGGTGATCCCGGGCGCGTTTTTCTGGCCAGCCGAATTGTGCTCCGCCGCCAGTGTCCTGAGCGGTCGGATGGCCGCCAATCCGCCGGCACCCACAGCTGTCATGCTTATGAAGCGTCTGCGTGATGGCATCGTTCTTCCCTCCACTGTGTCAGATTTGGCATCCGCCTCGCATATGCCGAGGTCTTCGGCTCAAGGATTCGATGCTCTCGTTCGAGGGCGACCTTAAAGGAGGCGAATTGAATTTTCCAGCCTCCCTTAACCGGGCCCGTCGCCAGCAGGCGAAATCCTGGGAACTGCGCACGTCGACGTGCCTGGCACGACTATGGCAGAGCCAAGGCAGCCGCCAGGACGCAAATGATTTGCTTGCCCCGGTTTACGGCTGGTTCCCCGAAGGCTGCGACACCAGAGATTTGCTGGACGCGAAGGCCCTGCTTGCCGAATTGGGTAGTCGAAGCACCGCTGCCTGTTAGGCGAACTCGACGGACCTCGACAAGACGTGGATCACCATCTCACCACACCTCAAACGATGGGACGTCGCGTCTCGCTTCTTGCAGCCTCGTGACCCCGATGCGGTCGAGAACGAAATCGAGGAGCAACGCCAGCAGCAGCGCGCAACCTGACACAGTGAACGTCACGCCTACCCACCAAAAAAGCATGCGCAAATCAAGGGAACAGGCCGCGGGTCTTTTTCGCGGCGTAAACTTTCTCCACCCCGATCGCCATCGCCGCTGTCCGCTGTCCTACGCCGTCGTGCTTCGCCCGCGCAACGACCTGATGGAATGCCCGGTCCAGCACCTGGGTCAGTCGATGATTGACCTCGTTCTCCTCCCAGAAGAACTGCTGCAAATCCTGCACCCACTCGAAATAGCTGACGACCACGCCGCCGGAATTGCACAGGATATCGGGCACCACGAAAATTTCCTTCTCTCGCTGCGCCAGCACCAGATCGGCTTCGGGCGTCGTCGGGCCGTTGGCGCCCTCGGCCAGCACGCGGCAGCGCAATTTGCTGGCGACGGAGGCGTCGATTACCCGCTCCAGCGCCGCCGGCACCAGAATATCGCAAGGCTGCGTCAGCAATGTCTGCGGATCGGCCAGCGCTTCGCGGGAGAAGCCCGCCAACACACGATGCTTCGCGACGTAAGCGTTCATCGCCTCGATCGGCAGCCCCTTGGGATCGTGGTAGCACGCGGTGTGATCGGCGACGCCGATCACCTTGATGCCGCGCGCTGCCAACTCCGTCGCGCTGACCGCGCCGACATTGCCAAAACCCTGGACGACGGCGGTCCGTGGAGTCAGGCCGATCGTTTCGGACGCACGCATGGCCAGGTGCACGATGCCGCGCCCGGTGGCCTCGCGCCGCCCCACCGTGCCGCCGGTGGCGACCGGCTTGCCGGTTACGATCTCGGTCACGGTCGCGCCCTGATACATCGAGTAGGTGTCCATGAACCACGCCATGACCTGCTCGTTCGTGCCCATGTCCGGCGCCATGACATCGGTATGCGGTCCGACGAACGGGATCATCTCCTGCATGTAACGACGCGACAAAGCCTCGAGCTCCCGCAGCGACAGGGCGGCCGGGTCGACCGTGACCCCGCCTTTTGCGCCGCCGTAGGGCAAACCCGCCAGGGCACATTTCCAGCTCATCCAGATCGCCAGCGCCGCCACCTCGCCGATATCGACGGACAGGGCGAATCGTGTGCCGCCCTTGGTCGGCCCGAGCGTCAGGTGATGCTGGACGCGATAGCCCTGGAAGACTTTCGTGGATCCGTCGTCCAGATGGATCGGGCAGGAGACGGTAATCGCGCGCTTCGGATACAGCAGCCTGTCGCGCTCGTCCTCCGGCATGCCGATATGGTCGGCGATCACCTGAAACTGCTGGCGTGCCATTTCAAACACGGGTCCGCTGTAAATGCTCATACCATACGTCCTTGTCGTTGCCGTCCGGCCCAGGGCCAATATCACGCGGACATTCCGTTCTGCGAGACGCACGTTCGCGCAAGCGAGAGAGTTGGCAGCGGGCGGTTACCGCTGGGCCAACCTGCCAGACCGTAGTCGAGCGACGATTCTCCAGCTCAAAAACGGCTCACCTAGTCGCCCCGGGTGGTTGGGACAAGGCGCGTCCGCCTCGCAAACTTGCTCCAATCCCCACCAGGGGCTAGAAGCCCGCACCCTTCCCAACTCTACCGAACGGACCACCCCATGAAGCAGCAGGCGAACCTGATTCGCGCCGGCCAGGTGATCGAGCATGAGGGCCGTCGCTGGACGGTGCTGAAACAGCAGATCATCACCCCCGGCAAAGGCGGCGCCTTCATCCAGGTCGAAATGCGCGATCTGAAGTCCGGCAACAAGACCAACGAGCGCTGGCGCACCGCCGACACCGTCGAGCGCCTCACCACCGAGGAAAAGGAGTACACCTACTCCTACAGCGACGGCACCAACCTGGTGCTGATGGACCCCGACACCTACGAGGAAGCGCACGTCCCCGCCGACCTGATGGGCGACTCCGCGCCGTTCCTGCAGGACCAGATGAAGCTGGTGGTCGATCTGGTGGAGGGCGAGCCGGTGGCGATCCACCTGCCATCCTCCGTCGTGCTGGAAGTCGTCGAGGCCGACCCGGTGGTCAAGGGCCAGACCGCCTCCTCCTCCTACAAGCCCGCCAGACTGTCGAACGGCGTGAAGACCAACGTGCCGCCGTTCATCGAGGCCGGCGAGCGCATCGTCGTCCGCACCGAGGACGCCAGCTACGTGGAGCGCGCGAAGGGCTGATGGCCTTCCGCCTCTCCCCGCATCTGACCGTCATGGCCAACGCCGCCCAGAAGGCGGCGAAGCGGCTGCTGCGCGACTTTGCCGAAGTCGAGCAATTGCAGGTCAGCGTCAAAGGCCCGTCCGATTTCGTCTCCCAGGCCGATCTGCGCGCCGAACAGACGCTGAAGGAGGAACTGAACAAGGCGCGCCCCGGCTACGCCTTCCTGATGGAGGAATCCGGCGCCTCCGGGTCGGAGAACTGGACCTGGCGCTGGATCGTCGACCCGCTGGACGGAACCACCAACTTCCTGCACGGCATGCCGCACTGGGCGATCAGCATCGGGCTGCAGCGGCGCCTGCCGGACGGCACCGCGGAAATCCATGCCGGCGTGATCTACGCGCCCGGCGGCGGACGAGATGTTCTGGGCCGAGAAAGGCACCGGCGCCTTCATGAACGAACGCCGCCTGCGCGTCTCTGCTCGGCGCGAGATGAACGAGGCGGTGTTTGCCACCGGGATCCCGTTCGGCGCCGTCTCCGCCCCTCGCCAGCGCGCCTTCAGCCGCACGCTGACCACGCTGATGCCGCAGGTCGCCGGCATCCGCCGCTTCGGCGCCGCCGCGCTGGACCTCGCCTGGGTCGCGCACGGCCGCTTCGACGGCTACTGGGAGCTGGGGATCAAACCCTGGGACATCGCGGCGGGCGAGCTGCTGGTCCGCGAAGCCGGCGGCTATGCGACGGATGTCGACGAAGGCAGCCCACTCGAAACCGGCAACATCGTTTCCGGCAACCCACATCTGCATCCGAAGTTACGGACCATAGTCGCCGAGGGCATGCAGCCGCCGGCGTAACGCCGAGGGGCCCGATGCACCGGATCGTCGTCCAGCAAGCCGACATCACCACGTTGAAGGTCGATGCCATCGTCAACGCGGCCAACCAGTCGCTGCTGGGCGGTGGCGGTGTCGATGGCGCCATTCACCGCGCCGCCGGGCCAGAGCTGTTGAACGAGTGTCGCGCCCTTGGCGGTTGCCCAACCGGCGAGGCTCGGATCACGAAGGGATATCGTCTTCCCGCCCGCTACGTGATCCACGCGGTCGGACCGCGCTATCGCGACGGCAAACACGGCGAACCGGAGCAGCTTGCCGGCTGCTACAGAAACAGCCTGGAACTGGCCGTCGCGCATGAGCTAAAGACGATCGCCTTCCCGGCGATCAGCTGCGGCATTTACGGCTATCCGATCCCGGACGCGGCAAGGATCGCGGTCGATACGGTGACCGGCTTCCTCACCGGCGACGAGACATTGGAGCAAATCATCTTCGCCTGCTTCGGTTCCGAAGTCCTGAGCGCGTTCCAGACAGCAGCGTCCCCCAACTTCCCAAGCGATCTCCGTTCCGGCAGGGGCCGTTAGCCGGCCGGGGGAGCGGCCCGGCATAGGCGCCCGGCAGGCCCGGCGGTGGCGTGGCGGTGCAACCCGTCGGCCACGCCAGCCGGTGAGTAACAGACCCATCTCGGGTCAGTTCAATCAGGTCGCTACGCGCTTCAGCCGTCAATCATGCAATGACCAGAGTCGCAGCGGAAGATTCGCAAGAGACGTATTCGAGTTCCCAAAGAGTGAGGGTTATATAATATCCAGGTTTCAGAATTCCGGCCGCGGCAACAATAATAGGCGGAAAGGGGACAAGTGGTGCGCAGCGAAACAATTGCCTTGCATGGTGGCTACGATGTCGATCCAGTCACGCGGGCCGTCGCGGTACCCGTCTACCAGACAGTTGCTTTCGCATTCGATAGCGCGGAGCACGGGGCGGCCCTTTTCAATCTGGAGGTCGAAGGTTACCGCTACAGCAGAATAAGCAATCCAACCAACGCGGTGCTTGAACGACGCGTCGCGGCACTCGAAGGTGGGCTTGAAGCGCTGAGTGTAAGTTCAGGGCAGGCTGCGCTGAACTACTCCGTCCTCGCGCTGACCAACAGCGGCAGCAACATTGTATCTGTTCCACAGCTATACGGTACTACCCACACGCTGTTTGCTCATGTTCTGCCCGGACTAGGAATCGACGTTCGCTTCGCCGAATTTGATAGCCCGGCCGCGATCGAACGACTGATCGATGAAGACACAAAAGCGGTGTTCTGCGAAAGTGTCGGCAATCCTGCCGGCAATATCTGCGATATTGAAGCGCTCGCAGCGGTCGCTCACAGGAACGGTGTTCCGCTGCTGGTTGACAACACCGTCGCTACGCCGTTGCTGTTGCGCCCGATCGAGTATGGGGCGGACATCGTCATTCATTCGCTGACGAAATTCCTCGGCGGACACGGGACCACGCTCGGGGGAATCATCGTCGACAGCGGGAAATTTCCCTGGGCGCGCCACGCCCGACGTTTCCCGATGTTCAGCCAACCGGACGCCTCATACCATAACCTGATTTATTCCGATCATTTTGGCGCGGCCGCCTATATCGCGCGATGCCGGAGCGTCTATCAGCGGACAATGGGTGCCGTCCTGGCGCCGCTCAGTGCGTTCCTGCTGCTGCAGGGGATCGAAACGATCGGGGTTCGGATCGACCGCCACGTGGAGAACGCAAGGCGTGTGGCGGACTTCCTGCGCAACCACTCCGACAGTCGCGTGGATCAACTACGCGGGATTCTCCGACAACCCCCACTACCCGCTGACACAGAAGTATCTCGGTGGCCGCGCCTGTTCGCTAATGACGTTCGGAATCCAAGGCGGCTTCGAGGCTGGAACCGTCTTTTATAACGCTCTGGGCCTGGTCAAGAGGTTGGTCAATCTGGGCGACGCGAAAACCTTGGCATGTCATCCGGCTTCGACGACGCACCGGCAGATGTCGGCGGATGAGCAGAGAAGCGCAGGGGTGACGCCGGAGATGATTCGGCTCAGCATTGGCATCGAACATATCGATGATATCATAGCCGACCTCGATCAAGCATTGGGTGTGGCCAGGAAATGGTATCGGTCATCCGACGCCGCAAGCACCAGAATGGACGGGGATTAACGGGAGCACTTAACGCCATGGTTTTGGCTGACACCGGTGGCTCCCGGCCCAAGGGCGACGGTGATCCGATCGTCATCGGTCTCGTCAACAACATGGCCGACGCTGCCCTGCGGACGACGGAGCAGCAATTTCGCGCGTTGCTGTCGGCGCCGTCGTCCGGCCACCGTGTTTGTCTCAAGTCGTTCTTCCTGCCGGAAATACCCCGCTCGGACACCGTTCGGTTACGTTTCATGCAGCATTACGAGCCGATAGATGCACTGTGGGAGAGCCAGGTCGACGGGCTTATCGTAACGGGAGCGGAGCCGCGAGCTGAGGTTCTCACCGACGAACCCTATTGGGGTAGCCTGACAAAGCTCGTGGATTGGGCAGAGGATCACACCGTCTCCACGATTTGGTCCTGCCTGGCGGCACACGCCACCGTCCGTCATCTGGACGGCATCGATCGGCGTCTTCTGGAGAAAAAGCTCTCCGGTGTTTATAACTGCCGAAAAGTCGCCGATCACCCAATTCTGGCGGGTATTCCGCCGCAATGGGACGTGCCGCATTCGCGCTATAATGGACTGCCCGAGGACTTGCTCGCTTCGGTGGGGTATCGCGTCCTGTCAACGTCGACGAAGACCGGCGCCGACGTGTTCGTGCGGGACCGGGGCAGCTTGTTCGTCTTCCTGCACGGCCATCCAGAGTACCGTGTCGACGCATTGTTTCGCGAATTCCGGCGAGACGTAATTCGTTTCCTGTCCTGCGAGCAAGAAAGCTTCCCGGACTTGCCGGAGGGCTATTTCGACGAAATCACCGCCGGAGCGCTTGCGACGTTCCGCGAGCGGGCTATCCAGCAGCGGAGCATGGATCTGATCGTGGATCTGCCGGCGCAGGGTGCGGCGAACGAGCGTCTGCCGCACGCTTGGCGGAATGTTGCCATAAGACTTTTCGCCAACTGGCTATCGTACCTGGTGGCGGAAAAGCGCGATCTGTCCCGCGGCACGACTTTGCTACCGGAACGATACAAGCCCGGTTACGACGTGAACCTATGATCGATCCCGCGCTATCCGGATCAGCGTCGCGGCTTTTCCCCACCGCGGATGTTCGAAGACATTGGGACGACGTCCTGACGCTAGAACTGGCTGCCGCTTCGGCGCGCGTCCCCGAAGGTGAGGTAACGCCGACTTTCGACATCGTCAGGTTTCGCGACGAACTTTCTGCATTTGACTTCGGGGTGCCATGGTCAGCTACAGATCTTCTGCCGTGGACGATCGCGCAAATGGAGCACGGCCTGGTCCATGTCAATCATCCGCGGTATTTCGGGCTCTTCAATCCGGCCCCGACAGCCCCGTCACAATGGGCGGATCGCATAACGGCGACGTTCAATCCTCAGCTCGCGACTTGGACAACGTCCCCGGCCGCGGTCGAAATCGAGGCCCACGTGATCCGCGCCATCGCTCGGCGCGCTCATCTTCCAGCTGAGACATGTGGCCACTTTACGACCGGCGGCGCTGAGGCGAATTACACGGCCCTACTGTGTGCGTTAACCAAAGCGAACGTTGGGTTCGCCACCGTTGGAGCCCGCGCGTTTCGAGGTCAGCCTGTCATTTATACCTCGAACGATTGTCATCTTGCCTGGTTCAAGATCGCTCACCAAGCCGGTATTGGGCGCTCAGCGGTGCGACTGGTCGATACTGATGGGTCCGGGCGTATGGATTGCAATGCCTTAGCGGACGTGATGGCAGCCGATCGGGCGGCGGGTTGTACACCCATCATGGTCGTCGGCACTGCCGGAACAACCAACGCCGGAATGATCGATCCGCTGATGGTGTGCGCCCGGTTGGCGCAGGCTGCGGACGTATGGTTCCACGTCGATGCCGCGTGGGGTGGCGCATTGATCGCGTCCGAGAAATTGCGCGACCAACTTTCCGGCATCGAGCGAGCGAACTCCGTCACGATCGACGCCCACAAATGGTTTGCTACAACGATGGGCTGCGGGATGTTTCTGACCACCCAGCGGAGCATTCTGTCATCCACGTTCGAGGTATCGGCTTCTTACATGCCATCCAACGCCCGGGACCTCGATCCTTATGTGACGTCACTTCAGTGGTCGCGGCAATTTCGCGGATTGCGTCTATTCCTTTCGTTGGCTGTGGCCGGTTGGAGCGGCTACGCGGACCACCTGGAGCAAGCGATCGGGCTGGCCGAACAGCTTAAGCACCAACTCTTGGGGGGAGGCTGGCGCGTTGCGAACAATTCCTCGCTCGCGGTGCTGTGTATCGAGCCACCGGCTGAGTTCGGCGAGGTGCGCTCGATTGTTGGCAAGCTTGTCGCTTCGGGCCGCGCCTGGGTCTCGGCCGCCAGGTTCGAGGGACGCGACGTTGTTCGGGCGTGTATAACGCATGGCGAAACGGCACCGCACGACATCTCGGCGCTCGTAAGCGCGCTTTTGGCCGCTGGCCAGGACAGTTCTGACAGACAATGAAACTTGAGGCTTGTGCACGGGCCTGGGTCTCGGCACCTTTAACCAGATCTGTATTCATCTGGCCGGCGCCAACCCAGTCCCGCATGATAAGCTTCGCGATGGCCAAATGTACCCGTTTCAGTAAGAGACGATCACAAAGGAGGTTCGATATGCCGGTTACGGCCCGATATGTCTTTATCGTGACGATGGACGTGGCACCCGAGAAGGAAGCCCTGTTCAACGAAATCTACGATCGCGAGCACGTGCCCTACCTACTGAAAGTCCCAGGTGTCAGATCGGCCACGCGGCTGCGCATCGAGCCCGCGACGGTCAACATCGGCGGCGAAACGAAGCAACTGACAGGCGAGGGAGTGCCACGATACATGGCAATTTACGAGATCGACAGTCCGGACGTCCTGATAAGCGCAGACTGGGCGGAAGCGGGCGAACAAGGCCGCTGGGCCGCGGAGGTGCGGCCTTATACCAGCAACCGCCATCACGTCGTGCGGAAAGTATTGTAGACGCACAGCCCGGATTATTGGTCGCCGCCCGCCAGTTCGGTCACATCAGGCCGAGGCTGTCGTGCTGTCACCCGGCGTTGCACGCGTCGCCATCGGCGGGCGCCGTCCACAACTGCTTACGCTGCATCAACCAGCCAAAACTGCTGTTTGACTCTTGCGAAACGATTATGTCAGTGCCTTGCTCTTCGTTTCGATGGCGCCAAGCAGCTCCTTCCAGGAATCGACGAAGCCCTTCGCACCTTCGTCCTGCAACTGCTTGGCCAGCGCACCGACATCGACGCCCGCGCGCGTTATCGCCACCAGCACCTGCTCGGCGTCGCCGCCGTCGCGCGGGATGGCACGATCGACCGCCCCGTGCTCGCCGAACGCAAGCAACGTCTCCTCCGGCATCGTGTTGATCGTGTTTGGCGCCGCCAGTGCGCCCACGTAGAGCACGTCGGACGCCTTGGGATCCTTGGTGCTGGTGCTGGCGAACAGCAGCCGCTGTGGACGTGCGCCCCACCCCTCCAGCCGTTGCCAACGGTCCGACTCCAGCAGATCGCGATACGCCTTGTAGCATTGCTGCGAGACCGCAATGCCAAGCCGGTCGCTGAGCTCCGCAGGCACCTTGTCCAACGTCGCCTTGTCCCATCGGCTTACGAATACCGAGGCAACGGAGCGCACGTCAGGGTCGAGATCCGCTGCCACGCGACGTTCCAGACCACGCATATAGGCGTCCGCCGCCCGCACATAGTCGTCACGCGAGAACAACAGCGTCACGTTGATCGGCACACCGGAAAAGATGGCCTCCTCAATTGCGGGCAGACCCTCCAGCGTGCCGGGGATCTTGATGAACAGGTTGGGACGGTTCGCATTTGCATGCAGCGCGCGGGCTGCCGCGACGGTCCTGGCTGTGTCGTGGGCGAGTAAAGGCGAGACCTCGAGCGAGACCCAGCCATCGACCCCCGCCGTTCGCTTGTGGACAGGCGCGAACATGTCGGCAGCCTGTGTCAGATCCTGGATCGCCAGCTCGAAGAACAGTGCCTCGCCTGTCTTGCCGCCACTTGCCTGATGCCGGATCTCCTCGTCATATGCTTTGCTGTGGGTGATCGCGTGGTCGAAGATCGACGGGTTTGACGTGAGACCGGTAACCGACAGCTCGTTGATATACCGTTGAAGCGTCCCGCTGGTGAGCAGGTCGCGGGTGATGTTGTCCAGCCAGAGGCTCTGACCCAGACGCTGGAGCTGTTCTGTCGCCTTCATGCCGTGTCTCCCTTCACTGCTTCCCATAGTCGGAAAAATCATGCTCCACGAGGTCTGCGATGCGGTTCAACTGAATCTCGCCGTGCGGATACTTTGCCAGGATTTCCGGATCGGTCGCGTAGTGCCCCTGGCGCGGGAACACAGTCGTGAGACGCGGTCCCCAGATTTTCTTCATCGTATCCAGGATACGCAGCTTGTCGTCGATCATCACGTAATGCTTCGCGGGATATAGCCGCTCAACATCGTCCAGTTCTTCCTCCTTATGGATGTAGATCAGCACATGTCCGTCGAAGGCATGCCACAGGCCGGAGCGATCTACTTTGCGCGGCTGGAATACCGCGTCACCGTCGGACAGGATGACGACCGGTCCCCACTGTCGCGCGTGGCTGATCGCGTCCAGCGCACCATGATACACCCGCTCAGCGAACGGGTAGTCCACGAGCCAGTTCGACATCCGCAGCAGCTTGGGGTCGTGCACCTCTTCCAGGCGGTAGCGCTCAAGTGCACCGAGGTAATCCGCATAACCGAGCTCGGTACGCAGCACCTCGAAGATCTCCCAATAGCGTTTGCGGGCGGCGGTCCCGTGTTCCACCCCAAGGTAAACGTCCAGATCGGCCTGCACGCGATCATTGTTCAAGAGCGTGTTGTCTACGTCGAACAGAAAGACGAGGTCGTGCATCATGTGGATGGCTCCGCAGCAATGTTCGGGTTGCGCCAGGGTCCGTCCGCCCCGATTAGTGCCTGGGCCTCGTCGGGCCCCCAGGTTCCCGCGTGGAATGGATAGACCAGCGCCGCGTTGTCCAGGATCGGCTCGTGCATGCGGTCGCGCGGTTGTGACCGAATGGCTTCTCGATCACCAGGTGCGCCCCGTCGCCTCCTATGCCTTGGTTTCGACGTGACCGCCAAACGCGAAGCGCATCGCCGACAGCATGCGGTTGGCGTAGTCGGCGTTGCCACGGGATTCGAACCTTGAATAGAGCGCGGTGCTTATGACCGGCGCGGGAACTCCTTCGTCGATTGCCGCGAGCAAGGTCCAGCGCCCCTCACCGGAATCGGAGACGCGGCCCTGAAAATTCGCCAGTCCTGGATCCTGGCGCAACGCACCGGCGGTAAGATCGAGCAGCCACGAACCGACCACACTTCCGCGCCGCCACAGCTCGGCGACCTGTGCGACATCGATCTGATATTTGTAGTGGTTGGGTTCCCGGAGCGGTGTGGTTTCTGCATCTATTTGCTGGGTGCGCAGGCCGATGTCGGCATTTTTGATAATGTTGAAGCCCTCGGCGAAGGCCGCCATCATCCCGTACTCGATACCGTTGTGAACCATCTTCACAAAATGGCCGGCGCCGTTGGGGCCGCAGTGCAGGTAACCGTATTCGGCCTGTGACGGCTCTCCCGTAGCGCCGGGTGTGCGCGGCGCCGTTTCCACGCCAGGCGCCAACGAGCGGAAAATCGGGTCGAGGTGGTGCACGATCGCGTCCTCCCCGCCGATCATGTGGCAGTAACCGCGCTCCAGGCCCCAGACGCCGCCGCTGACGCCGACATCGACGTAGTGCAGCTGCTTGACCTTCAGTTCCGCCGCGCGGCGGATGTCGTCGTGGTAGTAGGAATTGCCGCCGTCAATGACGATGTCGCCGGGTTCAAGCAGCGGCACCAGCGTGTGCAGGACCGGATCGACCGCGGCAGCGGGTAGCATCAGCCACACCGCGCGGGGCTTCGATAGCATCTTCACGAAGTCCGGCAGGCTGGTCGTGCCTTTGGCTCCTTTCCCCGACGAGCTGCTGCACAACATCCGCGTGGGTGTCATTCACCACGCATTGGTGGCCGGCCTTCATCAGGCGCTCCACCATGTTCGCACCCATGCGTCCGAGGCCAATCATACCCAGTTCCATTGCTGCTCTCCCTGCCGATCAATGCGTTGCGCCCATCGCCCAGCGCCGCCCGTGGTGAAGCCGAACTGCTCCGCAAGTTCCATAGGCGCCGATGTCGCGAAGGTTTGCATACCCAGGACGATGCCGAAAGCACCCGCGTCGCGTTGCCACCCCAGCGGTGAGCAATCTTGCCGTCACCTTGGGCGGCAGGACGCAGTCCTGGTAGGTTGTTCGTCGAACAGTTCCCACGACGGCATGCGAGCAGCCTTCCACGTATATATCTTGAAAGCGCGACCTCGGTTACGGGTAGCAGTTTTACACGCTCGACGGAGGCGCACGGGCCGCTTATTGGTGAGGCACGGACAGACCATTTTTAATGCTGACCTCAAGGACGAGCTGGAGGCGTCTTTGCTCGCCAGGTCCGTTCCGTGGGCGGCAGCCGCTCGCGGAGGTGCAGCGGATTGTCATTGGCGCCTATAGGCGTTATGTCGTGGAGGCGGAGTGATAAGACAACTCGCCCCGATCGTCTTGGCAATCATCCCTTTAGGCAGCATTGCCGTTTCGGCGAGCGCAAAAGGCGGTGCGAGTGGCTCCAGCACCGGGGCCATCGGCCATGCCGGTCACGCTGCCGGCAATGGGAGCGCAGGCCACGGACCTCCGGTCGGTTTCGCGTACGATCACACCCGTCCCAAGGGCACGTTTTGCCAGCCTGGCGTCTGTCTAAAGTCGGCGCCCTAGCGGTTCGGTCAGCTTTCGCGGCTGCCAGTGGAACTTGACCGGTGCACCGGATCCGTTTTGCGGCCTTCAGGGTGCTGATCACCGTGAGAGGTCGGGCAATCGGTGCTGGCCTGGCGGGACATGTTTGTCACGATTGGGACGGGGGAAGTTTCGCGGCTCGTCCAAAGCCTCGACAAAACCTCTAGCGGACAATGCGATTATAGCGACGCCAGTTTCTTCTGTGAGCGCCTCAGAAAGCCACCTCAGAGAGGCGTGAAGGTACGCAACTCGGCGCGCGCGGCTTCGCTGAACTCTTTCAGCGGATCGATTCCGTTCCCGTTCTTGACCTCTTCGTATAACTCGCGGACCGTCCTGTTCGGCTCGAAATAGGCCCGAGTTGTTGCGTGCATGACGTTCTCGGCGCTGGCGAGCGTTTTCGGCGAGGACACCACGCGCATGATGCTGATCATCGCGTAGAGGTCGACGATAACGGGAACCTGCGGGTCGTTTCTAACCATGGCGTCACCATAGGCTTTCGATGCCGCGATGATAAAATCCTTATAGAGTTGCTCTCGCCGCGACAATTCATGCTCAAGCCGCCCAGCTCTCACCTGGGCGCGTTGGCTGAGCCATGTCGTGATACCCGATGTAAGGCCGCCGACGATTGATCCGGCTAGCGCGGAGAGCGCCGAGATATATGCGACATCCATAAATCGACTATCTAAACGGTTTGGTTGTCTCGTATGGCGCCGTCAGATGCACCTTGGCGTCAATGTGACGGGAGGTGCTACCCACCGGGGGGCCAACAGTCGGACGCACTTTGGCACTTCATACGTGCGGCGCGCGGTCTCGTGGCGGGCTTGCCAATGCTGCGACCGCCTCATCGGTAAATCACGCCGTCAGGCTGCTGCGCTGAGGCAAGCCGACGGCGTAGGCAGGCCAATCCCTGGTGCTGCTGCGGGATGTGGTGGCGGCGATCTCGCTATTGCTCCCATAACCCTTGGTGGCACATGCTGCCGACCGATGGCCGTGCGCGGACCTACCAGGGCAGCTCCTTCCCGGTGTAATCCAGGAAGCGATGCTTGTGCTTCCCGCTTTGCTGCTCGATCACGGAGACAACCCCCGCCGCGCTGTCCTGCACCGAGACCGCTGCATTCGATCCGCCCATCTCCGTCCGCACCCAACCGGGGTGCACCGATACCATTGTCAGCCTCCGGTCGCTGAGTTCGCCCCACAACCCTCGAGTCAGGGAATTCAGTGCCGCCTTGCTGGCCCGATACAACTCGTGGCCACCGGGGTTGTCCGCCACGCTACCCATGACGGACGAGGTGAACGCCAATACACCGGACCCAGGCCGGATGTGCGCAGCGAGCGCCCTGGCCAGACGGACGGGGGCGATGGCGTTGGTAAACATCAGCTCCCCGATTTCCGTCGCCGTGGCGGCGTCAGCGCTGCGATGTTCAGGTCCGGCGACGCCGGCATTGACGAGGACGGCGTCCAACACCTTGTTGCCGAGGGTCTCGGGAAAACCATCCAAGTCGGCGGGGTCGTTCATATCCAACCGCGGGACCGACACACGTCCGGAATGCGCGGCGGCCAGTTCGTGCAAGGCGGTCGCCTTAGCCGGGTCACGGGCTGTTGCGATGACATCCCACCCGTGCTGCAGGAATTCTTTCGTCACCCCCAGCCCAATTCCTCGCGTGGCACCGACCACCAGGGCCAGCCGATGTTCCGTCATGCTCAAGTCCTTCTCTCTGCGCGCAGGTCGCGATGCATTATAACTGTGCCAATCGTCTCTGTATCGAGGCGGCTGCTTCGTGACAAATCCTAAGCCGGTGGAGCCGGAACCAACAAGGCTGGGGTGGCATCCCGTGCCCAGTCACCCGACGGGGGAAGGCGTGAGCAAATCGCTGACGGACCGGATATTCAACTGCCGGATCTAGCTTTACAGTGCTGCCGCCGTCTCATAGCGTTCCGGTTAATGAACGCTTGTCGCTTGGGGGCGTCTAAGAGCCGTTGATACCAAGGCCGTTGCAAACCGGGGACGTCACATCATGATTCAAATCTCACGTCGCGGACTGATCCGACTGAGCGGCGTCGCCGTCTTGCCCTTGCTAGGACATTCGGCGCTCGCCGCGTCCGACGGTAGCGACACGGTGACGATTGCCTCCAACGTTACGCTGCCGTCGTTCGATCCCACATCGGGACCGTCAGCCGTCAATCCGCCGCTGCAATCCTTCTACCAGTCGATCTTCGACCCTTACGTGGCACAGAAGCCGAACCTGTCCTGGGCTCCCGGGATGCTCACGAAATGGGGCTGGAACGCCGACCGAACACAGATATCGCTGGAGCTTCGTCCTGATGCCTATTGGCATAACGGCGATCGGGTGACGCCCGAGGACATCATCTGGTCCATGCAGCGTGCCGGGAAGCCTGATGGCGGCAGCCCGGTGCAGTTCATCTGGTCCTCGCTTGGCAACTGGAAATCCGACGGCAAGGTGATCACCGCGGATGTGCAGCGATTTGTGCCCGACATCTTCGAATGGATGGGATTCCTAACCGGATACGCTCTGCCAAAGACCTACTATGAGAAGGTCGGTCCCGAGGGCTTTGAGAAGGCGCCGATCGGCAGTGGGCCGTATATGGTTGATCAATACGAGCGCAACGCGTTCCTGCGCCTGAAGGCGAACCCGAAACACTGGGGCGGCAAGCCCGCGTTCGAGACGGTTATCTTCAAATTCGTTCCTGACGCCACCAGTCGCGTCGCGGAGGTCGAGTCCGGATCGTCCGACGTGACCTTCTATATTCCTTATGAAGAGTATGACCGCCTGCGCCAGAAACCCGGGTTGATCGGCACGACCACGCCAGTGTCCGACATCGGCATGATTTTCATCAGCAACCGTGGCGTGATGTTGGATCGCAACGTGCGGCTGGCGGCATCCCATGCGATTGACAAGGAGGCGATCGTCAAGCGGCTGCTGCGCGGATATGGTGTACCGTTAAGCACGCTGGAGGCGCCGGAATATCTGGCTTACGACCCGAGCATCCATGTGGCTTACGATCCGGCGCTGGCAGCCAGGTTACTCGCCGCCAGCGGCTATTCGCCGCAGAAGCCGGTCACATTCACGATCCAGACGACTCGCGGGTACATGCCGAAGGATTATGAGATGATCCAGGCGATTGTCGGCATGTGGCGCAAGGTCGGCATCGACGCGAAGATCGAGGTGTACGAGATCGCCAAGCATTTCGAACTGCGCATGTCGCATCAGTTGGCTGAAGCTGCATTCTATAACTGGGGCAACGCGACCGGTGACCCAAACAGCTCAACCGGCTTCGCTATGTATGACAAATCTCCGCACTCCGCCTGGAGGGACCGCACGCTGAGTGCCATGATGGATCCGCTCTGGGGCGAGCCGGACGAGAAGAAGCGTATCGCCGGCTGGAAGATGGTGGATGCCAGGATTGCTCAGGAAGGTTTGGTGCTGCCTCTATTACAGTATGTAGAACCGATCATCTGCCGCAAAGGGCTGAAAGTGACCGCGCAGATCAACGATATGGTGCTGCCGCAGCGGATCGAGAAAGTCTGACCCGGAAATGGACTCGCGCAAGTCTCGAACCGGCGAGCACGGCCGACGGTAGGTCACACATTCCTGCGTGGACGAGGCACGATCGCACAGAGCGGCACCTGAAACATGCGATCCGATAAAGAGAGAGAGCGGCCTGCGGGCCGGCCTGGAAATGGTGTAGGCTGGGGGGGATGAAGGCGGCAGTTATTGTGCGGCGGCTGTTACTGGTGCCGCCCACCCTGCTCGGCGTGGCGCTGATCGTATTCGTGCTGTTGCGCGTGGTGCCGGGTGACCCGGTTGCGATGATGATCTCGCCGGGCGCGTCGGCAGCCGACATCAGTGCGTTGCATGCCCACTATGGCCTGGACAAGCCTATACTGGTGCAACTGCTGATCTGGCTCGGCGCCATGCTGCACGGCGATCTTGGCCAATCCATCACCTCGCGGATCGGCGTCGCCGGGCTGGTGCTGAGGCGGCTGCCGGCGACGATCGAGCTGGTGCTGCTGGCAACGCTGATTGGATTGGTGCTGGGCACTGCGCTCGCGCTGCTGGGCGCGGCGTTTCGCCGTAGCGGACCGGAGTGGCTGATCGACGGTGTTATCGCGGTGACGCTGGCGATTCCGGATTTCGTGTGGGGTTTGCTGTTCATCCTGCTGTTCGACGTGATGTTTCCGATCCTGCCGGTTTCCGGCCGCATTGATCCGGCGGTGACGGCGCATTTCGCAACCAACTTCTATCTGATTGAAAGCCTGCTGACGTTGCGCTTCGCGGTCGCCGGCGGGTTGCTGTCGCATTCCATCCTGCCCGCCACCGCGCTCGCGCTGCCATTTGCCGCGGTGTTCGCGCGCGTACTGAAGAGCTCGCTAGGGGACGCCGAACACCAGGATTACGTGCAGATGGCCCGCGCGCGAGGCTATTCACGCGCACGCGTGCTGCTCGCCGAAGCACTGCCAAACGCGATCATCCCGACGGCGTCGCTGACCGGGGTGCAGGTCACCTTCATGCTGGCGGGGACGGTGCTGGTGGAACGCGTGTTCTCCTATGAGGGCATCGGCAACATGGCCATCGATGCCGTCACCAACCGCGACCTACCACTGATCCAGGGCATCATCCTGGCGTTCGCGGTGATGTTCGTCACGATCAACCTTGCCGTCGACATCGGCCTCACCTTTCTCGATCCCCGCCTGCGACATGGCTGAAGCGGTGTCTCCCCGTCGTCGGCTGAACCCGAGGGCCATCTGCGGCGGCGGGATCGTTCTGTTGCTGATCGCGGTCGCGGCGCTGGCCCCTTTGCTCGCTCCGCACGACCCGCTCGACCAGGACCTGCTGAGCGCGCTGCTGCCACCTCGGTGGATCGAGGGCGGCGACGTGTCCTTTCCTCTTGGCACCGATGGTCTGGGCCGAGACGTCCTCTCACGCCTCATCTTCGGCGCACGGGTCACTATTGTTGTTTCCGTAGTCGCGGCCAGCCTTGCCTGCGTGCTGGGCTCGCTGCTCGGACTAGCCGCCGGCTTTCTTAAGGGTGCCACCGATCAGGCGGTGTCCCGCCTCGTGGATGTCTGGATGGCTTTCCCGCCGGTGCTGCTGTCGATCGTTTTGGCGGCGATGCTGGGCGCGGGCCTGACCGCGGTCATCGTGGCCATCGCTGTCATCGACTGGACTCGCTTCGCCCGCGTCATTCGCGCCGAGACGATGTTGCAGTCGGAAATGGACTATGTCGCGGCCGCCCGCATGCTGGGTATGCGTCAAACCGCGATCCTGCTGCGTGAGGTGCTGCCCAACGTCCTGCCGCTGATCCTGACCCTGCTCTCGGTGGAGATGGGCATTGCCGTGGTGGTGGAGGCTATTCTGTCTTTCGTCGGCGTTTCCGTCACCAGCGATTTCCCGACGTGGGGAGGCATGATCGCCGAAGGGCGGCAGGTGATCCATCAGGCCTGGTGGGTGCTGGTGCTACCGACACTCTGCTTGATCGTCGTGGTGCTGGGGTTCAACCTGCTCGGCGACGGCCTGCGCCAGGTGATCGACCCGGTACATCGCTGATGAGCCTGCCAATAGCGCCGGTGGACGTGCTGGCGATCGAGGATCTGTGGCTGAGCATTGGCGACCGTGCTCCGGTGTTGCGCGGGGTCGGTCTGCGGATCGGCGCCGGGGAAGTGCACGGTCTGGTCGGTGAAAGTGGCGCCGGCAAGTCGATGATCGGGCGCAGCGTGCTGGGCCTGCTGCCGCGCCGCGCTGTGGTGCAGGCGGGCCAGGTCCGCTACGGCCGCACCGATCTGCTGCGGTTAGATGGCGCCGACCGGCGGCGCCTGCTGGGGCGGGAGATCTCAGTCATCCCGCAGGATCCGATGATGTCGCTTAACCCGGTCAAGCGCATCCGCACCCAGATTGTCGACCTGTTGCATCACCGCATTGGCTTAAATCGCAAGCGGCGCCCGTGCCCGAGCGATAGCGCTGCTGGATGAGGTGATGATCCGCGATGCCACGCGCGTCGCCGAGCTTTATCCGCACGAGTTGTCGGGCGGGATGCGCCAGCGGGTGCTTATCGCGCTCGCCTTCGCCGGTGAACCGCGGTTGATTATTGCCGACGAGCCGACGACCGCGCTGGATGTGACCGTGCAGTGGGGCATTCTGCGGTTATTGCGCGATATGCAGATCCGTCACGGTGCGGCGGTGCTGTTCATCACCCACGACTTGGGGATCGTCGCGAAGATCTGCCGGACCATGACCGTGTTGCACGCTGGCCGGGTTCTGGAGCAGGGCATGACCGCGGACCTGCTCGCCAATCCGCGTCATCCTTATACCAGGGCGCTGCTTGCCTCGACGCCTAGGGTGGACCGGCCGGCGGACGTGCTGCAACCGATCCCGCGGGACTTACTCGATGCGCTGTGGGCAGAGGCGCAGGCCACGACGCTGGCGGATTCATGACGGCGATGGTGGAGGCTGTTGGGTTGCGGGTTGCAGTGGCGAGCCGCGTCCGCAGTCATCTGTTTCGAGCCGCACCGCCAATCGAGATCGTGCGCGGCGTCGACCTGAGCCTCGCCCGAGGCTCGGCGCTGGGGCTGGTTGGTGAATCCGGTTCGGGCAAGACCACGCTCGGCCGCACGCTGGTGCGCCTCATGCGCCCGAGCGGGGGGCGGCTAGCATTTGACGGGATTGACATCACGGTTCTCGATGAGCCGTCGCTGCGCCCGCTGCGGGCCCGGATGCAGATGATTTTCCAGGATCCACATTCCTCGCTGAATCCCCGCCTCATCGTCAGCACCATTCTGAGTCGCCCGCTGGAGGCGTTCGGCCGGCTTTCCGGCGCTGCCGCGCGGCGCGTTCGTGTTGCCGAACTGCTCGACCTGGTCGGGCTTCCCGCAGGCTTCGCCGATCGCTATCCGCATGAACTTTCCGGCGGCCAGCGGCAACGGGTGGGTATCGCGCGCGCGATCGCGCTGGAGCCTGACTTCATTGTCGCTGACGAGATCGTCTCGGGCCTGGATGTCTCGACCCAGGCGCAAATCCTTGTTCTGCTGCGCGACCTGCGCCGGCGGCTTGGCCTGACCTTGGTGTTTATAAGCCACGATTTGTCGGTGGTGCGGATGCTCTGCGATCAGGTCGCCGTGCTGCGGCAGGGCGAGATCGTCGAGACCGGACCCTGCGCCGATCTGTTTGCCGCGCCACGCCACCCGTATACAAAGACCTTGATCGATGCGATCCCATTGCCGGATTTCGATCCAGGCTGGCTTGACGCTCGGACGGTGACGGCCGAGACGTGAGGCCCAAAAGCGTAATGCCACATCACTTTTCTTCGGAGAAAATCAGGGAGCGTCCAATGAGCACTTCGTCCTTCGACTATACCGTCGCCGACTTCAACTACATTGAGCACGCTGACGGCCCGCAGCGGCTACGGCTTTTCATGCCGGTCGGGACCGGGCCTTTCCCGCTGGTGGTCGATATTCATGGCGGCGCATGGTGCAACATGGACCTGAAGGATTGCGAGCCGCGCGATCTAACGCTGGCGCGCAACGGGTTTGCCGTGGCGGCGCTGAATTTCCGCCACGCCGGGTCAGGGTATCCGACGTCACTGGTTGATATAAATTACGCTGTTCGCTGGCTGAAGTCGCATGCCGGGAAGCTGAACCTGCGGCGCGGACGCAGTCGGACTGTCCGGGCAGAGCAGCGGCGGGCACCTTGCAATGCTGTCGGCCATGCGGCCGGCAGACCCTCGTTATACGGCGGTTTCCTTGCCGGACGGAGCGGCGATCGATGCAACCGTAAAGGCGGTTGTCATGCAATGGCCGGTGATCAATCCGCTGTCACGCTATCGTAATGTGGTGCGCCTGCGTGACTCCGTGTAACCCGCCGGTATGGGTTGGCGACCTTCCCAGCCGGCATGATCTGTATTGGAAGAACGAGGCGGCTATGGAGGAAGGCAACCCGATGCTGATCCTGGAGCGCGGAGAGAAGGCTGTTTTGCCGCCGGCGCTGTGGATCCAGGGCCGGCCAGATCCGGTCCACGACTACCGCGACCCCGTCGGAAGCTACGACGGCAACGAACCGGAGCGGTTCGCCACCAATTACCGCGCGGCCGGAGGATTGCTGGAGTTGCTGTATATCGACAATTCAACGCGCGGGACGGCGACTTCCCACGATCCGACCGTAGCGTTCTTCCGGCGCCACCTCGCATAACCAGGAGGACGCTGGCGACGAGGCTTTGGCAAACTTCGTAACATCCGTGCCGATCGCCTTGACCGATGTTGCTACGGTAAGGCTGACCACCGTTCATCTATCGCATGTCGGAACCCGGAGAGACAAGAAGTCGGATTTCGGTTAGGTCAGGGACATGCTGCTGCCGCGTAGGCCTGCGCTCAAGTCTGGACAGTGGACCGAATCGCGGCATCCGGGCGTCGCGGAAAGGCACTGTTGGGTGGCACGACGGGCCGGATAACGTTACAATATCGTGTCGTTCTTCTTGCTGGCAACGCGGAATGCTTGACCGCCCAGGCGTGGGGGCGCACATCCCGCTTGCCAGACAGCTGGGCGGCCGCTGCCGGCGGGGCAATCCCGCCGGTGGAGGAAAGTCCGGGCTCCACGGGAACACGGTGCCGGCTAACGGCCGGCGGGGGCGACCCCAGGGAAAGTGCCACAGAAAGTAAACCGCCTGTGCAAGGCTGCCTGCGAGAGCAGGCCGGCCCCGCGGGCAAGGGCGAAACGGTGCGGCAAGAGCGCACCGCGTCCCTGGCAACAGGGGCGGCATGGTAAACCCCACCGGGAGCAAGACCGAATAGGGGCGGCTGCAAGGTCACGTGATCGTGATTATTGCGGAGACGTTCCTGTCTCGCCGCTCGGGTTGGTCGCGTGAGGCGCATCGTGAGATGCGTCCCAGAGGAATGGTCGTCCCGCCTTCTTGGGCGGACAGAACCCGGCTTACAGGCTGTCTGGCCTTTTCTTCGCCGCCGTTGGCCGACCACCCCCCGAATTTCCTTGAGACGCCAGGGCCTTGCCGCGGAACGCTCCACAAGGTTGTTCACAGGAACGTAATGCGAATATTTTCGTGATATAGATTTGCCGTGAGATGGAATCGGACTGTCGCGGTTAAGTGTCTGACGAGCCGGGAAATTTTCGAGCAATTCTTCCCAAAAAGGAGCCAATTCCTTTGACGTCCCAAGTGCTCCCATGCTATCCCACGCCTGCCCATGATGGACCATCATCCACAGGGGTAAACGACTGGATGCGGTCTCTTGTGGCAGCCCCGCAGCCCGGTCGGCACCGAGCCTTATTTGCCCACGACAGAACCCGAAAGCACGAAAGGCACCCGGGTCCGAATGGCTCTTTTTATCGGCACCCACCAGAACAAGCTGGACGCCAAGGGGCGTGTGTCGATACCAGCGCAATTTCGTTCCGTACTCAAGAAGATGAGCCATGCGGGAGAAGGCGCCGCGGTCGCAACGGTCTACTTGCGTCCGTCGCATCAGAACGCATGCATCGAGGGCTGGACCGAATTCGGTTTCGAGGCGCTGAGCGCGCCGGTGGAGCAAGGCTACGATTTGTTCAGTCAGGAACACGAGGATTTGGTGATGGCGTTGTTCGGCGATGCTTGTGCGCTGGAAACCGATAAGGAAGGCCGGATAATGTTGCCGGGCGCCATGATCGCGCACGCCGGGATCACTGAGCACGTTACATTCATCGGGACTCGGAACAACTTCCAAATTTGGGAGCCGGTCGCGGGTGCCAAGCGTCTCGCTGAGGCGAAGGAAAAGACGAGGGCCGCCGGCCTCACGCTGCGGGCGACGGTGCCGGCATGAACGCGGCCCTGGTGAACACGCATGTCCCGGTCATGCTGGATGAAGTGATTGCGTCCCTGGCGCCACGCGACGGTGGCCGCTACCTCGATGGAACCTTCGGCGGCGGCGGTTACGCGCGGGCCATCCTGGAAAGGGCGCAGTGCACGCTGTGGGCGATCGATCGCGACCCAGAGGCGATCGAGCGTGGGGCCAGCCTGTTGGCGCGTTTTCCCGGCCGGTTACATCTGCTGCACGGGCAGTTCGGCGACATGGTCACGCTGCTGGACCAGGCGGGGGTGACTGCGCTTGACGGGATTGTCCTCGACCTAGGCGTTTCCTCGTTCCAGATCGACGACCCGCAGCGGGGCTTCTCGTTCCGCCTCGACGGCCCGCTCGACATGCGCATGGGAAAACATGGGACGAGCGCCGCCGACTTGGTGAACACCCTGCCGGAGCGCGCCCTGGCCGACGTGCTGTATGAACTGGGGGAAGAACGGGCGTCCCGCCGCATCGCCCATGCCATCGTCGCCGCTCGTCTCGAGGCACCAATCGAAACCACCGGCCGTCTCGCCGAAATCATCCGATCGGTGCTGCCGCCGGACCGTTCGGGCAACCACCCCGCGACCCGGAGCTTCCAGGCGCTTCGTATCAAGGTCAACGACGAACTGGGGCAGGTCGAGGCCGCACTGGAGCAGGCCGTTGCGTTGCTCTCTCCGGGAGGCCGGCTCGTCGTTGTCGCCTTCCACAGTCTGGAAGACCGCATCGTGAAACGATTCATGACGCTGGCTGCCGGACGCGCTGGGTCACCGTCCCGCCATGATCCCGCCGGACTGAAGACGCGTAAGGCGCCCAATTTTCGCCTGCTGACCGCTCGGGCGATTCGCCCTGGCGCCACGGAAACCAATCGGAACCCGCGTTCCCGCAGCGCCCGGCTGCGCGCTCTCGAACGTCTTGCCATGGGCTGTAGTAAATGATCCGTCCTCTAACGGTCGCCACTTTCCTGCTGGCCTGTGGTTCAGGTCTGTACCTCTACCAGTCGAAGCACGAGGTCCAGTTGCTCGACCGGACGATTGAAAAGACGGTTCACGACACCGGGGCCCTGCGCGAGCAGAGCCGCTTGCTGTCGGCGGAATGGACCATGTTGAACGATCCCGAACGGCTGCGACAGTTCTCCGACACTTATCTGAATCTAAGGACGATCAATCCCGCCCAGTTTACCAGTTTGGCTGACCTGGATAACAAACTGCCCGCGCCGCGCACCGAGGATCCGGCGTCCGGCACTGACGAAGCGCTGGATCCGGTCGACGTAGCGCCGCAGTCCTTGCCGGAACCGGTGCCATCCGTCGTCCAGGGTAAGATCCTGCCGGTGCCACCGGTTCTCCCGGTGCGCCCGGCCCAGCCGGTCGCTATGGCGCACCCGCCGGAGACCAAAGTGGCGGCGGCCCGGCCGATCAACGCGGAGGCTCCGAGCCGACCGGCCACCGCCGTCGAGTCGCGCATGTCCGATCAGCGCGTATCTGATCAGCGCGCACCTGATCAGCACCCACGCGATCAGCGAGCGGCGCCTCGGGTGGCGGAAACGAGTTCCGAGGTGCGGCCCGCCGCGCCGCGGCCAATTATTCTCTCGGCGGCCAAGCCTCATGCGGTCACGCCGGACGACGCCACCAAGCCCGCGCCGGCACCGTTCCGGGCGCCTATTGGCACGGCGGCGATCCCAGCACCTTTTACCGGCTCGCTGCTTGGCATGGCGCACGGGTCGATGCCGCCGGCGCCGCGTCCGACGCCGGTGAGTGCCACCTATAATGCTAACTGAGCTGGCACTATGAGCGACCCGAACGATCCCGGTCCGCCGCCTGAGTCACCGTCGCCGAATGGCGGGCGATCCTGGCGCCCCGCCAAACGCCGGGGTGCCGCACGATCCGATGCCGTGCCGCGCATGGAGAACGTCCGGGTTACCGCACCCGATCTCTACCGCCGGGCCGCGCTCGAGAAGAGCCGGTCGCGTCTGGTGCTCACGGCAGCTGGATTTACCGCTCTGTTCACGGCGGTGCTGGCGAAGCTGACGATGGCCACGATTGTTATGCCGATGGCGCCACATCGTCCCGAGCGGTCGGTGACCGAGATCGTGGCCGCCGCCCCGCATCAGTCTGTCGAGGCTACGCTGCCCGGCCAACGCGCCATGATCACTGACCGCAACGGGCAACCAATGGCAATCTCGTTGAACACGGTGTCGTTGTTCGCGGACCCGCGCCAGATCGGCGATGTGGACGACGCGGCGCACAAGCTGAAACAGGTCCTGCCTCGACTGGATCTCGCAGAGACGACCGAACGGCTGCACAGCGACAAGAAGTTTATTTACCTGGCGCGAGAGATCACGCCGCGCGAGGAACTGACGATCAACGACCTGGGGATTCCGGGGATCGATTTCCGGCCTACCCAGCACCGGCAATATCCGCTGGGCCGCACTGCTGCTCAGGTGCTCGGCGGCGTGGATGTGGACCAAAGCGGCTTTGCCGGAGTTGAAAGATATTTCGACGAGCGGCTTCGCACCAAAACCGATCCGCTGCGCCTGTCGATCGATCTGCAGGTGCAGGCGGCGGTGCGCGAGGAACTGGTGACCGCCATGGAGACGTTCAATGCGATCGGCGGGTGCGGTATCGTTATGGATGTCCACACTGGCGAAGTGCTGGCCATGGTCAGCTTGCCGGATTACGACGCCAATTCGGTGCGAACCGCTCCGGCGGAAGACCGCTTTAACCGAGCGGTCGAGGGGACCTACGAGCCGGGTAGCACGTTCAAGCTGCAGACCGCGTCAATGGCGTTGGACAGCGGCCTGGTGCACATCTGGGACGAGTTCGACGCGTCGCACAATATTTCCATCGGCCGATTTACCATCTCCGACTTCGAGGGGAAGCATCGCTGGCTCTATCTGCCGGAGGTCCTGGCCTATTCGTCGAACCTCGGCGCCGCCCATATAGCGCTGACGATCGGATCCGAACGGCAGCGCAACTGGCTTAGAAGCATGGGCATGTTCGGCCGCACCGGCATCGAGTTGCCGGAGTCCGCGCGTCCCATCATCCAGCCGGCGGCGAACTGGAAGGAACTCGCGACCATGACTGTGGGGTTCGGGCACGGCATTTCAGTGACCCCGCTGCATGTGGTGCGTGGGACCGCGGCGGTCGCCAATGGTGGGACGTTGGTGCAGCCGACAATCCTGGCACGTGACCCGGACGAGCCGGTGGAGGGGGTGCGGGTAATGCAGCAATCGACGTCGGACATCATGCGCAAGTTGATGCGGCTGGTGGTGACCGACGGGTTTGGCAAGTCGGCCGAGGTGCCGGGCTATTACCCGGGCGGCAAGACCGGCACGGCGGAGAAGGTCGCGGCGCATGGCGGCTATAAGAAACACGCGAACGTTGCGGCGTTCATGAGTGTGTTCCCGATGAACGCGCCGCGTTTTGCCGTGTACATGATGTTGGATGAGCCACACGCGACCAAAGCCACGTACGGCTACGCCACCGCGGGCTGGGTCATCGCGCCCGCGGCTGGCAAGGTGATCGCGCGGATCGGGCCGATGCTGGGCATGCTGCCTGACATCGTCGACATGCCACAGATCAATCAGGCGCTGGCGATTCCGCTAGAACCTGGGCGGCCACCCGGCGCCTTCGCCCGCGGGCCGAGGGCAGCGCCAGCCGCCGCGGATGCGGCCGCCAAAGCTACCGAGAACCGTCCCAATCTTACTATACCCGCAACGATGCTGCCGCCCGCGATCAGTCGCCCGGCGCCAAGTATCAGGCGGGAAACGACGGTTTCGCCTGCCCCCGTCGATGCTCATGTCCTGGCCGTGTCAGCGGTCTCCGGCGTTGATGCTCGCTGAGATCATGCAGCGAATTTCGGATAACCCCGGCTCTGTTGGAGCCTGGGATGCGGTGGCTCACCTGGATATCGCTGGGGTCACGGCGGACAGCCGGCACGTGGTGCCCGGCGATCTGTTTGCAGCGTTGCCGGGTTCGCATGCCGATGGACGAGGGTTCATCGCGGAGGCTGTGGAGCGCGGGGCGGTCGCGATCCTGGCGCCACTGGGCACCTCCTGGCCGCTCGGCGTGCCGCGGCGTCCGATCATCACCGATCCGGAGCCTCGGCAATGCCTCGCGCGGATCGCCGCGGCACTGGCGGGACCGCAACCGGAGACTGTGGTGGCGGTGACCGGGACGAATGGCAAGACGAGTTGTGTTGAGTTTACCCGCCAGCTTTGGGCCTCGGCTGGGGTAAAGGCCGCGAGTCTCGGGACCCTTGGTCTGATAGCGCCGGGGTTCGAGCCAGGCCCGGGCCTGACCACACCCGATCCGGTCAGCCTGGCCGAAACACTAGCTGGTCTGGAGCGTCACGGCGTCACCAAGGCGGCGATGGAGGCGTCCTCGCACGGGCTGGATCAGTTCCGTCTGGATGGGGTACGGCTGGCCGCCGCGGCGTTCACCAACCTGACGCGGGATCACCTCGATTACCACGGGACGCTTGATGCTTATCGGAAAGCCAAGCTGAGGCTATTCGAGGAGTTGCTTCCAGTCGGGGCACCCGCTGTCGCGGATGCCGATATGGACCCCGCGACGCTGGCCGCGCTGCAGGAGATCGCGGCACGCCGGCGGCTTGATTTGCGCACGGTCGGCGAGCGAGGCACTCGGTTCCGGCTGATCGAGGCTCGACCGCGCCCTGATGGGCAGGATCTGACGGTTCTGGTGAACGGCCATCAACGGCAGGTCGTGCTGAATCTGCCGGGCCGTTTCCAGGCGGATAACGCGCTGGTCGCCGCTGCGCTAACCGACGCGTTGGGGCTGGCCGAGGTTCTGGATCGTCTGCCGGAGTTGTGCGGGGTGCGCGGCCGGATGGAACGCGCCGCGCGGTTGCCAAACGGTGCGACCGTCTATGTGGATTACGCGCATACCCCTGACGCGATGGAACGGCTTCTGAGCGCGCTGCGCCCGCACACGATCGGGCGGTTGCGTGTGGTCTTTGGGGCCGGGGGCGACCGGGATCGTGGCAAACGACCATTGATGGGTGAGGTCGCCGCACGCCTTGCCGACGATGCGATCGTCACTGACGACAATCCGCGCGGCGAAGATCCGGCGTCGATTCGCGCCGCGGTGCTCGCCGCCTGTCCGGATGCGCTGGAGATCGGCGATCGGGCGAAGGCGATCGAAGCGGCGTTGAACGATCTGGCTGCCGGGGATGTGCTGGTGGTTGCCGGCAAGGGCCACGAGCAGGGGCAGATCATTCGCGGAACGGTGCTTCCGTTCGATGATGTGTCGGTCATTCGCCGCCTAGCCGGCTGCGAGGAGCCGGCATGAGCTTGTGGACCGCGAGCGAACTGGTGGAGGCGACGGGAGGCACCTTGTCTGGGTCGTTCGATGCCGATGGGCTGTCCATCGACACGCGGACCATCGCGGCGGGTGAGCTGTTCGTGGCCTTGCTTGGCGAGGGCCGGGACGGTCATGTATTCGTGGCGGACGCGTTGGCGAAGGGTGCGGCGGGAGCCATCGTGCATGAGGATGTGTCCGCCAGGCCGGTGCTGCGTGTCGATGACACGCTGGCGGCCCTGACGCGGCTTGGTGGATTTGCTCGCTGGCGCTTTGGCGGCCGACTGGTCGCGGTCACGGGCAGCGTCGGCAAGACCACGACGAAAGAAATGCTGCGCTGCGCGCTGTCCGCGTTTGGCTGCGTCCATGCGGCGGTCGCGTCATACAACAATCATTGGGGCGTGCCGCTGACGTTGGCGCGCACGCCGCGGGATGCTGATTTCTGCATCGCCGAGATCGGTATGAACCACGCCGGGGAGATCGCGCCGCTTGCCCGGCTCGCACGGCCGCATGTTGCCGTGATCACGACCATCGCCAAGGCACATGTCGGACATCTGGGCAGCATCGAGGCTATCGCCGACGAAAAAGCCAGCATCATCCGAGGCCTGGAGCCGGGAGGCATTGCGGTATTGCCAGCGGATTCCGAGCAGCTTTCCCGTGTTCGAGCTGCCGCGGGCGGTGCTGAAGTGCTGACGTTCGGGGCTGATAAAGCGGCCGATGTTCGGCTGGTGTTTCGTGAGGAAGACGCCGATGGCTCGCTGATCCATGTGGATATCGTCGGTCATACAGCTTCTCTACGGCTCAATGCGCCTGGGCAGCACATGGCGATGAACGCGCTAGCCACTCTGGCCGTTGTCGTCTCATTAGGTCTCGATCCGGTCAGGGCGATTGATGCGCTGGAGGCGTTTGTACCCCTTCTTGGCCGGGGAATGCGCCGGACGATCGCCGCCGGTAGTGGTAGCGCGCTGCTGCTGGATGAAAGCTACAACGGCAATGGCGCCTCGATGCGGGCGGCCCTGGATGTTTTGCGGCTGCAACCGGCGCTCCGGCGTGTCGCGGTGCTGGGTGACATGCTGGAACTAGGCGAGGAAGGCCCGGCGGAGCACGCGGCACTGGCGGATGCGGTGGTGGCGTCAGCGGATTGTCTCTTCAGCTGCGGGCCGTTGATGCGTTCTCTGTTCGACGCGGTCCCGGACGCGATCCGTGGATTTCATGCCGTGGATTCCGCCGCGCTGGCGCCGGTGGTGGCCGCTGCCCTGCGCAACGGCGATGCGGTTCTGGTCAAGGGCAGCCTGGGCAGCGGCATGAAGCGCGTGATCATGGCTCTGGACTCTGTCCCGACCTGCTCCGTCACCGCCGGAGCCGCTTGATGTTGTACGTGATTTTCCGGCCGCTCGCGGATGAGTTCATCCTCTTCAACCTGTTCCGCTACATCACGTTCAGATCGGGTGCGGCCTGCCTGACGGCGTTGGTGGTGAGCTTCCTGCTGGGACCAGCGATGATCCGGTGGCTCAAATCCATGCAGACGCAGGGGCAGCCGATCCGTCTGGATGGGCCGGAACGGCATCTGCTGGAGAAGAAGGGCACGCCGACCATGGGCGGCCTGTTGATCCTCGGCAGCCTGACGATTTCAACGTTGCTGTGGGTCGATTTGTACAACGGCTATGTCTGGGCGGTCCTGTTCGTCACGCTTGGCTATGGCGCGTTGGGGTTCTGGGACGACTATCTGAAACTCACCAGGCGCAACACCCGTGGCGTGCCGGGCCGGGTGAAGCTTGTCATCCAGGCGGTCGTCGGCCTGCTCGCCGCGGTCTGGATCGCGTCGCTGGCGCGCGGGCCGCTCGGCACGGCGCTGACTGTCCCGGTGTTCAAGGAAGTCGTCATCCCGTTGGGCTACTTCTTCCCGGTGTTCGGCATGCTGGTGATGATGGGAGCGTCCAACGCGGTGAACCTGACCGATGGGTTGGACGGGCTGGCGATCGTGCCGACGATGATCGCCGCGTCTGTATTCATGCTGATTTCGTATCTGGTCGGCAATCGCATTTTCGCAGACTACCTGCAGCTGCACCCGGTCTCCGGTGCGGGTGAGCTGACCATTTTCTGCTCGGCTCTGGTTGGCGCCGGCATGGGCTTCCTTTGGTTCAATGCCCCGCCCGCGGCCGTGTTTATGGGCGACATCGGCAGCCTCGCTATGGGTGGGGCTTTGGGCGCGGTGGCGATGGTCACCAAGCACGAGATTGTCCTGATGATCGTTGGCGGCCTTTTCGTGGTCGAGACGCTGTCGGTGATCATCCAGGTGTTCTGGTACAAGCGGACCGGCACCCGTGTATTCCTGATGGCTCCGCTGCACCATCACTTCGAGAAGAAGGGGTGGGCGGAGCCGACCATTGTCATTCGGTTCTGGATCATCTCGATGATCCTGGCGCTGGTCGGTCTGGCGACCTTGAAGATCCGATGAGCCTGTTCTCCCCCACATTGTTCGATGGCAAGCGTTTCGCGGTTGTCGGCTTGGGAAAGAATGGCCTGCCGGTTGCCCTGGGGCTGCGCGCGATGGGCGCGGACGTTGTTGCGTGGGACGACAATCCGGTGGCTCTTCAGGCCGCGCTCGAGGTGGGCGCCATGGCCGAAGGCGCTGACGTGGATACGGAAGCGGTCGGTGCATTGGCGCCCACCGTTTCACAGGGTAGTCTCACACTGGGCAATCCGACGCAGGGTCCATTCGAGTACGACGCCTTGGTGCTTTCGCCGGGCATCCCGCATCGCCTGCCGCAGCCGCATCCGGCGGCGAAACGGGCGATCGCGGCGGGAGTGCCGATCCTCTCTGACGTCGAATTGCTGTTTCGGGCGGTGCGGGCGTCCGGCTCGCACGCCCGGTTCGCCGGCATCACCGGCACGAACGGCAAATCCACGACCACGGCGCTGCTGGCGCACATCCTGGAGCGGGCCGGCATTCCCGCCGCGGCGGGGGCCAACCTCGGGCCCGCGGCGCTGTCGTTGCCGCTGCTTCCACAAGATGGAGTGTACGTACTGGAGATGTCCTCCTATATGTTGGAGCGACTCGCGAGCGTGCGGTTTGATGCCGCGGTTATGCTCAACCTCAGTCCCGACCACATCGATCGTCACGGCGACATGGCCGGATATGCCGCGGCCAAGCGCGCGATTTTTGATCGGCAGACGGCGCGGGATCTGGCGGTAATCGGCGTCGACGACCCGGACTTCGCGCGATATGGCCGCCTGGCTCGATTCGCGGCCGGCGCAAGTGGTTCGCGTGTCGGGGGCCGAGGTGCCGCTAGCAGCGGGTCCGGCTCTGCCCGGAGCGCACAACGCGCAAAATGCGGCAGCGGCGACGGCCATGGCTCGGTTTTTCGGGGTCAGTGACGATGTCATCGCTGCCGCGCTGCTCAGCTTTCCCGGTCTGCCACATCGCCAGCAGCGGATCGTCACGATCGACGGCGTGACCTTTATCAATGACAGCAAGGCGACCAATGCCGACGCGGCGGCGCGGGCGCTGGTTTGCTACGACCGGTTGATCTGGATTGCCGGGGGGATGGCGAAAGAGGGGGGGATAGAGCCCCTGGTTCCGTTATTTCCGCGTATCGTCCGGGCGTTGCTGATCGGGCGGGATGGGCCGATGTTCGCCGAGACGCTGACCCGCCACGGTGTTCCGATCGATAGCGCCGAGACCCTTGCGGCGGCCGTTCCAGCGGCGTTCGCCGCCGCCAAGCAAGCCGGCGTGAACACTGTGTTGCTGTCGCCGGCCTGCGCCAGTTGGGATCAGTTCACCGGCTACGATCAGCGCGGCGAACACTTCGCAAAGCTCGCGCGTGGCTTGCAGGCGGGGGACGTCTGATGCCGAACTTGTCGCGCACTGACGAATTGATGCTGGGCCGCTGGTGGTGGGGCGTCGATCGGTGGACCCTGGGCGCGATCGGCGTGTTGATCGGCTTTGGCTACATCATGATGCTGGCCGCCAGCCCGGCGGTCGCCGAACGCATCGGCACGTCGCGCGAAACCTTCATCATGAAGCAGGTGGTCTTTCTGGCGTTCGCCGGAGCGATCGTGGTGCTGGTGTCGATGCTCTCGCCAAAGGACATCCGGCGGCTGGCCATCATCGGGTGTGTCATCGCGCTGGGGCTGACCGCCTCGACGATGGTGATCGGCATGGAGATCAAGGGCGCGCGGCGCTGGATCTCGCTTCCGGGCATGTCGGTCCAACCGAGCGAATTTTTGAAGCCGTGTTTTGCGGTGACGGCGGCCTGGCTGATGAGCGAAGCCAAGAAGTCGCCGCGCTTCCCGGGCACGCTGCTCGCGTTCGCGATCTGCGGATTGATCCTGATGCTGCTGAAATCGCAGCCCGACATCGGGATGCTGGCCGTGATTACCGTGGTGTTTCTGGCGCAACTGTATGTCAACGGGTTGCCTTTGGTCCTGGTCGGCATGGCGATGGGTCTCATGGGTGGCGGCGCCGTGATGGCCTACACGTTTTTGCCGCACGTGCGGGTCCGGTTCGACGGCTACTGGAAGGGCGAGGGGGACCACTATCAGATCAACACGGCGCTCGAGGCCTTTGGCAATGGCGGCTTCATTGGGCGAGGGGCGGGCGAGGGCCGGGTCAAGGACATTCTGCCCGACGCCCATGCCGACTTCGTCTACGCGGTGGCCGGCGAGGAGTTCGGCATGGTGATCTGCGTGGTCATCCTGGCCGTCTTCGCCTTCATCGTGATGCGCGGCCTGCTGCGCCTGCTGCGGGAGCAGGATTTGTTCGTCGTCCTGTCGTGTACCGGCCTGGTAACGGGTTTTGGCCTGCAGGCGTTCGTCAACATGGCCTCCACGCTGGGCCTGATCCCGACCAAGGGCATGACGCTGCCGTTCATTTCCTATGGCGGATCTTCGGTCATCGCGGTTGCTCTTGGGATGGGCATGCTGCTGGCTCTGACCCGTCGGCGTGGCCGGAATGAACCGGCATGAGGGGCCCGGCCGTGAAACCCATCGTCGTTGCCGCCGGCGGGACGGGTGGCCATTTCTTCCCGGCTGAGGCGCTGGCGGCTGAGTTTCTGTCGCGCGGGCACCGGGTCGTGCTGATGACCGATGCGCGGTCCAGCGGCCTGTCCAGCGCGACGTTTTCGGGGCTCGAGACGCATGTATTGTCAGGCGCTGGCATCGCCGGACGCGGGATTTGGCGCGGCGTAAAGGCTGTCGGATCGATGGCGGCTGGTCTCGTTCAGGCCCGCGGCATATTGGCGCGGATTGGTGCCGGCTGTGTTGTTGGCTTCGGCGGTTATCCCTGTGTGGCTCCGGTGCTCGCGGCCGGGTTGGTCCGTCGGCGGCCAGCGGTGATCCTGCACGAACAGAACGCGGTGCTGGGGCGGGCGAACCGCTTCCTGGCCAGGCGGGCGGACGTCGTGGGGCTCGGGTTCGAGAACACCGAAGGCATCCCTGCGGGCACAAGGACCGAGGTCACCGGCAATCCGGTACGGCCGGCGATCGGCGCGCTGGCGCACACGAGTTATGTCGCCGCGAACGATCGGATCAAGCTTCTGGTGCTCGGCGGATCGTTAGGGGCTCGGGTGTTCAGCGATATCGTGCCAGCGGCGGTGCGTGCCCTACCGGATTCGCTGCGGGCGCGGATCGTTGTCGTGCAGCAGACACGGCAGGAAGATATTGAACGGGTCAGGGCGGCCTATGCAGCGGACGGGGTCGCGGCGGAACTTTCGCCGTTTTTCCCGGATGTGGCGGCTCGTCTGGTGGCGGCGCATCTGGTGATCGCGCGTGCCGGCGCATCGACAGTGGCGGAGTTGGCGGTCGCGGGGCGACCTTCGATCCTGGTGCCGCTTCCGGGCGCGATCGACGACCATCAATCCGCCAATGCACGCGCTTTGGCGCAGGCCGGTGGTGCGTGGGTGGTGCCTCAGCCCCAGTTCACCGCCGTGTTGCTGGCTGAACGATTGGGCGAGTTGCTGGCTGATCCGAAGACATTGGTCGGGATGGCGGTTGCCGCGCGCACCCAGGCGCGCGCCGACGCGGCGGCGCGTTTGGCCGATCTGGTCGAGGCGCAGATGGCGATGTTTTCGGCCTCGACGCGAAGCATGCGCTTCGGATGTGACCCGGGCGGTGGAGAGGGGCGTCCCCCGATGCCGACCATGAGGCGGACGTTATGCGGAGCCTCTGAAAGCGGAGAGCGCGCATGAGAGCGTTGCCGCTTTCCATCGGGACCATCCACTTCGTCGGTATCGGCGGTATCGGCATGTCCGGCATCGCCGAGGTGCTCCATACCCTCGGTTATTCAGTTCAGGGCAGCGACATTGCGGAATCCGCCAATGTCCTGCGACTGCGGGAGGCTGGTATCCCGGTTAGTATCGGTCATGCGGCGGACAATCTGCGCGAGGCCCAGGTCGTTGTCGTTTCGACAGCGGTGAAACGCGACAACCCCGAGGTCGCCGCCGCTCGGGCGCGATTGATCCCGGTGGTGCGGCGCGCCGAGATGCTGGCCGAGTTGATGCGGCTGAAATGGTCTGTCGCGGTCGGGGGCACGCATGGGAAGACCACGACCACCAGTCTGATCGCATGTGTAATGGAGGCGGCTCACCTAGATCCCACCGTGATCAACGGCGGTATCATCAATGCTTACGGCACTAACACCCGCATGGGCAGTGGCGACTGGATAGTCGTCGAGGCCGACGAAAGCGATGGATCGTTTCTTCGGCTGCCGGCGATTATCGCGGTGGTGACCAATATGGACCCGGAACATCTGGACCATTGGGGCTCCGCCGAGGCGATGATCGCGGGCTACGATCAGTTTGTTGCCAATATTCCGTTCTATGGCTTCGCTGTGCTGTGCATAGACCATCCGGCGGTGCAGCAGATGATCCCCCGGCTATCGGATCATCGTATCGTTACTTACGGATTTTCGCCGCAGGCGGATGTTCGGGCGGAGCGTGTGTCGCCGGACAAGTTCGGCTCGACCTTCGATGTTGTAGCGACCGACCGGTTCCGCAACAAGACGCGGCGCTTAGGACCGTTCCGTTTGCCGATGCTGGGGGCACACAATGTGCAGAATGCCTTGGCCGCGGTCGCGATCGGGATCGAAATGGAGATCAGCGACAAAACGCTGAACGATGCTTTTCTTAGTTTCAAGGGCGTCAAGCGACGGTTCACCAAGACCGGCGAGGCCGGCGGCATCACGGTGATCGATGATTATGGCCATCATCCGGTCGAGATCGCCGCAGTGCTGAAAGCGGCCCGTCAGGCCGGTGCCCGGGATGTGGTCGCGGTGGTTCAGCCGCATCGCTACACACGCCTGGAATCGCTGTTCGGGGAATTTTGCACCTGCATGAACGATGCAGGGACGGTGATCGTGGCCGATGTCTATGCGGCCGGCGAGCAACCCATAGCCGGCGTGACGCGAGATGCGCTGGTCGAGGGATTGCGCGCACGTGGCCACCGCAGTGTCGTTGCGCTGCCGAACCCCGGGCGCCTCGCGGAGATGGTGCACGCGATTGCTCGTCCCGGCGATTTCGTCGTGTGCCTCGGCGCTGGCTCGATCACGCAATGGGCGGCGGCGCTGCCCGGCGATCTCGCCGCGCTGCAATTGGGAAGCGGGAAGCGGGCGGTGGCGACATGATGACCGCCCCTCGCATGCCGGGATTTGCGGAGGCGTTGCCTCTGTTGCGGGGTCGCATTCAGGCAGATGCGCCGTTGGCGCCGTTGACGTGGTTCCGAGCGGGGGGCCGGGCCGAGGTGTTGGTGCGTCCGGCGGATGCCGACGATCTGGCGAACTTCCTGCGAGAATTGCCGCACGAAGTGCCGGTGCACGTGATCGGTGCTTGCTCGAACCTGATCGTCCGGGATGGCGGGGTTCCCGGTGCAACGATCCGCCTAGCGCGTGGCTTTTCTGCGATCGTGCCAGACGCCAGCGGGATTGTTGCCGGGGCCGCTGCGCTGGATGTCACGGTCGCGGAACATGCCGCTGCCGCTGGGCTCACCGGTCTAGAATTTCTGTCAGGGATTCCCGGGTCGATCGGTGGTGCGGTGGCGATGAATGCCGGTGCCTACGGCGGCGAGATGGCGGATGTCCTGGATTGGGCCGAGGTCGTTACGCGCACGGGTGAGCATCGAAGATTTTCTGCGTCCCGTTTGGCGTTTGCTTACCGCCATGCGGCGTTGCCCGCCGATGCGATTGTCACCCGCGTTCGTCTCTTGGCGATGCCGGGCGCTTCCGGGTTGATCGGCGCGCGGATGGCCGAGATCAAGGCGGCGCGCGAAGCGTCTCAGCCGGTACGTGCCCGCACGGGTGGATCAACCTTCCGCAACCCCGACGGCATGAAGGCGTGGGAGTTGATCGATGCCGCGGGCTGTCGTGGACTGACCCGCGGCGGGGCGATGGTTTCCGAAAAGCACTGCAACTTTTTGATCAATACAGGCTCCGCCACGGCGGCTGACATCGAGGGGTTGGGCGAGGAGGTCCGCCGCCGCGTGCTGGCGACGACTGGTGTGACGCTTGAATGGGAAATCCGCCGCATTGGAGTTCCGGCCGGAAGGCCAGAGGTGGTGGCATGACCCGCGTTGTAGTGCTTTATGGCGGCATCTCCGCCGAACGCGCGGTGAGTCTGTCGAGCGGCATTGAAGTAATCGCGGCGCTAAGGGAATCTGGTTTCGTAGTCGATCCGGTCGATGTAGGCCGGGATCTCGGTGCGGTCGTGGCGGCGCTGACGCCGAAGCCTGACGCCGTGTTCAACGCTCTGCACGGGCGCTTTGGCGAGGACGGCGCGATTCAGGGCGTGTTGGACTGGCTCGGGATTCCTTACACGCACTCCGGTGTTCGGGCGTCGGCACTCGCGATGGACAAGCAGGCGGCGAAAGCGCTGTTCGTATCAGCGGGTTTGCCGGTTGCTCCCGGCCGTATGGTATCGATCCGTGACCTGGAGGCGGGGGACCCGTTGCCGCTGCCTTATGTGGTGAAGCCGGTGAACGAGGGATCTTCGGTCGGCGTAGCGGTGGTGCGCGGCGGCGACAATCGTCGCGCGGAGATTGCGCGTGGTTGGACCTTTGGACCCGCCGCATTGGTGGAAGAATACATTCCGGGACGGGAACTGACGGTTGCGGTGATGGATGATCGAGCCCTCGCGGTGACGGAAATCCAGGCGGTGGCGGGGACGTTCTACGATTACGAGTCGAAATACGCAGACGGGGGATCGCGTCACATCATTCCGGCGAAGGTTCATCCCGATGCCTATCGTCAGGCGATGGAGGTCGCGGTCGCAGCGCATCAGGCGCTTGGTTGCCGCGGTGCGACCCGTTGCGACTTTCGTTACGATGACACGGCAGGTGAGCCCGGCCGTCTGGTGCTGCTGGAGATCAATACGCAACCGGGCCTGACGCAGACCTCTTTGCTGCCGGAGCAGGCAGCGCATCGGGGCATTAGCTTCCCGCAACTCTGTGCCTGGATGGTGGAGAACGCCGCATGTCGGGCATGAAACGATCTCCGCGCAATTCAGTCAACGATAGGCCCTCGGGCTTGCGTCTGGCGCTGCGCCGTCAACGTCGGCTGCTGCGGCCGGTAGGATACATCGTCGCAGGATCGCTCGTTGGCATCTTGTTGGTTGGCATTTTTCATTCCGCGGCCCCGCATGGCACCGGCACGCTTTCCAGCCTGCGTGAGCGGTTGGGTGCGGCGACCGCCGCGTCCGGTCTTAGGGTGACGGATATCGTGGTTGAAGGACGCGCCAACACGCCGGAGCCGCTGTTGCGTGCCGCGATTGGCGTCAACAAGGGCGATCCGATACTGGGCTTCTCACTGGAGGAGACCAGGGCTCGGATAGAAACGATCCCGTGGGTGGAGCATGCGACGGTCGAGCGGCGCTTGCCGGGTACGGTGGTTGTCAACCTCCAGGAACGTCGCCCCTTCGCGGTCTGGCAGAGCCAGAAGAAATACGTCCTGGTTGATCGGACCGGGCAGGTCGTTACCGACCAGGATGTCGCGCAGTTTCCCAATTTGCCGCTAATCGTCGGCCGCGGCGCTCCGACCGCGGCTGCCGTGTTGTTGGACGCGTTGCGGGAGCGGCCGGCTCTGGCGGAAAGGGTCGAGGCCAGCGTCCGGGTCGGTGAGCGTCGCTGGAATCTGCACTTGATCAACCACACCGACGTCCTGTTGCCGGAGGGACATGAAGTCGCGGCGCTGGACCGGCTGACGCAGCTGCAACAGCAGCACGCAGTGCTCGACCGGCCGCTGGCGGACATCGATATGCGACTGCCGGACCGCCTGGTGTTCCGTCCGAGGATCGAGGCGAAGGAAGACTTGGTGATACCGCCCACGCCACCCGAAACAAATCCGCCGACGGTTCCCGTCATCGCCAAGAAACCCACGTAGGAGCACGACGGATGGCCGATAATCCCCGTCGCATCCTTCCTCCCACGGAAACCGGGCCGCCGGAGTCAGAATCGTCACGGCATTACCGTTCCGGCCCGTTCGGCGTGGTCGATATCGGCACCACCAAGATTGCCTGTCTGATCGGCCGAACGGAAAGCGACGGCTCGCTGCGGGTCCTTGGCTTTGGCTGGCAAAAGGGCAGGGGGCTGAACAGCGGTGATATCACTGATCTGGAGGCCGCCGAGAAAGCCATCCGAGCGTCCGTCGGGCAGGCGGAGGATATGGCCGACGTGAGGCTGCGCTCCGTCACCATCAACCTGACCTGCGGCCAACCGGAATCGCGGCTGTTCAACGTGCAATGGCCGGTCGGCGGGCGCGCGGTGACCGAGAACGACATCCGCGGCGTGATGAACGAGGGGCGTTGCCGGGCGGAGGTCGATGGCAGCGAACCGATCCATGTTCTGCCGTTGAATTTCGCCGTTGATGCGACCGACCATGTGGCCGATCCGCGCGGTCTGTTCTGCACGACGCTGAACGCGAGGTTGCATGTCATCGATGCCGCGGCGACCGCGCTGCGGACGATGGAATCGTGCATCAACCGCTGCGACCTGGAAATCGAGGATCTGGTGTCCGCGCCGTTGGCCGCCGGATTATCCAGTCTGGTGCCCGAAGAACGCGAACTCGGCGCGACGATCATCGATATGGGCGGCGGCACGACCAGCATGGCTGTCTATGCCGACAAGCAGATGATGCACACAGCCCAGCTTGCGATCGGCGGGCTGCATGTCACCAAGGATCTGGCGATCGGCCTGTCCACGACTCTGATTCATGCGGAACGATTGAAAACGCTGTTCGGCAATGTGGAATCCAGCCCGGACGATGATCGCGAGATGTTGCCGGTGCCGTTGGTGGGCGAGGAAGACCATCAGCTTGGCGAAAGTGCCGCGCAGCATGGTGGTGAACATCATCCGTCCGCGCATCGAGGAAACCTTTGAGTATATCAAGGATCGTCTCGATCAGTCGGGAATGGGACGCGCCGCGGGCAATCGCGTCGTGCTGACCGGCGGGGCGTGCCAGCTTCCGGGCGTTCGCGAAATGGCGGCCCGGATGCTGAGCCGGCAGGTGCGGCTCGGCCGCCCGGCGGCGTTGCGCGGATTGCCGGAACTTGCGTCGGGCCCGGCCTTTTCCACCGCTGCCGGACTGCTCTCCTGGGCGGCCGGCGATGGAAGGCGCTTTCCAGGACATCAACCTGGATGGGGAACCGCAAATCGGCCTGTTCCGCCGACTTGTCAATTTTCTGAAAGAACGTGTCTGAGCCCGTCGCGAATTGAGAGTTTGTCGTAACCACTAACCAGTAGCCGTTCCCGTAAACGCGGGGGAGAGAATAAAATGACCCTTAACCTGACGATTCCGACAATGACCCATACCGATTTTTCACCGCGCATCACTGTCATCGGAGTTGGCGGCGGTGGCACGAACGCCGTCGACAACATGATTGCCGCGAACCTTCAGGGCGTGGAGTTCGTGGTCGCGAATACCGACGCGCAGCAGTTGATGCACAGTCGGGCAGATCGCCGCATCCAGCTTGGCCCGCATATCACGCAAGGGCTGGGTGCGGGCGCCAAGCCGGAGATCGGCAAGGCCGCCGCGGAGGAGGCGGCAGACGAATTGTATCGACACCTCGACGGCGCTCACATGGTGTTCATCACCGCCGGCATGGGTGGCGGCACCGGCACGGGCGCCGCGCCGGTCATCGCACGCATGGCACGTGAGCGAAACATCCTGACGGTCGGCGTGGTAACCAAGCCGTTCGGTTTCGAGGGCGTGCGGCGCGCGCGCTCCGCCGATCAGGGCATCGAGGAACTGCAGCAATACGTCGATACGCTGATCGTGATCCCGAACCAAAATCTGTTCCGGATGGCAAATGAGCGCACGACGTGGCGCGATGCATTCAAGATGGCGGACCAGGTGCTTTACATGGGCGTCCGTGGCGTCACCGACCTGATGATGGTGCATGGCCTGGTCAATCTCGACTTTGCCGATATCCGCACGGTGATGGCGGAAATGGGCAAGGCGATGATGGGCACTGGCGAGGCCGAAGGCGAGAACCGCGCCATCCGTGCCGCTGAGGCGGCGATCAACAATCCGCTGCTGGAAGATACCAGCATGTCCGGCGCGCGCGGCCTGCTGATCAACATCACCGGCGGGCGAAGACCTGACGCTGTTTGAGGTCGATCAGGCGGCGAACCGCATCCGCGAGGAAGTGGACGAAGAAGCCAACGTGATCTTCGGTTCGGCGGTGGATGAAACGCTTTGCCGGCCGGATCCGGGTTTCGGTGGTCGCGACCGGCATCGACTTGCATAAGACTGGCCGAACAGTCGCGGCCGAAGCTGGTGGCGGTTGGTGGTGGCGCGGCGCCGGCGCCGGCAGCCGATCGTGACGCGCAATCCGGCTCCGTCCGCAGCCGCGCCCCGGCGTTCATGCCGAGCGCCGTGCAGGCGCCGCCGCCGACGCTTTTGCGGCAGGTTTCGCCACAGTCGGAGGCGTGCCGCCGCCATGGAAGCCCAGCGCAACAGCCCGGACTGCAGGTCCGGCCGCATTCAGCAGCAGCACTCGCCGCGTTTGCCGGAGCCGTTGGTGCAACTGAACGAAAAGGCCAGTCTGTTTGCCGCGTCGCAGCGGCCGACCGCGATGCCGTCGCAGGTGATGCCGACGGCTGACCCCGGGCGTCCGAGCTTGTTCAATGCGGTGACGGGGCGTTCCGGCGGCGGGCGGTGCCGGCCTGCGGGCCGTCGCCTCAGCCGCAACCGATGCGGCGGGAGCCTGCGATGGAGGAATACCAGCCGCAAAGTGCCCCGGTGCCAGTGCAGTCGGCAGGCCGATCAGACCGGATTGGAGATCCCTGCGTTTCTGCGGCGACAGCATTCCTGCATATAGTTGCCTGCTGCGATGGCTGACGCCGGCCGGCGATGCGCGTCGGCCGGAGTTGTTCGAGCAGATATCGTAGCGATGAGTCGGTCGTGACCAGCAGTGCGCTCGGCAGCATCTGCGGCGAGTTCATCGCCGAAGGGTATCTCGGCAGCCGACGGTGAATCTGTCCGGGATGCGCGGTTAATCGACAGCTTGGTGAGCGGCATAGGCTGCTATGCGCCTTTTGGCGGCGAGCCTACGATGCCGCTGCCATGGCCGAAAATATCAGTCCGCTTCCGTCTGTCGATGCGCTGCTGCGCGCCCCGAAGCGAGGTGCTGCTGAGCCGCTTTGGCCGAACCGCGGTTACCTCCGCGCTTCGCGACATCCTTTCAGCCCGGCGGGCGACACGTGCGTTTGGCGCGCTCCGGCTGTTCTGATCGGCGAGGCGGCGGATCATCTGGCGGCCCGGTTCGCCCGTTCTCAGCGACCGGTGTTCAACATGACGGGAACGGTCCTTCACACCAACCTCGGCCGAGCGCCGCTGCCTCCGGAAGCCGCCGAGGCAGCGGCCGAGGCGCTGCGGAGCGCCACGACGCTGGAGTTCGATTTGGCGACGGGCCAACGTGGGGAGCGGGACGATCATGTCAGCGGTCTGTTGTGCGAACTGACCGGCGCCGAAGCGGCGACCGTTGTCAACAACAATGCCGCCGCGGTGTTGCTGGTGCTGAATACCCTGGCTCTGGGCAAGGAGGTTCCGGTCTCTCGCGGGGAACTGATCGAGATCGGCGGGGCGTTCCGCGTGCCGGACATCATGAGCCGATCGGGCGCTGTCCTGAGAGAGGTTGGGACCACCAACCGGACGCATGCGCGCGACTATCCGGAGGCGATCGGCCCGCGGACCGGTGCGCTGATGCGGGTGCATCAGGCGAACTATGCGATCGTCGGCTTCACCGCCTTGGTGCCCACCAATATTCTGAGCGGGATCGCGCATGAGGCCGGCCTTCCGCTGATCGAGGATCTGGGCAGCGGCAGCCTGGTCGATCTGGAGCAGCTGGGGGCTGCCGCATGAACCGACCCCGCGCGAAGTCGTTGATCGCCGGGGCGGATGTCGTCACCTTCTCCGGCGACAAGTTGCTGGGCGGTCCACAGGCGGGTCTGATCGTGGGTCACAAGGACGTTATTTCAGCGATCAATCGCAATCCTCTCAAGCGGGCGCTGCGACTGGATAAGGGACGCCTGGCGGCGTTGGAGGTCGTGCTGCGGATGTATCTGGACCCGGACAGCTCGTCGAACGGTTGCCGGCGCTGCGTCTGCTGGCTCGATCTGAGAGTCGATATCAGGGCGACCGCAGAACGGATTTGTCCGTGTTGCGGCGCCTGTGGCCGGAGCGGGATATCGCTGTCGAGGCGTGCCGCAGCCAGATCGGATCGGGTGCGCTGCCGGTCGACCTGCTGCCCTCCGCCGCGGTGACGATTGGCGGTAAATCATTGGAAGAGATTGCTGAATTTCCTTCGATCGCTGCCGCGGCCGGTGATCGGAAGGGTGGCGGGGGGGCGGCTGCTGCTTGATTGCCGGTGCCTGGAGCGGGCCGATGAGGGGGGCTTCATTGCCCAGCTCGTACAAGCCGGGAATACTGTTTGACGGAGGAGAATCGGCCCCGGTGGGCCGGCCGGACTTCAAACCCGGTTGGAGCTGCAGAGCGGTTCCGGGCAGGTTCGACTCCTGCTCTCTTCCGCCGCAAAGAGTAGCCTGATACCGGATTTAATGTGGCCTCACTGCAACAGTGTGGCTTGATCAAAGCGCTGCCCTCTCGCTATCGGCGTATAAATCAGCATTATGGTTGTATCAGGGAAAAGGCGGGGCCGGCGGCTACTATTCGGACATGCGTCGCACCGGTCTGTAAATTCAGAGGAGAGGTTTAAATGAATTTTCGCAATGCTTTATTGTCAGCAACGATGCTGGCGCTTCCGGTCGCGGCCAGCGCGCAGCCGATCACCGGACTGTATATTGGTGCCGGTGCCGGTGTGAACGTCATGCAGGACGAGAACGCGCAGTTCGCGCGCAGTCCTTTTGCCGGCAACGTCGAAACTCGACACGCATTTTGGCCCAGCGGGCGAAATGAGCCTTGGATACGGCTTTGGCAATGGGCTCAGGGCGGAGATCGAGGGTGACGTCATGCAGAATAGCCCCAACAGCTATGCAGGCGCGCGCTCGGTGTCGGGCCAGGAGCTGAAGTATGGCGGCATGTTCAACGTGCTGTACGACTTCGTCGATCTGACTCCCTATGTGACGCCATATATCGGCGCGGGTGTCGGGTATCAGTGGGAACAGTTTCATAATTTACGCGTGGTCGCGCCGGCAGGGGCTGCCCTGCAGACCGGCACGAGTTCCGAGGGCAGCTTCGCTTACCAGGGCATCGTCGGTGTGGCTTTTCCGGTTTCGCCCGCCCTGGCGCTTACGATTGATTACCGCTTCATGGGGCTCACCGGTAATCGCAACTATGGTGCGGCGGTCCTCACCCCCGGCGGCGCGGTCACTGCCGCGAACATTCAAGTCCACCAACAACTACAACAACGAGGCTCCTCGTTGGCTTCCGCTACGCGTTCAATGTGCCGCCGCCTCCGATGGCCCCGGCTCCTGCCGTGGTAGCGCCATCGCCGATCTCTCGGTCCTACCTGGTGTTCTTCGATTGGGACAAGGCGGATCTGACCGACCGGGCTCGCCAGATCGTGTCCGAAGCGGCCGCGAACTCTACGAAGGTGCAGTACACGCAGATCGAGGTGAATGGTTATACCGATACGTCGGGCACGCCGAAGTACAACCAGGGCCTATCCATAAGGCGCGCCAAGACGGTCGCCGCGGAACTGGTGAAGGACGGCGTGCCGTCGAGCGCGATCGCGATCCAGGGCTTTGGCGAAACCCATTTGCTGGTTCCGACGGGCCCGGGCGTCCGCGAGCCGCAGAACCGGCGTGTCGAAATCATCATCAAGTAGATTCGTCATTGCCCAGGAGATCAGGGCAGGGTGAGATTGGGGTGCCTTCGGGCGCCCCTTTTTCGTTTGGGAGCTCGCGTTCAGAATGTACCGCAGGCTTGCTCCACTGTCATACCGACAAGCTGCTGATGGAACTTGATTTGGTAATCCCGGCGGATCCGGTTGACCGCTACCAAGCTGTCAGGCGCTTCGGGTAGAGCGGCAATCAGAACTTTGGTCGCTTCCTTGATGGTTTTCCGAGTGATTGGGTTCATCCAGGCTCCGCTGGCATCCAATATCGTGTAGCCATTCGGTAGATCGGCAGTCACGGTGTCGTCGAGAAACGACTGCCACTCCTTTTCGGTCAGGTCACCTCGACCGGGGATTGCCATGCCCAGATACAAAGTGAATACGGCCATGGGTGCCCCCACGCCCGGGGCGCAAAGTTGGTGGTTCGCTGCGGCGCAGGCGCCCAGGCTGACGATCTGGCCGGCGATGATGATTATCCTGACAAAGCGCGACATGTGGCCCTCTCGAAAGCGCGTCCGCATCGCGTCAACGCTCGCGAGTTGACGGATGTTGTCCTCCCAGCTTTATGCGGCGATACAATGCCAACTGTCCGGCCGTTGTTTCATCCCAGCTGAATGATTGGGCGTAAGCTCGCGTTGCCGCGCGATTCGGCAGATCGGCGAACAGCCTGCGCACGGCCGCCGCGATTCCATCCGGCGTGTTCGGTTCATAGATCATCCCGCCGCAGGAGCGCGGACGACCTCCGAGTTGCCCCAGACATCGGCCGCGACCACCGGCGTGCCGCAGGCCATAGATTCCAGCAGAACGTTCGCGCACCCTTCTCGCGAGGACGCAAGCACAGACGCATCCGCTGCACCATACAGTGCGGGCAACTCGGTGTGCGGCTGCGGTCCCAGCAACCGAACGCGGCCGGCCAGGCCATAGTCGCCGATCATTCGGCCCAGCCGATGCCTCTCCGGCCCTTCGCCTACTATGATCAATTCGAAATCGGGAAGCTGTCGCATCGCCTCGATGGTGCGATGATGGCCCTTGCGCTCGATCAGAGCGCCGACAGAGATTAGTCCAAGACCCTTCAATCCAAGCTCGCTCCGGATCGCCGGGCGACTTTCAGGAGGACGGAACAAGCCGGTCTCCACGCCGTTGCGCAGCACCGTAACTTTTTCGTCAGGCGCGCCTAGTTTGACCAGAACGTCCTTGAGGGCGGTGCTTACCGCGATCAGCGCGCTGGCGTCGCGGATCGCACCCTCGATCAGTCGGCGCGGGACCCGGTAACGCGGGATCAGGTTAACGTCGGTGCCACGGGCCGTCATCGCCACGGGCAACCCGAAACGGCGGCCGAGCCAACAGGCGGCGACGCCGTCGGGATAGATGTAGTGTGCGTCGATAGCATCGAAGCGATGGCCCTCGGCGAGCAGGCGACTGACATGAGGCACCATTGCCTGATACAGCAGCCAGGGAGCGATCGACATCCCGAGCTTGGGGATGACCGGATAGCGTGGGTGGTGGATCGCTATGCCGTGTCGTATTTCGGCCGTCGGCGCGCGGGCGTTCACCGCCCAATCGCCGAACCGTTGGGAACGGCCAGGGAACCAGGGCACCGGCGCCAGCACGAAACTGGTCGCTTCGCCGCTGGCCAGCAGGTGGCGCAGCCGATTCTCCACGAAGATGCCATGGTTCGGCCGGGCAGCGTGCGGAAACAACGTCGAGAAGGTCAGCAGGCGGACGGCGTCCATCTATTCGAGTCCGTCCGATAATATCCCAAGCATTGGGATGACCTTCCCAATGCCCAGCAAGGCCGGTCTCAGGTCCTTTTCGACAAATGATCCAGCAGCTGTTGTGCCAGTTCTTTCTCCTTAAACTGTTGTTGGTTGGCAACCACAGTCTCAAGCGCCTTTTTGGCTGCATCCCTGTCCCCTGTATCATTCAGTGCCACCGCGAAGTGGTAGAGGATGCGCGGATCGCCGCCGGCGCCGACCGTCGCCTGGCGGAGCAAGGTCGCACCGTTTTTGGGGTCACCGCTGGTCGTGAGGATCCAACCTAACGTATCAGCCGTTTGTGGGCTGGGGGCCAGCACATAGGCCTGCCGCGCCAGCGTTTGCGCGGGCGCATCCTTGCCTTGCTGCTGATAGACCCAGGCGAGGTTATTCAGGGCCACCGGGTTGTGGGGCTTCTTCCTGAGTAACGACTCCAGATACTTTGATGCCTCGGCCCAGTCGGCACCGGCGATTTTGATCTCCGCGAGTTGTTCCGTGGCGATGAGGTCGTCCGGGTGATCTGCCAGCCAGTTTACCAGGAGCGTGCAGGAGTTGTCGGATCGGCCAGACCGCAGCAGCGCCCCTGCCAAGCGAGTTACCAGCAGACTGGATGGGGCAGCGTTGTTTGCTTCAGTATAGGCGGCCACGGCATCGGTTGGGCGGTTTGCCGCCAGGTAGATGTCACCCTTCAGCGCCTTGATAGCGGGGAAGTCTTGATTCTGGGACTGCAAGCGATCTGCTGTCGTCAGGGCTGCGTCGATTCCACCTGCCGACTTCAGATCGACCATGACATAGTCCAAATACCATTGGAAGTTTCGCGGATTCGCGGCGATTCCGGCGGATAGGACATTGCGGGCGCTTTCGAAATCGCCAGCCTGGATCAGCAGTGCGACAAGCTGGCGCCTCGACCCCACGAACTTGGGGTTTTGCTCAAGAATGCTGGTGTAGGTTGCCTGGGCGTCCTTCTTCTGCCCCAAGGCAAGTTGTGCAGCCGCACGCAGGTCAGGGAGGTCGGTGGAATCATTTCTCGTCGCTGTTTCGGCTGTGAGACCGAGTGCCTTCTGGGCCATGCCTGAACGAATGTAGACATCCCCCAGGGTCACCGTGATTTGCGGCTGGCTAGGATCGGCTCGATGGGCGCGCTCCAAGACGTTGGCCGCTTCTGCCAGCTTGTTGGTTTGAACGTAGCCGGAGACAACCATCGTCAGGGCGGGTTCGGCGGTCGGCTGTTTGGCCAGCACGTCGATCAGGATCTGATTGGCGGCGGTACGGTCGCCCATTAAAATCTCGACGCGGGCGAGATTGGTCTTAGCGGGCATGAAATCGGGATATTTCTGCACCAGTTCGGTGAATTTGGCCTTCGCCCCGGGGAAATCGATTTGTGCGAGTTTGAACAGGCCTTCCAGATTTCCGACGACTTCAGTCTGTCCTTGAGCGGCCCTAATTTTGTCGAGAGCTTCGCTCGCCTTGTTGGTATCGCCGGTTGCCAGTGCCGCGAAGAATAGTGCCTCGCTAACGGCTGGCATCTTGGGTTCCAGTTCGAGTGTGTGCTCGAGGTCATCCATCGCGGCGTCGGGGTCGCCCATGCCCATCCGAACCGAGGCCAGCCTAGTCTGCACGCCCACGTCATTCGGCGCCATTGTCTCGGCCTGCTGGAACGACTGGACGGCTTCCTGGCCGCGCCCGGTTGCCGCATAGGCTCGGCCGAGCAGGTCGTAAACTTCGGCATCAGCCGTGCTGGGTTCGGCGACCTTGGCGAGGGTTTCCACCATCTGGTCCGGCCGGTGCTTGGCAAACTGAATTCGGGCAAGCACCTTGTATCCGGCGAGATCGTTCGGCGCGCGAGCCAAGTATTTGCGTGCCGCTTCCTCAGCCTGCTCGAGCTGGCCAAGCTGTTCCTTTATGACCGCTTGGAGGTAGAAAGCTCGCGGAGTATGGCCGATATAGCCGGAAATACGCTCCAGGTCCGCGTCAGCGGCCTTGTAGTTCCGCGACTGCGCTTCTGTGACCGCCAGGAGGTAGATGGCCTGAGCATTGCCGGGGGTGCCTTTCAGGACCAACTCGATATCGGTCCTGGCAGCGTCGTTCTTGGCGGCCGCCAGCTCCAGGCTGGCCCGTTCCAATCGGGCTTGCATGAGGCTGGGCTGGTCGGTGATCAATCCGTCCAGCACAGCGATCGCGCCGGGAGCATCATTCTTTAGGCGTAGTAGCTGGGCTTTCGCTATCAGTGCCTCCGCCGATTTCGGCTGGATGAAGATTGCCCGGTCGATTTTCTGCTCGGCGCTGTCAAGATCGGCTCGCGCTACGGCGAGACGGGCGTCGGCCAGCAGTGGGTCGACCGCGTCCGGCGACACTTTTTCGGCTTCGGCAAAGGATTTTTGAGCGTCTTCCGGTCGTTTCAGGCCCACCAGGGCATAACCACGCGCGACGAGGATAGACGCATCTAGCAGCGCATCCTTGCCGTCGGGTTTCAGCTGCTCCAGGACCTCGTTGAATTTGTGCTGCGCTAGCAGGGCCCGCGATAATAGCGGAACGGTCTGATGCGGATCAAAGCCGCGATCCCGCGCCGCGCCGGCCTCGCGTTCCGAGGCGACGGGATTTCCCAATTCGAAGGCGACACGGCCGAGCCAGTAATGCGCTTCGGCGTTCTGTGGATCGTCGCGAACGGCGTTGCGCAAGTCGATCTCAGCGGATTTCAGGTCACCCTTCTGCAGGGCGGCCCTGGCGGTGGCCAGATAATCCGCCTGGGCGGCGATCGGGAAGGCGCCAAGCCAGGCCCCGATCATCCAACCGAAAGACCTGTAATGCATTGGTTTCACCCTCAAATGGCTCTTCATCCCGCTTCGGCTGAAGTGGCCTGGCTTTCGTGGGATTTCGCGGCTTCGATCGGGAAGCCGTGGGCCTCCATCAACCCATATAACGTTGGACGGCTTACACCTAGAAGTCGTGCCGCTTCAGAAACGGTATTACTTCGCATCAGCGCTTCCCTGATGACGTCATGTTCCGCTCGCAGCCGGGCGGATCTGAGATCGAGGTCTGGGACGTCCGGCGGCGGGGGGGCTAGTTCCAGATCGGCGGCGTCGAGCTGGCGACGTTCCGCCATGACAACAGCGCGTTTGATGCGGTTCTCCAACTCCCGAACGTTCCCGGGCCAGTTATGTGCAGTCATGGCAGCGGTTGCTTGTTCAGTAAAACCGCGGATAGCGCGGCCGAATTCCTGGTTGAAGCGGTCCAGGAAGTAATTTGCCAGCAGGACGATGTCCGCGCCGCGGTGTCGCAGCGGCGGGATGTGGATCGTGAAGGCATTCATGCGATAGAACAGGTCGCCGCGGAATGCACCTTGGCTGATCTTATCGTCCAGGTTGGCGTTGGTCGCCGAGACGATTCTTCACATCGACCTGGATTTTTTGGCGTCCACCGATACGCTCCAGAATCTGATCTTGCAGGAAGCGAAGCAGCTTGACCTGCAACGGATGCGGCAGATCTCCTATTTCGTCCAAGAACAGCGTGCCCTTGTTGGCGCTTTCAATCTTGCCGATGGTTTGCTTCACTGCGCCGGTAAACGCGCCGCGTTCGTGACCGAACAGCTCACTTTCCAGCAGATTGTCTGGGATTGCGCCGCAGTTGATGGCGACAAATGGTTGCTTGGCTCGTGGCCCAAGGTCATGCACCGCCTTAGCCAACGCTTCCTTGCCGGTGCCGCTTTCACCCAATAAAAGGACGGGAACATTGGTCGTCGCGATCTTCTCGATGTCACGGCAGACCTTCAGCATCTGCTGACTTCCGGTGACGATCCGTTCGATTGGAGAACGGATCGGCACGGCCGCCAGCCGACGGTTCTCCTCTTCAAGCCGGTGGAGGTTCAGCCCGCGCTCCACGACGGTGCGCAGAATTTCGATCGCGACCGGTTTTTCGCAGAAATCGTAGGCACCGAGGGCAACGGCCCGGAGGGCATTTTTTCGCTCATCATTGCCTGTGACCACGATCACTTTGATTCGCGGCGCGATGCGCAGCACCTCGGTGAGCGTCGCGAAGCCCTCGGTGACGCCGTCCGGGTCGGGCGGCAAGCCCAGATCCATGATGGCCACGGGTGGATTTTCACGCTTCACCAGGGTCACGGCCTGCGCCTTGGCCTGGGCCATAAAGAGCTCATAAGCGGGGAACGCCCAACGATACTGTGAGCGCAGGCCCTCATCATCTTCGACGATCAAAAGTTTCGGCTTCGACATGGCAGGCGCGGTCACGCTTCGGCCGTAGCAGGCTCGGCGACACCAGGCCTCACCGAGGGGAGGATCAGCCGCATCGTGGTTCCGGTCTTTGGCCTGCTGATCACGAGCAGGTCGCCGCCTGCGTGACGCATCAACTCCCTGGCCTGGTAGGCACCGATGCCATGCCCTTCATCCTTGGTGGTGCGCAGGGGGCGAAACAAATCGTCGCGGACGAATTCCGGCGGCATGCCTGTCCCGTGATCAATGATATCGACGACGACACCACTGGGCTCCAGTCTTAGATCGACCTCAATCGCGGTGTCCGAATTTGACGAATCGATCGCATTGTTCAACAGGTGCGTGACGACAGAATCAAACGCATCCGGGTCGATCGCGGCGCCGGCGCCGCCGGCATCGTCTCGAAAGCCAATATCTCGATGGCTGGCCTCACGGCTGGCTCCGATCAGGTCCCGCAGTCGTTCTGCCGGCGTGGTCAGGGCGTGATCGCGCTCCTGCCGTTCGGCTTGCAACCGGGACAATAGACGGGTGATCTTGCCGACAGAAGCGCGCACTGTCGCCAGCATATCACGCTGGAATTCTGGGTTGTCAGCATAGAGTTCGGCATTCGCCAGGAGCATTGAGAGCTGCCCAGAAACATTCTTGATGTCATGGATGACGAAGGCAAAGCGCTGACTGTATTCGCGAAGCTGTTGGGTTTGGGTCAGAACCTGCGTGGCACGTTGCTCCGCCACGCGGCTCGCGATCTCGCGACCAACCACTCGTAGGAGGTCGTATGCCTCCCGGTCTAGTCTAAAATTCGCCCGCGAGCGTGCCAGGACGATGAAGCCGATCAGGTTGCCGAAGTGATTGAGCGGCAGCACCACCCACGGCCGCGACATTTCTGGAAACCAGGAGCCGGCTTCGGCCTGCTCGTCCAATTGGACGATCCAGTTGCCGTCCCTGAACAGAGTGACCAAAGGATGTCCGGGCGCAATCGGGCTGATCGCCGCGGGCAGGTTCCAGGAACCGGCCCACTGAAACGCGACGTCGCTTGGCGGCCGCACGAACAGCGTGCCGGCGGGGCTGTCGACGACCTCAGCCGCGGCGCGGATGGCTCGTTGGTGCAGCGCCACGAAGGCTTCCGGAGCGGTCAGTGCATCGATGCAGCGCATCCACTCGCGGCGGTAATCGAACCGGCTGCTGAAGAAGTTCTCCACCAGAACGGATCTGATCCGAGACCGGGCCGATCCTGACGTCAGGGTGATCGCGATGGCCAGGATCGCAGCGAAGATCATCGACGTTTCGACGACGCTGCCCCACTCCGAGCCACCACGGCGGAAAATCCCCCCGATCAGGGCGATCGCCAGCAAGAAGATCCCACTGCCGATCAGGGTAAAGCTGTGGAAGACAACGTCACGTGAGACGTGGATGTCGACCGCCCAGCGCCGATTACGGACGGCGGTGAGGGCGATCAGAGGGGCGGCCAGTATGATAACCGGCGCCCGGCCCTCCATAAGGATGAAGGATAGGCGGTGGAACAGCACACCGTCGGCGTAAAGTAACAGATCGTACAGGAATGACGCACCAAGGCCGACGCAGAGCAGTTTGATATGCCAGCGTAAGTCCGGTGGTGTGTTGAAGTAGAGATTTTCCAGCAACAACACGTTGCAGATAGCGAACCCGAGTCTCATGACGGTGCCGAGGGATTGAAAGCCGGGCGCAACCGAGCCGGACTGCCATTCCACCATCGGGATGCAGATCAGCATTAGCAGGGCCACCAGACCCATCGTTTTGAAAGCCGTTGTGACCTGTTCGTGTGTGAAGACCGCTCGGCGGTAGAGGTGAAGGATAAAACCATACCAAGCGGCGGAGCGCCCGACCTCCAGCCAGGCGGCCATGCGGCCGATCGGTAATTGCCACGCGAGGGCGAAGGTTGCCGCCCAGATCGCCGTGACCCCGCAGGCGACAACCAGCCAGGCGCCGGTCCGACTGATTGGGGAGCGTGCGAGAATTTGCCCAGCCAGCAAGGCGTAGATCACCGCGCTGGCACCGTACAACAGAACGTTCGCGGAGACGTTCGGTGTCATGATCGTTGCTTCGTCGTCATATTGTTACGCACCATGAGTCGTTGCCAATGGCATTCTTGGTCCGGCCGGGTCCAGGAAATTCCGTTCAAACGCAGATCGGCACGATCATCTCTAACGCGCGCCCTCGCCGAAAAGCACCACGCGCACGGTCGAGACCAGGACGGCTGCGTCGAGCAGGAGTGAGCGGTTCTTTATATAATAAAGGTCATAAGAGAGCTTTTCACGGGCGTCCTCGACTGAGGCGCCGTAGGGGAAGTTGATTTGTGCCCACCCGGTGACGCCCGGCTTGACATACGAGCGTTGGTGATAGAACGGGATCGCACGATTCAGTTGCTCGACGAAGTGCGGACGTTCCGGCCGCGGTCCCACCAAACTCATTTCTCCGACGAGGACGTTAACGAGTTGTGGCAGTTCATCGATGCGCGTTGCCCGAATGAAACGGCCAACCCGGGTCACGCGCGGATCATTCCGCTGCGCCCACACTGGGTTGCCGCCTGCCTCGGCGTCGGCAGACATGCTGCGGAATTTGAGCAGAGTGAATGGTTTGTCAAATTGCCCGACGCGCTGCTGACGGTAGAAAACAGGTCCTGAGCTATCGATTTTAATCGCCAGCATGGTCAGTGCCATCAGAGGCAATGTCAGCGAGAGCAGGGCAACGCCGATGATGATGTCGCTCAGGCGCTTCAACAGTGCGGTAAGGCCGCCGGCCGGAAAGCCCGGTGCCATCAACCACTCGCTTGCACTAAGCATGTCCAGATCGATGCGGCCCAGGTGATTTTCGTAAAAGGCTCCCGCACTGCAGATTTGCATGCCCCGCAGCTTACAATCGAGCAACGTCTGGGCCAGCGAACTGTCCGGCTCCGAGGTGATGATAACACTCCAGATGCGATGTTGGCGCAGTTGAGGCCAGGAGATTTCTGGAGCACTGAATACGACGGGGTCGAAGGCGTGATCCCGGCGGGATCGCAACCGGTTACTGAACGCCGTGGTCTGACGCGTAGCCCCGACGAGGAGTATGCGGTGCGGCGGGGCCGCGTGGAGGCTGGTCAAGCGATAGATCAGGCGGATCAGGGTCGTGGCAGTCAGCCACGCACCCAGCAGCTTCGCGATGAACAAGGTGTGGCCAACAGAAAATCCCGTGCGCGCGTCGCCGCTCGCGGCTAGCAGGAAAGCAAAGGCCGTGGCGGCGGCGAGACCGCTCGTGGCGAAGATGCGCTTGCGGTTAAGGGATACATGCGTGCGGCAGAGGCCGATTGTCAGGCCGACGGCTCCGGCGAGTGGAATGAGGACAGCGGCCAAGGCCAGGTGATCCTGAGGCGTCTTCTCGATGAAATCCGGGAGCGACAGAGAGGAGCCAGCCAGAGTTATGACGGTGTAGATTGCCGCGAACGACAAAGCGGCCTCGACCAGACCCAAGGCTGCCACTTCGCGGGTCAGATAGCGTCCTATCGCACGCTGCATCACGACTTCCCCTTTTCAGTCGGGGCGGCCAGGGTTAGAGGCGGTGCGCAGCCGTGATATCGGGACCGAGATGAGTTGCGTATCGCTGGGCAATATGCGGGTTCCTGGCGGATAAGTGATAACGAAACGCAACGTTGCATACCCTAGTAGGCGTCGTCAAACTCTTTTATTTCGGTTGTTACTTCAAAAATTTGATCAAATTGGCCCGCGGCAATTTATTATTGGGAAAGTGCTGTTTTTAGGGAGATCGCCTGCCAAAGTGTTTGTCGTTAATAAACCAGAGTTGCATCTGATCGATCGGTCCAAGCGATCGCATCTTCGCGTTGAACCTGTACATATCGGGGTGTTATGGGAGTTCTCATGGAGCGGCGAAGTCGGGATTACGCAGTCTTGCCTCTGCCGCTTGTGTGCTAAAAAAAGGAAGGCTTGTAGCTCATTGGCAGAGCGTTGTCATAACGTGGCAGAGAAGGCGGTTCGATTCCTTGGGCGTATATCGACGGCTGCCTCCTACCGACCGCGATCTGCGAAAAGCTGCGCGGGCATCGGGACTGTTGCTTTTGCCGTGGAGGGCTCAGCCGGCGTTGCTGATGTGCTGCCGGGGTCCATCCAGAGGTTGACGTGATCAAGATTTGGTTCGCCCAAACCCGAAAAGACGGAAGTTCTCCACCGGAACGTTCGACGACAGGCGTGGAACGGAATCGATTGCGGGCTGGTGCTCGGGCGGTCCACGGGCTCGGTGTGGTCCTCGCGCTAGCTGGCTGCGGCTACGGCGGCCTCTCGAACACTCACTCCGAGCCTCCCGTCGTCGAGAGGGCAACGTCGAAACCGCCGGATGATTATCTCATCGGATCGGGGGATTCGCTGAGCATCTTTGTCTATCGCAACCCAGATCTGAGTGAAGGCGCTGTTGCTGTTCGACCGGATGGCCGGATCTCCACCCCGCTGATCGAGGACATTTCGGCAGCTGGTAAGACGCCTACACAGCTGGCACGTGAAATCGAGCAGCGGCTGACCAAGTACATCCATGAGCCCAACGTCACAGTCATCGTCCGCGGCTTTATCGGGCCGCCTGACCGGCAGGTGCGGGTGATCGGCGAAGCGACCGATCCGATTGCGATTCCGTACCGCGACCATATGACGCTACTGGATATCATGATTGCGACCCACGGGATGACAAAATACGCCGCGGGCAATCGCGCGGTCGTTGTCCGTACCGATGCGGACGGCAAGCGGCAGACCATCAAGGTGCGCCTGAGCGATCTGATCAAAGACGGTGACATCGGCCAAAACATCGAGATGAATCCTGGCGATACCCTGATCGTCCCACAAACCTGGTTCTGAGGCGCAGCGATTAATGGATGCAGTACGTGCCCTGCTTTTCAAGCACTTGCACGCGGCATGGCGTCGCCGCTGGATAGGGGTGACGATAGCCTGGATGGTTTGCGGGGCCGGCTGGGTGTTGGTTTATGAGATCCCGAATCAGTTCGAAATCGACCGCCCGCATGTTTGTCGATGCGGACGCTGTCCTGACGCCATTGCTGCGCGGTCTGGCCGCCGATTCGGCACCGACCACGCAGCTTGAAATCCTGCAGCGCACTCTGCTCAGCCGGCCGAACATGGAAAAGCTGGTGTCGAAAACCGACCTCGAACTGACCCTGAACAGTCCGTCGGATCGCGAACGGCTGCTGACCCGTCTTGCTGCCGAGGTCAAGGTCGTTCCACAGACCAAGAACCTGTTCACCATTACCTACCGTGACAAAAGCGCGAGACTAGCTCACGACGTGGTGCAAGCTCTCCTGACTATTTTCGTTGAGAGCGCGACGGGTGGGTCGCGGTCGGACATGGACAATGCGCGCCGGTTCCTGGAGCAGCAAATTCAATCCTACGAACAGCAGCTTCGTGGAGCGGAGAGGCGCCGAGCGGACTTCCGGGCCCGGTATGCCGAAGTCTTGCCAGCTGACGACACCCCCAATGTCCCGGCTCTCGAGGCCGCGCGCAACCAATTGCAGGCCCTGGATGGCAAGCTGGAGGATGCGAAGATCTTCCGAAACGCGATGAAGCAGGAGGTGGAGAAAACACCGCCCATGCTCGTCGTGGAGAGCGGGAGCTCGGGCGGCCAGTACCGGTTTTGGCAGCACGCCAGCGAAGACACGGCTGCAGGAAGCCGAGGAGCAACTGAGTTTGATGTTGCTTAAGGATACCGAACAGCATCCTGATGTGATTGGCCAGAGGAAGCTGATAAATTCGCTAAAGAACTCACCCCATAGTGGTCCGACCGCCGGGCGCGCCGCCGCCAAGGGTGCTACCATCGCGCCGACGAATGGGGAAAACACGCCGAAACGGTCGGTTCCGAATCAGGTTTACGATCAGTTGAAGATCAAACTGATAGACTCAGAAACCAACATTACCTCGCTCCAGCGGCAGCGCGATGATGCGGTGCGCTACGTCGACCGGTTGGAGAAGGTGCAACATGAGCAGCCAAGCCTGATCGCCGAATATCAGAACATGGACCGAGACTATAACGTTCTTCGCAGAAACTATGAGGAGCTTCTGACCCGGCTGCAATCCGCGAACATTGCTCAGGCGGCGGATACGCAGGCCGACAAGGTGAAATTGCAGGTCATCGACCCGCCGGAGACCCCGCGGTTGCCGATCGCGCCAAACCGGCTGCTGCTTGTGACCGGTGTCTTGCTAGGTGGCCTGACAACCGGCGGGGGATTAACAGTTCTGTTTGGGCAGCTTGACCGGTCGTTTTCCACCGTGGATGAGTTGCGCAGTCTGGGTCTGCCAGTATTGGGCGGTATTTCCGTCCTGGGGCTGATTTCGTTCCGTGAACAACTGATCGTGGCGGGTCGGTTTGGCGCGGCTATCGCTATGCTTGTCGGAGTGTACGGAGTTCTGATGGCCCATATACTGCGGTCGGCGGCGCTGATCTGATGGCGTCACGAATCGGCGCGATTGGCACTTGATGTTGATGCCAAAAGCATCTCACCTGGTTGAACGAGTTCGCAGAAAGGCTTCTACGATCTGCCCCTCTGGACGGTTCGGCAGTGCAACTCTTGCGCCGGCATGGCGCCGAGGTGCCGGTCATGGTGGCCGCAGATAGCACAGACCATTCTTTTACCGATACAACCACTCAACCTGCCGAGGCGGAGCAACATTCTGCCTCAGTCGTGCCGCCGCTGGGGCAGTCCATTGCTGCCTCGGCGGCGAACGTGAAGCAGGCGCTTGCGGCCGGGGATGCGGCAATCAAGACGGCGGAGCAGGACCACGCCGCTGTCGCCGTGACGTCCGGGTCGGAAGCGTCTTTACATGGGCTGATCTCGGCTTCGACAGGGGTGTTGCAAGGTCCGTCTTCGATAGATGCGATATCGCTCCAGCGGGCTGGTATGATGGATTGGTCTCGCACCCGCACCCGCATCTCGGAGGAGTTTCGGCTGGTGCAACGGCAGATCATTCGCTCCGCGTTTGGTCCGGGCGCCGAGCCGGGCTTCTCTAACTTGTTGCTCGTCACGAGCGCGCGGCCGGGCGAGGGCAAGAGCTTCATGGCCTCGAACCTGGCGGGCAGCATCGCTCGCCAAGGTGACCATCATGTGCTGTTGGTCGATGTCGATCCCAAGCGCGATTCGATCTGCTACCGCCTTGGGTTGGCGCAGGCCCGCGGGCTGCTGGATCTCGCGGCTGACGCCAAGTTGGACCCGTCGCTGTTGATCGTGACGACGCCGGTCGAGCGGCTGTCGATCTTGCCTGTGGGACGCGAACGCGATCGTATCGCCGAGCTGTTCTCAACCAAGGAGATGACCCGGCTTATTCAAAGCCTGGGTCGGCGCTTTGCCGACCGCCTGCTGATACTGGATGCGCCGCCTTGTCTATCCACATCGGATCCAGCGGTATTGGCGCAGGTCGTCGGCCAGATCCTGTTCGTGGTGGAGGCGAACCGCACCCAACGTGAAGAGGTCGAGGCTTCACTGGACCTGATCCAATCCTGCCCGACGATCACGATGGTCCTGAACAAGCAGCAAATCTCCTCTCGTTACACGTTCGGCGCCTATTCGTCCTACTACTCGTCCTGAGCCGGGGCGCCCCGACAAATGGGATGACCGGAACACGATGATCGGGGAACAAGATCAGCCACGAGTGGCCACCGTGCAGCAGTTGGCCTCCGGTCTGGTCGGCTTTGGCAAGCCAAACTTTGCCCATCTTCGCGCGGGAGGTTTGACGCGCCTTGGCGCCCTGGGCATCGCCGTGGCTTTGTGGCTGCTGCGCGCGAGCGGCGTGTTGGCGTTTCCGCTGATCGATTTGCCCAATCAGGATCAAGTGCCGCAGGGCACCGAACTCGCTACGCCAGACGCGCAGGACCTGCAGCATCAATTGCAAATTGCCAATGGACTGGCCGCACCGGCGGGCGGCGGTTGGACGTTTGTTCCGCGGATCGATGTTCAGGAGCTGCTTACTGATAACGTGGAGGAGCAGCACAGCCCCAGGCAAGCGGATCTGGTCTCATATTTCGCCCCAGGCTTCAGTCTGGCGGGCGATCTGCCGCGCCTGCAGGTCTCGCTGAGTTATGCTCCGACGCTGTCGATCTACGCGCGAACAGGCTCGCTGGATTCGTTGACCAATCAGCTCAATGGGCTGGCTACTGTTACTCTAATGCCCGATCTGGCGTATGTCGATGTCCGCGCGCTATCGGGCGTGCATAACTTGTATGGCGGTCTGGGCGGCCTCGGCACGATTGGAGCCCCAGCGGGGGCCGGGGCGACCGCTCAGACGGCCATTCCAACGTTGGCCGGGAATGCCGCGGGCCTGACCAAACTGAACGAGGTCCAGACGACGAGCTTCATCATCTCGCCGTACCTTCTGCACGACTTCGGCGACTGGGGAACCGGCAAAGTAGGTTATTCGCTTGGCCTGTCGCGATCAGACACGCCGTCTGGCTTCGCGTCAGCACCGTTCCCGACAGGTGGTAGCAATGGCCAAACCCTGTTGTCGAATGAGGAGTTGGCTCACTTCGCCACTGGGGACTTTCTGGGGCTTTTGAAGAATACCATCGATCTAGACATGTTGCAGGGGCGGACCTATCTGGACTTAACCGGTGCGGTGGCCGCCCCGGGAAGCCCGTCGGTGATAGACGGTTCCACATCAAGCCGAATCGTTGCCACCGACAGCCTGAGCTACGCTTTGACTAGGAGTCTTGTGGTGTTCGTTTCGGGCGGTCATGAGGATATCTCTTATTCGAGTCAAACAGTCAGTGGCGCGCCGGGGCTTTTTGGCGCCAACGGCGCCCTGCCGCCAACATATACTTACCTCGACGTCCCTGGTTTATCGATTCATGACCTGACCTGGCGCTTCGGCGGGATCTGGACGCCCAGTCCCGATAGCAGCCTGACCATGTCGTATGGGCACCAGAACGGCTACAATTCGATTTCTGCCGATGGTCACTTTCAGGCCACCGCTCGGACTTTGCTAACGGTCTCCTACAGCAGCATCCTCGGCACCCAACTCGAATACCTACAGAATCGACTTAACCTGGCGGCAACGAACGGCACAGGGGCGTTGATAAACTCCCAAACAGGTGGCCCTTTGTTTGGCGCAACCAATGCGCTGGCGGCGCAGGATGGCGTGTATCGAACTGATGAACTAAACGTCGGATCGAACACGGTTTTAGAGCGCGATATCATTGCGTTCGGCCTGCTGCTGACGAAGCAGACGGATTCGCAAAGCGCCGCAATGTCAGGCAGCAGCAAAAGCGTCAGCGCCACGTGGCTGCACAGGATGCGGCCGGATATGACCACCAGTGCCGCGATTTCTTTCGCCATTCAGGACCACACAATCGGTAACGCTGTGTCATTCACCCCGGGGAACTCCACGTCAGTAGTGACCAGTTTGGCATGGCAGTATCAGATTTCCGACACACTCGGCGCCAATGTGCGGTATTCATTTCTGGAGCAGCAGTCGCCGATCGCGGTATATAGCATGTTCCAGAACATGCTGATTGTCGGCATCTCGAAAACCTTCTGATCGTTATTGTGTTCGAAAAATTCTACAACCTTTCCGGCTCGCCCTTCCTGTTAACGCCCGACAGCCGGTTTTTCTTTGGCTCGAGCGGGCACAGCAGGGCGATGGCGCACCTCGTGTACGGGCTATCGCAGCAAGAAGGCTTCATCGTCGTCACCGGGGAGGTCGGGGCCGGCAAAACGATGCTGGTAGAGCAACTTTGGGCGGAACTTGACCGGAGCACTTATTTCATGGCTCGCGTCGTGACGACGCAGGTGTCGGGCGACGACCTGCTGCGGCTGGCAATGGCGAGCTTTGGCCTGGGAGACACGCCGGGGACGGAGAAATCAACGTTGCTTCGTCGATTCGAGCATATGGTTCGCGATCAGCGCAAACAGGGCCGACGCTGTCTCTTGGTGATCGATGAGGTACAGAACCTGTCGCTCGCGGGGATGGAGGAGCTTCGCATGCTCTCTAACATCGTCGCGGAGGGAAAGGCGGCCATTCAGACACTCCTGTTTGGACAACCGCAATTCCGGGCGATCCTGGCCGGCAAGGACTGGGAGCAGCTTCGCCAACGTGTGCTCGCTTCCTGTCATCTGGGACCGATGAGAATGGAAGAAACTCACCAGTATATCCAGCACCGGCTGAGAACCGTCGACTGGCGCGACGATCCAGTATGGGAAGCAGCCGCTTTCGATGCGGTCCACCGGCATTCCGGCGGCATTCCGAGACGGATCAATACGCTCTGTTCGCGCGTGTTGTTGTCTGGCGCGCTCGAGGAAATCCATACAGTCACTGGCGGCATCGTCGATGAAACCGCGGAAGAGCTAAGCCGGGATCTGGGTGCCGGGCTCGATCTCGCCGGTCAAATGACGCTTGGGGCGGATGACCGGGGCGACCTTTTGAGGCGCATCGAAACGCTGGAGCGGCATGCGTTCCAGCAGGAGCAGGCGTTTAAGCGAGTATTGGATTTTCTGGAAACCAACCTGATGGGGCAGTCATGACGTCTATATCCAACGCCATGACGGTCGACGTAGAGGACTATTTCCAGGTCCAGGGGTTCGCCCATTGTATCGACCGGTCGAACTGGGACGCGTTTCCGCGGCGGGTTGATCTGAACACCAACCGGATTCTTGAGCAGTTTCAAGCCGCCGAGGTAAAGGCTACGTTCTTTACCCTCGGCTGGGTGGCGCAACGTTTTCCCGCCCTGATCCGTCGGATCGTCGCGGACGGACACGAGTTGGCGAGTCACGGCTGGGATCATACACGGGCGGATTCGCAGGATCCCGACGGATTTCGATCCGACGTGCGGAAGACGAAGGCGCTGCTGGAGGACACTGGAGGTGTTCCCGTGAGCGGGTATCGGGCGGCGACGTTCTCCATTGGCGCGGGGAACATGTGGGTGTTTCCGATCCTGCGGCAGGAAGGTTACACTTATAGTTCGAGCATTAACCCGATCAGACACGATCTTTACGGGATGCCGGGCGCACCACGCTTACCGTTCCGGCCCGATCCGGACGGCGTAGTGGAATTGCCCATGACGACTGTGCGTTTGATGGGCCGCAACTGGCCGTGCTCGGGCGGCGGCTATTTTCGCCTGTTGCCAAAAGCACTTTACCGAGCGGGGCTGGGACGCGTGAACCATCATGACCGACGGCCAGGCATCTTCTATTTCCACCCATGGGAGATCGATCCAGACCAGCCGCGCATTCCGAACGCGAACTGGAAGTCGCGATTGCGGCACTACACCAACCTCTCGCGCATGACGGCGGCCGTAGACGGGCTGCTGCGGGACTTCGCCTGGGATCGGATGGACCGTGTCTACGCGCCGATCGTCGCCGAAACCGTCTGGGCCTGACTGTATGCCAATTGCCATTCGCGCTCTGGATGCCGCCAGCGAAACGGCGTGGGACCGATTTGTGGAGGCGATGCCAGCGGGCACGTTTTTCCATCGCGCCGGTTGGGCAAAGGTGATCGAAACCGCATTCGGCCATGAAACTTTTTTCTGTTTCGCCGAGAGGGACGGCGCGATCACCGGCGTCCTTCCGCTCGGACGGGTGAGGACTTTGCTATTCGGTGACACGCTTATCTCCAATCCGTTTTGCGTCTATGGCGGCCCGCTCTCGGCGGATGCCGAAAGCGAGGCCGCGTTGATAAGGCAAGCGCAGAGCCTGCTGGTAAGGACGGGTGCCCAAGCATTGGAACTCCGGCATCTGATGCCACAAACCGAAGCAGAGGGATGGATCGAAAGGCCGGATCTTTATGTGACGTTCCGGAAAACGATTGAGGCGGATCACGAGGGCAACATGAAGGCGATCCCGCGTAAGCAGCGGGCCATGGTGCGCAAGGGCATTCAAAACGGTTTGGTTTCGGTTGCAAACCGCGATGCCGATGCGGTGCATGGGATATACGCCGAAAGCGTGCGGAATTTGGGGACGCCGGTCTTCTCGCGCCGGTATTTCCGGGCGCTGATGGAGGTGTTCTGGGAGAACGCCGATGTGGTGACGATCCTGGACCGGGAGACGCCGATCGCATCGGTGATGAATTTCTATTTTCGCGACGAGGTATTGCCGTACTATGGCGGCGGCACGTTGTTGGCGCGTGGGCTGGCAGGCAATGATTTTCTGTATTGGGAGACGATGCGGCGCGCGGCGGATCGCGGCTGCCGGCTATTCGATTTTGGGCGCAGCAAGATCGGAACCGGTTCGTTCTCGTTCAAGCACAACTGGGGGTTCGAGCCCGTCAAACTCCACTACCGGTTCCGTCTGAGGCCGGGGGAGAGAATCCCCGAGCACAATCCACTGAACCCGAAATACCGGATGCTCATCGCGACCTGGAAGCGTCTGCCTTTGCCTGTCGCGAACACGGTAGGTCCGTTCATCGCGCGAGGGCTGGGGTAGGGGGTGTATCCTTGGTGGCCTTTTACTGGTGCGACTCCCGGGTACGGGTGCGAAAACGATCGGGCGGCAATTGCGAAGGTCCATTCTGGCGGGAGTGAGCTATGCCCGATCTTCTATTTCTGACCCAGCGCTTGCCGTATCCGCCGATCAAGGGGGAGAAAATCCGGCCGCTGCAGATCCTGAAATACCTCGTCCGGCGGTATGACGTGCATCTGGGATGTCTTACTGACGACGTATCCGATGCCCAGCATGTCGACACAATTCGCTCGATGTGCCGCGGTATCCATGTTGCGCCGCTAAACCGAAAGGTGGCGAAGCTGACATGCCTGCGCGGGTTGCTGACCGGGGAACCGCTCAGCACCAGCTTCTTTCGCGATCGAGGACTGATGCGGTGGGTGCGCGATGTGATCGAAACGGTTCGGCCGTCCGTCATATTCGTCAACTCGGGCAACATGGCATCTTACGTGCTCGATCTGCCGAAACGCGAGACGCGGATCTGCGACCTCGCGGACGTGGATTCTGAGAAGTGGCGTGCCTATGCCGATACGACGACTGGGCCGATGCGTTTGGTCTATCGGCGGGAGTGGCGAAAGGTCGGCGCGTTGGAGCGACGGATCGTTGACGAGTTCGATGTGGCCAGCTTCGTTTCGGAGGCGGAGGCGTCGTTGTTCACTCGCCTAATCCCGGATTGCGCCGCCGGAATCCGCGGAGTAAGCAGCGGCGTCGATCACCGATACTTTGATCCGGCATTAGCGCACGCCCCGGTCTTCGACACGGAGCTGCCGACCTACGTGTTCACCGGGACGATGGACTATCCCCCGAATGTTGATGCGGTGGCATGGTTCGCGACCGAAATCCTACCGACGATCCGCCGCACAGTTCCCGCCGCACAATTCTATATCGTGGGCAGCTGCCCTAGCGTCACGGTTAAGCGTCTGGCCCGCCTCGAAGGCGTGTTTGTTACTGGCCGGGTGCATGATGTGCGACCGTACGTTGCGCATGCCACCGCCGCGGTGGCGCCGATGCGAATAGCGCGCGGCATCCAGAATAAAGTTCTGGAGGCGATGTCGATGGGAAAGCCGGTCGGTACTGACTTCAGGGGCGTTGGAAGGGATCGAGGGAATGCCAGGCGAGGACGTCATTTTGGCCGACAGCGCCGAAGAGATTGCCGCCGCCTGCTGCCGGTTGGCGACAAGTGCCGACGGTTTGGCGATCGGAGCGGCGGCTCGCACCCGGATCGTGCGCGACTATGACTGGTCCGCGCGGCTGTGCCGGTTCGACGACCTGCTGTGCCCGGCGTCGGCGGCCGGCGTCACGGTCGCCGTATGAGGAACGTTCCGATGGCCTTGTGGCTCGGGTTTGAGCGGCGCGGATCGTGAACGCGCCAGTCCTGATCGAGGCGCCGCAGCGTGGGGTGTCAGCGGGGTGGTATAGGGCGCTGCCGATTTTGGTCGTCGGTTTGGTGCTGGGCCTGCTGTTCCACGGTGAGGTGGTGGCAGCTGTCCAGACATGGAATGACTCGACCGCCTACAACCATTGTTTCTTGGTCATTCCAATCGCTCTTTATCTTCTGTGGGACCGCTGCGGTGTGTTAGCCGGCATTCCCAGGCAGGTGATGCCGAGGGCATTGCTGCTGGGTGTACCGCTGGCGGCGGTGTGGCTGGTTTCGGAGCGGCTGGGCATTATGGAGGGGAGGCAACTTGCCGCTGTTAGTTTTGTCGAGGTCCTGTTCCTGGCGACGCTGGGTAAACGGCTGTGGTGGGCAATGGCCGGACCGCTACTGTACTTGTATTTTCTGGTTCCGTTCGGTGGGTTTCTGACGCCCGGATTGCAAGACATCACCACGTTCTTCATCCGACACGGGCTAGAGATACTTGGCGTTCCCGCCTACATCGACGGTCACGTCATCGAGATATCCCAAGGCACGTTCTTTGTCGCGGAAGCCTGCGCGGGGCTGCGGTTCCTGATCGCCTCTACTGCGTTTGGCTGCCTCTATGCGCTGCTGATGTACCGTAGCCCGCTACGTCGCGGGGTGTTCATTCTGGTCTCGGTTCTCGTGCCGATCATCGCCAATGGGTTTCGAGCCATCGGCATCGTCTATCTTGGATACATCCTCGGCAGCGCGGAGGCCGCGGCGGCCGACCACCTCATTTATGGCTGGATCTTCTTCTCGCTCGTCATCTTGCTGTTGATCGCGCTCGGATTACCGTTTCGGGAGGATGAGGTCTCGATTCGGTCAGCTTCGCGCTTCGCGGAAGCGCCGGCTATTTCGTTGCATCGGGTTTTCCCGGTCGCCGCGGGGATCGTGATAGTTGCGGCGATTGGTCCGCTCGTTGGGTCAGGTTTGACGGTGGCCGCTGCGACGTCTGTGGCTACACCGTCCCGGATCGACGTTGGGCCGGATTGCGAAGTACAACCGGTGGCTTCGGCCGAAGGGGCGGCGGTGAGGAGCCAGCGGGTGGTGTGCGGCGCCGTGGCGCTAGATATGAGTTGGGAGGCGTTTTCCCCGCGCTCTACCGCAGCGCCTTTGATGTCGGCGCGACGGAAGATGATGGCGGGTGCTCGAACCGAAGGAATTCAAGAGAACTGGTTGCACCAGAGTGATGGGACCTTCAACGCATGGCGGGTCATGAAATCAAGTAATCCTGCCTATGTCATCGCGACGTCGGTCTGGATCGATGGCAGACCGGTCCGGCCGGGGCTTGGGATGCGAGCGCGGATGGCGCTGAACAGCCTGATTGGATCCGCATATGCCCCCATGGTCGTGACGGTAACGCCTGTGGTGGATTGGCAGTCGCGAAATGGCTCGGAACTCGAGGCGGCGGAGGATGCGCTGCCGCACTTCCTGCTCAACCATCCTGGTCTGGACGAGACGGTGGGGGCGTTGTCCGCACTGCGTTAACGTTGACTGGTTGCCATGGCGTAGGGCTTCCAGGCCCTGGCGGTGCCGCGCGCACAAACCGGTGGACGGTCGCCGCGGAGCCGAAGATCGTCTGCAGTATGCGGACGTCGGGGTTTGGCGGGTAATCGGATGGACGGCGCCGTGTTGTGTTGGGTCGGCCCGCAGTTGTTGGGACAACCGCCGCTGCGTGCGTACGTTCTGGCGGAAGATATCGGCTGCACGGAAGATCGGAATGGGTTGACGAATACTCGAACCACGTTGGAGCGCGAGACTCGGGTAGCTCCTACGGCGCGTTGCCAAAAATACGTTGCTTCACCGTATCGCCAACCCGGATATCCAGCTTGGCCGTTGTTCCGGCAGCGATTTCCAGCGTCGCCCGCACTGGCCCACGACTGTCGATCACGGCCAGACTACGCGGGGTGGTGTTCTCGGCGATCGAGCGGATCGTGCCATCGGCGTTGATGAATACCATGTCCAGCGATACCAGCGTGTTGCGCATCCACATCTGCGAGGGCCGTGGAAAGCCCCAATCGAACAGCATGCCCCCGTCCGGGGCAACGCTCTTGCGGAACATCTCGCCAACGGTCTGCTGCTCTTCCGTTGTGGCCATTTCTACACTGAATACGTGTTCGGCGCCGCCATGGCCGACGATTACGAGCTTTTCTTTCGGCAGTTCGGGTTGCGGCTGGGTCGGTTCGGGTGATTGGGCCCAAGCACTTAAGGGCAACATTGCGACTAGCGCCAGCAAGGTACGCCGTTTCATGTGGATAAGCTCTCCTTGATCAGTTGCCGGATTTCGTTGCGAACCGGCCCGTCGCGAGGCCCGTCGAGCAATGTCGAAAACCAGTGCTCCGGCGGGTTGCGCCCGGCCGCCCGGTCGAAGCGCAGGGCGCGGAGCACGGTTTCGGCGTCTGGCGGCAGGCGGTCGGGGATAGGAAAGTCGTTCAAGGTCCCCCAGATCAGGGCCCAGCATCGGCCCACAGTCCAGGGGTTGTAGCCGCCTCCGCCGAGGACGACCAGACGGGGTGCAAGCCGCATCATCGCCTGGACGACGGCGCGGTGCGTGTTGTTGGAGAGCGACAGTTTCGCCAGCGGGTCTTCGTCCAGACCATCCGCGCCGGCCTGCAGCATGATCGCCTGGGGGCGGCGTGCCTCGATCAGCGGCAGTACCGCGTGGTTCATCGCATAGGCAAATTCGGAGTCGTTGCATCCCGCCGGCAGCGGGAAGTTGCGCGCCGCACCACCGGCACGGTCGTGCACGGCCCCGGTGAACGGCCAACGTGCCCGCTCATGCAGGCTGATCGTGAACACTCGATCGTCGTCGTGGAACGCGTCCTGCACGCCGTCGCCGTGATGCGCGTCGATGTCGAGATAGACGATGTTCTCCAGGCCGAGGTCGAGCCACGTCAGCAGCCCCAGCACCGGGTCGTTCAGAAAGCAGAAACCCGAGGCGCGGTCGGGCCGCCCATGATGCGTGCCGCCGCCGGGGCAGTGCACGATACGTCCCTCCGCGGCCAACCGCGCTGCCAACATGACGCCACCGGCGGATACTGCGGGGCGTCGGTAGACCTCGGGATAAACAGCATTGCCCTCCGCGCCGATGCGAAAGCGGGTGCGAATATCGTCAGTGACCGCCTGATCCGCTTCCGCCTGGCGCAACGCCGCGATGTAGGCGGGTGTGTGGAATTGGGTGAGTTCCTGTTCGGTTGCGATTGGCGCGTCGTGGTAAACCGCGTCAGTCAGCCAGCCGAGCGCTCGGCTTAGGTCGGTGCAGACCGAAACGCGCGGGACGGCGAGTGGGTGCTTTGGGCCGTAGCTTGAATGCCGGTAGATTTCGCTGCCGACATAGAGAGGCGGGATAAACGGCCGGGCGACGGGAGCCATCGGTGGCGAGGGCCGCGGTGGTTACGCCCTTTGCGGCATTGCCTGCGGGATGATGGTGGTAACGATCGACGCGTCCAACGCCTCATAGTCATGATAGCCGATGGTAGCGTACAGCTCCGACCGGGTCTGCATGTGATCGACCATGTTCTGCGTTCCGCCGTCCTTCTTGATGGCGGTGTATAGCTTCGCCTGAGCCTTGTTCGCCACGCGCAGGCTGCTGACCGGCCAGATGACCATCTTATAGCCCATTGCCTCGAACTCGGAGGCGGTAAAGAAGGGGGTGCGGCCGAACTCGGTCATGTTGGCGAGCAGCGGGATGTTGGGCAGGCGACGGGCGACCTCCTTGAACATGTCGGCGGTGTTCAGTGCCTCCGGAAAGATCGCGTCGGCGCCGGCCTCGACGAACAGTTTCGCCCGGGCGATGCAACCGTCGATGCCTTCAGACGCGGCGGCATCGGTTCGGGCGATGATGTAGAGGTGGCGGCGGGCCTTTCTGGCGGCAGCGATTTTTGCGGCCATGTCATGCGGGTCGGCGAGCTTCTTGTCGTTGAGGTGGCCGCATTTCTTCGGCAGTAGCTGGTCTTCTATGTGGACAGCGGCAGCACCGGCGTCCTCGAAGCTGCGGACCATGTGCATGACGTTGAGCGCCTCACCGTATCCGGTGTCGCCGTCGACAAGGAGGGGAAGGCCGGTGGCGCGGGCGATCTGACGGATGAAGAAGCAGACTTCGTCGACGGTGATCATGCCGAGGTCGGGGATGCCCATGGACGCGGTCATGGCCGCGCCGGAGAGATACAGGCCTTCGAACCCGGCCTGCTTTGCCTGAAGACCGGCCTGGCCGTTATGGGCACCGGGAAGCTGGAGGATGTCAGGGCGGCCGAGCAACGACCGAAAGCGCTCTCCGGCGGGGGCGGTGGGAAGGTCGTCGGCGACAAGGTAGGTCATGGCGGGCTCCTTATCCGTCCCGGATAGCGGATTGAGAGGCAAAGGAACAGGTGACGCGTGCCGACCGCGCTAAGCGACATGAGCCGTTCTACATCATCGGGATGACAGGCACGGGCACGAGGTGCTCTTCCACCGCCGTCACTCCAGGCGTGTTTTCCGCAGCGACCCGAAGCGCGCGCCGTTCCGACTCTGGCCGATCATCCGAGCACCAGATGTGGACAATCTTGTCTCGAACGATGATGTCTTCGGCCCAGACCTTAGCCCATGTCTGGCCCCGCAATTCCGTCAGAAGTGACTCGCGGATTCTGCGGTCATCCATGTCGGTGGTGTTCGCGGGCAGGCTCTTTGCCGCTGCCAAAACGCGCACCAGGTTGGCCCGGCTGATTATACCGATCACCTTTCCATCGCGGAGGACGGGCACTCGCTTGATTCGTTTGGACTCGAGCAGATCGGCGATTTCACGCAGCTCGGTCGTCTCGCTCACCGTTGTCACGTGGCGGGTCATGATGTCGCCGACGCTACGGCCGTGGGCTTTTATGTAATCTCGCGCGGCGTCTCGTTCGCGTGCAAAGACATCGAACCATCTCGAACGCCGCGGCTCTGTACGTCGCTCTATGTGCGTTTCTGTTCGGAATAGAAGATCACCTTCGCTGACGATGCCGACAAGAGTGTTGGCTGCGTCCACCACCGGAACCCCGCTGATGCCGTACCTCCCCAAGAGCCCAGCCAGGCTTTGAACAGACGTTTCCGGTGATACGGTAATCACGTTGGTCGTCATCACGTCTGAAGCACGCATAACATGACCCCCCAGTTGAATTTGGCATCATCGCTAGCCGAGCACCTAACGAGCCGCATTGATCCAGGTCAACTTTATGTCTTCGTCGCGACGACCTCGCACGTGTGACCGTTCCACCAGCCAATGAAAATAAAGAGCGGTGCCGTGACTTCGGCTTGGCGGTCCGCTACTTGGCTTGGACAGGCGCGCCCGCTGGCGCAACACAAAGCATGTTGGACAGGTTTCCATGATGCTTTGACCTAAAGGCATCGTCTCAGCCTGCCGATCAGGCTGTATTCTTTGGCGGCCCTTAGCCCCTGGCTTCCGCCACCGCTTTTTGCAGATCCGGTAACTCGACCGCGCCCGGGATAAGGTCGTTCCCAATAATGAGTGCCGGGGTTCCTTGGATGCCCAAATCATGAGCCAGTTTGACGTTCGCGTCGATCCGCGCCTGCACCCCCGGATCCTGCATATCCTGCGCCATTCGTGGCCAATCCAGCCCGAGGGCACGTGCCGCTGACTCGATTTGCGGCAGCGTCGTATCAGGCGGCAGCTTCATCACCGCCTCTCGCATCTTGCCGTATGCATCCTGTTTCTGGGCCGCCAAAAGTGCCTTGGTGCCCAGCACGCTGGCCGGGCCGAGGATCGGCAGGTCTTTGTATACCAACCGCACCTTGCGGTCCTTTGCCAGGAAACTGTCCATCACGGGCTCCAGTCGCCGACAGTAGGGGCAACGCGTGTCGAAGAACTCGACAATCGTCACGTCGCCATGCGGATCGCCGGCCACCGGATCGGCCGGTGTTATCAACTGCGCTTGGTGGTGAGCGATGGCCGCGCGAGCCGTCGCCTGCGTCCGTTGGCCCTCATCGGCCTGTAACGCCACCACTGCGTCCCGCAGGATGGACGGGTCCTGTTTCAGAGCGTCGCGCACGATAGCCACAATCTCAGCCCGCTGACTCGACGTGAACTCGGCGGCGGCAGCGGCGCGGGCCGCTACCAAACCCGATAGTACACAACCGATAGCAAGACCGGCATTATCAGGCGTTGCGCAAGGGACATGCGGATCATTTTAGGTCCTTCGGAGGGGCACATCATCCGGTTAAGCCCGGGACACTCCCGGCGCAAGTCAAAGTGCCGGGCGCGGTTGCCGCTGATGGCGAAGCCGTCTATGGCACCGTCCTCTAATGGCGAAACGCGGTCCCGAGGGCTGGCGAATCCGAGGATTGACTGGACCGACAGGATGGATCGCATGCGCGGCACCATGACCGATTTTGCGGACGCCCCGATGCGGATGCCTCCCGGGCGTCTGCTGTCGGTCGGGGCGTTTCTGGCGCTGCTAGTGCTGGTGTCGGGCTGTTCGACCGTGAGCAAGGTCTCCGATACTGTCCTCGGCCGTGGCGGTCCACAGCCTGGACAGCCCGGTTATATCGCGGGTTTTCTGGGCGGCGTCGTCGCGGATGAGCCGCGCGCCGTCCTCGCAGGCAGGGAGGTTTTGTCTGCCGGCGGCACTGCCGCCGATGCCGCGACCGCTGTGGGCCTGACCCTGGCGGTCACGCTTCCCTCGCGCGCTGGGCTTGGGGGTGGGGGCGCCTGTATCGCTTACGTGCCCAATGTGAAATCGCCAAATCGCGGCGAACCCGACGCAGTGATGTTCACGCCGCTGGCGCCTGCTATGGCCGAAACGAACGCCGATCGACCTGCTGCCGTGCCGATGATGGCGCGCGGCCTTTTTCTGCTGCACGCCCGCTACGGTTTGGTGCCATTTGAATCGCTACTGGGTTCGGCCGAACAGTTGGCCCGCTCCGGTGTGCGAACTTCGCGGGCGCTTGCAAAGGATATCGCCGTGGTGTCAGGCCCGCTGATGGCCGATCCCAATGCCCGTGCGGTATTCAGCCAGGATGGCGTGCCGTTGACCGAGGGCGAAATTCTGCGCCAGCCCGATCTGGGCGGGACCTTGGCGCAGCTTCGCGTCTCGGGCGTGGGCGACATGTATCAGGGCGCATTGGCTCAACGAATAGTGCGCGCTTCGATAGATGCCGGCGGTCCAATCGCGCTGGCGGATTTGCGTGCCGCGCTGCCGAAGCTGGCGCCGCCGCTGGTCCGCTCCTTTCAGGCAGATAAAGTCGCGTTCCTGCCACCGCCGGCTGACGGTGGCTTGGCGGCGGAGGCGGCATTTGACGTGCTGGCCGATAGTCCGAACGACGTCGCCGGAGCGATCGCGCATTCCTTGGCGGTTGTTTCGCGATATCGCGCTGGCGGAATCACGCCAACGGAGGTCCTTGCGGCGAAAGACCTGCCTGCCGTCGGCGCCTCGCCGTTTCCGGCCTCAACCAGTTTCGTGACCCTGGATCGGTCTGGAAACGCCGTGGCGTGCGCGCTGACGATGGACAACCTGTTTGGCACCGGGCGGATCCTACCTGGCCTTGGCTTCCTGGCCGCGGCCTCGCCGGCCGCCGTGCCGCCGCCCTTGCTGTCGGCCGGCCTGGTTTGGAATGACAATATCAAGGCCTTTCGAGCTGCGGCTGGCGGATCGGGGCAGGCGGGTGCGCCGTTGGCGGTTGCGCTCGCGTTGATAAATACTTTGAAGACTAGTCAGCCCATGAGCGTGCCGGTCCCTGATCCGGGACGGGCGAACGTGATCGCCTGTGGCCGATATCTACCAGGGGAGGACAGCGAGTGCCGCTGGGCGAACGATCCGCGTGAATCAGGATTGGCTATGGGGGCAAACTGAGCCGGTTTGCCTGTCGGACTTGTGCCGCGTGGACAAAGTTGCCGGCCGTCGGACCAGCGCGGATCGTCCGCGATGCCGCATTTCGCGAGATTGGGTGGCGGAACGCGGCCGAAAGAGCGCGTTATCGGCGGCAGTGACTGGGGCGGGAGTTACCGAATGGCTTTGAAGATCGGCAAGGGTGCATCGGCGCCGCCTTTCCTGGTGATGGACGTCATCGCGGCCGCCAACGCCCGACAGGCCGTGCTACCAGTGGGCGCGCCGCAGGTTATCCGAATGGAGGTAGGCCAGCCGGGGACCGGTGCGCCCGCCGGTGCGGTCGCAGCTGCCCAGGCTGCCCTTCGCTCGGGGCATCCGCTCGGGTACACCGAGGCGTTCGGCTTGCGATCCCTGCGCCACCGGATCGCTGTCCATGCGCGGGAATGGTATGGGTTGGACCTCTCGATTGAGCGGATAGCCGTGACGGTCGGTGCGTCAGGGGCCTTCCCGCTGGCGTTCCTCGCCGCGTTCGATGCGGGCGACCGCATTGCTATGACGGCGCCGTTCTATCCACCCGTACGTCAACATCCTAACAGCGCTGGGTATGATCCCGGTGATCCTGGAGGCGGGGCCGGAAACCCGGTTTCAGCCGAACGTAGCGATACTGTCGGCGCTTGATCCGCCGCCGGACGGCGTAATCGTCGCCAGCCCCTGCAATCCTGCCGGCACGATGCTGCACCGGGACGAACTCGCTGCGATCGCAATCTGGTGCGACCGCAATGGCGTCCGGCTGATCAGCGACGAAATCTATCACGGACTGAACTACGGCAGTCCCATCGACTCGGCCGCCGAGATCAGCGAGAGCGCGGCCGCAGTCGACAGTTTCTCAAAACAGTTTCCGGTTGCACGACCAGCTACGGCTGCCTCTTTCAGCAAGAGTGCCATTGTTATCAATAGTTTTTCGAAATATTTCGGGATGACCGGCTGGCGAGTTGGCTGGATGGCACTCCCGGAAGACCTCATACGTCCTGTAGAATGCCTTACGCAAAACCTGTTTATTAGCGCGCCGCACATCTCTCAGGTTGCTGCCGAAGCGGCGTTCGACTGCCATGACGAATTGCAGGCCAACGTCGCGCGGTACCGGCGGTCCCGTGATCATCTGCTGGCGTCATTGCCGGGGGCCGGGTTCCCCAACCTGTCACCAGCCGAGGGTGCCTTTTATCTCTGGGTCGATGTTAATGATCGGACAAACGACAGCGCGGCCTTCTGTGCCCGGATGCTGCAAGAGGCTGGTGTCGCGGTCAGCCCCGGGGTGGATTTCGACCGCATGCGTGGCGGGCGGTTCATACGGTTCAGCTATTGCGGACCGGAGGCGGATATGCAGGAAGCAGCGGAGCGACTGAAGGGTTGGCGATAACGGATCGCTGTTCGGTCAGCGGGCCTCGCCAGTCTTTTCACACGTGCAGCTTCATGGGACACCCCGTTCATACCAGCCACGCGAACGACGGACGATCTGCACGACCGACAGCATGACCGGCACTTCCACCAGCACGCCAACCACCGTTGCGAGCGCCGCGCCTGACTGAAAACCGAACAGGGCAATGGCCGTCGCCACCGCCAGTTCAAAGAAATTGCTAGCCCCGATCAGCGCCGAAGGCCCAGCCACACACCATTCGACGCCGAGTTGTCGGTTCAGCCAGTAGGCAAGGCCAGCATTGAAATAGACCTGGATCAAGATCGGCACTGCCAGCAGCGCTATCACTACCGGTTGGCGCATGATCTGGGCGCCTTGCAAGCCGAACAGCAGCACGAGCGTGAGCAGTAGCGCCGACAGTGAGAGCGGCCCAAGGTTGCGAAGTATGCGGGCAAGAGCCGCCGCTCCGCCTTGCGCCAGCAGCGTGCGCCGCCAAAGCTGCGCCACGATGACCGGCACAACGATGTACAGCACTACGGACAGAATCAGCGTATCCCATGGCACCGTGATCGATGACAGCCCCAACAGCAGCGCTACAATCGGCGCGAAGGCAAAGATCATGATCGTGTCGTTGAGCGCCACCTGCGACAGCGTGAAATGCGGCTCACCGTCAACAAGATTCGACCAGACAAACACCATGGCCGTGCATGGAGCCGCCGCCAAGAGGATCAGCCCGGCGATATAGCCATCAATTTGACCTGCCGGTAGATAGGGCCGGAACAGATGCGCAATGAACAGCCAGCCCAGCAGCGCCATGGAAAACGGCTTGACCAACCAATTGACGCCCACGGTTGCGGCGATGCCCCGCCAATGTTCCTTGACCTGTCCGAGGGCGGCGAGGTCGATTTTCAGCAGCATAGGGATAATCATTAGCCAGACCAGCAGGGCGACCGGCAGATTGATTTCTGCCACGGTCGCGGTGCCGAGCGCGTGGAACACGTCCGGTAGGACCTGCCCAAGGGCAATGCCGACAAAGATGCAGAGCGCGACCCAGAGTGTCAGATATCGCTCGAACAGCCCCATGGCGGGTTTGTTTGCCGACGGAGCGACGACGGTGGACGAGGATCGAGTTCATACCGGCACGCGACGCGATGTGGCGCCCGATGGAAGGAGCGCGGTGATCGCGAAACAGATCGCCAGCATGACGGCAGAACCCCAAAGGCAGCCCTGCATTCCGAACTGCTGGGTCAGGAAACCGGACAGCAAGATGCCCATCAGCCGCCCTGCAGCATTAGCGGCGTAGTAAAAGCCAACATCCTCGGCCGCTTTCTCCGACCCGGCGTAGGCCAGGATCAGGTATGAGTGCAACGAAGAGATTACGGCGAAGACAAAGCCGAAAATGAGCAATCCGGCGACCAGAACAAGGTCCGGCCGCTGCACGCCGGGGATGGCAATCGCCAAAGCCAGCACCGCCGGAATCACCGTGAGGATGGCACCCCATATTCGCGCGGCGGGCACCTCGCGGCTCAGCCCGTCGCGACTACGCGTCACCACCGCGGGCGCCACTGCCTGCACGGCGCCATAGGCGATCGTCCAGATTGCAACGAAACCAGCCACCTGCATGTATTGCCAGCCAAAGCTGTAAAGAAATACTGGCAGGCCGACGACGAACCAGACATCGCGCGAGCCGAACATGAAGATGCGGGCTCCGGCCATCAAATTGATGGCGCGCGTCTTGGCGAACAGTTCACGAAAATTCTTGGATGATTTCGCTTTGCCCAAAGTGCGTGGCAGCGACAGCACAACACCCAAGAGCACGACAGCCAGCATGGCGGCCATCAACCACAGAGCATAAGTGAAGCCGACGACTTGAAGCAGGAAACCGCCAAGGAAGAACCCCATGCCTTTGGTGGCGTTTTTCGAGCCCGTAAACCACGCGACCCAACGGAACAGTTGTCCTGCACCGTCCCGTGATGTTGCCTTGATCGCGCTCTTGGACGCGGTTTTGGTCAGGTCCTTAGCGACGCCAGCAATTCCCTGCGCTGCTACCACCCAGGCAACGGAAGCGGCTGCACTCCAAGTGGGGTCGAGCGCCGAAAGCATGGATAGCCCGAAAATCTGAAGGATCAGGCCGGTCGCCAACATGCGCGGAATGCCGAAGCGTGAAGCGAGCCAACCGCCGCCGATATTGGCGAAGATGCCCGCCGTCTCGTAAAGCAGGAACAGGAACGCCAGCGTAAACGGTGTGTAGCCGAGGGCGTAGAAATGCAGGAGCACCAACATGCGGATGGCGCCATCGGTCAGCGTGAAAAGGAAATACGCGCTGGTTACGATGGCGTAGTTGCGTACAGCGGACATCACAGCCCCCGCGCGATAATGATATTGGCGAGGTCCACCATGCGGCAGGCATAGCCGACCTCATTGTCATACCACGCATAGACCTTCAGCAGCGTGCCGTCGGTCACCATAGTGCTGGGGCCATCGACGATCGAACTGCGCGGATCATTGGTGTAATCGGCCGAAACCAGTGGGCGTGCCTCAAACCCTAATATGCCTGCCAAGTTCCCGGCTGCGGCGTCGCAAAACAGGCCATTGACCTCATCCACAGTGACCGGCCGCGCCATCTCGAACACGCAGTCGGTCAGGCTTGCGTTCAACACAGGCGCGCGTACCGCGTGGCCGTTCAACTTGCCCTTCAGTTCGGGATAGATCAGCGCGATGGCGGTCGCGCTTCCGGTCGTGGTGGGCGAGAGCGACAGCATTGCCGAGCGTGCACGGCGCAGGTCCCGGTGCGGGGCATCGACCACAACATTGGTGTTGGTTGGGTCGTGGATCGTGGTGATCTGACCGTGGCGGATGCCGATCGCGTCTTGCAAGACCTTGACCACCGGGGCGAGGCAATTCGTCGTGCAGGATGCAGCCGTCAGCAATCGATGCTCGTGCGGCCGATAGAGATGATCGTTGACACCGACCACGATGTTGAGGGCACCCTCCTCCTTCACCGGGGCCGCGACGATCACCGTCTTCACGCCCCGCGCGAAGTAACCCTCAAGCTGCTCCGTCTTGAGAAATTTGCCGGTGCATTCCAGCACGATATCGCAGCCGAGATCGCCCCATGCAACGCCATCCACCGTTGGCGCGGCGCTAAAGCCAATGCCTCGGTTGCTGATTCGGATGGCGCGATCTTCGTCCGTTCCGAATTTCTCGCGCCAGCGACCATGGACACTATCGAATTCCAGTAGATGGGCCGTGGTCGCGGCGCCGCCTCTGATCTCGTTCACATGCACAATGTCGAGGCGATTACCGGCGCGTGGGTCGTTTTCCGGCCGATGAATGCCGCCCATCGCTGCTCGTAACGCAAGTCGGCCGATCCGGCCCATACCATTGATGCCGACTCGCATTAACGACGGCCCCCAACCGGCGAATGTATCCCAACGCCAAGCTCGTCGAGCCGGGCTTTGATGGCTATGCGATCCAGCGAGGCGAATGGCAGTGCGGTAAAAATGTCCAGTCGCCGCCGAAGGCTAGCGTAAAGTTCGTTCAGCATAGTCGAGCGTTCGGTGGCGCCTCCGGTGAACTTCACCGGATCGGGCAACGGCCATGCGCCGGTCATAGCCAGTTCACCAAAATCAGGGCAGAGCGTTCCGTCCAGCGTGTCGCACAGCGCAATGACGAAATCCATTCGAGGGGCATTCTCCCCGGTAAACTCATGCCACGATTTGCTGCGCAGGCGCCCCGTGTCGTGGCCCAGCACTTGGAGTTTTGCGATCACCTCGGGGTTAGGTTCGGCGATCGGGTCGGACCCAGCGGAGTAAGCTCGGAAACGTGTCCCGCCGATGTCGGTCAGGATAGCCTCGGCCATAATCGAGCGGGCGGAATTATGCGTGCAGAGGAACAACACGTTGAATGCTGGGGTCATGCCTTGGTTCTCAGCCGGTAAAGGGGGAAGCAAGCGAGCGATGTCGCCGCACAGGTCAGGCCGACCGCCGCAGCAGGTCTCTGTCAGGAAAGCGAGGAGTTGCCGCAGACCGGCAATCCGCACGGCATGAATGATTTGCCGTCCCTGACGGGTCGATTGGGTTAGGCCAGCGCGTTCGAGCGCAGCAAGGTGGAACGAGGTGGTGGAGCCCGGCAGGCGGAGGCTTGTGGCGAGGTCTCCGGCGGCCAAACCGGTCGAACCTCTCGCCATAAGCAGACGCAGCAGGTTGAGCCGTGTATCCACAGACAACGCGGCAAACGCTGCGGCGGCCTCCGACAATTCCATATTTCCAGTTTGACGGAAATGATAGAGGTGCGCAAGCTCGCTAAGGCAGGCATTTGCTACGGCTTCTTCAGGTGTCGCTAACTCGATGTCCCGATTGCTCGTCGCGAAGCCGAGGCTTTCACGGCGAACAGCGCCAGGAATGACGCTCCGGTGAGCGTGCCCGACAGCAGAAGCGCCAAGAGCGGGCCGCCCCGATCGAGGACGATGCCGAACAACAGCGGCGCGCCACCCTGAAGAATTCGGGCTGGTGCTGAAAGGAGCCCTGTGCGCAATCCGTAGCCGGCCGAGCCAAACAGCGCCAACGGTAGCGTGCCCCGCGCGATGGTCAGCATGCCGTTGCCGCTACCATGTAAGATAACGAAGGGGATAGCGGCGACTGGTCCGAAGATCGCCAGCAAACCCGCGCCGATCGGATGAAGGCTCGTCGCGAGACGTGCCGAAATCAACGGCGACAATTTCCGCAGAAAACCGAACTCGATCAGGCGGGCAGCGACCTGTGCAGGGCCGACAAGCGAGGCGGCGGCAATGGCCATCGTTGGCGTAGAACCAAGGGCTTCCAGCATCCGGGGCAGATGTGCCGCGAAGGCCGTTGAAACAAACCATGTGGCGCCGAACACACCGGCGAGGATCACCATTGTCCATGGCACGCCGGAAGGGGCATTTTGCGTTGGCGCCTCCTCGGACCGGTGCATTGAAGCCTTCGGCACCAAAAGCCGATTCAGTGGTAATCCGATCGCAAGGTGCAGCGCGGCCCAAGCAAAGCAGGCACCACGCCACCCGAAACTATCGATGAAGAGGGTACTGGTTGGCCAGCCGACCGTGCTGGCGAAGCCCGCAAACAGCGTGATGCCGGTAATCGCGTTGCGCGCGTCACGGCCGTAGAGGCCGGCAACGGTCGCAAACGCTGCCTCGTAAAGCCCGAAGCCCATGCCAACGCCGATAAGCGTCCATGCAGCCACAAGGCCAGCGATGTTGGATGCGAGTCCCAGCAGCACGAGCCCGGCGGCAAACACAAGATTGGTTGCCACCAGCACGTCGCGGCCGCCATAACGATCGATCGTCCGACCCGCGAGTGGCCCAAGCAGGCCCGACAGCAGTAGCGCGGCCGAAAAGATACCGAAGAACCAGACACGCGGCAGATGGAGTCCCGCCGATACCGGATCAGCGAAAATAGCCGACAGGTAATAGGTCGAACCCCAGGCCAGAGTTTGAGTAACACCAAGGGTGGAGACGACGACGCCGCGCCGTCCCGTCAGCGCGGCAAGTGTCATCCGCGTTCGTAGTCACTGGTCGAGCTACCAACTATGCGGTTACCCGAAGGCATGAGCGACGCCTGAACCAGGAGATCGAGCGTCAGGCCGCCCGAAGCGCTGGCCTCCGCGTCGCGGGCAAGGATCACACCGCCCACTTGGCAGCCGGAATAGCATGCAGCTTGCGGATGCAGGTGCGACCACTCATGCACAGCAACTCGTTGCGCAACATGCGCCTTCGTCGCCGGCAACTGGCTTCCGCGCCTCGATGCTCGCGGACGCGACGAAATCCTCGATCGCGCGACCAGGAGCCCAGGTCTCAATAAGTTCACGGCTCTCCGGTTTCACGCTGATGCGGATATCAACGAAACCGGCCGCAGCAAGCCAAGCGTCGATCTTGTCCGGCGTTGCCGCTCCGACGATGCAGCCGCAGATGAGGGCACGGTCGTTCGCCAAATCCGAAGGCAACGGCTTGATGTTCACCACATCGGAGATCGCCATGCGGCCGTTCGGCTTCAGCACGCGGAACGCCTCGCGGAACACCTGCGCCTTGTCAGGAACAAGGTTGACCACGCAGTTCGAGATGATCACGTCAGCCGAGTTGTCCGCGATCGGCAGATATTCGATTTCGCCCAACCGGAAGTCCACGTTCGGCGCACCGACCTTGCGGGCATTCTCGCGCGCCTTTCTTAGCATCTCGTGCGTCATATCAACGCCGATCACGCGTCCGGTCGGACCAACCTGGCGAGCTGCCAGGAGGCAATCGAACCCGGCACCGCTGCCGAGATCAACGACGACTTCTCCGGTTTTCATCGCCGCGATAGCCTGGGGATTGCCGCAGCCAAGGCCAAGATTTGCACCGTCCGGCACGGCGGCCAAGTCCTCGGCCGAGTAGCCCATGCTCCGCGCCTTGTCATTAACGGCTGATGCGGGAGCTGGATCACAGCATGATGCGGCCGCTGGGGCGCAGCAGTCGGCCAGGGTGCCCGCGGCAATTCCGCCGTAGCGGGCGCGAACCATTTCCTTGATTTCGGCTGTTTCCACGAGCTTGTCGGACATGACTTTACGCTCTCCTTTGCCGCGGTTTTGTGGGTTGACCGATGATCTCCGGCGGAATTTCCGGCGCGAAGGCAGAGAAGGGTCGGCCACAGCAGTTCTCGGTGAGGTAGAACAACAGTGCGTTCATGGTGGAATATTCGGCAACGTAGATCAGTGACCGACCGTTACGCGTGAAGGTCGCCAAGCGGGCGTTCTTAAGTTCCTTCAGGTGGAAGGCGAGGGTCGCCGAAGGTAGTCCGAGTTGTTCGCCGATCTGACCGGCAGGCAATCCATTCGGTCCCGCCTGCACGAGCAAGCGGAAGATATCGAGACGGGTTTCCTGCGACAGTGCCGCCAACGCCAATAAGACAGCAGATTTCTCCATACCTATGGAAATATAGGGCATATGCGGTTGCGTCAAGCTGTTCGTGCGCGAGGTGTGACAGGCAGATAGTGCTACGAGGTCGTCAGTCTGGCTGCTCGCACTATGATCAACGTTTTGACCAACACTGCTGGATTTTTAAACTGAGTTTAATGTTAGCACCCGCCGTGGGAGCACGAGTGCTTCAAAGGCGGCGCACGTTGCGTCGCAATGAGCGGAGTGGTTTCAACGCACGTGCAGGTGGACGCCTTCGATTCGGCGCTTTGGAGTTAGTCTCCAACCGAAGCGGTGCGCCCTGCCACTGGGAGGTTACGGTTTCAGCGGAAGACTTCGTCACGAACGATCGCGTTTGTCCGCCAGAGGCTCAAGTCATCTCAGCTACGCCAAAACGGTTTCGTGAGCTCGCGCTCAACATCCCAGCGCGACAAGCCGATATCCCGAAGCTCACGATAATCGAGCCTGGCAAAGGCCTGCCGTTCGCTTATCCGCCTCCGCCACGTCCCGACCAGACGACCGAGCCAACTAGTCAACCCCGCGGGACCATGGGACGAAAGTCCCGGATAAACCCGATTAAAAGCAACAACGTCAGGTGTGATTATACTCATGATACCCTCCAAAGCAACCATTGGCACCTTGCCGCAAATGGGCCCTTCGACAGCAGGTGACAAACGATCCTTTATCAGGCTATCCATGACATAAACTCATCCCAGGCGATCATGCTGCTTCCCTCGCTCAACGGCCTTCGCGCGTTCGAAGCCGCCGCGCGGCTCCTGAGTTTCACCCAGGCCGCCGCTGAGCTGAACGTCACCCAGACCGCGATCAGCCATCAGATCCGCCGCCTGGAAGATCAGCTCGGGATCAAGCTTTTCATTCGCCAAAACCGCTCTCTGGCGTTGACGCAGGAAGCCGAGAACTACCTGCCCTCCGTGCGGGCTGCCTTCGAAGACCTGCGCCGCGCAACCGAGAGGCTGCGCCGCACCGGCTTTGACGGGCGGCTGACGGTCAGCACCACCGCCTCTCTGGCGACCAAATGGCTCGTATCCCGAGTGGCCACGTTCCAGGACGCCAATCCCGGCATGGAGGTCCGGATCACCACCTCCACCCACTTGGTGGATTTCCGCCGAGAAGAGGTGGACGTCGCGGTTCGCTATGGCCATGGCCACTGGCCTGGGTTGCGCGCGCACTGGCTGATGGCTGAACGACTGTTTCCGGTTTGCGCGCCAGGTCTGCTGGGCGGGACCGCGCCGCTCCGCAAGCCGGCGGACCTCGCCAATCATACCCTGTTGCACACGATGGCCTTCCGGGACGACTGGCGCCTATGGCTGACCGCTGCTGGTCTACCCGTTTCGATCGCCACCCAAAGGGGCCTGACCTTCGACATGAGTTTCCTGGCGATCCAGGCCGCCGTGGAAGGCCTTGGCGTGGCGTTGGGACGCCAGCAACTGGTGGAGGGAGATCTCGCCGCCGGTCGCCTCGTCGCGCCTTTCGACACGGTGCTGCCACAAGACGCCGGCTACTACGTCGTCACACCGGAGGCGACTGCCGAAGCGCCGAAGATCGTTCGGTTTCGGGAATGGCTGATCGCGTCCGCCACGTCGGCCTCACTGGCCGAGCCGCCCGGAGATCAGCCTCTGAGCCTGCCTCCTTGATGTGCAAGCCCAAGCCACGTCTGGTGCTGCCGTTTCCGGTGTCTTGCCGGTCCACACTGAATGCCCAGATTTGAAATATGCGCGAACCGACCGTTGGTTCGCCACCGGGGTTATCGATGCGCTGCGGGAGATGCGGACCAGACTGTTGCGGTGCGCCCAGCTGGCTATACCCGCGCGAACCAATCAGTCGATCGCCGCATGCACCAGGTTCGCGACCCGGTCCAGGCGTAGCGAATGCCAAGGGTCCGGGCTGACGAAATTGGTCAGGTAGGTGAAAGAAACTCCGCTGCTTGGATCAGCCCAGGAATACGAAGACCCGACGCCGCCGTGCCCGAATGTCACCGCGGCCCCGATCGTGCCCAGACCGCGGATGCTGTCGCTCTCGCCGCGCACATGCGGGCCGAGCCCGCGATGCATCGGGATGCCCGTCATCGCGTGATCAGGGCTCTCGCCGGTGTGGCTCCGTGACACGTAGCTTATCAGCCGCGGCGAAAACAGGCGGACGTTGTTGAGGCGGCCGCCGTGTCCGAGCATCTGGTAGAACGCGGCCATGCCGCGGGCGGTGGCGTAACCGCCGCCATTAGGCAGGCCGGCAGCGCGGAAGGCGGCGGAGTTATCTCGTTTCTCCGGGGCATAGGTGTCGGCGCAGCGAGTTTGTTGTGATTCCGGCACGCCGACGAAGATCTCGTTGCCAAGGCCAAGCGGCTCGATCACCCGTTCGCGGATAACGGTCCGATAATCCTGGCCGGTAACCGCCTCAAGCACCATCGCCTGCACCAGATGAGCCGCTCGGGGGTGGTATTGCAGGCGGCTGCCGGGAGTCCATTCCAGCGAAAAATCGCAGACCTGAGCACGCATCAGCGCGTGGTCGGTCCAGCTTGCCTGCGTGACGTCACCGGACGGAAACCCGCCCTGATGGGTCATGACCTGCTGCAGGGTGATGTCGGCTTTTCCGCGCGCGGCGAACTCCGGCAGGTGGTCGGCGACCTTATCCATGAAAGAAAGTTTACCTTCCTCGACCAGCGTCCAAACGGCGGCGGAGGTGAGCACCTTGGTCTGGCTGAACAACAGGAACAGGGTTTCATTGGTGGCCGGGACGGTGCCTCCTTCGGTGCGGGCGTTGCCGTAGGTGCGGAGCAGGCCGAGCTTCCCGTTGCGGGCGAGGGCGATCTGGGCGCCGGGGTAACGGCCCTCGGCAATGTGCGACTGGATCATCCCGTCGAGGTGATCGAGCGGCTTGGCGGCAAAACCAAGCGCCGCGAGGTTTGATTCGGGAAGTGGATACGGGGTGGACATTGCTGGGTTCCCTCCGGCTGCTGTGCCAAGGTACGCTGGGTTAGCGCCGCACGCCAATGGCCGAGATTACCGCTCGACCATTCCTTCCCCCGTTAGTTTCAGCGTCGGAATCCGATACGAGCGCGACGGCACGCCGCTGCTGGTCATAGCGACCCGTTCGAATGCTTAACGTCGTAGTTGCGCACAATGACGCCTCGGCACCATGTTTCCGCTTGCCACCACTGAATGGCGGCTTCCAGCGCCTCGACAATAGAGCGGTAGCGGCCTTCACCGGCCGGGAAGGTCTCACCGTTGTGCGTCAGGTTGCGCAAGTACCAGTAACCTCCGTGGATGCCCGCCTGCACCGGCTCAACAACCTCCAACCCCTCGCAGGTGTTAAGTTGCTGAACCTTCATCAGATCCTCTGAACCAGCCAACGCGGCGTCCAATCTGGCTCGAAAAATCGTGCTCGACGGTCCGCGAACGGTATGAAACTGGTCCGCGTTGAGAACTGTCGTATTCGCGGAGCATGGGTGGTGTTTCGCATCGTCGAGGATGGCGTCGAGCGTCCCCATAAATCGGCTCTCCGTATGACCAAGCCCATTCCAGCCACTGGTAAGCCTGCAAAGCAATCGAATTTTTCGAAAGGAGGGGGATCGACCTTCGCTGGTAGAGCGAAGACCCCCGTACGCAAACAGCGTAAACGGGGGTCGGAATGCGAAGCTGATCTTCGCCGCTCGGCATCAAAAGCCAAGCTTTGCGTGGACTATGACTTAGTTGCCGGCGCCACGATGATCGGCAACTGTTCTATGCTCGGTGGAGTCATGCTGGATTTGCACCCTCCTACATGGTTACGACTGCGTTGTTATACCATCGCGAGGAAAATGTCAAGAGAACGAGTGCTACGAAGGCAATACTCGTTATCACGGGCTTCGCACTGGCAACTCGTCGCTGTCATGGCAAGCAGCGACAGTTTAGCCGCAACCGGACGCCGCACCGGTATGACTCTGAAAATCAGCGGTTGTAAGATCTGTAACATTATTTGCCGTGTAGAATCGATATCTCCCGGAGGGAGTTGTTTCCCTTAATCCTGTCGCAGTTGAATTGCCCGGCTGGTGGCTCGTCGCTTCATAGTCACGAAATTTCCACCCGCGGGACCAAGTCCGGGCGTGCTCGTAACGTCAGCTTCCTCTATCGCTTCATTTCGGCTGGTGAAGAATTGCGCTCGCTGCGCCACCCCTCCGCCCTTGTCTCCACTCACCGGATCGGCTCTCATCCGACGCAAAGCTCCGGAGGGGATCACATGGCCGAAATACGCACATCCCACTTGCTCACCCTGAGGCTCGCCGTCAGCGGCATGCAGCCAATCGGCGAGACTCCAAGCGGCAATCGCCGCATCGGTTTGGTCGCCGGCGGCACGTTCGAAGGGCCTAAGCTTCGGGGCACCGTCCTGCCCGGGGGCTCTGACTGGATCATCGGCCGGCCCGATGGCGTCACCGCCCTAGATGTCCGCATCGTGCTCCAAACCGATGACGGCGCCATGATCGGCCTGACATACAGGGGCCTTCGCCACGGCCCCGCCGCGGTGATGGAGAAAGTCAACTCCGGCCAGTTCGTCGACCCATCCGAATACTACTTCCGCACGATCGTGGCATTCGAAACCGCCTCCCCGAAATACGCCTGGCTTAACAAGGTGTTTGGCATCGGCACGGGCAGCCGGCCGCCTGAAGGCCCGATCTACGAAATCTTCGAGGTGCTGTGACCATGGCCACAATAGGTTTTATCGGCCTAGGCAACATGGGCGCCCCGATGGCGGCGAACCTCGTGAAGGCTGGCCACGTCGTCACCGGCTACGACCTGAGCCCGGCCCCGCTCGAGGCACTGTCCAAGGCCGGCGGCAAGATCGCCGCCAGCGCGGCCGACGCCGTCCGTGGCGCCTCGGTCATCATCACCATGCTGCCGGCTGGCGAACATGTGCGCGACGTGTACCTTCACCAGGGCGGCCTGATCGAAGTCACCGCCGCGGAACGGCCACTGCTGATTGACTGCTCCACCATCGACGTAGAAAGCGCCCGCACCGTCACAGCCGCCGCTGAAACCGCCGGTCTCGCGATGCTGGACGCCCCGGTATCGGGCGGCACGGCTGGCGCCCAGAACGGTACATTGACCTTCATGGTCGGCGGCACGGAGGAAGCATTCGCCCGTGGCAAGCCGGTGTTGGAGGCGATGGGCAAGAACATCTTCCACGCCGGCGGCCCAGGGGCGGGGCAGGCGGTCAAGATCTGCAACAACATGATGCTGGCCATCAACATGGTTGGCGTCTCGGAAGGCTTTCTGCTCGCCGAGAAACTCGGGCTGGACTGGGGTAAGCTGCACCAGATCTGCGCTACGGCGACCGCCAATTCCTGGGCGCTTTCGAACTATTGCCCCGCACCAGGTCCGGTGCCCGCGGCCCCCTCCAACCGTGACTACGCGCCCGGGTTCGCTGCCGCCCTGATGGTCAAGGACGTGAAACTGTCACAGGCGGCCGCGGAAGCGACCGGCTCGCCCACGCCATTGGCCGCGAAGGCGCTGTCGTTTTACCAGCAGGTCGTCGACGGCGGCGACGGCGGCAAGGATTTCTCCGTGGTGTTCCGCTGGCTGGCGGGGCAAAGACGATAATCGAGGCGGTTGACCTTCCGGCGTGTCCGCTACGGGCCGATCAATGGGTCTCGGCTAGGAGCGCCGCGGACATCATCTTGACCAGATCGTTTCCCTTGAAAGGTTTGGCGCACACCCTCCAGGCATCGTGCCCAGGCGGGATCGCGTCGTCGCCATAGCCGGACACGAACAGGAACGGAATATGCCGCTCCGAGAGTAGCTCTGCCACCGGGTACACCATCGTGCCCCGCAGGTTGACGTCCAGCACAGCCAGGTCGAACGTCTCGGTTCGGGCCGCCTCAAGCGCTTTCTCAAAGGTGTTGCACGGACCGACGATGCTGCACTCGCATTCTTCCAATAAACCCTCGATCAGCATCGCCACCAGTAACTCGTCCTCCACGATGAGAATGCGTTTGCCGGCAAGCAGGGGCTCAGGGATGAACATTATGGTGTTTCCTTGTCTTGCTCATCCCGCGAGGGCGCGAGGTTCCTTTCATCCCGCAATGTGGCGCGCTCTTGCTCGGCAGGCAACGGTGCGCGCAGCGTCGCAACGACACCCTCGAGCATAAAATTGACCTCGGCCTCGCCTTCGACGTCATTGGAGAACACGCGTTCGATTAACGTCATGCCGAAACCACGACGAGTAGGCTTGGCCACCGGCGGACCATTCAGCTCAACCCATTTCAGCACAAGCACGGTGCCACCGGTGGTTTTCTCGACGGTCCAGCTGATGTCGACCTTGCCGTCCGGACTGGACAATGCACCGAACTTGACCGCGTTGGTGGTCAATTCATGCGTAGCCATGCCCAGCGCAAGCGCCGTACGTGGCTCCACCAGCACCTTTGGTCCTGTCAGCGCCGCATTCACGTGCTCGCCCGACATGAACGGCTGTAGTTCCTGCATCAGGATTTCCCGCAGCGGGATCGGCGACCACCTATCGCGGCTGAGCAACGCGTAGGACCCGGCCAGGGCATGGATACGACCGAGGAAGACCTCTTTGAACGCTTCAAGGCTCGCTGATCGCACAATCGTATTCGTTGCCAACGAAATCACCACGGTCAGCATGTTCTTGACGCGATGATTGAGTTCGTCGACCAGCAGCCGCTGATGTTCCTCGGCACGAACGATGCTGGTGACATCGACGAAAGTGATCAGCGATCCATCTACCGTGCTGTCGGGTGTGCGGTATGGCAGAATACGCATCAGATAGTGCGCCGACCCGTCCGGCCGTTGGACCCGCCTTTCCAATGGCTGGAGCGTTCGCAGCACCGCCTGAACGTCCTCCAGCAGCGTCGTGTAGCTCAACCGGCTGACGATGTCGGTCAACGGACGACCCACATCGCTGGGAATCAGGTTGTAGATACCGGCGATCTCTGGCGTGAAGCTGCGGATGATCAGGAATGGATCGAGGAATGCCGTCGCCACCTTGGTGCTGTCGAACAGATTCTTCAGGTCGCCATTACTGCGGTCAAGTTGCTCCAGCTTCGCGGACAACTGCGCATTAACGGTGTTAAGTTCTTCGTTGATAGACTGAATTTCTTCGCGGGAGGTTTCCAGCTCCTCATTTGTCGATTGCAATTCCTCATTTACCGACTGAAGTTCTTCGTTGGAGCTGCGAAGTTCCTCGATTGACGCAGCATGTTCCTCGGCGACGGATTGCAGCCGCTCCCGCAGATCGCGGTTCTCTCGTTCCAGGTCCGCGATGCCCGCGGTCGCCTCGGGGATTTCCGGGGCGGACGCCGGATCGCCGTCAGACGCTAGCGGCACCTCGGCCTCAACAAAAGCAATCATATACAGCGGGTCATTTTCTGGGCTCGGTAGCGGCTCTACGATCAGTCTGACCGGATAGGCTGGTTCACCAACCGGGCCGACGACGGAACGCAACTGCTCCACCGGACGCCCCATTTCGATACAACGCCGCAGGGCCGAGCGAAGTTCCAGGGCCCAGCCGTGGCGAGCCATGTCAAACAGGTTGGTGGTGGGCGAACCAGGCGCGGGCTCCAGGAACCGGCCGATATGGTCCGAGAAATGCACGACTTCGCCGGCCGCGTTCACCACCACGAAGGGCGCAGCGAAGCGTTCCAGGACACGCCGGTTGGCTAAAGCAACCGCCGTCGACCGATGCGTCTTCGGATCGGGACGATTGGCCATCCCCACTCCACGCCGCGAACTCGTTAGTTGCGAAGCGAAAACCGCGTGGCACCTCGCTGGGACTATCACGGCGAACAAAAACCCTATGCGACCGGTCCAGCGGTTGGAACAGCCGCTCTTGGCGGGCAATCGTTTCAGACGAGCCCAGGACGAGGACACCATTCGGGACCAGCGCATAGTGAAAGATCGGGATCACATGGTCCTGTAACTCGCTGTCCATATATATCAGTAGATTCCGGCAGGAGATCATATCGATCCGCGAGAATGGCGGATCACGAATCAGGCTGTGGGCGGAAAACGTGCAGAGTTCGCGAATTGCCTGCCGGACCAGGTATCCGTCCGGCCCCTCGGAAAAGAACCGGGATCGCCGTTCCGGTGTGATGCCCTCCAGCAAGGTCGCCGGAAACCGTCCTGCCCGAGCAGTGCCGATCGCGATCTCGTCGATGTCACTGGCGAAGACCTGCACCTTTGGACATGTGGCGATCTTGTCCATGTGCTCGCGCAGCAGGATAGCGAGCGAGTAGGCCTCCTCGCCGGTGGCGCATCCCGGCACCCAGATCCGCAGTTCGCTGGTCGCGTCCTTGCCCGCGAACAGGCGGGGAATGATGTCCCGTTCCAGCAGTGAGAACGTGTCGACGTCGCGGAAGAAGCTGGTCACGCTGATCAGCAGGTCGCGAAACAACAGCACCGCCTGCTCGCGGTCGGTCTCCAGCAGCCGGATGTAATCATCATATTTCGTCACTCGGGTCACCTGCATCCGCCGCTGCACGCGTCGCATGAAGGTCTGCTGCTTGTACCTGGGAGAAATCATGACCGAGGCGGGAATGCAGAATGTCGCAGATCGCTGTGCGGATCTTGCTGGTATCCGGCGTGGGTTCGTCCCCGTCGCGCCGTGTCGCCAGACGTATGTGTCGCGCGGCGAGGATGCGGTCGGGCATGTCTTCCACCCGCACGTACAGATCGACCGCGCCCGCGGCGACAGCGCTGTCCGGCATGCCGGGATATTCCGGGCCGGAACCGTCTCCGCGCTGGGCGAGCGTCAGTCCACCCCGCGCCTTGATTGCCTTGAGCCCCAGCGAACCGTCATGGCCGGTGCCGGACAGAATGACGCCGATCGCGTCCTCTGTCAGGCTGGAAGCAACGGAATCGAAGAACGCATCGATCGGGGTCACAACGCGCTGTGAGTCCGATGCCAGCTGCCGTAACAACACGCGGCCGTCCCGAAGTTCCGCGACAGCGCCTGCCGGGATCACGAGGACATGATCGGCGCTGATCGCCACGCCGTCCTGCGCTTCGGCCACCGGCATACAGGTCCAGCGTGCCAGTATCCCCGGCAACATGCTTTTGCGGCCGGCCGAGAGATGCAGCACCACGACGAACGCCAGCCCGCTGTCGGGCGGCATTTTCTCGAAAAACTGGCGGAAAGCCTCAATACCTCCGGCGGACGCGCCGATTGCCACGAGGCCGAGCGGAACATCACGCCTCATGGCGAGGGCGCGAGAAGGGAGGTCCCCGCCTCCTTCGGATATCGGGGGGATGCAGATGAACCGCTACAGGGCGCGTGGAAAGCGCTCGCATACAACCGATAATAGTGGAGAATTGGCCGCGGTGCGAGAGCGCGGCAAATTGATATCTCTGGCGCCGAAGTTGGTCGCCGGCTTCCTCTCTCCCGAGCAGAATGCTATCGTTGTGTCGTTCCGGGTCATCGGGGGATATCGGTTGATGCGAATGACGCTCGCCACGTTACTGACGGTGGCGCTAGCGACTGGCGCCGTAGCGCAATCCGAGGTCCCGCGCGCGGGCGGGGCTGAGTTCTCCGGCTTCAAGACCTACTGGGCGGAGAAGCGCGAAAGCTGTCAGCCCATGATCTCGTTCAAGATCAAAAACACCTCATCCGGAACTATCGGACCGATCACGGTCCGCATGGAGGTGGTCGACAAGGACAAGGGCACCGTCTTTGCCGGCGGCCTGGCATCGGTGCCATCTGCCGAACTTCCGCCAGGTAACACTAAGGAAATCGCTATCGGCGGCGATCACGAGATAGCGCCGCACGACTGCCTGGGGGACATGCATGAGACGGCCTTCTCCACGATCCATTTTGCCATCCGGCTCACCGCGACCGCCGGCCAGGACCCCACGAGCGTTGAAATACTCCGGGACGAGCCGATGAAAGACGAGCTTGTCCCGGCGCAGGATTAGAATGCCAAACGCGCTAGGATGGTTGCGCCGTTTGCCGCCGGGCCGAAGCCCCCGACGCGGTTGTCTGCCCCGAAACCTCCTGTTTTCTGATGCCTAACGGCTGGACAGGCAACGCCGGTTGCGCATAGGATTTTGTAGGTTTGGAGGAACGCAAAAAGAGATGCCTGATAGCGACAAATGCGATCATGGATGTTCCCGCCGCGTCGTGCTTGGGACAGCACTGGGGCTGGTCCCGTGGTGGGCGGCGAAGTCCAACGCCGAGGACGAAGACCCGACCGAGATCCTGCCGCAGGTCGGCGATCACTTTGTCCACCTCGTTGGCCCCATGGAGGGCCAGATCGTCAAAAGTGCCGATGTGACGGAGGGCGGACCGACACAGGTCTACCCAGCCGATCCCAAGGGCCTCGTGCGGGACGGGTCTCGTCTTAATCTCGTGATCCTGACGCGCGTTGATACGACCGGTGTTTCGGCCGAGACGTTAGCGCGGTCGGCAGGCGGCGTGGTCGCTTATTCAGGCGTATGCACGCATCAAGGCTGTCCGGTGAATATGTGGCTGACGGACCACTCGGCTTTCTACTGTTCCTGCCATGGGTCGGAATACAACCCAAAGGACGGAGCCGAGGTTATAGGCGGTCCCGCCCCTAGGCCACTGCCCGCGCTTCCCTTGAAGGAAGTGGACGGGGTGCTTCAGGTGGCAGGCGGTTTCACCGCGCAAGTGGGGCCCACCCCGACCTGATGCGGTGAACGATTACTATCTTGTCGATCCAGCCGTGCCGTAGTACTAAACATCTCACGCCTAAATAAATCGGGGGTAGAAACATGAAAAGACTGATGCTTGGGGCAAGCCTGGGTGCCCTGCTGCTGACGGGAATTGCCGGCACCGCGTACAGCGCCGACTATACGCCGGTGACCGACGCTCGGTTAGCCAACCCAGAGCCGGAAAACTGGCTCATGACGCGCGGCGGCTACAAGGGATGGAGCTATAGTCCGCTTAATCAGATCAACACCGGGAACGTGAAGAACCTCGTGCCGGTCTGGAGCATATCGACGGGCGTTGACTCCGGCCACGAAGCCCCGCCGATCGTGAACAACGGCATGATGTTCGTCGCCACGCCGTACAGCCAGGTCATGGCGCTGGATGCCGCGAGCGGGGATTTGTTGTGGCGCTACAAGCGCAAGCTGCCGCCGGGCTTTGCCGCGCTGCACAATACCAGCCGTGGCGTGGCTCTATACGGCGACAAGGTCTATCTCCCGGCGCTCGACGCGACCCTCGTCGCACTCGACGCGAAAACCGGCAAAGTAGCCTGGGAAGCCAAGGTAGAAGACTGGAAGACCGGCTATTACATGACCATGGCGCCACTGGTCGTGAAAGGCAAAGTGCTGGTTGGCGTCTCCGGCGGTGAGTTCGGCGTGCGCGGGTTCATCCAGGCGTTCGATGCCGAGACGGGCAAACCCGCTTGGAAGACGTTTACTGTGCCCGCGCCCGGTGAGGCCGGCAGCGAAACCTGGGAGAAGCCGGATACCTGGAAGACCGGCGGTGCGTCGACCTGGATGACCGGAAACTACGATGCCGACAGCAACACCGTCTACTGGGGTACCGGAAACGCCTCCCCCTGGTTCGGCGATCAGCGGCCCGGCGACAATCTGTACACGTCTTCGACTGTCGCGCTGGATGGCGACACCGGCAAGATCAAGGGACATTTCCAGTATCACCAGAACGAGTCGTGGGACTGGGACGCAATGAACGCCCCAATGCTGGTAGATTTTCAGAAAGATGGTGTCAGCACCAAGGGTTTGTTGACGCCGCAGCGGAATGGCTACCTGTACTGGCTGGAGCGTAACGGCGACGGCAGCATCTCGTACCTCGACTCCGAGGGCTACGTTCCGCAGGACGTCTTCAAGAGCATCGATCCCAAGACCGGTCGTCCGGATGTCGATCTCGCGCATAAGCCGGGTACCGGCAAGGCCGCGAAATTCTGCCCCGGCCTATGGGGCGGCAAGGACTGGCCGTTCGAGGCGTACAACCCGAAGACCGGAATCGTCTACATTCCGTCGAACGAAAACCACTGCAACAACATGGAAGGCAAGGTCGAGCAGCGCGTTCCAGGGCAATGGTGGACGGGCATCGCCGTTCCAGACTTGCATTTCTCGGTGGACACGAAGGCCGCCTTCTTCGGAGAGCTACAGGCCTACGACGTGAACTCCGGCAAGCGGGTTTGGCGGGATCTCTACTCCAACTCGATGATGTGGGGTTCGATGCTGACGACCGCGGGTGACCTGGTCTTTGGCGGCGGCACAACCGATCGTCAGTTCCGCGCCTATGACGCCAAGACGGGTGAAGAGCTTTGGCACTTCAAGACCAACTCCGGCGTCATCGCCCCGCCATCAACCTTCGAGGTTGCACGGCGTGCAGTACGTCGCGGTCGCATCCGGCTACGGCGTCGACCCGGCCTATCAGGAAGGACTCCTCAGCGAGTTGTTGCCCGGTTGGAAGGCCGACGTTCCCCAGGGCGGCGTGATCTGGGTGTTTGCTGTCGGCAAATAAAAACGTGATGCAATCGCATCACTTCTATGCTCTACCGGAAGCCAGCCGCCTGAAAGGGCGGCTGGTTATTAATGAGATTAACATTGTGGACGATATCGGGATCAAACTATGCAGCGCGTTCGACCGAGCATGATTGTGCGCCAGCTTCGCTTGCCGGCGCTCGCGCTGGCACTTGTGGGTGCGCTCGCGGCAACCAACGGACTACGTGCCGCGGCGGAGGAACCGAGTGCTTACACCGTTGAAGTAAGTGACGTGACTGCCAAGGTCGGTGAGACCACGACTTTGCTCGCCACGCTTCGCCCGAAGGAGGGCTTCAAGATCCTTCACGGCTACAACAACCGTGTAGGCCAGCTCTCGGCATATGACGATGGGGTTGCATTCGAAAAGAAAGTCTTTCCGGCGCAAGACGAAGAAGGTGCGCTGATCTTTGAGATCAGGGTCCGCCCGGTAACGTCCGGTACGCATCCAATCAACGGCGTGTTCCGGGTCGGTTACGTCGAACCGGGTGCCGGGATGTCGATGGTATCTGTGCCGTTGATCGCCAAGATTACCGGAACCGCCGATATCCAGTGCGCCGGTGTCCGGTGCGCCGGTGTCCGGTGCGCCGGTGTCCAGCGCGCCGCTGTCCAGGGCGCGCTCCGCGGGTCTCGATGCCACCGGCATATTTATATCAGAAATCGATATATTTGCCCGCCCCCGGGCCGCTCGTGTGCCTGCTACACCCCTCCCCGGGGCTGCCCCCGGGGGAGGCAACCGGATGCCCAGGGGCCGGAGCGATTAATCCAGCCGCGGCCGTGGGGTCTATATGGATAGGCGCGGGCGCGCCGGGCCGGTCTACCCGGGAGGGTTCATGCCAGTTCTGGATGTCGCAGGCAGTTACTACGATGCCTGGATCAGCGGGAAGGGGGATTTCAGCGCGGTGCCGCTGGCGCCGGACTTCGCCTTTACCGGGCCAGTGGGCAGCTTCGCTTCCGCTGAGGGCTTCCGGGAGATGGCAGCACGGGCCGGCCCGATGGTGACCCGGTTCAGCGTCCGTCGCCAGTTCACCGATGGTGACACGGTGTGCTCGATCATCGACTGGGAGATGGCCTTGCCGATAGCTGCGATGACCTCGGCGGAGATCCTGGAGGTGCGAGACGGGCAGATTGTGCGCGGGGAGCTGATCTACGACGCGCAGGAACTGCGGGCCGCTATGGCAGCCGGTGCCTGACCGCCGATGAGCGTCGCCGCGCGGTACCCGTCCCGAGCCGGGCTCCCTGACCCGCAGCGATTGCGTGTCGTGACTGGCAGCACGTATCGCGAGCCAGAGCAGGTGCTGCTGGCCCTGGGCGAGGGCAGGCGATGAGGACGCGTTCGGCGTCCTCATCGCGCCCTACCTGCGTGAGCTCCACGCGCACTGCTACCGGATGCTCGGGTCGGTACACGACGCCGAGGACGTGCTGCAGGAGGTTCTCGTGCGCGCCTGGCGCCACCTGGGTGCATTCGACGGGCGCGGATCGGTGCGGGGATGGCTGTACCGGATCGCGACCAACCGGTGCCTGACCGCCCCTCCCCGCGCCGCCGCAGCGCCCGCTCCTGTTCTCAGCCCGCCCGCCTCCGCCGCCCAAATCCCCCGATGCTGAGGTCACGGAGCTCGAGCCATATCCCGATGCGTGGCTGCACGAGCTGGCCGGGCCCAGGCGATCCCGCCACCGGGTATGAGGTCCGCGAGAGCGTCCAGCTGGCCTTCCTGACCGTCATCCAACTGCTGCCGCCGCGCCAGCGCGCGGTGCTGCTGCTGCGGGACGTCCTGGCCTTCTCCGCGGCCGAGACCGCGCTGTACTCCGCAAGCCAGCCAGGCCGCGGTGAACAGCGCCCTGCAGCGGGCCCGGGCCACGCTCGAAGCCCACCGGGCCTCCGGGCGCCTCCGCCCGGCCAGCCTCCCCGACGAGGGCGCCGAGCGCGCGCTAGCGGACCGGTTCACCGCCGCCTGGCACGCCTGCGACATTCCCGCCCGGCGTCGGCTGGCCGGGGACTGCCTGCTGACCATGCCCCCGGCCCCGCTCGCCTACCGGGGCCGGGAAGCCATCGGGGCCTTCTTCGCCACCGTGCCGGCAGGCGGGGACCTGACCGCCATCCGGCTGCTCCCCGCCCGGGCCAACGCGCAGCCCGCCGTGGCCGCCTACCTGCGTGATGGCGCCATCGCGCGGGCCTACGGCATCATGGTCCTCACCGTCCATGCGGGCCTGATCGTCGAGATCACCGGGTTCGCCGACCCCGAGCTGTTCCCGCTGTTCGGCCTCCCGCCCCAGCCGGACTGGCCGCCTGACCAGGCCAGCTGAACTCACCGGAGGTATCTGTGGCCTACGACGAGGACCTGGCCGACCGGGTCAGGGAGGTGCTCCCAGCCGCAGAGCCGGTGACCGAACGGCAGATGTTCGGCGGCCTGGCCTTCATGCTCGGTGGCCACATGTTCTGCGGTGTCGTCAAGGACACCCTCATGGTCCGGCTCGGGCCTGACGGAGCTGACCAGGCCCTGGACCGGCCGCACGTGCGCCCGATGGACTTCACCGGACGGCCCATGAAAGGCATGGTCTTCGTTGAGCCCGGCGGCCTGCGCGGCGCCGCGTTGCGGCACTGGGTTGACACCGCCGCGCAATACGCCCGCAGCCTGCCGCCCAAGCAAGCCACACCGCCTGCCCGGAAGCGCCGGTGACAGCACAGCGCCCGTGCGGTGGTGGAACTGCTGGCGTCGGCGGTCGGCTGACCCCCGGCCGGGCCGCCGGTCACATCCCCTGGAGGGGCGGCCCGTCGGGGACGCGGGCTAAGCCGCGCACGTCGGGGAACGGCGGGTCCACGGCCTGCAGGTTGACCTGGAAGGTGTTGAGCAGCATGGCGAGCATGGAAAGAGTTCCCCAGACTGCCGATGAGGTTGACGACGCCCTGCTCGCCGAGCTCGTCCAGGGCCAGGGTGAAGGTGGCGTCCGAGACGAAGTGCTCACCGAGGATCTCGGTGCTGAGCTGGTAGGACGGCCTGCTCGTCACGGCGGGTGAAGCCGGGGTCCTTGTGCTCGGCCAAGGCCTGCAGGCTCTCCCGGGACACGCCCGCGTCGGCCGCCTTGCCGACGTGCGCGTTCCACGAGTACTGCGCGTCCCCGTGGCGGCTGGTGATCCGGTCGCTGATTTCCTGC
>CAVZTH010000018.1:0-99657 GCA_963778125.1 uncultured Alphaproteobacteria bacterium | reverse complement strand
AGCCGGCGCTAAGCGCCAACATCAGGCAGCGCGCGGAAAGTCTGCAATTACCAAACATCATATGCAGCTTCATAAGCTGTAGGTCCCGTCCCGATGTGGCGGATCTGAATATCATGCCAAGCGACCGAGGTATCCGGTTTTTGCCACAGATGATCCACCCCAGTGATAATGGTATCGCCTTAGCGTGACTTAAGCACAGGAGGCGTCACCCAAACTATGCGCAAATGGCAGGTGGGCATGTGCGCATTCCGGTGAACTCGGCGGCGATCGGCGCGATGCCGGCCACCGATATTGAGGTCGGCCAGCCGTTCCGATCAGATCGAATGGCGGTGTTGCACTAGCTCGACGGCCTTCGGGCATGGCGACACCGTCCACCCGCGCAAGGCCAGTCGAACTACGGCCGCGGGCAGCCTGGAATTATTCTTGCTGCCACGGATCATGATAGTTCGGATCTTGTTGCTGCCGAGCCTTTACGTAGTCTTGTTGGTTCTGCAGTGCTTTTTGGCTTACTTGGTGCTTATGCCACTGATGTCCGGCAATACACCCGCCGATGGCCCCGAGCACGCCATGCCCCGCCATGTGTCCCGCCAACGCCCCCGCGGCGGCGCCAGATAGGCAACCAATAGCGTTCGCTGGGGGCGTGGCTGCAGTGAGGCCCATAACTGCCGCCGTGGCGATGAGTGCGTATCGCATCGATAATATTCTCCATTTCATTTAGCATACGCTCGCTTGTGGAACACCATCACATCGTTTTTCTTGGAAACGAGCCGCAGCACCTTCCCACCGTGCTCCAGCGTGTATTTGTCTTCCTCGACCTCGGCAGCGCCGTGTTCCTCAGTCGTTTTCGATTTCACCGGAGTGAAACGAGCGTGCCGGTTGTGGCACTGGCTGGTTTTTGTTCGTAGGAGCCCGCCATCTCAGCCACGACCTTATCTTTCTGCACCGTTTGGCTGGTCGAAAAACCATCCGCCAGCACGTCCATTGCTATGATCACGTTGTGGTCGAGGTTGGCTTGCCATTGTCCACTAATGTCCTCATCCGCCATCGCTATCATCGGCGTGAACGCGATGACGGCGGCAGCAGTGCGCGGCGATACATATCGTAGTTCCGCCGAGTCTCGCGAACGGGACGAGCGCCAGAGCAGCGCTGAATCCGGCTAACGCACCCAAACTATCTCCCCACCAAGGCTACCGCAAACTGCCGAGCGACAAACCGGTCCCACGCTAGAATGCTCGACGCTCGGCGAGGTCACGGCGGTTTCTACGGGATCGCTGATCTTTTCAGGATCACGAGGCGGTACCGTTTGATCGCGATTGAAAAAACGAGAATTTCGAGAGAGGTCACAATTTCGTTCACCAGCTATTCCCGGGGCGGAGGATGGATCAGCGAAAATCTGGCGAACAGTGGCCGCCCCTCCAGGACCGCTGGTCCGCATGGATATCCTTTTACGGGAGAGAATACATCGGCATGCGAGGCGCAAGACCCCCGATTTCGGGGGGAGGGAAAAGATATGAATTGAAGGGCCAGCCAAGGCCATATGCTATCCACAGCGACAGCGACCGCCTGGAACGTCAAGCGATATTGGCCGGCCTGGAGGAGCATCCCGCGAGGTTAGCCGGGGTCCCGCCTCTTACGAGCATCCTCGATGTCGGTTGAGGTCCGGGTCGATGGCTCGCTAGGGGAACGACTGGACAGATCAGGTTCGCAAAGATAGCAACTCACGGTCGCTCGCCCCCATATTGCCCGCATCATGAGTTCCTGTGGCCAGGCTGACGATGGAACCGGGCGATAATCTCCAAGCCTGAGTTCACAGAGCATTATCGCCGTTCCTTCTCGGCGAAGATCGATTCCCGTCACCGTCCTTATCTCTTTCGGTCAATTCCTGTTCCGACCGTTTTGCCAGCCTGCTTTGCAGGCTCCGGACATCGATCAAGCACAGAGGCCAAAAAGGCGGTGCTGATGCCGGATAGCAGCAGCCCACTGACCGATTCCAGGGCCCCATCATTTTCCAGTGCGGTTGCAGCTGCAGACCCGATGCGCCGCGTGCGGTGATGGAGTTGACTGAATACAGCATTGCATCCGCCGGTGTGCTGACCGCCCCTACCAGCAGGTAGGCAGCAGCCCAGACTGCCGCTTCCAGCCCGTGTAGGATTGCCAGCGCCCCGCCGAGAACACCGACGGTCGCCGCCACAATCAGGGCGATCGAGGTCCGCCCCGGCCTCCGGCTTTCGACCGCTGTTCCGGCACGTGTCAGCAGCGCGGCCATGCCGGGAATTGCCGCGCCGTGGATCGCGAGCGTAAATGCCGTAAGCGGCAGCCCCCACGCCCAGTCGGCACTCCATTCGGGTTTCATTGAGCGCTTTCTCGTATCAACGGGGGACAAATAGAAACGCTTGGTAGCGGCACTCGCTCTCTGCCTCGGTGCGGATACCGCACCGTTTCAAATCTAACCACCTCGGCTAGCCGCCGAAGCCACTCGGTTTTCGCTTTATGGGCGGTGAAAGCCTGACCGTGGGAGCGACTCTCACTGCGTTTAACCCTCACTGGTAGACGTCTCGGGGGCCTTTGGCTTGCAGACCCGGCAACTCTGCATTCGGGAACACCCGGGCAGCGCAGGGTCAGCAGGCTGAGGCGGGCCACCTCATGTCGACGAGATTGGTGGTTTTCGGCATGCAAGGTCGCACATTCGGCGCAACTCCCGGATCGCGAGTTTAAGCATGAAAATCACCCACGTCCGCACTCACGTCCTTGAAGCCAAGTTGTCGCAACCGTTCGCCTATTCGCGCGCATGGTATGCCACTCGCATGGCCATGATCGTCGAGATCGAGACCGATGATGGCGTTGTGGGATGGGGCGAGTGCTATGGGCCAGCATGGATGAGTGCCGCCGTCGTTAAGAGCGTGTCCCCGATGTTGATAGGTGCGGATCCGCTGCGAACTGATTGGCTGTGGCAGGAGATTTACGCCACGCTCCGCGACCATGGTCAGAAGGGCGTCGTTATCCAGGGACTGAGTGGCATCGACATCGCCCTGTGGGACATCAAGGGAAAACATTTTGGCGTACCGGCCTACCGGCTGATGGGCGGTCCGCTCCGCACCGAGGTTCGCGCCTACGCGACTGGTCTCTACCGGCGGAAGACGGGTGACCCGGTCCAATATCTGGCGGAGGAAGCCGCCGAATACGTCAAGGACGGGTTCGGGGCGGTGAAGCTGAAGGTTGGCTTTGGTGTTGAGGAGGATGCTCGGGTGACCCGCGCGGTGAGGGAGGCGATCGGGAGCCACGTCGCTCTAATGGTGGACGCCAACCACGCCTACGATGCTGTCGCTGCGATCCGCCTCGGCCGGATGATCGAAGCGTTTGATATCGCATGGTTTGAGGAACCGGTTCCACCGGAAGATCTGGAGGGGTATCGCGACGTCAAAGCTGCGGTCTCGATACCGATAGCCGGTGGAGAGTGCGAGTTCACGCGGTTCGGCTTCCGCGATCTTCTGGTGTCTCGGGCGGTGGACTTCGTGCAGCCCGACACGTGCGCCGCGGGAGGCTTGTCGGAGTGCAAGAAGATCGCCGACATGGCTTGGTGTTTCGGTGTGCGCTACAATCCCCATGTTTGGGGAACTGGCATCGCGATTGCCGCGTCGCTTCAGCTGTTGGCTGTTTTGCCGCCTCATACGCCCCCTTCGCTTAAATCTGTCGAGCCGATGCTGGAGTTTGATCGAACTGAGCACCCGATCCGGCAAGCCGTGCTGAGGCAGCCGATCGAGCATTTCGGCGGCATTGTTCGTGTGCCCGATGGACCGGGACTGGGGATTGAAATTAATCGAGACGCCTTGGCCGAATTTGCGGCGACATGAGCAGGTGACCGATCCGGCTGGTGAAGGTGAAGACGGGGCGTGATTGGCTTGCCAATTCTCTGTTGTCGGCCGCAGCCGTTTCGGACACGATGCCGAACGGACGGCACGGGTGCATCAACCTCGGGCGGCATGGACCGCTCGGCGGTATGACGCGCTGAAGCCGTAGAACATGCGTCGCCACCCAACGAAGGGAGGACCAGGATGTCCACAGCGATCTCCACTGCCAGTGGCCTGCCCGAAGCCAAGCACGACAGGCATCTCCGCCGGGCACTTATTTATTCTACGGCACAGTAACCGGGCTGGTGTGCGGCAAGCTGTTCTTTGCCCGGGTAGCATATGTTTTCGCCGCGTCCGCGAGGAACACGACGCGTTGTAGTTTTAGAACAATGTTCGAGTGGCGATCGCGAATACAATGTGGGCGAATAGACCCATATCGCAACCATCGCGACTGCATATGAGCTGTATAGCGCACACGAACCCTAGCGCTCGGCAAATCTTCAGTGCTTCCGAAAGCCCGACCCGTGAATACAGTTCTGGGCCTACTGAGTTTGGCGTTGATCGCGGGACGGTGTTCCCGCCATGCCACAGGCGCATGGGTCGACGTCCACGCGCTCACGCGTAGAATATCCGCCGGACCACTATATCTCAGCCAGGAGCCGCACTATTGAAAGTCGGGATTGTATCGGACTTGCATTGCAACCTCCAGGGCCTGGATCTGGCCTTACAGGCGATGGGGGATATCGATGAATTGCTGTGCCTCGGCGATAGTATCTTCGAGTATCGGTTTTCCAATGACGTCGTGGCGCGGCTGAAGCAACGCCACGCGCATATTATCCAGGGCAACCACGAAGAGGTGTTCATGGGCTCGGCCGGTTTGCGGGCGCGAGACCGCCCGGGAATCGATCCGGGATTGCTGGATTTTCTCGCGGAGCAGCCGTATCGGCGGTATCTCGATCTGGCGGGAAAGCGTTTGTTACTGATCCATTCGACACCCTGGGAGCCTCGCGGGGAGTATGTGCATCCGCACAGCGCGAAGCTGGACCGGTTCGCCGAGGCTGACGCGGATATCGTGCTATATGGGCATACGCATTGCCAGGTGGTGAAGCGGATCGGCGAGGTGCTGGTGATCAATCCCGGGTCGGCCGGGGATGCTCGGGACAGCCGGAATGATCGACAGTTGAGTTGCGCTGTACTGGACGTCGTGTCGGAGGAAGTGCGGGTGATCGATTATCCGGATCCGCGATATCGAGGCTCGTAGAGAATGGGTGTCTTGGCTGCACAGTAAACGATTACTGCTGAAGGAGTATGCACGATGAACGGTTTGGGTGGGCTCAACAAATCGCCGAGCGGCGTCGTCATCGGCCTGGTGCAGTTGAAACTGCCAGTGATCGCCGCACGATCCGACATTGCGGCGCAGACCGAAAAGATCGTTTCGATGGTCGGCAAGGCCAAGCGTGGCATGGGCACGATCGACCTGGTGGTGTTTCCCGAGTACGCACTCCATGGCCTATCGATGGACATACGCGATGAAATCCTGTGCGACCTGGACGGGCCAGAGGTCGCGGCGTTCAAGGCCGCGTGTATCGAACACAAGGTGTGGGGCTGCTTCTCGATCATGGAGCGCAATCCCGGCGGCATGCCTTACAACTCCGGGCTGATTATCGACGATGCCGGCAAGCTGGCGCTGTATTATCGGAAATTGCATCCTTGGGTGCCGGTCGAGCCGTGGGAACCCGGCAACCTCGGCATCCCGGTGATCACCGGCCCAAACGGGTGCAAGCTCGCGCTGATCATCTGTCACGACGGCATGTTCCCTGAGATGGCACGCGAGGCTGCCTATAAAGGGGCCGAGATCATGCTGCGCACGGCCGGCTATACGCCGCCGGTCCGCGCCGCCTGGCAGTTCACCAATCAGTCGAATGCGTTCTGTAACCTGATGGTGACGGCGAGCGTCTGCATGTGCGGCTCGGACGGCACGTTCGATTCCATGGGCGAGGCGATGGTCTGTAACTTCGACGGAACGATTATCGCGCACGGCGCGCAGGGCCGGGTCGATGAGATCATCACTGCCGAGGTCCGTCCCGACCTGGTTCGCGAAGCCCGAGCGGTCTGGGGCGTCGAGAACAATATCTATCAATTTGGGCATCGGGGGTTCTCGGCCGTAAAGGGCGGCGCCGGAGACTGTCCATACACCTATATGCATGACCTCGTCTCGGGCCGCTACCGGCTGCCGTGGGAGGATAGCGTGCAGGTGACGGATGGCACAGGGTGCGGGATTGCGGCGCCCACGCGGGTGTATGGTGAACCCGTGGCGAAGGCGGCTGAGTGACGTCATGGCACAGTGTGTGCACTGAGCAGCAGACGGTGGTTCCGCAGGAGGCTAGAGCATGGACGTAGGCGTTTTTATTCCAATTGCCAACAATGGCTGGCTAATCTCGAAAGCCTCGCCGCAGTACCCGCCTAGTTTTGCGTTAAACCGGGACGTAACCCTGCTGGCCGAAAAATACGGGTTCGAATTTGCCCTGTCGATGATCAAGCTGCGCGGCTTTGGCGGCGAAACCGAGTTCTGGGATCACGCGTTCGAGAGCTTCACGCTAATGGCCGGGATCGCGGCGGTCACGCAACGGATCAAACTCTATGCGTCGTCCGCCGTGCTGACCCTGCCGCCGGCGATCGCCGCGCGCATGGCCTCCACCATCGACAGCATCGCGCCGGGCCGATTTGGGATCAACATTGTTTCTGGTTGGGCCGAGGCCGAGTATTCCCAGATGGGTCTGTGGCCAGGCAAGGAGCATTATGAGCGGCGTTATGAATACAGTGCCGAGTATGTGACGGTGATGCGGGAGCTGTGGGAAAAGGGCACGTCCGATCACAAGGGCCGGTATTTTCAGATGACGGACTGCAAACTGAGTCCGCGGCCCTCGGTGATGCCCACGATCGTTTCCGCCGGGCAAAGCGATGTCGGCATGGCGTTCGCGGCGGAATATGCCGATTTCAACTTCTGTCTGGGCGAGGGTGTCAACACGCCGACGAAATGCGCGGATACGATAGGGCGGCTGCTGAAGGCAGTCGCTAAGACTGGGCGGAATGTCGGCGCTTACGCCTTGTTCATGGTGATCGCGGATGAAACCGATGCCGCGGCGCAGGCGAAGTGGGAATCCTACAAAGCCGGTAAGGACCTCGACGCGTTGAGCTGGATGGGCGCGCAGGCGATGGCCGACGACAAGGCCGATCTCACCGGAACGGCCGCGAGCATCAGCAACCCGGCCTCGGCGGTGAACTTCAATATGGGCACTGTGGTCGGTTCCTACGCTACCGTGGCGAAGATGCTGGATGAACTGGCCACGGTGGAAGGCGTTGCCGGGGTGATGCTTACGTTCGACGATTTTATCCATGGGGATGGAGGCCTTCGGCGAGCGCATTCAACCGTTGATGACGTGCCGCAAATCGGCCCTTGCCGCTCGGTGACCCGTTCTTCTCGGGGGTGCCGGGGTTGACTGCCGGCGCCGCTTACTCCGCGGCTAACCGCGAGCCCGGATGCTGTCCGCGACCGATCGGTAGGCCGGGATCGTGTCGAAATAGTCCAGGACGTCGCCCACCTTCATGACGTCTGCATATTTCGCGTGCACGTCGCACAGGCTAATGGCATGGCTGGCCTCGCGCCGATCGAAACAGTCTCCCCAGCGAATAGGACGCGGTAGTTCAGACTATCCGGCCATCATTCGGTTGCTCCCCCGGTCGCCGAAGAAGATATCGGTCGAGACTTCGTCCACCCGGTTGCAGCCGGTGTAGGCCATGGTCTTGTCCATCTCGGTCTGGATGAACCCGACGGCCTTGGACGCGCCGGATTCGCCCCCGACCGCCGTGCCGTAAAGGGTCGCGCGGCCGGTCAGGACGCATTTTGCCCCGAGCGCGAGGGCCTTGACGATATCGGACCCCCGGCGGACTCCGGAATCGAGGATCACGGTTGCCTTGTCACCAACGGCCTCGGCAATTTCGGGTAACATGTCCAGCGTCGCCGCCGCGCTGTCCATGTTGCGGCCGCCATGGTTGGACACGATTAGCCCGTCCACGCCATAGCTGATGGCCTTCAAAGCGTCATCAACCCGGTTGATGCCCTTCAACATCAAAATTCCCGGCCATTTGTCGCGGAAAATCCTGATGTCGTCCCAGTTCAGCGAGTCTTGCCGCATCACTTCCCTGGTTCCGGGATCGGTGCCGACCGGACGGCGGTAGGGGTCGGGATAGTTCTCGTTCCGCGGCATGCCGATGGTGGTGAAGTATTTCATCAACACCGTGGTGAACCAGACGGGATGCTGCATGATGTCCCAGGTGAACCGCCAGGTCGGGTGGAACGGAAGCAAGAAACCGTTCTTGGCGTTATACTCGCGGTTCGGCGACACGATGGTATCGGTGGTAACGATCAGAGCCTCGAAACCGTTGTTCTTGGCACGCTCGATCAACTGGTAGGATAGTTCCCGCTGCTTCCAGACGTAGAGCTGGAACCACAGACGAAAATTCGCCTCCTTGGCGATCTTCTCCATCGAGGTCATCGCGGCGGTCGCCAAGGTGAACGGGATTTTCGTCCGCGCCGCCGCCTTCGCCAGTTCGAGTTCCCCCTCGTACCAGCACAGGCCAGCCGCCCCGGTCGGCGCGATCGCCATCGGGAGCGAGATTTCCTTGCCGAATAACGTCGTCCTGGTGGACCGGCCGGAGACATCAACCAGCGCGCGATGCTTCAGCTTGATCTTCTCGAATGCCGTTCGGTTGTTGCGCAACGCCAGTTCGTCCTCGGTGGAGCGATCCACGAACTCGAATACCGCCTTCGGCAGGCGCCGCTTCGCCGCTTCACGCAGATCGAACACGTTGTAGCAATTATCCAGCCTGGACATGCCCACTCCCCTGTGCCGGATGCGATGATGAAGCCGGGCGGGGCGGTGTCAAGCCGAAGAGGCTGCAATCCGCCGGCGCGACCCCCATCTATGGGGCGAAAGCCAAACGCTCTATCAACGCCGCGCAAGCCTGCGGCGGAGGAACCGACTTTATGACCGACTCGATCTCGCTGGTATCCGATCTGATCAGGCAGGCCCGCGCCGCTGGGGCTGATGCCGCGGACGCGGTGCTGGTCAACGGCACGTCGCTGTCCGTGGCGTCTCGCCAGGGCAAGATCGAGCATTTGGAACGGTCCGAAGGCCGCGATCTGGGCCTGCGCGTGTTTGTCGGCAAGCGGTCGGCGATCGTCTCCTCCACGTCGCACGACCCCGCCGGCTTCGCCAGCCTGGTCGAGCGCGCGGTGGCGATGGCGAAAGTGGTGCCCGAGGATCAGTTCGCGGGACTGGCCGAGACCTGGGCGGCGCCGGACACCACTGACCTGGACATGGCCGACCCGGCGGAACCCGCGCCCGATGTCCTGTCTGCCCGCGCGGCCGCGGCCGAGGACGCCGCTTACTCGGTTTCCGGTGTGACCAATTCCGAAGGCGGCGAAGCTGGGTACGGCCGCAATGAGATCGTCCTGGTGACCTCCGCCGGATTCGCCGGGCGCCGGGTGGGCACCAGCCACTCGATCTCCGCTACTGCGCTGGCGGGCGCCGGCACCGACATGCAGCGCGACTATGACTATCACAGCACGGTTTATTTCGCGGACCTCGATGACCCAGTGAAGATCGGCAAAAGTGCCGGCGAGCGCGCCGTCGCACGGCTGCACCCGACCCGCCCGAAAACCGCCAAGGTACCGGTTGTTTACGATCCCCGTGTCGCGGGTGGTCTGCTTGGGCACCTTACCGGGGCGATCAATGGTGCTGGCGTGGCACGTGGCACCAGCTTTCTGAAGGACAAGCTGGGCCAACGCATTTTCGGTCGCGGCATCAATATCCATGACGATCCTCGGCGGGTGCGCGGGCTGCGATCCCGCACATTCGACGGCGAGGGCACGCCGACCCAGGCGCGCGCACTGATCGAGGACGGCGTGCTGACGACGTGGCTGTTGGAGAGCCGGTCCGCTCGGCAACTTGGCATGACCCCGACCGGGCATGCGACGCGGGGCACCAGCGGGCCGCCCTCCGCGGCGCCCACCAATCTGTATTTGGCCGCCGGGACCGTTACGGCTGCAGAGCTGATGGCCGACATCAAGGAAGGTCTCTACATTACAGAAATGATCGGCATGGGTGTGAACGGTGTCACCGGCGACTATAGCCGAGGCGCCGCCGGATATATGATCCGAGACGGTGCGCTGGCCGAACCGGTGGCCGAGGTCACGGTCGCCGGCAACCTGTTGCAGATGTTTGGGGCCATGGTTGCTGCCTCGGATCTGGTATTTCGGCGCGGCACCAATTCGCCGACGGTTCGGATCGATGGAATGACGATGGCGGGCGGCTGAGGTTGGGCGCCGCCCGATTCACCGGCAAGCGCATCGTCGTCACCGGCGGGGCGGGTGGCATTGGCATCGAAACGGTGCGCTCGTTCATGGAGCAGGGGGGCCACGTGATTATGGCCGACATCGACGAAGCCGCGCTGGAGCGCGCGCAGTCCGTGCTCGGACGGGTTCGACTGGGCACGATCGCCTCACCGCTGGACACGCCGGCCGAGTGTGCCCGGGTGATCGAGGCCGCGGGGGCGCCGGTTTATGCACTGGTGCATCTGGCGGGACTCTTCGAACGGGATGACCTAGACCCTGCCGACCACGGGGTGTGGAACCGGGCGATCGCGGCGAACCTGACGAATGCCTACGACATGGCTGTCGCGTTTTCGAAGCGGTTCGACAGGCGGGAGCCTGCGCGGATCGTGCTGACCAGTTCGATTGCCTACCGCCGCGGCAGCGCCGATCGAGTGCCTTACGCCGCGGCGAAGGGCGGCGTAGTCGGGCTGACGCGCGCGCTGTCGCGGAAGCTGGCGCCCGATGTGCTGGTCAATGCGATCGCGCCCGGGGTGATCGAGACAAAGATGTCAGCCCCGATCATCGCGGAGCGCGGCGAGAACTACCGCCACGAGATCCCATTGCAGCGGTTCGGAAAGCCCTCAGAGGTCGCCTCGGTGATCCGGTTTCTTTGCTCGCCTGATGCTTCCTATATTACCGGCCAGACGATCACCATTGATGGCGGCATTACCAACTCCTGAACGTGTTTAGATGTCGAGCCGGTAGAAGCGCGACGCCGTGCCGCTGAACAAGTCGGTCTTTTCCGCTGCCGATGCGTTTTTCGCCAGGATCTTGCAGGCATTCCAGAACGCGGCGTAGCCGTAAGAGCCTTTGTCCACCGGGAAGTTACTCTCGAACATGCAACGGGAGGCGCCGAACGCTTCGATGCAAGTTTCTACGTAGGGTTTCCAGGCGGCGGCAAGCTCTTCGGAGGACGGCGGTTCCGCTGTGGTATGGAAATCCCAGCCGTTGATCTTCATCGCCATGCCGCCGAGCTTTACCACCACGTTCGGGCAGGCGGCGAGCGCGCGGATCGACTTCGACCAGTCGGCCGTGATTTCGGCTCGCTTGCCTTCATAGGTGCCGATGGCGAGCGGGCCTCCGATATGGTTCAGGCAGATTTGCGTGCCGGGAAATGCCTGGGCCAGCGCCGTCAGATCGGCGATTTGGGGATGATACAACCACGCATCGAACGACAGGTTCAGCGGCGCGAGGCAGGCGAAGCCCTTTCGAAATGTTTCATCATACATCAGGCAGGGCGGCGGCGAGTAGGCGGGGTTCATCAGGCTCGGGTCGGGATCGTAGGCTGTGATGTGGCGGATGCCGCGGAACCGGTCACCGCCGGCCCGGATATGAGCCTCGAGAACATCGCGGGATTTCTCGCCGTTGCGCAGATCGACGTGGCCGACGATGCCGGCACAGATTTTCGCCGGACCATAGCCGCCGGAGGCGCTCATGGCGGCGACGCCGTTGACGAACTCGGTCTCACCGACCGGGCGGAAGGCCTCCGGACCCTGAGCTCGGTGCATGGAGCGGCACTGCAGGAAGACCGTGGCGACGATGTTGTGGCCACTGTTGATGTCAGCCAGCAGGTCGTCGAGCATGTATACCCAGTGCGGGCGATCCCACAGATGGTGGTGCGGATCGACGATCGGCAGGTTCGGTTCCAGGATCGGCTCTTTGCGGCGCGCGAGCCAGTCGTCGCGGACGGGAATGTAGGGGCTGGGCGCGGTGGTGGTGCTCATGCAGGCGTTCCCTCTTTTTGGCCGAGCATTCTTTCCCGCCGGGCGGCGTATGCCAAGAGGGACGCGAGGCTTGACGGAAGCGGCGCTGCGCCGGATTTGTTGGTATAAAGTAACAACACCGATGCGGTTGGGGAGAAGGCCGAGGCTTACCCTCTAAAGTTCACCAGTTTGCCTAACGGTTCGCCGAGGACTTCGTCATCGCGCATGACGATCTGGCCTCGCACGATGGTGGCGATGGGCCAGCCGGTCACCTGCATGCCTGCGAAGGGGGTCCAGCCGCAGGGGGCGGCGATCCAGGATTCCTCGATGCGCCGCTGGCGCTTAAGGTCCACCAGTGTGAAGTCCGCGTCGTAGCCGGCGGCGAGGCGTCCCTTGCCGACGACGCCATAGACCCGGGCCGGGCCGGCGCACATCAGATCGACCATCCGGGCGAGTGAAAGACGGCCCGCGTTCACGTGGTCCAGCATGATCGGCACCAGCGTCTGCACGCCGGTCAGGCCGGCGGGGCAATCAGGCCAGGGCAGCAGTTTCTTGTCGCGCGGGATGCGGGGCGTGGTCGGAGCCGATGGTATCGACCGTGCCGTCGTTGATGGCCTTCCAGGCAGCGGCCCTATGCTCCTCGCCGCGGATCGGCGGGTTCATCACGCCGAAGCCTTCGAGGCGCTCGTAGCAGTCGGGGGCGACCTGGGTCAGGTGGTTGACCAGCACTTCGCAGGTGGCGATATCTCGGAATTCCTTCAGGTAATCCAGTTCCTGGGCGGTCGAGACGTGCAGGATGTGCGCGGGCCGGCCGGTCTTGCGGGCCAGCGCCATCAGCCGGCGGGTGCCGAGGAACGCGCATTCCTCGTCGCGCCAGACCATGTGGTTGGAATAGGGATCGCCGGACTTGAACAGCGGCTTGCGGGCCTGCAGGCGGTATTCGTCCTCGCTGTGAAAGGCGATGCGGCGGCGGCCGGAGCGCATGGCCTTTTCCAGGTGCTCGTCGTCCTCGATCATCAGGTCGCCGGTGGAACTGCCGGCGAAGATTTTTACCGCGCAGACGCCGCGGTCGAGTTCCAGGTCGGCGAGGGCGGGGATGTTGGTTTTGGTGCCGCCGATGTAGAGGCCCATGTCGCACCAGGCGACGCTCTCGACGTAATCCTGCTTCCAGGCCAGGCGCTCGGCGTCGGTGATCGAGGGCGCGGTGTTCGGCATGTCGAACACCGCCGTCAGGCCGCCGAGCACGGCGCCCTTGGTGCCGGTGGGGATGGTTTCGACTGCCTTGTCGCCGGGGTCGCGCAGATGCACGTGGGGGTCGATCAGGCCGGGCAGGACGTGCAGGCCGGTGGCATCGATGGTCTTGTCGGCGGTGGCGTGGGCGGAGACGCCCAGGGCGGCGATGCGGCCGTTGCGGACGCCGACATCGGTTTCCTCCGAACCCCACGGCAGGACGCAGATGCCGTTGCGGATCAGCAGGTCGTAATGGCTGGGCATGGTAGTCCTTTCCGTTCGCCGATCGGTATAGCAGGTGCGCGGGCGGTGGTCACAACGGACGGGCGGCCGGCTCGATGTCGGTTTTCGTGAAGTCTCCGCCCTTGAAAAGCAGGGTTGCGTGGTTGGCTCTCGCACAGGTGTATGCGTAACAATCGCCCATGTTCAGTTTCGCGAGGTGTCGACCATTTCCGAAGCGCGCGTTGGCGTCGATCGCGAGGGCGATTTCGATTTCGCCGATCGAAACCAGGCGAAAACCGAGTTCTCTCAAAAACAACTGCAGGCGGTCCCGGTCCTGTTCGAGGCAGGCAGCGAGAGTGAGCGCGTCGCTCCCCTGGGTCAGAATCGATATTAGCGCCGATGCACCCGCGAAAAGCGTCAAATCCCACCTGACAAGTCGTCGAAGAACGCCTTGTTCGCGGGTTTTCCTCTAGGGGGAGGCAAGGGGTTCTCAGACCGACAATTTCCGGAGTCGGGCTTCGACCGGGATACTTTCGGCGGACTTGTCCAGTGCTGCCTCGACGGCCATCCTGACGGCGCCCTGCTTCGAGAGGCATTGCAATTGGGCGAGCCGAGCAACCAATGCGGCGGTCTGGTTGTCCTTGATGTAGATGGGCACGTGGGTTGTCCTGAATATCCTGAGAGGATATTCTTCTCCAAGCAATGTTTCAAGGCATGTTCCGGGAGAGACAACGCCGGGAGTGGGTTAGTTTGAACGTATGAAGTTCCCATCAAGTTCCGATTTGGGAGTTCGTCAGTTGACATTGGTTGTTCATCCTAAATCACAACGTTGAATGAACGATTTTGCCAATCGTTTCAGATGGCCGTGCCGCGGGCAGAATTAGCATGTCCGGCACATCGCAGGCGGGCCTTGACGATTGACAGAAAACCCTGCGCCTCGGTGCAGTGTAAGTTGGCGAAGTTTTTCAAGCTGGTCTTCCGTCTCGACACCCTCTGCCGTGATCTTCAGGCCAAGGCGGACGCAAAGACCGATAATCGCGGCAGTGATGGTGTCCGCGCCCGACTGCCGCCCAAGGTCCATGACAAATGATCGGTCGATCTTCACCTTGTTGAACGGAAAGCAGCGAAGATAGCTCAACGAAGAATATCCGGTGCCGAAATCATCCAGGGCGATACCCACCCCGAAATCATGGATCTGCCGCAGGGCAGCCAGAACGGTCTCGGCGCTCAGCCAGCATCGCTGTCTCCGCAATCTCCAGCTCCAGCCTGCCGGGCAATCATACCGGAATTAGCAGCGCCTCGGAAACGTCTGCGACCAGCTAGTCGCTGCGAAATTGAATTGCGAAAGGTTGACGGCGAGCCGGATGTTCCTAGGCCAAGACGCCGCATCCTTCAGAGCCTGGCGCAGCACCCAGGCACCCAGCGGAACGATAAGTCCGTTCTCCTCCGCAATTGAAATGAAATGCGATGGTGCCACCACACCCCGTTCAGGATGGATCCAGCGCACCAGCGCTTCGAAGCCGCAAACGGTCCGTGTCGGGATGTGAACCTGCGGCTGATACACCTGGAACTGCCCTTCCTCGAGCGCCTTGCGCAGATCCAGGATCAAGCGCGTGCTTTCTCTTCATACGACGTCCATACCCGCTTCGAAGTAACGGAAGCGGCCCGCGCTCCAGCAACTTTTGACTGATACAACGCCAGGTCGGCCTTCTTCATCAGCAGTTCCGGTTTGTCCCCATCGTCCGGGATCATCGCAATGCCGATGCTGGTGCCGATGATGCAGCGGTTGCCGCCAATGTCGTATGGCGCGCTGACTGTTTCGATCAGCCGCGCCGCCACGCGGTGCTGCTTTCGGGATCCGGAATGCCGCATGACGATGGCGAATTCGTCGCCGCCCAGACGGGCGACGGTATCCATTCCGCACCGAGGCAAGAAGCCATTCGTGACATTGCGCAGAAGCACATCGCCGAGGGGATGGCCTAACGTGTCATTGACCGCCTTGAAATGGTCGAGGTCGAGACAGAGGATCGCCGAGCGTTCGCCGCGGCGGGACCGGGCGACCGCCTCGGACATGCGCTCATGGAACAGGACACGGTTTGCCAGCCCGGTCAGCGCGTCTGATTGGCCATATGCGCAATCTTGGCTTCCACGAGCCGCTGTTCAGTGATGTCGTCCAGCATGACGAGCCAGCCTTCCTCCTCCATGGAGGCGAAATGCACCGCCAGCGACCGGTTGTCCGCGAGATCCAAAACCTGCGCGCCGCGTTTGCCCTGTGACCGTAAGCGCAGAATCAGGTTGTGGATTTTCCGCGCATCCTCGGCTTGCAGTTCCGATGCGCTCTGCAACAACTCTGGCATCTGGGCCAAGGTTATGTCCGGCGCGATGAGATCTGCGTCCAGACCAAACGCCACGGCAAGTCTGTCCTTGCCGACGATTAGGTGATCCTCAAAATCGAACATGCACAGGACTTGCGACATGTTATTGAGCGCGGCGGCAAAACGGACGGCCTGGACCCGCAGCTTCCCGTTTGCACGCTCACGCTCCCGGCTGAGTGCGGCCTCGGCCTCCGCCTTTTGACGCGCGGCCTCAATTTCCGCTTCCCGCCGCTCGTGCGCGGCGGCGAGTTCCCGGCCACGCAGCATGTTGTCGCGAAAGATCCGCAATGCGCGGGCCATCGCGCCGACTTCATCAAGCCGCCGCGTGTCTGGGACATCGTAGTCGAGCGTCCCGTCAGAAACGACCCGCATGGCGTGAGCAAGACGGCCGATTGGGCGGGTGATCGAAAGACCGACAACGAGGGCAAGCGCCAAGCCAAAAATGCAAGCAAGGCTTGTCGCCCACAGCAGCGTCCTGTCAACGCGGTCGCGGGCTTGCGCGATCTCCCCCGCCCGCATTGCTCGCTCATCGTCGGTGTGTCGGACCACGGCCTCCATGAAGCCACGTGCTTTGCCGACAGCGGCGTCAAGTACGGCAAGCGCGGCCGAGCGTGCTTCCGCCGCTTGGCGCAGATCGTCAACGCTGGATGATATTGTGTCGAGGCGAAGGTTCAGGATACGCGCATGCTTGATAAGCCTGGGCCCGGCAGCAAGCATGCCTGCCGGAGCAGATGATGGATCTGATTGCCCTTGTGCGGATTTTATTGCGCCGGCGACGTCATCGACCAAAGCCTGTAATGCCGCCTTGGCTTCGTTTATGCCTGTATGGGTTCCCTCCGCTTCCTCCCGATCCAGTGTCACGGCAAAGCTCGCGGCGCGGATGGTTGGGCCTTCCGCATCGGCGGCGAAGCCAGCGGCGGTGTCCATGCGCTGCGGGTCTTCCAACTGCGCTGCGGTCTTCGCGAAAGCGGCTATCGCATTGGTGGCGCGCGCCGCGTCCGCTAGTAATGCGCCGATCCGGTCCCGCTGGTCACGCGCTGCATTGATGACGGCGTTCAACGCACTAGATATTTCACCAACTGACGCGCCGGTGCCTTTAGCGTCGGTGGTCAGCAGCCTTAGGCTGCCTTGAACGGCCTCCAGGTCGTTTGGCGCGGCGGTCCGTAAATACGCCGACAGTTGGACCTGCATCGCCCGTAACACTTCGGCGTCGTGGCTGACCAGTTCAGCAACTCTTCGTCCCTCTGCCTCGGCGCGGGAGGAGGTTTCGACCGCCTTGTCCGCAAGCCGGACGACGACAGCAACGCCAATCTGCAAAGCCAGGATGAAAAGGAAGCCCGCGAGAATGCGTGCGCGGATCGACCACAGAATAGCGATCATCACACGCCCTTCAACAAAGTTTCCTCAGATTTAGGTACCTGCTTCGATAAGCCGCTGCATCAGGGGACCATATTCGCCTGTCGCCAAAGTCTGCAGAAACGGCCGGGCGGCGGAACGCAAACTAGCTATGTCAACATCCTTGATGACAGTCATACCATCGCCGGCAAGCCTTTCAATGCATGCCGCTTGCTGGTTGAACGATGCGGTTCGCTGCGTATTGCCGCCTATGACTGCGCAGGCGAACATCGCATCCCGTTGCGGCGGCTTCAGGTCATCGATCAATTCCGCCGAACCGAGAATAACGCCGGGATCATAGGTGTGTGCGGTCAGACATAGGTATTTTTGCACCTCATAGACCTTGAATGCCTCTATCACCGCGACTGGGTTTTCCTGCGCCTCGAACTGGCCTGTGCGCAATGCCTCCCGCACTTGCGGGAATGGCAGCGGTGCAGCGGCACAACCGAACGACTGGAACGCCTGAACCATGAGTTCGCTTTGCGGCATGCGGATGCGAAGTTCTTTCAGGTCCGCGGCCGAATGGATTGGGCGGTTCGACGTGATGTGCCGCAGGCCATTCTCCCCCCAGGCCATGACGTACATCCTGGCCGGCTTGGCCAAACCCGCAATCTCTGCCCCGAGCGGGCCGTCCAGCACGTCCCGCGCCCGTTGCGGATCGCGGAAAAGGAACGGGGCATTGATCAGCCCGATTGCCTTTACACTGTTCGAGACGACGGCGCCGGCTACGAGGACGAAGTCCAGAGTGCCGTCGGCGCAATCCTCCAGCAAACTCAACTCATCGCCAGCATTACCGCCGGTTTTGACATCCAAGTGGAACGCCTTCGACAGGATGGGATGGGTGTTCACTGCACTGGCAAATGCCTTGGCCGCGAGATCGTAATGCGAGCCTCGCGGATTATTGTGGGTGATTCGCAACGTGCGAGTTGCGGCTCGTGCGATCTGCGGGACCGCAAGCAGAGCACTACAGCCGATGGCGGCGCGCAGGACCCGGCGGCGAGACGATCGTGACACAATTTCTCCTGCAGTAACGAAATGTCAGCCCGCGCTGTGACAAAGGTAAGGTTAGCGGGTGACCTGGCGATGATAGAAGCGATTGGTTAAGGGAATGTTAAATGTCAATCGGCAAACAAACGGGACACCCCCTTGTAGAGTGCACCCCATCGCCGGTGAGGACGCACCGTCGTGAGGCGGGCATGAGGGGCGCCCGTTTGGAGGCACATTGCTTAGTCTTCTGATGTGTTGTTCCCCGCATCCAGCGCCGCCTGCAGCATCCAGGCGGCGGCGGCGCGATCGACGACTTCGGCGCGTTTGGCGCGGGTCAGGTCGGCCTCGTTGATCAGGAACCGGTTTACTGCGGCGCTCGACAGGCGTTCGTCCCATAGCGCGGCCGGCAATCCGGTCGCTGACGACAGCGCGTGCGCCCAGTCCCTGACTGCCTGAGCGGCCGGGCCAGCAGTACCGTCCATGGACAGCGGCAGGCCAACGATCAATCCGTATGCGCCTTCCCTAAGGGCGATCGTGGCGATCTCGGTCGCGTTGGCGGTCAGCTTCCCCCGCTTCAGGCTGCCGTACGGGGAGGCCAGGGTTCGCCGCACATCCGACAATGCCAGGCCAATCGTTTTCGATCCGGGGTCGATGCCGATTACGCGCTGATTGCCGCTCAGCGAGGCCAGCAAATCCCTCAGGTTGAACAGAGCCATATGCGCCGTTATGGTCCGGCCCCTTCGCCAAGCCAAGGAATTCCGCCCCTATGTCGCTCGATCACGCGACCGTCCGCCGCATCGCCTCGCTCGCGCGTATCCGCGTGGAGGAGCACGAGGTGGAAAATCTGTGCCACGAGTTGAACGGCATCCTGGGCTGGATCGAGCAACTGAATGAGGTCGACGTCACTGGCGTCGCGCCGCTGACCGGTGCCGCGAACATGGCGATGGCGATGCGCGCCGACGTCGTCACGGATGGCGGGTATCCGGACAAGGTATTGTCCAATGCGCCCGAGCGGATCGGCGATTTTTTCGCGGTGCCGAAGGTTGTGGAGTGATGCTGACAGACCTGACGATTGCCGAGGCTCGCGACGCGCTGCGGGCGAAGGAATTTTCGGCTGTCGACCTGACGATGGCGCATTTGCATGCGATCGAGGCACTGAACCCTCGGCTGAACGCGTTCATCACCGTCAGCCATGCGCAGGCGGTGGATCAAGCCCGAGCGGCGGATGCAGCGCTGGCGGCGGGGGATGAGCGGGCGCTGACGGGGATTCCGCTCGGCAATCAAGGACCTGTTCTGCACCGCCGGGACGAGGACCACAGCCGGCAGCAAGATCCTCGGGCCGTTCGTGCCGCCGTACGAGAGCACGGTGACGGAGCATCTGCTGCGCGACGGGGCGGTGTTCCTGGGCAAGGCGAATATGGACGAGTTCGCCATGGGGTCGTCGAACATGACCTCGGCGTATGGGCCGGTGGAGAATCCGTGGAAGCGCAAGCAGGATGCGGCCGCCGTGCTGGTGCCGGGCGGATCGTCGGGCGGGTCCGCCTCGGCGGTCGCGGCGAGGCTGGCGATGGGGGCGACGGGGACGGACACCGGCGGCTCGATCCGGCAACCGGCGTCGTTCTGCGGACTGGTGGGGGTGAAGCCGACCTATGGGCGGTGTTCGCGATGGGGGGTGGTGGCGTTCGCTTCCTCGCTCGATCACCCTGGGCCACTGGCGCGCACCGTGCGGGATGGAGCGATCCTGTTGGGATCGATGGCCGGTCACGATCCGAAGGATTCCACCAGTGCGGCTGTGCCGGTGCCGGATTTCGAGGCCGCCTGTGGGCGCGGCGTGAAGGGCCTGCGGATCGGGATACCTCGCGAGTATCGCTCCGACGGCATGCCCGCGGAAATCGATGCGCTGTGGCAGCAGGGCGTGAGCTGGCTGCGAGCGGCGGGCGCGGAGATCGTCGACGTGTCGCTGCCGCACACGAAGTATGGGCTGGCGACCTATTACATCGTTGCGCCGGCGGAAGCGTCGTCGAACCTGGCGCGGTATGACGGGGTGCGGTTTGGCGCGCGCGAGAACGGCGCGGATCTGCGGGATTTGTATGAACGCACGCGCGCGGCAGGATTTGGGCCCGAGGTCCGTCGCCGGATCCTGATCGGAACCTATGTGCTGTCGGCCGGCTATTACGACGCCTACTACCTCCGCGCGCAGAAAATCCGAGCGCTGATTCTGAAGGATTTTACCGATGCCTTTGCTCGGGTGGACGCGCTGCTGACGCCGACCACGCCGTCGGCGGCGTTCGCCCAGGGCGAGAAGATGGATGATCCAATCCAGATGTATCTGAACGATCTGTTCACCGTGCCGGCAGACTTAGCCGGGGTTCCAGCGAGCTCGGTACCGGTCGGATTGGACGTGAACGGGTTGCCCCTGGGGCTGCAAGTGATCGGTAAGCCGTTCGATGAGGAGACGGTATTCGCGGTGTCTGCGGCGCTGGAGCAGGCCGCGGGATTTTCCGCGCTGCCGGCGCTACGGGCGGGGATTAGCAAAGCCTGATATTCGCCCGTATGTGTGAGAGGGACGGCGTTTCGTCATAAGGCTATGCGAGAGGCGATCAAGGAACGGAGCCGTGCGCACGGTTCTGGTACGAGTCGCCGAGGTGTTTAGTCCGAACTTTGCCCCATTTGTATCCTATCTACTTGACTAGGAAAGAAACCTGACGAACATGTAGTCAAGCGGAGCGCGCGATTTCGCTTGACACTGGCCAAATCGGTTTGATTCGATGGCTCATGCACATCGCCAAGGTCCCCAATCGCAACGCCCGCCCCTCGTTCCTGCTGCGCGAGACCTATCGCGAGGACGGCAAGGTCAAGAACCGCACGCTGGCCAACCTCTCGAAGCTGCCGCTCGAACGCATCGAGACCCTGCGCGCCGCGCTGCGTGGCGATCCGCTGGCCCCGATCGGCGAGACCGGCTTCGAGATCCGCCGGTCGCTGCCGCATGGCCACGTCCTCGCTGCTTTGGCCACCGTCCGGCGCATCGGCCTCGACGACCTGCTGCCCCGCCGCGCGCCCCAGCGCCGCCGCGACCTGGCGCTGGGGCTCATCGTCGCCCGGTTGCTCGACCCGGCTGCCAAACTGGCCACCGCGCGCATGCTCGACAGCGAAACCGCTGCCCACTCGCTGGGGGAAGCACTGGGCCTCGGCAGTGTCACCGCACGCGAAATCTACACCACCCTCGACTGGCTCGGCAGCGAGCAGGCGTTCATCGAGAACCAGCTCGCACGCCGTCACCTCAAGAACGGCGCACTGGTGCTCTACGACGTGACCTCCACCTATCTCGAGGGCCGCTGTTGTCCACTGGCCCGCTACGGTTACAGCCGAGACAGTCGCGGCGACCGGCGGCAACTGGTGATCGGCCTGCTGTGTGCCGCCGATGGTTGTCCGGTTGCGGTCGAGGTGTTTGAAGGCAACACCGCCGACCCAGCCACCGTGGCCGCCCAGATCACCAAGCTGAAGCAGCGCTTCCGGCTGCGCCACGTGGTGCTGGTCGGCGACCGCGGCATGCTGACCAGCGCGCGGATCGAGCAGGCGCTGCGCCCCGCCGGGTTGGACTGGATCACCGCCTTGCGGGGTCCCGCGATCCAGCAACTGGCGCAGACCGGGGCGTTGCAATTCTCGCTGTTCGACACACGTGACATGGCTGAGATCACCAGTCCGGATTACCCGGGCGAGCGGCTGGTGGTGTGCAAGAACCCGCTGCTGGCGGCGGAACGCCAGCGCAAGCGCGACGAGCTGCTGGCGCTGACCGAGGCCGACCTGCGCAAGATCCAGGTTCGGGTGACCCGGGAGAAAAATCCGCTGCGTGGCGCAGGTGAAATCGGCAAGGCGGTCGGTGCCGTCCTGGGCAAACGGAAGATGGGCAAGCACTTCGAGCAGACTATCACCGATCATTCATTCGAATTTGCGCGCAAGGCTGAGGCGATCGCCGAAGAAGCCCGCTTCGATGGCTTCTACGTGCTGCGCACCAGCCTCGCGGCGGAACAGATCGACACCGCGGGGACCGTGCGGGCCTACAAAAGTTTGGCCCAAGTGGAGCGCGCATTCCGCTGCATGAAGACCGTCGATCTGGAGCTGCGGCCGGTGTTCCACTGGACCGCGCCGCGGGTGCGCGCGCATGTACTGTTGTGTATGCTGGCGTATTACCTCGAGTGGAACATGCGCCAGACTTTGGCGCCGATGCTGTTCGACGATCATGACCGTGCCGCGGCCGATGCCGGGCGGACCTCGCCCGTCGCCAAGGCCAAGGTCTCCAAGGCAGCATACCGCAAGGCCTCTACCCAGCGGGTCGATGGGGACGACGGCGCGAGCCATCCGGTGCACAGCTTCCGTACCCTGCTGGTCGATCTGGCGACACTGACCCGCAACACGGTCTGCTTCGGCGGACAGAAGACGCTGACCGTTCCGTCAACCCCGACACCCGTCCAGCGTCGCGCGCTCAGTCTGCTGGGGGTTGAATTGGCAGCAGCGTAGACAGCGCCCCGAACCGAGCTCGAATCATATCAATGGCTTGCGTCAAAAAGGCGGCAAAGTTCGGTTTAGTGATCTCCTTCTCCTGTTTTATCTGTCCGGTGAGCCGATCGACGATAGATCGCTGCGATTTCGTGCAACTGACCGGGGGTTGCCAGGGGCGGCCCCAGCTTGCACAAACGTCGGGTCTGCTGAAATCTGCCGCTCACCAATGGTTAGGAACCAAATGTCTGACCCGATCCCGATAGGGGTTCCCCTCACTGACCTGCGGCCAACTCAGATGACGGTCGGTTTTCGCGAGGTAGAGATTAAACGCCGCCAGTGGCGCGAAGCAGACGATGAAGCACGGGTGAAGCTGCTGAGGCGTCACGTCGTTCCAGCGGTGGTCGGACCCAAGGGGCGATACTTCATTGTTGATCACCATCACTTCGCGAAGGCTCTTCTGGACGAGAAGGCCCCACTAATCGCCGTCTATATTGTCGCCGATCTCGAAGGTCTGGTCAAGGACGAGTTTTGGACGTACCTCGACAACAGCGACTGGTGTCATGCTTACGACGCCACCGGCAATCGCTGTAAACTGTCGGACATTCCGAGGAGCTTATCTGAACTTGCTGACGATCCTTTCCGGAGTCTTGTCGGCGAGTTGATTTCGTGCTGGTGGTTGCGCCAAGAGCAGCCAACCATTCTTCGAGTTCCTATGGGCGGATTTCCTGCGTCGCCGCATCAAGCATGAGCTTGTGGAGCGGGATTTCGGTACGGCCCTGGTGAAGGCGCTCGATCTCGCGAAGAGCATCGACGCTAAGAGTTTGCCCGGTTGGTCGGGTGCGGACCCGTCCGCAAACTAGGCCGGTTACGATTTCGTCTGTGGGGCGCGCACCCAGGCTGCTATCCACCTTGAGCGTCGATTGACAGGTTGCCGGGTGCCTAGCCGACCATGAACGCTACGAAGTGCCAAACCAAAAAGAAAATCGTCGATGACCCAAGCAACACAATAGCTAATTCCCACCGGCTATCGGTCATCGAACGGCTCCTGACTTTACCTTTATTGAAAGCGCGCCCACGAAGCAAGGCTAACCAATCGACCTGCACTCTACTGGTAGATCGAACGGCGATCCAATGTTACCTCCGGCCACGATATCCATAGTATCCGCCGCCTCCCAGAAGCAGGAAGAGCACTACGATGATCAAAACGGTTGTCATATTTTCCTCCAACTACGAACCGTTAACTTTCTACGAACCGTTAACTTTCCGTCCATTTATTTAGGTTCGACATCGCCGCGTCGCAAACCTCGGAATCTACCTAGTCCCGAGCAGCCGAGGAGGGATTGCACCGACCATGCGGCAATACCCAGTGGAGATCGTCGGACCCCAAATTCCGGCGCACCTAGCAGCGGGCTGTTGCACTGTAGTCGTAGACGTTCAAGACGAGGACGGCTTCACACTGCGACATTGTACACCCTTTTCTTGTCAGAGCCGGTCATTGCTGGTTAACAAAGGAGAGCACCGGCGCGTTATCCGGCTCCCCCTGTCGGAGCCGAGCCCTTGTCAACCCATCTTCGTCGACGCGGCGTCGAGAAGAATCAAGAACAGCCCCGGCGGCATCTTAATAATATGCTGGTTTTGTGCGTCCTAACGGAATTTTAGCGAAGTGCTAAGTAAACAAAATCGTGACGCGGTTTTGGCGCATCCCTGCCCACTTGTGTAAAAGTAAATAATTCGATCAGGAGAAAATGTTATGTATGCAATTCTCGCCAGTTTTGTCGTCTACGGGGGGCTTGGTGGCCCGCCAATCCCGCAGCAACTGGCCGCGATCCAGTTGGTATACGATGAGGGATGCGGGTCGCGTTGTCGCGAGCGTCGTGCCGAACGGCAGGAACACGAACACGAACATCGTGGATCATAGAGCAATGCGTATCCTACCCACGGTTCTGACGATTGCCCTGCTGGTGACGCTCAGCGGCGCGCTCAGCGCCTGCGTGATCGAACCGGACTGGGGGCATTCCTGCGACGGATCGAAGCCCAGTATGGCAAGGCCGGACGCACCTGGGTGATGGACCGCGGGATCCCGACCGAGGCGGTGCTGGCCGAAATGCGGGCAGCAGAGACGCCGACCCATTACCTGGTGGGCACGCCGCGCGGGCGACTGAGCCAGTTGGAGAAGAACTTCCTGGCCAAGCCATGGGCCGAGGTGCGCGAGGCGGTGCAGGTCAAACTGGTCGAGCAGGACGGCGAACTTTACATCCTGGCGCGCAGCGGCGCCCGTCGCGACAAAGAGCAGGCGATGCGGTGCCGCAGGTTGAAGAAGCTGGTGAAGCGGCTGCATGAGTTGCGCCAGCAGAAGCTGACCCGTGACCAGTTGCTGATCAAGCTGGGGGCCGCTCGGAAAGAAGTTGGGCCAGCAGTTTGGCGGATCATTGACCTGCGGTTGCCCGAAAGGGATCAAGCCGTCACGCCAGAGACGTTCGGCTTTCGGTTGAACTGGCAGAACCTGCGCGAAGCCCGTCGCCGCGAGGGAAGTTATCTGCTGAGATCGAACCTGACCGGCGGCGATCTGGCACAGCTCTGGGCGTTCTACCTGCAACTGACCGAAGTGGAGCAGGCGTTCAAAGAACTGAAGCATGATCTGGCGATCCGGCCGATCTACCACCAGACCGATGAGCGGATCGAAGCGCACATCCTGGTCGCATTCCTGGCTTATTGCCTCCAAGTGACCCTGAAGCAGCGGCTGCGATCGCGGGCACCGGGACTGACGCCGAGGTCGGTGCTGGACAAGATGGCAGCGATCCAGATGGTCGATGTGCATCTGCCGACCACGGATGGCCGCACTGTTATCATGTCGCGCCACCCCGAGCCCGAGCCGGATCAGGCGCTGCTGCTTCAGATGCTGAACCTCAGTTTGCCCAGCCAACCGCCGCCAAGGATCATGTCGGATGGCACTCCGATATCGCAATGACCGCAGCCCCTGTGGTGCCGACCTTGCAGGACCCAGCCGCGGGAAACCGGCCGCCTGGAGGATTATTCGGGGCGAGTTGCGAAAGACGGGCTAAAGGCGGGTGAGGTCGTCGCGATCACCTGCACGAGATGCTCGGTCACCTTGGCGGCGAGGCGCAGGTCGGACATGACTTATAAACAACTTTGGCTTGCGGCAGTGATTAAAGCGAGCTCTGTGTGTGTGGCGCGGGACGCTCCAGGCGACATAGTAAATCCGCGAGACCACCTGGATGCGATTGTCAACGCCGAAGAGCATTGCTTTGATCCCGGCCGATGTCGGAGCGGAGGTCACAACCACGTCGCTCCAGCCCGTCCTATCTCACCTTCCGGGCCGTCCCATAATCAAACATCGTGCGGCGCCAACCAAAATCGGTCGATGCGCCTTGCCTTATCAAGGGCTGACGTGACCTTGGAATTTCTGTGGCGGTCTTGATCCCCACTGCGACCGGAGCCCCTCCTCAGCCGAGACGAGGTTGCCGCCATTCCGGAGATTTAACCGATCGGTTGTCCGCCCAGTGCTCATGGATGCGGCCCCAGGGATCGGCCCAATAGTCGTAGACCTGACTGCCGAGCAGGTGACGGCCGATGCCCCACATGTGCTCGTATTTGCTCAAACCATTTAGGTATTCGTGGCCGATGAACACGTCATCGACGTCCTGGACCTCGAATGAAAAATGATTGAGGCCAGCCCGCTCATTTCTCATACAGAAAAAGGCATGGTGATCGACATAATCATCGCCAGCATCGATCCGACTGAACTGACCGATGATGTTCTCTGTGTCCCCCGCATAAACGTCGTCCGAGCACACCAGACCGAGTGTCTCGCGGAACCAGCGAACGGTCTCCTGGTTCTTCGGAGAGCCGAGAACAGCGTGGCCAATCCGTTTGACACTGGACGGCCCGGCGGCGAACCGGATGAGGATGCTGGTGTTCGCGTCGCCCGTGATCGCCAGCACACGTTGGCGATGTCCCCGCGGGCGTAGCCCTCCCAACCGAACACCCACGGCATGCCGACCTGATGCACCGTCCGGTCCCCGATCCTGAACGGCCGCATCCGCTCGGTCACCATGGCGCGCGCCTCGATCTCGCCACGCAGGGTGGACAGCACCGTCCAGCCCAGGTGGCGAATGCCGAGTTCCTGGGCGAGTTCGGGAGAGATTTCGACGAACGCCTCCGGCTGCAGTTCGGCGGTGTGTGGCGTGACCCGGCTGATGACGCCGCCGCAATGCAGTTCGGTGAGTCGATACGTGGTGAACACGTACGGAAACCGCGGATCTTGCGGCGCGTGCAATTCGTTGCCAGGACGCGTCCACAGCTTGGCGGCCGGGTTGAACTGCTGGCCGTACATCGCATTGCGCACCGGACTTTCCACCGGCTCGTAGTGCGTCGGCAGGGGACCATCCTTCAGGCCGGACGGCACGAACAACTGGCACTTGCCGTCGGCTTCCATGATGAATGGATCGTCGCCGCCGAGCGCTGTCCATGCCATGGGGATGCGTGGGCCAGTCCGGGCGGTAGTCCGGTCGCTTGGTGGCGGCGAAATCGGGCACATCGTTGCCGGTCCACTTGCCCGCCGCCTCGTCCCACCACACCATCTTCTTCCGCTCGGACCAGGGCCGTCCATCCAGGTCGGCGGAGGCACGATTGTAGAGCGTGCGCCGGTTCGACGGCCAGGAAAACGCCCAGCCGGCATGGCTGCCGGGGCCGCCGGGCGCGTCGGGCTTGCGAGAGCGCGCGACGTTGTGGCCTTCAGACGGATAGACGCCACAATACATCCAGCCGCCGCAGGCCGTGCTGCCGTCGTCCTTCAACTGCTGGTAGCTGGGGATCTGCTTGCGGTCGGCGACGGTGTAGCCGTTGATCTCGCGCAGCACTGCCTCGGCTTCCGGTTCGGCGCGTTTGCCGCGTTCCGGATAGGTCCATGTCAGCGCCTGTATCGCCGCGTCGCGCGGCTCGGTGCTGTCCGCGTAGAGCTGCTTCAGGCGCTTGCCGAGGTGGTAGATGAACCAGAGGTCAGAGCGGCTGTCGCCTGGCGGTTCCAGCACAGCGTCGTGCCACTGCACCAGGCGGCTGGTGTTGGTGACCGTCCCGTCCTTTTCACCGGCGAGCGAGGCCGGCAGAAAGAAGACCTCGGTGTCGATTTCCTCCGGCCGCAATTCTCCACGTTGCACGAGTTGGCCCTTCTGCCAGAAATTTGCCGTCTCCGTCATTGCGAAGTCGCGGACCACCAGCCAGTCCAGCTTCGCCAGGCCCCGTTCGACGAGATCGGAGTTCACCGCGCCGACGACCGGGTTCTGGCCGAGGATGAACTGGCCCTTCATCACGCCGTCCAGCATCGACAGCGTCATCGGCAACTGCGACACGTCGCCGGTCAGCTTCGGCACGAACTGGTAGCCCCACTCGTTGTCCGGCCTGGCGTGTTCGCCGTACCACGCCTTCAGCAGGCTGACGACGTATTTCGGCATATTGGCCCACCAGCCGGTCGTCGGCGTCTCGCTGTCCAGGTAGTTCTGCAAAGTGCCGTGCTGGTGGAACACGTTCGGCTGCGGCAGGTAGGTGGGCAGCATGTTGTAGAGCGTGGGGATGTCGGTGCTGCCCTGGATGCTGGCGTGGCCGCGCAGCGCGAGGATGCCGCCGCCGGGGCGGCCGATGTTGCCCAGCAGGCCTTGGATGATCGCGGCGGCACGGATGATCTGGACGCCGACGGTGTGATGCGTCCAGCCGACCGCGTAGCAAAATGCCCCGGTCTTCTCCCGGCCGGAATTGCGCGTCAGGGCGTTGGCGACGGCGAGGAATGTATCTTGCGGGCACCCAGTCACCCGCTCCACCATCTCCGGCGTATAGCGCGCGTAGTGGCGCCGCATGATCTGGTAAACGCAGTTCGGATGTTGCAACGTTGGATCGGTCGGCGGCGGGCCTTCCGTCATCGCCTCGAAGTCACCGCCTCGAGACTTTTCCTGCGTCTGGACGCGATGTTCCGAGATCGAGGAGGGGACGATCTTGCCCTTATACTGCCAGGTATCCTGCTTATAGGACCCAGTATCGGCGTTGAAGCCGGAGAACACGCCGCCGGTCTGTTCCGGATCTTGGTAACCGTCTTCGATAATGTTGGCGATGTTGGTGTAGGCCAGGACGAAGTCCCGGAACCACAGGTCGTTCTCCAGGATGTGGTGGATGATCCCGCCCAGGAATGCGATGTCGGTGCCCGAGCGGATCGGGGCGTGAATGTTAGCCAGCGCGGAGGTGCGAGTGAACCGCGGGTCCACATGGATGACCGTTGCACCCCGCCGCTGCGCCTCCACTACGAAGCGGAAGCCGACCGGATGGTTCTCCGCCATGTTGGAGCCCATGACGACGATGCAGTCGGCGTTTTCCAGGTCCCAAAGGGCCATGGTGGCAGCGCCGCGGCCAAAACTCGTTCCCAGACTGGGCACCGAGGAGGAGTGTCAGATCCTCGCCTGATTTTCGATACTCACCATGCCGAGGCCGCCGCCGAACAACTTCTTGATGAGGTAGTTTTCCTCGTTGTCCAGGGTGGCACCGCCGAGCGAGCCGAGGCCGATGGTGTGGTTCACGGTGCGGCCGTCCGGCAGGGTCTCGACGAAGCTGTCGTCGCGGACCTGCTTAGTCAACTTGGCGATCCGCTCCATCGCCCAGTCCAGCGGCTTTTCTTGCCAGTTGCGGGCACACGGCGCACGATACAGCACCGTGTTGATGCGTTGCGGCGACAGCAGCACGCCCAGCGTGCTGGCGCCCTTGGGACACAGCGTGCCCTGGTTCACCGGACTGCGCGGGTCGCCTTCGATATGGATCGGCCGGCCGTTCTTCGCATAGACGAGCTGGCTGCAGCCGACGGCGCAGAACGGGCAAACGCTGGTGCCGACCGTATCCGCCTGCTCCAGCCTCGGACGCAACGTGCGGGAGGTCGTGCTTTCCGCAGCTTTGGACAACGGGTCGAGCCCGGCCATCTGCCGGGGCAGCGACCAGTCGTTGAGAAAGCCCGAGACCGTGTCGGACAGGGTTTGTCGAAGCTTCTTCATGTCGCGTCCCCGGCTGCAAGTGATCCCCAAGCGAACGAAGCGGTCCGGGGTTGCACGACTGGTGGCCGATGACCGACTGGTGATCGGCGCGGCGTTCTGGTCTGCGGTGGATCGGCTCATCGCTTTGTGTTCAGTTTAAGTCAAACCCGGTCTGTTGCGGGCGCTTCTATTGTCGGGCTGGTGAAAAATCTGTCCCACCTGAAGTATTACAGCCAGGACATCAGTTATGATCTCACAATCGCCAAGCGATATGCTGCAGAGGCGCGGCTCTGTCGCGCGAAGTCACCAGGCTCAACAGGTTGGAGCAAGAATGGGCAAGATCGTGGTTATCACGGGCGCGGGTGCGGGTGTTGGCCGCGCAGTCGCGACTGAGTTCGCGCGAAACGGGTGTGATGTGGCGCTGCTGTCGCGCGACCCGGACGCGCCTGGAGCACGCAGCGGCGGAACTGCGCCGATACGGCGTGCGGGCGCTGCCGGTCCCGACCGACGTGGCCGACTACGAGGCGGTGGAAGCCGCGGCAGAGCGGGTGGAGAAAGAGCTGGGCCCAATCGACGTCTGGGTGAATGTCGCGATGGCGACTGTGTTCGCGCCGGTGGCCAAGCTTACGGCAGAGGAGGTGGCGCGCGGCACGGCGGTGACCTATCTCGGCCAGGTGCATGGCATGATGTGCGCATTGAAGCGCATGCGTCAGCGCAACCGCGGTTCCATCGTCAACGTCGGTTCGGCGCTCGGTTACCGGTCGGTCCCGCTGCAGTCGGTGTATTGCGGGGCCAAGTTCGCGATCCGGGGATTTACCGACTCGTTGCGATCTGAAATCATCCATGACAAGCTGAATATCTCGCTTGTCCATGGTGGATCTGCCGGCGGTCAACACGCCGCAGTTTCGACTGGGCACTGAACAAGATGGGCAAGCGGCCGCAGCCGGTGCCGCCGATCTTCCAGCCGGAGATCCCGGCGCGGGCGATCTACTTCGCTGCATTCCATCCCAGGCGACAGACGTGGATCGGGTTTCCGACCGTCAAGGCGATCCTGGGCAACCGCATCGCGCCGGGCCTGATCGACCGATACCTGGCGAAATCAGGGTATTCGGGACAACTGACCGACGTGCCAACGCCGGCCGATGCGCCAAGCAACCTGTTTGAGCCGGTGCCTGGGGCTTATGGCGCCCACGGGCGTTTCGACGCGAAGGCACGGACGTTCAGTTGGGAGGTGTTCACCAGCCGGCACCGCAATGCGATGTGGGCGGTCATTGGGCTGGGCGCGATTGCCGGGCTCCATCAGTTGGCCAAGAGGCTGAACGTCTGAGCGAGCGTTAGCTTCGGTGAACGAACCAGCCAGGCTTTCGGTGCGACCTTTCAATTCGGAGTTGCCGGCATGGCGGGAACTGAGCGGCTCGTCCTAGAGCCAAGCGGAACGATTCACTGTGCTCATGAAGCTGAGGGCGGACATCCTGACAATGGCCGGACCCGATATAGCGTTCCAGGTGACAGGTTTGTTCTGGGTATCGTTTAAGGAGACGCAACATATGCTCCCAGTCTTGATCGATCCGAATCCGGTACGAGTCCGTAGCGATCGTCTGACCATTCCCACGGAGGACGTCGAACTTACCAGGCGCCGAACCCTAGCCGGGGTTGTCGCTTCGCTGGTCAGCCTGGGTGCGCGACGCGTCAGCGCATCGGAACAATCCACGCTGGCCGCCGCCGCTTCGTTCATGAGAAGTGGTTGGCGACGAACTCGCCGCGATCGTCGGAGGCGATGCTTCCAAGGGAACGGAACGCCAGAAATTGCAGTCTTTGATCAATCGCGCAGTGGCCGTCGATGAGATTGCACGCTCCTGTCTCGGCCGATTCTGGCGCCAGGCTACGCCAAACCAGCAGGGAGAGTATTTGCAGCTTTTTCATTCAGTTTTGGTAAAGGAGGTCGTCGTCCGATTGGGTGACTACAAGCAGGAGGAAGTGCATATCATCGTCGGACATCCTGAGCAGAACGGTGACGCTACAGATGTGCCTAGTACCCCGAGTCGTTCATAATGCGGGGTAAAGTCGCTTCAGTTTAATCCGCGCATCGGTGGTGGTGAACTGCCAGTCCGCATTTGCGTGTTTCTTGTTGCGGCAGCCCTCCCAGGCGGCGACTTCCTCGGTCAGGGTCTGCTTGTCCGCGATGCGGCGATCGAGGCACTGGGTCGTCAGCACGCTGAGTTCAGATTCAGCCATGTCGAGCCAGCTTCCATGTTTGGGCGTGTAATGCCACTCGAAGCGCTCAACCAGCCGACGTGCCTCCCCGGCTGGAAACGCTTCGTATAGTGATGCTGGTTTGTGGGTGCTGAGATTGTCCTGCACGAGAACGATCTGCGACGCATTGGGATAGTGCGTGTCCGACAACTCCTTGAGCACTTGCGCATAATCCACGGCGGTGTGGCGATCGGTCACCTTGACATGCCGCCAGCCCTCCAACGGCGCGAACATCATAAACAGATTGGCGGTGCCGTTGCGCTCATACTCATAATCGCAACGTTTAGGCTGCCCTGGCTTGGCCGGGATCGGCACGCGCGTCTCGGCGATGAGCTGCTTCGAGGTCTCGTCCACGCAGACCACGGGACGATCCGGATCGTGCGGCCTGTGATAGACGTCCAGCACGTCTTCCATGGCGGCCACGAATTGGCTCCGTCAGAACGTTGCGGTGCCATCGATTTGAAGATTTTACTCACCGTCAATGACGAGGGGTACCAGCACCGTGACAGCGAACCGGTAATCCGCCGGCACAGGTGACTTGGGTGCTGCACGAGGACGGCAGCAGTTTCAAAATCGTAGACATGCTCGCTGAAGGCATCAGCATGCGGTTAACCGTGCGCAGCGACTACGACTTCTTTATTACAAGTCATAATGACAACATACAGGAACTGCTCAGCGCATTGCGCCGGCAGGCTCAATCGTAGCGATCGCGCCGCCCCTGGTTTCGAGGATGGCGACATTAAACTACGCTAGGCCTCTTGCCCGCGGGCAGGCTGTTATAGCGGGGCTTGGCTGATGCCGGGGATCTCATCGGCCCGCGCGTTGATTTGACGCTAGCTGCGTAAGCAAACGCCAGGATAACCGCGACGAGTTCACCGCCGAGACCGCCGAAAACTATCTGGTACACGGCCGTCGTCAAGTCCACACCTTCATAGGCCCAGTTTGTATATGTCGTCATTACGAAGATGCTGATAAGGCCGCCACCAAGGATGAACGCGGCAACGCCGTAGCAGGTACGGGTGGCGCAGCCTCAACCGGTATATCCGATTGGGGCCCAGGTCTAACGCCTTTTCCTCCCCACTCTGCGATCGCCGTGACCAAGGGCGAGCGTTGCAGTCTCTTTCCGACGCCTCTACATAACTGGCGTCTGGTTTCATTTCGATTGAAGGCATCTGTCATCTCCAGGATCAACAACCGACCCATTCGGCTGTGTGAATGGAAACAAGCGATGACGATGGCGCGGTGCCGTGGTCCTCGAAACTTGAGGATCATTACGTCCAGAACAACGCCACGATCATCTTTCCTGACAGGTCGATATCATCCGATACTGGATCCGGTCGAGCCCAATCGCCCCGCCAGCGATCGTCGTCCTGGAGATGACAACCACGTCAACAGCGGTTGACGTGGCAACCGGTCCAGGTCGTCGCCGTTCCGCTTACCGTCGCGATTTTATGCAGGTCGCAACACGGGGGCTCCGGATGGCTTTTCAAAACAATGCCGAGACCATCGGTAGCCGGAAAGCGACGACAGTGCTGATCCGTGTCGTGTTTGCGTTCATGTCTATCGCTACCTGCCGGCGCGGCTTCTGATCCGCCAAACTCTGACGTCGTTTCGCGTGGCGAGTATCTTGCCGATCTGGGCGATTGTGGATCGTGCCATACCGCCGACGGCGGACAAAAGTTCGCCGGCGGCCGCTACATGCTAACCCCGTTTGGTCCGGTCTCCACGCCCAACATTACGCCCGACAAGGAAACCGGCATCGGCGACTGGACCGACGACCAGTTCTATCGGGTCCTGCACTCGGGGATTGGGAAGAACGGCCAACATCTGTACCCGATCATGCCCTATCCCTGGTATACCAAAGTTACCCGTGACGACGTGCTCGCCATCAAGGCCTATCTGTTCTCGCTCAAGCCGGTACACGCACCGCGGCCGCCAAACAAGCTGGCCTTTCCGTTCAACATTCGGGCTGGCCTGGCTGTGTGGGACGAACTTTTTCTGCGGCAGGGTTCGTTCACGCCAGACCCCTCGAAGTCGGCGGAGGTCAATCGCGGCGCCTATATCGTCCAAGGCCTCGGCCATTGCGGCGAATGCCATAATGGCCGCAATCTCCTCGGTGACACCGCAATGGCGGAACCGCTTCGCGGTGGTCCCATAGAGCACTGGTATGCGCCAACATAACATCAGATGTGCGTGACGGCATCGGTAAATATACTGACGATCAGGTTTTCACTTTCCTCAAGACCGGCGTATCCTCCGGAATGGGCGTCGCAACCGGGCCCATGGCTGAGACCGTGCACGACAGCCTGCGCAAGTTGACCGACGCTGACCTGCACGCGATCGTTACCTACTTGAAGTCGACGCCCTCGAAACCGAGCTACACCGACCAGCAGAGATCCGCCTTCCTAGGCTCAGGACCCATTAACGACTTGACGCGGCTCGACAGTCCATGATTTTGGGATTGGCGGAGGTATCCGCCATGAGCAAATTGTTCCTGCTGAGCGAGCGACAGATGGTTCGGATCAGCCCGCATTTCCCCCGCTCTCACGGCAAACCGCGGGTCGACGACCGGCGGGTGATAAGCGGAATCATTTACGTGATCCGCAACGGATTGCAGTGGAAGGATGCGCCCAAAGAGTATGGCTCACACAAGACCCTGTATAATCGCTTCGTCCGCTGGAGCCGCAACGGCGTGTTCGAACGGATCTTTGCTGGATTGGCCGGTGAAGGCCCCAGGCCCGAGCGGATCATGATCGACTCGACGCATCTCAAAGCGCATCGGACGGCCGCCAGCCTACGGAAAAAGGGGGCCCTTCGCGCTGCATTGGGCGCACCAAGGGCGGGTTGAATTCCAAGCTCCACGCCGTGTGCGCGGGCAGGGCAGGCCGCTTACTCTGCTGCTGACCGAGGGCCAGATGAGCGACCATACCGGTGCTCAGCTGCTGCTTGAGACGCTGCCTGCGGGCAGCACTTTGATCGGCGACCGTGGCTACGACAGCGATCATTTCCGCGCCGCCTTGAACAAGCGGGGGATAAGAGTGTGTATTCCACCGACCAAGAACCGCAAACAGCCGCTCGGCTACGACAAGGCGCTCTACAAATGGCGCCATAAGATCGAGAACATGTTCGCCAAACTGAAAGACTGGCGGCGGATTGCGATGCGCTATGACCGCTGTGCCCACACGTTCTTTTCAGCGATTTGTCTTGCCGCCACCGTCCTATTTTATCTGTAGTGAATGAGTCCTGACCCTAGCTTGATCATCTCCTCCACTGCCGCTGAGTAGGCCATGACACTGATGCGCGATGTGATCACCGTGGGACCGGCCTGATCGTTCATGCATCATGACAGCGCTGAGACCCTCACGCTCCGACACACTTCCAGGTCCAGTGGGAAGGGCTCATGCGCAGGTGACCCCCGCCAGGAACCCAAACCGACTGCCGATCCGATTTGTCCGGAGGATCAGCCAGTCATGGACAGCGTGATCGGGTGTCCGGATTGCGGCGTGATCCAGGAAATGCCGTCAATAACATCTGGCCGGTTGCAATGCTGGCAGTGTCATTGCCCGCTTGAGCAAGCCACCGGAAGGGCCGTGGGCACGGCCTTCGCTTGCGCTCTGACGACGCTAATCCTGTTGATCCCAGCGAATCTCATGCTGCTCATGAGCGTATCGAAAGCGGGGCATGGAGGCCAGACCCACCTGGCCTCCGGCGTCGGGACCATCTGGCACCAAAAATGGCCCATCGTTGCGGTCGTGGTCGCGCTGGAGGTGGTCATCTTTCCATTCCTCCGCTTTGGACTGCTGGTAGGCTCACTCGGTGCGGTGTTGGCCGGATACACCGCCGCGTGGGTCGGTCCGGCGTTCCGTCGAGCGGAAGCACTGGATCTGTGGGCGATGCCGGACGTGTTCCTGATCGGCTGCGCCATCGGCTATAGCCGGCTGGCCCCGTTCGTCAATGTAACGATCGGGGCGGGAGGCTGGTGCTTCATCGGTGCGGCGCTGATGGCGATGTTGACCCGCGCGACGCTTCAACGGCGCCGGATCTGGCGGCACATAAAAGCACCCCCGGTCGCTTCGGACGCCGTCGCGTTCGCCTGTAGCGCCTGCGGCCCGGCGGTGCAACTCTTCGCCAGATTGATGGTGCGACCGCCAACCTGGACCGCATGACCCGCGAAATGCGCAACCAGTTGCCGCCAACCCTGGCCGAACTCCGCCGGACGGTCGCCGAAGCCCAGGCATCCCTGACCGCGGCGCACAATCTTCTTTCGGCGCAACGAACTGCCGGGAATGCGCCCTGAACCGAGGGATTGCCCGAAACTTTGTATGAGATCAGCTCAGCCGCACCGCGCGGTCTTTGCGAGGATTGTCGGATTTGCTCGACCAGCATCCGTCCGCCCTGTTGACCGGCCGGGCAAACGTTCAATGAGACGCGGTTTCGCCCTCCTGTCGATCCTGGTGATTTAGGGCTGCAGTGGGCCGCCGACGAAGTTCTACACGCGGTCGCCGGTGGCACCCCCGGCGGCGCAGGATGCTGTTGGTTTTGGTTGCGATAACACACCGATTGGCGTGGCTCGTGTGCTGCTGCCAGAAAGCCTTGATCGACAGTCGATGGTCCGCGCCGACGGTCCCGAGCGCATCGATATTTCGAGTGAGGATCGTTGGGCGGCGCCGTTGGACGGCATGATCCGGGATGTGCTGGCGGAGGATCTGCGGGGCCGTCTTCCATCCGGCCACGTGCTGCTGCCCGGCGACGCCTCACCGCCGGATGGTTCGACGGGGATTGAGATCAATGTTCAGCGTTTCACTGGTGATGCCACTGGACATGTCACACTTCAGGCCGACTGGACATTGCTTAATCGACATGGATGCCCGCCTGACCCGATCGGAAGCGATCGGCGCCAATGCCGGCTCATCGCGAACTGACGCTGTCGTCGCCGCCATGAATCAGGCAGTCAGCGAGCTCGCGGAACGTATCGTCGTTGTGCTGCGGAGTTGTCCGCGGACCGGGGCCCAGAAATTACCAGCGTTTTTGTGCCGGCCTTTCGACCCGCCAAATAAAACGAGCGGAAACTAAAATTTCTGTGAGGCTCGCGCCGCATTTTAGGCTCCCCCAGTCCCTGTTACGCCGGCCGTTCATCAAGTCTCATCGATTGATTTAATCTCATGATGACGGCCGGCGGTCGGCAGTAAAAGCTATTTATTGCTCGCGGTTGAAGTTTCGCTCCCGCTCGCCTTGCTTGCAGAACTTGAATTGGTGCCCGAGCTCGCTTGAGATTGCGGCACCTCCGTGATGGTGGTGACCGAATCAGGGCTTATCAGCATTGTCACAGGATGACCCTGCTTGTCCTTGGCTTCCGCGACAAAAGAAGCTGGTACGATCTTGACGTCCGCATATCCGGCTTTCTTGAGATCTTGGGTGAGGTGATTTCGGATCGAGGATCCACTCATTCCCGGCGTGGGAGAGCCGACCGTCGATGTACTGTCAGAGGATGAAGACTGATTACTCTGCTGCGCCATCTCGGGCAGAGAAAGACAGAGCGCAACGCCGGCAAAAGTCACTACCTTACGGAAACTGGAGTACTCCTCTTTGAAACGCGGCTTGTCGGTCGGTTTGCCGCCACTCATTAAGCGAAGTTTTTATTCGCAGTTTACCTGAAATTGCACAATTTATTAAAGTTTAACTAAGTGAAAGACCGATTTCTTCTGCCTTAATTTCGGGATATTTCTAACACAATGACTTGCGCGTCGAGACCAGCCTTGACGCAAATTATCAGGTGAAGAAGAAGGCGATGCCCAATACGACATAGACGCCGATCAGCAGCACGCCCTCGAACCAGGTTGTCTCGCCATCCCCGGTGATGGCGTTGACGATGAGTGCGGTCGCGGCGATAGCGAACAGATCCAGCGGGCTGTGGAACACCAGCGTCATTGGACTGCCGATCAGCCAGGACAGGATCACCAGTAATGGAGCCACCACCAGGGCGACCTGGATCGCCGACCCGATGCAGATGCTCATCACCAGTCCCATCCGATCCTGTCGCGCGAACCACACGGCGGAAAACAAATCGGCGATCGTCCCTACCAGCGCCAGCACGATGACACCCACGAACGTTGACGACAGGTGCAGGGTGCTCGCGGCATCGGCAAGCGCGTCCGAGATCAACTCGCTTTCGAGTGCCGCAGCAAGGGTCGCGCCGCCCAGGACGGCCAGACACCGCCAGAGCGCCCAGCCATCGGTAGCCTCCCCAGCTTCGCCGGTTGAGAACACGTCACGATGCGTCACCAGCGTGAAGGCCAGATTGCCGAGATACAGTAGCACCAGCACAATTGACACCGTCATGCTGAGCGCTTCGTCGCTGACCGCTACACTGCCGGCATGGGTAATGCTGCGCGCCGTGAAATCGAACACCGCTGGCAGCAGAAGCGCGATCACGACGAGGATCAGCAGGCTGGACAACAGCCCAGCTCTTTCCCGCTTGAAGGTCTGCCGCTCCCGCCCTGCGCTACCCACCACGATGGCCAGACCGAGCCCAAGCAGGCTGGTGCCGATGATCGAGCCAGTGATCTGCGCATGCACCACCTCGGGTTGGCCGTGCGCCAGCACAAAGAGCGCCAGCAGCAATTCCGCGACGCTGCCCAGGCTCACCTGCAGCAGTCCGCCGACAGCCGGGCCGGTGTGCTGGGCGAGTTGTTCGGTCGCTACCCGGATCCAGTCAGCCAGGATGCCTATGCCCAGAATACCTGCCAGGAATACCCAGATCGGCGATAGGCCCAACACGTAGTGCATCAGCGACGCGACCGGCACGATGAGCAGAAGACCAAGCCTAATCAAGGCGTTGCCTGCCTTTCTCTAAGCTGATCGCCGAGCAGGGTGGTGAAATAAGTTCCGGTTACGCCGTGAGCCATAACCGACGCGAACGCCGCCAAACTGACGATGGGCCACAACATGCCCTGCCCGGTCATATCCTGAGCTTCCAACGCGTAGAACATCGCGGCCGCGCCCACCGGCCCGAACCAGCCTACGAAAAGGTTCTCTGGCAGCCGCCTCGCCCACGGCATACCGCGGCGCAGCAGCAACCACGCGGGGATGCGACGAAGGAACAGGATGCCAACGACGAACACCGGCGCTCTCCAGCCCATGTCGATCCAGGCGGACCATGGAGCCGCCACCCCAAGCAGGATGATGATAGGAAGATCGAAGAAGCGGGTGATGGCCTCGTTGAAATGTTCCTGGTGCTGCTGGGACTCTTCCTCATAAGCGTTGTTGAGCAGAGCGCCGGCCACGAAGGCACCCAAGACCCCATTGCTGCCGATCGCCTGCAGCCCGGTCAGCGTCGCCAGGGCCAGCGCCAGGGCGATGGTCAGAAGGGAGGATCGCTCCGCGTCGATCTGCCCTGCAGCCCACTTGAGCAGGAGGCCAGCAACGTAGCCGGCGCCGGCGCCCAGCACGACGGCGCTGCCGGTCTCCCACAGAACCGTTTGTAGCAGCCAGGTGCCGACATCCCGCCACGGCTCGTGCGCACCCGCGCCGCCGAGGGCAATGACCGGCAACATGACGATCGGTCCCGCCAGCCCGTCGTTAATACCGCTTTCGGCGGTGATGGCGTGCCGCAGGTCGAACGGCACCGCTCGGTGCGCCAGATCACCGCCGACAACGGGGGCCGACAGCACTGGGTCCGTCGGCGCGATAATGGCCCCGATCAGTGCGCAGACCAGCCAGGGCAGGTTAAAACTGCAGGCCGTCACAGCGGCGCCGGCGGCCCACATGAGCAGCATTCCCGGCCCGAGAGCCACGCCTAACCCACGCCAGTTCGTCCGCATCCAACCCCGCGGCAGGCGAATGGCCGCCGCGAGCACGGCGATGGCGAGGGTGACCCTTGCGGCCTCTCGCAGAAAGACATGTGCCTGCGGATCACGCGTCGGGTCCAGATCCAGCAAGTCCAGGCACAGCGGGCCGATCACAACGCCGAACGCTGCACAAACCACCGGTTCGGAGACCCAAAGCCTGGAATTCACCAGCCCGGACGTTGCACCCAGAACGAGCAGCAGCGTCGCGATGCCGAAAGTAAGCCACCACGGATGGACTATTATCATGCGGCAAGGCCCCCGGAAGTAAGCGAATGGGCGGCCGCCCTGGCTCCCACCCAAGAGCAAACTAGCTCCCACACAGGGGAGCGCGTCGCAAAAAGCCAATGTCGCCTACTTCAGCGTTTAGCCGAAAAAGACCATCACATCATGGCGAGGGTCGGGCCTTCCATTGCGACACGCGTTGAACAATCTCGGCGGTATCGACGAGGGGTTCAGACTTTTACCGAACGCCGCATTCTGGCTGCGGTTTTTCACTAGTGGCCATCAAACCTTGCACTGCATCTGATCGGAATCTGGTTGAAAGCAAAGTTTCGCAAGTTTCTATCGGATCTGGGTGAGACATTCTGGCTGCTGCCCGCCGCCATGGTCGTGGCCGGCATTTTCCTGGCTGTCGGCCTCATCAGTCTGGACCGAAACGGCATGATGCCCGGTTGGCTGATCAACAGTCCCTGGCTCTACAATGGGGGCGGGACAGGTGCACGTACACTACTCGGAGCAATAGCCTCGTCGACGATAAGTGTCGCCGGCACGGTATTCTCGATCACCATCGCGGCGCTGTCCCTGGCCGCCGGACAGATGGGACCGCGCCTGCTGAGCAACTTTACCCGTGACCGCGGCAACCAGTTCACCCTGGGAGCCTTTCTCGGCACCTTCTCCTACGCGTTGATGGTGCTGCGAAGTGTCCGAACCGAAAGCGAGGGTGCGTTCGTGCCGCATCTCGCCCTCAGTGTTGGGATCATGCTGGCCTTGGTTTGCGTCGGCACGCTGGTATTCTTCGTCGGCCACATGGCTGGTCGTATCAATGTCGATACGGTTATCGAGTTGGTCAGCGAGGACATCAGTTCGGCGATCCGGCGGTTGACCAGCCCTGAGCCACAGCCGGCCGCGCCGGACGCGACAATGTCGCGACGTGCTGTGCCGATCGTGGGCACACAGCGTGGCTACCTGCAACAACTGGACGCGGAGGGGTTGGCGGACTGGGCCGCGGAGCGGGGTACCATGCTGCGACTGCTGGTGCGACCGGGTGATTACGTGTTCCCCGGCGCCCCAATCGCTCTGATGTTCCCGGCGGTCGAGGGCGCCGACGCCGCGATCACCGCCGCCACGGCGCTGGGGCCGACGCGGGTGACTTCAGCCGACCTCGAATTTGCCGTCCGCCAACTTGTCGAGGTTGCCGTCCGAGCCCTGTCGCCCGGAATCAACGATCCACACACGGCCATGGCAGTGCTAGACCGCCTCGGCGCCGCGCTGTGTGACGTCGTGCCTGTTCATCTGAACTCCGGCGTCTGGCTGCGAGACAACCGTATCACGCTTGTAGTTCCTGCTGTGGATTACGACGGCCTTACGGACGGGATGTTTCACATGATCCGGCAGAACGCTGCGAGCGCCCCGGCGGTCCTCATACGGCTGTTGGAGGTGCTGACTGCTGTGGCGAGTCGCGAACATGAGCCGACCCGGATCACCACGATCCGACGTCATGCCGGCCTGGTGCTCGCCGACGCCGAGCGTAACGTCGGCAATTCAGCCGACCTGGACGATGTGCGCAAGCGTCATGCTGGCGTAGCGATGGGCTGGCTTGATGCCATTGTATGAGGGCCAATAGCCCATATCGGAGTCGATCCTGGGCTTCCCGGCGCCGAGCTTGAGGACCGGGTTGATGAGGCCGGGAGCGAGCCTCAGCAATGGGGCTATTATTTGCTCGGCAACCTCAGCTACCGGGGCGAGCGGCTGGCCGAGATCGGCGAGACGCTCGGGATCACCGTCGAGGCGATTGGCGCGCGACCGCGGCGGATGGTTCATCCCGGCCGGCATCTGCTTGGTGGTGGCACTATCTTCGCTTGGTTGAGCCGCTACCGGCGGTTCACCATCATCTTCGAACGGTCCAGAGAAAATCTCTTTGCCTTCATTACGATTGCGTTCATCTCATCTTTTCTCGGCGCATTAGGCGCCTCGTCACCAGGAGCTCAGCGCCTGACGCCTCCAAACAGCTTCACAGCATCGCCAAGGGGATGCCGCGTCGGGAGAGGCCTCAGCGTTCAGGCCTCCGTGGCGGCGGGGTGCGATGCTGAACCGCGGCCAACTCGACGACTCGCCACCGCGCCACCCGCGAGGAGTCCGGTGCGACATCGGTATCAGCAGCGAACCCGATGGGAGGGTTCGCATGAGGTCCGCGGCCGACCCGTTCGATACCAGAATTTTCATAGATGTTGATTTCAAATGGTGCCGGCGCACAGAATTGAACTGTGGACCTACTGATTACGAATCAGTTGCTCTACCCCTGAGCTACGCCGGCCAGTAATGCGCGGCACGCTATACAATCCCCCCGCGTCGCAAGCAACCGACTATAACACCCCCACGGGACTCGCATTTGGAATTTCCTTGACACGCGAATCGGTGCTTGCCCGATTCGGGTGGCGATAGAATTCTACCTCCGGCGTACCGCAACCACCGGAGGAGCCGGGTTGGACCAGTTTGTTGCCTGCTTTGAAGGACTGAAGGATCCGCGGAGCGGCAATGCCGCTCTGCACGACTTGCATGAACTGCTGGTGATTGCTCTGTGCACCGTCCTGAGTGGCGGCCAGGGCGCCACCCACATGGCGGCGTTCGCCATAGCGAAGGAGCCGTTCCTGCGCGGCTTCCTCAAGCTCGAGAATGGCTTGCCCAGCCACGACACCTTCAGCCGCCTGTTCCGCCTGCTCGACCCCGAGCAGTTCCGCGCCATGTTCCAGCGGTTCATGGCCAGGTTCGCCGAGACCGTCCAAGGCGTTGTCGCCATCGACGGCAAGGTGCTGCGCCGCTCGTTCGATCGAGCCAGCGGCAAGTCGGCACTGCACATGGTCAGCGCCTGGGGATGCGAGCAGCGCATGGTGCTGGCGCAGATCGCCACCGATGCCAAATCCAACGAGATCACCGCCGTGCCTAAGTTGTTGAAAATGCTCTCGCTAAAAGGCACGATCGTGACCGTCGATGCGCTCAACTGCCAGCGCGAGATCGCCCAGAAGATCGTCGATCAAGGTGGCGACTATGTCCTGGCGCTCAAGGGCAACCAGGGCACGCTGCATGATGATGTCATTCGCTATTTCGACGACCCTGCCAGCAAGATGACCACGGCCAAGCCCGTCGTGGAGGGCGATCACGGCCGCATCGAAACCCGTACGGCCACGGTCAGCACCGACATAAAGTGGTTGGAACACGATCATCGATGGCCCGGCCTGACCGCCATCGGCAAAGGGGACCGTACGCGCGAAACCCCGACAAAAACCACCACTGAGGCGGCCTATTACCTGCTCAGTTCGGCGTTAACGCCGGAGCGCTGCAATGAAGTCGTCCGCTCTCATTGGGGCGTTGAGAACCGGCTGCACTGGCGGCTGGATGTCACCATGAACGAGGATCAGGACAGAACCCGGCTCGACAACGGCCCATATAATCTCGCCGTGTTGCGCCACATGGCCCTGAACGTGATGCAGAAAGACACCACGAAAGGATCTCTACGTGGCAAGTTCATGCGGGCAGGCTGGGATGACCGCTACCTCGCCCGGCTACTTGCACTATTCTGAAGTGCGATTGCCCTGATAACACCCCGCCATGACCGCCGAACCGATGCAGCAAGCCCTCGACGAAGCCCGAGCCGCCGCTGCGCTCGGGGAAATCCCCGTAGGCGCCGTCGTGCTGGGCCCCGGGGGTGCCATTCTCGCCCGTGCCGGCAACCGCACGGAGCAACTCACCGACCCCACCGCTCACGCCGAGATCCTCGCTCTCCGCGCCGCCGCCGCCCGCCGGGGCAGCCCCCGCCTGCCAGACTGCGATCTGGTCGTCACCCTGGAACCCTGCCCGATGTGCGCCCACGCCATAAGCCTGTTTCGCATCAGGCGCCTGATCTTCGGCGCCTACGACCCGAAGGGAGGCGGCGTCGATCACGGCGCCCGCGTATTCGACGCCTCCTCTTGCCACCACCGCCCCGAGGTCATCGGCGGCATCCGCGAAACGGCATCGAAAACATTGTTGCGCGACTTTTTCCAGGGGAAGCGGCAATAACCCTCATGCCGCCTGCCTTCCCGTCCCGAGCACCCGACCTCGCGCGACTGCCGATCGTCGTCAATGTCCGAGCCATCAGCCTCTCGGAGGGCATGCGAGCCGGCCTTTCGGTCGCCGTCATCATCGCCCTCGATGAATATCTAGAATTCCCGGCACTGCGAGAGGCAGCGTTGGCCGCGCTCCTGACCTGCATCTGCGATCCCGGCGGCCCGATCCGCCGGCGCGTCCCCGTGCTGCTCGGTTTCGCTCTGACCGGCACCGCGGTGACGACTGGATACGGCCTCCTCCGCGCATTCGGGCCGGCCGTTGCCCTGCCGCTCGGCGTGTTTGGGTTGTTCTGCTCCTCTTTCGCCCGCATTTACGGCCAAGCGCCGCAGCAATTGGGCGCATTGCTGGCTACAGTACAGATCCTGTCGCTCGATCGCGCCATCACCAGCACGGCGGAAGCTGGCATCCTTGCAACAGCGTTCATCGGCGGCTCCCTGTGGGCGATCCTGCTGACGATGGTCATCTGGCGCATCTATCCATTTCTGCCGGCTCGGCGGGCCGTCGCCGAAGCCTACCGCCAAACCTCGCAGCTCGTCCGAGACCTTCATACCTTGGTGCAGGCGCCTTCGATCACCGACGCCGCCTGGGAAGCGCACGCCCGGATCCATCGCCGTGCCACCCGCGACGCGATCGAGGCAGCGCGTACCGCCGTCATGGACACCCTTCGCGCCCGCGGCGTGGCCAGCAACCGCGCTGCCCAGGCGATCATCCGGCTGGAAACAGCGGACCAGATCTTCGGCGGCCTGATCGCCCTGAGCGACCTACTGGAACACAGTCCGCCGGCTGAGCGGCGCATCGCCGAGCGCCTTCTCCGCCGCATGCGACCCGTGATCCTGGCGCTTGGCCGAGTGGTGGTCACCGATGACCCCGATGTGCATCGCCGTATCGATCGCGCCATCGACGCGATGGTCGCCGACCAGGAACGCCTCCCGGCCGGCTCCCCGCTGCGACCGGTCATCGACATGATCACCGAGCGGCTCCGCATCGCTCACACGTTGGCAGTGCCGGCGAATCTCATCCCGGGCGTCGATGCGTTGGGTCGGGCGCTTCCTATGTGGCCACAACTCATGCGTCCCTTGCGCGCCAATCTGAACTGGCAGTCGCCGGCCTTGCGCCATGCCTTGCGGACCGCGGTGACCGCGGCGTTACCCTTGGCTTTCACCATGTTCTGGTTCACGCCGTATGACCATTGGCTAACCATTTCAGTTGTGGCGACGATGCAGCCATATTTCTCGCTGACCTACACCCGCGCGCTCGAGCGGATCGCCGGCACCGCTTTGGGGGGCGTCATTGCCGCTGCCGTGGGTCTGATCGCTACCACGCCGATCTCGATCGCGGCGGCGATGTTCCTGTTGTCGACGTCCGCTTTCGCGATCCGGGCGGTGAGTTTCGGCCTGTTCATGATGGCCCTGACGCCGCTGGTCGTACTGCTGGTCGAAACCGGCTCCCCGGATACCGGCGGATGGTCGATCGCGGCGGCGCGCGCGGCCCTCACCATGATCGGCGGACTCATCGCCGTCGGCGCGAATTTCCTGCTATGGCCAAGCCGGGAGCCCGATCTGCTAGCGCCCGAGGTGAAGCAGGCGATCGCAGCCCATGGTGCCTACGCCGAGGCAAACTTTTCCATGCTGCTGGGCGAGACGACGGACGCCCAGCTCGGCCAGGCACGGCGCGCGGCCGGTGTGTCGAGCAACGCGCTGGAGGCCCTGATCACCCGAGCGCTGCTCGAGCCGGGCAAACAAAATCAGGATCCCCTGGAGGCGGCAATGGTCATCGACGCCGCGCTGCGTCGCTGTGCCGGGCGTCTGGCTAGTGTGCAGCACGATCCGAACTTGGTGGCTGCGGTGTCAAGAGAGACGCTGAGAACCTGGCGCGACTGGGTCGAACAATCGACGCATCGCCTGTCGGACGGAAATACGGATCTCCCGCCCCGGCCCATTGGATCGACCACCGATGCGCTGGGCAGGATCGCCCGACAGATCGAGCTGATGGCAGGCGCGATGGAGCGGCTGGTGTAGCCGCGCCGCCGCAAACGCCCCGCTGTTGTTGGTTATAGCTACTGGCGATCGGATTTCCGGCCCATTCGCCCAGTTACTCGCCGGTCGCGTTGCGTGACTGGCGAATCGCACCCTTGTCCAAATACCATTTTGATCATCAAGTTGAAATTAATGACGACCGACAACGGCGTGGACCTCCGCAATGTCATGTCCTCGTCCTATGATACGATCTTGCACTGGCAGTTGGACGTGAGACACCCGTTGAAGTTGCAATCTTGTGGCACCGGCCGGTCAGAGAAGGAAACTGCAAATTTCAACGCATGACACGTCATCCCGTTCGACTCGGTTAATGTCACCTTACCTGAATTGCCTGAGGCAGCGTTGCTCCAAGCTCGCGCTGTCCCGGCAGCAGCCCCCGGCGCTCGATTATCATATGGCCACCGCAATGATGAATGGTTACGGCCAGTATTATGGATATTCAGGCGTTAATAACCTGAAAGAACTGCTGTTTGCCCGCAAAGAGGACCTGGCACAGACTTCCAATCCGCCTGCTTGCTCGCCAGCGTTGACGCCACGGATATGGGCGGCACGCGCTGCTAACGGTCTCTGCATCGCCCAGCACGTCGGCGGCGAGCTTCGTGCGCACGATGGACAGGCCGGCGGTCGCGGCCTCGGATCCGTCGCAGGTCGTCCGCCGCAGTTGAACGGGCGATGCAAGCACCGCGCGCCGTCTGCACATCACTCAACCCTGGAGATTTTTAATGGCAACATTTCGCAAATCCATTTCATCTGCGTCCTCGTTCTAGGCACCGTCCACTCGCGAAAATGAAGGAGACGGATAATACTTTCCATTACTGGCCGATAGTGAGGAGCCAGACCGGGGTAGAGGTGCTAATTGGCACCTTGTTGGGTGCCGGTTTGAATTGTGATCAGATGCCGGTTTCGAGCGTGACCTGGTGCGGGATTCCCCGCTTTGCCCAACCAACATTCGCCCAGTAAGTGGGCGACCTCGCGAGCGATCCTTGGACACAGGGGGATTACCATGACGATGCGCTAAAGCCACCTGATGAACGCCCACCTTCATGCCGCAATGAACAAATACAGAACTCCGGTCGGCACAATCGCGGGCACAACTGCATCCCCATTGGGCAGCAAACCGGGGCAGACCCTAGTGCAGCAGCCATGGATGCCGTTCCCCGTCGGCAAGCCTGACAAGGTTGCCAGCAACACCAGGTGGCTCAATACGGACGGTGTTCCAGATGCCGGTGAGATAGGTTATAGGACCAGCGACGCCGGGTTAGCACAGTGGTAGTGCAGCGGTTTTGTAAACCGAAGGTCGGGGGTTCAAATCCCTCACCCGGCACCAATGTTATACTCGACTCTTTGAGAACCCGAATACGCCTCTTGCGGATCAGTTCCGCTGCGATTTTAGTCATTGCATGATTGGCGGTGGCTTCGGTGACGCTGAAGCGCGTAGCGACCTGATTGACTGACCCGAGATGGGCCGGTGGCTCACCGATTGGCGCGGCAGGCCAATGCGTTGCTTCGGGACTAGGGGATGAGTTGCGAGGCGTTTCTGGACGACGATACGATCCGCACCTGGCATCGGCTGTATCAAGAGGACGGCGTCGAGGGCCTGGCGGGCTTTGGTCACGAAGGGAGCGCCTGCCGTTCGAGCGATGAGCAGCAAGACAAACTGGCGGCCTGGATCACCGAGACGCTGCCACCGACCCCCCGCGAGGTTCGCGCCTGGATCGAAACAGAATGCAGCATCACCTACGAGAGCCACTCTGGGCTGATCGCCCTGTTGCACCGTTTGGGCATGGAGCATCGCAAGCCAAAGCAGTGTCTTCCAAGCTGGACCCTGACAAGCAGGCGGCCTTCATCAAGAGTTACGAGAATTTGCTGAATCAGCTTGGGGATGACGAGGCCGTCCTATTTGGCGATGCGGTGCATCCGAAACATTTGGTGCGGGCTGTGGGGTGCTGGACGCCGCAAGTTGCGTTTGCGCGCTAAGCCCCTTCGTCCGCCAGGCTCGGACGGTCGCTGGGCCGGCTGGCGTTTTTGACCGCCCGCTCCGCTGAAAAAGGTCCGCTGGCGACAAGGGTCGCTCTATCACAAGCTATCGGAAGCCGCCGATCACTTCGGGCAGGTGGCCACAATGCATTCGTCACCAGACCGGATTCGCGTTTAGCTATGGGTTTGTTCCTTCAGCCATGATCAGTGGCTGGCCATATTGGCGACGCTCTGGCACAAGAACGTTAACCTGACGTTACGTAATCCAGCTGGATTACGGTGGTGTCAGATTGTGAATGGCCGCAATAAGAACTTTGTTCTGCCATGGTGGTGTGGAAACCTCCTAGATTACAAAACAATCGGATCAAACGATGCGCAGAAATCCCCGTCTTTTCCGCTTGACCTCGTCCGTTGCCGTGGGCGCGCTGCTGTGGGACGCCGCCTGGCCGCTAGCGGCCATGGCACAACCTGCACCGCCACCGTTGCCTCCGGCCCAGGGCCAACCCGACCAGAACCAAGCCGACCCGCCGGCTCGAGTCGGCCGTATCGCCGCCATCACGGGCACAGTTTCGTTTCACAACGCGGGCGACACGCAATGGAGCACCGCCAGCGTCAACTATCCTGTCAGCTCCGGCAATGCATTTTGGACCGAACCGTCCTCCGAGACACAACTGGAAATTTCGGATAGCCGTATCGCGCTAGCGGGCGGCAGCGAGTTTGATGTTTACGCGCTTGACGCCAGCGGCCTGCAGGGGGTCGCGGCGCTGGGCGAAACCTATTTCAGCTTGCGCGATCTCGCCCCAAACGAGATGTGGTCGGTGCAAACGCCGCGTAGTCTAGTGCATCTGGGTGGCGCGGGACGTTATGGGATCGTTGTTGGCACTACCGAGCAGCCGACGCTAGTCACCGTTTTGGATGGATCGGCGCAGATCGAGGGACCTGGTGTGTCGCTTCAGGTCGGTGCCGGCCAGACCGCGACGATCAGTGGCACTGACAGCTTTCAGGGGAGTGTTGGCCCAGCGGTGCGCGACGCTTTTCTGACCGAGAGACTGAACGCGGAACGGCCACTGCCGGCTCCGGCCTCGGTCCCGGCGCAAGTGGCAGTGATGCCGGGTGGCGCCGACCTGTATGGCGTGGGAAGCTGGAGCCCGGCTCCGGAATATGGCCAGGTTTGGTATCCTCCGGTTTCGCCGGGCTGGGTGCCATATCGCGAAGGCCATTGGGCCTATGTTGCGCCTTGGGGCTGGACCTGGATTGATAACGCGCCCTGGGGTTTTGCGCCGTTCCACTACGGACGCTGGCTGCAAGTCGACGGTCGCTGGGGCTGGACTCCAGGTGAGGCCGCCGTCGCCGGGCCGCCGGTATACGCGCCCGCGTTGGTTGCGTTCATTGGCATCGGTGCGGGGGTCGCGCTTGGGGCCGCGTTGGCTTCGGGGTCCATCGGTTGGGTGCCGCTAGGCCCGCGGGAGCCGTTCCGGCCATGGTATCATGCCTCCGACAACTATGTCCGGCAGGTCAACGTCAACCACGTTACGAACATCACCAACATCACGAACAACAACAACATCACCAACAATTTCGTAAATCGTGGGGGCGCGACGTCGATTCCGGCTACCGCGATGATGGCGTCGCGTCCGGTGCAAGCTGTCGCTCGCCCGGTTACCGCTCAAGAGTTCGCAGCGGCACGGCCCATCGTTGGGCAGCAGCCGCTGCGTCCGACAGCGGCAACCGCCGGGGTTACCCCGGCCGTCGCGCGCCAGTTGAATCTCCCGCCTGGCCGTGTGGTGCGGCCGGCGCCGGGACCCGTGGTTCGAGCGCAGGCGCCGGGATCTGCCGGCACCGCCTTTGCCCGTCCCCCGCTCGGGGCACCAGCCGGATCCGGGTCAGGCAATACGGCGATCCGGCCGGCTGGTGGTGGGCCAGCCACGCCAGAGCAGAATCGCCTGCCCCTTACCGCGCCCGGTGGCCGGCCGGTGACCAACCCAGCACCCAACACGCCGGGGTCAAACCGCCCGGCGGTTGTCGCCCCCGGTGCGCGCCCGGGCGGGTCGCCACCGACAGAACCGCGGGTGTTTCACCCGGGCGAGCGTGCTCCTGCGCGCGCCGCACCCGCTATGGCAACGCCCCGGCCGCCGCCGACGCCCCAGGCGGCGCGGCCGGTGCCTCCAGCGGTCGCCCCGCCGCATCCAGAGCCCCGGGTTGTCGCACCGCCCGTAGCGCAGCCGCGGCCCGAGGTGCGACCTGCCGCACCCCCTCCACCAAGAGCGGAGCCCCCGCGACCCGCCGCGCCGCCCCCACCAAGGCCGGCCCCGGCCCCGGCGGCCCGTCCAGCACCGGCGCCGCGGGCGGAGCCGCCCGCGAGGGAAAAGAAACCAGAAGAACACTAGCGCTAATGCGTTTCGCGTTGACAGATAGAGCTTGCAAACATGCCGAGTTCTAAACCGAACTTTGCCGCCTTTTTGACGCAAGCCATTGATATGATTTCGAGCTCGGTTCGGGGCGCTGTCTACGCTGCTGCCAATTCAACCCCCAGCAGACTGAGCGCGCGACGCTGGACGGGTGTCGGGGTTGACGGAACGGTCAGCGTCTTCTGTCCGCCGAAGCAGACCGTGTTGCGGGTCAGTGTCGCCAGATCGACCAGCAGGGTACGGAAGCTGTGCACCGGATGGCTCGCGCCGTCGTCCCCATCGACCCGCTGGGTAGAGGCCTTGCGGTATGCTGCCTTGGAGACCTTGGCCTTGGCGACGGGCGAGGTCCGCCCGGCATCGGCCGCGGCACGGTCATGATCGTCGAACAGCATCGGCGCCAAAGTCTGGCGCATGTTCCACTCGAGGTAATACGCCAGCATACACAACAGTACATGCGCGCGCACCCGCGGCGCGGTCCAGTGGAACACCGGCCGCAGCTCCAGATCGACGGTCTTCATGCAGCGGAATGCGCGCTCCACTTGGGCCAAACTTTTGTAGGCCCGCACGGTCCCCGCGGTGTCGATCTGTTCCGCCGCGAGGCTGGTGCGCAGCACGTAGAAGCCATCGAAGCGGGCTTCTTCGGCGATCGCCTCAGCCTTGCGCGCAAATTCGAATGAATGATCGGTGATAGTCTGCTCGAAGTGCTTGCCCATCTTCCGTTTGCCCAGGACGGCACCGACCGCCTTGCCGATTTCACCTGCGCCACGCAGCGGATTTTTCTCCCGGGTCACCCGAACCTGGATCTTGCGCAGGTCGGCCTCGGTCAGCGCCAGCAGCTCGTCGCGCTTGCGCTGGCGTTCCGCCGCCAGCAGCGGGTTCTTGCACACCACCAGCCGCTCGCCCGGGTAATCCGGACTGGTGATCTCAGCCATGTCACGTGTGTCGAACAGCGAGAATTGCAACGCCCCGGTCTGCGCCAGTTGCTGGATCGCGGGACCCCGCAAGGCGGTGATCCAGTCCAACCCGGCGGGGCGCAGCGCCTGCTCGATCCGCGCGCTGGTCAGCATGCCGCGGTCGCCGACCAGCACCACGTGGCGCAGCCGGAAGCGCTGCTTCAGCTTGGTGATCTGGGCGGCCACGGTGGCTGGGTCGGCGGTGTTGCCTTCAAACACCTCGACCGCAACCGGACAACCATCGGCGGCACACAGCAGGCCGATCACCAGTTGCCGCCGGTCGCCGCGACTGTCTCGGCTGTAACCGTAGCGGGCCAGTGGACAACAGCGGCCCTCGAGATAGGTGGAGGTCACGTCGTAGAGCACCAGTGCGCCGTTCTTGAGGTGACGGCGTGCGAGCTGGTTCTCGATGAACGCCTGCTCGCTGCCGAGCCAGTCGAGGGTGGTGTAGATTTCGCGTGCGGTGACACTGCCGAGGCCCAGTGCTTCCCCCAGCGAGTGGGCAGCGGTTTCGCTGTCGAGCATGCGCGCGGTGGCCAGTTTGGCAGCCGGGTCGAGCAACCGGGCGACGATGAGCCCCAGCGCCAGGTCGCGGCGGCGCTGGGGCGCGCGGCGGGGCAGCAGGTCGTCGAGGCCGATGCGCCGGACGGTGGCCAAAGCAGCGAGGACGTGGCCATGCGGCAGCGACCGGCGGATCTCGAAGCCGGTCTCGCCGATCGGGGCCAGCGGATCGCCACGCAGCGCGGCGCGCAGGGTCTCGATGCGTTCGAGCGGCAGCTTCGAGAGGTTGGCCAGCGTGCGGTTCTTGACCTTGCCGTCCTCGCGATAGGTCTCGCGCAGCAGGAACGAGGGGCGGGCGTTGCGATTGGGGACCTTGGCGATGTGCATGAGCCATCGAATCAAACCGATTTGGCCAGTGTCAAGGGAAATCGCGCGCTCCGCTTGACTACATGTTCGTCAGGTTTCTTTCCTAGTCAAGTAGATAGGATACAAATGGGGCAAAGTTCGGTCTAAATGATCTCCGATGAGCTGCTTGCTTCATCGGGCCTCAGGTAATCGCGTTCCCTTGAAAGACGCTTTCCAGCAACCGGTTGCGCGACGTTATGCTGGTCCGACTGCTCTATCGCCATGCGCTGCGGTGGGCGAGGATGGCGCGATGGTCGCAGTTCGTCTGGACAGCCCCGGGACCTCCGGCCAATCCCCGAGCGTCTGCGCCAGACTGCCCCCGGCCCGGATCGACCGGGCCAGGGGCGGGTCGGCACTACGCCAGGCGTGCGCCCGTATGGACGATCGTCCCGACATGCTCGCCCCGAAGCGCGGCGGTCAGCCGGCCCGGAACCAGACCGTTCACGATCTGCACGCGCTCGATGTGGCGGGCGGTGGCCATGACCTCTAGGAGGGCGCGATCGAACGGCAGTGTGCTCTGCAGCTTTTCCAAATCTGCAACGTTCGTTTCACCCAGCAACTGCGCCTGCTCGCCGCCAGGCCCGTTCGGGTCCGCGGTGTACACCCCATCCACGTCCTCCACGATCGTAAGGCCCGCCGCGCCAAGTGCGTCGGCCAGCAGGAAGGCACCCGTGTCGGCCCGGTGGTGCGGGATGCGCGAGTTCGGGAATTCGTGGTGGTGATATGGCGGGTAGGCGCTCCCCACCACCGCGCGGGCCGCGCTCAGGTGGATCGCGAGCTGGCTCGCGATGGTCGGGTGCTCGATATAGGAGACGCCCTCGGGCGCAAGCAGCGAGGCGAGGATGTGGCCATTCTGGCCGGCTTCGCTCGCGGCGAGCGGGGCGAGCGACCCGGACGGCAGCCCGAGGTCGAGGCCGACGCTGAACAGGTGCCGCGCGCGGATGCCGGCACCGGTCAGGATCAGCATGCGATGCTCCGGCAGGAGCTTCCGCAGCTCATCCACGATCGGCAGAATCGCCTCCGGCCCGCGATCCATGATGGCGCGGCCGCCGATCTTCACGACCTGCAGCCAGGGCAGGATCCGGATCGGCCGGTGGCCGGCGACGGGACGGGTGAGGTCGCTGTCCAGCAGAGTCTGGCGTGCCAGCGCGGAGCCAAGGTGCTTGATGGTGCTGGTGGTTTCGGTCATGGCAGTCGCCCCTTAGCGCGCGGTGATGATGGTGCCGACGTGCTCGCCATTGAGCGCGCGGGTCAGGTTGCCGGGAATAAGACCATTCACGACCTGCACCTCACGGACGTGGCGGGCCGACTGTAGCAGGTCGAGCATCGGGAACTCCAAGATCGAGTCGTGCAAACCCTTCGCCTTCATCTCGTCAACCGTGATCTTCGGGATCAGTACCGCGTCCTTCGCAGTCTTTGGGTTCGCGGTGTAAAGGCCGTCCTCGTCCTTCACATAGATCATCGCCTTGCAGCCGAACTGCTCCGCAACGAGGAAACATCCGGCGTCGGTGCGGTAGGGCGGGATCACGCCCGCGGCGGCGGGGCGCGTCCAGAGGCCATACGGCGGCATGCCGCTGAAGACGACGGCGTTCACCTCCTCGAGGTAGAGCGGCACCGCCGAGAGCCCGGCGCCCTCAACCGCGGGGATGCCGTGTTTCGCGAGTAGCGTGCCCAGCATAACGGCATTCTGGTTAGCGACCGAGGCGCCTAGCTGCGACAGCACGCCCGCCGGCAGATTGAGGCGAGCGGCTATTGAATAAAGGTGGCGGGCGCGGGTGCCGGCGCCAGTTCCGATCAGCATCTTGTGGGTCTTGCGGGCGGCAACAATCTCGTCCACGAGCGGATAGACGGCGGCGCGGCCGCGGTCGATCATGCTCTGCCCGCCGATTTTGAGCACCGTCGCGTCTGGCAGAATCCGGAAGTCAGACGCTGACTCCGCCGCCGCCAGAAGCTCCTTGTCGGTTAGCGAGCGCTCCATGAGGAGCGATTCAAGCTCTGCGGTCGTGTTGGCCATGGGGTGATCCCTTCTCTGTTTCAGTACCTGTGTGCGTTTTCTGGCGAGGGCGTGGAGCCTTCGGGGAAAGTGCATTTTACCGAAATTTACGCAAGCGGCCTGCGCCCCAATGTAGTCCGGATAGACGCAGCAGCGGCGCCCTACGCGCGCCACGCCGTCCGACAGTCTGGTACCGCCTCTTCGCACAAACCTCCAAGGCGTTCAAGGCAATGTTTCCATTTTTCATAAAATACCGCTATTCAATCAAAGTATATAACGGTCTATCACATCCCAGTTAACTCGGTTGCGCAGATATTTGCTTATATTGATTTGATGATGTCTTCAACCTCATTCATCCGTCGCATGACATGGCGGAACGGAGTTGCCGCTCCGGTTCTGATGCCGATCGTCGAAAGGCCGGCCGGTACCGCGTGCAGGTTGGTTGCGCACAAAATCAACTCACACCTGCGGCCCGGTGGCTGCAATAGGCCGATAGCCTGGCGTGGCCGTTGCCGCATTGCCTTAGCCAGGCAGCACTTCGATGGACGTCGACTTGACCAACGCCACAACATCCGTACCAACCACGAGGGCAAGATGCTCGATCGCGTCGGGCGTCACGCGAGCGAGTAAAGCGCCCTGATCCGGTAGAATAATTTCCACCAACGCGATGTGCTCGACCGCGTCTTGGGTAATCGCGCGTACGCGGCCGGCAATCACATTGTGGACGCTGGTTAGTCCGGGCTCGACTGGAGCAAGGATTACTTCGCGCGCCGGGATGCGAATCCGCAAACGAGAACCCAACGCGCTGTCCAGCAGTGGGACCCAGAGCATGACGCTCCCGGCGCGCAGGGCAGTCAGCTGACGTGGGGGGTCATGCGCCTCCACACTTGCCGTCAGCACCGCCCCGGAGTTGTCGCGCTTTGCGAATGAAACGTCACCGCGCGTGACGATTTCCTCGAACGGCCCCGCGGCGACCACCTGGCCCTTGTCCAGCAATACAAGCGTGTCGGCCAGGCTGGCGAGTTCTTCGGTGGAATGCGTCACATAAAGGATGGGCAGCTTCAGTACCGTCTTAAGCCGCGCCAGGAAGGGAAGGATTTCCAATTTACGCTGCGCGTCGAGGCTCGACAGCGGCTCGTCCATTGCCAAAAGCGTCGGTTGGGCCAGCAGCGCCCGCCCTATGGCAACGCGTTGGCGCTCCCCGCCTGAGAGCGATATTGGCCTTCGGGCAAGCAGATGTCCGATGCCAAGAAGGTCGATGACATCGTCCAAAGCGATTGAACCCGGCCCTGAACGTCGACTGCCGAAGAGCAGGTTCTTTATTACGGACATATGCGGGAACAGCCGCGGGTCCTGGAAGACCATGCCAATTCGGCGGCGCTCAACAGGCAATGTCCGGCCGGCCTCAGTGTCCGCCAGTACCGTGCCGTCGAGGACAATTCGGCAATGGTCAGGCCGCAGAAGGCCGGCGACCGCCATAACGACCGTCGACTTGCCGCATCCAGAAGGTCCGAACAGAGCCGTAACGCCAGGCGTCGGCGCTTCGAACGCAACCTTTAGGGCTAAGTTGGTAAACTTGTGGTCGAAGCTGACAGAAAGACTCATCGGCCGACCAAGACCCGCAGCCGACGGCTGACCCACTCCGATGCCAGCAATCCACCAATCGCCAGAATGACCGCGATCAACGACAGGCGGGCCGCCACCTCCTCGCCCCCAGGGGTTTGCAGGGCAGCATAGATCGCCAGAGGAAGCGTCTGGGTTTGCCCGGGAATGCTACCCGCAAAGGTAATTACGGCACCGAAGTTGCCGAGGCATGATGCAAATCCGACGATACCCCCGACCAGCACTCCAGGGGCAGCGAGCGGCAGTGTGACATTGAAAAATCGATCGATCGGTCCCGCGCCTAGAGTCCGGGCGGCCTGCTCCAGCCCTGGGTCCACGGCTTCTAGTGAGAGACGGATGGCCCGCAGCATTAATGGAAAAGACATCACAGCGCAGGCGAGCGAGGCCCCGGCAGCGGTGAACACCAGCCTGATCCCAAACAACGACTGTAGCCAGGAACCAACCGGCCCGCGCACACCGAATATAATCAGTAACAACCAGCCGACAACGACAGGCGGCAGGACCATCGGCAAATGGACTACGGCATCAAGGATGGAACGTCCGTAGAAGCGGCCGCGAACCAGCAACCAAGCGAAGAGCACAGCTATAGGTAATCCAAAGGCGACGCTATAGGCCGAAATCCGTAGCGTCAACAATACAATATCCCATTCTTCCGGCGACAGAATGTTCATCCCTACGACCCCCTACTCGGTGGTAAAGCCGAAGCGGGCGAAAATCGTCTGTCCTTCGGGACCCGCGATGAAATCCAACAGCGAACGTGCCTCGGGCGTGTCGCCCGCCCGTGTTATCGCGAACGGATAGTTGATGGGGTCGTGGCTATTAGGCGGAAAAGTGCCCACAACGACTACACGGGATGAGGCTGCCGCGTCGGTGGCGTACACGATGCCGGCGGGCACTTCGCCGCGCTCGACCAACAACAGCGCGCTGCGGACATTTTCGGCGGGCGCCAAGTGTTTACTTGCGATAGTCCAAACACCAAGCTTGGTCAGCGCCTGCTTCGCGTAGCGTCCCGCGGGCACATGGGCCGGATCGCCGACCGCCAGGCGCCCCGTTCGACCCAGCAGGCCCGCAAGATCGAAGCCCGGCTTCAGGTCGATCTGTTGTGGATGCTCTTTCGGGGATTTCTCCTTCGGGACGATCAACACCAACTGCGTCGACACCACGTCGCGGCGCGACGCCGCATCGATCAGATGACGGTCAATGGCCCACTTCATCCAGGCGTCGTCGGCGGAGGCGAAGATGTTTGCACCGGCGCCGTGATCGAGCTGGCGCGCGAGCGTCGAGCTGGCCGCGAACGACAGACTTAATGGAGGATGATCCTTCGCCACCCAGGCTTGGTCTATGGCTTTCATCGCCTCACTCAAACTGGCCGCGGCGAAAACCGTCAGCCGAGGTGGCTGGGCGGCAGAAGCTTGCATTATAAAGGCGAAACCGATCAGGAACGGGATTAGGCTGCGCATCTCATCGCTCCAGTGGAGGGGCCAGTATAGCGAAACTCGACATTTGCGGCCGAAAACAACGCAAGACCGGTTTGCGGCGACCCTAAGCAGCTGCGCCCGGCACTGGCGCTACTCCCATCTAAACATAGCGAGAGCGCCCGTAAAGCCCTACTGTTGACGCTAACAGCAACGTCGAAATGGAAATGGTGACCGGCAAGACTAGATCCAGCTTGCGGAGTATGAGCAGTCTCGATGACCCTTCCGAAACCACTTCATCGCGGAGTGAGATCGTCAGCGGAAGGAAGTTCAGCGCTGGGCCCACCCTCTCCGCTACTATTTCCGGCCCAGCCCTCGCCGCCGTGTCCTTGTCCTGTATATCCGGCGATGCCCGCGGTTCCATCAGGATGGAACGAGCCATCCGCGCCAAGGCCCAGGGACCCATTCGAACCCGCTCCACACCCACCCAGGGTGCCGGCGCAGATCAAAATCCAGAGCGCCTTGGCTACGCGGAGAGTTTTCATGGTGCCCACCAATTTCATCTCATCAGCCGGTTTCGACGTGCCGCGATCGTGGAAATGATGTCGTCCCCGAATATCTGCGACGACAGCCATCATTGCACTCTCGATTATCGGGACGCAACGCAGACGAGGCAATCAGATAAAATTACGATGTCAGTTCGGCTGCGATAGAGATAGAATATTTCCATGCTTCACCTTTCGTGGCGTTGCCGGATTGACATTTCGGCGCTTTCGTTATGGCATGATGGATATAGCGTGCATTTTCGTTATGGCTGGATGGATATAGCAGCTCGCGATGTTCAATTCTGGAGAGTAAGCGCGATGGCAGATCGGCTAAGGTGCCTGGCTCTCTCGACGGCTCTGGGACTGTCCGTGGTCGCGCCGGCCGGAGCACAGTCGGTCGACGAACTAAAGGCCATGGTTCTGAAACTGCAGCAGCGGGTCGAGCAGCTTGAAGCAAACCAGCGGGTCGTGCCACAGAAAGTTCGGCCTGCACCGGCGCGGCCTACACCCGTAGCACAGGGCCCCTCACCGGCGCAGCTCAAAGCGGCTCAGCAGGCCGCCGAGCAGGCGCAGAAATCGGCCGCCGAAGCCCAGCAGGCCGCGGCCCAGGCACAGCAAAATGCCGCACAGGCGAAGGATACCGCAGCCGCTGAAGTCAAGGCAGCCTATGCGCCACCCCCAGGCAAACCGGGCGGCAGCTTTCGTATTCCCGGCACGGAAACGGTTATGCGAGCTTACGGTTTCATGAAACTGAACGGCTCCGAAGATTTGACGACGTTTAACCCGAGCGATGCACTATCCGCGCAATCAATTCCGCTGTTCGGCACTGCTGCTCAGCGCCAGGGCGGCGGCACGCAAATGAGCGCTCGCCGGTCACGCTTCGATCTCGAAACCTGGACCCCAGTGAACGACACCTACGGCGATTTCCATACCCTCTTAGAGATTGACTTTGCCGGCCAGAATACGAGTCTGACAACCCAAGCCACGACCAGCGGCTACACGCCGCGGCTACGTAAGGCCTACGCCGACTTCGGCAAGCCCGTTGGCGGCTGGGGTGCAGCCCTGGTGGGCCAGGAAAGCTCCGTGTACAGCGACAATCCGCTGTTGCCAATCCAATGGTTGAACGACCTGACGTTTGTCGGCGTGTCCAACGTCCGTCAGGCTCAGGTCCGCTACACATACGGTTTCGGCGGCGGCCTTACCGGAGCATTCGGAGTCGAAGCGCCGTACAGTGACATCACCACGACGACCGGAACCAGCTTCCCCGACAGCAACGGCGGGTCTGGCATCGGCTGGCAGTATTCTCCGGACTTCACCGGTCGCCTCGTGTGGAAGCAGGGGTGGGGACTGCTCGCCCTTCGTGGTTTGGTGCGGCCGCAAATCGATCTAAATAACGAGGGCGTATCGGCAACCAGCGCGCAATTCAATAAATCCACCAGCGGCTTTGGTGTCGGCTTGACCGGCGTGGTTAACCTGCTGGATGGCCGGCTAGTGCTGATGGCCAGCGGGAATGCTGGCGACGGAATTGGCCGCTATCTGGATAGCACCTCCAACGGTTACGGTGCGGTGTCTAACGCGGGGCTGCCCGGGGTGGCGTCGAATACGACGAGTATCAATGCACCAGGCACCTACGGCGGCATGGTTGGACTGCAGTATTTCTTCACCCCGACGATCCGCACCAACATGTCGATCGGCGGCGCTCGGATAATCCTGCCCAGCTACACCTCGCAGTTCGGCGGCTGCGTCGGCGCGTCGAGCTCAACGGGCACTTGCTCGTCCACCAACTCGTCCGAAGCGTCCGGAACGATCAACTTCATATGGAGCCCGTTCAGGGCGTTAGATCTTGGTGTCGAATACGAATACGTCGAACGGCATCTACAAGCACCCTTCGCGGCGGCTACCAACGCTACCACCACGGGAGGCATAGAAAACCGGATCCTGGTCTCCGCCATCGCGCGATACTGATCGTGGTTGGCTGGATCGAGGGTTCGTGCCATCGGCTGGCTTCCGTTCCAGGGCCGACCCGTTAGCGACAAATGGCGTTGAAGTACACCGTGCGGCAAGCATCGGCCGGATCGGCTCGCGCCCTCCTGGCCACATCTCGCGTCGTGCGGCGCCACAGGTGGGTAACCTTTGGTTAACTCCGCCGGCCTACACTTCCGCATGGCAGCTTGCTTCCAAGTCTGTCGCTCAGCCGGGAGCGTCCACTATCGCTATCCAATCCGCCGGTCCGCCTCTGGTCAGACCTCCGAAGCTCGACGACGGACACAGAGCCGTTCTGACCTACCAGGCGATGGCCGATTCCGACGACATCGTGCTCATCCTTGAATACGACGGCAACACGGAAGCGAATGATGCTGTCATAGTAGCGAGCAACGCGGCATTTCGGCGCGCTTCGGGCTTTTCCGACGATCAGCTTCTCGGCCGTGCGGCAGCAGAACTGTTTCCCAACCGAGAGCAAGCCGAGATCCTGCTGAAGGCGATCCGTGACAATGGTTCGCTTCGCTCTGAGCTTGTGTGCGGCCAAGCGAACGGGAGCACTTTCATGCTCGGGATGCATCTGATGCCGGCACCGGCGCAAACACCCGGGAAGGCCTGCTTTGTAATTCTTGGATGCGACGTCACCGCCGTGCTCGAGGCCAGGCAGATGCAGGACGCGATTCAGCACTTGCTTGCGAAGGTCTTCAGCTCCGTCGATGCCGCAGTGCTTATAACCAGCAGCGCGGGCCGCATCGTCATGACCAACCGAGCATGCGACCTTCTGCTAGGCTACGCGCCCAACGCCATGGTTGGGCGGACTTCGATCGAGATCGTGGCGTCCGACGCGCGCGCTCGCGTCGCAGCGATAGTTAAACAGCAAAAGGCGGATGAACATGACATCAGCTACCGGACGACCGTGCTGCGAGCGGACGGGTCGGCTTTCGAAGCGCTGATATCCTCTGTCATCGCGACGACCGGCGACTCAAAAAAATTCCGCATCATCACGCTGCGGCCGATCGCCGACGGCAGCAGCGCGACCGGGACACACAGCGAAAGCGTCGGCCGAATCAAGCTGGTGGGTCTCGACGAAGTGCGCTCGGCGCTGGGAGACCGATGGCCGGCAGCGGCGCAGCGGGCCATGGCAACGGCTGAGGCGGTGATCAGGCGGCATTGCGGCCCGCATGACAGCTTTTCGCGCGCCGACGACACGAGTTTCCTGATGTGTTTCGGCACGTTGAGCGAGGAGGAGTTCTTCGTTTCGGGCCGCGATGATTGGCCGCGAGATCCGCAATCGGCTGATCGGTCAGGGCGAAGACCCCGACAACGCTTATGTTCGCTCGGTCGCGGCCGTGGTACGGTTTCCCGACCAGCGTGAATTGAATGCCACGTTTCAAGCCACATTATTGAATGGGCTGGACGAGCAATTTGAGCGGCTCGAGCGGCAGGCCAGGCAGACACTGACGGACGTGCTGGCCAGCGCCGCGTGCGATCTGGAGCCGGTCTTTGGGCACGATGCGTCGCAGGTCGTTGCGCGGCAAGTCCTCATCCCCTCAAAAGTCCAACGTCAGGTCGTAAGCGCATTGGCGATCTTGCCAAAGAAGGAATCTCAGGCCTTTGATTTGGATGGGCTGCTGATCGGACTCGCTGCGCATCACGCGGTTTCCGGCCTGGCGCTGGGTAAAGCGATGCCGCTCCTGGTCGAGATCAGCTTCGATATATTCGCCACACGTGCCGCCACCGAGCGGTTTTTCGCGATGTGCACCAAAATCGACGCGAGGGTGAGCAGCCGCCTGATCGTGCTGTTGAGCTCGCTGCCCGAGGGTTTGCCAAGGTCGCGTTTGCAGGACTGCATCAACCGTCTGCGGCCTTTCTGTCGCGGCGTCGGTTATCTGATCGAAGATGTCGCGGATCTATCGCGCTTCGATCTGTCGAACAGCTTCAATCCCATTGTTGCCTTGCCTGACCCGGCGTGCATTCCCCACGAAGCGGGAAATCTTAAGGGGTTGTTCACTTCGTTGCAAAGCCGCCGAGCCAAGATCCTCGTTTATGGGGTGGCAACCGATGAGCATGCGGCCGTATTGCGGTCTCTAGGGGCTGATATGATCACCATGAAACGGCCTGAGGCCGCCCCACAATGAGGAGGGGAGCCCCGGGAGCGACGATTATTGGATAACGATACGCGGACCGCTGCTGCGCCCCACCGTCGAGCCAGACACCTTTTCCCACACCCGGGCGGCAAGCGCGCCGTAGGCCCTTGCAGCGTCACTATCGGGGGTCGAGGCCGAAATCGGTGTCCCAGCGTCGGACGCCACGCGGATATCAAGCAGCAACGGAATCTCGCCCAGGAATTCCGCGCCTAAATGAGCCGCCTCGGCCTTGGCGCCACCGTGCCCAAAAATATCCGCGCGATGGCCGCAGTTGGGGCAGCAGTAGAAGCTCATGTTCTCGACCAGACCCAGCACGGGCACATTGGTTTTCTCAAACATCCGCACGCCGCGGCGAGCATCGATCAGAGCGATATCCTGCGGCGTAGAGACGATCACGGCCCCGGTCAGTGCCACCCGCTGCGCCATGGTCAACTGCGCGTCGCCGGTACCCGGGGGGCATATCGATCACCAGAATGTCGAGCGCACCCCATTCGACCTGCCCCATCATCTGCTCCAGCGCGCCCATAACCATCGGGCCGCGCCAGATCATCGCGGTTTCCTCGTCAACCAGAAACCCGATCGACATGCAGGACAGGCCCCAGGCCTGGAGCGGGATCATTTTGTCGCCTCGCACCTCGGGCTTGCGATTGATCCCGACCATCCGCGGCAGGCTCGGTCCATAGATGTCGGCGTCCAGCAAGCCGACCTTATGACCCTGCCTGGCCAATGAAACGGCGAGGTTGACCGCGACAGTGGATTTGCCGACGCCGCCCTTGCCGGACGCGACGGCGACGATCGCCTTGACCTCCGGCAGCAGAAGCGCCTGCTTTCCGCTTTGACCCGCGTGACCGCCAGGGCCCTGGTGGCTGTGACTTGCCGCGGCGGCCGGCGCCGCCCTGCGGCTTGTGTGCGGTCAGGATGGCGGTCGCGTTGGTCACGCCGGGCTGACGCATCAAAACGGCCTCGGCCTCTCGCCGCACCGGCTCCATCGCTGCGGCATGGGCACGGTCGGTCAGCAGCGTCGCCTGCACCATGCCGCCGCGCACCTCGATCGCCTCCACCAGGCCGGCGGTCACGATATCCCGTCCGGAGGCCGGATCTTTGATCGTGCGCAATGCGGCACGCAGGGCATCCGGAGAGGTATCGACCATGCTTGTTTAACCCTTATCTTGCAAACCTCACACGGCGGGCGGATAAGCAACCCCGCCGCGTGCGCTTGTCCAGATCGATATGGCGCATCATAGCGTTTCCGCCAACGGCTCGCGTAGCCGGAGATTAAATTGGCGAGTCGACAGGAGCCATCCCGATATGCCTTGGAATAACGGCGGTCCCGGTCCGTGGGGCAAACCGTCCGGCTCCGGCGGAGACGGCGACAAGAAACCAACGCCAGGCCCTTGGGGTAATCCAGGAGCAAACAAGGGGGCGCGATGGCAGCGGGGAGCGCCCTGATCCCGATCGGGGTTCGCGACGCCCTGGCGGCCCGTTCGGCGGCGGTGGTGGGCCATTCGGCGGCGGTCCCTTCGGCGGCGGTAACCCGCCTGACCTCGACCGGCTGATCGCGCAGGCTCAGGGCTATATCCGCAGCCTTTTGGGCGGCGGATCCGGCCGTGGTTCGGGCGGCCGCGGGTTCGGCGGGTTCGCCAACAGCCGCGGCCTGGTTCTGCTGTTGCTGGCGGTCGTCGTGCTTTGGGTCGGCAGCGGCTTCTACCGCGTTCAGCCGGACGAGCAGGGCGTGGTTTTGCGGTTCGGCGCCTACTCCTATTGGACGCCGCCCGGTCTGCATTGGCACGTGCCCTGGCCGATCGAAGAAGTGGAGCTTCCGACCGTTACCCGCATCAACCGCACCGAAATCGGCTACCGCTCCGCGGCCGGTGGCAATGTCGAAGCCGGCCAGGATACCGCGGGCCGCGACGTCCTTGCCGAGAGCCTGATGCTGACCGGCGACGAGAACATCATCGACATCGACGTCGCGGTATTCTGGCGCATCAACGATGCGGCGGCGTTTCTGTTCAACACCGCCAATCCGGAAACGCTGGTGCGCGGGGTGGCGGAAAGCTCGATGCGGGAGGTGATCGGCCGTACGCCGATCCAGCCGGCACTCGGACCATTGCGCGGACAAATCGAGGCCGACGTTCTCAAGCAGACCCAGGAGATTTTGGATCGCTACAAAGCCGGCGTGGAGATCACCCAGGTGCAGTTGCAGAAGGTCGATCCTCCGGCCGCGGTAATCGAAAGTTTCCGAGACGTCCAGCGCGCCAATACCGATGCCGAGCGGATGCGCAACGAGGCCGAGTCCTACCGTAATGACATCGTGCCGCGGGCCCGCGGTGACGCCGCCCGTATCGTTGCGGAGGGCCAAGGTGCCAAAGCGGCCTCGGTCGCACAGGCAAACGGTCAGGCGCAACGCTTCGACAGCGTGTTGAAAGCCTATCAGGCGGCCAAGGATGTGACCCTACGCCGGATGTACTTGGACACCATGGAGGACGTTCTCGCCCACGCCCAGCCTTTGGTCATCGATGACAAGCTTCGGGGCCTTGTCCCGTTCCTGCCACTGAACGTGCCGCCACCGACAGCGGTCATCCCGCCCGCACCCGGCTTCCTCCGCCTCCGTAGGCGCCAGCCGATGAACCGGATCACCATTGCCGGCCTCGCGCTCGTTGTGGTGCTGGCGATCATCGCCAGCGCCAGCCTGTTCACCGTGACACAAACCGAGCAGGTGCTGGTCGTGCAATTCGGCAAGGTCGTGCGTCCGATCGAGAACCCGGGGCTGCACGCCAAATGGCCGATCGCGCAGAACATCATCAGCTTCGATAAGCGGCTGCTGGCGGTTGAACTTCCGGGCGAGGAAGTGATCCTGGGCGACCAGCGCCGGTTGATCATCGACACGTTCACCGTCTTCCGCATCACCGATCCGCTACGCTTCTACCAGGCTATCGGACCGATCCCCGAAAATATCCGCGGCCGGCTGAACTCCGTCGTCACCGGCAGCCTGCGGCGAGTGCTCGGCAACAACAAGCTGCTGGACGTGCTGTCGGCCGATCGCGAGCGGATCATGTCCACGATCCGCGGCCAGGTGAACACCGAGATGGAGAACTTCGGCGTCTCCATCGTCGACGTTCGGATCCGGCGCGCCGACCTGCCGCAGGAGAACACCGCAGGCGATCCTGTCGCGGATGCAATCGGAACGCCAGCGGGTCGCCGCCCAGGCTCGCGCCGAGGGCGCCGAGGCGTCCCAGCGGATCAAGGCCGATGCCGAACGGGAGCGCACGGTGCTGGTGGCGGACGCAAAGGCCACCGCGGACAATCTACGCGGCGAAGGCGAGGGCGAGGCGACGAACATCTATGCCAAGGCGTTTGGTCAGGATCCCGCGTTCTTCTCCATCTGGCGCACATTGCAGGGCTATCGCGACATCTTCGACAGTGGCGCGGCGCGGTTGGTGGTGTCCCCGGATAACGACTACCTGAAGTATCTACAGGCGCCTCCGCCTGATCCATCACACCCCGATCCATCACGATAAGAAATCGTGCCAGAACAACCGGTGTCTTACGCCGGATAAGTTGCTAGCCTCGCGTTCCAGACCATATATGGCTCATTCGCCAGGAAAAATTGATCATGCGCCTGTTTCGCTCCTCCGCCGTCCGCGTTGCCCTGCTAGGTGTGTCTTTCGCTATGGTAACGCCGGCCGCTCCGCTGATTCAGCCGGCATTCGCGCGCTCGGCGCCGGACAGTTTCGCCGACCTTGCAGCCAAGCTGCTGCCTGCCGTGGTCAATGTATCGTCCACCCAGACGGTCACGGCCAAGAGTGGCGCACCTGGCCCCGGCGCTGGTCCTGAGGTGCCGATTTTCCCGCCCGGCTCCCCCTTCGAGCAATTCTTCAAGGATTTTCTCAATCGTAATCATGGGGGCCAAGGCGGCGGCGGTGGCGGTGGCGATAGCCCGCCGGCGGCGCGGCGGGCGCAGAGCCTCGGGTCTGGGTTCATCGTCGACCCGGCGGGCTACGTGGTCACCAACAACCATGTCATCGAAGGCGCCGACGAGGTCTCCGTCACGCTGCAGGATAATACGGTGCTGAAGGCAGAGATCGTCGGGCGCGACGAGAGCGGCGACATCGCGTTGCTGAAGGTGAAAACCGACAAGCCGCTGACGACGGTCGATTTTGGCGACTCCGCACAATCCAGGGTCGGCGATTGGGTGCTGGCGATCGGCAACCCGTTCGGGCTGGGCGGCACGGTGACGGCGGGCATCGTTTCGGCGCGCGGCCGCGATATCCATCAGGGCCAATACGACGACTTCATCCAGACCGACGCGGCGATCAACCGTGGCAACTCGGGTGGGCCGCTGTTCAATATGGACGGGCAGGTCATTGGCATCAACACGGCGATCTTTTCGCCGTCGGGCGGGTCGATCGGCATCGGGTTTTCCATCCCGTCCAACATGGCGAAGAACATCGTCGCGCAATTGAAGGAATACGGGCATCCACGGCGCGGCTGGTTGGGCGTGAAGATCCAGCAAGTGACGCCGGAGATCGCCGAGAGCCTGGGTCTGAAGGACGCCAACGGCGCGATGGTCGCGGGTGTCACCGACGGCGGTCCGGCAGAGAAGGCGAAGATCCGCGGCGGCGATGTCATCCTGAAATTTGGCGGCCAGGATGTGAAGGAGATGCACACCCTGCCTCGCATCGTGGCGGACGCGGAGGTCGGCAAGGAAGTTCCGGTGGTGCTGTGGCGTGACGGCAAGGAGGTCACTGTCCAGACGGTCCTGGCGGAACGCCCAGCGGACACGGAGCTTGCCGCGACCGACACCGGTGGAAAACCGGCAACCGATTCCACTAAGCCCACGGATATCACCGGGCTAGGGTTGAAGGTCGCGCCGGTAAGCCAGGATTTGAAGGATAAGTTCCAGCTCGGTGCCGATCAGAAGGGCGTTGTCATCACCGATGTCGCGCCGAACACAGCCGCGGCGGAGCGTGGCCTGAAGCCAGGCGACGTGATTGTCGAGGTACAGCAAGCGGAGGTGACGGCGCCCGCCGACATCCAGAAGCAGGTCGATGCGGCACGGAAAGCGGACCGCAAGAACGTCCTGATGCTGATCCAGAGGGAGGGCGGCGTGCAATACGTGCCGCTGTCCATCACCAAGAGCCCGGACGGCAAGGACAAGCAGCCGGGATAGGCCTCGCTTGGATTGGTTCTACTCCGACCGGTGGCAGCAGACACATATCTTGTTGCCGTCCGGGTCACGGAAGTACGCCCCGTAGTAGTTGGGATGATAGTGCGGCCGTAAACCGGGCGGCCCCTCGCACTGTCCGCCCCCGGCGAGCGCGGCGGCGTAACTTCGACCGACGATGTCCCTGCTTTTTGCCAGCAGTGCGATCATTTGTCCGTTTCCCGGACTTGCCGGCTCGCCATTATAGGCGTGGCCGATAAGGAAGAGTGGCCGATCGGCGGTTCGCTGCTTCCAGCCGGCCCAGGGGATTTCGGGATCGCTGAACTTCAGCTCCAACCCAAGCGTCGTCATGACCCCGGTATAAAAGGCAAGGGCTCGGGGGAAGTCGGTGATGCCGACAAAGACGTGAGACAGCATGGGCAACTCCGGTTATAAGCGGCGGCCATGAGTTGGTCGGCCCGACAATACAGCAGCTTCGAGAGAGAGCGCACGCGCCCGGTGCGGGACCTGCTGAGCGCGGTTGAAACAACCGACGTGAAGCGCGTCGTTGATCTGGGCTGCGGTCCAGGCAACTCGACCGAAGTACTGGTGGATCGGTTTCCGACTGCTGAGGTGAGTGGGTTGGACAGTTCCGGCCGACATGATCGAGGCGGCGCGCAAGCGGTTGCCCAGCTTGCGCTTTGATCTTGGCGGCATCGCCACGTGGGACGCCACAGGGCCGTTCGACGTGATCCTGGCGAACGCCGTCTTGCAATGGCTACCGGATCATGAGGCGCTCATGCCTCGGCTGATCGGGAAGCTGGCGGACGGCGGCGCTCTGGCAGTGCAGATCCCGGACAACCTGGAGGAACCGGCGCATCGTCTGATGCGGCAGGTGGCGGCGGCGGGACAGTGGGCGAGAAAGCTAGCGGATGCGGCGGGTGCTCGAGCCCCGAGGCAGGGTGCCGCTTGGTACTATTCGTTGCTTCGCACCCACGCCCGGCGGGTTGATGTCTGGATGACAACCTATCACCACGTCCTGACCGGCGGGACCGATGCTGTGGTGGAATGGTTCAAAGGCAGCGGATTGCGGCCGTTCCTGGCACCGCTCGATCCGGTGGAGACTTCTCGGCTTCCTGGCGGACTATCGCGCGGCGCTGGTGGACGCCTATCCGCCGTTGGCGGACGGATCCGTGCTGCTGCCATTTCCCCGGTTGTTCATTGTCGCGACGCGATAGTCGTTGATCCCGGACCGCGCGGTCAACCACGCGGCGGCCGACGCCGGCGCATGTCGCTGCGCCGGGTGCGCCGCGCACATTTCGGTCCACACCGATTGCGTCCGTGATGTGATAATTGTGTCCGGTGCTTTAACTTTAATCGCTAACGAAAGCAGATGCCGGATACCCCTGGGCGAACAATAGTGCGCGAAGGTCGGCGTGATCGACCCTTGCCCTTGCCTCCTTGGCGACGATCGGCTTCGCGTGGAACGCGACTCCCAGCCCGGCTGCTCTGATCATATCCAGATCATTGGCCCCGTCACCAACCGCCAGCGTGGCGTGCAGTTTGACTCCCCGCTGGGCAGCCAATTCGTTGAGCGCCGCCAGCTTGCTGTCCCGATCCAGTATAGGTTCCGCCACCTCCCCGGTCAGCGCCGAACCGTCATCGAGCAATACGTTTGAGCGGTGAACGTCGAAACCCAGTTCAGTCGTGACTTTGCCGGTGAAGAAGGTGAAGCCACCGGACACCAGCGCCGTCAGCGCTCCTCTCGCTCGCATGGTTGCAACGAGTTCGCGCGCGCCGGGGGTCAGGCGAACTCGCCGCCAGGTTTTCTCCAATGCATCAAGGTCGAGGCCCTTCAGCATGGCGACGCGTTCGTGTAGCGCGGCTTTGAAGTCCAATTCGCCATTCATCGCCCGCCGTGTGATCGTGGCGATATGGTCCCCAACTCCTGCGAAGCCTGCGAGTTCGTCCAACGTCTCGCCCTCGACAATGGTGCTGTCCATGTCAGCGAGCAGTAGTGCTTTGCGCCGGCCGCGGGACTTGGTCACGATGGCATCGATGGGCTTTCCGTCCAGCGCGGCCCGCAACGCGGCCTGATCGAGCGGCCCGGACAGCGGAATATCTGCCGCCTCCCCGTGGGAGAGGATGACCGGCGGGGCGCCGCGCACCGCGTTGCGGATCTGGTTGAGGATCGCAGGCGTGAGCGTTATGGCCTCGCGTTGCGCGACTACGGTGAGTATCTCGGTCATGGTGGCCGGAACCTGACAGCCGTCTGCTGGTCAGGCAAGCGACCGGCGGCCCCCGGGGGCCCTGCACCGGTGGCGGTCCCTCTTCATCGCCCACATGGCTCTGCACTTTGTGGGACAATCCCGACTCTGGGAGATCGCCCGTCGCCTACAATCCGGAAAGATAACTAGCCAACGCCATTAGTTCTGCCGGATCGGCGGCGTTCATCAAATCAGTCATGCCAGGATTGTTGGCGCGAATTCCCGTGCGGAAATCGAGCATCGTTTTGGCCAAATATGTGCGCTGCTGGCCGGCGAGCCGCGGCACGGAACCCGCGGACTTATAGTCGGCAAAGTGGCAGCCGGTGCAACCGATCGAAGTATTCGCCCGCAACGCGCTGCGTGCATCCGCATCCGACGAAGTCGGCTGGCCAAGATCGGGCCAGGGCCTGGCCGAAAAATACGCTGCGAGCGCCTGCAGGTCCGACTTCTCGAGCTGTTCTAAGATCGGCCCCATCACCTCGACTTTGCGCACGCCTCGCTTGATGTCGCGCAATTGCAAGTACAGGTAGCCCTCGTTCTGACCCCAGATGACCGGGATCCCCGGATCGCCCGGCACCCCAGATCCGCCATGACAGGAAGCGCAAATTTGCGCCTTGGTCTCCACCTCGTCGGCGCGCACAGGTGCAATGGACATGACCACTCCAAGCCCCGCCAGTCCGAGAGTGGCTGCGACGCGGCGTATCAGGCAATTCCGCATTCATCTTGGTTCCGTTACAGGCAGGACGGCGCGAACGGCCGTTCCGCTCGCGCCCTGGGTCCAACCGAAAGGACCAGTAGACCAGAAAGACGACGACTTAGTCGACCGTGAAGGCGATGATGTTGTTGCCGCGCTTGTAGTCGAGCTGCGTGTTTCCGCCGGCACCGACCACGATATACTGCTTGCCGCCCACGGAGTAGGACGACGGTGGCGCATTCACCCCGGCGCCGGCCTGAAACATCCACAGCGTTGACCCTGTTTCGGCGTCATAGGCCTTAAACTCGCCATTGCCCTCGCCGGTGAAGATCAGCCCGCTCGCAGTCGCGAGAACGCCGCCGATCATCGGCTGCGGGGTTTTCACCTGCCAGCGGATTTTGCCGGTATTGTAGTCCACTGCGCTGATATTGCCCCACTGTTCCTCGCTCGGAATCACCTTGAAGGCACCGCCGAGCCAGAGTTTGCCGTTGGGATAAGCGGAGTTGGCGACGTGATAGGTCATTGGCTGATGCAGGTTGATCGCATAGGCCAGTCCGAGCTGCGGGTTGACCGCCATCGGCGACCATTCGACACCGCCGTTCGCGCCCGGCAACATCCTGGCTCCGTCCTTGGTTGGCAGAACCCACATGTTCTCCTGCGGCACCATCGCCTCGGAATAACGGATCAGGCTGCAGTCCTTGCGATTATTTACATAGACATGGCCGGTCTTGCCGGCATGCAGCACGCCCGGAACGGTATTGCCGTCCTTGTCCTTGACATCAACCAGCACGGAGGGGCTGACCGCGTCCAGGTCCCAGACATCATGGGCGATATACTGGAAGTGGCAGACATATTTGCCGGTGTCGAGATCGAGCGACACCAGCGAAGTCTGTATAGAGATTGTCGCCCGGACGGACGGAGCCGTCGAGATCGGGTGAAGGGTTGCCGACGACGAAGAAGATCCGGTTTGTCGCCAGATCGACAGACGGGTTCTGCCAGACGCCGCCGCCCAGTGTTTTCGCGGGATCGCCGTTCTTGGAATAGGCCGCCTTTTCAGCGGCGATATCGCGATGCATGTCGCGGCCGGTGGCATCCTTCTCCGCCCAGACGCCCGAGCTGTTGTCGGGGATCGTCGAAAAACTCCATACCTGCGCACCGGTCTCGGCATCGAACGCCTTGACGAAGCCGCGAATGCCGTATTCGCCGCCATTGGTGCCGATCAGCACTTTGCCTTTAACGACAGTAGGCGCCATCGTTTCGCTGTAGCCCTCTTCCGGATCGGCAATCGCGACATCCCATGCCACTTTTCCCGTTTTGGCATCGAGTGCGAGTAGGTGGCTGTCGAGGGTGGCGAGATAGACTTTCGAACCGGACACCGCCACGCCGCGATTGTTGGGGCCGCAGCAGTAGGTTGTGATCGGCCCGAGCTTGCGGGCATAATGCCAAAGCTCCTCGCCGGTGCGCGCGTCGAGCGCATAGAGCTGGCTGAACGAGGTCGTGACGTACATCACGCCGTTGACCACGATCGGTGTCGTCTCCATCAACTCTTTTACTTCGGTCTGGAAGATCCAGGCGGGATGCAGGCGCCCGACATTTGCCGGATTGATCTGCTTGTTGGGATAGTAGCGAAGCTGGCTATAGTCACCGTTGGTAAGCAGAAAATTCGTGCCGTCGCTGCCGGCTCTCGTCAGCATGTCCTGCGTAACATTAGACATGTCGCCGAATTTGGTCGCGGCCTTGATCTCCTGCGCGCTTGCTGACTGCGGGCCGCCCAATCCTGCAGTTCCGCCCGCGAAGAGCGACGAAGCCAACATAATGGCTCGTATTGCCGACATCTGATCCGTCTCCCCCGATGTCGCCGGTACATCCGGCGCTCCGGACGCATTATTGGCCATCTCAAACCATTTGGCAATGCTGACAATATCAAACTAGCAAATGGAACACCGTGCTCCAGACGGGATCGTCTGCGCAATACGAAGCGCGTGACCACGCTGCCGAGTCCGGTAAACTTTGATATGGTTGCCGCGCGGGACCGGGCGGTCGCGGGCCGGACGTTGGAGATCGGGATACGAAATACGATGGCCATTACACCTTCGTTCGATGGTGCGGGCGCTCCCGCTTCGCTTATCGCCGGCACGTTGCCGCCCGCCCTGATCATCGCCGGCCCGACCGCCAGCGGGAAGTCTGCATTGGCGCTGGCGATCGCGCTGCGGTTGGGCGGGACGGTAATCAATTCGGATTCGATGCAGGTCTATCGGCAGCTCAGGATCCTGACCGCCCGGCCCACCGCGCAGGAAGAGGCTCAGGTTCCGCACCGGCTTTACGGCATCCGTTCGGCGGCGGATGCCGGCAGTGTCGCGTGGTGGCGGGACGAAGCCCTCGCGGCGATGAACGAAGCGCGAGCAGCGGGGCGGCTGCCGATATTGACCGGCGGATCCGGCATGTATTTCGCTGCCCTGACTGATGGGCTGGCCGAGGTTCCCGATCCCGGCCCAAACGCCCGTGCCGAGGCGCGGCGATTGTTGGCCGAACAGGGACCCGCCGCGTTGCACGCCAGCCTGGCGCATGTCGATCCGGCCACCGCCGCTCGTTTAAAGCCGGAAGACAGCCAGCGCATCGCTCGAGCATGGGAGGTCTGGCGGGGAACGGGGAGGGGCCTGGCCGCTTGGCAGAGCCAGCGGAGCGACCCGGCCCCGTGGCGTTTCAGCGCGATCCGGCTCGATCCGCCGCGCGATAACCTGCGCGCCGCCATTGCGATACGCTTCCAGGCAATGCTGCGGGACGGCGCTTTGCAGGAGGTACGCGATCTGCTGGCGCTGAATCTCGATCCAGACCTGCCGGCGATGCGCGCACACGGCGTGCCGGAGCTGTCAGCCCATCTGGCCGGCTCACTGTCCCTGCAGGAAGCCGGACACCAGACGGAACTTGCCACCGGTCGGTACACAAAACGGCAAGCGACATGGTTTCGTCACCACGCCCTTGCAGCTCAGACCCGCGTTTTTTCGATTAATGCGCGATTTTGCTCTGTAGCACAATTTTCGGAAAGAGAGCGCGACAATTTGTTCATGTTTATTGAAAATGGAGGTTGACCAAGGGGTCCCAACAGGAATATCGAACGATCCACATTTAGCAACGGGAGCCGAACGATGTCGGCGGATATGACTCAGTCGGGAGCAGAAATCCTTCTTCGTGCCCTTAAGGATCAGGGCGTCGAGGTTATTTTCGGCTATCCCGGCGGCGCCGTACTGCCGATCTATGATGCGCTGTTCAAGCAGAACGCTATCCGCCACATCCTGGTTCGCCAGGAGGGTGGCGCGGTGCATGCGGCTGAAGGCTACGCCCGTTCCACCGGCCGCGTTGGCGTGGTGCTAGTGACCTCGGGGCCTGGTGCGACGAACGCGGTAACCGGCCTGGTCGATGCACTGATGGACAGCATCCCGGTCGTCTGCCTGACCGGTCAGGTGCCGACGCATCTCATCGGCAACGACGCTTTTCAGGAAGCCGACACCACGGGCATCACCCGGCCGGCAACCAAGCACAACTACTTGGTCAAGCGGCCCGAGGACCTCGCCCGTGTGGTGCATGAGGCGTTCTATGTCGCCCGCAGCGGCCGGCCCGGTCCGGTGGTGATCGATCTGCCGAAAGACATCGTCATCAACCCGGCGCCGTACGCGGAGCCCACCGTCCAGCATCCCAGCTATCGTCCCCGGACGGAACCCGATCTGGGCCAGATCGCCAAGGCGGTCAGTGCTGATGAAGCAAGCGAAGCGTCCGGTGATCTATGCCGGCGGCGGCGTCATCAACTCCGGGCCGGAGGCAGCGGAGCGCGTTGACCCGACTGGCTCGGCTGACCGGTTTTCCGGTCACCAACACCCTGATGGGGTTGGGCTGCTATCCAGCCAGCGACCCGCAGTTCCTCGGCATGCTCGGCATGCACGGCACCTACGAAGCCAATCTGTCGATGCATGGCTGCGACGTCATGCTGGCTGTCGGCGCGCGCTTCGACGACCGGGTGACTGGGCGGTTGAACGCGTTCAGCCAGGGCTCGCGGAAGATCCACATCGACATCGACGGGTCTTCGATTAACAAGAACGTCCCGGTCGAAGTCCCGATCATGGCCGACGCTGGCAACGCCCTGTCCGCGCTGGTATCGGCATGGCAGGTCAGCGACGAACCCACCGACCCAGCGGCGCTGGCGTCGTGGTGGCGCCAGATTGATGAGTGGAGGGCGAAGGACAGCCTGAAATTCACCCAGGACATGGCGCGCGGCGGGATCATCAAGCCGCAATACGCCATTCAGCGGCTGTTCGAGATCACCCAGGCGCGGCGCAAGGAGGTGTTTATCACCACGGAGGTCGGGCAGCACCAGATGTGGGCCGCCCAGCATTTCCATTTCGAAAAACCCAACCGCTGGATGACGTCGGGCGGGTTGGGGACGATGGGCTACGGGCTGCCGGCCGCCATGGGCGTTCAGATCGCGCATCCGGATGCCTGCGTGATCGATATCGCGGGCGAGGCGTCCATCCTGATGAACATCCAGGAAATGGGCACGCTGGCGCAGTATCGGCTGCCGGTGAAGGTGTTCATCTTAAACAACCAGTATATGGGCATGGTGCGGCAGTGGCAGGAACTGCTGCACGGCAGCCGTTACTCGGAAACCTATTCCGCGGCGTTGCCTGATTTCGTCAAGCTGGCGGACGCGTTCCATGCCACCGGAATGCGAGCAAAGTCGGTCGATGAGTTGGATGACGTCATCAACGCCATGCTGGACTGCCCAACCGCGGTGATCGCGGACATCGCAGTGGATCAGACGGAGAACTGTTTCCCGATGATCCCCAGCGGAGCGGCGCATAACGAGATGCTGCTCGGTCCGGAACATGAGGCGTCCGGCGCCGGCATCACCGACGCGGGCATGGCGCTCGTCTGATCGGGTCCGGCTCTTGCGTCTCCGGTCGCAGCGGGGCATGACCCGCGCGCGGGGCGGAAGTTATTTCCCCTCGTATTTTGGTTTTCGATGATGCCCAGCTCCACTGACACGACGCAACGCAGCGCGACCATATCGGTCCTTGTAGACGACGAGTCCGGTGTCCTCGCACGCGTCATCGGGCTGTTTTCCGGTCGCGGATACAACATCGACAGCTTGACCGTCGCCCCGGTCGATGCCGCGGGGCTGCGCAGCCGCATCAATATCGTGACCTCCGGCACCTCCATGGTCATTGAGCAGATCAAGGCGCAGCTCGACCGGCTGGTGCCGGTGCACCGCATCGCCGACCTGACGATGGACGGGCCTCATGTCGCTCGGGAACTGGCGCTGGTGAAGGTGATCGGGACCGGAGAACAGCGGGTCGAGGCGATGCGCATCGCCGATACATTCCGGGCGCGGGTGGTGGATACCACGCTCGGCAGTTTCGTGTTCGAGTTGACCGGCGCGGTCGACAAGATCGATGCGTTCATCGAACTGATGCGCGACCTAGGCTTGGCGGAGGTTTCCCGCAGTGGCATCGCCGCGCTCGCCCGCGGCACCCGAACGATCTAATCGACTTCGACAGGGAAAATATATCATGCGCGTTTACTATGATCGCGATGCGGACGTGAACCTGATCAAGGGGAAAAACGTCGCCATCATCGGCTACGGCAGCCAGGGCCACGCCCATGCGCTGAACCTGAAGGACAGCGGCGTCAAGCAGCTTGCGATCGGTCTTCGTTCTGGATCAGGCGGTGTCGCCAAGGCGGAAGGCGCCGGGCTGAAGGTCATGGACCCGGCCGATGCCGCGAAGTGGGCCGATGTGGTCATGGTGCTGACGCCGGATGAGGGCCAGGGCGATCTGTACCGCGAAAAGCTGGGGCCGAATATGAAGTCGGGCGCCGCGCTGGCTTTTGCTCATGGCCTGAACGTGCACTTCAACCTGCTCGATCCACGCCCCGACATTGATGTGTTCATGATCGCACCAAAGGGTCCCGGTCATACCGTCCGCAGCGAATACCAGCGTGGCGGCGGAGTGCCATGTCTGGTGGCGGTCGCGCAGAATCCGTCCGGCAACGCGCTGGAAGTGGCGCTCTCCTATGCCTCGGCGATCGGCGGCGGCCGCGCGGGTGTCATCGAGACGACCTTCAAGGAAGAATGCGAGACCGATCTGTTCGGCGAGCAGGTGGTGCTGTGCGGCGGCCTGGTGGAGCTGATTAAGGGTGGCTACGAGACGTTGGTTGACGCCGGGTATGCGCCCGAGATGGCCTATTTCGAGTGCCTGCACGAGGTGAAGCTGATCGTCGATCTGATCTATGAAGGTGGGATCGCCAACATGAACTACTCAATCAGCAACACCGCGGAGTATGGCGAATACGTCAGCGGACCGCGGATCATCAACGCTGAAACGAAGGCGGAGATGAAGCGCGTCCTGGCGGACATCCAATCCGGCCGTTTCGCGCGTGACTGGATGCTGGAGAACAAGGTCAACCAATCCAGCTTCAAGGCGACGCGGCGCCGCCTGTCTGAACACCCGATCGAGCAGGTGGGCGAGAAGCTGCGGGCAATGATGCCCTGGATCAGCAAGAATGCACTGGTTGATAAGACGAAGAACTGACCGAACATACCGCGAGATCCGCGACGATCGAGAATACTCACGGGCTGCGGCGCAACAATCGCCGCCCCGCGTGCCGGGAGGCGCTGGATAGAGCAGCCTGCCCCGGGGCGCCTTCGTACATGCTTGTCAGCACGTTGCTCAGGCGCCGTCTCTCTTCCAGCGCACGTCCGGTCCCCAAGGCCACGCATTGCAACGGATTTTCGGCGATCGCAACGGCCAGCCCGGTCGCATCACGCAGGACTTGGTCCAGCCGGTAAACAACGCACCTCCGCCGGTCAGCACAATGCCCTTGTCCACGATGTCCGCGGCCAATTCGGGCGGCGTGTTCTCCAGGGCGACCTTGACCGCCTCGATAATCGCCGAAACTGGTTCGGCCAGGCTTTCAGCGATTTCGCGCTGGCTGACCAGCACCTCCCGCGGGACTCCGTTCATCAGGTCGCGGCCGCGGACTTCCCGAAATGGCCCTTCGTCGCCGTCCTGATACCACGCGGCCGCACCGATCTCCATCTTGATGCGTTCGGCCGAGGACTCGCCGATCAGCAGGTTATGGTGGCGGCGCATGTAGCTGATGATCGCCTCATCCATCTTGTCGCCGCCCACGCGCACGCTGCGCGAATAGACGATACCGCCGAGGGATATGATCGCGACCTCGGTCGTGCCGCCGCCGATATCGACGACCATGCTGCCCGAGGGTTCGGTGACCGGCAGCCCGGCGCCAATCGCGGCGGCCATCGGCTCCTCGATCAACCGCACGCGGCGGGCGCCGGCGCTTTCCGCGCTCTCCTGGATCGCCCGGCGCTCGACGGCGGTGGATCCGGAGGGGACACAGACAATGATCAGCGGCGAGGCGAACCGGCGGCGGTTATGCACCTTGCGGATGAAGTGCTTGATCATCTCCTCGGCGACCTCGAAGTCGGCAATGACGCCGTCACGCAGCGGGCGGCTGGCGGTGATGTAGCCGGGCGTCCGGCCGAGCATCAATTTGGCCTCTTCACCGACGGCGACCACCTTCTTTTTGCCGCGGACCTCCGCGATGGCGACGACGCTCGGTTCCGCCAGGACTATCCCCCGGCCTCTCACATACACGAGCGTGTTTGCGGTGCCGAGATCGATGGCCATGTCTGCTGACATGAAGCCGAGCAACCGGGTGAACATCCGAAGAACCTTCGAGTGCTGGCCCCGAGAAGTTCAGGGCGAGAGGGGTAGGCGGGATCGCTGGGCTTAGCGTCCACGTGACTGCCCCACAAGGGTTTGTTGACAATCGTTTGAACCCACGCCGCAAATTTGCCTGCTTCCCGCCAGGAATTCGGGCGTTTGTTCCTCTACATTACATTCTCATTCAAAGGGAGAAATTCCATGCGGATAGCCACATTCGCCGTGCTTTTTGCAGCGTGCGCCGGCCTTGTCAGCTGTGGTGAGACTACCGGCACCCGTGCCGTAACCGGCGGTCTGCTGGGTGCCGGCGCTGGGGCTGGCGTCTCGGCGTTGACCGGCGGCAAGGCAGCCACGGGTGCGCTGATCGGAGGCGGCGTTGGGGCCGTGGGTGGCGCCGTCACTCGATAAGAAACGCGCAGATCTTCGTTCGGGAGTTGATCTTCGCGGATTCTCCGAACCTCCCATCGACCAGATCGCCACAAAGCAACCTTCTCCAGCCGGCGCCTGGCGAGTCGCCGGCTGCGGGGAACGCTCAGGGTTATGCTGCTGCCGCTGATCCGCTCGCCAGCGCAATGTTGGCTATAAATTGGCGTGCGCGCGACAGCTCCTTACACGCGCCTTTATCGTTCCCTGATATCGATTGCGGATAGGTTCCGACTGATGCCGTTTAATCCTCAGGAAACTCGGTCGTCAAAGCGGGCGGCTCCAAGCCGACTTTTTCCCTGAGATTAATTTATTTAGTGAAATTACTATACGTTTGTTATTAACAATGGAATATTTATAAAACTTGAGGAGCCAGTCGTGTGCGTCATGTCGGGGCACTGATCGTTGATGCCCAGAAATATCTACCAAAGTCGGAAATGAGCGGATAGACCGCTACCGTGCGGACATGAACGGGCGCACAATGGATTTGGCATAATAACGTTACGAGCGGCGTTTTCCCACAGCGTGCGGCCATCACATTCAGCACCGAAACGCGACATGCACGCTTTCGTTTTATGGCATACGATTTGTCTACACAGGATCACAGAAGATTTGCCTTGGGGCATCAACCGTCGTTCGCACATGGTATTGCTGATTCCGGCTTCTGTGATGCCGGCCATGCGAACGCGGACCTGGTGCGCACCGGCCTGTGTCTACGCCAGTCGGACGGCCCGCTGTTCGGTGTTGTTTCCCGCCTGGTGCATCAGAAGGGCTTGGACCTGGTGGCCGAGGCGGCGAACGACATCGTCGACAATGGCGGACAGATCGCCATCCTGGGCCTCGGTGATCCCGAGATCGAGCACATGCTCAGCCGCACGTCCCGCCGTCATCGCGACGACATCGGCGTATTGATTGGGTTCAACGAGCCGATGGCGCGGCGGATTGTCGCCGCTAGCGACTTCACCCTGATCCCGTCGCGCTTCGAGCCGTGTGGCCTGACCCAGATGCAAGCCCAGCGCTACGGGGCGCTGCCGATTGCCCATGCGACCGGCGGTCTGGCTGACACGATCGCCGACGGCACAACCGGTTTTCTGTTCTCCATCCACTCGCCGGATGGACTGATGGGGGCCTGTCACCGGGCGTTCGATGCCTATCAGAACGAAGCGCAACTCGGGGATATGCGGCGAGCGGCGATGGCGCGCTGCTTTGGCTGGTCCGACGCCGCCGCGGAATACGAGGCACTGTACCGCCGGCTGATCGGCCCTCGACCAGCCGCGATCAGGCCAAAGCCGGCTATGGCGAGACGTCGGCAATCGCCCTCCGGTGGCGGATTTGCTGCAACCCGCGGCCTGAAGCCAAACCAATTCCATCGTGACCGCGCACGCTGGCTGAACAAACGCTCTCATTCCCTTTGTTAATCGTTTGAGACGCCCATCAGTGCTCTAGACAAAGGTTTCGCGCACGTGCCACGTTGCACCCGCGTTCATCTGTGAAGAGGAAGAAAATGTGCGTGCCTGCAGGGATTTGGCGGCGCTTGTAAGCCAATCCGGCCAGGTGGGCAGCGCCTCATGAGCAGCGATAGCCCGCTGGATGAAATGGCGGATGGCACGGGACACGCCAAGCCGCATTGGCGCTCCCTGTTGTCGACGATGTTCGCGCTCGGCCACGAGACGTTGGCGCAGCGGGCGCGATTGCTCGATCAGGCGTTCGCTGACGAAGGCATAACCGCGATCCTGCCGGGGGAGCGCGCGGTAAACTGGCGCTGCGACCCGATCCCTCTGCTGATATCGGCCGCCGAGTTTTCATCAATCGAAGCTGGCCTCGCCCAACGCGCCCAACTCATGGAACTGATCCTGGCCGATCTCTACGGCCCCCGGATGCTGATGGCCGAAGGACTGATTCCACCCGACCTCGTCTATGGCAACCCCGCCTACCTCCGCCCGTGCCGCTCCGTTGATGTCGCTCGGCGGGACCGTCATCTCATGTTCTACGCCGCCGACATGTTGCGCGGACCCGACGGTGCGTGGCGGGTGTTGGCGGACCGGACGGGGCAAACCCAAGGGCTGGCTTACGCTCTGGAAAACCGTCGGATCATGGCCCGCGTCGTGCCGGAGCTTTTCCAGTCGCAGCGGATCCGTCAGCTTCGGCAACATCTGGAAGTCGCGAGTGATGCGCTCCAGGCATTATCCCCGGACGACGGTGCCGGCGTTGCTCTGCTGAGCAGTGGACATTCTGACCCATTGTGGTTCGAGCACGTGCTTTTGTCGCGGCAAATGTCGATTGGCCTGGTCGAGGGCGGCGACCTGACGCTGCGAAACGGCCAAGTGTTCCTCAAGACCCTGCGTGGCCTGCAACGCATCGGAGTGCTGATGCGTCGCAAGGAAGGCCATCGGGTGGATTCGCTGGAATTGTCTGCTGGAACCGGTGTTCCGGGGTTGCTCGATGCCATGCGAAGCGGCTCTGTCCGTATGGTCAACGATCCCGGCTCTGCGCTTGGCGAAGCCCCGGCTCTCGCCGCATTTCTGCCCGCGCTCGCCCGCCGGCTGCTTGGCGAGGATCTGCAACTAGCCAGCCAGGCCACAATCTGGCTGGGTGAAGGCGCGATGGTGCGCACCGTCCTGCGCGACCTCGAAGGCTGGCTGATACGCAAGGCAACGGACGGCGCAACCCCCCCGGTTGTGCCGATGATGTTGTCGTCCGCGGACCGCGGGGAGCTCGCCGCCCGCATCGCGGCGAATCCGAGCGAGTATGCGGCTTCGGTGGCTCCGACACCGTCCGTCGCTCCGTGTGCCGGGGAGCGTGGCCTAGAGGCCAAGCCGATCGCATTGCGGATGTTCATGACGTTCGATGGATCACGATGGCGCGCCTTGCCCGGCGGCCTTGCGCGCGCTTTGTCCGAGGAGGACGCCTTGGCCGGCCGCCTGCCGCGCAATGCGGTGTCCAAGGACGTCTGGGTCATGGAGGAGGAGACGAGTACCGTCCAAGGCTCGCTTGCGCTGCTTACCCCGACGCTGGCGATCCGCCGAACCGCTGGCGACCTGCCGTCACGCGTCGCTGACAATTTTTATTGGCTGGGTCGGTATCTGGAACGTCTGGAGGAAGCCGCTCGGCTGCAGCGCGCAATCATCGCCCGCATCCTTCGCCCCTCGCCCACCGCGAAGGAAGTGGCCGAGATGCAGATCCTGGTCGACAGCCTGACCAAGTTGAAAATGATGGATGCCGAGCATGCTGGTGTGCTGGGTGCCGGCATGCTGGGGGGGGCGGTGATGCGTGCCTTTCGCCACGATGGCGGGATGCGCCGCGTGCTGTCCCACGTCTCGCGGCAGGTCGACCAGTTGCGCGATCGTCTGACCGACGAGATGCACACGGTGCTGACGCGCTCGCTCCGTATCCTGGGCGAGAATATGAAACGCCTGCCGGCGGCGGCAAACGCTCGGTCGCTGGAAAGCGCAGCGAACCTTACCACCGAGATCCTGGAATTCGCCGCGACGGTTGCCGGTCTGGCGGCGGAGAACATGGTCCGAGGCGGCGGCCGCTTGTTCCTGGATTTTGGACGGCGGATGGAGCGAGCGCAGGCGATCACGGCCGAACTCGCGCAGGTGCTGGACCAGCCGGGGGCAGTGAACCAGCCCGGGAGGGTGGAGGCCGGGCTGCGCCTCGCCCTGGAGCTGCGGGATTCGGTGATCACTTATCGCACACGCTATCTTGCGGTGCTGCAACCGGCCCCAGCGCTGGACCTGATCCTGGCCGACGAGGGAAATCCGCGCGGGCTGGCATTCCAGCTTGTCGCCGCGCGCGAGTTGCTGCGGGAGATTGTCGAGGACGGAGACTCGCTGCTGATGACGGTCGAGCCATTGCTCCAGGAGACTCGCGACATCGTCCAGGATGTATTGCGCTCTTCCGACCAGACGTCGATCACCGCTCGATTGCCCGCGCGCCTCAGGACGCTCGAGAAAGCGATCAGCGCGGTCGCCAATCGCGTGTCACGCCGCTACTTTACGCTACTGCCGATTGCACGAAATTTAGGAGTTGAGAGCGAATTATTGCGCGGAGCGGCGTGAGAGGCCTCGTATGGCCCACAGGGCGACGAAAAAAGGCTACACTACTCGAGGGCTGGGAAAGTCGGTTAAGCTCAAGAAGGTTTCCAGCGGGCCGAGCCCGATGGTCGATCGTTGCCAGGTGATGAGGTTGACATTTCACGATTTCACGTTAAAGTGATAGCAAGATCTAGCCCTGTAGGTCGCGTCTATGAGTGTTTCGCCGGATAAGACAATCATCCATTGTAGCAATCTTAGCGAAAATCAGCTCTAAGGATTGATCACTGCCTTGGTTGCAGCAAAAAAAATTAACTGACGATTGATTTATCCAATCACCTTACCAGATTGTGGACCAGACTACCGGAGGATGTTCACGAACATGCATCCCTCTGCATCGATCACCCTATGCTCGGGAGCCTTCTTATGAAGTTTTCAACTGGTCTTGTGGTTGCGTTGGCCGCTGGGCTGATCGCCGTTACGCCGGCGTTGGCGCAATCGAATACTGATACTGCGAAGCCGATGGCTACTGATTTATCAGGCAAGAAGCAGCCCACCCAAGGAGCTCCGGCTGGGTTCCAGCCGCAGCAGTACGGCGCCGCTGCGAAAAAGCAGCAAACCCAAGGTGCGCCTGCGGGCTTCGCGCCGCAGAAGTACGGGGATTCGCAGGCTACGAAGAACCAGTAACCGTTCTGGTTCGTCCGTTGCCAACTGATTTGCCCTAATCAACCCTGCAGGCAGGTCGGAGTCTAGTGAGCGCCGATTGGTAGTTGCATTTTGCAGCCACCGGTCGGCGTTCTCTTTAATGCCCTCTCTCGTCGCGCTCAAAACTGATTTGCCATCAGGGCGACCAGGTTCCGTGCATATTTGCGTTGAGCTTGCTTGGCAATTAGACTTGGTAATGAAGCCGCAATGTCAGGGACAGTTGGCTGTGGCCGGCTCGCCTAATTCCCCAATCAAACTTGCTCCTGAGTCTCCGCTAGCAATGCTGCCCTGATTTGAGCTTGGCCATGTGCGACGTGATCACAGGACAAGCGGTAGGCGGTCTCGCTATCATGGGCAAGGATTGCCTCGATGATCGCGTTATGCTCGGCGACCACATCAGGCACTCCGTTGGCTTGAAATCCCGCCAGGCCGATCATCACCAGCCGATCAAATTCCTCGATGAGGGAGTGCTCGACAGAGGCAAGTCGCGCGTTTCCAGCCAGATCAGCCAATGCCCTATGGAAGGCGCGGTCGTATTCGAGAAACACCGCCTCCTTAACACCTCCTCCAATCGCATTGCGGAACCGGTCGAGCGAACGCACCGCGGCATCGTCAGCCCGCGCCGCCCCGGCAGCGCAGGCTGGCGCGATAATAAGCCGTAGGCCAAATAGGTCTTCGACATCGTCGCTCGAAATCGGGTTCACCCGGTAACCTTGCCGCGGCAGAACTGTCACAAGCCTTTCCTGCTCAAGACGAAGCAGGGAGTCCCTGATGGGTGAACGGCTGACACGATACTTCTCAGCAAGAACCTGCTCTCGCAGTTCTTGGCCCGGCTGAAACTCGCAGGTTAATACGGCATGTCGCAGTGCCCGATACACGCTGTCGCGCAGTAACTCAGCCATAGACGCTCTCCTGTAGCCGGTCGGGTATAAGTCAAATTTACTCGATCGGATATGATCGAGCGCAAACCAAAAGGTCCTGGATATCACGGACAAAAGCTGGTGCGTCGGGAGCGCAGCGAAATGACCAGTCTGAGGATCCAACTATCGACGCTGACACAGCGAAGCCTGGATCGAAATGACTTAGACAGATACTTTGTAATCAATAATCTAGTTTTTGCTTTTTTGATGGGCCCGCGCGGGCCAGGCGCTGCTGAACCGTCTCTCGCATGTTTTCCAAAGCTCAAAAATAATTGCGGACTTCAGAGGACAATAGATGCCCAACGGGAAGAAAGCGCCGACGCCGCGGCGATAGATTAAGACATTCTTTACCCTTTCCCGCCATCCTGCAGCCGCCTTGCCGCAGGAGCCAACGTGAGCGCCGCCGTCAACTCTGACCGATCGAGGATGCTACGTGATTGAAGGCGTCACCGTCGCCGGGGATCTATTGCGTCCGGACGGCAGCGGCCGCCCAGGGGGCACAGACCGAGCCACGCTCTGGTTGTGGAATGCCGTCAAGCGGTCCATCTATCTGGCCACTGGCCTTGCAACCGAGCCATTAACGGCGGCTACCTTCCTGCTCTGTACCAGTGGATCGAATCGCTACGCGCCCCAGTTGACGCCGACCCCTACTGGGCCTCGATCCACGCGTATATGCCCTGGAGCGCTTCGCTGGAGCAGTTCGTCCTCGAGCGCCTCCGCCGACGCTTCTGCATCGGCTACGAAATGCCGCCGTGGCTTGTGCGACTGCTGGACGAGCAGGCAATCCCCTACGTCGATATACGCCTGCACCCGGTCCGGTTCATGGACGACCTGATGTTCGCCGTTCGGGCATCTCGGGTCGAAACCCAGGCAACCATCCTACCGATGGCGGTCTCGGAAAGTGAGGTCATCGTCACCGCCGGCCTGCGGGAGGCTATGTGCCGGTTCATCTCCGAATTGCGCGTGCCTGACAACACGTTGCTGGTCGCGGGGCAGAGGCGCTTCGACTCCACTCAAATCGTCGATGGCGCCTTCTTCGACTTAGAGCCGCTGGCGGCGGGCATTCACGCGATCTGCGCCCGCTACGCCGCCGTGGTGCTGAAGCCGCATCCGCTGGACCGGCACCACTCCCTGCTGACGGTAGCGTCCGGCGCGCCAGCCCGAATTCTGGGTGTCATCGACGACAATATCTACCGGATGATTGCATTGCCGCAGATCAGCGCGGTGCTGACGGTGAACTCCGGCGTCGCCCATGAGGCACCCTATTTCGGCAAGCGGGTGCACGCTCTGGCGCCGCTGTCGATACGCCCGGTTTGGCGCGGGGCTGAGGCTGACATACAGTCGCATGCCTCGCTGGATGACGTCGTGTTGACCCCTGATTTCTGGCGCACGATTCTGGCGCCGCACGCGCCGGTGACGGCGGCGGACGGAATGCGGCTGCCGCCGAAGCCGAACAGATTGCGGATCGCACTCGACAGTTTTTGGAACTATCAGCAGATCGATACCGACCGCATACCGCACGAATCCACGCGGCAAATGTAGCGGTTCGAGGTCAGCGCGCGCTTGTGGGGATCGCACTATCCGCGCCGCGGCGCCGCCGCCCGCCGGAGCCGGTCGTTTATCGCTGCCCCCAATCCACTCTCCGGAACCGGCATCACAGCGATCCGTTTCGCTCCCGACCTCAACCCGTCGGCATCAAGCCAGCGCAGCCCCTCGAACAAACGCGCCGCTGCTTCCGACGACCTACCTGACCCGCTGAGCTGGAACAGGCATCGCCCGCCGGGCAATGGCGGTCCGAACGCCAGCAGCGCCTCGTCGTCCGCGACCGACGTCGCATCCAGCCGCACCGGCAAAGTCGGCGCGTAATGCGACGCCATCAGGCCGGGAGATCGGAGCTCCTCGCCCGCGGCCTGAGGCTTCCTCCGCAGGATGGGGCCGATGCTGGCCTCCAGGTCGTCGATCGTCACACCGCCCGGACGTAACAACACCGGATCCGGCCCGCTCAAATCCAGCACGGTGGATTCGACCCCAACGTTGCACGGCCCGCCGTCCAGCACGGCGTCGATTCGGCCAGCCAGACCATCCAGCACATGCGTCGCGGAGGTCGGGCTGACCTGCCCTGACCGATTGGCCGATGGCGCCGCGATCGCCCGGCCCACGCGGCGCAGCAATGACAACGCCACGACATGACCGGGAACGCGCACCGCCAATGTGCCCAAGCCCGCCCCGGTCAGCAGCGCAACCGGACAATCCGGTTGACGCCGCAGCACCAGCGTCAGCGGCCCCGGCCAGAACGCTCGACCAATAAGTTGGGCGCGCTCATCCGCGATCACATGCCGGAACGCGGAGGCCGCCGACGGATAGTGACAGATCAGCGGATTGAACCGCGGCCGCCCCTTGGCCTCGAAAATCGAAGCCACAGCCTCGGGATTTGTCGCGTCGGCACCCAGGCCGTAGACCGTTTCCGTACCAAATGCGACCAGCTTGCCGGCGCGCAGCAGGTCTGCCGCCCGCGTCAAGCCTTCCCTGTCCGCCTGCAAGATGTATGTCATGACGAGCCGAGATACCGGCTTCGTAGTGTGATGGCAAAGCGCCGTCTCATGCTTCCAGTCGCACCGGAAGCGCACTATTGTGTCCGATCGACCCAGCGGAGACATCACCTATATGCTCGACATCACCTTCGCCAAGCCGGCATTGCCGAAATCCGGCGCGCTGGTGCTGTTGATCCATGAGGGCGAGAAATCCTCAGGCCTATGGGCCCAACTCGACGAAACAACCGGAGGAGCCGTCGCGCGAGCGTTCGAGGTCGCCGAGTTCAAGGGCGCTAAGGGAAAGACCTGCACAATCCTGGCACCCGGCGCGAATCTCACCCGCGTGTTGGCTGTCGGCCTCGGCAAGCCGGCGGACGCGACCCAGAAGATATTGGAGGAAGCCGGAGGCACGATCGTCGCCACCCTGTCCCGCGAAACCTCCGTCGCCGTCGCCAACACCGCATTGTCCGCGCGACAGGCCGCGGAGGTCGCGCTCGGGGCCGTTCTGCGCAGCTACCGCTTCGATCGATATCGTACCAAGGAAAAGCCCGAGGACAAGGCGAAACTATCCAAACTCACCATCCTGACCCCCGAGGTTCCTAAGGCCAAGGCAGCGTGGGAGCCGCTGAGCGCCACCGCAAAGGGCGTATTTCTGGCCCGTGACCTGGTCAGCGAGCCGCCGAACGTGCTCGACCCGCCCGAAATGGCCGAACGCTGCATGAAGTTATCCGAAATAGGTCTGAAAGTCGAAGTGCTCGGCCCGAAGGAATTAGCAAAACTTGGGTTTGGCGCTCTGCTTGGTGTTTCCCAAGGCAGTGTGAAAGAGCCGCGGATGGTCGTGATGCATTGGTCCGGCGTCAGCGGCAATGCGCGCAAGCTGAGGGACAAACCCCTGGTGTTCGTCGGCAAGGGCGTGACGTTCGACACCGGCGGCATCAGCATCAAATCGGCCGGCGGCATGGAGGACATGAAGTGGGATATGGCGGGCGCTGGCACGGTGATCGGCCTGATGGCTGCGCTCGCCGGACGTAAGGCCAAGGTCGACGCCATCGGACTGGTCGGCCTGGTGGAAAACATGCCGTCTGGATCAGCGCAGCGTCCGGGTGACGTGGTTACAAGTTACTCCGGACAAACGATCGAGGTGATTAACACTGACGCCGAGGGGCGCTTGGTTCTGGCGGATGTCATCTGGTACGCGCAGCAGAAGTACGACCCGAAATTCATCGTCGATCTGGCGACATTGACAGGCGCGATCATTGTTGGACTCGGCCATGAATATGCCGGGATGTTCAGTAACGATGACGCTCTGTCGCAGAAGCTCTCGGCCGCGGGGCAGGCGACCGGTGAGCGTGTTTGGAGGATGCCGTTGGATGAGGCCTACGACAAGCAGATCCGGTCCGACATCGCCGACATGAAGAACGTCGGCGGCCGGCCAGGCGGCTCGATCACCGCGGCGCAATTCATCCAGCGCTTCGTCAACAGCAAGCCATGGGCGCACCTGGATATCGCCGGCATGGCTTGGAGCACCAAGGACATGCCCGTCACGCCGAAGGGCGCCACCGCGTTTGGCGTGCGTCTGCTCGACCGCCTGGTCGCGGATAATTACGAGGACTGATGACGGAGATCGGGTTCTATCATCTCACCCGCTCGACCCTGGTCCAGGCGCTGCCGCCGCTTTTGATACGCACGCTGGCAGCCGGGCAGCGCGCCCTGGTGCTTGGACCCGAGTCCGGGCTTGCAGCAGTCAGCTCCGCGCTATGGGCACAGCCGGCCTGGTTGCCGCACGGGACCGCGGCTGATGGCGATCCCGACCTGCAACCGATCTGGCTGAGCGCAGACCCCGAACCTTTGAACGGCGCGCGTTTCCTGTTCATAGTCGAGGGGGCGGAAACGGACCGGCTGGCCGACTTCGACCGTGTCTTCGACCTGTTCAACGGCAATGATCCCGAAGCTGTCGCCGCCGCACGGGTCCGCTGGAAGACCGCCAAGGAGGCCGGGCACACGCTGATCTATTGGCAGCAGACCGACGGCGGTTGGAAGAAGCAGGCGTGAGCGGAGACGATCTCTCGCGCTTCAGAAAGTCCACCGTACCGGCCGCAGAATGTCATTGCGGTCTCCGGGGGGGATGGGCCGTCGGGTCTTGCGAGACCCTCGATCGTGCTGGGCGGGGCGTGCCTGCTGTTGCATCTGATCGTTAACAATCGCTACGGCGTCTTCCGCGACGAGCTTTATTTCATCGTCTGCGGCCAACACCCGGCGCTGGGCTACGTCGACCAGCCGCCGCTCATTCCGCTGATCGCGGGTGCTTCTCACGCCCTGTTCGGCACGGCGCTGTTGCCCCTTCGCCTGGTGCCGCCCTTGGCTATGAGCGCGACGGTGGCGCTCGCGGCCGAGTTTGTACGCCTCCTCGGCGGCGGTCGATTCGCCCAATGGCTCTGCGGTCTGGCTGTCCTTCTGGGCCCGATTTTCCTCGTTCAAGGATTGCTCCTGAGTACCGACGCCGTGCAGCCGTTGACGTGGCTCGCTTGCGGCTGGTGTCTGGTCCGCGTGGCCCTGACGAACGACGACCGCTGGTGGCTGGGATTTGGCCTCGCCGCAGGGATCAGCCTTGTCAGCAAATATCTGATCTTTTTCTACCTCGCCGGGCTGGCGGTCGGGGTCATATCCACGCCCCTGAGCCGCTCTTTGATGAAGCCGTGGCTCTACCTGGGTGCCCTAATTGCCCTGATTTTCCTGGCGCCCAGCCTGTTTTGGCAGGCGGAAAACGGGTGGCCGTTCCTGGCGCTAAGCGAGGCCGGCGCGGGCAGCAAAAACCTCGTGCTTTCCCCCCTGGCATTCGTCGGTCAGCAGCTGTTGTTCGTTGGCCCCGCATCAGCGCCGATCTGGCTCGCCGGCTTGTGGCGCTTCACCATTCGCCCGGCCTTCCCCCAACTGCGCGTCTTCCCGATCGCCTATGGGGTGATGGCCGCTCTGGTCTACGCCCTGCACGGCAAAGCCTACTATCTTACCCCGGTCTATCCGGTACTGCTGGCCGGCGGCGCGCTCGCGATCGAAGGCTGGTTGGCGGGGCCGACGTACCGTTTGGTCGCGGCCGGAATGGTCGGCGGCGCGGGGGTAGTCACCGCGCCCTTGGCCTTGCCCATCCTACCGCCCAGCCACTACGCCTCTTATGCCCATGCGCTCGGGATATCGTCCCAGGCGTCCGCGACCGAAAAGGGTGCTGAGGGAGCCTTGCCCCAGCAGCTTGCCGATATGTTCGGGTGGCGCGAGATGGCCGCGAAGGTGAGCGCCGTCTACAACGCTCTGCCGCCCGACCAGCACGCCAGGGCAGTATTCTTCGGTCGCAACTACGGCGAAGCCGCCGCGATTGATGTCTACGGTCCCGCGCTGCACGGGCCGCCCGCGATCAGCGCTCACAATAATTATTACCTATGGGGACCGCGAGGGCACGACGGCTCGATAGTGATCGTCGTAGGAGGCGACCCGGTGCAATACATGCGGGAATATCAAAGCGTTGAGCGCGTCGGAGAGCTCACCAGTCCCTATGCGAGGCGGGATGAGACCAACATCCCTATCTACGTATTGCGTGACCGCCACATTCCATTCGCCACCGCGTGGCCCACGCTAAAACATTATGAATAGTCTGACAGAGTCAAATGACTTGGCCTGTTGGTGTGGAAGCGGGATTTCATCGCCCCGCGTCTGCGTTGATGGCGTTCGTTGATCCTGGCCGCCAGGGCGTCAAGCGTCTCATTCTTGATATCGTCAAACTGAGGGGACTACGTGCCCGTGTTCCGGCGCACACAACCCCTATATGCTCCAATTATCGAGAGGAGACACAGCAATGAGTGCGACAAAGGAAACTGCCACTTTGGGCGGCGGCTGCTTCTGGTGTTTGGAAGCGGTGTTCAAGGATCTTCGCGGCGTCAGCTGGGTAATGTCTGGTTACGCCGGCGGCAACGTGGCAAATCCGAGCTATAAAGCGGTCTGCGGCGGGCGCACGGGTCACGCCGAGGTGGTTCAGGTCAACTTCGACCCCAGCCAGTTGTCCTATGCCGACCTGCTGCGGGTGTTCTTCGCCATGCACGATCCGACCACTCAAGATCGACAGGGCAACGACGTCGGGACCCAGTATCGCTCGATCATCCTGACACATTCCGACGCTCAGGCGGAGACGGCGAAGGCGGTGATGCAGGAAATCGCCGACGCCAAAATCTGGCCGGGGAAACTGGTCACCCAGATCGAGCCGCTGACCGTGTTCTACGAGGCCGAACCGGAACATCATGACTACTTTGCCCGCAATCCTTACAGCGGGTATTGCCAGGTCGTCGTGGCGCCAAAGGTTGTGAAGTTTCGCAAGCAGTTCGCCGACCGGCTAAGGCGCGACGCCGCGGAGTAGAGGCGGCGCGAGCATTGCCCGGGGCGGCACAGCGCTGTCCCCGGACGTGGTCAGTCGAGTTTCTTCAGCATCTGCACGATACCGCCCATGCAGACGTCGTCCCAATCTTCTTCATCGTAGCCGGCGGTCTGGTAGAACCCCGCCGCCTCCGGCGTGGAATAAACCACCGCCTTTTTGCACCCCAGATCGCGCACGAACTGCTCGGCCTGCTCCAGCATGACCCGTCCGTGTCCGCCGCCCTGGAAGGTCGGATCGATTGCCACCAAACGCAAAGCGGCGGCCTGGTTCTTCAGGTCGTCTACCTGGATCGCGCCGATCGGTTCGTCCTTAAGGAACAGCACGAGGGGGTGACAGTCTGAATTAATCGGTTCGTCCGGCCGAGGCAGGTGAAACACGCGCCGGCGTATCCCGTGATACGCCTGCCAATCCTGATCGCAACGTGGCGGATCGAGGCGATAGCAACTGGCGCCTCTCGGCTGATCGGTTGGCATTCTGCCGTTCCTGTTTTCCCGCGGTCCGCCTTCAGGCGGCACTCCTTCCACTTTAGCGATGCCGCTGGCGAAAAGCGAGCTGCGATACACCTTGGTTGTGGCTTCGAATCACTGGTTCTGGAACTGTGTCCCACCACCGCATGGAGTTGGATCGCATGGCGATCGTTATCACCGTCGCGCAGCAGAAGGGCGGCACCGGCAAGACGACCCTGGCGGCCAACCTGGCCGCTGCCCTTGCCCCCACCCGCAAGGTGGCCCTGCTGGACATCGATCCACAGCACAGCCTGACCCGCTGGAATGAGCTGCGGCCAAAAACCGCGGCCAAACTGACGTTCTCCGACGTCTCCGGCTGGCGGGTGACCGGCGAACTGGACCGGCTCAAGGCAGCCAACGACGTCGTGCTGATCGACAGTCCACCGCAGATCGATACCGACGCGCGCCTCGCCATCCGCGGTGCCGACCTCGTGCTGATCCCGGTTCAGCCGAGCCCGCCCGATATCTGGGCGGCGGAGGGCACCCTGAAGCTCGCCGCGGCTGAAAAGCGGAGGGCGGCGATGGTGCTGAACCGCGTGCCCTCCACCGGCAAGCTGCGGGAGGTGATGGCCGCCCAACTGCAACGCGACGGCAAGCCGATGCTGACGGCGACCGTCGGCAACCGCACCGGCTTTCGCATCCGCCTTCGCCGCTGGATTGGGCATCACCGAGACCGCCCCTCGATCGATCGCGGCGAATGAGCTACGTGCCCTGCTGGCGGAGTTGCTGGAGATGATCGGATGACGGTTTACGCGGTTCTCAAGGCGTTGCATCTGCTGTGCGCCGTGCTTTGGGTGGGCGGCATGTTCTTCGCCTATGTCGTGCTGCGCCCAAGCCTGGCGGCTATCGAGGCACCGCAACGGATGCTGCTGCACACCCAGGTTTTCCGAAAATTCTTCCTGGTGATCTGGCACGCCATGCCGCTGATCATCATCACCGGCTTCGCCATGCTCGGTTTTCTTGGCGGCATGGCCAACGCCCCGTGGCAGATCCATACGATGCTGGGGCTTGGGCTGCTGATGGCGGCGGTGTTCCTGGCGATCTTCTTTGGTCCCTACCGCCAGTTCCGCCGCACCACCGACCGCAACCGGATGGCCTCCAGCCTGGACAACATCCGCAAGCTGATCGGGGTCAACCTGATCCTCGGGCTGCTTACGGTGATTGTAGCGGGACTGCTGTAGCACGATACAAACGACGCACCAGCATCGGCATTGAGAGGCCCTGCACCAGGATGGTGAAAACCACCACTCGCATAGCAGATCGCCAGCATGGAACCTCGGTAGGGCGAAGGCTTCAGCGTCAAAGCCAGCGCAACGGAAATTCCACCCCGTAGTCCGCCCCAGGTTAGCACGGCGATACTGCGAAGCTTCGGCAGGTGCCGCAGATGAACCAGGGTGCTGGGAATTGCAACGCTGATCAGCCGTGTAACCACCGCCAGCACGATCCCGCCCGCCGCGGCGATCAGCAGGTGGAAGTCGATGTCAATCGACAATAGCGCGAAGCCCATCAGCAGGAACAGGACGGCGTTGAGAAGTTCGTCCATCATGTCCCAGAACAGGATCACCTGCTCGCGGGAAACGTCGGTCATGGCGAACCGAGTGGACCGATGCCCGGTCAGCAAGCCCGCAACCACGACGGCTAGCGGGCCGGACACATGCAGCGCTGCGGCGAGGCTGTAAGTGACGGTGACCAGGGCCAGTGTGATCGTCAGCTCCAGCTCCGGTTCGTCGACAAGCCGCAGCGCTCGGTAGGCGAGATAGCCGGTGGCCAAGCCCAGAGCGATCCCGCCACCGGCCTCCGTAAAAAAGTCCAGCCCGATCAGGGCGGGGGCGGTGACGTGCCCGTTGGCCCATTCCAACATAACGGCGAAGATCACGACGGCGACGCCATCGTTGAACAGGCTCTCGCCGTTCACCAACGCAAGAAGTCCGGGCGGCAGGCCGGCCTGCTTCAGCAGTCCGCCCACGGCTATCGGGTCGGTGGGCGCCAGCACGGCGCCCAAGGCGAAGCACCACGGCAGCGGCATGGCGCCGCGAAAGGATGAACCAGATGCCGAAGCCATACAGCACGGTCGCCAGCAGCACCCCGAGCGTCGCCAGCGCCAGGACGGTCCATTTCTGCTCGCGAAGGCTGTCCATATCGACATGCAGGCTGCCGGCAAACAGCATGAAGGCCAGCAACCCGTCGAGGAACACGTGCGGCATGTCGGTGGTGTCGACCAGTTCCTCCCACCACTTCCGCAAGTCGACGGCGTCGACCGACGCGATCGATGAGGATAATGACGATGGAGAGAAGAAGGGAGCCGGCCATCAAGGCCGATGGTGCGGGGCAGGTGAACGTAGCGATGGTTGACGATCCCCAGGATGGCCGCGAGCAACAGCAGCACCGAGACGAGTTCGAATGACGACATCAGCCCAGTTTCGCACGCGTTGCGCGGATTGGGTATCTTCCGCAGACTGAACCTTTGGACCAGGGAGAAAACCGATGGAAGTGCGCCTCGACGGCCATACCGCGATTATAACCGGGGCCAGCAAGGGTCTCGGACTGGCGATGGCGAAGGAGTTCGCCGCCTCGGGCGCCAATGTCGCGATCCTCGCGCGCAACCGGAATTCGTTGGCCGAGGCTCAGGCGATCGCGTCCGAGGGGGCGTCAGGCAGGGTCGAGACATTTTCGTGCGACGTCTCGAAGGCCGATGAAATTTCGAAGACATTCGAGGCCGTGATCAAGACGTTCAGGCACGTCGACATCCTGATCAACAACGCCGGAATTTCGCGAGCGATGCCGTCGGAGCAGATCACCGATGAGCTCTGGCAGGAAGATCTCGACCTGAAGCTGTTCGCTGCGATCCGGCTGTCGCGGCTGGTCTGGCCGGGAATGAAAGCCCGCAAATGGGGCCGAATCATCAACGTGCTGAACACCGGGGCGAAGGCGCCACGGGCAAACGGGGCGCCGACGGCGGTGTCACGAGCGGCCGGCATGGCGTTGATGAAAGTGCTGGCGGGCGAGGGCGCGCCGCACGGCATTCTGGTCAACGGCATGTTGGTCGGGTTGATCAACTCCGACCAGCACAAGCGGCGGCACGCTCGGGAAGGCTCCAACGAGTCGTATGATGAGTTCACGGCGAAAATGGGCGCGACCGTTCCGCTCGGGCGCATCGGCAAGGCGGAGGAGTTCGCGGCGATGGCGTGCTTCCTGTGCAGCGATCACGCCGCGTTTACGACGGGGACGGCGATCAACATGGACGGCGGGGCAAGCCCGGTGGTCTGAATTGACCCGGAAATCCCCGGTCTCTACCCAGCCAGACGCCGCTTCAGCGTCTCGTTGATCAGACCCGGGGTTCCCTTTCCAGCCATCGCCTTCATCGTCTGGCCCACGAAAAATCCGAACAACTTGTCTTTGCCCGACCGGTATTCCGCAACCTTGTCCGGATTGGCCGCCAGAATCCGCTCCACCGCCGCGTCGATCGCTCCGGTATCGGTTACCTGGCGCAAGCCCTTCTCGTCGACGATCGTCGCTGCATCCTTCCCGCTTTCCACCATCACCTCAAACACGTCTTTGGCGATGCGCCCATTGATCGTGCTATCGGCCACCAGATCGAGCAAACCACCCAACTCGGCGGCGGAAACGGGCGGGTCCTCAATCGATCGCCCGAGCCGGTTCAGCGCGGCAAAGAAATCCCCGGTCACCCAGTTGGCGGCGATCTTCGCATCCCGCCCCTTTGCGACCGTTTCATAAAAATCGGCTGTCGCTTTCTCGGCGACCAGAACCGAGGCATCGTAGGGCGTCAGTCCATAAATCTGCATGAACCGGGCACGCTTGGCGTCCGGGAGTTCGGGCAGCGAGGCTTTCAGCGACGCGACCCAGTCTTCCTCCAGCACCAGCGGCAGCAAGTCCGGATCGGGGAAGTAACGGTAATCGTGTGCGTCCTCTTTCGACCGCATCGATCGCGTGACGCCGCGGCCGCTGTCGAACAACCGCGTTTCCTGGATCACCGTCCCGCCGAACTCCCACACCTCGATCTGGCGCTGTGCTTCCGCTTCCACCGCCTGCATGACGAAGCGGATCGAGTTCACGTTTTTGACCTCGCACCGTGTCCGGTAGGGTTCGCCATGCTTGCGCACCGACACGTTGACGTCGGCCCGCAGCGAGCCTTCCTCCATGTTGCCGTCGCAGGTTCCGAGATAGCGCAGGATGGAGCGCAGCTTGCGCACATAGGCGCCGGCCTCTTCAGGACTGCGGATATCCGGTTCCGATACGATCTCCATCAGCCCCACACCAGCCCGGTTCAGGTCGATCAGCGACTTGGTCGGATGCTGGTCGTGGATCGACTTGCCGGCGTCCTGCTCCAGGTGCAGCCGGGTAATGCCGATCGCCTTGGTCGATCCGTCGGCGAGTTCAACCTCGATCTGGCCGGTCCCGACGATGGGGTGCTCGTATTGGCTGATCTGATAGCCGGAGGGCAGATCGGCGTAGAAGTAGTTCTTCCGGTCGAACCGGCTGACCATGTTGATATGGGCGTTCAGCCCAAGGCCCGACCGCACCGCTTGCGCGACACATTCGGCGTTGATGACCGGCAGCATGCCGGGAAAAGCGGCATCGACGAAGCTGACCTGGCTGTTGGGTCCCGCCCCAAATGCCGTCGCCGCGCCACTGAACAGTTTCGCGTTGCTGATAACCTGGGCGTGGACCTCCAGTCCGACCACGACCTCCCACGCGCCGGTGCTGCCTTGAAGTGAGTAAGTCATCGCGGCGCCTTTCAAGCGAACCCATCCGTTCGTCTGCGATTTAGGCGCCCAGACTGGGTGCCGCAACCGCGCGTATCAGTGAGGCCAGTTATCGCGGCCATTGCCGGATCGCCAGAAAACCGCCGTCGATCGGCAGCATGACCCCGGTGATCCAGCGCGCCTCGTCGCTAGCCAGGAACACCGCCGCATGAGCAACGTCCCACCCGGTGCCCTCCGTTTGCAATGGCACCGCCTTGCGTCGCCGCTCCCGCCCCTCTTCGCCGAGATGCGCCACCAGCGGGGTATTGACTGTGCCGACCACCAAGGCATTGGCGCGAATGCCATGCACCGCGTAGTCCGCCGCGACCGACAACGTGAAGCCGTGGAGACCGGCCTTCGTGGTGGTGTAGGCCAGACCGCCGGCGGTGCCTGACAATCCCATCGCGCCAGCGGTCGAAGAGACGTTGAGAATCGCGCCGCCTCCGCCCGCCCGCATCCGCGGCAGACACGCCTTGCAGCACATGAAGGCGGAAGTGAGATTGGCCTCGAACACCCGAGTTCCAATCCGCCAGTTCCAGCGTTTCCGGCGTGCCGCTGTGTCCAAAGCCGATGTTGTTGTGCAGGATGTCGACCCGCCCGTAGCGCTCCATCGCGAATGCAGCCATCGCCTCCGCCGCGTCCTGCCGGGTGACATCCGCCGCGAACGCCGATGCCTCGCCCCCTTCGGCGCGAATTTGCTCAGCGAGTGCCTCCCCGCGCGCTGCGTCGCGGTTGACCAGCACGACTTTCGCGCCCTCCCGCGCGAACAGGATAGAGGTCGCCGCGCCGTTGCCGACGCCCTCACCCCGAGACGCAGCCCCCGTTACGATTGCCACCTTGCCAGCCAGACGCTCGGCCATCCCTCTCCCCGCCCGGATCCTGTGGCGCCATACAAGCCATTCGAGCCAAAAGGTAAACCGGCATACCGACCGGATCATGGGGCAGGCCAGCCTCAAGCTGCCTTGCAAAGGGGCGCCCTATAGATCACTTTCATAGCATCGATTAGCCCGATAGGTGCCGAGCGCTATCGTCGGGACATCGTCGTAGATTGCAGACTTGGGAGGGAGAAAACATGTCAACTGAAAGCAAGTGCCCGGTGTCGGGCGGGCAGTCCGGACACCAGACCGTTCTGGCCAGGGTCAATCGCGACTGGTGGCCGAACCAGCTGAACCTTCATGCGCTCCACCAGAACTCCCCGCTGCCCAATCCGATGGGCAAGGCGTTCAACTACGCCAAGGAATTCCAGAGCCTCGACCTCGATGCCGTGGTCAAGGACCTGCATGCCGTTGATGACGAACTCGCAGGATTGGTGGCCGGCCGACTATGGCCACTATGGGGCGTTCTTCATTCGCATGGCGTGGCACAGCGCGGGCACCTACCGCATCCACGACGGCCGCGGCGGTGCATCCTCCGGCACGCAACGCTTCGCACCGCTCAACAGCTGGCCGGACAACGTGAGCCTCGACAAGGCGCGCCGGCTGCTGTGGCCGATCAAGCAGAAGTACGGCCGGAAAATCTCGTGGGCCGACCTGATGATTCTCACCGGCAACGTTGCCCTCGAATTCGATGGGGTTCAAGACGTTCGGTTTCGCCGGCGGGCGCGAGGACGTCTGGGAACCGGAAGAAGACATCTACTGGGGGCCATGAGGACACCTGGCTGGGAGACGAGCGCTACACCGGCGACCGCGAGCTCGAAAAGCCTCTCGCCGCGGTTCAGATGGGTCTGATCTACGTCAATCCGGAAGGGCCGAACGGCAAGCCGGATCCGCTCGCCGCGGCGATGGATATCCGCGAGACGTTCGCGCGCATGGCGATGAATGATGAGGAGACAGTTGCGCTCATCGCCGGCGGCCACACGTTCGGCAAGTGCCCATGGCGCTGCCGATCCGGGCCAATATGTCGGTCCCGAACCCGAGGGCGCTCCGCATCGAGCAGCAAGGCCTCGGCTGGAAAAACACCTTTGGCACCGGCAAGGGCGTTCACACGATCAGCAGCGGGTTGGAGGGCGCATGGACCACCAGCCCGGCGAAGTGGGACAACAACTTCCTGGACAACCTGTTCAAGCTATGAGTGGGAGCTGACGAAGAGCCCCGCCGGTGCGCAACCAGTGGACCCCCAAGGACGCATCCGCGGCGGGCACCGTGCCGGATGCCCATGATCCGTCGAAGCGGCACGCCCCGATGATGCTGACGACGGACCTGGCGCTCCGGATGGACCCGATCTATGCGCCGATTTCGAAGCGCTTCCACGAGAATCCGCAGGCGTTCGCGGACGCGTTCGCCAGGGCGTGGTACAAGCTGACGCACCGCGACATGGGGCCGCGCGCGCGGTATCTCGGCAAGCTGGTTCCGGCAGAGACGCTGCTGTGGCAGGACCCGGTTCCCGAGGTGAAGCATCCAATTGGTCGGGGCGCAGGACATCGCTGCGCTGAAAGCGAAAATCCTCGCCTCCGGACTGTCGATCTCCGCAACTGGTCTCGACCGCCTGGGCGTCGGCGTCGACCTTCCGCGGCTCCGACAAGCGCGGCGGGGCGAACGGCGGCGCGCATTCGCCTCGCGCCGCAGAAGGACTGGGAAGTCAACCAGCCGGCTCAACTGGCGACAGGTTCTGCAGAAGCTCGAGCAGATCCAGAAGGAGTTCAACTCGCAATCCGGCGGGAAGCAGGTTTCGCTCGCCGACCTGATCGTTCTGGGCGGTTGCGCGGCCGTCGAGGCGGCGGCGAAGAAGGCCGGACACGACGTGACGGTGCCGTTCACGCCAGGGCGGACGGACGCGTCGCAGGAGCAAACCGACGTGGACTCGTTTGCCGTGCTGGAACCGATCGCGGACGGGTTCCGCAACTATCTCCGCGGCGGACATCTGCCAGATCCGACGAGGAACTGCTGGTGGATCGGGCGCAGTTGCTGACTTTGACCGCGCCTGAGATGACGGTTCTGATCGGCGGCATGCGCGTGCTGAATGCCAATGTCGGGCAGTCCAAGCACGGCGTGTTCACCAAGCAACCCGAGACGCTGACCAACGATTTCTTCGTCAACCTGCTCGACATGGGCACGGAGTGGCAGGCGTCCGCCGCGTCCGAAGGCGTGTTCGAGGGGCGCGACCGCGCGACGAACGAGGTCAAATGGACCGGCACCCGGGTCGACCTGGTCTTCGGTTCGAACTCCCAGCTGCGAGCCATTGCGGAAGTCTATGCCTGTGACGACTCGAAGGAGGCGTTCGTGAAGGACTTCGTGGCGGCGTGGACCAAGGTGATGAACCTTGATCGCTTCGACCTTGCCTGATCTCGGCGGAAAGTCGTCTCGGGCGCGACCTCGGCCGCGCATGCAGATGATCAGGATCAGATCGCGGACAAGACATCGGGCGGCGTTTCCAAAACGGGACCGCCGCCCGT
>CAVZTH010000017.1:0-33226 GCA_963778125.1 uncultured Alphaproteobacteria bacterium | reverse complement strand
CCAGCCCTTGAGCTAACGGCAAGACCAGCGGATGATCGCCCTCCGATGTCCCTGGAGGAACCAAGGCATGCCCGAGAACCCCGCCGACAAGGCGATGTTCACCGACAGCCAGGACGCGTCTGCCGTTGAACGGCATCACGGTGCTGGACCTGACGCTCGCCCGTGCCGGACCCACCGCGGTGCGTCACTTCGCCGACTGGGGCGCCGACGTCATCCGCATCGAGCCGCCGTCCGACGGAGGCGGAGGACGTTACCGGCCGCCGCCACGGCTTCGACTTCCAGAACCTGCACCGCAACAAGCGCGCGATCACCCTGAACCTGAAATCAAAGGAAGGCCACGAGGCGTTCATGCGGCTGGCCGCCAAGGCCGACGTGATCCTGGAGAACATGCGGGCCAACGTAAAGCACCGGCTGAAAGTCTCCTATGACGATGTGAAGGCGATCAACCCGCGGATCGTCTACGGCAGCATCTCCGGCTTCGGCCAGGACGGCCCGTACGGCCCCCGTGCCGGGGTCGATCAGATCGCCCAGGGCATGGGCGGGCTGATGTCGATCACCGGCGAACCCGGCCGCGGCCCGATGCGCGTCGGCATCCCGGTCGACGACCTCACCGCCGGCAACCTGCTGGCACTCGGCTGCATGATGGCCCTGTTCGATCGCGAGCGCACCGGCGTCGGCCGCTGGGTCACCACCAGCCTGCTGGAGGCGCAGATCTTCATGCTCGATTTCCAGGCCAGTCGCTGGCTGATGGAGGGCGAGGTCGCCGGGCAGGCCGGCAACGATCATCCCACCGGTATTCCGACCGGCGTGTTCCCGACCAGCGACGGCCACATCAACATCGCCGCTAGCTCAGCGCGCGTGTTCACCCGCTTCTGCGAGGCGATCGGGCGGATGGACTGGCTGGAAAAAGACGGAGTGGAAGACCCAGATCGGCCGCAGCACGGACCGCAAGGCGATCAACGCCGCAATCTCCGAGATCACCGCGACACAGCCGTCGGATCACTGGATCGAATTGTTCGAGGCGAACGGTATCCCCTGCGGGCCGATCAACTCGATTGACCAGGTATTTGCCGATCCGCAGGTCAAGCACCTCGGCATGGCAACGAAGATGAAAAGCCCGTCATGTAGGAGAGAAGGAGGTCGTTGCATCCGCAATCAACATCTCCGGCTTCTCCAAAGCCATCCGGACCTACACCCCGGACGCCGGCGAACACGGCGACGAAATCCTGAAAAGCGTAGGCTATACCGAAGCCGAACTGAATGATATGCGACAGAAAGGAGTTATCTGAATGCTGCCGGATCACGCGGAGACCCGCCCGTATGCGGGCGGAAAAATGCTGGCGGCGAAGGATGACGGCGTCGGCCTGATCACGTTCAACCAGCCGGAAAAACGCAACGCGATGTCCATGGAGATGTGGACCGGCCTCGGGGAGATCCTGGACGAATTCGCCGAGGACAGCAGCGTCAGCGTGGTGATCCTGACGGGTGCCGGCAACAAGGCGTTCGTCTCGGGCGCCGACATCAGCCAGTTCGAGAAGAACCGCAACAGCGCCGATTCACAGGCCGAGTATGACCGCGCCACCGGGGTCGGCCGCGACAAGTTCCACGCGTTCAAGAAGCCGATCATCGCCCGCATCCGCGGCTTCTGCATGGGCGGTGGCCTGGCGATCGCGATGGCGACTGATCTGCGCATCGCCTCGGCGGACAGCCAGTTCGGAATTCCGGCGGCGCGGCTGTCGATCGCTTACGCGCCTGACGCGGTGAAGCGGCTGATCGATCTGGTCGGGCCGGCGCATGCTCGGATGATCCTCTATACCGCCAAGCGGATCGATGCGGCGGAGGCGGAACGGATCGGGCTGATCAACAAGATGACGTCGGAAGAAGCGCTGAACGACGTCGTGCTGGATATCGCCCGCTCCATCGCTGACAACGCGCCGCTGTCCGTCGCCGCGTCGAAACTGACCATCAACGAGATGCTCAAGGACGAGAGCCAACGCGATATGGCACGCCATCAAGAAGATGGGCGAGCTTTGCTTCAACAGCGCCGACTACAAGGAAGGGCGAACGGCGTTCATGGAGAAGCGTCCCCCGCGCTTCATCGGGAGGTAACCTCGGCGAACTTTACGCCTGGGCTCATGTTGGGGCCGTAGAGCGATAGCCGCGGCGAAGCGCACGACAGGCATGCTGGCCAGGAACGTTGCGCTTAGTTAGATTAGCCCCGCTCGCGTTCCAGATCGGAGCTTTACGATACGTGGGGCTTCGTTTTGTCCTTCTGATAGAGAAACATCGGCCTGACCGGTACAGTCGGGCTGATAAAGTTGCTCGTGAAATAATTGAGCTGGAGCGGCTGCCCGTTTACCGAACGCGCTTCTAGTATTCCTGGCGCGTGGGCCGGAACAGAATTTCATTGATGTCCACTTCATCCGGCTGGCTGATGGCAAACACGACCGTCCGCGCAAACGAATCGGCGGGAATTGCCGTCTCATAGACTTTGCGGACTCGCTCGGCGATATCCGGCTCGGTTGTACTTTGGGGCAGCTCAGTGGCGACAGCGCCCGGCGAAATGACCGTCGTGCGGATATTCCAAGGCTTCACCTCCTGGCGCAATCCTTCAGACAGGGCTCGCACCGCATGCTTGGTGGCCGCATAGACCGCGAAGCCGGGCCCGACCTTATGGCCGGCCACGGAAGAGACGTTGATGAAATGCCCGGCTTTCTGTTGCTTCATATACGGCAGCGCCGCGGCGATCCCGTACAGCACGCCCTTGATGTTCACGTCGATCATCCGGTCCCACTCATCGGTCTTGAGGCGCTCGAGCGGCGCCTGTGGCATGATCCCGGCATTGTTGATCATCACATCAACCCGCCCGTAGGCCTGCACGGCCGCATCCACCAACGCCTTGACCTGCTCGCGGTCAGCGACATCGGTTGTGACGGCGATTGCCTTGCCGTCGCGGCCGCCCAGCTCGCGAGCCAGTGCCTGGATGCGATCCTGGCGGCGCGCGCCCAAGACCACGCTCGCGCCCTGTGCGGAGAGATGCCGCGCGGTTGCCTCGCCAAGACCGCTGCTCGCTCCCGTGATGACGACAACCTTTCCTTCGATGTTATTGCTCATAGCTTTACTCTCTATTTCCTGGTGACAGTTCAGCGTCCGGACAACTTCATGAGTTCTTCCGGATAGCGGGCGCCCAGAACCGTGATCTTCGCGGCAGCTCCCTCGATTTCGCCAACATCGTCCGAGGAAAGTTCCACTGAGGCAGCGCCGATGTTCTCTTCGAGGCGAGCGAGCTTGGTGGTGCCCGGGATGGGCACGATCCAGGGCTTCTGGGCGAGTAGCCAGGCGAGCGCGACTTGAGCGTGCGTTGCGCCCTTGCGTTTCGCGATCCGGCCCAGGAGATCCACCAGCGCCAGGTTGGCCTTGAGCGCTTCCGGCTCGAAGCGTGGGATACGGCCGCGCAAATCTGAACTACTAAATGTTGTCGTTTCGTCAATCCTGCCAGTCAGGAAGCCCTTCCCAAGAGGGCTGTAAGGCACGAGGCCGATCCCCAACTCCTCCAGGGTCGGCAGGATTTCGGCCTCCAGTTCCCGCGTCCATAACGAGTATTCGCTCTGCAGCGCGGTGAGCGGTTGAACCGCGTGCGCGCGACGGATCGTTTGCGCGCCTGCCTCGGACAGGCCGAAGTGCTTGACCTTTCCTTGTTGAATAAGCCTTTTGACTGTTCCCGCGACATCCTCGATCGGCACATCAAGGTCGACGCGATGCTGGTAGAGCAGGTCGATATAGTCCGTCTTCAGGCGCTTGAGCATCCCCTCCGTTGCTGTGATGATGTGATCGGGACGGCTATTTTGGCCGCCAAGCCGTTGTCCGGTGGTCGGGTCGATGTTGTGACCAAATTTGGTGGCGATCACAACGTCTCCTCGGAACGGAGCAAGGGCCTCGCCTACCAACTCCTCGTTCCGGAACGGGCCGTAGTTTTCCGCGGTATCGAAGAATGTCACGCCGCGCTCAACAGCCGCACGAATGATCGGAATCATCCTCTCCTTGTCCGGCGTCTGTCCATAGGCATCCGTCATGCCCATACATCCAAGTCCGATGGCAGAGACCTCGAGGCCAATTTTGCCAAGTTTGCGTTTTAGCATTTTCCTAATCCTGTCTTTTGGTCCTGAGCCACCGATCGTTCAGCGGCGGTACTGCTCGTCGCTCACCTTTTCCATCCAGTCGACGACCTTGCCGTCCAGCGCTTCCTGAAGGGCGGTATGGGTCATACCGGTGGTTGCCGTGGCGCCGTGCCAATGCTTCTCGCCGGGCGAAAACCAGACTACGTCACCCGGCCGGATTTCCTCCACCGGTCCGCCTTCGTGTTGAACCCAGCCGCATCCGGCCGTTACGATCAGCGTCTGACCCAAGGGATGGGTATGCCAAGCGGTCCGGGCGCCGGGCTCGAACGTCACGCTGGCGCCACGAACACGTGCCGGATCAGGTGCCTGGAATAGCGGGTCGATACGAACCGAGCCAGTGAAATACTCGGTCGGGCCCTTGCCGGACGGCCGTGAACCGATTTCGCATGATTTCCATTGTTTTATTACTCCGTTTGGTTGGGACAGTCAGTATTGGCGCCTCTGCGGCGGCAGGTCGAGCCGCTGCCAGCGCGGCGACGCCGCCGGTGACAGCAAGCATGCATCTGCGCGTGATCTTGACGTCGCCTGCAGTAGCTTCGAGATGAGGCCGCTTGCGTGATCCTTTTTGGGCCGCTCTTTTTTTGTTGGTCGGACATTTCCACCATTGGGCGAGCGCTCCCTATCGCGCTGCAAAATTTCACGTCAGCAATCAGCGCGGTTCGAGCCGCATCGTCGTAGGCAGGATTTCCGCGCGCACCATCTCCTGCGCATGGCTGCTGTGCTGATACTTCCTCAGGATTTCGTTGGTCGCCCGGGTGACCGCAGGGGGGTCGCTCGCCGGGATCGCCTGCACCGCCAACCGGCGGTCCGCGAACTCCAGGGTGGCGGGGCCGCCAGCCGCGACGTCCCTGTACCAACGCCCCCTGGCGCCAAGCCACGAACGCACAAAGACCTCGTCGTCGTCCACCGCCACCCAGATCACGATCGCCTTCTTGGGGTGCTTTTCGGTTCGGATGAAGACCTCTTGCAAGTCGCGCAATTCGCCCAGTGTCTCCGCATCGAACTTTGTCATTAGCTGAACTTCCCGCTAGTCAGAGCCCCGTCTCGCACTGCCATAACGTAGCGCTATCGGTCAGAACGACAGGGGCATTTCCCATATGCCAACGGACTGCTATTTAGCGTGTCCGCCTGCAAGCGATTAGATGCTAAGGATCCGCATAGACTGATGAGGCAGATTCATAAATGCCGGGCGGCAACCTCAATGATCTTCTTGTCTTCCTTGCCGTCGCCAAGGAACGCAGTTTCACGCGGGCAGCAGCGCAGCTCGGCCTTTCGCAATCAGCGCTCAGTCACACCATTCGAGGACTCGAGGAACGGCTCGGTCTCCGGCTACTGACCCGCACCACGCGCAGCGTCTCACCGACGGAGGCGGGCGAACGCCTGCTGCACTCGCTGGGTCCTCGGTTTGAGGAAATCGACGCCGAGCTTGCGGCATTGAGCGAACTTCGCGAGAAGCCTGCCGGAACCATTCGGATCACCGCCACAGACTATGCGGCCGACACGATCCTCTGGCCGAAACTCACGAAATTCCTGCGGCAGTATCCGGACATCAAAGTCGAGATCATCATCGACTATGGCCTGACCAACATCGTCGCCGAGCGTTTTGACGCCGGCGTGCGAAGCGGCGAGCAAGTGGCGAAGGACATGATCGCCGTTCGTATCGGGCCGGACATGCCGCATGGCGGTCGTGGGAGCGCCGTCGTATTTCGTCGAGCGGTCGCCGCCAAAGAAGCCGCAGGATCTGATAGGTCACAACTGCATCAATCTGCGCCTGCCGACTTATGATAGCCTGTACGCCTGGGAGTTCGAGAAGGGCAAACGCGAGTTGAAGATCCACGTCGAAGGTCAGCTTGTCTTCAACAGCACATTTCAAATGCTCAATGCCGCGCTGGCTGGATTTGGCTTGGCCTATGTGCCGGAGGACCTGGCGCAGCCCCATCTGGCCGAAGGTCGTCTCAATCGAGTGCTGGAAAATTGGTGTCCGACCTTTTCGGGATACCACCTCTACTACCCTAGCCGACGCCAGCGCTCACCGGCTTTTGCCCTGGTCGTCGATGCTCTCCGCTACCGCGACGCTCGCGTGGTCGGAAAGGAATTCGCATAATAGTTAGAGAAATGAAATATTGAGGATTTCTTCTGAGCAAGTCCGGTGATGAGCGGGGTAAGCCTTGTAGCGGATCACGCGCGACCGGGGTCGTTCCATCGGGCGCTGAGGCTGGCGAACTTCTCGGCCGGGGGCCCGGGCACAGCATCGGCCATAACCTCTTGACGACAGGTTCCCACAGCGGCGGCGGACGGCGCCGCTTCGGTTGATGCGCAAGGGTAACTTCCTGGTATGATCCCGGCGTCGCGGCATCGATGGCACGGGCCACCGGATCAGGTTGTCCCGGATGACCGGCCAGGCGTTCGTCGAGAGAACCACAAGAGCGATGCGACGGCCAATCAGGTTCTGTTGGTGGATAGGGTTTGTGTCGGCGATTAGCATCACGTCGAAGCCACCGCTTTCAGCGACTGATAAAAGATTGCCGTTGGTCAACTCGCGCCAACCGCGTTGATCGGCAAACGTGACGTCATCACGGGTCACGAAGCGGGAGGTGGACCTCGGAACGCTAACGTCAACAGGACTTTTGACACGCTGCCGCTTCGCATAGTGTGGGTAGCACACGATATGTCCGGTTTAGCCCGAGTTTCCTTCTTTTAGCAGATACAAGTGTCTGTAATACAAATAATAATCTGCCGGTTGCGGGCGCGTTCGGCGGCGGAGGTCGGCATTGCGGCAGACAATAAGCCGCTCGCCGGGAAAGTCGGGGGCGATGATGCTGGCCATGTCGCGCTGATCGAACAGGGTCAGTTTCAACGCCCCGCTCTGCAGCAGCGCCTGGACCGCCGGTCCGCGCAACGCGCTGATCCAGTCGAGACCGGCGGGTTCGATATTGCCGGTGATGCGCGCCTGCGTGATCATGCCGTGATCGCCGACCATGACGACATGATCGAGGTGGAAGCGCTGCTTCAGCTTCTCGACCTGCACGGCCAGGGTTTTGGGATCGCCGGTGTTGCCCTCAAACACCTCGATGGCAACTGGACATCCGTCGGGCGCGCGCAGCACTCGACGCCAGCTGCCTCTGGGGCGCTTTTGATCGCTGCCAAGGTTGCGGGAATGCTGGCCGCTGCTCCCGCTTCGAAGCGGTGACGGTAGCGATGCCCATCTATGCAGCCTCCGCAAGCTTGGCTGCGCTCCACGGTGACCGGTCATCTCCATCAGGCGATCTCAGATTTTCGGCACCAAGGAAGGCCGAACAACCGGCACGGTTTCGCTTCACGTCGAGGCCGCCGGTAGTCGTGTAAGCATTTAATACAATGAGATAACCAGTTGGTGGAGGGGGTTGGATTCGAACCAACGTAGGCGCACGCCAGCGGATTTACAGTCCGCCCCCTTTAGCCACTCGGGCACCCCTCCCGGGCCGGGAAGCGGGGACTAGAGCCAAATCCCCACCGATGTCAACGCGTGCGTCTCGGCGCTAGCAGTTCTCAAAGCGATTGAGTTGCGGTCGCTATGCCGACTGTTCCGCGACAGCTCTGATGGCCGGTCGGCGTCACGGGCGGATGGCCGGTCGGACTGGCCGACAGCTGGGCTAACCCGAACTTTGCCCCATTTGTATCCTATCTACTTGACTAGGAAAGAAACCTGACGAACATGTAGTCAAGCGGAGCGCGCGATTTCGCTTGACACTGGCCGAATCGGTTTGATTCGATGGCTCATGCACATCGCCAAGGTCCCCAATCGCAACGCCCGCCCCTCGTTCCTGCTGCGCGAGACCTATCGCGAGGACGGCAAGGTCAAGAACCGCACGCTGGCCAACCTCTCGAAGCTGCCGCTCGAACGCATCGAGACCCTGCGCGCCGCGCTGCGTGGCGATCCGCTGGCCCCGATCGGCGAGACCGGCTTCGAGATCCGCCGGTCGCTGCCGCATGGCCACGTCCTCGCTGCTTTGGCCACCGTCCGGCGCATCGGCCTCGACGACCTGCTGCCCCGCCGCGCGCCCCAGCGCCGCCGCGACCTGGCGCTGGGGCTCATCGTCGCCCGGTTGCTCGACCCGGCTGCCAAACTGGCCACCGCGCGCATGCTCGACAGCGAAACCGCTGCCCACTCGCTGGGGGAAGCACTGGGCCTCGGCAGTGTCACCGCACGCGAAATCTACACCACCCTCGACTGGCTCGGCAGCGAGCAGGCGTTCATCGAGAACCAGCTCGCACGCCGTCACCTCAAGAACGGCGCACTGGTGCTCTACGACGTGACCTCCACCTATCTCGAGGGCCGCTGTTGTCCACTGGCCCGCTACGGTTACAGCCGAGACAGTCGCGGCGACCGGCGGCAACTGGTGATCGGCCTGCTGTGTGCCGCCGATGGTTGTCCGGTTGCGGTCGAGGTGTTTGAAGGCAACACCGCCGACCCAGCCACCGTGGCCGCCCAGATCACCAAGCTGAAGCAGCGCTTCCGGCTGCGCCACGTGGTGCTGGTCGGCGACCGCGGCATGCTGACCAGCGCGCGGATCGAGCAGGCGCTGCGCCCCGCCGGGTTGGACTGGATCACCGCCTTGCGGGGTCCCGCGATCCAGCAACTGGCGCAGACCGGGGCGTTGCAATTCTCGCTGTTCGACACACGTGACATGGCTGAGATCACCAGTCCGGATTACCCGGGCGAGCGGCTGGTGGTGTGCAAGAACCCGCTGCTGGCGGCGGAACGCCAGCGCAAGCGCGACGAGCTGCTGGCGCTGACCGAGGCCGACCTGCGCAAGATCCAGGTTCGGGTGACCCGGGAGAAAAATCCGCTGCGTGGCGCAGGTGAAATCGGCAAGGCGGTCGGTGCCGTCCTGGGCAAACGGAAGATGGGCAAGCACTTCGAGCAGACTATCACCGATCATTCATTCGAATTTGCGCGCAAGGCTGAGGCGATCGCCGAAGAAGCCCGCTTCGATGGCTTCTACGTGCTGCGCACCAGCCTCGCGGCGGAACAGATCGACACCGCGGGGACCGTGCGGGCCTACAAAAGTTTGGCCCAAGTGGAGCGCGCATTCCGCTGCATGAAGACCGTCGATCTGGAGCTGCGGCCGGTGTTCCACTGGACCGCGCCGCGGGTGCGCGCGCATGTACTGTTGTGTATGCTGGCGTATTACCTCGAGTGGAACATGCGCCAGACTTTGGCGCCGATGCTGTTCGACGATCATGACCGTGCCGCGGCCGATGCCGGGCGGACCTCGCCCGTCGCCAAGGCCAAGGTCTCCAAGGCAGCATACCGCAAGGCCTCTACCCAGCGGGTCGATGGGGACGACGGCGCGAGCCATCCGGTGCACAGCTTCCGTACCCTGCTGGTCGATCTGGCGACACTGACCCGCAACACGGTCTGCTTCGGCGGACAGAAGACGCTGACCGTTCCGTCAACCCCGACACCCGTCCAGCGTCGCGCGCTCAGTCTGCTGGGGGTTGAATTGGCAGCAGCGTAGACAGCGCCCCGAACCGAGCTCGAAATCATATCAATGGCTTGCGTCAAAAAGGCGGCAAAGTTCGGGCTAGCCCAGCCGTCGGTTAGTCCGACCGGGGACGTAGGCGTCTGTCCTGCGTCTGCGGGCCGCGGCGTGTGCGGGCCATATCGGTTTCTCAACAACCGTGACGAAACCGAATCGCCCGGAAACCGCCTGCTTCCGCGTCGCGTTAAGTCCGACAGGCTGCTAGGAACCCTTTGTCCGGCAACCCCTATGTGCCGATCCCACCGATCGCCAAATACTTGATTTCCAGGTAATCCTCGATGCCATATTTGGATCCCTCACGGCCTAGACCGGAGGATTTCATCCCACCAAACGGAGCCTCGGCCGTCGAGATAATCCCCTCGTTGATGCCGACTAAGCCGTATTCCAGTGCCTCGGCAACACGGAAGATGCGGCCTACATCCCTGGCGTAGAAGTAGGCTGCCAAGCCAAACTCGGTATCATTTGCTAACCGGATCGCCTCCTCTTCGGTTTTGAACCGGAACAACGGCGCCACGGGGCCAAAGGTTTCCTCGCGGAAAACCAGCGCGTCATGCGGAACATTCGCCAACACCGTCGGCTCGTAGAAGTTGCCGCCCAGCCGATGCTTCTTGCCACCGGTCACCACCGACGCTCCCAACGCGAGGGCATTCGCCACATGCTCTTCCACCTTCGCGACCGCCGCGGCGTTGATCAGCGGGCCTTGACCAACTCCTGGCTCCATGCCGTTGCCGACCTTCATAGCCTCGACAGCAGTTTTCAGTTTAGCAGAAAATGCTTCATAAACAGTATCCTGCACCAGTATGCGATTGGCGCATACACAGGTCTGACCTGTGTTGCGGAACTTGCTGCCCATCGCGCCAACCACCGCGGCGTCCAGATCGGCGTCGTCGAACACGATGAACGGGGCGTTGCCGCCCAATTCCATACTGGTCTTCTTTATGGTCGGCGCGCACTGGGCCAGCAGTTTCGCCCCCACCTCCGTGCTGCCGGTGAACGAAAGCTTCCGCACCAGTGGATTGGCGGTCAATTCGCCTCCCATCGCTGAGGACCCTCCGGTCAGCACGTTGCACACACCTGCGGGCATTCCGGCTCTCTCCGCGAGAACCGCCAGCGCCAGGGCCGAAAATGGAGTCTGCGAAGCCGGGCGAATTACGCCAGTGCATCCCGCGGCCCAGCCAGGCCCTGCCTTGCGCGTAATCATCGCGCTTGGGAAATTCCAAGGCGTGATCGCGGCGAACACCCCGATCGGCTCCTTTAAAATCAGGATGCGGCGTCCCTTGGCGTTCTGCGGAATTGTGTCACCGTAGATGCGCTTCGCCTCCTCGGCGAACCAGTCGATAAAGCTGGCGGCGTAGACGATCTCGCCCTTGCTCTCCGTCAGCGGCTTGCCCTGTTCAGCGGTCATGATCACCGCCAAGTCCTCGGCATTTGCCAGCATCAGGTCCGACAGCTTCCGAAGGATCGCCCCTCGTTCCTTTGCCAGCATCGCTCGCCAGCCGGGATAGGCCGCATTGGCTGCCTCGATCGCGCGCCGGGTTTCGGCGACCCCCATGTTCGGCACTTCGCCGATCGCTTCGCCGGTCGCGGGGTTTTTCACGACGATAGTCTGGCCGTTATCGGCCTCCACCCATTTGCCATTGAGGTAGTTCGCTTGCCGGAACAGCGTTGGATCCTTGAGCGGCAGCGGCGACACTGGGTTCAGCATGGTCGGGTCCTCCTGTTCGTTCAGTGCCCAAAGATAATCCGTAGGCCTCCTCCTGTCAGGGGGAGGGCATCGATTCCGGGGCGCAGCGACAGATTGGCTTTGCGTAAAGACGGTGTCGGCCAGAGGACCAAGCCTCCGGCGAGTTCAACCCAAGTGCGATGCTGCGGCTACAGCCTCACAGATCGGCATAACCCGTCACAGTTACCGAAAAATCGTATGGGGCCGGGACTGTGTGAGCATTCCGCCATTCAGCGGCCAGCGTGCCGGGGGGGAGGCATCGCGTACCAGGCCGGGCGGTGTCGGCTTCACCGCCGCGCCCAATGCGGCTGACAAGTTCGACGCCGCCTCCGTCACCTGCGGCAGCACATTCCGTGGCCGGGGCGGGCGCATCCGCATGGACGGCGCACTGATGTGGAGGACCGCCACGACCGAGCCTGCCGCATCACGGATTGGGGCGGCAATGCCGACGGCGCCTGCAACGACCTCGTCAGAAGTTATGAGATACCCTCGTGCACGAATGCGCTGCAGATCTGCGGCGATCCAGGTTGGATCGATCCTGGTGGCCGGAGTGTAGCGGTTGAGGCGCTGGGCAAGAAGCTGGGTTTGCACTGCCTCAGGCGCGAATGCCAACAGGATGCGGCTACTGCCGGCATGTAGCGGGCCGCGTTTGCCGACCTCTGAATACATGCGGATGGTTGGATCGGTCTGATAGATCGCGACCGTCTCGCTTTCCATGCCCTCACGGACGCGAAGATAGACGTTCTCGCCAGTCACCTTGCCGAGAGTCGCCAAGATTGGCATGGCCGTGGCCGCCAGGGCACCTTGCTCCGAAGCGGCACGTCCAAGCGCATTCCATCGCGCACCGAGGCGCCAAAGGCCCCGCGCTTCGTCCTGGATGGTGAAGCCGCGGCCTTGCAACGTCCGCAGCAGCCGGAAAGCTGCCGTGCGTGTGCATCCCGCACTTTCGGCCAAGGCAGCGAGCGAGGCGGGGCCGAGCCGAGACAGCGCCTCCAGCAGGTCGAGCGTCCGGTCGACGGCGGCGATATTGTAGTCGCGAGGAGGTGAATCAGGGTATTGCGTGCCGATGGCCGGGGGCGCCTTAAGCTTTGGCTTTGAATTCCCATTGCTGGTCGTGGCTGACCCCATTGTCTCATCCCTTGCTCAAGGTGCCAATATAACGCTATCGCACAAAAGCTGCGCAACGCCACGCCATTCGCACCAAAATTACTTGCTGGTAGACTTACATTCCCCGGAGTTCCCCACAAAAGGCCTCTCTGCATGGGTGGTATGCGTCCTGCCGCCGAATGGAGACATGAGCACCGATCCGCGAGCCTCGCCTGAGGTTGTGGGACAGGGCACCTTGAGGCAGAGTGCAACGTAATCAAGAGGAGAGGGACGCGATGGCTAAACCGTTGTCCAGCACGCCGGAACGTCTGCACCATCACGCGTATGTCGTGCGCGATCAGGAAAAGAACCGTCGGTTTTTCGAGGAGGTTCTGGGCATCCCGCTGACCGCGACGTGGTGCGAGCGGCATTTCAGCCCTTGGGTCAATCGCGAAATCGCGTTCTGTCATACCTTTTACAGTCTGGGCGATGGCGGTGCCCTGGCGTTTTTCTCATTCGCCGACGACGAGGTCTATCAGAAGTGTCAAGCGGCTGTTCCGCCGGAGATCGGCGCTTTTCATCACGTCGCGTTCAAAGTGGACGACATCGGATATGACGAACTGCTCGGCCGGATAAAGGCAGCAGGGCAGCAGGTGCGTGAAACTGATCACGGCTATTGCCGCTCCCTATATTGTACGTCCCCCGATGGGCTGATTGTCGAGTTTACCGTCGATCCGCCTGACGTAGCTGAAATCAACGCCCTTCGCCGGGCTGACGCTCATGCGGAACTTGCGCGCTGGATGGCGGGAGATCACCGCACAAACAACGAGTTGCGAACGCACAAGGCAGCCTAAGGCGCCGCGGTCGACGCCGATTTATCCGCTTGTCTGGCCTCCATCCCTAGGGTAAAGCGCCGAGCGTGGTGCGTCGATTGCCTCGCGGGCAGCCGGCGCTTCCGGGCGTTGGGCGCGGGCGTGGTGAAATGGTAGACACGCCAGATTTAGGTTCTGGTGGCGCAAGCCGTGGGGGTTCAAGTCCCTTCGCCCGCACCAAACGGCCCTCGCTTGTTTAAATGAATGAGGCTTTTTAGGATTGGCTAAGACAATGCAGGTTACCGAGACGCTCTCCGATGGTCTGAAGCGGAACTACACGGTGGTCCTTCCGGTCGCGGATCTCGAGTCACGCCGGACCGAACGTTTGACGACCTTGGGGAAAACGCTTCGCCTGCCGGGTTTCCGGCCGGGCAAGGTGCCGATGCCGATCGTAAAGCAGCGCTACGGAACCGCCGTGTCGGCGGAAGTGCTGGAGGAGTTGGTTTCTGAAGCTACCCAAAAGGTGCTCAGCGAGCGTGGCCTGCGCCCGGCGCAGCAGCCGAAAGTAGATCTCGTGACCGAGAATCCTACCGCTATGGCAAGCGATCTGGAGTTTAGGGTCGAACTGGAACTGCTGCCCGACATCACCCTGCCGGATTTCAGCACGATAGAGCTAACCCGCCTCAAGGCGGAAGTCAGTCCGGATGCGGTCGACAAGGCGCTGGCGCAGATCGCAAAATTCAATCGCACTCTTGAACCGATAACCGCGGAGGCCTTGGAAAGTCGCGGAACGGGCGCTACGCAAGGAGAGGTCGTCACGGTTGATTTCGAAGGCAAGATCGACGGCGTGCCATTCGAGGGCGGAACTGGAACCGACACCCAGGTAGAGATTGGCGGAGACGGGTTTATCCCTGGATTTGCCGAACAGCTTCAGGGAGCGCGACCAGGGGAAAGCCGGACGATCAACGTCACCTTTCCCGAGAATTACGGCAAGGCCGATCTTGCCGGTAAGGCCGCGACGTTCGACATCACGGTGAAACAAATCAGTACACAGATTATCCCGGAGGCTGACGACGATCTGGCGAAGAAGATCGGCGCCCCGGATCTAAACGCTGTGCGGGAGATCGTCACCTCCCGGCAGCAGCAGGAATACGATGGCATGTCTCGCATGCGGCTGAAGAAGGCGTTGCTCGATGCGCTGAGTAAGATAGCGGACTTCCCAGTGCCCCGGTCCATCGCGGACCGGGAATTCGATGGGATCTGGCGGCAGTTTGAGGCCGCTCGAGAAGGCGGGAACCCTAGACGAGGAAGATAAGGCAAAGGACGAGGACACGCTGAAGTCCGAGTACCGGGCGATCGCAGAGCGGCGAGTGCGGCTGGGACTGCTGCTGGCAGAAATCGGACGCATTAACACCATTACCGTCAGCGAACAGGAAGTCGACCGGGCGCTGTATCAGCGTGCCATGGAGTACCGCGGGCAAGAGATGCAGATGCTGGAGCTTATGCGGAAATACCCGCAATTTACCGACAATGTCCGCGGCCCGCTGTTAGAAGACAAAGTCGTTGATTTTGTTCTCGAGTTGGCGAAGGTCACCGACACGGTTGTGTCGCCGGAGGAACTCGCAAAGGAAGAAGTGGACGGCGTGACGGCTTAAATTCGCATTCGAAACTGGCCAAACGGCCGGGTCGCCCGATTTTCGGCTGGATTTTGCCGGTGATATCCTTATTTATGGCCGGCTGATTAGTTCGACCCTTGCAACCTTAGGTGAACACGATGCGGGACCGCGACCCTGTCGAAGTATATGACAATTCCCTGGTTCCGATGGTGGTCGAACAGACCGCCCGTGGGGAACGAGCTTTCGATATCTTTTCGCAGATTGTTGAAGGAGCGCATTATTTTCCTGACCGGAGCAGTCTATGATCAGGTCAGTGCGCTGATCTGCGCGCAGCTTCTTTTCCTGGAATCGGAAAATCCTTCGAAAGATATCTCGTTTTATATCAATAGCCCGGGTGGCGTGGTATCGGCTGGTCTGGCGATCTACGATACGATGCAATACATCCGCAGTCCGGTCAGCACATTATGCATCGGTCAGGCGGCCTCGATGGGAAGTCTGTTACTGTGCGCTGGTGCCAAGGGTAAGCGGTTTGCCACGCCCAACTCGCGTATCATGGTTCACCAGCCGTCCGGCGGCGCCCAGGGACAGGCTACCGACATCGAGATCCAGGCGCGCGAGATCCTGACGCTGCGCAAGCGGCTGAACGAGATCTATGTCAAGCACACGGGGCAGCCGATTGAAGCAATCGAGCGCAAATTAGAACGTGACACATACATGTCTGCCGAGGAAAGCCGCGATTTTGGGTTGGTGGATGAAGTCGTAGACAGCCGGCCGGCCGGCGAGTTGGCTGAATCATCCAAATCCTGACGCTTGTTCGCTGTCGCGAGCCGGGACGGTGGTTAGCGGTCCCGGAAAAGTGTTTGTGCTCAATCAGATGTGGTCTCGTTGGCGCTTTCCGCCGTATAATTTGAGGCGTTTTCGGGGCCTAGTTAACCGCAGTTCTTGTCCCTGCCGCTGATAGGGAGTTATTATTCCCCATTGTGCCCCTGGGTGCGGGGGAGGAGTACACATGAGCAAATCCGGCGATTCCAAAAATACCCTCTACTGCTCGTTCTGCGGCAAGTCGCAGCACGAAGTTCGCAAGCTCATCGCCGGCCCGACAGTTTTCATCTGCGACGAATGCGTTGAGCTTTGCATGGATATCATCCGTGAGGAGCACAAAACGCATCTGGTGAAGTCTCGTGATGGGGTGCCGACCCCGCGAGAGATCTGCAAGGTGCTGGACGATTACGTCATCGGACAGGACCACGCGAAGCGCGTCCTGTCTGTGGCGGTGCATAACCACTACAAGCGTCTGGCGCACGGCCAGAAGAACAACGACATCGAAATTGCGAAATCCAACATCCTGCTCGTCGGTCCCACCGGATCGGGGAAGACATTGTTGGCGCAGACGCTCGCGCGGATCCTCGACGTACCGTTCACCATGGCAGACGCGACCACACTGACCGAGGCTGGTTATGTGGGTGAGGATGTGGAGAACATCATCCTCAAGCTGCTTCAATCGGCCGATTACAACGTCGAGCGGGCGCAGCGCGGCATCGTCTATATCGACGAAGTCGATAAGATCTCACGCAAGTCAGACAATCCGTCGATCACTCGGGATGTGTCGGGGGAGGGCGTGCAGCAAGCGCTCCTGAAGATCATGGAGGGAACCGTTGCCTCGGTTCCACCTCAGGGTGGGCGGAAGCATCCGCAGCAGGAGTTCCTCCAGGTCGATACGACGAATATCCTGTTCATCTGCGGCGGAGCGTTCTCCGGGCTGGAGCGTATCATCGGCGCCCGGGGCAAGGGATCGGGAATCGGCTATGGCGCCGAGGTCCGGTCACAGGATGAACGGCGGATGGGCGCGATACTGCGTGAGGTCGAGCCAGAGGACCTGCTGAAGTTTGGACTGATCCCAGAGTTTATCGGTCGTCTGCCCGTCGTGGCGACACTGGAGGATCTCGACGAAGGCGCTTTGATGGAGATCCTGACCAAGCCGAAAAACGCGCTTGTCAAGCAGTATGGCCGTTTGTTCGAGATGGAGGGCGTCAAGCTCTCCTTCACCGATGATGCGCTGAAGTCGGTTTCTACCCGAGCCATCGCCCGCAAAACTGGGGCACGCGGTTTGCGGTCGATCATGGAACAGATCTTGCTTTCCACTATGTTCGAGCTGCCGGGTCTGGATGGCGTCGAAGAAGTCGTTATCAATCGGGAAGTGGCGGAGTCCCGAGCCAATCCATTGTATTTGTACGGAAAGGAGCGGGCGGAAAACAGCGCTTAAGGCAGCGCGCAACCCAGGAATGCGGCTCGCGGTGGCGCGATCACGGATTTCAAGGGCTTGCGACACCGCGTTCGGCCGCCATATCGGTTCGAACGGGTTGTGACAGACCCATGAAAGCGTCTTCCGTGCCGCTGTCGGGCGGAAATTGGCGCTGACTGTCCCTTTGGAGGTCAATTATGACGGAAGTAGATCGGCCCTCGGATAAAGTCGGATCAAGCGATCTTATGGCGGTGCTGCCTTTGCGGGATATTGTGGTTTTCCCGCATATGATCGTCCCGCTGTTTGTCGGCCGGGAAAAATCGGTTCGGGCGCTGGAAGCCGTGATGAAGGAGGACAAACAGATCCTTCTGGTGGCTCAAAAGAACGCGTCTCAGGATGATCCTTCGGTGGAAGACATCTTCCGCGTGGGCACGGTATCCACGATCCTGCAGCTGCTGAAGCTTCCTGATGGCACCGTCAAGGTGCTGGTCGAAGGCGGAAGGCGCGCGAAAATCGTCAGCTTCAAGGAAACCGAGGTCTATTTTGAGGCCAAGACCGAGCCGATGCCGGACGTGGCGGGCGAGAAAAAGGACCTCGAGGCGCTCGGCCGTACGGTGGTGTCGCAATTTGAGCAGTACATCAAGCTGAATAAGAAGATCGCCCCCGAGGTGCTGGTTTCGCTGAACCAGATCGAGGAGCCGTCGAAGCTGGCCGATACGGTCGCCAGCCACTTGAACCTGAAGATCCCCGAGAAGCAGGACCTGCTCGAGATCGCCAAGATCAGCGAGCGGCTGGAACGCGTGTTCGGCCATATGGAATTGGAGATCGGCGTCCTGCAGGTGGAAAAGCGCATTCGGAACCGCGTGAAGCGGCAAATGGAGAAGACGCAGCGCGAGTACTATCTTAACGAGCAGCTCAAGGCGATCCAGAAGGAGTTGGGTGAGGGCGAAGACGGCAAAGACGAGAACGCCGAACTGGAAGGCCGGATTAAAAAGACCAAATTCTCCAAGGAAGCACGAGAGAAGGCCACGGCGGAGCTAAAAAAGCTTCGGACAATGAGCCCGATGAGTGCCGAAGCCACGGTAGTGACGCAACTACCTAGACTGGATGCTCTCGATCCCCTGGAAAAAGCGTAGCAAGATCAACAACGACGTGGTCGCGGCTGAGAAAGTGCTCGAGGCGGATCATTATGGCCTGGAGAAGGTCAAGGAACGCATCATCGAGTATCTGGCTGTCCAGGCCCGGAGTCCGAAGGTGCGCGGACCGATTCTATGCCTCGTTGGCCCGCCCGGTGTCGGCAAGACGTCGCTGGGAAAATCCATCGCCAAAGCAACCGGCCGCAACTTCGTTCGGATGTCGCTGGGCGGCGTCCGGGATGAGGCCGAGGTGCGCGGCCATCGGCGGACCTATATCGGCTCGATGCCCGGTAAGGTCATCCAGGGTATGAAGAAGGCCAAGACCTCCAACCCGCTGTTCCTTTTGGATGAAGTGGACAAACTCGGTTCCGACTGGCGCGGCGATCCGTCGTCCGCCTTGCTGGAGGTGTTGGACCCGGAGCAGAACTCGACCTTTGCGGATCACTACCTGGAGGTTGACTATGACCTGTCGGACGTGATGTTCGTCACGACCGCCAACAGTCTGCGCATGCCGCAGCCGTTGCTGGACCGCATGGAGATCATCCGTATCCCCGGCTACACCGAGGATGAGAAGGTTGAGATCGCGAAGCGTCACCTCATCAATAAACAGGGCGAGGCGCACGGCCTGAAGAAGGAAGAGTGGAGCATCAGCGAAGACGCTCTGCGCGACCTGATCCGCTACTTCACCCGCGAAGCCGGCGTTCGGAACCTGGAGCGAGAGATCGCTAACCTTGCCCGGAAATCGGTGAAGGAGATCGTGACCAAGCATTCCGCTAAGGTCTCGGTTACCCGGAAGAACCTGGAAAAGTTTGCCGGCGTAAAGAAATTCCGCTTCGGCGAGACGGAGGCGGAGGATATGGTCGGTGTCGTCACTGGTCTGGCCTGGACCGAAGTGGGCGGCGAGATCCTGACCATCGAGTTGGTGCTACTTCCCGGCAAGGGCAACGTCAAACAGACCGGGAAGCTGGGCGACGTTATGCAGGAAAGCGTATCCGCTGCGCTGAGCTATGTGCGTAGCCGTTCGATCCGGTTTGGCATCAAGCCGACGCTGTTCGAAAAGCGTGACATCCACGTGCATGTCCCGGAGGGGGCGACGCCGAAGGACGGGCCCTCCGCGGGTGTAGCGATGGCGACCTCCATCGTGTCGATCCTGACCGGTATCCCGGTCCGGCGCGACGTGGCGATGACCGGGGAAATCACGCTCCGCGGTCGTATTCTGCCGATCGGCGGTCTGAAAGAGAAGCTGCTGGCGGCGCTGCGGGCGGGCATCACGACGGTGTTCATCCCGAAGGAAAACGAGAAGGACCTTGCGGAAATCCCCGACAACGTGAAGAAGCACCTGAAGCTCATTCCCGTGGCCGACGTGGACGAGGTGATCGCTCAGGCTCTGGCACGCCGCCCGATTCCGATTGAGTGGGAAGAACCGGCCGAAACTCCGGTGGCCGCCCCACGTGCCACAACCGGTCGCGGCCTCGCTGCCGCACTGATCTACGTAGGCTCGGATGATCACTTCAGCCTGCGATTGCGGGCTGAAGTGATCATGTTCGTTGTTAGATCGGTTAATTCTGGTCCTTGGGCCATCCTAGTTTGCCCGATTATGCGCTGGAGTGCCCTTGGTGGACTTAAGTCTCAGGAAAATCCTGTAACGAGTTGAGTGCGCGCTAGGGCTTCGTGGCTCTACTTATCTCTCGCAAACCCGCCCCTGTCCGAGGGTTTTCCCCAAGTTTTCGTGCTCAAACCATTGACGCGGCGGAAACGGCGCCAGTAGTGTCCGGCGCTCTTCCGGGCATATCGTCTGGAAGCATCAATTCGTGATCTTCCACTTTGAGAGGAAACGCCGTGAACAAAATGGACCTCATTGCCGCGGTCGCGGACGGAACAGACCTCTCGCGGGCCAAGGCGGGTGAAGTCGTTGACGCCGTGTTCGGTGCCATTACCGGCGCGCTCAAGGCCAAGGAGGAGGTCCGCCTCGTCGGCTTCGGCACTTTCGCCGCTGCGGTCCGCAAGGCCAGCACCGGACGCAACCCCCGCACCGGCGAAGAGATGGCGATCCCAGAGTCGACCACTGTCCGTTTCAAGGCCGGTAAAGGTCGAAGGACTCCTGTAGGCTAGGCAAAGCATCAGGTTCCAACGATGGGGCGGTTAGCTCAGCGGTAGAGCGTCTCGTTTACACCGAGAGGGCCGGCGGTTCAAATCCGTCACCTGCCCACCAGTCTGTTCAACTTGGGCCGCCGCGCCATGATGCGATAACTGTCCTCCGTTGTGGCGCGCTGAACCGGGCGGGAACTAGTTCTCTTTGCTAGCTAATCTGACCGCATCGTCACCGGTCGGTTGTCAGGGAGAGCGCCGGCCCCTTCGCCCTTGACGGGATCTTTGCCGCAGCCTAATTCCTCGCCCCTTGCCGCTGCGGGTGTAGCTCAGTTGGTTAGAGCGCCGGCCTGTCACGCCGGAGGTCGCGGGTTCGAGCCCCGTCACTCGCGCCAGCGGCACTTCCTAGAATTCAGTCCTTGTCATCGGCTTTGACCAGATTTCTGCGGCACCCCCCTATGGCGGTAGTGGAGGGATAGGTCTAAGGTCCGGCCTATGCTGCATTGCGGGGGGACGCGGCGCCACGGCATTTTACCCGCCCTGTGCCGCGATCGCAGCCACTTGACCTATCGTGGACCTGTCAATGCAGCCTGTTCTTTTTGGTTATCTGCCGATCCTGGTGTTCCTGGTGATTGCCGGAGGTATCGCCATTGCCATGGTAGCCGGGTCTATCCTCGCAGCGCGGCAAAAGCCGTATCCCGAAAAGCTCTCAGCCTATGAGTGCGGGTTTGAGGCGTTCGACGATGCACGCCGTCGTTTCGATGTTCGGTATTACCTTGTCGCGATCCTATTCATTATCTTCGACCTTGAAGTCGCGTTCCTGTTTCCGTGGGCCGTCGCTCTGAAGGGAATCGGCGCTTTCGGCTTCTGGTCGATGATCGCGTTCCTTGGCGTTCTCACTGTCGGCTTTATCTATGAGTGGTGCAAAGGCGCGCTTGAGTGGGAGTAACAGCATGAGCGACGCGACCGTGTTGGCCTGGAATCGGGATCACCTGCCACCTGGTCCGGAACAGGACGCCGTCATCAAGGGCATCACCGGGGAAATAGCTGACAAGGGCTTCCTCGTCGCCAATCTCGACAAGGTGGTGAACTGGGCTCGGACGGGCAGTCTGTGGCCGATGACCTTTGGTCTGGCCTGCTGCGCCGTCGAGATGATCCACGCCTACATGCCGCGATATGATCTGGATCGGTTGGGGATCATCCCACGGGCGTCTCCGCGGCAGAGCGACGTGATGATCGTCGCCGGCACGCTGACCAACAAGATGGCACCGGCGCTGCGCAAAGTTTACGACCAGATGCCGGAGCCGCGCTGGGTGATCAGCATGGGTAGCTGCGCCAACGGCGGCGGCTACTACCATTACTCCTACTCGGTGGTGCGCGGCTGCGACCGCGTCGTGCCGGTGGACGTCTACGTCCCTGGCTGTCCCCCTTCCGCCGAGGCGCTGGTTTACGGGATCATGCAGTTGCAAAAGAAGATCCGCCGGACCGGGACGATCCTTCGTGGCTGAGGCAACGACGCCGGCCGAGCGCCGCCGCCGCCGTCCGCGCTGGAGCTGTTGGGACAGGCGGTGGCGTCGATCCCGGGGATGGCCGGCTTCCGTGTCGAAGGCGGCGAACTGGTTGCCTGGGCGCCGCGCGACTCGCTGCAGGCCGTGATGATCGTGCTGCGCGACGATCCGCGCTTCGCGTTCGAGCAGTTGATGGACATTTGCGGCGTCGATTGGCCGGATCGCGAGGAAAGGTTTGACGTCGTCTACAATCTGTTGTCGGTGTCGCTGAACCAGCGCCTTCGGGTCATTATCGACGACCGATGTGGCGCAGCCGGTGCCGTCGGTGCACACCATTTGGCCGGTGGCGACGTGGTGGGAGCGTGAGGCGTGGGATCTGTTCGGCATCGTGTTCTCCGGCCAGCCGGACCTACGCAGAATTCTGACGGATTACGGCTTCGAGGGGCATCCGCTTCGGAAAGATTTCCCGCTGACCGGCTATGTCGAGGTCCGCTATGACGAGGACCGCAAGCAGGTGGTCAACGAGCCGGTGCGGCTGACGCAGGATTTCCGGACATTTCGACTTCCTGTCTCCGTGGGAGGCGATGACCACCTTGCCCGGCGACGAGAAGGTCTTCACCGAGCGAGCCGCCGAACAGGCGAAAGGCTAGGACATGAGCGAGACTTTGGTGACGGAGGTCACGTCCTCCGGTCGGACGGTCGAGATCGACAGCCACTCGATCAATTTCGGTCCGCAGCATCCTGCTGCGCATGGCGTGCTGCGGCTGATCCTGGAATTGGATGGTGAGATCGTCGAGCGCGCCGATCCGCATATCGGGCTGCTGCATCGCGGGACCGAAAAGCTGATCGAATACAAGACGTATATGCAGGCGGTGCCGTACTTCGACCGTCTCGATTACGTCTCCCCAATGTGCGAGGAGCATACCTTCGCGCTGGCGGTCGAGAAGCTTTTGGGCATCACCGCACCTGACCGCGCGCAATGGATCCGGGTGCTGTTCGCGGAAATCACGCGTGTTCTGAACCATCTGCTGAATCTGACGACGTACGCGCTGGATGTTGGGGCGATCACCCCGAGCCTTTGGGGGTTCGAGGAACGCGAGAAGCTGATGGAGTTCCATGAGGCGGCTTCCGGCGCGCGCCTGCACGCGAACTACTTCCGGCCAGGCGGCGTGTCGCGGGATCTGCCGGCCGGGCTGACCGACAAGATCGCGGCCTGGGCCGAGACGTTTCCGAAATTTGTCGATGACCTGGAAGTCGTTGCTTACAAATAACCGAATCTGGAAGCAGCGCACGGTCGATATCGGCATGTTCACGGCCGGAGCAAGCGCTGGCCTGGGGGTTCACCGGGCCGCCGCTGCGGGCCTCCGGCGTGCCGTGGGATCTGCGGCGGGCGCAGCCGTATGACAAATACGCCGAGGTGGACTTCCAAATTCCGGTCGGGCGCAACGGCGATTGCTACGACCGCTATCTGATGCGCATCTACGAGCTGCGCGAAAGCGTGAAAATCATCAATCAGGCGCTGGCGAAGATGAAGCCGGGGCCGATCAAGGTGCAGGACCACAAGTTCTCACCGCCGACGCGCGGGGAGATGAAGCGGTCGATGGAAGCGCTCATCCATCACTTCAAGCTTTATACAGAGGGCTATCATGTGCCTCCGGGCGCAACCTATACCGTAACGGAAAGCCCGAAGGGCGAGTTCGGGGTCTATTTGGTCGCGGATGGGACGAACCGGCCGTATCGCTGCAAGATCAGAGCGACCGGGTTCGCCTTCCTGCAGGCAACGGATGTGATGACCAGACGGCACATGCTGGCGGACGTCTGTGCGATCATCGGATCGCTTGGATGTCGTGTTCGGCGAGATCGACAGGTAGACTATGACTCAAGTGATGGGGCGTCCCCGAACGGAGCGGCGTTCGAGCAGCCGGCCAGCTTCGCGTTAGACGCGGACGAGCGAGGCTGAAATCGCGAAGATCGTTGCGAGGTATCCGGCCGGGCGACAGGCCAGCGCGGTGCTTCCCGCGCTCTATATCGCGCAAAACCAGATGAAGCGGCAGACGGGAAGCGCCTGGGTGCCGGTAAAGGCAATGGACGCGGTGGCGGCCAGGCTTGGGATGGCACCGATCCGGGTTTACGAGGTTGCCACCTTCTACTTCATGTTCAATACGAAGCCGATCGGGACATATCACCTCCAGGTGTGCACCACGACGCCTTGCTGGCTGCGTGGTTCGGATGACGTGACCGCTGCGTGCCGCGAGGCGACCGGCATCAAAGGGTGGGGTGAGACCAGCGATGATGGCGTTTTTACCATGTCGGAGGTTGAGTGCCTCGGTGCCTGCGTCAACGCGCCGATTCTGCAGGTCGATGATGATTTCTATGAAGATATGGACGCCGAGAAGGTGACCGAGGTTCTGGCCGCGCTGCGGCGGGGGGAGCGGCCGGTGGCGGGCTCGAAGGCCGGGCGGCAGACCTCGGCGCCGGAGGGCGGACCCACGACCTTGACCACGCTGCAATTCGCACCGGAGGGTTGAGATGCTGCAAGACAAGGATCGCATCTTTACCAATCTCTATGGGCTGCACGATCCGTTCCTGAAGGGCGCGCGGTCGCGCGGCGACTGGGACGACACGGGGGCGATCCTGGCGCGCGGGCGCGAGGCGCTCGTGCAGGAGATGAAGGACTCCGGGCTGCGCGGGCGCGGCGGGGCAGGGTTCCCAACCGGGCTGAAATGGTCGTTCATGCCGAAGCAGTCCGACCGGCCATGCTACCTGATCGTGAACGCGGATGAAGTCGGAGCCTGGCACATGCAAGGATCGCGACATTATACGGCATGATCCGCATAAGCTGGTGGAGGGGTGCCTTGTCGCCGGCTTCTCGATGGGCGCGACCGCCGCGTATATCTACATTCGCGGCGAATTCTACAACGAGTCCGTGACGTTGCAGCATGCGATCGATGAGGCTTACGAGGCCGGGTTGATCGGCAAGAATGCCTGCGGCTCTGGTTACGATTACGATGTGTTCCTACATCGCGGCGCGGGTGCCTATATTTGCGGTGAAGAAACGGCCTTGCTGGAGAGCCTTGAGGGCAAGAAGGGCATGCCGCGGATGAAGCCGCCATTCCCGGCTGCCGTCGGGCTGTACGGGTGCCCGTCGACAGTAAACAATGTCGAAACGATCGCGGTGGCACCGACGATTCTTCGGCGGGGAGCATCGTGGTTCACCGGCCTGGGCCGGCAGAACAACTCTGGGGAGAAGGTTTTCTGCATCTCTGGTCACGTCAACAAACCCTGCAATGTCGAAGAAGAGCTCGGCATCCCGCTGAGGGAACTGATCGAAAAATATGCAGGCGGCGTGCGCGGCGGGTGGGACAACCTGCTGGCGGTCATACCGGGCGGTGCCTCGGTGCCGCTGATCCCAAAGTCAGTCTGCGACGACGTGCTGATGGATTTCGACAGCCTGCGTGCCGCGCGCAGCGGGTTGGGCACGGCGGCGGTCATCGTGATGGACAAATCCACCGACGTGATCAAGGCGATCGCGCGACTGTCGAAATTTTACATGCACGAAAGCTGCGGCCAGTGCACCCCCTGCCGCGAGGGCACGGGCTGGATGTGGCGCGTCATGATGCGAATGGTGGAGGGGCGTGCGACCCCGGACGAGATTGATACGCTGGAGCAAGTGACACGTCAGGTCGAAGGACATACGATCTGCGCGTTGGGCGATGCCGCAGCCTGGCCGATCCAGGGGCTGATCCGGCATTTCCGGCCGCTGATGGAAGAACGCATCGCAGCCTATAAGTCGCGCAGGTCTAAGCCCATGCCGATGGCGGCGGAGTAGAGAAATGCCCAAAGTCACCATCGACGGACACACGGTTGAAGTTGCCAACGGCTCGACCATTCTGCAGGCCGCGGAGCAGGCCGGGGTCGAAATTCCGCGCTTCTGCTATCACGAGCGTCTGTCGATCGCCGGCAATTGCCGGATGTGTCTGGTCGAGGTCGAAAAGGCTCCGCCGAAGCCCATAGCCTCCTGCGGCTATCCCGTCGCCGAAGGCATGGTGGTGCATACCGACAGCAAGATGGTGCGCAACGCCCGTCGCGGCGTGATGGAATTCCTGCTGATCAACCACCCACTGGATTGCCCGATCTGCGACCAGGGCGGCGAGTGCGACCTGCAGGACCAAGCCATGGGCTACGGCATGGACCACTCGCGCTATGCTGAGAACAAACGCGCGGTGCCAGACAAGAACCTCGGGCCGTTGGTGAAGACGTCGATGAACCGCTGCATCCATTGCACGCGCTGCATCCGGTTCATTACCGAGGTGGCGGGGGTGCCGGATCTGGGCGCAACCGCCCGTGGTGAACACATGGAAGTCGGCACCTACGTGGAAAAGGCGCTGGGATCCGAACTGTCGGGCAATATCATCGATTTATGCCCGGTGGGTGCGTTGACCTCGAAGCCTTACGCCTTCGTTGCCCGTTCATGGGAACTGGCGAAAGTCGACAGCATCGACGTGCTGGACGCGGTTGGAACGAACATCCGCATCGACGCCCGTGGCACCGAGGTGCTCCGCATCCTTCCTCGCATCAATGAAGACGTGAACGAGGAATGGCTCGGCGACAAATCCCGCTTCGCCATAGACGGATTGAAGCGTCGCCGGCTCGACCGGCCTTGGGTTCGCGAAAACGGCAAGCTGCGCGCCGCGACATGGGCTGAGGCATTCAATGCCATTGCCGCCAAGCTGCAGACAACATCTGGCGACCGCATCGGCGCAATCGCCGGTGACCTGTGCGACGCCGAGAGTATCATGGCGCTGAAAGACCTGCTCGTCGCCCTCGGTTCTGCCAACTTCGACTGCCGGCAAGATGGTGCGAAGCTGGACGCCTCGCGGCGGGATTTCTACTGCTTCAATACCTCGATTGCGGGGATCGAGGAGGCAGACGCGATTCTGATCGTGGGATCCAACCCGCGCAAGGAAGCACCCGTGCTGAATGCTCGCATTCGCAAGGCGTGGCTGTCCCATGGCGTGCCGATCGGGTTGATTGGTTCCGAGGCCGATCTGACCTATGCGGTGACGATGCTTGGCGCGGCCCCGTCGCTGCTGACCGACCTGCACCACGGCACCCATAACTTCGGGAAAGTGCTTGCGGGGGCTAAGAAGCCGATGATCATCGTCGGGCAGGGAGCGCTGGCGCGTCCCGATGGGGGCGGCCATACTCGCCGCTGCATGGCGATTGGCGGCTCAGGTCGGGGCTTTGTCGCAGGATTGGCACGGCTTCAACGTGCTGCACACGGCAGCCGGCCGAGTTGGAGCGCTGGACCTGGGGTTTGTGCCAGGGCCGAACGGCAAGAGCGTTGATGACATGCTGGGCGGCGGCGTCGATCTGCTGTGGCTGTTGGGTGCCGACGGGTTCGACCCGGCGCGCGTGGCGGCGGGCACGTTCGTGGTTTACCAGGGCCATCACGGCGACGCCGGCGCGCAGCGGGCAGACGTCATCCTGCCGGGCGCGGCCTACACCGAAAAGTCCGGCATTTACGTGAACACCGAAGGGCGCCCGCAGCGCGGCTTCATGGCGGTTTATCCGCCTGGAGAGGCCCGCGAGGACTGGACCATCCTACGGGCGTTAAGCGCGGTAATTGGCAAGACGCTCCCCTACGACACGATCGAAGCCCTACGCAAACGGATGGAGCAGATCAACCCGGTGTTTGGCCGCTTAGGCTTCCTGCCGCGCTTCGGTTGCTCCGACCATACAGGCCCGGTCGGCGACCCCACCGTGCTGTCAGATGTACCGTTGACCTCGTCGATAGCGAACTACTACTTGACCGATCCGATCAGCCGGTCCAGCCCGACCATGGCGGCGTGCGTTGAGGCGCAGTCGACGTCGGCCCAAGCCGGACACGTGATGGCTGCCGAGTAGGCCGATGTACGATTTCTTCCACAACACCAACATCGGTCTGGTCATTCTGACCTTCATCGAGGCGTTGGCACTGATTGTGCCGTTACTGATCGGCGTCGCCTACCTGACCCTCGCGGAGCGCAAGGTCCTGGCGGCCATGCAGTTGCGCAAGGGACCCAACGTCGTGGGGCCGTTTGGCATCTGGCAGCCATTCGCCGACGCGCTGAAGATGCTGATGAAGGAGACGATCATCCCATCGGGATCGAACCGCGTCCTTTTCCTGATGGCGCCGATGCTGACCTTCGGCCTCGCGGTGCTGGCCTGGGCGGTCATCCCGGTGAACGACGGCTGGGTGGCCGCCGATATCAATGTTGGTATCCTTTACCTGTTCGCGATTTCTTCACTGGGCGTCTATGGCATCATCATCGCGGGCTGGGCTTCGAATTCCAAATATGCGTTCCTCGGCGCGATGCGATCGGCGGCGCAGATGGTCAGCTACGAGGTCTCGATTGGCTTCGTTCTGGTATCCGTGCTGCTGTGTGTGGGTAGCCTCAACCTGTCGGACGTGGTCCGAGCGCAGCGGCACATCTGGTTCTGCATTCCGCTGTTTCCGATGTTCGTCGTCTTCTTCATATCGGCTCTGGCGGAAACGAACCGGTCGCCGTTCGACTTGCCGGAGGGCGAATCCGAGATTGTCGCCGGCTTCTTTGTCGAATACTCAGCCATGAGCTTCGCGCTGTTTTTCCTCGGCGAATACGCGAACATGATCCTGATGAGCGCGATGACCTCCATCCTGTTCCTGGGCGGCTGGCTTGCGCCGTTCGGTGTGGCACCGTTCACCTGGATCCCCGGCGTGATCTGGTTTGGGCTGAAGATCTGTTTCGTCCTGTTTTTCTTCCTGTGGGTGCGTGCCACCTTTCCACGTTACCGGTATGACCAACTCATGCGGCTGGGCTGGAAGGTCTTTCTTCCGTTGTCGCTGCTGTGGCTGGTGATCACCGCCAGCGCGCTGATGGCCTTTGGGTGGCTTCCCGGTGCATAGCAACTCGCCGTCCGTTCCCGTCCCGATCGGCGCAATGGAGTTCCGCTGAATGGCGTTCCTGGACCGCACCGCGCGCAGTATGGTTCTCGGCGAACTTGCCGCTGGGTTGTGGCTGACACTGCGCTACTTCTTCAAGCAGAAAGCTACCATCAACTACCCTTACGAGAAGGGGCCGCTCAGCCCACGCTTTAAAGGCGAGCACGCGTTGCGCCGCTATCCGAACGGTGAGGAACGTTGCATTGCCTGCAAGCTGTGCGAGGCGATCTGCCCGGCGCAGGCAATCACCATCGAAGCCGAACCACGGGCTGACGGCTCACGGCGGACTACGCGCTACGACATCGACATGACCAAGTGCATCTACTGCGGGCTGTGCGAGGAGGCATGTCCGGTGGATGCCATCGTCGAGGGCCCGAACTACGAGTTCGCGACCGAGACGCGTGAGGAGCTGATGTATAACAAGGACAAGCTGCTCGAGAACGGGGATCGGTGGGAACCGGAGTTGGCTCGCCGGCTGGAGCTGGACGCACCCTACAGATGATCACCGCGATCCTGTTTTATATCTTCGCCGCGATCCTTCTGGTATCAGCTGCGATGGTGGTCAGTGCGCGCAATCCAGTGCATTCGGTGCTGTTCCTGATCCTGGCGTTCTTCAACGCCGCGGCGCTGTTCCTGATCGCTGGGGCGGAGTTCCTGGCGATGATCCTGGTCATCGTCTATGTCGGTGCCGTCGCGGTGCTGTTCCTGTTCGTGGTGATGATGCTGGACGTGGATTTCGCTGAGCTCCGCAGCGGTTACCAGCGCTATCTCCCGGTCGGTGCCACGGTGGGCGCTGTGCTGTTCGTTGAACTCGCGGCGGTGCTGGGCGGCTGGCGTTTAGCGCCGTCAGCGGGCCAACTCAGGATGTCACCGATTCCGTCGGGTGTCTCCAATACCGAAGCACTCGGGCGGGTTCTCTATACGGACTACGTCTTCCTGTTCCAGACCGCCGGGCTGATCCTGCTGGTAGCTATGATCGGGGCAATTGTGCTGACACTGCGGGACCGCAAGAGCTCTAGGCATCAGAGTATACGTCGGCAAACCGAACGAACCGTGGTCGAGACCCTACAGATGATGTCGGTGTCGGTGGGCGCGGGAACAACCCAGTCGGGCGGTTACCTGCGGGCGAAGGAACCAGATGCTGAGCCGATAGAGGAACATGCGGACGCTGGGGAACATGGGGAGCACGATCATGGACATTAGGATCGTCACCGTGTCGGTCTGTAAGTCCTCAACCTCGTCAGGACCACCCACGCCACGGCCTGCCGCGACAGACAGCATGGACGGTGACGGCGATGCGCGCGAGGTCAAGCAGTTATGATGGAAGTCGGTCTCGGCCACTTTCTGGTGGTCTCCGCCATCCTGCTCGTGCTGGGCATCTTCGGCATATTTCTGAACCGTAAGAACGTCATCGTCATCCTGATGTCGATCGAGCTGATCCTGCTCGCGGTCAACCTGAACTTTGTCGCTTTTTCCGCCGCGCACAACGACCTAGCGGGGCAGGTGATGGCGATGCTGGTGCTGACCGTCGCGGCGGCGGAGGCGGCGATCGGGTTGGCCATCGTCGTCATCTACTTCCGTAATCGTGGATCGATTCAGGTTGAAGACGTCAACCTGATGAAGGGCTGAAATCATGGTCAGAGGTCAGGGATCAGGGCCTTGTTAGCGGCGCCGGGGAAGAGTGCATGATTTACGCTGTTGCCGTCTTCGCGCCGCTGGCGGGCGCCCTCGTGTCCGGACTGCTCGGCCGGGCAATCGGCGACAAGGCCGCGATGGGCGCCTCTATCCTAGGGATGGTGATCGCGGCCATTTGTGGGCCGCTGGCGCTCTTCCAGCTCACGGGTGGCGCCGAGCCCGGCGTGCTTGATCTCGGCACTTGGATCGAGGCCGGCCGATTTCACGTTGAATGGGCGCTGCGTTACGACACCCTGTCTGCCGTGATGGTGGCGATGGTGTCGTTCGTGTCGATGCTGATCCACGTCTACTCGATCGGCTACATGGGCCACGAAACCCGCCCCCGCTACCGCTTCTTCGGCTACCTCTCGCTGTTCACTTTCGCCATGCTGATGCTGGTGACCGCTGACAACCTGGCGCAGCTTTTCTTCGGCTGGGAAGGCGTCGGCCTCTGCTCATATCTGCTGATCGGCTACTGGTATGACCGACCGGCCGCCTGCGCCGCCGCGATTAAGGCGTTCATTGTCAACCGGATCGCCGACCTGCCTTTCGCTGTCGGGATTGCTTTGATCTTCTTCAAGTTCGGCTCCATCGAGTTCGCAACCATCTTCCCGACGGTCGCGGAGCATGCATCGGACACCTACGAGTTGTTCGGCACCACCTTCCCGGCGTTGGAGGTGATCGCCTTCCTGTTGTTCATCGGCGCCATGGGCAAGTCGGCGCAACTCGGACTTCACGTTTGGCTGCCCGACGCAATGGAGGGGCCAACGCCGGTTTCCGCGCTGATCCATGCCGCCACGATGGTGACCGCCGGCGTGTTCCTGATGGCTCGGATGTCGCCGGTGATGGAGTTCGCCCCCGTCGCCTTGGCTTTCGTCACGTTCATCGGCGCATCAACGGCGCTGTTCGCCGCGACGATCGGCTGCGTCCAGAACGACATCAAGCGGGTCATCGCGTACTCAACCTGCTCCCAGCTCGGTTATATGTTCGTCGCCGCGGGCGTCGGGGTCTATCAGGCCTCGATCTTCCACTTGATCACCCATGCCTTTTTCAAGGCGCTGCTGTTTCTGAGTGCCGGCTCGGTCATCCACGCGATGTCCGACGAACAGGATATGCGGAAGATGGGCGGGATATGGAAGTTCATTCCGGTGACGTATGCCGTGATGTGGGTCGGCAGTCTGGCCCTGGCCGGCGTCTTCCCGTTCGCCGGCTACTACTCGAAGGACGCGATTATCAGCGCCTCATACGCTGCCCATTCCGGTATCGGCACTTATGGCTTCATCTGCACGGTCCTCGCGGCCTTCCTGACGGCGTTCTACTCCTGGCGGCTGCTGTTCATGACGTTCCACGGCAAGCCGAGGGCCGATCATCACGTGATGGAGCACGTCCACGAGAGCCCCGCGATCATGCTGGGTCCGCTGTTGGTTCTGTCGATCGGCGCGCTAGCCGCGGGTTTTGCTCTGCATCACTGGTTCATCGGCGACGACTGGCAGGCATTCTGGCGTGGCAGCATCTTCAACGGCGAGCACAACCATGTTCTAGCCCAGATCGAGGACGTCCCGTTCTGGGTGGATATCTTACCGACCTTGGTCGGACTTCTCGGGATTGCGGTGGCGTATCTGATGTACATCGTCAATCCGCTGCTGCCGGTGCGGCTGGCGCAGAGCTTCGGCGGCGTCTACCGGTTCCTGCTGAACAAGTGGTATTTCGACGAGCTGTACGACACTGATTTTCGTGCAGCCGGCGATCCGTCTGGCCCGCCTGTTCTGGCAAGTTGGTGATGTCACCATCATTGATGGCGTTCCCAACGGGCTGGCGGAACTGACGAGTGATGGCTCGCGGGAGGTGGTAAAAATCCAGACTGGTTCCCTCGCGGTTTATGCCTTCGTCATGCTGATCGGCGTTGTCTTGTTGGTCGGTATCTTCATGCTGAGCCGGTGAGATCATGACTGCAATTAACAACGCCGCCGGTTTCCCCATTTTGTCGCTGATCACGTGGCTGCCGCTCGTCGGTTGTCTGGTGATGATGATGGTGCGTGGCGATGAGGCGACCGTCGCATCCAACGCGCGGTGGACAGCATTGTGGACCAGCCTGCTGGTCTTCATCCTCTCGCTGGTCCTGTGGGTGAAGTTCGATCCGTCCGATGCCGGGTTCCAGTTCAACGAGCACGTTGCCTGGCTGCCGGAGTATAAGGTGGGCTACAGCATGGGCGTAGACGGGATTTCGGTCCTGTTCGTGCTGCTATCCACCCTGCTGACACCGATCTGCATCCTGTCCGCCTGGGAGGTCGATTCAGACCCGGGTTCGAGAATTCATGATAAGCTTTCCTGATTCTGGAAACCATGATGGTTGGCATGTTCTCCGCGGCGGATTTTGTCGTGTTCTACGTGTTCTTCGAGGGTGTGCTTGTCCCGATGTATCTGATCATCGGCGTCTGGGGCGGCTCGCGCCGGGTCTACTCTGCGATAAAATTCTTTCTGTTCACACTGACCGGGTCCGTTCTGCTGCTGCTGGCGATGATTGCCATGTGGCTGCAGGCTGGCACGACCGATATTGCTGTATTGCTGCACACGACATTCCCGGCGGGGATGCAAAACTGGCTGTTCCTGGCGATGTTTGCCTCATTCGCGGTAAAACTGCCGATGTGGCCGGTTCACACCTGCCAGCGGCTGT
>CAVZTH010000016.1:0-26385 GCA_963778125.1 uncultured Alphaproteobacteria bacterium | reverse complement strand
ATTCGGCACCGACCTTCGACGGTTCCGTGAGGTCAACGGGGACCTGCCGCTGCGGGCTGTGACCAAGGCGCATGTGCGGACGTTCAAGGACGCTCTGCTCAAGATGCCGGCTCGGATGAAGGCCCCCCTGAGGAAGCTGACAGTCCCTCAACTGCTGGAGCGGTTTGCCAACGATACCGACACGCCTCGCCTCAGTCTGGCGTCGATCAACGGCCGGGCCTGGGGGCCGTCAGCGAGGTCTTCGGCTATTGAGCGGGAATGTCCTGACCAAGGCACCAAGACGGACGCGGCAGCCCGCAAGGTCCCCACGCACAGTGCCATCACGGCCCGGTGGCCCGGTTGGCGACCGACAGCAAGGATGGCTACCTGATCCCGTCCTCGACCAAGAACCAGTATGACGAGCGCAGCGCAGCCATTGGCAAGCGTTTCGGCCGGTTGAAGGCCGAACTAGGTTTTGGTCTTGAGCATGTGTTCCACAGCATCCGTAAGACCGTGGCGACCCTCACGGAGGACGCGCAGTGCCTTGAAGGCATCGCCGCCGACATCATCGGCCATGATAAGCCCACGATGACCTATGGGCTGTATTCGGGTGGCTCCAGCATGCAGACAAAACGTGACTGGCTGGAGAAAGCCGTGCGATATGAGGCATAGCACCGCCTCCATCAACACAATGCGTGATCGGTCGCGGAAGCCATCATTTGCGATATGGCTACCTCCATGAGGAATTTATGAATGTCCGAGGACGCCATAGAAATCAATAGTTTAACAATGGATTATTTCCGCTTCATGCCGAAAGGATGTTGGGATCGACCGGAAAAGAGCGGAGACAAGAAAGGAGATATCGATGCCAATGGTCTGTTTGCCGGCGTCGGCCGTGCTTTGACGGCATGGGAGGTAGCGGAAGAACAACTTGCCTGGTTGTATGTCCACCTATGTGAAATCAATGATGATCACAAATCCGCAATGACAATGGTGAGGACATTCGGTTCGATAGAGGCAAGCGGCGCTCGTCTGGCCACGAGTTGCATGATGTTGAAGACATACCTCAGGGGATATCTCCATTTAAAGGAGACCAAGTGGCTCATGGATGAATTTAAGTCAGACATTCGTGCAGCGGCTATGCGTCGCAATGAAATAGCTCACGGCAACGTCGTATACATTCTTGGTGGCCCGAAGGATGACCAGGGTAAACCATCCTGGGCACCGGTGGGCCACTATCTTGTCTCTCCTGGATACGTCACTGGCCGCAATGCTGTTCTCCGCACGAAAGAAGAATTTGAGGCCGATCCGGCCTGGGTTATCACCAGCACGTATTGCTACATCACCAGCGATCTCATGCTGATGGAGAAAAAGTTCTATAAGCTTGCGACCAGGATCACGGAGTTCTCGGCCCAGTTAGGCAAGGGATCGGACGGCATTCCCGTCATTATTAAGCACATTCTCGATAACCACGAGGCCCTTGCAGCCCGCGAAAAACAGCAGCGATCACGAGGTCGGCAAAGCCCTCACGGCGATCCCGGCCACGCGTCGTGAGTGGATCGAGAAGGCCATCCACTACCTCGCAGCCAATAGCCGATCAGCATTAAAAACTATCGCTCATATTCTGACGACGGGACGATCTTGCGAAGCCGATTGCCGATATTCATTCTTTGCTGGCCAGCGTTCAACGTATCATACCGCTGCGTGATGCCCCAACGTTCTGCCACGGCATAAAGCCTCGCTGGGTCGAGTTGGCCATCTGTGCGGACTTGCGCATCCAACCAGAGATTGAACGGGCTGTCTTTTGTGTTCTCAACCCAGTATTCATATTGTTCGCGGGTGATGTCCATTGTGTATCCAGTTTCAATTATTTGCATTGGTCGAGCTGATCGCGCCTACCAGTCCCTGGACCGTGCCGTCCAGCCGCTGGACGGACGCGGACAGGACCGTGAAGGCATGTCGCAGCGTGTCTATCTCCAACATGATCTGCTGATGCTGCCGCATGATCAGCGTTAGGTCCGCTGGAGGCTCGTTGGCCATGGCAGTCCCATATAGCAGACCTGCTGGGCTTTGGCCCCTCACAACACCATCACGACCGCCAAGGGCCTGGGAGGCATCTCCTGGGCCTTTTTATCAATTGGCAAAGGCTCCGTAGAGGGGGACGTTCAGGTCGATACGATCTCCGGCAATAACCCTTTGGACCTCGCGTGGGTGGACCACGACCCCAATGGGGTCTCCTGGCATCGGGGTCGACGGCAGATCGACCGGGTTGTCAGCGCTCAACAGCGGGAAGGTTCGGTTGGGGTCCTTTTCTTCGATGCCGAACATGAAGCTTGTTTGATAGAGCGAGCGATTGTCTGGCGATCGGTAGTTGACGCACCCGACAAGATAGACCTGCGCGTGGAACGGAAAATCAGCGGCCTGATCGGCCCAAGACTTAGCTTGGTCTTTGGAAAACCCTTTTGCCAAACGGTTCTCATAAATCCACCTTATCCGATCGGCCCTCACCTTCCAGACCGTGTTACTCAACGCCAAAAAGTTATTGGGGAGATCCCCCTAAATCTTGTCGATATGGTCGGGAAAAATCGGCCGACCCGGAATAACCCAATCCCCTGTTTGCCCCTTTTTGCATGTGTCCATCATGCCGATGTCGGGTCGAAATCCCGTTATCCCCAACCATCAAATCAGCCAGACTGTGTGAAATCTAGTCCGCAATGGATTCCGAATCGCTGTCGGACGCGTCAGAATCCGGATTATGACGCACCTCACTGGCCCCGACCGAGCCCAGACGCTGCTGCTGCCGGAATCGCTGGACGAATACGTCGGATCAGAAAACCCTGTTCGCTTCATCGATGCCTTTGTTGACGGGCTGGATCTTGCCGTCGCGGGCTTCACTCGGGTGAACCCAAAGATGACCGGCCGCCCGGGTTATGCACCGAAGGATTTGCTGAAGCTCTACATTTACGGCTACCTCAACCGCGTCAGATCAAGCCGCCGGCTCGAAGCTGAGACGCATCGCAACATCGAGGTCATCTGGCTGCTGCGGCACCTGAAGCCTGACTTCAAGACCATTGCGGATTTCCGGCGCCTCAACTGCAAAGCGTTCCGCCCGATCTTCCGCCGGTTCGTGCTGCTTTGCCGTCAACTGGATCTGTTTGGCCGCGAACTGCTCGCGGTCGACGGTAATCGGATCAAGGCGGTGAACAACAAGGACCGCAACTTCACCCGTGCGTCCTTGACCAAGTTTATCGAACTGGCTGACGCCAAGCTCGACGACTATCTGCGACGGCTTGACCAGAGCGATGCCGCCGAGAGCAAGACGGGCGGCTCACGGGTCAAGAACCTGGCCGAGAAGATCGCCGCGATCCGCGAGCGGCGCACGCGCTGCGAGGACATGCTGGCACAGCTGGGCCGCACCGGCGAGGACCAAATCTCGCTCACCGACCCCGACAGCCGCGCGATGGCGGCGCACACGCATGTTGCTGTGGGCTACAACGTTCAGGTCGCGGTTGATACCAAACACAAGCTGATCGTCGAGCAGCAGGTCACCAACCAGGTCGTCGACATGGGCTTGCTGACGCAGACGGCGGTGCCAGCGAAAGAGGTTCTTGGCGTTGAGACAATCGAGGTCGTGGCCGACAAGGGTTATTTCAAGATCGAGGACATCGAGGCCTGTGAGAAGGCCGGGATGGTGCCCTACGTGCCGCGCCCGCAGCGTGGTCCCTCGGTAAGGGCGGGTCTGTTTCGCAAGGATGAGTTCCAGTATGACGAAGTCAGCGACAGCTATCTTTGTCCCGCGGGCCAGCGACTGCATCCCTATTCATCTTCGCTTCTGCGCGGACTGAAGAAGATCAACTACGTCAATAAATTGACCTGCGATGACTGCAAGATCCGGTCGCAATGCACGGGTGGCAAGTTTCGCGCAGTCTCTCGGTTGGAGAACGAAGCCGTGTTGGACCGGATGCAGGCCAGGATCGCCAAGCGTCCCAGTGTTCTCGACCGTCGTCGTGAGACGGTCGAACACCCGTTTGGGACGATCAAACAATGGATGAACCAGGGTGCGTTTCTGATGCGGGGCTTGGAGAAGGTCCGCGCCGAGTTCAGCCTAACCGCACTCGCCTATAACCTTAGGCGGACGCTCACCCTCGTTGGATTTACCGAGTTGATGGCCGGCTTGGCCGCCTGAACGGCTCCTTGGAGGCGGATTTCTTCAGGTTGACCGCACATGATGCCGGAAAAACCACAACATGTGACCGGAGGCGGAGGAAATCGGCTGTGCCGTCCAACCGGGACCCTCGGCGGCGACCGGCCGCCTGGATCGGCTGACAATCACAGCAGGGGAGAGTTTTCACACAGTCTGCAGCAGTTATGGAAACATTTTGGGCTGGCGAATGCCCGGTATTTTTTACGGCAAAATAGGCTTCGAAATCAAGGCCAGCCGCGTTGTCGGAGGAGAAGCTCACGGGGGTAACCTTATTGATCATCAGCCACGGGCGATAGGAAGCTTCGTAGATGGCCGTATCGATGGCGTTAGCACCAAGCTGCGCTACCCAAAGTCTCCATGTGACGAGGGTGTAGACCACCAAGGTTCCAAATGTCAGAACGGAAATCCAGTTCTCGACCTTTGTAAAATAGCGGTAAGTTTTGTAGCGGCGGCTGTGTCTTGCACCTGCCTCGGTTTGGTGGAGGGGTTGAGGGCTTGGGATCAGGGTATCGGCCTTGATGTCTTGCAAACCAGCACATTGCCGAGCCGAGAGCCAAGACCAGGGAGACAATCTTCAGGATCGCCATGGATACCTCGGGTCAACCCTCCCCAGGGGCACGTAGGTCAGCCCCATGCCCTTGAAGAACCCCACCAGCCGTGCCTCGGCCTCGTGGTCAGCCTTACGCTCCACGGCTTTCGGCGGCCAACCACGACGCTTCTTGTAGGTAACGACGAGCTGGGCCCAGGCAGGGCAGGCGAAGTCTTCGGCTGCTTCGGTGGACTCTTCCGACGATGCACATAATTGACGACTGTCATGCAGCCCATATAGGGCACGCGCAGGGCTTGTGCGAGGTCCTGGAGGGCCTGATGGCCTTTGCGCACCCACCCCCCCCCCTAGCCGCTGAGGACCTGGAGGGCCCGTGCGACTCCTGGAGGGTCGGGAAGGGCATGTGGAGGGCTTAACCATAACCCGGCCATACGAACGAAACGGCCCCCCTTCAGCGCGGGTAAACCGTAATGTGCCCTCACCGTCTGAACCAATCCTTCGAGGCCGCGGCGCCCGGAGAAACGGCTGGTGCACCATAATGGGTCGGGTGTAAGCGGCCAAGCGCTGCCTGAAGCCTCGCTTCGCGGGCAAACCCAATTCTTCCTTTCCTAGACACGGTCGGGCCGATAAGGCGATACTTGGCCCTAGCGTCACCGAGCCAGAGGAAACGGCGGTGGATGTTGCAAGTTGGCTGCGAAATTTGGGTCTGGAACGCTACGAGGCAGCCTTCCGCGAGAACGAGGTCGGCGCTGAAGACCTGTGCCACCTCACTGCCGAGGATCTTGAGGGCCTCGGGGTGGCCGCCATTGGCCACCGGCGTCGACTTTTGGTGGCCATCGCCACGGTGCGAGAGGACATTGCCTCACCGCAGACGGCCAGACCGACCGACGATCACCCAGCGGCTACATCTGCGGGCGAACGCCGCCAACTCACCGTGATGTTCTGCGACCTCGTGGGTTCGACGGCGCTGAGCGAGAAGCTGGACCCCGAAGAACTGCGGAGCCTGTTGCACGCGTATCGGAACCTCTGCGGCAACGTGATCGCCCGCTTCGATGGGTTTGTCGCCCGCTACGTTGGTGATGGCATCCTGACGTATTTCGGTTGGCCCACCGCGCACGAAGAGGATGCCGAGCGAGCCGTGCGGGCGGCCCTGGAGATCGTGCAGAGCGTCAAGCGGGCCTCGTCCACCGAGGACTTGTCGGTCCGTATCGGCATCGCCACTGGTCCTGTCGTCGTCGGTGAAACGGCCGGTTCCGGGGACCAGTCAAAGCTCCCGGTGGGCAGCACGTCTAATCTGGCCGCGCGTCTGCAAGCCCTCGCCGCAGCCGAGCAGATTGTCCTGGCCGCCTCAACCCGCCGCTTGGTCGGCAATGCCTTTGAGCTAACCGATCTTGGCGAACACGAGCTGAAAGGGATCGCCGAGCCAATTCGCGCCTGGCGCGTGGAGCGCGTCTTGGTGACGGAGAGCCGCTTCGATGCCAATCGCGGCGGCAATGCGCTGACGCCGCTCGTGGGCCGCGAAGAGGAAGTGGATCTGCTGTTACGCAGATGGTCGCAGGCAACGGACGGCGAAGGCCAGGTGGTGGTGCTGTCTGGTGAACCGGGGATCGGCAAAAGCCGTGTCTTGAACGCACTGCGCCAGCGGCTCGAAGCCGAAGTCGTGCAGGCGTTGCGCTTCCAGTGCTCGCCCTACTACGTGAACAGCGCCTTCTGGCCGATCATCGACAACCTCGAACGGACGCTAAAGTTCGCCCGCGACGAAACCGCCGAAGCGAAACTCGACAAGCTGGAGGCGCTGGTCGTTACGCACTATGGCCGGCCGCTGGCCGATGCCCGGTTCGTCGCATCGATTTTGTCCATCCCGTGCGAGCAGCGCTACGGCGCATTGACCATGACCCCGCAGAAGCACAAGGACGAGACGCTTCGGACCCTGGTCGATCTCACTGAAGCGGCCGCCCGCCGCCAACCCAGCGTGATGCTGTTCGAGGATGCCCACTGGGCGGACCCCACCACGCTGGAGGTGCTGGATCTGCTGATCGACCGGGTCAGAACCGTCCCGCTGCTGGTCGTGCTCACTCATCGGCCGGTGTTTCAGTCACGCTGGTCCGACCAGGGACATGTCGGGGCGCTGAACCTGTCCAAGCTAACGCGGACGCAGAGCGCGGCGATGGTTTCCACGCTCGCGGGCGGCAAGGCGCTACCCGTGACGTTGCTCGAGCAGATCCTGACCCGGACCGATGGCGTGCCGCTGCTTGTCGAGGAACTGACCAAGGCCATTCTGGAGTTAGGCGATCTGAAGGAGGCCGGTGATCATTACGAGTATGCTGGCTCCGCTCGCGCTGTCACCATTCCGGCCACCTTGCGGGACTCGCTGATGGCGCGGCTGGATCGGTTCATGCCGGTGAAGGAGATCGCCCAGGTCGGGGCAGCGATCGGACGTGAATTCAGCTACGAGCTGATCGCCGCGGTGGCACCGATGCCGCAGGCTCAACTCGATGATTCACTCGTGCGGATGGCCGAGTCGGGGCTGGCCCTCCGTCGCGGCACGCCGCCTGATGCGGTCTACACTTTCAAGCACGCGCTGGTGCAGGATGCAGCTTGCGACTCGTTGCTGAAGAGCCGCCGACAGGATTTGCACGCCAAGATCGCCCGCGTGATCGAAGCGCGGTTCCCGAGCATCAAGACCACGGAACCTGAGGTGCTGGCCCATCACCTTACAGAAGCGGGCCTTGCCGAAGCCGCCATTTCGTTGTGGCGGTCGGCCGGTGAACTGACGTTAAAGCGCATGGCGCTGCCGGAGGCCATTTCCCATCTCGACCAGGGACTCGACCTGATCGCCACCCTGCCGCGGTCGTCGCAACGAGACGCAAGCGAACTGGGGCTGCGCAGCCGCCTTGGCCATGCGTGGGTAGCGTTGAAAGGCTGGCCCGCCCCGGAAGTCTGGGCCAGCTTGCATCCGGCGCTTGCCTTGGCGAAGTCGCTCGAACGCCACGACTCGCTCCTGGCCATCCGCTTCGGTCTGACGAGCATCGTCCTGTCGCAGGGGCGCGTATCTGAGTCCCTGCCGTGGGTGGAGGAGACGCTCGAACGAGCTGAAGCGACAGGCCACACCGACCTGCTGCTTGCGGCACATATGAGTGCCTGCGCCTGCTACTGTTGGGCGGGCGAGTTCGTCAAGGTTCTGGAGCACGCCGACAGGGTGGTGGACCTCTACGACGAGGAGCAGTATCGCCATGTGGCAGATATCCTCAACCACGATCCCAAAACGGTTGCCGGCACCTTCGGCTCTATTAGCACCTGGATGCTGGGCTACCCGGACCGGGCATTGCGGCTGAACGACGAAAAAGACGCGCACGCCCGCCGGCGCGGTCATCCTTTTGATTTCGGATTTGCGCTGATTATGGGCGCACATGAGTTCGATCACCGCTTCACGCACGAGGACCTGCGCCAACGCGCCGAAGAATGTGAGCGGCTAGGTCGGGAGCACAGCTTGCCCGTGCTGCGGGCGAATTTTGCACCCATTTCATATGGCCTGGCACTGATCCGGGAAGGCAAACCTGCCGAAGCAATTGCCCCGCTCAAGGCCGGCATCGCGGTTTGGGAAGCGACCGGCGGCAAATCCCGGAGCCCGACCCTGAAAGCGGTCTTGGCCGAAGCCATGGCGCTGACCGGTGACCTCGACAACGCCCTGCAGTTGATCGACGAGCAGATCGCCCAAATCGAAGTCCCGGGTGGGGGGAACGCATTCACTACGCCGAGATCCTGCGCCTCAAAGGCTGGATGCTCTCGCTCAAGGGCGACCTTGAAGGTGCCGAACGGAACTTTCTCGCTTCACCTGACTGGGCGCGCCGCCAGCAGGCGAAATCCTGGGAGCTGCGCACGTCGACCAGCCTGGCACGGCTGTGGCAAAGCCAAGGCAAACGCCAAGACGCGTATGAGTTGCTCGCTTCGGTTGACGGCTGGTTCACCGAAGGCTTCGACACCAGAGATTTGCAGGATGCGAAGTCTCTTCTCGCAGAACTGGGGTAGTCACGCGGCGTGGTTCGAACGAGGATTACACCGCATTGGACATCTCCCCATCTGGGCTCGCCTCGCAAACGATCCGTTACGTCAATGCGCTTGGTCGTGGTCGCCCGCAATTCAACAAGCCCCGCCTCGGTATTGCTAACCACCTGCTTTCGCTCCGTGGCGGCTCTCGACGCAATTTTGCATATTTCCGTTCAACATGACGAAGCAGCTTCATCTTGGCGCCATCATGCGTCCGGTCGGCATCCACACGGCTTGGTGGCGCTATCCGGGCGCCTACCCCGACGCCAACTTCAACCTGAAGCACCTCGTGCGGTTCATCCAGACGCTTGAGCGGGCGAGGTTCGATGCCTTCTTCATGGCGGACCACCTGGCCGTGCTGAATATGCCGATGCAGTCGTTACGGCGTAGCGCGACGGTAACCTCCTTTGAGCCTCTGACGCTTCTTTCGGCTCTTGCGATGGCGACCGAACGGATTGGGTTGATCGCGACAGCATCGACGACTTTCGACGAACCCTACCATGTCGCCCGCCGGTTCGCCTCGCTCGACCACATCAGCAATGGCCGCGCCGGATGGAATGTCGTCACGACCGCCAATCCCGATGCGGCGCTCAATTTCGGGCTGACCGAGCATGTCGAGCATGATGAACGCTACCGGCGGGCGCGCGAGTTCCAGGCTGTCGTTACCGGTCTTTGGGACAGTTGGGCAGACGATGCGTGGCGCCACGACCAGGCGAGCGGCATCTTCTTCGATCCGGAGAAAATGCATGTCCTTGGCCATCAGGGTCAGTATCTGTCGGTGCGTGGCCCGCTGAACATTGCGCGGCCGGTCCAGGGCTGGCCGGTCATCGTCCAGGCCGGGGCCTCCGAGGCCGGTCGGCAACTGGCCGCCGAAACCGCCGAAGTCGTCTTCGGGAGTAGCCGTACGATCGATGAAGCCCGCGCCTTCTATAGGGATTTGAAGGCGCGGGTGACCGCGGCGGGACGCTCGGCCGATCACGTCAAGATCTTGCCCGGCGCGCTCGTGATAGTCGGACACACCAGCGAGGAGGCACAGCAAAGGAAAGCTTTGCTCGACAGTCTGGTGCATCCCGAGAGTGGGGTGCCCAATCTATCCATCCGGCTCGGCATCGACGCCTCGCGCTTTGACCTTGATGCGCCCTTGCCGGAGATCCCGCCGTCAAACCAGAGCCAAAGCGGACGCGATACGCTTGTAGCGCTGGCGCGCCGGAAGAACTTGACCGTCCGTCAGCTTGCCCAATTGGTCGGTGGCTTCGGCGGGCTCGAGATGGTGGGGACCGCTGTTGAGATCGCCGATATGATGCAATTGTGGCTGGAGACCGATGCCTGCGACGGGTTCAACATCATGTTCCCGACGGTGCCGGCCGGCCTCGATGATTTCGTGGCGATGGTCATCCCTGAGCTGCAACGCCGGGGCCTCTTCCGCAGCGCGTATGAGGGGACCACCCTGCGCGCGCATCTTGGTTTGCCGCGGCCCGAGAATCAGTTCTTCCCGCCCAGGTGATCGGCATGGTCCCGACAGTGTCGTGTCCGGTAACACCGGCCGCGGTCACGGGTTCGTTGTTTTGCGTTCAACCCTGTTTTGAACCACGCCTGCTGCCGTGGCATTAGCACCCGCAGACCGTCTTGGGTGGAGTCCCCATCTCATTCAGCGCCGGCGGAACACCACGCTCAGGTTGTTCGCCGGCATCGCAATGCGTTCGGGCGCCGCGAACCCGTGCCGGCGGGCGAGCACGGTGATGTTGTCGAGATCGCGTATGCCCCAGAATGGGTTTTGTGCTCGAAGGCCGGCATCGAACGCGGCATTCCCAGCGCCGGTATGCATGCCCCCCTCCCGGAACGGGCCGTAGAGGAAGAGCAGCCCACCGGCGCTCAGGATGCGCGCGCCCCCTGTAATCAGCCCTTGGGTGGCGGCCCATGGGGCGATATGGACCATGTTGATCGCGACGACTGCATCTGCCTGGGCGACGGGCCAAGTCTCTGCAGCGGCGTCAAGCGGCAGCGGGGGCAATACATTCGGCAGGCCCATACTATCACGCCAAGCCGCGATGCTTCTCAATGCCTCCGGGTCCTGATCGGTCGGCTGCCATGTCAGCGCAGGCAACGCGCTGCAAAACCACACGGCATGCTCGCCTGTGCCGCTTGCAATCTCCAGCACCCGCGCCGACGGCGGGAGGCAATCGCGCAGCACCCGCAGAATCGGCTCACGATTGCGCGCGGCGGCGGGCGCGGTCCTGGCAGCTTGGTTCATCCGAGGGGCGACGCCTGTCCGAGCAGCCGGTAAACGGTGCTACGCGAGCAACACCGAGTTGCTTAGCCATAGCCGCCGGGACCCAGATGCACAAGAAAACCACGAACCACGTCGAAAACTAGCGCAGTCGCGATCGGCCGGAAGAGGAGTTGGCTGGGCTCTGGGTGATCTCGCCAGCGATGGCCACCCGAAACGGCCAATTTTATCCGACCGAGGCGCGATAAACGCGATCGGGAAGTCCTGGCGGCGCCGCATCGGATTACAACTCGGCTACCGTGAGGATACTGCTGCACAGCCGAGACGCAGTGACTGGTCGGGTCGTCCGGCGGTTCACCGACGCGCAGCCAGGACGCAACGGCTTAAACCTGTTCCGGTTGCCATACCCGAGCAGCGCGCTGATCCTGAACGGGTGAGCCTGGGTATGGGCGAGGCGTCGCCAGCGGCTTGCGGCTATGGGTCCGAGGCTCCCTTCAGGAGCCGACGCGCCTGCAGGCTTCTCGCCGCCAGGAGAAGCAGCCAGCAACGATGAAATCGGCGCCCCGCCAGGACGGCCACTAGTATGGTCGTTTTGGGATCTATATTCATGGTCGCCCTGGAGCCGGCCGCAGGATGGTTATTCGATCGGCCAAAGCGTTAAACAGCGGGTGACGTCGGGTTCGGGGCATACTTGCGCGATAGGCGGGTCACCAATTCGCCTCCCGTGACGAAATCTGCGAAAACAGCGATCAGTGGCAATACGATTAGCACCAAGGCGAAGAATAATGACATGGTGTGCTCTCTCCGGGTGAACGCTAGAAGTCTCACTAGCTAAATTGGATTTGTCAAAAGACCGGGATGGCCGACCTACGTCTCCGGCTAGATTCCCATCATTGGGTGATGCGAGCCCCGTCGCCCATCTCCCGTTTTTTTTCGGCACAGCAGGCGTATGATTTGTCGGGTGCGCCCGGATCGCTGATGTCGTGAGGCTAAGGGCTGCTTAAAACAGCGGGGAGTAGACGCTCTAAGGGAGGAGAATCAGATGAAAGAGATCGTAATCCACGAACCGGCACCGCCAAGCCTGGAGGAAATCTTTGCTTGGGGGCTCAACGCCTGTACGGCAGCGGTGGTAACCGATGAAGTGTGACTTGGCAGAATAGGAAACGGTTACGATGACGAAAATCCTACTCGTGCAGGGTGCCAACCCGACGTTTCTCGGTCGGCGAGAGCCGGAGATCTACGGAACAATGACCGCCGCCCAACTCGACGCCATGCTTCAGCGACATGCACAGGATCACAGCTACCATCTCGACAGTTTCTACACCAACATCGAGGGCGAGGCGATCAACCGCATCTATCAGGGCGTGGATGAAGGCGCCGAGGGGCTTGTCATGAACCCGGCGGGATTTCACGTACGCCGGTTACGCCTTGAAAGACTGCATCAAGGGCGCAGGCTTGCCATATGTGGAGGTGCATATCAGCAGCATCGCCAAGCGCAACATACACTGCGTCCTCTCGGACGCAGCCGAGGGAATGATCACCGGATTTGGGATGCACTCATACATTCTCGGGCTTGATGCGATCCTGGAGATACTGCGGAATTGGGCGACGACGTGCTGAGATTACAGTAGCGGCTTGGATGCCAAATCTCGGGAACCTATCGAGGGCATAGCGTTGGTCGTTAGATAAACAACGCGGTGCATGAACCCTTTAGGAACAAGGCCCGTCCCTGAAACGGGATCGGGAGGTTTGGGACGATCGTCCCGCTAAGCCATGCCTCGCCATGTTGAGCAGCTCGGCCAGCCTGTTCGCTGGCATCTTATCGAAATCGGCTTCACGCAGGTCGGCTAATCCGATGATACATCCGCACAGCAAACAGACCCCGGGGGATGTGGCAGCACATTACGATACGCTCGATCAGTTCTATCGCGAGATCTGGGGCGAGCACGTGCACCACGGCTACTGGCGGACCGGCCACGAGATCTCCGAGGATGCCGCCGGAATTCTCACAGTGACTGATGCCTATGGTTCGGCAGATAGCCGAGATCATGCACCTCGAAGCCGACGATCTTGCGGCTGAGAGGTCGAGGATCAGGTAAAAGTAGAACCAGCGTCCCCGGATCTGTGCCGGCAGGAACGTCATGTCCCAGCACCAGAACGGCCACTTTGTGCACTGGGAGGGTTGTCCATGATGACAATATCGTTCGGCGTTAAGGTCGGAACAAGAAACTGCTCGACATACTGAACGAACAGATCACCGGTCATGGCACCGTCGATGACCAGCGGGGCGGTGATCCGGTCATTCCTCAGCGCAGCAACGAAAGTCGTGGTGTTCCGATGACCGTGCGGCGACTTTCCGATCAGGCGCTGCCCTTCTGCCGAACGGCCGCGAAGCCGCGTCATGTTCGTCGCGGTCGCGGTCTCTTCGCCAGAGTTTCTTTCGCTTCGCGTGGGGCGCGCGCGGAAGACCCAGCGCAGCCGTCCAGAAACCACTTCCAGAGGCTGAATTTTCCCAGCTTACATAGGCGAGCGGATTAATTCGCCGATTTGCGCAACGATCACGGATCTGGTGTTCGCGATGCGGTCGGCGGCGGCGCGATGGGATGTGTCACGCCGCCATGACACTTCAGGTCATGGGATGCTTCGCTTTCACCCGATCAGGCGGCGCCCGGCGGCCGCGGCATCGAGGACCTTTTTGAGGCCCATGCGGCTGATCTGCCCGCCTGATGCGGCGATCTTCTCGGCGATGGCCCGATACGAAAGCCCCTCGGCCCGCAGCGTTCGCATCTGTGAAATCGTCGCTTGCTGCTCGGGTATCGCGACCAGTTCACTGTCGTCGCCAACCTTCCAGCCGAATGAGGCCCTGCCGCCAGGTATCGCCCGCGTGTGCGCTGATCCCGTTTCGGCGATTCGCTCGCCCGTCCGGTCACGCTCAGCCTCGGCGACGGCGGACAGAATCGTGAACACCAGCTTCAACCGGCGCCAGAAGGCGAGGCGGAGCCGCAAGGCGCATGCGCGTCTGGTGCCGCTGTTCGACCCGGCGAGAGACGCGCGCGCGTCGAAGCTGGATGGCGCGCAACAGAGCCTGCTCGCTAATTCGCCGGGTGTCGCCCAGTCGACTCGGCGCAACGATCAGAATTCCCGTGGCCAACACTTGCCCGACTAGGTCGAGAGCGGCTGGCCGCCGTTGTAAATCGGCGTAGAATGCGCGATCCTACGACCTCGAACACACGACAGACCGGGAATTCCGGAACAATAAGACGCACCGGGGGGATCCATGACCACGAGACGCATCCTAATCGCCGCACTCGCGGCGGCGGGTCTGTTGGGCGGCGCCGCCACCTCACTCGCCGACGACTTCGAACTCGCAATGGTCATCAAGGAAACGACCAACCCATACTACAACGCGACGCTGGCTGGCGCGCGGATGGCCGCAGGCGAAATCGGCGGCACGGCGAAAAACTACGGCCCGACGCAATCGAGCCCACAGGCGCAGATCGACATCATCAACAACCTTGCTGACCGGCACATCCCAGCCATCGCGGTGGCGCCCAGCGATCCGAAGGCGGTCGTCCAGGCGATGAAGCGGGCGGCCAAGTTGGGTGCCAAGGTCATCACCTTCGACGCGGATTCTGAGCCTGAGGCGCGGCCGTTCCTGGTCAACCAGGCGACGCTGGAGTCTGTTGGCAAGTTCGGCGCCGACGGGCTTGTGCAAATCATGGGCGAAAAAGGCAAGGTCGCCATCGTCTCCGCTCAGCCAACGGCCGCCAACCAGAACGCCTGGATCGCGGCGTTCCGTGACGAGATCAAGAAGTATCCCGGCATCGAGATCGTCGATGAAGTCTATGGCTACGATAACGAGCAAAAGGCTTACGACGCCACGATCGCGCTGACCACCAAGTATCCTGATCTCGCCGGCATATACGCGCCGACCTGCCCCGGTCTGCCAGCGGTCGCGCGGGCGCTGGAGGCAGTGAACAAGGGCCACGGTGCCGTCAAGGTCTCCGGGCTGTGTGTGCCGAGCATCACTACAAAATACATGCTCGACGGCACGATCGGATGGTTCCACCTTTGGGATCCAATACGCCTTGGCTATGTGACCTATTACGCCGCCAAGTATTTCGCCGAGGGCAAGATCCAGGGCAAGCAGGGCGACAGCTTCACCATCGACAAGGGCAAGTGGCCCGGCACCTACACGATTCTACCGAGCCACGAGATAATCACAGGGGAACCGCTGCGCATCACGGCGGAGAACGTGAAGGACTATCAGTTCTGATGCCTGCCCGGCAGGCGGGGCCGCCTCGCCCCGCCCGTCCGCGGTGAGCTACGCCGAAACCGGACCGGGCGAGGTGACCCCGGCCGTCGAAATGCGCGGCATCGTCAAGCGATTCGGCCCGGTCGAGGTGCTGACAGACATCGATCTCGCGCTGCACCGCGGGCGGATTCACTCGCTCGCGGGCGAGAACGGCGCGGGCAAGAGCACGCTCGTCAAGATCCTCGCCGGCATCTACCGACCTGACAGCGGCGAAATCCTGCTCGATGGCCAGCCGATCACGATGCACGACGCCGCCGACGCGCGGCGCCATGGGATCGCGGTAATCCATCAGCATCCGGCCATGTTCCCCGACCTGTCGGTAGCCGAGAACATCTTCGTAGGCCGTCAGCCGCTCCGGGGTGCCCGAATCGACTGGGCCGCGATGCAGGCCACGGCGAAGGAATTGCTGCAGCGACTGCGCATGCAGATGGACGTGCGCTTGCCGGTGAAGGCTATCAGCATCGCCGAGCGGCAGGCGATCGAGATCGTCAGGGCGCTATCGCTGGACGCACGCGTGTTGATTATGGACGAACCGACCTCGACGATTTCGGCCCGTGAGATTGACCGGCTGTTCGGTATCGTACGGGGGTTGAAACAACAGGGTATCGCGATCCTGTTCATCAGTCACTTCATCGACGAAGTGCTCGGTCTGGGCGACGACGTCACGATCCTGCGCTCCGGCCGCAGGATTATCTCGTCCCCTGCGGCGACGCTTACTCCGGAGCAGACGGTGCGCCACATGATCGGCAGCGAGCCCGGCGCGCTATTTCCGAAAGAGGCGGAGACGATCGGCAGGCCGGTGCTTGGCGCGCGCCACCTGTCGGGCGCCAGTTTCGTGGATGACGTGAGCTTCGACCTCAAGGCCGGCGAGATTCTCGGCTTGTTCGGGCTGGTCGGCGCCGGCCGCTCTGAAGTGGCGCAGATGCTGTTCGGCATCACGCCGCCGGAGCGGGGCGAGATTCAGATCGACGGCAGACCAGTGAAGCTGCGCTCGCCCCGCGATGCGATGCGGCTGGGCATCTCGCTTCTGCCGGAGGACCGGCACCAGCAAGGGCTGGTATTGCAGTTCCCGATCCGCGCCAACGAGACGTTGCCGATCCTGTGGCGGCTCGCCGACCGGTTCGGCCTGGTGGATCGGGCAAAGGAGGCGCGGGTCGCGCGCGAGTTCACCGGGCAGATGCGGGTGATCGCGCGCGGGATCGAGCAACTGACATCGACCCTGTCGGGTGGCAATCAACAGAAGGTGCTGTTTGCCAAGTGGTTGATCCCCGCGCCGCGCGTGCTGATCCTGGACCAACCCACGCGCGGCATCGATGTCGGCGCCAAGGCGGAGATCCATCGCATCGTCTCGCGTCTCGCGGCGCAGGGCATGGCCATCATCCTGATCAGCGACGACGCACCCGAGGTGATCGGGATGGCGGATCGGATTCTTGTTCTGCGGACGGGACGGCTGGTCGCGGAGTTCACGCGCGATGCTGTCGATCAGCAAGCCCTGATGCTGGCCGCAGCGCACTCCACCCGGGATCACAACCCGCTGGCGGAAACGGCGGCGACATGAGCCGGCTGATGCGCATTCGGGAACTCGGCCTGGTCGCCGCGCTACTGGTGATCTGTGCGGCTGTGACACTGCGCGAGCCGCGCTTTCTCAACGCAGAGAATCTCGAACAGGTCGGACTGTCCGCGACGCTGGTGTGCATCGTCGCGCTTGGCGAGACGCTCGTCATCATCACGCGCCAGATCGACCTTTCGGTGGGCGCGATGGTTGCCGCCAGCGCCTTTGTCGCGGCGGACTGGCTGGAGGCAAACCCGGACAGCAGCATCGCGATCGTATTCATTATCGGCATCGGCGCGGGCGTGGTGATGGGGATCGGCAACGCCCTTCTGGTCGTGGCCGCACGAGTCCCGGCGATCGTCGCCACGCTCGGCACGCTGGCGATCTACCGTGGCACGGTCATCATGATCGCGGGCGGCCGACAGATCTCGGCCACCGTGTTGCCTGACAAGTACCAGGCGATCGCGCAGATGCATGTCACCGGCGTGCCGCTTCTGGTCTGGATCGCTCTGTTGCTCACCATCACCTTCGGCTGGGTCGCGCGCTTCACGCGCACGGGGCGCAACCTGTATGCACTCGGCAGCAGCCCGGAGAGCGCACATGTCACCGGCATCAACGAGGCATGGCACTTGGCACTCGTTTTCATCATCTGCGGCGCGCTCTGCGGTTTGGTCGGAGTGCTATGGGGCGCGCGCTTCGGCACGGTGGATGCGGTGCTGGCGCCCGACTTGCACTTGCAAGCGATCTCGGCCGTGGTGGTCGGCGGCGTCAGCATCTTCGGCGGCAGCGGCTCGGTGTATGGCGCGGCGCTCGGCGCGGTGATCTTCGCAGTGCTGCAGAACGGCGTGCAACTGCTCGGAATCAGCCAGTTCTGGCTGCAAGCGGTGACAGGGGCCGCAATTCTCGGCACGGTGATCTTCTACAGTCTGCTCACCCGCCGCGCCGAGCGGGTAGAACGCGAGGCGCGGCACCAGCCTGTCGGTCTTGGCCTTGCCAGGCGAGAACAATGAACAGACTGGGCCCATACCTGGCGCGCTGGGAGGCGTTCCTGTTGCTGGTGCTCGTCATCACGCTCGTGCTCGGCGCAAGCAACTCAAAATACTTCCTCACCGCCTCCAACCTTTCCATCGCGGTCGCCGGTGTCATGCCCGCTGCGATCGTGGCGCTGCCGATGACACTGGTGATCGTATGCGGTGAGATCGACGTGTCGGTGGGCTCGATGGTCGGGCTCTGCGCGGTGACGATCGCGGTTTGCCGAGAGCAGGACCTGTCCATCGAGACATCGATGTTGGCGAGCCTGATTGTCGGCACGCTGGCTGGTGCGCTGAACGGCGCAATCATTGCCTTCATTGGCCTACCGTCGCTGGTCGTCACCATCGGCACCCTCGCCCTGGATCGCGGAATCGCGCAGATTCTTCTGAAGGAGCGTGGTGTCACCGGCTTTCCCGACTGGTACCAGGAAATTGGCTTCGGCACTCTGGGCAACACACCGATCCCCTGGAGTTCGTTGATCTTCGTGGCGTTCTTTGCGGTCTTCGCGGTGTTCCTCCATGCCAGCTACCGGGGACGGGCGTTGTTTGCTATTGGCAACAACCGTGAGGCCGCGCGCTTCTCTGGCATCGACGTGAAGCGTGCTCTGTTCGGAGTGTTCGTCACCTCGGGCATGATGTGCTCGGTGGCATCCGTGGTGCTGACCTCGTACCTCTCGAGCGCCCGTTCCGATACAGCGATCGGGCTGGAATTGCCGGTGATCACCGCGGTCGTGCTCGGCGGCGTCGATATTTTCGGCGGCAGCGGCACACTCGGCGGCGTGCTGATGGCGGTGTTCGTGCTCGCGTTCGTACAGAACGCGCTCGGCCTCGCCGGAGTGCCGCCAGAGGAGCAGCAGATCGTGACAGGCTTTGTACTCGTGACGACGCTTGTCGTATTTGGTGCCGCGAAGGTGTTTAGCGCCCGAATGACTGGCCGCTCGAGTGCATCGTAGAAATAAGGCGAGGCCGCAATAAACCTCGGCACTCAAGCAGCAGCAGATCAGGAGTTCGGTTACGTCGATCGGCGCATGGGCGATTGCGACGAAGACCATCTGGTAACCCGAGACATCGAGACATTGAATGGGTGATTAATCCGCCTGAAGAGCCCGCGTTAGCTGCGCTAGCTGTGTCACGATACGTGCCCAGTGCTCAATTTGATCAACATCGAGGCCCCATGCCGCGCGCTCGTACATCGACAGGGCAAATTCCCTTGCCTTGGTCGGGCTCGCCATAACGAGGAGCATCGCCGTTTCAAGGGCCGTGAAGGATCGCTGGCTCTGCTATCGAATTCTGGCCCAGCAGTGCTGGCGAACTTTGGCCCACCCCCGGCCCCTCAACCTAGGGTCGCCCCGACTGGACCGGGGGACCTGGCGTGGACTGGAGAGCCAAAGTGGATTTGTTCGAGCAGCTTCGTCGGGAGCATAAGTTTGGTATCGGCACGATCGCGGGTGTGGCCGCGAAGTTCGGCGTTCATCGGCGGGTTGTGCGCCAAGCGATCGGCAGCGCCCTTCCGCCGAAGCATCACTACCCGCCCAGGATCAAGCCGAAGCTGGGCGTGGTGGCGGACTTCATCGACAAAGTTCTGGACGAAGACTGTCGTGCCCCGCGTAAGCAACGCCATACCGCCCGGCGGCTGTATCAACGGATCCTGACGGAATTCCCTGACGCCACGGTCGCTGAGTTGACGGTGCGCAACCACGTCCGCGAGCGCAAACACCAGATGGGGATTTTGCGTCGGGAGACGTTCGTGCCGCAAAGTTACAGTTGGGCTCAGGAAGCTCAGGTTGACTGGTATGAAGCTTGGGTCGATCTCGGCGGTGAGCGGACCAAGGTTCAGATATTCGCGATGCGCTCGATGGCCAGCGGAGCGGCGTTCCACCGGGCCTACCTGCATGCGACCCAGCAGGCCTTCCTCGAAGCGCACGAGCATGCCTTCGCCTACTTCGGCGGAGTGTTTCCCCTGTTGCGTTACGACAACCTGGCCAGCGCCGTGCGAAAGATCCTGCGCGGCTACCGGCGGGAGGAGACGGTGCGGTTCATGACGTTCCGCTCGCATTGGCGGTTCGCTGCCGAGTTTTGCACGCCGGGTGAGGGCCACGAGAAGGGTGGTATTGAGGGCGAAGCCGGTTATTTCCGACGCAACCATCTGGTGCCGGTACCGCAAGTCACCGATCTCGATGCGCTCAACACGCTGCTGGTGGCGGCCTGTCGTGCCGACGGGGCGCGGGTGCTCACCGGGCGCAGCGAGACGATCGGGGCGGCCATGGCGGTCGAACGTGGTCATCTCTTGGCCTGCGCTGCCGAAGGCCTCGATCTCGCCGAGATCGTGTTCCCGCTGACGGACAAGCAAGGTTGTGTGACGGTGAAGACCAACTTCTACTCAGTGCCGGTGCGTGCGGGCACAAGGGTGGAGGCACGCGTGCATCCGCTGCATGTCGAGATCTGGCACGCTGGCCGGCTGATCGCGCGCCATGAGCGCTGTCACAGCCGCCGCCAGCACGTGCTCGACCTCGAGCATTACCTCGACGTTCTCAGCCACAAGCCCGGCGCGTTCGCTGGCTCGACACCTCTGGCGCAATGGCGCGCGGCAGGCCGCTGGCCTGGCTGCTATGACGAGCTCTGGACCCGTCTGCAAGGGCGGCACGGCAAGCAGAACGGCACCCGTGCGATGGTGGCCGTTCTGGCACTGGGCCAAGAGTTTGGCCATGACCGGCTGCGCACGGCGGTTGCCGCCACGGTGTCGCTGGGGGCCTGCGACGTGGCGGCGGTGCGGTATCTGCTGACCGAAGCCGGACTGCACAAGGCCAAGCCCGCGCCGATCGATGTCGGGGCGTTGGCCTGCTACGACCGGCCGCTGCCGAACCTCGCCGATTACGACACGCTGCTGTCGGGTCCCTGCGCGGGGACAGCATGATGATCGAGCTTCAGGACCAGGCGATCCGCCAGCATTGCAAGGCGCTGCGGATGCCGGCGATGGGCACGCAGTTCGCCCGCCTAGCGGATGCCGCCATCCGTGAGGGACAATCCCATCTCGGCTATCTCGAGGCGCTGCTGGCGGCCGAGATGGAGGAGCGCGAGAGCCGCGCCATCACCCGCCTGCTGCATGAGGCGCGGTTGCCGCGGATGAAGACGCTGGATGGGTTCGAGTTCGACCGCTCCAGCGTCTCGGCTGCCCAATTGCGTACACTGGCCGAGGGTGACTACGTGACCAAGGCGGAGCCGATCCTGCTGGTCGGCGAGGCTGGCACCGGCAAAACGCACTTGGCGACGGGATTATGCGTGGCTGCCTGCCGCCAACGGCGGCGGGTGCGGTTCACCACGGCGACGGCGCTGATCAATGAACTGGCCGAGGCGGCACATGCCAACCAACTCAGCCGGGCGCTTGGTAGATGGGAACGCCTTGACCTGATCTGTATTGACGAACTGGGCTATGTGCCGCTCGCTGAAACGGCATGTGAGCTGATGTTCCAGGTGATCGCTGACCGGGCCGAGAAGGCGGCGGTGATCGTGACCACCAACCTGCCGTTCTCCGAATGGTCGCAGGTCATTCCCAATCCGCGTCTGTGCAAGGCGTTGATCGATCGGCTGACGGACCAGGCGCACATCATCACCACCGGTGCCGACTCCTACCGGTTCCGCCGCACGTCGGCGCAGCGCAAGGCCGCAAAATCATGATGGGAAGGAGCGCGAAATGACGCCGCCCTGCTGAGCCGGGCCTAGGCCCGGCTCAGCAGGTCAAAGACACCGGGGGTGGGCCAGAATTCATCAGCACAAGTGGGCCAATATTCATTGTCACGGCCAGATCGCGGCAAAGAGGCCGACACCGGCGTTCTCTCAATTGAAATTGGAGCCACGTGTGCCATCAGGTACGACCTCCCTTGTCCTGACCCAATATTCCACGCATGGCGGAGCAGTGCTGTGGGGTGGTTCACACGATCGGTGCTACGTCCACTGACCTGGGGCGGCTGATTCCGCGCCCCGCTGGTCGAGGCGTTCACTAACGTCCGGATGACGATTCCGGCTCGATCACGTAATCTCCGCTGGCTTTTGGGCGCTTCTTCCGTAGCCACCGCGAGAAACCCCGACGCAGTTGGGTTACAAACCCTCGCCGCGCCGGCCGAGCAGCTGGCAGATGGCGTGGCGCAGAGCGTCAATGTGGTGGACCGTCTTCAAAGACAACTCATGCAACCGCGTGCTGCATCTTCTCGGCAAACGTCCCTCCCTGACCACCAGCTAATTAGTGTCCGTCCATAAACGCTAATCGTTTAAAACCCAGCTGCTTCGCGATATCGCGAGTCATGCCCGGCGGCTTCGATTATGTTCGGCAGCACTTCACTGCAGCCGAATCCATACCCCACCGCCGGAGCCCGATCATGCGTCAGGAACGCATCACACAAGCCAGCCTATTCGATATCTTCGCCACACACGAGATCGGTCGCGAGTTGAAGCAGATCTCGGAGTGGCTCGATCAGCATCGTCCATTGCTACGCTTGATCAGCAATGATTTGCGCCGCGACGGGGTGCGCGAGACCGGCCGGCGTGGCCTGCCGGCGGAAGCCGTGCTGCGCTGCGCGCTGCTGAAGCAATACCGCCAACTGAGCTACGAGGAACTGGCGTTTCACCTGGAAGATTCAGCATCGTTTCGCGCCTTCGCGCGGCTGCCGATGGGCTGGACGCCGAAGAAGGCGGTGCTTCAGAAGACCATCAGCGCGATCACCGCGGCCAGCTGGGAAGCGATCAATCAGGCGGTTGTGCGCAACGCCCGGCAAACCAGGCTCGAGCCGGCAACGATGGTTCGCATCGATAGCACGGTTACTGAAGCGCTGATGCATGAGCCCAGCGACAGCTCGTTGCTCTGGGATGCGGTGCGGGTGATGACGCGGTTGCTGGAACAGGCGTGTGTGTTGGCCGGCCGCGCCGCAATCAGCTGGCGTGATCACCGCCGGTTGGCCAAAAAGCGCGCCCACGCCATCCAGCACAGCCGCGGCAAGGAGCGAAAGGCCAAGCTGTATCGCGAGCTGATCGCGGTCACGCGTGCCACCAAGCTGGCCCTTGAGCGAGCGCTCGTGGTGCTGGCCGCATGCGCTGGACCGACCGCCACGGATTGGTGCGGCGAGGTCAGCCATTACCTGCCCTTGATCGAGCGCGTCATGACCCAGACCAGGCGCCGGGTGTTCGACGGCGAAGCGGTGCCAGCCAGCGAAAAAGTGGTAAGCCTGTTCGAGCCGCACGCCGACATCATCGTCAAAGGCGGCCGCGAGGTGCAATACGGCCACAAGATCAATCTGGCGACCGGTCGCAGCGGCCTGATCCTTGACGTCGTCGTCGAGACCGGCAACCCAACCGATGCCGAGCGGTTTTTGCCCATGCTGGAGCGCCACATTGCGTCTCACGGCCAGCCGCCACGCCAGATCGCGGGCGACGGCGGCTATGCCAGCGCGGCCAATGTCACCCAGGCCAAGGCGCTTGGCGTGAGCGATGTCGCGTTCCACAAGAAGGGCCACCTTGGCATCGACGCCATGGTCAAAAGCCGCTGGGTGTATCGCAAGCTGCGCAATTTCCGCGCCGGCATCGAGGCCAACATCTCCGGTTTGAAGCGGGCGTTTGGCCTGGCACGCTGCACTTGGCGCGGGCTGGCGCACTTCACCTCATACGTCTGGTCCTCGGTTGTCGCCTACAACCTGGCTCTCTGTGCGCGACTAGCCGTGGCCACGACCTGACCGCCGCTCGCATTGGGCACGCCGAACGCTGCTGCCCGAACGTGCCCAGCGGTACACGCAAAGGTTGCAACTGCAACGACCATGTCACCACGGCGGGAAATTGCCGCCACTGGAACCGGTCGGGACAGCCGTACGGGGCCTACCGAAGAATGTCTTCCACGAAAAACCGCCGTTTATGGACGGACACTAATTAGGATCATTTCCATGGTTGTAAAGGAGCCTATGACCGTCGTGGTTTTTCATGAGGATTGCCTGTCGCGAAGTTAACTTCCAGGCGAGATATGTTGATTGGATTCCGGCTATTATTCGTCACCGTGGCCGAAGAAACGACGCTCAACGTGTATGCATCGCCCTCTTGTAAATCCCGTTTGGTTCTATTTCTGAGGGAAATTCGCATTTGATCGCCAGATGCTCTTGCTGGGCCTCCTCGGTTGAACGGCTGACATTGTAACTTGGGGTCATCTAACGATTTGTCATTTTATTTACGCTAAGCGGCGCGGCGGTGCGCCCGGTGAGGCAGGTGGACCCCAGAAACCGGACGCCACGGCGGGCGGCTGTGGCGAGTCCTATGGGCCAGTAAGAGACATTTAAGCTCTCGTTCGAAGCCGCGGGAGTTTGGTGTAGTCTGCAATCTTGACCTGCCAGCGGGATTGTGCCGAGGCTCCGAAGCAACCCAACGGGAGGACAGTCATGCCCACGGAAGTCGAGATTGGCAGCGACAAGACCGCTATTCGTCCGTTTCATGTGAATGTTCCAGAAGCGGAGCTTACCGACCTACGCAGGCGCGTAGATGCAACAAGGTGGCCTGACCGGGAAACGGTCGGGGATGCGTCGCAAGGCGTGCAGCTCGCGACGACGCAGGCACTCGCCCGCTATTGGGCTACAGATTACGATTGGCGCAAGGTCGAGAAGAAACTGAACGCCCTGCCGCAGTTCGTCACCGAGATCGATGGGCTGGACATTCATTTCATTCACGTGCGTTCGAAGCACGACAACGCGTTGCCGCTCATCGTAACGCACGGATGGCCCGGCTCGATCATCGAGCAGATGAAGATTATCGATCCGTTGACCAATCCCACGGCACATGGCGCGAGCGCATCGGACGCTTTCCACGTAGTGATTCCGTCGATACCAGGCTACGGGTATTCAGGCAAGCCGACCACCACAGGCTGGGACCCCGCGCACATCGCGCGAGCATGGGTTGCGCTCATGAAGCGCCTTGGCTACACAAAATTTGTGGCGCAAGGCGGCGATTGGGGTGCCCTCATCACCGAACAAATGGGTGTGCAGGCGGCTCCGGAACTGCTCGGTATTCACACCAATATGCCTGGCGCTGTTCCGGCCGACATCGACAAGGCAGCATTCACCGGTGCGCCAATGCCCGACGGTCTCTCATCCGAAGAGAAACTCGCGACCGAGCGGCTGATATTCGTCCACAGCAAAGGCATCGCCTACGGCTACCAGATGGGGTTGCGCCCGCAGACGTTGTACGGAATTGCGGACTCTCCCGTCGGCCTGGCCGCCTATTTTCTGGACCACGATGCTTGGAGTTACGCGCTGATCTCACGCGTCTTTGATGGAGAATCCGAAGGTCTCACGCGCGACGACATCCTCGACAACATCACGATCACCTGGTTGACGAACACGGCGATTTCCGGAGCCCGCCTCTATTGGGAGAATTTCGGCAAACTCGGGTATTTCAATGTCAAAGGCGTCTCCATCCCTGTTGCCGTAAGCGCCTTTCCGGACGAGATCGATCTGTGCCCGCGCAGTTGGGCAGAGCGGGCGTATCCCAAACTGATCTACTACAACAAGCTCGACAAAGGTGGACACTTTGCTGCGTGGGAACAACCGCAACTCCTTTCAGAAGAGGTGCGCGCGGGCTTCAGATCACTGCGCAAATCGAGCTGACAACTTCGGCGCGCGTTAGCGCGCGCCGACTTCTCTGCAACCGCGACAAAACACGGAGCGTCCGCTCCGGGTCAAAACCCGCTGCCGAGCCTTGCGCTCGGCGGCGACAGGTGCTCCCCAGGAACCGGATGCCGATCGGCCCTCGCGAGCGGCGTTCTGTGTGTCGTCAGCGAGCCTCGATAGCTGACCTCTGTGACTTGAGCTTGTAGACGTCGCTCGACCGAGCCCGACTTGGCGTGCCGCCTCGGTCGGGGACAGGCCGGCCTCGATCAACTTGAAGGCGGCATCCCGCTTGTCTGGATTGGCGAGCGCACCAAGGATGGTCTTGCTGCTGCCAGGGCCAGGGGGCGAAGGCCGGGCCGTCCGCCGGTCGATCGAAGCCGCGCGTCTGTTCCTGCTCGTGGCCGATGCGATGGACGCTCGGCAGCGAACCGGTGCCGATCCAATCAAGCAGGTGGAAGGCACCATCCGCTGGCCGGCGCTGCTGGAGAAGCGCGAGGCCGTTCGCGCCATGATGGAGGAGGTCATCGATGAGACTATCCCACTGCTCGTCGAGAAGTTCGTACCACCCGCCGCTTCGCTCCCGACTTTCTCGCCGCATTCGAGTTCAAAGCCGCCCAGTCCAACGATCCGCTGCTCAAGGCCGTCGATGTCGTGAAAGCCGCTCATGCCGGCAACAGGCGCACGGTCGCGTCAGATGCGCCGACGATATTCCTTCGGCCGAAATGGCGCCAGCACGTCGTCAAGGACGGCAAGATCGCTCCCAAGCTCTCGAGATCGCTGTGCTGACGCATCTGCGGGAGCGGTTGCAATCGGGCGATATCTGGATTGAGGACAGTCGCCAGTTCGTAA
>CAVZTH010000015.1:0-7641 GCA_963778125.1 uncultured Alphaproteobacteria bacterium | reverse complement strand
CGACCGATGCCACCGGCCGGCGCCAAGCGCCTGGAACAGCGCTACGATCGAGGAGCGAGCGATGATCGCGACGATGTGGGCGAACCTGCAGAGCGGCCATCGATCCCACAGGTGATTGCCTCGGCTGGAGGCGAGGTAAAGGGGCTCATCCGCTAACCGGGGGGCTGTCGCAAGTTCTGGCGTCTGCGCGCCAATCTTCTGCCTCAGGTTCGCTGTGCTGTTCTACGATGGTGCAATCGGTTCCGGCAGGTTTGCTGAAAATCAGCTATTAGCATGGACATATAGGTAAGCACTGCCGCTGGCAGCGTCGGTGCCAAAGCTGACGCTCAATCGACCATTGCTAAGGTCCGCCGTGGAATAACCCGCCAGGGTGAGCGACGCTGTAACACCCCCAGCCACCGGTATGTGGGTCGTCAATCCGGTAAACCCAGTCGCTCCCTGTCCATTAACCCAGGATTTGAAATCCTGGGCAGTGATCCCCCACATTGTCGCCGAATCACCGCTGTGAAAATTGCTTATCGTGGACCAGATGCTAGCCGTTGCGCCACGGGCATCGACGAAATCGGTGTCCGCACCCGAGCCATCGGTGAGAAAATTGGAGCCGGTCCCCCCATCCAGGACATTCTGACCAGAGGTGACCTGCAACGCGTCCTCGCCGGGGCCGCTATGCAAAAACACATTCGCGGTTGTCGAGAGGATGTTGAGATTGTGCGAGGTGATGTCGATGAACTCGCCGGTCAGATAGGACACCGGCCCCGTGTAGGGGGTCAACGCCTGCTGCCATTTCGTCATGGTTGAAGTGTCAGTGACCTGAGCGAGCGGTAGGTTGACTTCGAAGCCATCAGTCGCCGTGCCGACAGTATCAAAGCCGACGATATGGCCCGCATCATTAATGCCGTTGATCGTGGTTGCTGACGCGCCCGGTGCATCCACGCTGGTCCAATTGCCATTTGACCAGATAAAGCCATGGGTGTTGCCCTGTGCGTCGTTGTAGAAGCCAACAACCTGCCCCTCATCGTTGATGCCGAGTGCCTGAGTGAAGGTCGAACCTGGAAATTGCAAAGTTATTGGAGTGGTTGTCCCGCTCTTGATCAGGAAGCCATCCGATGTCGTGGTTGTCGGCAGATAGAAGCCGACGACATCGCCGGCATTGTCGATCCCGGTCGCTTGACTGTTGACGTTGGCCGGCAGGTCCGCCGTGTGGGTGGCATTGTCGAGATAGGTGAACGTGCCGGTCGTCTGCTGATAGATGTAGGCGAGCTGCAGCGTCGCCCCGGCAACATCGAGCGACGAATAACCCACATCCTGACCAACGTTGTTATCGCCGAGCAACTGGTTAAACGCTGTGCCCGGCGCAACAACAAGGCTGAACACGCCGCCATTATCGATAAAGCCGCGTGTGACCGCGGGCGTTTGATTGTCGGTTACGAAGCCCACGATTTGCTGGGCATCGTTGATGCCTACTGCGTCGGTCTGGGTAGGGACCAGCGGTATCGAAGGCGGCGGAATCGTCAGAAGATTGGCGGGTGTTGTGACCGGGGTGAAGGTGGCAGGCAGGACCAGAGAATAGGCGAGGTTTGTCGTCGCCCCATGGAAGCCGACGATGGTATCGGTCCTGTTGATGCCGAGGGCTTGGGTGAACGTGTCATTTGGGAATGTGATAGTAGTGAACGTGTATGCCATACCACCAGCCCCCCTCTGATTAACAGCACTCTCCCAGTAGGACGAATTCGGATCACTGGCAAGTTCTGGCTTCCCATTGCAATATTCGTTCTTCTACAAATAACATTGATGTCGGGCATGGCTGAGCCAACGTGCTGATGCGAGTGCCTGGCGGCGTGCCCACCGTGAGCCCGAGAGTGAATGCGCATCGAGGGCGGAGTCGGTGCTGTCGATAACGCTATTCGCCGTGGAAGCGGCGGAATGTCACTTCGACGGGGCTCTGGCGCCGCCGCGCAGTTGCTCGCCAGTCCTGGCCGTATTGCCTCGCAAAGTCTCTGGGATCTTTTTGATCTCGACCGGCCGGAGGTGCTCCAGAAAGCCCGCTGACCGCTTGATTCACGCCCTCTGACTGTCTTAGCCTCTGGCGATCACGCTCTGGACTAGTTCGCCGCAATCGAGGTTTTAGCGGGGTCGATTGGCCGATGCCACCAGCCGCCGCCAAGCGCCTGGAACAGCGCCGCGGTGTCGGCGAGGCGGTTGGCCTGAGCCTGCACCAGCGCCAGTCTCGCCTGGGCGTAAGTATTCTGCGCATTGAGTACCGACAGATAGGCGATCTGGCCGAGCTGGAGTTGCTTGCGCGTGATGTCGAGGCTTCGGGCGGCGGCACGCTCGGACGCGGCGGCATCGGCCAGGGCGTCGGCATCCGAATGCAGGGCCCGCATTGAATCGGCGACGTTCTGGAACGCGGTTAGCACGGTGCCGCGGTATTGCGCCGCCGCCTGGTCGAATGCGGCCTGCGCGGCCCGTTGCTTGTGTTGCAGCGCGAAGCCCTCGAACACCGGCTGGGTCAGGCCGCCCGACAAGGTCCAGAAATTGGTGCCTGGCTTGAACATGCCGCTCGCGCTATTGGCGCTGTTGCCGACCTGGGCGGTCAAGGTGATCTGCGGCAAACGCGCGGCGACGGCCTGGCCTATGTTGGCGCTGGCGGCGTGCAGGTTTTCCTCGGCCTGGCGCACGTCGGGACGTTGCCTGACCAGGTTGGACGGCAGACTTAGGGGCAGACGAACAGGCAAATGCAAGGTGTCCAGATCGAAGGTCTGGGCGATTTCCTCACTGGGGAATTTGCCGGCCAGGGTGGTCAGCGCGTCGCGCTGCTGGGCCAGCTGTTTCTGCAGGGGTGGAAGGATCAACTGTGCCTGGGCCAAGGAGGCTTCCTGCGCCGCGACGTCCGCGCCGGTTACCTGTCCAAGCTTCTGCTGCATCTTGAGAATTTTCAGCAGGTCGATTTCGACGCGGATGGTCTCCTCGGTCGCCTTGATCTGCCCGCGCAGCGATGCTTCCTGGATCGCGCCGGCCACAACGTTGGAGGTGAGGGTGAGCCAGGTCGCCTCCAGCATGAACCGCTGATTGTCGGCCTGCGCCTGCAGCGATTCGACGGCGCGCCGGTTCGCGCCAAACACGTCCGGAACGAATGACACGTTCAATTGCGGAGTGATCAGGCTGTAATAGGGGCTGCCCGAGGCTGACGCAGGCGAAACCGCAGCCTCCGGCGTCAGGTTACGGCTGGCTTCGACGCCGGCCGACACCGACGGGTAGAAGGAACCGCGCTGCGCGGCCACATTCTCCTGCGCCTGCCGCAAGGCCGCCTGAGCGGCGGGAAGATTGGGATTGGCGGCGAGGGCCTGCTCGACCAGGGTGTTCAGGGCCTTGGAGTGGAAGACGTGCCACCAATCGGCGGCAATGTCCTCGCCTGTGACGAACTGCTGCGCGGCTCCGCCGGCGACCCGCGCGGACGCGGTGGACGGCGGCAACGGGCGGGCGGTGTAGCCTTTCACGGCCGGCGGGTCGGGGGTTTTGAAGTCCGGTCCTACGGTGCAGCCGGCGAGCACGAGCGGGACTATGACCGCGAGACTACGCACTGGCCCGATCCGAATTGCTCATTCTGCTGGCTCCGCGATGTCCCCGAGTGGGTCGCGGGTGGCGACGCGCTTGGAGGACACGCCGATAGGCACAGGTAAATCAAGCAGAATCAAGGCCGGGGGAGTAGAACGATGCCGCCCAAGTGATCAGGGCGTTATCATGCGGTAGACGCGCGCGGCGGTGCCGCTGTACAGCGCGGTCTTCTCCGCCGCCGACGCGCCGGAAGTTATCCGCTTGAACGCGTTCCACAGTTCGGTGTAGCCGCCTGATTGTTTGTCTGGTGGGAAGTTACTTTCGAACATGCAGCGGTCGACGCCGAACGCTTCGATGCATGGTTCGATATATTGACGCCATGCGGTGGCGAGCTCCTCCGACGATGGCGGGACATCGCGTTCGTGGAACTCGAAGCCGAACGACGTCATGCCGATACCGCCCAGCTTGACGTTCACGTTCGGGCATTTTGCCAGTTCCTTAATGTCGTTTCGCCAGCCGGTCAGGATTTCCGGCCGGCGGCCGGCGTACGGTCCGATACCGAGCACTCCGCCGACATGGTCGAGGATGATGGTGGTGTCGGGGAAGGCGCGGGCCAGATCGATCGCGTCCGATAGTTGCGGATGATACTGCCAGGATTCGAAGGTAAGGCCCAGTTTGGCGAGCTGCGCGAAACCTTCGCGGAAGGTGGGATCTCGCACCAGGTGCGGCGGCACGGCGCGGGAGGCAAATTTGCCGATCGATTGGTCGCCGTCCCATGAAGCGCCCTGGCGGATGCCACGGAAGCGGCCGTTTCCGGCGGCGATCTCGGCTTCCAGCACGTCGCGCACGCGTGCGCCGAGGCGAAGATCGGCGTATCCGATGATGGCTTCGGCGACGCGGCAGCGACCGTAGTTGCCGGACGCGCTCATGGCGGCGATGCCGTTGACGAACTCGACTTCGCCGACCGGTGCCATCTCGGCGGGGCCGGCCTTGCGGTGCACCGCCTGGCATTCGATGAAGACCGTGGAGACGATATTGTGGCCGCCGTTACCGCCGCCGATGTCGGCGAGCAAGTCGGGCAGGAAGTACTGTCCGCGGTGCGGCGCATCCCAGAAGTGATGATGCGGATCGATGATCGGCAAGCCGGGCTCAAGTGGCGCTTCGGTGGGGCGCTTGGCCAGCCACGCCTTCAGGTCGGCATCGTTTCGGTAGATGAGACCACGATATTCGCCCTTGGCATCGCCGATAGCAGCCATTCCCATTCCCTTTGCCGATGTCTCGTTGAACACAGCATGATGAGGGCGCGACGGTATCGTCAATGTGGCCGGTGCGCTACGCTCAGTGTTCAGGAGGATACCGCATGCTTTTGCAACATCAGACGTGGCAGGAAGTCGAGGCCTATCTCGGCCGGTCCAAGGCCATTATCCTGCCAATCGGCTCCACCGAGCAGCATGGTCCCAATGGCTTGATCGGGACGGACGCGATTTGCGCGGAGGTCATTGCCAAGGGGGTCGGCGAGACGGCGGGTGCGATGGTGGGGCCGACGATCGGGGTCGGCATCGCGGTGCACCACATGGGGTTTGCCGGGTCGATGACGGTGCGGCCCTCGACGCTGATCGCGATCATCCACGATTACGTGCTGTCGCTGGCGCGCCATGGTTTTCGCCGGTTTTTCTTCATCAACGGGCATGGCGGCAATATCGCCACTGTGCAAGCGGCTTTCTCCGAGATCTACGCCGCGTTCGAGGGGGCGGTCGGGGTTCGGCGGGACGACGAGTTGCGCTGCCGGCTGGCTAACTGGTGGGATGGGAAGGTGATGCACGAGCTGGGCAAGGAGGTGTTCGGCGACGACGAGGGCAGCCATGCTACGGCGAGTGAGGTGGCGGTTACCCAGTATCTATTCCCCGACATGATCAAAGAGGCGTCGCTCAATCCACCTCGGGCGCCCACGGGGCGATTTCATGGTCCTGGGGATTACCGAAGACGTTTCCCGGACGGGCGGATCGGTTCGAATCCCGGGCTGGCCACGCCGGAGAAGGGCCAACGGTTTTATGAGGCAGCCATACCGGAACTGGCGAAAACCTACGCAAGCTTTGTTGGTGAGAACGAATAGATGAGGGCAGCCATGACTTCGCTCCGAGACATTCTCAGCCGGCCCGGCATCCTGACTTTACCGGGTGTGTATGACGGCATCTCCGCGAGGGTCGCTAACAGCCTCGGCTTCCCCGCGCTTTACATGACCGGGTATGGCGCGGTTGCTTCGGCGCTCGGGGTGCCGGACGCGGGGCTGGCGAGCGTGACCGAGATGCTGGACCGGGTGCGCTGCATCGCGGCGGCGATCGACGTGCCGTTCATCGCAGACGGGGACACGGGTTATGGCGGACTGCTGAACGTGGATCGCACGGTGCGTGCCTATGCCGCGGCCGGGGCGGCGGGGATTCAGCTTGAAGACCAGGAGATCCCGAAAAAATGCGGTCACACCGAGTACCGCCGTGTCGTGCCTTTCGCCGACGCCGTGCAGAAAATTCGCGTGGCGGCGCAGGCGCGCCCTGATGCCGATTTCCTGATCGTGGCCCGGACTGACGCACGCTATTCCGAGGGGCTGGATGAGGCGCTGCGTCGCGCCGAAGCGTTCCTGGAAGCCGGGGCTGACATCCTGTTCGTCGAAAGCCCGGAAACGCCCGAGGAACTTCGCCGCGTCGGGGAGACGCTTCACGGTGCGGCGCTGCTCGCCAACATGGTCGAGGGCGGCCGGACTCCATTCCTGTCAGCCAGGGAGTTGCAAGATCTGGGCTATAAGGTGGCGCTGTTTCCCGGAACGGGTTTCCTGACCGCGGCGAACGCGCTGCGCGAGGGATATGCGTATTTGCAAAGTAACGGCACCAGTACGGGGGGACCGGCGCAAATTCCGTTCTCGGAGATGAACACGATGATGGGCTTTCCGGCGGTCCACAGCTTCGAATCTCAATGGGGCGGGAAGGTGGTCTAGGTTATGGCGCTCCGCGCCGACTATTGGAGCTGTTGGTCGGGCCGCTCAGATCATGATCGTTTGGCGCTGATCCACGCTTTTGGTGTCTGATCATGGTCTGATTATTAGATCGAAGCGATCCGCCGTGTGACCTCGGTCACAGTCCCACTAACTTGATCGATGCATGGTTGAGCCTCACGAACTGCGATGACGCCAACAGGCGCGGTCGTATATTGAGACTGATGCAACGATCAGAGGAAGGTCATTCCGATGTCTGGCGCCTTGCCGAGGTTCCAATCAAATTTCTATTCCAAGCCGCAATTCGTCAGCTCGAACAAGCCAATTGTGAACAAAAACATCGCGGCCAACGGCATCGCATACAGCTCACCCTCCAAGATCGCTCACTATTTTGAGCAAGCCAAGGGCGGGGAGGGCCGTGATTTCCTGCAATTCGGCGACAACAAGACCGACTTCTTGAACATCCCGAACGGCGGCATCGTTAAACCGGAGGATTGCGGCATCTGGGGCGGAACTCTGTATCGCATCAGTTATGCGCCGAAGGGCTCTTCCGAGAAGGAGGTTGTCCAGCGTGGGGTCGCCAGTGGCTGGTGGATGGACTGGGAGACCTTCAACAATTTGATAAAATCCGCCGACAGCCCGGCCGATCTGCTTCAGATGTGCCGATCTCAGCTTGCGCTAGGCCGCGAACTAAGCATAGACACAACCCGCTTCATTTCTGTTCCGGTGATAAAACCGTTTGCAGGCTACTTAGGCCGTGCCGCACCCACATCGAAGGACTATGGATCGAGCTTCCCGATCCTGTATGGCAACCCGACCGTGAAGCAGTATTTCCTCCCAGGCATTAATGACCTCAACAACCAGCCCGACCAGCATGTTATCAAGAGCGGACTTAATGTGGACGGCACCAATTCCTGGGATGCCGTTGGTGTTTTCAGCCGGTTCGGTCCGATGTCGGACCCGGACTGAAGCCGTTAGAAGCGGAAGTGGCAACATCCAGATTACCGATCAAGCGGTGGCTAATCAGATTGCGACCGACCCGGCCTTCAGAGCCCAAGTTATGGCTAACACGCAGCCACTCTTGAAGATCTCCCCAGTCA